>NZ_JBALFY010000001.1:0-3708 GCF_036916655.1 Nostoc sp.
TCTCGATGTGGTGTTCTTAGAGATAGAGACAACTTTGGGACGTGGATAAGAAGCTTGTTTTTGTATGCTATTTTCTGGCATAATACTATTAGTTTTGAAATATTAACTTAGCCGCCTAGAGGTCAGATTTTAGGTGGCTATTTACGTGTCTATTTGTCGGTTGCGATCGCACTTGTAGAGGTTGAGTGTGATCGCCAAACAAAACCGCCCTCACCTTTGCAGGTAGGACGGTTTTACTCTGGTTCTTCAGGTTTTTCGAGCGACTGAGCAGCTATGTTGTAGAGTTCTGCCTTGATCAGTCTCATTCCTTCGTCAAATGAGTCTGTAAAATTCTTATTCTCGTCAAGTCGAGCTTCAAGACGTTGGCGATGAGAACCAACATAGAATTTGAAACCTTGCTCTAATAACTCAAGTCGCTCTAATACTTTTCCAATATCGCTTTCTCCAGCGAGGGAGACGCCTGACCTAACGGTATGTCTCCCCTCGCTATCTTCGCTACCAAGTCCGCCCTGCTCAATCCTATTGCTTTTGCCTTCGCCTCGAATAACTCCCAGTCCTTCTTGCTTAGGAATAGGGACACGTTCTTTGCGTCGTCCGCTAGTTTCTTCGGCCTCGCCATGCTTTTTGCTCATATACAGTAAACCCATTTTACATATAGAAAACTAATTCCCATATAGAAAACTCTTGACACGAGGTTTTCTATATGATTAACATAACATCAGTTTCTCACATAGAAAACTATTTTTAGCTCCCTCCCCACATTTGCTTAGTGCCCGTGGGGACACACCAATAAACCGGAGCAACCAACCCGCGCCACCTTGCGCGGAACCACCCTGATCACTGTGAACCGAGCGCTAGCAACGAATTTGCTGGGCGGTGATATTTCATGTCTGCATACTTTATCCTTAGAAACCTTATGACAACCACAGTTCTAGAACTGCTTGAAGACCTAAAGCACTACCCTGGTGCAACGGAACTAATCATCAAAGATGTTGATGATCAAGAATTTGCGATCGTTGACTTCGAGGCTGAAGGTAACACCGTAAATATCATCATCGGCAAGGTGGTCTACACAGAGGAACAGCAATGAAACAGACTTCTCAAAGCTTGGTGTCTGTCCAGACACCAAGAGACATTTTTTTAGTGTCTGGTGTCTATTTGGTGTCTGCTAACGAAACGGACAGACACCAGCAAAACGCTTATACAGCATACCGTTTCGGCTCTGTCTATCATTTCGGTGTCTGATGTCTGGTGTCTATTTCTAGACAATTTTCTGTCTATTTCTGTCTGGTGTCTGTCTGAAATTTAGTAAATCAGAAAAATAATGGACAGACTTTAGAAAGACAGAAAATGGTTTACTTCAATTCCTAAAATTGGTATCCAATTCTCTGCAAATCAAAATACCTCAAAAATAGAGAATGTGCGCCACAAATTGGATGATTAGAGATCCAATTTATGACGACTTCCCCAACCACAAATACACTGTGAAAGGAGCAATTCTATGATGACAAAATCACCAACTTTTGTACATACCCTGAGCGGAATTCCTCTTCCCAAATATGAGCATGGGGATTTAGTCTGGTATGAAATAAATTTTGATACAACTTCTATAGCCTATTTTGGGAAGGTCGAAGAAAGGGTTTTAAACAATCACGCACCTGGTAAATATTATTGGGAATACCTAGTGTCAAGTGAAAGGATAATCCGTAGAGGAGAGTCACTAGACTTTCATGATGAGGATTTCGCGCTAGAAACTGACTTGCAGCGCTGGCAGCGCTAACGCTATAGACAAGCGATCGCACTTTACGAGGAGTGCGATCGCAATTTCATCTACCAATGTCAAAAATAAAAAAAAGTTAAAGCCAAAAAAATAACCGCCTGATGAATCGTAATTGTGAATTGCGATCGCGCTAATCTAAGCGCGGGCTACTTGACCCAGTAGCCGAAACGTGAGTTTATCTCACGTCGCGGACTGGAGTCCAACCCAGACGTACAGCACATACACACAGCAGCTTAGGGCTTTTGACTAGAAACAAGCTTTCGGCTTTCGGATATTCGTAAGCTCGGCTGCTGTGATTGTACTGTTTCCTCCCCATGTCGCCGGAGTTCGCGCTCCGGCATTGCCTTGAGAGTGAACTAGGCTCAAAGTGGCCTTCGGGTGATTCGCAGGCATGGCATCAGGGAACAAGACGAAACCACCTATGGAGAACTGAATGATTAGAATTTTGGGACTTGATGTTAGCAAGTCCTCAGTTTCGGCTTGTTTGCTCACGGATAAGCCCGAAGATCCACGTCAATTTTATTACGAATGTCCATTTTTTCAGTTGAGCGCTGATGCAAAAGGTATTCAAAATTTACTCGCGCTCAATGCGGACATTGCACTACTAGAACCTACTGGCAACAATTACAGCAAACTTTGGGGCACTCACTTGGCACGAAGCGGGGTAGAAGTTCGGCTAGTTGGTCATAAAGAATTGAGAAATTATCGAGCTAATCACCTAGCACTGCCAGATAAAGATGATGATGCTGATGCTCTCGCTCTTGCCTGCTACTACTTTGACTACCACCAAGACCCGCGTCGATTTGTCCAAATTCGCGATCGCGAAATAGTCAGAATTCGAGAACTAGTTTTGCGGCTGGCACATCTCAACCGCGTTCAGTCCCCGATCATGAATCGTATTCGTCAAGATTTAGCTTGGCAGTTTCCAGAAGTGGCACTGGTGAAGTCTAAGAGGGGTGAAGCAGGACTTGCACCTTTACTGTGGGGTTGGCTTGCTGGAATTCGTAAAAGCAGCCGCTATGACCGCCTGTACTCACAAACCGTCGGCTTAGGAATCACTGACACTGTTCGAGAACACGCAAAACGGATCTGTGACCTCCAACGTGAGGAACACGTCATCGAGACAGAGTTACGAGAACTGCTTGCTGACTCTCGATTTGACCATTACCGCACAGTTTTTAAAATGTTTGGATTTGGCGATCGCCTCTCGTCGGTGATTATTTCCCAGATTTACCCCATTGAGGGATTCCTGGATGCAGATGGTAAGCCAGAGGTGAGAATACGCCAGGGGCGAAACTCCAAAAAGCCTACTAAACGCCACCTTTCATTGAGAAGATTTCAGAAAGCCTTGGGCGCTGCTCCCTCAATGGAAGCATCCGGCGATAGCCGTAAATCCAAAGTAGTAGGTGGCTCAGATTTGTGTCGTAAGTCACTCTGGCAGTGGGTTTTTACTCGCATTGAACCGAAGCGATCGCGCCTCAAAAATGATATTGGTAAAACTTTGGGTGAACAGTTAGACACTGAAAAAGCAGCCGGTCGTCCTGTGAAGCTTGTCAGAAATCGCGTTGCAGCTAAAGGTGCAAGGTTGCTATTTCGGGAATTGGTTAAAGGTTTGAAGTAACAAAAAGGGAATTATGACCACTGAGTTGTACAAGATTCAGTACGTTGAGATGACTCCAGCCCAAGTGGAAGAATCAGAAGACGAACTAGAAATTTTAGAGATTGTGGCAGAGGTTGAAGGTGACGCATTTGAAGCGATTCATTTTTGGATAATAGACATGGAATGGAGCATAGTCGATTATCACCAAGTAAAAGGAGTTATCCCACTGGTATTTTTATCGCCAATGCATTACATGGCGTTAAAGCCCTCTAAGTGACGAAATGGAGATTTTGCCCATTCCCCACTCCTGTAAATTACTAGAGTGAAT
>NZ_JBALFY010000002.1:0-20880 GCF_036916655.1 Nostoc sp.
CAGATGTATGATATTCTTTATTTATAGGGAATCTAAAACCAGAATAAAAACTCCTTAGATTCCTTTGAAGTGAGTATCAGACCAGCCTCATCAGTTATTGGTGATGGCATAACGTTAATCGAAGTGGAGCAAAACCGCCTAAAAATCGGTTTTTCGTTTGGCGAAGCTGTTGCCATAGCGTAGGCTGGACTGATTTTTTTATGTATCTTCTTTGCAGCGAAAATAATACTTGTCTTGCTGTGAGTAAGCAGAAATTTCTCATTCACCTGCCGTATCTGTGGAAGTTTTTTGGATTTTTGGTGACAGGATTGGAACTAATTTTTAGCACCCTTGTTGTATCTCGCATCCCGCTAATATTTACTGCCATATCTGTAAGAAGCTGTTTAACTTCTAGCAAATAACTGCAATATTTATAGTGCTGGATAGACGGTTGATGTCCACTATCTAACAGCATCAATTCAGTCACAAACTGGGTAGTAAATACTTTCAAAATTTACAACTCCAATTTGATTCAATACTCTGCTTGATTACACCATAATCTGGGAGCCGAATTAATAAGTCTGCGCCATTATTGAGGTTTTTATGCGGAAAATCGCTATTTATGGAAGAGGAGGAGTTGGCAAGTCCACAGCAACTCAAAATGTAGTGGCTGGACTCACTGATCTGGATCGTAAGGTGATGGTTGTAGGGTGTGACTCAAAAGCAGACTCCACCCGGCTCCTGTTGGGAGGATTCCACCAGAAGATTGTACTCGACACGTTGCGTAAAGAAGAAGATGATGATTTGAATCTAGAAGACTTCCGCCAGGTGGGATGGGGGAAGACGCTGTGTGTGGAATCGGGTGGGCCGGAACCTGGTGTAGGATGTGCAGGTAGAGGCATTGTGACATCAATTGGGTTGCTGGAACAACTTGGTGCTTATGATGATGCAGTTAGACTTGATTATACATTTTATGACGGTCTAGGTGACGTCGTATGCGGTGGATTTGTCATGCCCATTCGTGAACGCAAAGCTCAAGAAGTTTACATTATCACTTCTGGGGAAATTATGGCAATGTATACCGTCAACAACATCTGCCGAAGTATTCAAAAGTATGCACCCATAGGCGGTATACGTCTGGGAGGATTGATTTGCAACTCTCGCAAAGTCGATGAGGAAGATGATTTGATCGAGGCTCTGGCAGAGAAACTGGGGACTCAAATGATCTACTCCATACCCAGAGACAATATGGTGCAGCAAGCAGAGTTCCACCGCAAGACGGTGATTGAGTATGCTCCTGAGTCTGAACAGGCGCAGCACTATCGCAACCTAGCAATGGCAATTGACCAGAATACAGATTTTGTGACTCCGAAATCTATGTCTAACGATCAGCTAGAGGAACTGCTGGTACAGTTTGGGTTGTTTAGACACCTCCAAACATTAGGTATCAGCCCAAACTCCACAAAGGTTGCAGATTCATTTTCGGAGATACCTCTTGAATAGGACGATGCAGTAGGGGTTATCCCTCATACAAAGTGTCTGGAGCAATTGGCGATCTCTGACTCGAAAAAGCAGAAAAAACTGCGTAAACTTCTTACCACCATTTGAGAAATCGGCGTTCTGAACCACGCTAAAATTCGTCTACCTCATTGAAGGAGGAGAACTCATTATGTTGACCGAAGAGGTTTTAGTCCAAAAATTTATCACCGTAGTCAAGGAACGCTGTGCCAAAGTAGGTGAGTTGCTCCAGTACTGCCACGTCGAACTCGTAAACTCTTACTGGGGCTGCCCTCCAAAACTTATACAACATTTTGTTGTTTATTATCCTAATATGCTGTTTGCCTCAATTAATGACAACAAAGATGTTTTCAGAGGCGTTGCTCAAGATTTGGGGATATGTCAGGCTGTTTGCATAAATGCCACACGCATTATTCGCGATCCCGCCTCAAGGTTGAAGGAAAAGAACCCGATCTTATGGTTGGAACTCCAGTGGGTGGCAGTACCAACTAAAAAAGGCAATTGGCATCTAGATCAGGATTTACCGCACTCGGACTAAGTTTTTTTTGGTGACGTAGCTTGCTACCGTTGGCGATGACTAGTAGGTTAGCAAGCTACGCTAAATCACTAAAATAGTATCCAGGAATGCAAGTATTTTAGCAACATGTATGCTATGCTTGCAGCAAATAAGCAAAATTGTCAAAACATCAATATGTCTGACAACAAAAACGGCAAATACGAGAAAACCTTGCGATTGACCCAACAGATTTAAGTTTGTCTGCTGTGGCTTTTTCTAACGGAGATATACAGCCTCATGAAACTGGATGTGAATCTTTGCAATAACCTGAAGTCAATTAGAACTCGCTTGGGTATGAGTCAGCAAGAATTAGCTAATATAGCTGGCGTAACTCGTCAGAGTATTGGTGGTGTGGAACTAGGGCAATATGCTCCTTCTGTTGCTATGTCACTGCGTTTAGCCAAAGCTCTTGGCTGCCAAGTCGAGGACTTATTCTGGTTTGAAGAAGATTTACCAGAAGTTGAGGCAATTCTTGCGGGATCAGTCCCTAAGCAACAGCGATCGCGAGTTAGTCTAGCGCGGGTTGGGGATCAATGGATAGCTTATCCCCTCGTTGGGAATGATGCTTTTCGGATCGAAATGATTCCAGCTGATGGTGAGACGCTTGCAGCGATCTACCCTGATGCTAAGGAATCCGCAAGGGTGGAAGAGTTACCCAGCATCAGCAAATTGCCATTAGCGTCAGAAGTAGCTAGTAATGAGCGTCAATTGGAGGGTGAAGCACAAAACCAAAACGTTACAAATAAAGTCCTGGTTCGGATTCTGGATGATATAGACAAACTACACAATACAGTTGTGATTGCTGGTTGTACACCTGTGCTTTCTCTCTTGGCAAGAGCAACTGAACGTTGGCATCCGCAACTGCGAATTCATTATCGTTTCGCCCACAGCAAGGCTGCATTACGTAGTCTGTGCAAAGGTGAAGTTCATATTGCAGGAATGCACTTATACGATCCCAAAACTGGGGAACATAACATTCCCTTTGTGCGGGAAGCCTTAACAGGCAAGAGTGCCGTTTTGATTACCCTTGGAGTTTGGGAAGAAGGTTTGTTAGTCCCACCAGGAAACCCAAGGGGAATTAAAACAGTTTCCGACTTAGTAGAATTTGGAGCAACTATTGTTACCCATGAAGCGGGTTCTGGCGGTCAGATGCTTTTAGAACGGAAACTCCAAGAAGAAGGAGTGCCATCCCAGACTGTGAAAGGATTTACCCATATCGTCCACAGCCATCAAGATGTTGCCTTATCTGTAGTCTCAGGAATTGCTGATGCAGGGATCAGTACGGCATCTATAGCTGCTGCTTTTGGGTTGGGATTTATCCCCCTTCATAGTGCGCGATACGACTTGGTGATTATTAAAGAATACTTGGAAGAAGAACCAGTAAAACAGTTCCTCAGTATCTTGGGACATCAGCTAGTGCGATCGCAATTAGAGATTCTCGGCGGCTATGATACTAGCAAGATTGGGGAAGTTGTAGCAAATATTTAAATAATTCGTAATTCGTAATTCGTAATTCGTAATTACGCACGCAGACTCGCTTTTCGCGTCGCTAACGTAATTCGTAATTATTAACCCACGGCTAAAAAATATGTCTTTTAGTTTCCACAACTCAAGTTAGCTGCTGTGCATTTCAATTATGAATTACTCAAGCAAATCAAAATCACCCAACGAGTTAGCTGATCATGAATCATGACTTCACGATGAATAAACATCCCGTTCAGATTAACGATACAACCTTGCGAGATGGCGAACAAGCCGCAGGTGTAGCCTTTAATGTTGAAGAAAAAATTGCGATCGCTACTTTTCTGGATGCTATTGGTGTTCCAGAATTGGAAATTGGCGTGCCGGCAATGGGACAAGAAGAAGCAGAGTCGATCCGAGCGATCGCTAATCTGGGATTAAATGCCCAGTTACTTGGCTGGAACCGTGCTAAATTGTCCGATATTCAGGCATCTATAGATTGTGGTTTGGAACGGGTGCATATTTCCGTTCCCGTATCAGAAATTCAGATTGCCGCCAAGTTTGGGGGTAAGCAGCAAGTAATGCTGGATCTTCTGCGGGATGCGATTAATTTCGCTTGCGATCGCGGTTTAGCGGTATCTGTTGGCGGAGAAGATTCTTCCAGAGCCGATCCATCTTTTCTATTGGATGTGGCGTATTATGCTCAAGAGTTGGGAGCTTTCCGGTTTCGCTTTTGTGACACTGTAGGAATTCTCGACCCTCTGAACACTTACAGCAAAGTTCGCTCCCTTGTGCATCATCTATTCATTCCCATAGAAATGCACACGCATAATGATTTTGGACTAGCAATGGCGAACTCCCTAGCTGGTATTGAAGCAGGGGCGCTATCAGTCAACACTACAGTAAATGGGATTGGTGAACGCGCAGGTAATGCGGCGTTGGAAGAAATGGTGATGGCACTGAAACACCTTTACAACATCCCAACGGGTATTAATACAAAACGGTTGCTGGAACTGTCACGGTTAGTTGCGAAAGCTGCTAACTGGCCGGTTCCTCCCTGGAAAGCGATCGTGGGTGAAAATACTTTTGCACACGAGTCGGGTATTCATGCTCACGGTGTGTTGCAAAATCCCGGTACTTACGAACCGTTTGCGCCGGAAGATGTTGGCTGGGAACGTCGCCTTGTTGTAGGCAAACATTCCGGTCGGCATTTGATCATCAGTGTGCTGCAAGAACATGGAATCATACTCAGTCAGCCAGAAATTCAATCAGTGCTGGATGCTGTAAAGCATGAGTCAGTAAAAGTTAAGCGCAGTCTCACTGTTGAAGAACTCCTGAGTTTTGTTCCCCAAAGGTGAACTTAATGGGGAGTCGGGAGGGTTAAGAAAGCATCACAATTCCGTCTCTGGTTAGCGATTGCAGTTATTGTACCAACTGCTAGAATATTACCAATTATGTTGGTAATAGCTATGCCGAGAAAAGAGCAAGGATGGATCACTTTTCAATTGTCTCCAGAAGAACGGCAACTTCTAGAGCAGTACTGCAAGCGGTTCCAACGCACTAAGACTGATGTTTTGCGCTCCCTGTTGCGTAGTCTACAAGGACAATCACTCAAACAGCAGGGAAAGCAGTTTGATCCTGGAGAGGTTGATCTGGACTTATTTTGAGCAGTGGTGAAGAACCGCTATCGGTAAAGCGAGTTGTCTTGCACCTAAACAAATTTGCAATGAGGTTGGTAATCCCTCTGAAATCGTAAAAAAGCGTTCAAGTTCAAAAGTTGGCTATGACAATGACAAATCCTACAAAATTATTGCGATCGGGATGGGGGATCTGGGACTGGGTACTGGGGACTGGGTACTGGGCAAGAAAATATGAATCAGATTTGCTTGGGATCTAAATTCCTATCTAAATCTTCCCATTCCCTAGTCCCTAATCCCCAGTCCCCAGTCCCCATTCCCTAGTCCCCGGCCCCTAGTTCAATACCACTTGATGTCCAGGGTAATCATGATTGGTTAATTATACTAAAGCGTTTTTTCTACCATGCTTAATTTTGATTCCATTTGTACCACAGCAATGCAAAAAGTCCCATACAATTGGGCTTTGATCAAAGACCTGCTTTCACCAGAAGCAAGCTTAGAACTAACTGCGAGTTTTCCCCACGAAGAGTTTCGCCTGTCGGAGGGAGAGGGATACGGATACTCTTGGGGAAAGATGCTTGCAACTAGCGAGGATATTTCCTTGATGCTCAAATCTAGCGATAATCGCTGGCGAGAGCGGATGGCACAAGGCAGACTTACTTATGACTTGAGACACCTGAGTAAAGTCTGGCGACAGTTGATAGAAGGATTGTGGACAGATTCTTACCGCAAAGCTTTAGCTGAAATGTCTGGGTTGGAACTAAAAGACTGTGTAATGGATATTGGATTTCGCCGATATAGCTCAGGACAGTTGCATCACCCTCATACAGACGAGTCGAACAAAGTTTTAACTCATTTACTCTTTTTCAATCAACAATGGTCTGTAGATTGGGGAGGCTGTTTGCGAATTCTCAAAGACTCCCAGCCGGAATCTGCCTTCCAAGATATTCTACCCCTTAGTGATTCTTCAGTTGCGATCGCACGTTCTGACAACTCTTGGCATACAGTAACTCCGCTTACTTGCCCTGCATCTGAGTATCGGCTAGCCTTACGAGTTGCTTTTTTTCGGAACGATCTAATTTCAGATTTCGGAGAAACCCAGCTAGCTGCGTAGTAATCAAGTCTTTTCTCTCTATTTTTGTCAGTTAATCAGCCTCCTGATTTTCTGCTTCTTCCTTGTTTTCCTTAATCGTAAAAAAGTGTTCAGGTTCAAAAGCTGACTATGACCAATCCTACAGAACTACTGCGATCGCGCTACGGTGAAGTTCCCTTCAATCACGAAATTGACTGGAACGAATCTCTAGAAACGCTAATAGCCCACCGTTCAGTTCGGTCTTATCTATCTAAGCCTTTACCACCAGGAACCCTAGAATGGCTAGTTGCTGCTGCTCAATCTGCTCCTAGTTCAGCTAATATGCAAACCTGGAGTGTAGTAGCAGTTGAAGATCAAGAACGCAAAGCAGAATTATGCAGGCTGGCTAATAACCAAGTATGGATTAACCAAGCTCCCGTATTCTTCGTTTGGTTAGCAGATTTAGGTCGTCTGGCTCATGTTGCCCTAAGTCGCGGACTAACTCCCGTAGCCCTGGATTACGTAGAACTGTTGGTTAAAGCAATAGTCGATGCTTCAGTCGCAGCGCAAAATGCGATTGTCGCTGCTGAATCTGTTGGTTTAGGAACGGTATATATCGGCGCAATCCGCAAAAGTACCCAAGAGGTAGCTACGTTATTGAATTTGCCACCTTTTGTATTCCCTGTGTTTGGGTTGTGTGTGGGTTATCCCAATCCTGAAGCACAACCTGTTGTTAAGCCGCGCCTACCTCAGCCAGCTGTATTCCACCGGGAAACTTATAAATTGGCAGAGCAAGATGAAGCGATCACTCACTATAATGATATCATGAAAGAGTTCTACACTGAACAAAAGATGAATGTCGCTGGTGATTGGTCGCAACATTCAGCCGAGCGAATAGCTACTTTAGACTATTTAAAAGGGTGTAAAGATTTGCGTGAGACTCTGAATAACTTCGGCTTCAAGTTGTTATAAAAGGAGTCAACAGCCAGAATACAAAGATACAGGGTAAGCATCCACCCTATCTTTAGTAGTCTGTCAATAAATAATTGATGGATAAATTAAGAGTAGAGACGGCGATTTATCGTGTCTCTTTAACCATCAAAATGAATTTGACAGACTACTCGTCTCAAGTAAACTATGCGCTGCGGCGACCAGAGGAGAACTTCTGATATCTGCACCAAAGCTTTTGACACTTAAAGACTCAAAACCCTACACTTCAGTTTCAAAAGATGATTTCGGTGCATAAATCTAAGCAATAGATAAGAACTTAGGCACCATGACAAAATTATGTCATTGCGAGTGCAGCATCTCCAATAGAAGCAATCTCAAACCTTAGTTTTCAGTGCGTAAGTCCTAAAATAGACTCGCTAACTTGTCAGATATAGCAATTCTCCTGCTTGAAACCTTTGTACGAATTTTGGGAATCTGAAGGCATTTAAGCAGTCAATAGGCGAACAATTTAATGGGTATTCCAGCAAGCTTTATCTTTCAAAAAAGGGCTGACCTGTAAGAATAGCTCTTTGACTGAGAATTGCTGACCAGAAATGTAGAATTAACCCGCGAAACCAAAGGAACTTCAAACAATGAATAATCTATCTACCAAAGACCTCAACAGACTACGCTCTCAAAGCAAAATAATTGTTAGTCGAGTGGAGATTTTCATCGAAACTTACTTATCAGAAACCTCTCTTGATGAAAATCTGGTTAACGAAACCTTAGAAGAAATCGTCAAAGCTGCGAATAACTTAACAACCGCAGCATCAAAGATGAAAACTGCCGAAACCGCCCATAAACTCAACGGTTCCAAATAGTTTAATAGGGCTGAGTTAAACCCCATATTTAAATGGGTATTGAATGAATACAGTTCCAAGTGCTGAGTAATCGATGCTAGATACTCAGCACTATTTCAGTTATGGAAATAAATGAATCTAGACCGTTAGGAAATACGATGCTCAAAGGGCTAACTTTAAACTTCAATAACTGGTTACAAAGAAATACAATTGTACGTAACCTGGAGTTTTTTCAAGACTTTATTATTATTTCTCTCTGCCTTGGTTTATTTTGTGTGATGCTCATCCGACTGGGAGATATGTTCTTCTCCTTTTTGAGTCCATTAGATTTACGGCAAGTAACATCTGATATCCTGTTCATTTTGATTTTGGTAGAGTTATTCCGCCTGTTAATCGATCATATACAACAACAACGGACATCCGTGGCAGCAGCAGTAGAGATTACTATGGTTTCTGCTTTAAGAGAAGTAATTTTACGTGGTGTTCTTGAAATTCCCCGTGACCAAATTTTTGGAATTGCAGTATTTTTAGTAGTATTAGCGGGAATTCTTGTGGCTTTACCTTGGGTATCTAACTTTTTTGAACAGGTCAAAACTCCTCACACTGAAACAAAATAAAAAATGCAATTATTGGCTGATAATCCTGTAGTTCATGATTAATTGTAACGACAAATACTGTTTGAAAATTAGTTGGTTAACGCAAGTAATTTTAACAAATGTATGATATTCTTTATATATGGAGAATAAAAAGTACAAAATTCTTCAAAAAAATAAAGTACACTTCAAAACTAGCAATTCTATTTATGAGCTTAGGGCATAATAATGTCCAAAGCCTATTTAGTTATTGAAGAGGACAAGGGACAGGCACATTCCCTAAAACAGGTAAAATTGCAAGTGTTGAGGGGATAAGAATTATGGGTGCTTGTCTAATTGAACATCTGCGGCAAGTAGAAGACTTCAGAACAAGTGATGGTCGAAGACATCCACTGTGGTTGGTGTTGCTGTTCGTAATAATGGGCACTATGAGTGGATATGTTGGGTATCGTGCGTGGGGGGATTTCATCAAACGGCATCGTCGAGCGTTAATCAAAACGTTTGAAATACAAAAACACGGTGTTCCCTCATACTCAACTATCAGGCGCATAGCGATGGGAGTCGATTTTGATAAACTGGTGACAAAATTTAATCACTGGGCGCAAAACTACGTTGAAATAGAAGAATCTGAGTGGTGTCGTATCGACGGTAAAAGCATTAAGGAAACAGTCCAAGACTACGAAAAATCATGTCAGAATTTTGTCAGTATCGTAACAGTGTTTGCGAGTAAAAGAGGAGTAGTAGTCAATATGGAAGAGATCCAAAACAAGGAAGAGAGGGAAATCGTAGTAGTGCAAAATTTAATTGCGGCTTTGGAGCTAAAAAATGCTGTATTTAGCTTTGATTCTTTGCACTGCCAAAAAAACTTGCCAGTTAATCTATAGACTGTGGAAATAATTACGTGATTGCGGTCAAAGACAATCAGCCAAGGATGATTCCAAAATACGTAAGGGTAATGCCGCTCCCAATTTCTCCATCATTGTTTGACTTCACAGATGGAAAGTAGTAACTCGTTCGTCAGCATTTACCAACGAGTAAAACCTTTTTCGATAACTTGCTATTCTATATTCATTCCAGTGAGCTTTTGCCTATCAGAATCAAGCTACTCTGTGAAAGAATTCTCCTCATCAGAATTGCTGTTGTTATTTAGAAGGATTTTAAGTGCAATCTAAGTTGTTGTAAAAATCAAAAGATTGTGAAGTATTGATTGTTAAGCACTAAACACTAACTAACATATCAGTAGAATACCATGCTTGAGAATCTTCTGAATAACCATAATTTACCGTATCCTGATACGATACATCCCATCATTGTCCATTTTGTGATTGCAATGGTGTTGTTTGCCTTCGTGTGTGATGTCATTGGATACTTTACTAGCAACTACCGTCTTTTTGAGGTGAGTTGGTGGAATATGTTTTTCGCTACAATCTCCATCTTCATCGCCGTTATTTTTGGTCAATTTGAAGCAGGTTTAGCACAACCTTATAACGCAGCTCAACCAGTACTTAATTTACATACGCTCCTTGGCTGGTCACTTGCAGGAATTCTGGCAGCTATTACAGCTTGGCGTTACGTGATTCATTGCCGCACTCCAGAAAAGATATCAGTTTATTACCTAGCAGCAAGTCTACTTTTGACTGTTTTGGTAGGCATACAAGTGTATTTCGGAGATGAATTGGTTTGGGTATATGGGTTGCACACTGTACCAGTTGTTGAAGCTATAAAGGAGGGCTTACTGCAATGAACCCTGAAGTTATTGAGCAATTAAAGACTCAGATGGGAGCAAATGGGTTGCCCTACACTATACCCATTCACCCAAATTTAGTTCATCTCACTATAGGTTTGTTCATCCTTGGCATTACCTTTGATTTGATTGGTGCATTCTTCCCTCTACAACAACCAATCTTCAAGTTTTTAGCAGTTCCAGCCACTCGTTCTAGCTTCTTTGATGCTGGCTGGTACAATATGCTAGGTTCAGCACTCATCACAATTTTTACGGTAGCAGCAGGTTTTTACGAAATCATGTTGGCAGAACCACTCACTGGAGTAAAGAGTGCCTGGGGATTGTCAGCTATGGAAACAATGCTTTGGCATGGAGTGGGTGGTGTTTTTCTACTAGCGCTGATTCTTGGGATGGCTATTTGGAGAGGATTTCAGCGTTATATTTGGCGTCAGGATGACAGTCAACAAGTGCAGTGGACTTATTTAGTTTCTGGACTGTTCATCATGTTCATTATGTTCATCCACGGTACGCTAGGGGCGCACTTAGCTGGTGAGTTTGGGGTTCACAATACTGCTGATATATTGTTGCGGTTGGGCAAAGACCCCAACTTACTGCTGAGGTAATCGATGTTAGTTACTTGTCCTACCCTGCGGGAAGCCGCTAAGGCGTCTATGTCATTTGTCCCTTGTAAATAACCAATGACTAATGATTAATGACCAATGACCAATGACCAATGACTTTTATGGCTATGAAAATCCGAAATATTTTGATCTTGAGTGCGATCGCGATCGCCTTAACTGCTGTTAGTCTTTTGATAGGGCAGTGGACGTATTCCTGGATGCCTCCTCAAGCCGCAGCAGAATCGCAGCTCGTCGATAAGTTGTTTAGTTTCTTAATCACGCTGGGAGCATTTATCTTTCTTGGAGTCACAGGAACACTCATCTACTCAGCGATTTTCCATCGAGCAGAGCAATATGATACCAGCGATGGCCCCCCAATTGAAGGAAATATCACACTAGAAATTGTCTGGACTGCAATTCCTGTATTGCTAGTGTTTTGGATTGCCACTTACAGCTACCAAATCTACGAGCAAATGGGGATTCAAGGCCCAATGGAAGCTATGCATATGCATATTCCAGTCTTGATGAAATCGGCATCTGCTGCACCAATTAACGGAGATGCAGGCATAGTTTCCGCCTCCTCGACTTCCTCAATTGTATCAACTGATGCTACATCAAGTGTAATCCCATTTGAAGACATTGAAGTTAATGCCAAACAGTGGGCCTGGGTTTTCCGCTATCCAAAAACAGGAATTACCAGCACCGAACTACATTTACCCGTCAATCATCGCATCCGTCTAGCAATGCAATCTGAGGATGTTCTCCACGGCTTTTATATCCCGGCTTTCCGAGTCAAGCAAGACATTATTCCCAACCGCAACATTGACTTTGAATTCACCCCCATCCGCATTGGCAAGTATCAGTTAACCGATTCCGAATTTAGCGGTACTTACTTTGCAACCATGCGGGCAAATGTTGTTGTCGAGTCCCCTGAAGATTACAAGAAGTGGCTTGCAGAAACAGCAAACCGTAAACCATGTACTGCAAATAATCAAGCAGCTTCCGAATATGCCCAAGAATCAAAAGAATTAATCAAAGGCTGGGTTACGGTAGCACCCGCACAAGCCCCTGTAGTTAATTACAGCAATTAGTCATTGGTCATTAGTCATTGGTTTTGAACAAGTGACTAATGACAAAGAATAAAGGACAAAGGACAAAGGATAAAAGACAATGACAAATATTTCCGTTGAAGACATTACAGGTGACGCACCTCAACAGGAACCTATAACAGACTGGAAACAATACTTTAGCTTCAGCACAGACCACAAAGTTATCGGTATTCAGTATATTGTTACCGCTTTCATTCTCTTTTTAGTTGGTGGCATATTTGCAATGATCATTCGTGGGGAATTGATTACCCCAGAATCAGACCTAGTTGACCGTAGTGTTTATAATGCAATGTTCACCATGCACGGCACTGTGATGCTATTTGGATGGACATTCCCCATACTTACAGGTTTTGCTAACTATCTTGTACCTCTGATGATTGGGGCGCGAGATATGGCGTTTCCCAGACTCAATGCTGTTGCCTTCTGGATGATACCGATCGCTGCTATCCTACTGATGGCCAGTTTCTTTGTACCCGGTGGGCCAGCGCAAGCAGGTTGGTGGTCATACCCTCCCGTCAGCTTGCAAAACCCGACAGGCAACTTAATCAATGGTCAAGTAATCTGGCTTCTAGCAGTGGCAATATCAGGTGTTTCCTCAATTATGGGGGGGATTAACTTTGTCACCACGATTGTGAAGATGCGCGCACCTGGGATGACATTCTTCCGTATGCCCATCTTTGTTTGGAATGTATTCAGCGCCCAGATTATCCAACTGTTTGGACTACCTGTATTAACAGCAGGTGCAGTCATGCTTTTACTCGACTTAACAGTTGGAACTAGCTTTTTTGACCCCACCAAGGGAGGCGACCCAGTTCTATTTCAGCACTTTTTCTGGTTCTACTCCCACCCTGCTGTTTACGTAATCATTCTGCCGGTCTTTGGAGTCTTTTCAGAGATATTCCCTGTTTTTGCTCGTAAACCTCTGTTTGGCTATAAGATTGTCGCTATTTCATCACTCCTGATTGCTGGAGTTAGCGGTATAGTCTGGGTACACCATTTATACGTCAGTGGTACTCCAGGCTGGATGCGGCTGTTTTTCATGCTCACAACCATGTTCGTTTCTGTCCCCACTGGCATTAAGGTGTTTGCCTGGACTGCAACGATTTGGGGTGGCAAGCTACGATTTGATACACCAATGCTGTTTGCGTTTGGTGCATTAATATTGTTTGTATTTGCAGGTATCACTGGCATCACCCTTTCCTCTGTTCCCATTGATGTCCATGTCAACAACACTTACTATGTGGTGGGTCACTTCCACTATGTTCTATATGGCACGGTAACAATGGGGATGTTTGCTGCTATTTACTTCTGGTTCCCCAAAATGACTGGACGTATGTATTACGAAGGCTTGGGCAAGTTGCATTTCTGGCTGGCGTTCATTGGCACTAACCTCAACTTCTTCCCAATGCACCCACTAGGATTACAAGGAATGTTGCGTCGAGTTTCTTCTTATGCACCAGAGTATGAATTTTGGAATATTATCGCCAGTATCGGAGGATTTCTGCTAGGTGTGTCTACCTTACCCTTCATTCTGAATATGATTGGTTCTTGGATACATGGCGAACAAGCACCGAAGAATCCTTGGCGAGCAATTGGACTGGAGTGGTTAGTTTCTTCACCACCTCCTGTTGAGAACTTTGAGGAAATTCCAGTTGTTGTGGGTGAACCCTACGGGTATGGGAAATCTGAACCATTGGTAGCCGAGCATTAGAGAGCAGGCCAAATGTTTGATTTGATTTTTAAACGCATAGGCGCAACTCTTGGAGACGCTACGCGAACGCGCCTTCCCATAGGGTAGGAGCGCAGAGGTTCATGCAGATGGACACAGAGAGTTTGAGATGAGGTATTCGCGATCGCAGACTACTACTTTACTCTCTTTTCTTTCTCTGTGCCTTTGCGTGAGATAAATATATAGGAGTTTCAAGCAATGGACAGTTCCATCATTTCAGAAGAATCAGATCATCTCTCACACGAGCATACCCATGATGAAGAAGGCAGCAAGATGTTCGGCTTCATTGTCTTCCTGCTGTCAGAGACTTTCATTTTCCTCGGTTTTTTTACAGCATATATTGTCTATAAAACAGCAAATCCTGACTGGCTACCAGCTGGCGTTTCTGGACTGGAAGTCAGAGATCCGGCAATTAATACGGTAATTCTTGTTTCTAGTAGCTTTGTCATCTACTTGGCAGAACGCGCCCTTGCACGCCACGACTTGATAACATTTCGCCAGTTTCTAATGCTTTCGATCGCAATGGGAAGTTACTTTTTAGTCGGGCAAGCGATCGAATGGAGCCATCTTTCTTTTGGCTTTACCACAGGTGTCTTTGGTGGGATGTTCTACTTACTGACAGGTTTCCACGGTTTTCACGTTCTTACTGGCATTTTGTTGCAGATACTTGTTTTTGGTCGCTCTTTCATTCCTGGTAACTACGACACAGGTCATTTTGGTGTAAATGCCACTTCTATTTTTTGGCACTTTGTTGATGTCATCTGGATTGTTTTGTTTGTCCTTATTTATGTCTGGCAATGATACTTTGTAGTCTGAGGTTTTGTGTGGAAGATAGCTATTAGGACTGTATAACGGCTGAGTTAGCCCGCCTATTTTACAGCGTCCAATCCTGCATTACTAAACCTGGAACCTTGTTGAAGTCACTAACGTTTCGGGTCAACAATACTAAATTACGAGATATAGCAATCGCTGCTATTCTTAAATCCATCGTAGACACACGAACCCGTTGCGATCGCAGTTGATCAAAGAGTGCGATCGCTCCAGCATCAAATGGTACAATAGGAGCCGTTGCGAAACTCTGAAGAATTTCCAACAGCAGAGCATATCCACGAATCATGTCAGCATTCGTCCGCGCACGATTAATGAAGTTATGAGCGCCAAGCACCTGCTCATGAAAACTAACAATCGATAACGCAAAATCAGCAGATGAGTGCTGCCCCATCCGAGCCGTCAAACGAGTAAACTCTAAACCTGAGCGCCTCTGTAGAAAACTGATGTGATCGGTATCAAGCAAATATTTCACAATTGCTCGTCATCCTCATCAGTTGGCTTGTCAGCCTGACGAAAGGCACGTCCATATTCCAGAGCTTCAAGAAAAGCTGACTCATCAGAAATTGAGCCGACTAGTTTTTCCAACCAGTTTTCGGAGGGTTTGCCTTCAACCTGGCGTTGGAGATCGGAGACTGCTTGCTCAAGGGTTAACAAGCGATGCTCCAGAACTGTTTCATCTAACATGGTTCTCTCCTTTAAGCGTTCACGTTATGTTGTCAACCTTCACAGATCATACACCTCACTGCGATGGGCGATCGCTAAGAGCCAAATTCCCACTCAACTGAATAGGGACGGTCTGCTCTTGCCAGACTGCTCCTAACTGTAAGCCAATTTCGCAAGGTAGAACATTAACACTCGCACCTGTATCTAACAGCGCGATCGCTTCTGTAGAAAGGCTTCCTTTAGTAAGGGTTAACGGCAAATATGGCATAACGCTCGATCGCCCTTGACTATCGGTTCGCTCCGTGAACAGAAAGCGATGACCATCAAGCATTGGCGGCTCCCTGTGCTGCCACTAGCAGGTCTGACAATGCTTGAATTGCTTCAGGAGTTGTTTGAGGAGACCAGACAACTCCTTGAGTTGATCCCAGTTGATTTAGAAGTGCTTTCGTTGAATCACTCTCTTCAGTATCTTCTAAGCTGTATCCTTCTTCTTTCGCAACTGCAAGCAGGAGAAAGTGGATTAGTCGAAGTTTATCTTCATGAGATAGTTGACTGACGGTTGGTAAAATTTCGCCCAGAGCCATATAGCTTATTTTGAGAAGATATACGTTTAGTTTAGCTCAGTCAGACATTAGCACTTTCCCACTGAATTAAGTTAATCCGGCGATGCCTCCGCCAATGCTACTATTCTTAAATCCATCGTGGACGCACGAACACGTTGCGATCGCTCCAGGATTAAATAATAAAATAGGAGCCGTTACCAAACCCTGAATAATTTGCAATAGCAGAGCATATCCACGAATAATGTCAGCATTGCTCCGCGCACAATTGATGAAGTAATGAGTGCCAAATATCTGAAAAGTTAGTTGCATTGATTTGTTCCAAGTTACCTAATTAATGACTTAATTACAATGCAAAAGGCTCATTATATATCCTTGCAGTCCTGAGATTACGAACCATATCAGGACATCCCACGAGGATTGTATTTTGCAACTAAACCAACAGATTTGAAGCAACTATACGATTTATGATCGACAATGTACTCTTGTACCTTAAAAACCAATGCCAGTCGTATTTAATGTAGTAGACGTTGAGGACAAAGAGCATTACTTGAACTATGAAGAGATAGAGGAAACAAAGGTAGCTGATGAAGGATTACGCAATGATGATTACCTCGATGCTCAATGCTTTTTCGTCCTCCTCAAAAATGGAGATATACTACTTCTAGAAATGGCTAGACAGAACCAAGCAAGTAAAAACTTCCTTTACCGCTTACTGATGCCAGGGGAATAGCCTCCTTTAATATCTAGGGCTGCCTGGATGCCGACCGTTGCTATTCTTAAATCCATCGTGGACACACGAACCTGTTGCGATCGCAGTCTTTGATCAACTGCGATCGCATTCCACCAAATATCTCTAAACTACGTCACAATGACTGAAACAAAGCGGTCTAAAGCTATACCAGGACTTCTGTGAAGTTCTTCTAAACAAATGCCATGCTGGGTAAAAACTAAGATGTCAGCATCTTGTCAGGAATTCTTCTCATCATCAAAATTGTCTGGAAAACAACATAAATATAGTTGCTTTCCTAATCAATCTTGCCTATACTCCTCAATGTAAGCTTTGCTTGCCATAGTAAAGAATATTGGCGTACAGATTGCTAGGAGAGTGCAATGATCAATCATCGGGCTTTGCGTCATGGGTATTTGGTAATTCTCGTGGCGATTCTTTGCATCAGCTTTGGTAGTATATTCAACCAAGAGCCAACTTTTGGACAGTCTTCAGGAAGTAAAAATGTCATTGTGGCGATGACAACCAGTATTGAGGATAGTGGGCTGCTAGATGATTTAGTTCCGGCGATTGAAAAGAAAACAGGATATAGGCTCAAAAAGGTTGCAGTCGGCACCGGACAGGCTTTGGCTCTGGCTGAAAAAGGTGAGGTTGACGCGCTATTCGTCAATTCACCGAAAGCCGAACGCAAAGTTTTGTCGGGTGGTGCGGTGATTAATCGCCACTTGGTAATGCACAATGACTTTGTGATTATCGGGCCAGATGCAGACAAAGCAAAGATTAGAGGGAAAAAGAATGCTGTGGAAGCGTTCAGTCTCATTGCCAAAAATCAAGCATTGTTTGTATCGCGGGGTGATGACTCAGGTACTAACAAACTAGAAAAAGATTTATGGAAACAGGCAAACGTCACACCATCTGGAACTTGGTATCAGCAAACAGGTTCAGGAATGGCGGAAACTTTGCAAGTTGCTAATCAAAAACTGGGATATACCTTAGCAGATCGGGCAACGTATATATTTCAGCAGAAAAATCTGTCTTTGCCTGTACTGGTGCAAGGAGATAAGAAACTGTTAAATCTTTACCATGTGATGGAGGTAAATTCTAAGAAGTACCCCAGAGTCAATAGTGCAGGAGCTAAAGCGTTTATTAATTTTGTCTTATCTCCTGAAGGACAGACAATAATTGCAGCCCACGGGAAAAAAGAGTTCAAACAACCGCTATTTTATGTTGATGCCGGTAAAACGGAGAAAGATTATGGCTTTTAAAGAAACTTGAGTATCAGCTCGTTAAGAGTTGCTTTACTGCATATTTAAGTATTATTTCCCAATTTTTTAAGAGATTTGTATTTGTGAATACAATCATCGAAGGAGCTTTCAAAGCTTTTGAGCTATTAACCAGTGGCGATAGTGACGTTTTCCAAGTCATGACGATGACATTGTTTGTATCTGGAACAGCTACAGCCATTAGCGTTTTACTGGGACTACCATTAGGACTGTGGCTAGCATTAGTGGATTTCATCGGCAAACAAACTCTGACTAGTTTGATTAACTTCGGTATGGGATTACCACCCGTCGTAGTCGGTTTATTCGTCAGTATGTTTTTGTGGCGATCTGGCCCATTGGGAAATCTGGATTTAATTTATACACCCATAGCTATGATCATCGCCCAAACCATCATTGCTTTTCCAATTGTTGCTGGCTTCAGTTTTGCGGCAATTATCAGTATTAATCCGAAGCTACGCTGGCGATTGTTATCAATGGGGGCGACACAGTGGCAAGCCAACTGGTTGCTAATCAAGGAAGCACGGTTAGGGTTAATGGCTGCAATCATGGCTGGTTTTGGTCGCGTCATCTCGGAAGTTGGTGCATCCATGATGGTGGGCGGCAATATTAAGGGGCAGACTAGAGTCCTGACTACAGCGATCGTCACAGAGGTAGGGAAAGGAAATTACGATGTTGCAATGGCGATCGCATACATCCTCCTCATCATCACATACACCGTAATCGTGTTGCTGACTATCCTACAGCATGACAAGAAAATTCTATGAGTACTAACGAATATGTCCTGAATATGCGACAGGTGAGCGTCGCTAGCAAACCACGTCAGAATATCCTGTCAATTAACAATTTTACAGTCCGTCCAGGGGAACTAGTTGCTGTGATTGGCCCCAATGGTGCTGGTAAAAGCACTTTGTTAAGAACAATCAATCTCTTGCAACCTTACCGTGGTGAGATGCAATTATTTGGAGAGGATGTCAGCAATGCTAATAAAACATTATTGCGTCGTCGTTCGGCTTTGGTCTTTCAGGAAACCTTACTACTGGATGACACCGTTTTTAATAATGTTGCCAAGGTATTAAAGTTTCGCGGCACACCAACACACAAGATTAAGCAAAGGGTACATAGTGCATTGACAACTTTTGGCTGTGAACACTTAGCAAATCAGTCAGCGCGTTCTCTGTCTGGTGGTGAAGCGAAACGAGTTTGTATTGCCTGCGGTTTAGTTGCTGATTCCGAATTGCTGCTTTTGGATGAGCCTTCTGCCTCTTTAGATGTGGGAATACGTCCCCAGATGATCGAGAAAATTAGACAATGGGCGCAAGCGAGGGGTTCGGCAGTTATATTAGTCAGTCATAATTTTACAGATATACTGCATTTTGCCGATCGAGCGATCGCTTTATTTGACGGCTGTATTGTCCAGGATGATAACTTGGAAACTATCATCCGCCGACCAGCTAACGAGCAGCTTGCCAGACTGGTAGGGATAGATAATATTATTCCGTGCCATGTAGAACGGAGTAGCCGTGGAAATTTTATCAAACTTGCAAACGGGATAGAGTTTTTATATTCTGGGGAAATCACAAAGCCAATTACTACATGTTGTTTATCTGGCGATACTTTCAATCTTTACGATCCAAGTTCTTCAATGCGACACAAACTGTGTTCGGTAATTATTGAAGGACTAGTAGAACGGGTTTTAAATGGTATTGGTATTTGTAGTATCTGGGTTAAGGTGGGAGAACAAACTTTAATCGCCAGAGTGCCTCGGAATCATATATTTGGCAATGTATATCCCCATGAGATAATTAAACTAGCATTCAATCCTAAAGATGCACATTTTGTTTAGAACAATAGACGGTTTTATACTAGAAATAGCGGGATAAATAAGAATTTAGTCAGTCCAATTAGCAAAATACTCTAAAATTTTACACCCGGCACTATTTATCTTATTAAAACCATCATCTGGTGCAAGCATTTGTTCGGGTTTATGAATATACTCAGCACTCTAACTGGGCAGTCAAAACTGTCTCGGTAACACCGCATTTTGATGCAGTCTGAATTAGTGTTGCCGCGACTTTTTTCGCCTGTGAAGCGGTTGACCAACTTCCTTCCATCATCGCAACCACGATCGCACCTTGCACCAGGAGAAGCAGTTGCCTGGCTAACTGTTCGGGTGATGAAACTTCTGCGGCTTGAGCTAGGCTCTTGATGTAGTGGTAAATAGATTGTTGATGCTCTAATGCCACTCTATGTCCAGGGTGGTCAGCATTGGCTAGTTCCACTGAAGCATTAATGAATGCACAACCTCGAAAATCTGGGCCCTCAAACCATTCCCGTAGGGCATCGAATATTGCCAATAGTTGTTGGGATGGGTTAGAAGCTCGTTGCTCAATCGTGGTTTTGAGCCATTCACACCATTGTTCATCCTGTTGTCGCAGCCACGCTTCAATTAATGCATCCTTTGACTTGAAATGATTGTAGAGTGACATTTTAGCAACGCCAGATTCCGCAACAATTCTGTCAATACCGACATTGCGAATTCCTTCTCGATAAAACAAGCCTGATGCTGTATTTAGGATGCGATCGCGAACAGATTTACGGGTTGTTTTCGGTTTAGTCATTTTAAACACCAGGTTATTTAATTAATCTGGAAGTTCAATTAAGTTTGCTTTACCCAATTGGTTAAATAGCAAATAATATTATTTATCGATTGCTTATTCTATTTTTTGATTCGCCAAAGCTTTGATTTTTTCTGAGGATTTAAGAAAAAACTATCTGTAAATAATAAAAGGTTTATCCCAAAAGTGATTGATGAACTGCAAGCAGACCAAAGTCCCCCCGAACTTCAGAACTGCTACCGATCAAGTACTTCCACAATCCTCCAGAGACTTGTGGAGCAAGACCATCAGTTCATCAAACAATTGGTTAACTTATGGGATTTGGCTTCATCACTACAGCGCAAGTGCTTGGAGATCCTTTGTGCGTGAAGTGGTTTAGATTCCCTATAAATAAAGAATATCATACATCTG
>NZ_JBALFY010000003.1:0-88655 GCF_036916655.1 Nostoc sp.
TACTTATTACTCATTACTCATTACTTATTACTCATTACTCATTACTCATTACTTATTACTCATTACTCATTACTTATTACTCATTACTCATTACTCATTACTTATTACTCATTACTCATTACTCATTACTCATTACTTATTACTCATTTATTTATCCTTTACTAGGTTGAGATAACAACCTATGGGCATCTTCTAATAAAGCTGGTATTTTGTCAGCATGGGGGCTTTGACGCAGACAATCACTTAGATCAAATTGTCTCACTCGTTCTGCTGTCAAACCAGGAAACCAAGGATCGGCAGTATTTAAGTGGTTGTAACGCCTTGTGGCATATTCCCACATATCAAAAGCGATCGCTAAATTTTGCAACCATAAAATCACTGGAATATTAATCTCACCAGGGGTTTGGGGATATCTGGGTAAACCAGTGTGCCAAGTAGAGTACCAGTCTTTTCCCAGTGAGGCGATCGCTTCTTTTTCCAACCGATTTAAAATTGGTAATAAAATCTCATCCGCTTTGTCTAAAAGTTCTATAACCTTCAAATGTTCGTCAAAATCTGATGGTTTAGATGCCCCCAAGCTGAGAGTATGTACTTGCGGATGACTCAAACAAAACAAATCGTTAAACACCATCGCGCTGAGAGGATGGCACAAATCTAATAACTTTTGTGGAGGCTTATAGAGCATACCACCTTTATCTGATGGGCTAATAATAAACACCCCCATGTCATGACGTGTGGCTACTTCAATAGCAGGCCAATTGAATTGATTAATGTAGTACCAATGGAGATTTACATAATCAAATTGATTGGTTTCAATGGTTTTGATAATTAAGTCCGTTGGCGCGTGGGTAGAAAAACCAATAAACTTTACCTTACCTTCAGCTTGCAATTGTCGCGCTACATCAAGACAGCCATTGGGACGAATGCTATCTTCAAATTGTTGGTCATAATTAATGCCATGTAGTGTTAATAAATCAACGTAATCTAGCTTTAATAAAGCCAAAGATTTTTCAAACAAACGGCGAAATTCTTCAGAGTCAGAGATAGGAGTAACCTTAGTCTGCACGATAATTTTTTCTCTTGGCAACTTAGGTAAAATCGCTCCTAATTGCATCTCAGAAGTTCCATACATTCGCGCAGTTTCGATGTGATTGATGCCAACTTCTAAAGCACGGCGAATAGTGGCTTCTAAATTCTGTTGATTTTCATCGGGAATTTTATCTTGAGTAAGTTCTTCAGATTCAGTATAGATGTAGCGCATTCCGCCGCAGGAAAAGACTGGCATTGGTAATTCTGTACGCCCAAATCTACGATATTCCATCATAAATGTGTTTTGATAAGAGCGATTCATTAATGACTTTTTGCCGAAATCAAACCCTGCATTATTTTTAGATGATACATCAAGTATGATTTTTCCAGATATTGCAGGTGAGGTTGAATTAACTCATGTATCTTGGAGTATTTAGAAGGTGGCATACTTGGATAAAGATGATGCTCTACATGGTAATTATTATTCCAGTAATAAAACCTAACGATGGGGTTAGAAATCATTGTTCGTGTATCATTCCATAGGTTGTGGTTTAAGTCAGACTCACAGCCATAGTGATCTGTAATACTGAAAATAAACCCGAATGGAGAAGCAAACGTTATTAATGGTATCCAGTAACCAAAGAATAAAATCCGAGGAAAAATTACGGTTAATCCTGCCATTAATACAACCCAACCCAATAGTAGCCAATTATTTTTTAAGACAAATTGACGTTGTTCTGGTGTTTTAAAATAGCTCAAATAAAAGTTAGTTGGTAAGGCTGATTCCTCTTCTGTATGGTTTTTCAAAGAGTCTAAATATAAATCTTTGGTAACAACCCACCAATTCTTCCAAGCTGCGAGAGGATAAAAATATGTCAAGGCCAGAAAATAGGTCTTAATATTAGGAAAGGTTTGCCATGCTGATGTATCTCCTACGATTTTACCTTTGAGTTTTGCTTCTCGATGATGTCCAATATGAATATATTTGTGAAATGAAAAGTTCATCAATAATACTAATGATAAGAAAGTCCCCATGAATCGGTTAGTATTTTTTGACTTATACAAACTATAGTGAGAGCAATAATGTATTGCCGCAAAAAAACAGACAAATAAAAATCCTTGAACAAACCAGACTAATAACCACACTGCCCAGTTATTCAACCAAAACCCAATAGCTGAGAGGATGAAATATGTACCAATTACAACGAATGTTTGAACAATCGGTCTAAATGTAGGAATCTCATGCAATATACGAAGTTCTTCGTTGGATATTTGAGTAACTTCACTAATACTAGGTTTGGCATTTTCAATTATTTGATTGTTTTTTGTAAGTTCCATGTTGTTCACCTCTATGTTGACAATAACAATTGAAAAACCAGATATTAACCTATTAACTGTTTAATTTGTCTTGGATGGCTGCTGCTAGCTGAAATACAGTAGGTTTTTCAAACAAGTAAATCAACGGTAGTTCGACTTGCAAAGCCGACTGTAGTTTACAGATAACTTCAAGAGTTTGAGCAGAATGCCCTCCCAGTTCAAAAAAGTTGTCTTGAGTGCTAATCTCCTCTAGCCCTAAAATTTCTTTCCAGATAGTTAACACAACTTCTTCGATAGAATTTTGAGGTTTAACAAAATCCTTCGATATTGGGATTACAAAAGTTTGAGTGGGCAAACTTGGTGGTTCAGATATTAAGATAAGTTCAGTTAAACGCTGGTTATAATTGGTTGTTATTTTTTCCAGCAAAGTCTGGAAATTATCAACCATTTTGGAAATAGTGGCAGGTTCAAATAAATCGGTTCTGTATACGAGCAAACCTTCAATACCTGTTGATGTTTCTTCGAGGGTTAACTCTAAATCAAACTCTGCGGTATCTTTTGTATCTCTAGCAATAAACTGCTCTTTCAAAACTAGATTAGCAAATTCTAAATTATCCCCTGGAGTGTTTTGAAAGACAAACATTACTTGATTTATTAATGTGTAACTGGGATCTCTGACTGGCTGGAGTTCTTCTATTAGCTTAATCAGGGGCATTTCTTGATGAGCATAAACACCCAAAGCTACCTCACGCACTCGGCCAAGTAGTTCCCGAAAGCTGGGGTTTCCTCCTAAGTTGGTACAAAATGGCAGTAAATTCACAAAGAAACCAATCAGTCCCTCAGTTTCTACTCTGGTGCGATTGGCAAGGGCGCTGCTAACAATGATCTCTTCCTGTGTTGTATAAGAGAAGAGTAATGTCTGGAATGCTGCCAACAAGGTCATAAACAAGGTTACGCCTTCCTGTTGACTCAGTACCTTCAGCGCATCGGTTAATTTCTGGGAGAGAATTATCGGTTGGCCTGCACTTTTAAAGGTTCGCACTGATGGACGGGGGCGATGCCTACGGCCAGCTTCGCTAACGCATGGTAGCTTCAATATTGGCGGAGTAGTGCCTAAATGCTTTTTCCAAAACTGAAGCTGAGATTCTAAAACTTGCCCTTGTAACCACTGCCTCTGCCATTGAGCAAAGTCGGTATATTTGATCGGTAACTCAGTCAGTGGCGACGGCTTACCCTCACAGAAGGCTTCGTAAACTTTTGCCAGTTCTTGGGTGAGGACACTAAAAGACCAACCATCAGCAACAATATGGTGGGTGACGGCAACGAATAGATACTCTTGTTCGTCCAAACGCCAAAGCTTGCTGCGTAATAAAGGGCCTCGTGCCAAATCGAAAGGATGCTTAATTTCCTGTTCAGCCTGTTGTGTGCCTTGAGCTTCGCGCTCAGTTTCGGGGAGGTGCTGGAGATCGATTACGGAAAAATCAAAGACAGGATCGTTAACAACAGCATAAACGACTTGCCCATTTTTAACCTGAAAGGTCGATCGCAATGTCTCGTGTCGCCGGACAATTTCTCTTAAACTATCTGATAATGCTTTCTCATTGAGCGCACCTGTGATGCGATAGACCAAAGGTAGATTATAGATGGAATTCCCTGGATAGAATTGGTCAAAAAACCACAACTCTAGCTGGGTTAAAGAAATTGGTATTGGTTCGTTTTGGGGGGGAAGTCGTTTTAAAGATAACTCCTGCCCGTCTGGTGCTTTAGCTGTGGCGATTTTTTGGGCTAAATGTGCGATCGCAGGAGATTCAAATAAACTCAATAGTGGTAATTCTATCCCAAATGCTTTGCGCGTTAAAGCAATAACTTGAGTTGCTAGTAAAGAATGTCCCCCCAAATCAAAGAAGTTATCGTAAATGCCAACTTGTTCTAACCCTAAAACATCTCTCCAAATCCCAGCTAAAATTTCTTCGGTGGGAGTACGCGGTGCAACAAAAGTTTGACCTAATTCCGGTCGGCTATTTGTGGGTTCTGGTAAGGCGCGACGGTTAACTTTACCATTGGGTGTAAGTGGGAAAGATGCCATTTCGACAAAAGCCGATGGAATCATATAATCTGGCAATTGCTCAGTTAAATAAGTCCGCAGTTGTTCGACTGTGATTGTCTCTCCCGGAATTGGCACAAAGTAAGCAACTAAATATTTTTCTCTGGCACTTTCTCCATAAACTTTCGCGACGGCTTGGTTAATCTGGGGATGTTTGCTCAAAACGGCTTCAACTTCTCCCAGTTCAACACGAAAGCCCCGAATTTTTACCAAATCATCTATCCGTCCCAAAAACTGGATATTCCCATCTGGTAGATATTGCGCTAAGTCGCCAGTTTTGTACAAACAACTTGATTTTAGATTTTGGATTTTGGATTTTGGATTATCAGAACTTTCAGCAGATTGGAAATTTTCACTTGTGTCCCTCAATCTAAAATCTAAAATCGGCAATCCAAAATCGGCAAACGGATTTGGTAGAAATTTCTGATTAGTCAAATCTGCACGGTTGAGGTAGCCACGAGCCAAACCATCACCACTCACGTAGAGTTCCCCAGGAACGCCAATTGGCACGGGTTGAAGATTGCTGTCTAACAGATAAACTTGCACATTGACAGCAGCTTTACCAATGGGTGGATAAATTGGCCATTCATCTGGCTTTTGGCTAAAAGTATAAGCTGTCACTAAGTCTGCTTCCGTAGGGCCATAGAAATTGTAGAGTGTACAATTTTCCAGACGCTTAAACAGCTTAATCATCGGCTGAGTAATTTGGAGTTGTTCGCCACAAGCGATCGCTTCTTGAATATTCTGAAATAGATGTGATTGCTCTCCGTATATTTCTGCTAATTGCTGCCAAAGGCTAACTGGCAGAAAAACTTTACCAATTGGGTTTAAGCTAAGTAATTGGATTAATTTATCTAAATCTTTGCGATCGCATTCAGAAATCATATACAGCGTACCTCCGAAAGCCCACGCCACGGATATTTCGTGATAACTGACATCAAAACTGAGGGAGGCAAACTGAAGCACACCAATACCTGTGGCCATTTTTGCCTGATGGTGTTCTACTAAATTGGTGAGCGATCGCTGGGTAACAAGAGTGCCTTTCGGAGTGCCGGTAGAGCCAGAGGTATATATGATATAGGCTAAATTATCACCTGCTACTTCAACTTGTAGATTATTCTCAGATTCTTTGGCGATTTCGTCCCCATCTTTATCTAACACAATTAGACGATGAGCCAAGTTGCCATTAAATAATGACTGCAAATGTGTTTGAGTTAAGATAACTGGTGTTTGAGAATCCTTGAGCATGAACGCTAAACGCTCTGGCGGATAGGTAGGATCGAGGGGAACGCAAACTCCCCCAGCCTTGAGAGTTCCTAAAATAGCGATCGCAGCTGCTAGCGATCGCTCTACACAAATCCCCACTGGAACATCTGGTTTCACACCGAAGCGTTGCAAGTAATGAGCAATTTTATTGGCTTGCTGGTTTAACTCTTCATAAGTCAATTGTTGGTTTTCATATACTACCGCCAAAGCTTGGGGTGTTTTTTTGACTTGTTCCTCAAATAATTGATGGATGCAACGATTGATGGGATGCGCTGGTGAGGTATCATTCCACTCGACTAAAAGCAAATCTTGTTCTGCTGGAGTTAGTAGCGGTAATTCCCCTGCGGTGCGATGAGGATTGATGGTAATTCCTTCCAACAGGGTGAGGAAGTGACCAGCCATGCGATCGATAATATCTGCATCAAAGCGTTGGCGATCGTAGTAAATTTTCACCGTCATTTCCTCGCCAGGAATTGCCAGCAGCGTGAGAGGATAATTGGTTTGTCCTCTGTCTTGTAGTTCCCCGATGCTCAAGTTTCCAGGGAGTTGCTGTAACGTTGCATTTACCGGATAGTTTTCAAATACAACAATGCTTTCAAACAACTGTTGAGTTCGAGGAATTTCACTCACACCCTGAATATCTACAAGTGGGGTGTATGAATACTGCTCCCGTTCTATATATTCTTGTTGCAACAACCCCAGCCAGGTTAACAAATCGGTTTTCTCAGGGATTTTTACCCGTGCAGGTAAAGTATTGATAAACAACCCCACCATCGACTCTACACCAGATAAAGTAGGGGGGCGACCAGATACAGTAGTGCCAAAAACTACGTCAGACTCGCCACTGTAGCGACTTAGTAACAGTCCCCAAGCGGCTTGTACCAAGGTGGCTAGTGTTAGATGATGTTGTTGGGCAAAAGATTTTAAAGTAGTTGTTGTTTCAGCTGATAGATGCTGCGATCGCACATCAATATTTTGCTGTTGGTGAGAACTCTGCCCAATTGCTCGTTCAACTATCAAAGGCGTAGGTGCAGTAAAACCCTCAAGATTTTGTTGCCAAAAAGCCTTCGCCCCAGCCAAATCTTGCTGTTGTAACCAATTAATATAATCCCGATAAGGACGAATAGGAGCTAAATATAACTGTTGCCCATTCTGAATTGATTCATATAAAGCAAATAATTCTTTGAAGATAATCGGCCAACTCCAGCCATCAACCAGCAAGTGATGAAAACTCCAAATAAACTGGTATGTTTCATCGGCTACCCGAATTAAAGCAAAGCGCATTAATGGAGCTTTATCAAGTTCAAAACCTTGTTTTCTATCTGCATCTAAAAAAGAATTGAGCCGGATTTCTTGCTCCTGCTGAGGAAACATCCGCCAGTCTAAATTAGACAAAGGCAAATTCACTTGTTTACGCACCACCTGAACTGATTGTTTACGATTCTTCCAAACAAAAAGAGTCCGCAGAGCCGAATGTCGCGCTACCAAACGTTGCCAAGCCCGTTCAAATATACCCGGATCTAAATTGCCATGAAGAGTTAATTTAAACTGCTCAAAATATATTGTCGATTCCGGCTCATAGAGAGTATGAAAGAGTATCCCCTCCTGTGTAGGCGAAAGAGGATAGATAGATTCAATATCTTTATTTTTAGTTTGGTTTTGTGCAACTACCATTGTTTTATATGATATTAATTATGGGATTTATCTCTTTTCTTTGCGGTTCGTTTAAAAAAGTAATTATTAAAAAGCAGACGTTGACAATCCGCCATCTACGGGAATAGTCACACCCGTAATATAGCTAGCACATTCTGACGCTAGAAAAGCAACCAAATTAGCAACCTCACTAGAATAACCGCGACGACCAAGAGGAATATTATTATTCGTTCCTGCGATGATTGAATCCACTGTCCGGCCTTCTTGTTGGGCGAATACTTCTAAATATTCTCTATGCCTTGGAGTATCAATCAGACCAGGATTAACAGCAGTAACTAAAACATTCCACTTAGCAACTTGCGTAGCAACAGTTTTAGTAAAGTTGATTAATGCAGCATTCGCAACTCCCGATCTTACAAGACGGCTAGAAGGTTCTTTTCCTGATGTTCCCACAATATTGATAACGCGCCCCCATTGCTGATTTTTCATCGTTGGCAGCACCAAATTAGTCATGCGAATATAGCCGAGTAACTTGCCATCAAAGACAGTTGCCCAATCTTCATCAGATAGATTTTCTACTGGTTCATTAGAAAATGTTGCCCCCTCAGAATTATTGACCAAAATATCAAGTTTTCCAAATTGACTGATAGCTTCTTGGACTAATTTTTGAGAATCACTTGCATTCTGCACATCAGCACAAATGGGAATAACTTTTGCTTGAGAGCCAACTAAACCTTGATAAGCTTGTTCTAATCGCTCAGAATTTCTCCCACAAATTACTAACTGACAACCTTCTGCTGCCAGCTTTTGGGCAACGCTATAACCAATACCAGCACTTGCTCCTGTCACTAAAGCTACTTTCTGTGTTAATCCTAAATCCATGATAAGTATGCCTTTAAGAAGTAGCGATCGCTGTCTTTGAAAAAATATTTTTGACTGAGAAATCAGAGCTAGGTTTAATCAGAATTTCAGTCAAAGATACTGTTTCATCAGAAAGATTATGTCCTCCATAAGGAACATCAGCCGGAGCATAATAAACACTACCATATTCTAGCTCTCGTTGCTGTTTTTCTATGGCGATCGCTAATTTACCACTCAGGATTATTCCCATTATTTCACTAGGATGTGAGCGAATTGGTATTACCCCTTTGGGAGGAATCTTAGTAATTAAAATCTCAAACCAAGAACCAACAACAGACTGGCGATCGAAACCTGTAACTTCGTCTTGAGTGGGTGTAACTTTTAAAATCTTCTCCTCAGCTTCCTCAGAATTTGTGATGCGTTTTACATCAAATGCTAATGCTGTTTCTGAGAAATAATTGATAGAACCATGAAGAACATTAGAACCAGCTACATAAACTTGCTTAAATGGCTTCAGAATTTCTTTAGTCCCGTTGAGGTTAAATTCCAAACGTCCCGCAATTTGCATTCCAATTTGACTTTCGGGATGTTTATGTAATTCAAAAGTAGCTCCTGGGGGAATAGAAACTAACTGCACAACTGTGTCTTCACACTGAAATACAATTAACTCTACATCGTAATTAATTTTGATGATTTTTGGCTGGGGAAAATATTTAGACATAACTTGCTATTAATTTAATTTTTTCTGAAAAATTGACCAACTCATCCGAATGTTTCCATAGGTGGAAACAAATTCTAAATCGTAAGCTTTTACAGCATTCTCATTAGTAATCGCAAAATCGGCTAAACCCTGCATTACCTGCATAGCTGAATCGCTGGTAGAAGGAGACAAATCTACTTGTATTTGTGTTTGATCTTGAGCATCTGGCAAGAGTTTTGTTAACAAAGGTAGAGGAGCCGGATGAGTAACAATTCTAGAACCTTTGAAAGCTACCTCTTTATTTTTTTTCTTAGCTAATCCATAGACTGGAGTAGGAAATATAAAAACGAAGCCTAGCTCAAAATTTGGCTCCATATAAAATTCATTAACTCGGTCGTAAGCATGAGGAACTAAAGCCATATCTACCTTGTCTTGCAGCAAAGCTTCTCTGACTTCTGTAAAAGTATCAAATAACTGAGTTGATACAGTTACTTGTTCTGAACTCAGACGGTTAGTTATATGTTTAGCAGCGTAGTCACTACTAGTAGCAGCCGGCCCCAAAGTGCCTATGACTAAATTTTTGGAAGGAGGGATACGAGGTTGAAATTCAATTTGAAATTCCAGCATAGTTTTTCCTAAGTAACATCGCGATCTTTTTTGGTACGGTTTTCTCAGCGTGGACGACTTCATTCAATTTCTGCTAACAGTTCGTCCAAAGCTTCTTGGCTAAACTCAACTTCTGGGAAATCTGAAGGAGTATAGCCGCCTGCATCTGGGGATAAACAATGAGCGATAATAGCTTCTAAGGCTTCTATATACTGATTAGCCAGCTTTTCTACAGTCGACCAGGAATGAAAATACTCGCTATATTGCCACTCTAGTTTCAGCCTCCCTTCCACAACTAATCCATTTACGGTTAGCAAATGGCTACGCTGTCCTTTGGGGCTGTGAATAGAACCGCTAGACTCTTGGGCATATTTCCATCCCAGGTTTGCTAACTGGGTTTGGTCGAATTGACCCAAGTAGTTAAAACTCAATTCAGCTTTGGGGAAGGCTTTTAATCGATCGCTCTCATCTGAGCTAAGATATCGCCAGATGCCGTAATCAATACCCCTGTTGGGGATACGTCGCAGTTGCTCCTTTACTGACTTGATAACTTCTCCGGGATCGTTGCGATCCTCAAGTTTTAACAGCACGGGGAATATACTGGTAAACCAGCCTACTGTGCGTGACAAGTCCACATCCTCAAACAAGTCCTCTCGTCCGTGACCTTCTAAGTCAATCAATAGGGAGTGAGAACCCGTCCAACGAGTGAAAGTCTGCACTAATGCCGTTAGCAGCACATCGTTAATTTGGGTGTTGTAGGCTCCAGGAACATCCTGCAACAGGGCGCGAGTCTGCTCTACACTCAGGTATACAGAGACAATCTGACTAGAAGCTACAGTGTTATCTTGGGCAACAGCAGCATAATCCAACGGTAAAGGAGCAATTGGGAACCGTATTAAATCCAGCCAATAATCTAGCTGTGAATGGAGTTCTGGACTGCGGGCATAATCCTGCAATCGAATTGCCCAATCCTTAAAGGAAGTTGTTTTTGCAGGTAGTTGGATACTTTTACCAACTTCTAATTGTTTGTATGCTTGAGATAAGTCTTCTAGTAAAATCCGCCACGAGATGCCATCGACAGCCAAATGATGGATGACGATGAGTAAACGTGCCGGGGAATTGCCTAAGTTAAACAGAATGACCCGCATCAGCGACCCATCTGTTAAATTCAGCGTCCTTTGTGCTGCATCTGCCCTGAGTGCGATCGCATTTAATTGTTCTGCTGGGGACAGATATGATAAATCTGCAATGTCCAACGATACTTTATCGCTGAGATCGCTGTTGTACTGCTGCCATTGCCCATCCTGCTGCACAAACCGCAGGCGTAAAGCATCGTGATGGTGCAGTAACTTTTGTAGTGCCTGCTGTAATAATTCCGGTTGCAAATTTGCAGGAACTTCTAGCAGGAAGGATTGGTTAAAGTGATGAGGTTCTGGTAGGTTTTGCTCAAAGAACCACTTCTGAATCGGTGTTAGAGGGACAACTCCTGTAACTAAACCTTGTTCTGATTTAACCGTGCTTATTATACCAGCAACAGTCGCTAATTCAGCAATTGTTTGGTGTTGAAATAATTGTTTGGGAGTAAGTTTGAGTCCAGCTTGATTAGCTTTGGCAATAATTTGCATACTAATAATAGAGTCTCCACCCAGTTCAAAGAAGTTATCGTGGATACCAACTTGTTTAAGCAGTAAAACATCCCGCCAAATCTTGGCCAAGACTTCTTCAGTGTGGGTGTGTGGGGAGACAAAGCCAGTAGATTCATCGGACTCGAACTCTGGTACTGGTAATGCCCGACGGTCTACCTTGCCGTTAGGGGTAATGGGCAGAACTTCCAGAACAGTGAAGGATGCAGGAACCATGTAACTGGGGAGCTTTGATTTGAGAAACAGGCGTAGCTCGTTACTGGTTGGCTGTGTCAGTTCTGGAATGATATATGCTGCCAAATTCTTCACACCAGGTATATCTTCTCTGGTGATTACAACAGCATCCCTTACCTGGGGATGTTGAGTCAAAGTAGCCTCAATTTCCGAAAGTTCAATGCGGAAGCCGCGAATTTTAACTTGGTAATCAATGCGACCCAAAAATTCTATATTGCCATCGGCTTGGTAGCGAACTAAATCGCCCGTCCGATAAAGTCGTTCTTGAGGTGCGAAAGGGTTAGGAATGAAGCGTTCTGTTGTCAGGTCGGGACGGTGGAGATAGCCCCGTGCCAAGCTTTCACCACCGATGTATAATTCTCCAGTCACACCAATGGGTACAGGCTGTAATAAGGAATCTAGTATATAAATTTGGGTATTTGCGATCGCTCGACCAATGGTAGGTTGTAAGTAAGCTTGTTGTCTTTTAGGAACAGTACCGGATGTTGCGACTACAGTATTTTCTGTTGGCCCGTAATTATTTACCACCTCAAAGGGATGAGAAGTTGAAGGATATTGATGAAGTTGATCTCCACCTGTGAGCAAAGTTCGCAAAGCAGCATTGGCCGGCCAATTTAATGACAGAATTTTTTCGGCCATTGGTGTCGGGAGGAAGCTAATGGTTATTGCCTTTGACAACAGCCAGTCTCGCAGTTGCTCAGGATCAAGCCGGGTTTCATCATCGGGAAAATGGATGCTAGCTCCCGCCGTCAGATAAGGCCAGATCTCCCAACCGCAAGCGTCAAATGCTACTCCAGCAACTTGTGTGACTCGATCGAGAGACGATACTGCAAAAGCTTGTTGATGCCAAAAGACAAGATTTAGCAGTCCTCGATGTTCAATTTGTACTCCTTTGGGTCTGCCGGTGGAGCCGGAGGTATAAATTACATAAGCTAGATTGTCGGTTGTGACTGTGTGGAGTAAATTTTCTGTTCTTGTGCTGGAGATGTCGCTATCAAGACAAACTACCCGCGCTTTATGTGGCGGTAACGTTGCAACCAAAGTTTCCTGGGTTAACAGCACCGATACATGAGCATCTTCTAGCATGAACGCCAACCGTTCTTGGGGATATGCGGGGTCAAGGGGTAGGTATGCTCCACCAGCCTTGAGTATGCCCAGCAATCCTACTATTAATAGGGGAGAACGCTCGACGCAAATTCCCACCAATACCTCTGGTTTTACCCCCAGTGAACGCAAATATTGCGCCAACTGATTTGCGCGATCGCTCAACTGTTGGTATGTGAGGGACTCATTTTCATAGACTACTGCGATCGCATTTGGTGTTTTTTCTACCTGCTGCTCAAATAACTCATGGACGCATTTGCTCTGAGGATAAGGCGTATAAGTATCATTCCATTCCACTAACAACTGATGTCGCTCTGTTTGTGTCAGCAGTGGTAATTCACCAATGGCTTGATTCGGATTAGCAATAATCGCTGCTAACAAAGTCTGGAAATGACTTGTCATCCTTGCAATGGTATCTGGCTCAAATAGGTCGCTGTTATATTCCCACGAACCTATCAGTCCCGCTTTTGTCTCCCAAATAGCCAAGGTCAAATCAAACTGAGATGTGCCACGTTCTACAAATTGAGGAGTCAGGGTGACATCGGTCAATTCTAATGTATCCAACAAGAAATTCTCTAAGACAAACACCACTTGGAATAGGGGATTGTAACTGAGAGAACGTTCTGGTTGCAATGCTTCTACCACTTGTTCAAAAGGAACATCTTGGTGAGTGTAAGCGGACGTTGCAACTTGTCGCACTTGTGAGAGAAACTCACTAAAACTCGGATTTCCTTTGATTTGGTTACGCAGTACCAATGTATTGACAAAAAAGCCAATTAATGGTTCTAATTCTCTACGGTTGCGGTTGGCAATGGGGCTACCAATGCAGATATCATCTTGACCACTGTAGCGAAACATTAAAACCACAAAAGCCGCTAGTAGGGTATGAAATAGGGTAGCTCCTGACTGTTGGCTGAAGGTTTTGATTTGCTTGCTCAAATTCTGGTCAATTTGAAATTCTTGGGTAGCACCACAGAAAGTCTGAACGGCGGGGCGTGGTTTGTCTGTGGGTAGTTCTAATAAGGGTGGCGCATCGGCTAACTGTTGCTTCCAGTAATTTAGTTGCTGTTTTTGAATCGCCTCAGTTAACCACTGTCGCTGCCAAACTGCAAAATCAACATACTGGATGGGCAACTCAGCCAGAAGCAGAGGGGAATCAACAGTAAAACCCCGGTAGAGATTGGACAACTCTTGGATGAATATCCCCATTGACCAACCATCTGTGATGATATGGTGCATAATCAACACCAACACATGAGACTCTGATCCCAGCCTTAGTAAAGTAACCCGCAACAAAGGGGCATTACTCAAATCAAAAGGTTGTCGAGCTTCTTTGGTGACAATCTGTTGTACTTCTGCTTCTTTTAAGCCTTGCAAATCCAGCACTGGTATGTTGATTGTCAAGCTAGGAGAAATGACTTGCACGGGTTTCCCGTCAACTGCGGGAAATGTTGTCCGTAAAATTTCGTGGCGACGGATGATTTCGTTGATACTTCGCTGTAGAGCTTCTACGTTGAGTACACCTGCAACGCGCAGCTGTAAGCCTTCGTTATAAAATGGGCTTTGGCTTTCTAAATGATAGAGAAACCACATCCTCTGCTGGGCAAAAGATAAAGGCAACTCTCCAGAACGCTGTATAGATGGTATTGGCTCAAAGGAGGAGTCTGTTGCAGTCTTAGCTTCTTCTAAAAAAGCCAGGATTTCTGATTTGCGCCCTAATAGTTTGCTTTTTAGGTCTGGGTTCATCACTCCCTTGGGAGCGCGATAATTTAACTGATCGCCTTCCAGCCAAACTTTGATGCCTAAACTATTTAAATAAGAGACAAATTCTATTGTTGTCATTTACAATACACCTCCCTCATATTCTGGTTCTGCGTCATCAAAAGCTACATTCCACTTGGTGACGACAGTTAGCAGCGCCTCCAGACTTTCTCCCAAACCAGCTACGGTAGGGGATGCAAAAAAACGATTGGGCGACAATTCAATAGAAAAAGTCTCGCGCAACCGAGAAATGACTTGGAAGGCTAACAAAGAATTTCCTCCCAGTTCAAAGAAGTTGTCGTAAATGCTGATTTGGGGTATTGCTAAAACTTCTTGCCAGGTTTGGGCTATTTGCCGTTCCATTTCGTTGCGGGGAGCGATCGCTTCTGTACGAGTCATCCCCCTAGCCAGTAAATCTCGATTAATTTCGCCGCTAGCGGTGAGGGGCATTTGTGATAGTTGCACAAAGTCACAGTTAACGGTGGTTGTGAAGCGATCGCACACCGTAAAATCCGATAACTCTGGTACAGCAGCACCGTTATGTGTAGTGAAATAGGCAGTTAATTTCTGTAACCCTGGAAAATCCGAGGTAAAACGCCGAATTTTAGCATTGCTGCCATCTAAACCGACTATCATCTGTCCTTGGTCATGATATAAACCAGCCAAGAAGGAAGATAACCCTTGTTGCAGACTCATCTCATAAAAGCCTTGAGCCTGGGTGATTTCTTGCCTCTGATAACCCTTATTGATCCCGGTATCACGCCAAATTGTCCAGGCAAAGCAATAGTTGTGCAACTCACCAACAGAACGCTGGTATTGATTAAAGCTTTCCAAAAAATTGTTAGCCGCAGCATAAGCAGAAATGGTAGCGCCACCAAAGAAACTCGCCAAAGACGAAAAACTAATGAAAACCCCCTTTCCTTGCTTTTTCAGAACTTGATGCAGCACCCAAGCACCTGACACTTTGGGACGTAAAATAGCAGCTAAACTCTGCGGTGTTTCATCCACTAACATTTGTTCGTGATAAGTTCCCGCCAGATGAATCACCCCATCTAGCTGACTTCCCCAGTTAGCCTTGACTTTTTCTATCACTTGTTGAACAGCTTGAAAATCGCAGATATCCACTGTTTCATAAACCACCGTTCCCAGCTGCTTTAATTCTTGGTAAAGCTTGACTTTTTCTAAGATTTCCGTAGAGACGTTAGATGTAATATCTTCACTTGGTAAACGAGTCCGACCTACTAATAATAATTTGGCATTAAAAGACTTAATTAGATATTTAGCAATTTCAATTCCCACACCCCCAAGTCCACCACTGATCAGATACATTCCCCCTGATTTAAAGGGAAGTTCTTGTTTTGGTTTGTCTTGCAGATTAACTTTTTCTAAACCTGCAATCAAACGCTGTCCATCTCGATAAGCAACTTCTTGATCTTTTGATAAAACTTCGAGTTCTTGCAGAATATAATTCCCATCAACTTCTACCAAATTTGGTACTAAATCAATGTGGCGACAATTTAACCAGGGTATTTCCTGGGGAATAGTTTTAATTACTCCCAAAACTGGAGATTTTTCATAAGCTATCTTGTCTATTGGTTGCGTAGACTGGGTGTAGCTAGAAACAAATAATAATTGAACTAAATCTTGAATTTCCTGAGTTTTTGCTAAAGCTTGTACAAGAAACAACAAACTATAAGTTCCCTGAATTTGGGCTATTTCCAGAGCATCTAGGCTGGTGATTTCTCCGTTATACTCCTGATAATTCCACAGATGAAGAATTTGACCAATAGTCTGATTGTCTGCCTTTATCGTCTCAAATAATCTCTGATAATGGTCTGCATTACCAGGAGCTAAAGAGAAGTGATTTTGGCTTTTTTTCGCAAACTCATATCCAGGTGAAATACAGATATAGGGCAGATTTTGCTGTTCTAGTTGCTGACAAATAAATGCTCCTAATCCTAAATCGTCGAGGAATATTATAGTTATATAATTTTTGGATAACGTCTTCAAAGGCTTGGCTTGCTTGGGTCGCCAGACTTTTTGATAGAACCAATCAGGAATAGTGTTACTATTATTTAATAAGATATCGAACCGTTTGAGAATTGAGTTAAACTCACCTGCATGGAAGCGATCGCTAAGTTGCGATCGCTGTATTTTACCAATAACGGTTTTAGGTATATCTTCTTTAGGTAATAAAATTAAATAGTCAGGATTCAACCCGATTTTACTAACAACTGTCTTGCGAACTTTCTTCAGCAATTCTAATATTTTTTGGTCTTCCGTAATCGGCGAACTGAAGAAGACAGCCAGTTTCTCTGTTGCACCATCAGCATTGCTAACTGCACAAGCGGCGGTGTAGGAAACTTCAATTTCGGCAATTTCTTCAACTACTGCTTCAATTTCATGACTGTAGTAGTTAGCTCCATTAATAATAATAGTTTCTTTGGCACGACCAGTAACCACCAATTGTCCATTAGCAATAAATCCTAAATCGCCAGTATCAAACCATCCATCTTGTAAAAATGATTGACTGTTGGCATTTTGGTTGTTGTAATATCCCGGAGAAACGGCATCACCTTTAACTTGCAAACGCCCTATAGTATCTTCTCTTAATACAGAGTTTTGCTCGTTTACGATGCGAATGGTAATTCCCGGAATGACTGAGCCTAAATCAGTAAAACTATTATAATTTGTATGGTCTATTTCTACTCTTTGAATAGTACCTTGTAAGATAGATTTATCTATTCTATGAAATAACAAAGGTGCTTCTTTAATAGGCTGATAATATGTAATTCCTGAACCCATCTCAGCCATGCCAAAAGCCGGTCGAATTGCCGTTGCTTTGAGTCTGTATGCAACTAAATTTTCTCGAAAATCCTCCACAGCTTTACTAGATACTGCTTCACCAGCTGTCAGTAGGAATTTCACACACGATAAGTTCCAATTCTGTTCTGATTCTTGTTTGAGAGAGTCATTAACTATGGAGTATGCAAAATTAGGGGCCCAGCTATGAGTAATGCGGTATTTATGAATCAAATCCAACCAGTTGAAGATGCGACCTAATATATATTCTTTTTGGGCATAAACTAATGTGCAACCCGCTTCCACAGCCCGGATATGCCAATCGGAAATGCTGCCAATATGATCGAATGGCAGCCAATTCAAAATCACATCTTCTGCCTCATGTTGATTAAGTTGGTTAGCACCTCTAGCACGAGCAATGAGATTTTTATGAGTCAATTGAACGCATTTTGGTATTCCTGTACTGCCAGAAGTCAGGTTAAAAAGAGCCACCTCATCTGGTTGACTATGATAATATTGTTTGCTGGCAGTATTGTTTTTTAATACTTCAATTGCACCTATTTTGAGGCGTTCTACTGGTAGCCATTGCGATAGGAATTCTATCTCTGGTTTGAGAGCTTCTGTAGTTAAGATGACTGGACTATCTAAGAACTGCCAAATATGACAAAGCTTATCCACCACCTTGTTTGATTCTCTATAAGTCGGTGGCACTTCCATGATTACGGGTACAAAGCCTCCCAATATGCAGCCCCAAAAAGCTGGGATAATGTCACAGCTAAGTTCCATCTGCAAAATGACTTTGTTGGTTGGCTTGAGTCCCAATTTTCTCAAACCAGCAAGAATCCGCTCTGCAACTTCCAGTAACTCAGTGTAGGATTGGCGTACTTCTGTGCCATCGGGCAACAGGTAAATAATTCCCGCACTTGTAACCTGTTGCGCGGCTCTTTGCAAAATTTCGGGTAAGGTAATAGGTGCGTTGCGATCGCTCGGAAGAACATCACCGTGACTGATGGCAAGTGGCTTTGGCTCTAAGAAATGTTGTTGTGTATCTGGTTGGGAATCTCTGGGAATTGAGGCAACGTTAGCGATGGGCAAAGCCCCGCCTGCCGCTATCGCGTTTTTGTCTTGCCAATCTGGAATCAAATCTGATAAATGAAGTGAGGGGATATTCTTTCTCAACTCCTGCACCACTACCACTGCTTGTTTAATTTTGTGATGAGAGTTAAGTTGCTTTTCTACTTGCTCAATTAAACTTTCATCAATAATAGGAAGGTTCATGAGAGCCAATTCGTCTACCTCTCCTGTGGCAGTTAAAGGTATATTTGACACTGGTACTACGGCTTTGGGTAATAATGTTTCCCCAGACACATTTTGAAGATAAGAGCGAATTTGCTTTAGCGAGTTATTTGAGCTTGAAACAATATATAGTATGACTTCCAGTGGATATGTTTTATTCACAATCACTGTGCATTCGTTTAATGGAGCTTCCTCCAATAAAACTAATTCAAACTTAGTTTTAAGTTGCTGTATTTTATTCAAATATAAACTCTCTTCTTCTAAAAAACTCATTTTTTACACTCTTTACCATAATACTTAAAAATTACAAGTCTATACTTACTGATCTATAATCTAGGCAACCGAGAAACTATTGCACAATATAAATTTTGCTTTTGTTTTATATCAATATAATTCATAAATAGCCTTTTTTTGTTACATCAATTTACTATAGATAATATTTAGAAATTATTGTTCTACTAAAGTACAAATTCTATGAATTAGTCTGTTTGACCTAAATCTTTTAAATAATCTCAGGTTTATCAATAAAATGCAATAGCAGTTAAGACAGTTAAGTAGATAATAAGGTAACTTCAAGAAAGTTAAGAAAGTTAAGAAAGTTAAGTAGATAATAAGATGGATAGTTAAGACAGTTAAGCAAGCATTTAACGTAATAATTCAGAATAAATAAAGAATCGGGAGAACATTTGATGACTAAATATACCAACCATTCTAGATTCCTGATAAATTCTGGCTCCTGACTCGTGGGTGCTGATTGATATTGATTACTTAATATTGATAAAGAGTTAATCAATTTATCTTATGTCGTTGCTTAACTTTCCTAAATTTCTTAACTTTCTTAAAGGCTTGAAAATAATTACTTCTTAACTGTCTTAACTGACCTTGAAAATATATTTAATTACTGATATATATATTAATTGAAAAAATAATTTCCTTTAAGGAAAACTCTATGCCTAAAAACAAAGTCAAAACATTGGATGGTGCAGCGTTACCATTTTTTGCACGTTTCTTGGAAGAGCAAGCTACTGAAGGTGAAGGAACAGATGTTCCTTGGACTTACAAGTATCCTTCAGATTTGGAAGATAAATAATTTATTTAGTCTTCTACATTTGAAAGTACCTTTCTAGTTGGAAAGATATCTTGTAGTTGGCTCGATCATAATTTAATAGAGTAGTAGTTATCAAATAACTGGAAACTATTCTTAGAGGCGCGATGGCGCAGAGAGATCGCCTACGGCGATCGCTTTCATATTACCTTTTCCAAAGATGGAGGTGATTGCTTTTTTTTACCCTAAATTCTTCAAAGATTTTTGGGTATCGAAAGCAATTTCTTTGCTAATCTAATATTTAATAGCTACCTCCTAAAATTATGATAAAAAATATTTATGCACCTGTCTCGTGATGTGGTTTTATTAATTACCCACAGTGGTGATTTCTTCACAATAGATAGAGTTGCAGAAGCCTTATCAAAAAAAGGGGTGCAACCATTTCGTCTAGATACTGATAAATTTCCTCTAGAAGTGCAATTAACAGCACATTTTGATAAGTCTAAAAGCTACCACACTATAGAATGTAACAACCACTCTATCAGCACAGAGCAGGTGCAAGCTGTATGGATGCGCCGTATTTGGGAACCACAACTGAGTCAAGAATTAGCGCCAAAGTTCCGAGAAGCTTGCCTTAGAGAATCACAAGCAACTTTAGATGGTTTTTGGGACAGTCTGAAGGGAGCTACGTGGGTAGACAATTTGGAGCGGATAGATTATGCAAGTAACAAGCTGCGTCAACTGCGGATTGCCTCTGAAGTAGGTTTTGTTATTCCCCAGACTCTTGTTACCAACAAGGCCCAAGCAGCACGAGAGTTTTTTCAACAAGTCAACGGCAAAATGGTGAGCAAGCTTTTAACTGCTCTTTCCCGCAGTATGGAAGCTAACTCCTCGTTTTTTCTGTACACTAGCATCGTCAAGGAAGAAGACTTAGAAGATGCCGAATCACTGCGCTACTGCCCAATGGTTTTTCAAGAGCAAATTCCAAAGCAACAGGAATTACGGGTGGTGTATGTGAATGGTAATGTATTTGTGGGGGCGCTAAATGCAGATGTGTATGCAGCAGTTGATTGGCGTAAACCAGGTGTTGAGGTTGGCGCATGGCAACATCACCAGCTTCCAGATGAAGTAGTTCGCCGTCTCAAAGACTTTATGGGGAAATTTGGGCTGTTGTTTGGAGCGTTAGATTTCATCGTCACACCATCAGGCGAATACGTCTTTTTGGAAATCAACCCTGTGGGGGAGTGGGGAATGTTAGAAAAGGATCTAGACTTACCGATTGCAAGTGCGATCGCAGATGCTCTTGTAGCAATTCGTAATTCGTAATTCGTAATTCGTAATGACGCTCCTGCGTCGCTAACGTAATTCGTAATTAAAAAAGTCAATTACTATAGGGTGTCTTAGGCGCAACTCAATTATGACTGTATTAATAGTCACGTTTAGCAAAGACAACGAAAGCATTCCTTTAGTTATCAAAGAAATTGAGGCTAGAGGAGAAAAAGCATTTCGGTTTGATACAGACAGATATCCCACCGAAGTCAAGCTAGATATTTACTCTGGCGATACTGAACGAGTAATTATTACTGATGGCGAACAAAAGCTCGATTTGAGTGAAGTCTCCTCAGTTTGGTATCGGCGGATGCGCTACGGACAAAAAATCCCCGACTCAATGGACAAGCAATACAGAGATGCGTCAATTAACGAATGTCGCGCCACAGTCAGGGGAATGATTGCCAGTCTTCAGGGATTTCACTTTGATAAAATGTCCAATGTGGATCGGGCTAATAATAAGCAACTACAATTGCAAGTTGCACGAGAAGTTGGTCTTATAACTCCACGCACTCTGACTTCAAATAATCCAGAAACAGTTAAGCAATTTGCTCAAGAGTGTCAGCAAGGTATAGTTACCAAGATGCTTTCTTCCTTTGCTATTTATGACGATCAGGGGCGAGAAAACGTTGTGTTTACTACTCCAGTTACAAATGACGATCTGGAGAATATGGAAGGACTGCGTTTTTGTCCAATGACCTTTCAAGAAAATGTGCCCAAGGCGTTGGAGTTGCGGACAACTATTGTCGGACACCGCGTATTTACTGCGGCAGTAGATTCCCAAAGTTTAGAAGGATCTACTTACGACTGGCGCAAAGAAGGGAGAGCCTTAGTTAAAAATTGGCAGCCTTACGATTTGCCAGAAGATATTGAGAAAAAACTGCTCAAACTGATGGCTTATTTTGGCTTAAACTATGGAGCAATTGATATTATTGTCACCCCCGATGGTCGTCATGTATTCCTCGAAGTTAACCCAGTCGGGGAATTTTTTTGGATGGAGATATATTCACCACACTACCCCATTTCGCAAGCGATCGCAGAAGTATTACTGGCTAATAAAAATTAGATTATTCAGCTTTGCATATTTTTCTTGTCTTCTATTTTATAAAGCGTTAGCGAGATTTCACTATTAAGTTTATTAATATTAAATCCCTTGTTTAAAAATACGAATTATTGATATTTGGAGATTAAATCCTCGTGATAAACCTAGTAAATACACAAACAGTTTTAACATTTAATGGGGTAAATGATTATATAGATTTTGGCAGAAACGATATTGGTGGCGTTTTCGCTCAAGGGAGTTCAGCTTTTACGGTTTCAGGATGGGTAAATCCACACGAACTAACAAATAAAGCCACTAGTTACGGGACGCGAAATGTATTTTTTGCCCGTTCTTCAGAGAGATATAGCGATAATTTTGAATTCGGCATCAGTGAAGCAGGAAGCCTAGATGTCTACATTGATGAAACAGTTAGCAAGGGTATTAAAACCTTTGGGCAAGGAGAATTAACTATAGAACAATGGCACTTTTTTGCTATTGTTTTTAATAGTGGTCAAGTAGCCGTATACCTTGACGATCGTGAATACAACGATTCTCTTAGAGGTTCATCTTTAAACAAAGCCACAAGTTCTATAACTCTGGGAGCAACGTTACACAAACAGGTCTATTTCAAAGGACAATTAGCAAACATTAGCGTTTGGAATTATCCTTGTACTCAAGCAGAAATCCAGACTCATCGTTCTGGGCTAATAGTCGGAGATGAAGAAGGATTGGTGGCTTACTGGAAACTAGACGATGGGCAAGGTACAACTGTCAAAAACCAAAAGGGAAAGTCCTATCAAGGAAATTTTCGTGGTAATCCTATTTGGACTTTAGCAGAAATTCCATTTGCAACACAACCATCAAATCCAGTTATATTGGCAGTAGAACCATCCAATCAAGAAGATATTCAAATTGAAGAGATCCAAACTGAGACAGTAGTTATTCCTGAAGAAAATATCTCACCACTAACCACAAGTTTATTAGCAGCAACGGTATCGTTAGTAAGCGACGAAAACCAACCAAAGGAAATTCAACAGACAGAAATAAACAGCGAAGAATCCGAGATTATTCCAACTGCGATCGCTCTCGAACCAGATGACGAGGAAACCAAAACAGACCAAATTGAAGATCCCGTCAATATCCAACAAGCACAAATATTAACTCAGGAGGAATCGCCGTTAGTAAACGACGACGAAAACCAACCAAAAGAAATTCAACAGACAGAAATAAACAGCGAAGAATCCGAGATTATTCCAACTGCGATCGCTCTCAGTCCAGATGACGAGGAAACCAAAACAGACCAGATTGAAAATCCCGTCAATATCCAACAAGCACAAATATTAACTCAGGAGGAATCCTCAGAAACTATGAATACAGAAGCCCGTCCCAAATATAAAATACTTTCCATTGATGGAGGCGGTATTCGGGGCATTATTCCGGCATTACTCCTAGCAGAAATTGAAAGGCGGACACAAAAGCCTATATTCAGTTTGTTTGATTTAATTACTGGCACTTCTAGTGGCGGAATTTTAGCACTTGGACTAACTAAACCCCGATTAAGTTCTGATGTATCTGATAGCTTGCCACTAGCTGAATATACTGCTGAGGATCTCCTACAGCTATTTCTGGAGTATGGGGTAGAAATATTTTATGAGCCGTTATTTGAAAGACTACTTGGCCCGTTAGAGGATATATTTCTCCAGCCAAAATATCCTTCCGAAAGCAAAGAAGAAATTTTCAAGAAATATTTTGGCAACGCCCTTATACAAAATAATCTCAAAGAAGTTTTTGTAACGAGTTACGATATCGAGCAGCGAATTCCGATATTTTTTACAAACAAACTAGAAAAACAGCAAACAGAATCTAAGAATTTTCAGAAGTTATCTGGGGGGTTTTCGCTCCTAGATGCAGCATTGGCAACTAGTGCCACTCCGACTTATTTTGCTCCTCATCGGCTTGTAAACCCCCACAATAGCGGCATCGCCTATACTTTAATCGATGGTGGAGTATTTGCTAATAATCCAGCCCATTTAGCTATTTTAGAAGCACAAATTAGTAGTAAACGAAAAGCCCAAAAAATTCTGAATACAGAAGATATTTTAGTAGTTTCTTTAGGTACAGGTTCGCTGACAAGTGTCTATCCTTATAAAGAAGTCAAAAATTGGGGACTCTTGCAATGGGGAAGACCACTTTTAAATATTGTGTTTGACGGTGGTAGTGAAGTGGTAGCTGGAGAATTAGAACAGTTGTTTGAACCTAGCGATAAAGAAGCTAAAAGTTTTTATTATCGCTTTCAAACATTGTTAGATAGTGAACTAGAAGAAATAGATAATACCAAACTCCCAAATACTCGTCAGTTACAAACTATAGCCCATCGACTAATATCTAACAAAAGTCAACAAATCGATGAACTGTGTAGTCTTTTGTTGAGCTAAATCAGATTTCTTACATCTTGCACCAGTTAGTTGGTGCAAGATGTAAGATTTTTAATTTCTTCCCAAAAGAAATTAGTAATGACTCTCTTAGTCATGTTTTCACTTTATAAGGATTGTAGGTAAGTACAATGGATGAACTCGTCAAAAAAATTTCTGGTTTAGGCCTTCCTGGCATACTTTTTGTCATTGCAACGGGTGCATCAGGGGGTAATGTCGCTGCCGTTGTCGCTATGCTTTCAACGCTGGGCGGGCCTTTCGGCCTCTTAGGAGGTTTAGGCTTGCTTGGGCTGGTAGCTGTTCTAGGGGAATATATAGCGGGATTTGGACTTGAAAACATTCTCAAGCTCGTCTATACAGAACGTAGCAAAACTGAATCTGTCAGATTTCTTCTCAAAGAAATTCAAGAATTGCCCATTTCAGATGAGTTAAAACTCAAACTGAAACATCATATTAGCCCAGTAGTCGTTACTGAACCTGACCAAGGCCCTTTTCCGAGAACAGTCGAAATTGTCGATGAGGAACCATTGATTTAGTGCATTCGATTTGATCCTCCTAGCCCACACGCCAATCGCTAGCCTGCTTTAACACTTACAGCGTTAAAGCAGGCTCCCCTTTAAAAGGTGTATACACAAGTCAAATTACCCCCCTTAATCCCCCCGATGTTTTAGAGGGAAACAGAAAATTTAGCTCCCTCCCCGTTTATTGGGTAGGGTTAGAGGATGTCTAAGAAGTATCAAATATTTCTTGATCCCCCCTAACCCCCCCCTTAAAAAAGGAGGGAATAAGAGTCTTAAAGTCCCCCTTTTTAAGGGGGATTTAGGGAGATCTACAAATCTCGAATACAACACCATAAAAGTTTTCAGACATTCTTTAAAAGGAAAAATGGCCTCTGAGTCTAACTTAATTCTCAAAGGTCATTTCAAAATTTCTAGGGTAATTAGTAACGGCTACATTTTTAGAATATGCAAACTCCATCTGTGCGTGAGCAAAATACAATAAATCCTTTTTCAGCCTTGATTCAATTTTGGCAGGATGTGAAAGTAGTTGCCGGGCCTTATTGGTATCCAACAAAAGCAGAAGGAAGAGCATTTTCAGATGTGATTAGCTCATGGGTAATGCTCATTTATTTAGTATTATTAATAGTCGTAATTGTCGGTGCAAATGCTGCAAATAGTTACTGGAATCGCTATGTAATTGATATCGTTATTGAACAGAAAGACCTTGATAAATACAATGGTACTTTATGGCTGTCCAGTCTCATTATTGTCGGGATGGTCTTGTTAGTAACTCTTTTGAGATATGTCAGAAAAAAAATAATTCTTGATTGGTACAAATGGCTAAATATTCATGTTTTAGAAAAATATTTAAGCAATCAAGCTTATTATAAAATCAATTTTAAATCTGATATAGACAATCCAGATCAACGCTTATCCCAAGAAATAGAACCCATTGCTAGTATTGGCTTGAGATTCTCATCTTCTTTACTAGAAAAATCTTTAGAAATGGGAAGTTCTTTGATAATTCTCTGGACAGTTTCTTCACAAATCGCAATTTATTTGGTTATTTATACAATTATAGGCAATTTAATAGCTGTTTACTTGAATCAAGGAATAAATAAAGTTAGCCAAGAAGAACTTGCATTTAAAGCGGATTTTGCATATTGCTTAACTCATGTTCGTAATCACGCCGAATCAATCGCTTTTTTTCAGGGAGAAGATGAAGAATTCAATATAATTCAGCGTCGATTTAATAATGTTTTAAAAACTGCTGAACGTCGGTTGAATTTAGAGAGGGGACAAGACGCTTTTGGCAGAGCATATCAGTCTGCAATTAGCGTATTTTCGATGTTTATTCTTACACCTTTATTTCTTCAAGATAAAATTGATTATGGACAAATAAACCAAGCTAGTTTTGCTTGCTTTATGTTTTCTAATGCTCTAGGAGAACTAATCTCTGAGTTTGGGATTTCAGGACGGTTTTCTAGCTATGTAAAGCGTTTAGCAGAGTTTTCAGATGCGCTACAGGCTGCTAGTAAACAACCAGAGAACGCCAGTACTATTCAAGTTCTAGAAGAAGAACGTTTAGCTTTTGAGAATGTCACTTTACAAACACCAAATTATGAACAGGTAATTGTTGAAAATTTGTCATTTGCTGTTGCCCCAGGTGAAGGGTTATTGATTGTTGGCCCTAGTGGTAGGGGTAAAAGTTCTTTGTTGAGAGCGATCGCTGGTTTATGGAATGCGGGGACTGGGCGTCTAGTGCGTCCTCCCCTAAAAGAAGTATTATTCTTACCCCAACGCCCTTATATCATTTTAGGGACTTTGCGCGAACAGTTGCTCTATCCTCACACAGATAGGAAAATGAGCGATCGCGAACTTGAACAGATTTTGCAACAAGTTAACCTGCAACACTTACTTACCCGCGTAGATGGTTTTGATATAGAAGTTCCTTGGGAAAATATATTGTCCTTAGGAGAACAACAACGCCTCGCTTTTGCACGGCTATTAATTACACATCCTAGTTTCACTATCTTAGATGAAGCAACGAGTGCTCTAGATTTAAATAACGAAGGTAATTTATATCAGCAGTTACAATCAACGAAAACAACTTTTATCAGCGTTGGACATCGAGAAAGCTTATTTAATTATCATCAATGGGTGTTAGAACTTTCACAAGAATCTAATTGGCAACTTGTTTCTATACAAGATTATCAATTGCAAAAAGGGATTGTTATTAAACCAGTTGAAAAGGAGCAAATTACGATAGATATTTACCCGAAAAATGAACTTAAAATGAAACCAGCATCAGCAGCGAGCGTCACAATTATAGGACTTTCTCATAAAGAGCTTCAGACATTAACAGACTATTCTCTTACTACAATCAGAAGCAAGGCTAGTCAACAAAAGTCTGTGACTACTAAGGATGGTGTAACCTACTGCTATAATAGAAACCCGGAGGTGTTGAAATGGGTAAGAGTTTAGTAACTATTGGTATATTTCAAAACAAGTGATGCTAACTAAAAAGCAAAAACAATTAGTTACTTATAAATCTATTACGATTTATGAAAAATATTACAAATTTCCTACCTTAAAAAATCCAAAGCTAAAAAAAGTTCAAAGAAAAATTAGAAAATGTCAAAGTTTAATTAAAGAAGGTACTAAATATCATTCTTATTTTTGGGGAATAATCAAATGGAAAAAAGAAATTAGTCAAAAAGAAACTTTAGCAAAGGTTAAATTATTAATTTCAGATTATACTCAACTTCTGGATTTTTTAGAAAATTATAAAAATAGTTATCAAAATTTTTTATTAAAATTTATAGATGACTGGAAAAATCTATTTAACCAAAAATATTATGAAATTAGAAAAGTAAATGAAGAAAGAAGTAAGTTAGAGATAAAGAATAATAAAGATTCTCAAATAATTTACAAGTTAAAATATGAAGAAGAAGAAAATTTAAAATCTATTTTACTGTTAAGTAATACTAACTTTTTAATTTTAGAAAAAGTAAAACTCCTCAGTGAAGGAATTAAAAATTTAGCGGAAGATACCAAAAATCAAAAGCAAGCTATTCAGAAAATACTTAAAGATATAGAAGTATATCAAGAAATTTATGAATATCAAGTCAAAGCTACAAAAATTCGTCAAGAAATCGCAAAAATAGCTGAAACAGCAATTAATCTAGAAAACTCTCTACAAGATTACTTTAGCCCGTTTCAATCTTTAATAGATGATGTCGTAAAAGTAGATGCAGATTTTTATGCAATTGTAGGAGAAATTCAAAATTTAGCAAGTAGTACTCTAAATTCTCAAGTTAATTTATTAACGATACAAGATACTAGTACTATGTCTCATGACATCCTCAATTTATTAGTGGCAAGTTATGATAAAAAAGATAGACTGCAAGATGCTTTTTTTCAGTCAAAATTATTAGATTTACAGGTTCATGACTTTGATTTTAGTAAAGATGAGATAACTTTAAATCAAGCGATTTACTTAATATCTAATTATATGTCTAATCAACTGGTAGCTCAAAAGAAAGTGCTAGGGATAGAAGAAGCAGATATTGTTTCTTCTTATTCTCAACTTTCTATCGAGAAAACAGAATTGGCGGAACCACCTAATATTGATATTGGGCTTCCTACAGAATTTAAAAATAATTGGAATATTGATTATAGTAAATTGCAAAACCTTCTTACGCAGTATAAGTGGCAAGAAGCTGATATTGAAACAGCTAAAATAATGCTACAAGTCATGGGTAAGAATGATTGGAATGAAGTTTATAAACAAGATATTCTTAACTTTTCATGTCAAGCTTTTCATAAAATCGATCGACTTTGGCAACAATACAGTCATGGTTACTTTGGCTTTAGTGTTCAGCAAAGTATTTGGAACGAAATAGGCGGTCAAATAGATTATGAAACAGAAAAAAGACTTGGCGATCGCCTGGGTTGGCGAAAAGAGGGAAACTGGTTAAATTACGACCAACTAAGTTTTAAATTATCCCCGACGACACCGATGGGACATCTACCAGTTAAATGGTTACATTATGACCAAAATATACTAGACATACCCCCACACTCATCTACAGCCCCCCTATCAATGGCAGCTTGGCGAGTTGGATCTTGGCTAGTATGGCAGATGCATTTATTTTTCACTCGTGCTAAAACTTGTCATGAAACTTTACCATGAGTGAATCGCACATTATTTAATAGATGATGGACATCCAGGAATTTGGAAAATAATTCGACAATTTAATTGTCCAGGGGAAAGACGGGAGATTTTAGATTGGTTCCATCTGATCGAAAATCTACATAAAGCTGGTAGTTCTCTCAAGCGACTCAAAGCTGCGAAAACTTTTCTTTGGTAAGGAAAAGTTGATGAAACTCTCGTTCTCATCTCTGCGATTAAAAATCTCTGGCGCACAATGGGATGAATCGAATGTTTCTCAAGTCCTCAAGCATCGCTGTGCTTATCTTAACGCCTAGCTTTAGAGCCTGTTTAGTTCTTTTATTCTAACAAATTTGATATGCTCCCAGCCATAATTACGGACAACCTCAATAAGCTAATAGACATTTCCAGAAATTAAAGATGCGTTACCTAGAACCCTTGTAGAGACGTAGCAATGCTACGTCTCTACAAGATGTCTAATGAGCATACAAGTTGTATAGAACCCAACAGGCTTAGATTTAGAATTTTTCTCTCCCCTGCCTCCCCTAGTTTTCCCCGATTGTTTCCTAATTTATAAAATATCGAACTGAGGTTATTCCATGATTCACCATATTTCAATTGCTGTTAAAAACCCTAACCACGTTGCCCAAGTTCTGGCAGAAATCTTAAAAGCACAAGCTGTTTCCTTTCCTCCTAACCCAGGAAGCTATATGGTTATACCTTTTGATGAATACGGTACAGCCATTGAACTTTATCCTTTAGGGTCTCAAATCGAACCTGGTGAAGGTGATGAAGAATGCGTATTTGTGCATACTGCTATTACTGCCAGGTATACAGATATTCATGCAGCTATCTCTGTACCTATTAGTCAGCAAGAAATTGAACAAATCGGTATTCGTGAAGGTTGGCGTGTAGTGCGCTGTAACCGGGATTCGTTCTTTGATGTGATTGAGTTCTGGGTAGAAAACAGATTAATGATTGAGTTGCTAACACCAGAAATGGCATCTAAATATTTAAATTTTGCCACCCAGCAAGAAAACCTCAAATATTTTTTGACAGAACCAGCTTTAGCAACTACTTGATAAATGCAAGAATCATATTTGATTTTTGAAAAAACTCTGGGGAGCATCTAGTTTTGAAAGATATACAAGTTCCAGGAAAATAAAAAAGTGTACATCACCAACCATGACCCCAGTTGAAAAAGAATTCAAAAGTCAGAATTCAGGAGCAGAGCCAGAGCCACTCCTGAATTTTATTTAGCATATCTGTTTTATGAATAGTCAGTATATTTTCAGTGCGATCGCCCAACTGCGTAAGCTGCGATCGGCAAGAAAACCCTAACAGTTAGTTGATTTAGATTATCTAATAACTTTTTTTAGTTAAACTTAAATTTTCTGTGATATATTGATGTAGTCAAGAATACCCGTAATGTAGATAATATTGTATTAGATTTTAAAACATTAGTATTATGTCTAGTCAAGAACAAAATTCCAATAAAGCATTGAATCAAACACAAGCTAGCGGAACAAAGAAGAAGAAAATACAACCTCCCCCAGACATCAAAAAACCAAAGAAAACCGAATAAAAGCATCACGTAGCAACTCTTGGAGATGCTGCACCTAGCAAGATCCCTAAAGGGGTACGCTCCTCAAAATTCAATAGCAACCAGCAAATCCCCGACTTATTTAATAAATCGGGGATATTTTTGATTACGAATAACTCAAGATTGCTATAGAGACTTAAATGCAATTAAGTCTCTAAAATTATCATCAAAAATCAATGAATTTATTTATTTTTCGCTTGAGTCTTTGCCTGTTCTAAAGCTATTTCTTTGATTGCCTGATATGAATTAACATTTGAAGTACCTTCAATAGCTTTAACAGCCAAATCCTGAACTTGTTTTAGAGCAGATTCAAGTTGTTTAGAAAGATTTTGAATTCGCGTTTCTTGATTCGTAATAGTTTGTTCTAGAGATTGCAGTCTTTGTTCATAAAAACGCTTTTGCCCTTCCACTTCCTTAGAATATAAATCTGATTTTATTTTAGCTTGGTAGTGAGCAATACCTTTGCCCTCTTCCGTAGCTTTTTTAATGGCTGCTTCTTTATCTTTCGGAAAAGCCTCTACCTTAGCTTTTAACTCTTCAAATTGTTTCTCTCGTTCAGAAATCGCTTTCTCCCGTTCAGCCCATTGCTTTTCTGTCTCTTGTAGTAATTCTTCCAGCTGCTTATATAGCCCTTTCTGCTCTTGTTCGTATTCGTCATTTTGCAGTTGTCGCTGGAGTTCTAAATTATACTTATACTCTGAAGCATCGCGTTGTCGAGTTTTATTCAAGTTTTCATTCCGTTCTTTTATCGCCCGTTGCTGTTCCTCCTGTTCTTTTCCCCAAGCATTTCTTTGCTCTAGTATTTCTTGAAATAACACTTCAGAACGTCGGGTATATTCTTCTTCATAAGCTTTAGTATTATCTTCATAGGCTTGGATGAGAGTATCCAAGATATCATCAGAAATTTCTAAATTGTGCAACTGCCTTAATTGTTGAATTTCTTCTTCTAAAGTTCGCCTAATTTCTTCCAACTTAGAGGATTTTGTGGTTAGCTGTTCTGATAATTCATTAGCAGCACTGCCAAAACCTAATTGAATCTTCGCCAAGCTTTCAATTGTATTATTCATCTTTTGTTGGACACTAGAAAGCTGATTCATAGCTGTTTTTTGTTCTAATTTAGGCTGTTCTTTAGTTCCAGACTGGTTTTCTTTGGCAACTTGATCGAGTTCCGATTTTAGCGCTGCTTTTTCTTTTGCTAACTCCTCATACGCCTGAAGAATTTCTACTTTAGTATTCTTATCAGTCGGTTTTTTCCCCACCACAACAAACCTCCTCTTCAGGAATTAAAGATGATTAAGATGCTATAGACTCACAACTATTTAGGATTGGAATTACCAAAAGCCCTCATAGCTAAGTCTTGTGCTTGTTTTAATGCAGTTTGCAATTGAGCAGAAATACTTTCTATTTGCTCAGACTGTTTCTTAATTGTTTCTTCCAGAGATTGAATTTTTTGTTCATAGCTCTGTTTGTTAGATTCCCATTCTCTTTCAAATAAATCAGCCTCAATTTTAGCTTTTTGGCTTGTTTCTTTAATTGCTTCTTCTCTAGCTTTCTTAACGGCTTCTTCCAGTTCGTTAGGAAATGTAGTTACTTTTTGTGCATAATCTGCAAAGAGTGGTTGGCGTTCAGCAAATATTTTTTCTCGTTCTGCCCAATCTTTCTCTTTCTTTTGAGAATTTTCTTGTATTTCCCTTTGCTGTTGGCGCTTTATCGCTTCGTAGCTGTCTCTATTGAGTTTACGAGTAGTTTCTAACTTATACTGAGATTCTTCTTGTTCTTGCTGGCGATCTTTGGCTAATAACTCATTATATGCTTGGAGCTTTTCTTCATACTCTGCTTGCTCTTTTTGCCATTCTTTTCGCCTAATTGTAATTTCTTTTTCTAGTGCTTCCCTCTTACTAATAGTATCTTGTTCGAGGATTTTTAATTTTTCTTGGTGTTCTTGACTTAAAACGTCTAGAGTATCTGCAACAACTCTGATTTGTTGCAGTTCTTGTAGGCGTTGAGTTTCAATTTCTATAGCTCGATTCAATTCATCTAACTTAGAATTTTCTTGAGCTAATTTTTCAGATAATGCGTTAAGAATACTGCCAAACTCCAATTGTAAATCAGCTAAACCTTTGACAATACTATCAACTGTATATGCAGCAGCCGCTTGCAGAATCTCTTGACTTTTTGCCTTTTCTGCTTCCTCTTGTTTAGTTGCTATTTTAGATTCCAGCTTTTTTCTTTGGATAATAATTTGTTGAAATGCTTGCATTAGTTGTTGTTTGCTGTCCTTGACTCCAACTGTAGTCATCTTTCAACTCCCTTCAATAGGCAAATGATTTATTGGGTAGCAAGCCATACCAATGACTACCCTATGCAGACATCAGAGTAGCCTTTGAATCAACATTTTTAACGCAGTGGAAATACTGAAATGATCCACATCCGACACTTAAGTGGGTACGAGTTTTCCACAGATGTGTCCTTTTGTTTTTCAGGTATAGTTTTCCCTTTGAGGATTAATAGTATTTTTGTACTAAAATAAATATACCTAAGCGAATCTCCTCTTGTCAAGACAAATTATTTAGAAGCTTGTAGCCATAGTGATTGACGGTTAGGAGACTGCTGTGATGTATGTTACTTTTTGTAAAGAAAATCTAAAAGAATTAACCTGAGCCGAAGCGCGGTTACAGTAAAGCGGGATAATAGATTCAATTAATCCTAATTGATACAAGCACAGTCCTAGACTTTTGTGATATCAATGTACACCACTGAATCGACCAAATATTCTGCTAGAACGGACATTGGACAAACCAGCCGTATTTTAGTAGTAGAAGATGAAGAATTAATCCAGGAAATGCTAGCTGTAGCTCTGGAGGAAGAAGGTTATGGGGTGATAACTGCCCCCGATGGGCGGTCTGCTATCGAGTATCTCAAAAGTTTTGAAACCAATTCAGGGGAACTCCCCTTCGATCTGGTCATTCTTGATTTGATGCTACCTCAAATCAACGGGCTAGATATTTGCCGTTTGCTGCGTCATCAAGGCAACCCAGTACCTATTTTAATGCTGAGTGCTAAGGGTAGTGAAACTGACCGGGTTTTGGGGTTAGAGGTGGGCGCTGATGACTATCTGACCAAACCCTTTAGTATGCGGGAATTAGTGGCTCGTTGTCGCGCTTTACTCCGCCGTCAACGCCTAAGTAATTTACCCCAAATACCAGTATTAAAATTTAAGGATGTCTCTTTGAATCCCCAAGAATGTCGCGTGCTGGTTCGCGGTCAAGAAGTCAGTCTTTCTCCCAAAGAGTTCCGCTTGCTGGAACTGTTTATGAGTTACGCCCGCCGGGTATGGTCACGCGAACAATTGCTCGATCAGGTTTGGGGGCCGGATTTCGTCGGCGATAGTAAAACTGTAGACGTTCATATTCGGTGGTTGCGCGAAAAATTAGAGCAAGACCCCAGTCATCCTGAATATATTGTGACTGTACGAGGTTTTGGCTATAGATTTGGATAATTAGTTGCGATAGTTGTTAGTTTTTAGTAGTCAGCAAGAAACTAACAACTCAAATGCTTTTATTGGGATTTTTTCTGGGTTTAGCGGTAGGCATTGGGTTTTGGATTTGGCAACAGGTTCAACTTAACCGCTACCTGGGGCGCTTACTCCGACCGTTAACCTCCCATTCTCACAAGATGGGACTGCTGTTGATTCCTGGGTTGCGGCAAGAAATAGCGATGGTGAAGCAGCAACGGCAAGATTTGCAGCAGTCGTTGCAAACTTACCAAGACCTACTAGATTTTGCACCAGTGGGATATTTGCAGGTGGATGAGGAAAATCAACTGCTGTGGTGCAATCGACAGGCGCAGGAAATTTTGTATCTGCAAAGCTGGCAACCAGAACAGGTGCGCTTGTTATTGGAGTTAGTACGGTCTTATGAACTTGACCATTTAATTGAGCAAACTCGCGATCGCCAAAAACCACAGATGGGAGAATGGATATTTCATCCATCTTGTGATGATGCGGCAGAGATGGCAACAATCAAATCTCTGGCTTTGCGGGCTTCTAGCTTGCCTTTACCCAATGGACAAGTGGGAGTCTTTTTAGAAAATCGTCAACCCCTATTAGATATAAATCAAGTACGCGATCGCTCTTTTTCTGATTTAGCACACGAACTGAGAACGCCGCTAACTTCGATTCGCTTAGTTGTAGAAACTTTACAAAACCGTTTAGAACCACCTTTAAATCGTTGGGTTAACCGTTTGATGCAGGAAGTCGATCGGCTAATTAACTTAGTGCAAAGCTGGTTAGACCTTACCCAAATGGAAGCAAACCCAAATATCCAATTGCAAACCAAAGCTGTAGAATTGCGATCGCTAATTACATCTGTTTGGGAAACTCTAGAACCCTTGGCAGGGCGTCAACATCTGTCTTTTTCTTATTCTGGCCCTGAAAATATTTGGATTAAGGCAGATAAAGCCAGGATTTACCAGGTTTTTCTCAACTTGCTAGACAACAGCATTAAGTACAGTCCTCCTGATACAAGCATTCACGTCCAAGCAAAAATTCGCTCAATAGATAATAATGAGAGTGATGCTGTTTCCCAAATCCTGGAAATAAATCTGATTGATTCTGGAGTTGGGTTTTCCGAGGCAGATTTACCCCATATTTTTGAGCGATTTTATCGAGGAGATAAAGCCCGAACCCATTCCCCTCAAGATAGTAACTCTATTGGGGCGATCGTTGGTAATGGATTGGGATTAGCGATCGTTGAGCAAATTCTGATCGCCCACGGTGGTTCAATCAAAGCGATGAACCATCCAGAAACCGGTGGTGCGTGGATGCAGCTCCAATTTCCTGAAGTTATGGCAAACTCCCTAAGCCAAGACTATAGTTAGTAATATCTTCACCTTTGAGACAACAAGTGTGAAAGCCGTCGATTATACTCCCAATCCTCAAAGACCACAACTAGCACGCGCCATTAGGCGCTTAGAACGGGATGTATTACGCATGGGTGCTTTGGTAGAACAATCATTTCGCCTCAGCCACCAAGCGCTATTTGCTCGTAACTTAACAGCAGCAGAAGAACTTCCCCGATTAGATAAAAAAATCGATCGCTTTTATCGTCAAATCGAGTCAGACTGTACGGCGATTATGACTCTGCAAGCGCCTACGGCTCCAGATTTGCGCTGTTTAAGTGCCTTTATGCAGTTGGTGCGAGACTTAGAGCGCATTGGTGATTATGCTGAGGATTTAGCTGAGATTGCGATTAAAATTTTTCCTTATGCGCCTCATACGTCAATGCCTGACATTGAAGCTATGTCCCTTCACGCTCAGGCGATGCTAGCAACTAGTTTAAAGGCCTTGGGAGATTTCGATGAAGCCGGTGGACGCCGTTTAAAGCACCTAGATGATACTGTAGATGATGCCTACGATCGCGTTTATCAGACTTTAGCCCAACAACGAGATGTGCCTGGTGTCGTCGAGCCAATTGTACTACTAGCACTGGCAATTCGTTGTCTGGAACGTATGGCAGATCATGCCACTAATATTGGTCAAAGGGTAGCATATATTGTCACTGGTCAACGTTCTTAATTGGCGTGCTGCCCAGATCCCCGACTTAGGGAACTGCAAGAAATAAATTATCCAATATTGTGGGGTGAGCATCTTGTCAGCCTTATAGACTGGGCGGGCAAGATGCTCACCCCACAAGAGTTAATTGAATATTTTTTTATTTGTCAGTCCCTTATTGAAGAAGTTGGGGTTCTGAATCCAGTACCTACATATTTATAGCAACGGATAAGAAAGTTAGGACATTAACTGATGATAAAACCTATATACAAACAGACTTTCAACCTAGTTCCTAGTACCGCAAGGCGGAATTAAAAATTAAAAATTAAAAATGAATACGACGTAAGCGTTTCATTGATTTGGAATGGGTGGTTTATTTCCGCCGTGCTGTACTAGTCCCCTGCTATACCTGAAAATAGCTGTAAAAAAATAAGTTAACTAAATATTTTACTAAAAGCTTACCTTTTCTTAAACTTGCACAATTAAAGTAACAAATAAATAACTAAAAAGTCCTGATTTCTCTCACTGATAGATACCCCAAATAATAAACTGTTAGTATCAGAAAATTTGGAGTTACTTCCTAGCTCTAATTGAGAAGAATAAACTTTCAGATATACAGGTAGATTTTGATGCAAATTATTAGAGTTTCTTAATCATTACAAGTAGCAAGAGTCCCTGATAATTTTGAATTTACGGTTAATTATGTATTCCACAAGTTCTACTTCAAACTCTTTTGCCCTATCAAATAGTTCTGCATTCAGCGGACAATTACCCCAGCAAATGTTTACCCGTCGGGAAGTAATTCCACCTCAAAATGATGTCCTTTGGCGTATTGAGCATGGTGCAGTTCGTACCTTAACCTGGAGTGAAGATGGAACATTCATCACTCTCGGTTATTGGGGACTAGGGGATCTGATTGGCTATCCTTTGTCTAGGGTCAAGCCTTACCAAATTGAATGCCTAACTGGCGTAGAAGTAAGCATTGTGCCACCTCATCTGTGGCATCAAGATGTTAATGCTTTGTTGTCTCACATTCAACAGGCAGAGGATCTACTAAGTATTGTGCATCGCAAACCAATTTCGCTACGTTTATGGCAGTTTTTGGTATGGTTAAGTGAAAAATTTGGACGTGATATAGATAAAGGCAAATTAATTGATTTAAATGTTACCCATCAAGATATTGCTGAAGTGTTAAATACTACGCGAGTAACAGTTACCCGACTCCTGCAACAGTTGGAGGAGGAAGGAACAGTCTTACGTCACAAACGCCGCATTATTTTGCGCTCACCAAATAAATTAATTAAAAATTATAGTTCAGCACTATATTAAATGACTTGTATTTCTCACAGGATAAAGGTATAATCGTCGCTGTGATTGTGTGTAAAATTCCTGAAAGTAAAGTGTTTTAAGCATTTTACCGTGATTAGATTAGTAGGTGTGAGTGAGAGTAAATAACATGACAAAACGATTCTGGAATCTTTTTAAGGTTAGTCCGGTTGTGCTGGCTGCTGCATTTTTCGCTGCGAATAGTGCTTTAGCTGCTGAAGTTAACGAAACAGATGTTTCCCAGTTATCTGAAGCTCAAGAGTCTAACAATATAGATCAGGTAACATCAGTTTCGCAATTTTCGGACGTACAGCCCACGGATTGGGCATTCCAAGCTTTACAATCCTTGGTTGAGCGCTACGGCTGTATTGCAGGTTATCCCAACAGTACTTATCGTGGGAATCGTGCTTTGACCCGTTACGAATTTGCCGCAGGTTTGAATGCCTGTTTAGATCGGGTTAACGAATTGATTGCTACAGCTACAGCCGATTTGGTCAGCAAACAAGATTTAGCTACTTTACAGCGCTTACAAGAAGAATATTCTGCTGAATTAGCAACTCTGCGCGGTCGTGTGGATGGTTTAGAAGCCCGCACTTCTGAGTTAGAAGCTAATCAATTCTCGACTACCACCAAGTTGGTTGGGGAAGCAATTTTCAACATATCTGAGCCTTTTGGTGGGAACATAGCTGCTAGATCTGGTAATTCAAATACTCCCTTGAATTCCAACACGACTTTTGGGGATAGAGTTCGTTTGAACTTGTACACCAGTTTCACTGGTAAAGACCAGTTGCAAACTCGGTTAACTGCCGGGAATATCATCAATAATAATACCACTACTGGCGCGACTGGTACTAACATGACCCGCTTGGCCTATGACGTGACTACCGCAGACAACAGCGTTAGCATAGATAAACTCAACTATGCTTTCAACTTTAAAGACTCAGTGCGTGTCAAAGTTGATGCTACTGGTGGTGAGTTATACGAAAACGTTGATGTTTTCAATCCTGACTTTAGAAGCAGTGGTACAGGCGCTCTTTCTCGTTACGGACGTTTTAGCCCCATCTACCGTCAAGGTCAGAATGGTGCTGGTTTGACTGTTACTTTAAATCCTAACGGCCCTATTAGCTTTACTGGTGCTTATTTAGCACCTTCTAGTGGTAATGGTCTCTTTGGTGCTAATAATCCCGCCGCTAATAACGGGCTGTTCAATGGTGATAATACTATCTTCGGACAGGTATCTTTCAAACCCAGCAAAGCCTTGAATATTGGTCTGACCTACGCCCATAGCTACCTAGCTGGGAATGCTGTTAACAACTTCTTCCAAGGTACAGGTAGTGTTTTTGCCAATAGCCCCTTTGCGACTGTGGCTGGTATTCGAGCTGAATCCAACAATTACGGTGTAGAAGCTACGTTCCTATTTAGCCCTAAGTTGGCTCTTAGTGGTTGGGGAGGTTACACAACTATATCTACTCTTGCTGGTGCACCTAGAGATGCAGAGGTTTGGTACTACGGTGCAACACTTGCTTTAAGAGACTTTGGCAAAGAAGGCAACGTTTTAGGTATTATCTTTGGTCAACCACCCAAAGTTACTGGTGGTAACGTAAAAACAGGTAGTCCTTTTGACTCTGGTACTTCTTATCACTTAGAGGGTCTTTACAAATACAAGGTTTCGGACAATATTCAAGTCACTCCTGGTTTGTTGGTAATTTTCAATCCAGAGAATAACAACAATAACGACACTGAATATGTAGGTACTCTACGTACTACCTTCACCTTCTAAAATTGGTGATGAAATCTCAAGCTCAGAATTAGATAAACAAAAGCCCACCTCAACGTGGGCTTTTGTTTAAGAAGAAAATTAGCTAGTGTTGGCTATGTGGGATTATAATCTGGCTGATTGGATATATCTTTTGGGGGGCGATCACTACTCCAAGCCCACCATACAGAACCACAGTGACAGTAGTAGAACTCTTGCCATTTGCGACGACGGTCTTCTGTAAGTACAGGCGATCGCCGATTTAGCCAAACTTTTTCAGCTTCTAGGCTACTTGAGTGGCAGTTAGGACAGCAAAAATTGTATGCATGTACTGCCTGATTTGTCCATTCAGGTGGGAGGGGAGCAAAAGCATCCATGTAGTTACAAGTGTAGTCTCAATTGCGATCCAAAACTTTGAGGTTTTGAATTGGGCGGCAAACAAATACTATAAAATTCCGCCACACGATCAAACTGCTTAATCAATATTTTTATGAAGTCAGAATTCAGGGTTGAATTCTGTACGGCTGGGTAATGAATATTGGTTAAAACCCCGCCCGGAGTTAAGCGAAACAAGTATTAAATACACTGCCTTAAAACTCTATCCCTTTTTGGGTGGAGTATTCGGAATTCTGATAAGACCGCGATCGCATCTCACAAATCAAAGGTTAACACGAAAAGTTTATTTTTTACATAGCTAGTTACTATGCACATTATGGCTAATAATTAAACTTATGGAGCCAAATGTTGAAATTCGCCGTTTGTTAGATGTGATGCCTGCTTCTGGTCGGATGACGACAAAACTTGTTAGTAAGCCAGAACAGGCAAAAGTGATTGACGCCTCCTTTCCCCAACCCTGGAATCAGGCGCGACCGATATATATTAATTTCGATTTGTGGCGTCGCTTGACAAAGCCGCAACGAGACTTGCTGCTATTGCAAATGGTTAGCTGGTTAACGGGGGTAAAGTGGTTTAAACCCGATATTTATCAAGGTGCGGTATTAGCCGGGTTGTTAGGTGGATTCTTGGAAGCAGCACAGTCAGATGTAGTGGGTGTAGCTGTAGCTGGGGGATTAAGTGCGATCGCGGCTTTTCGGATCTGGCGTACTAATAAATCTCAAGAGTCAGAGTTAAATGCCGATGCTGCTGCGATTAAAATAGCACAGAGACGCGGTTATTCCGAAGCTGAAGCAGCACAGCACCTATTATCTGCAATTGAAGCGGTAGCTAAAATTGAAGGGCGTGCTAGTTTCAATTTTACCGAGTTGATTCGTTGCCAAAATTTACGAGCGATCGCAGGTTTATCACCAGTGGGTATACCAGAAAGCTACGATAAGTAGAATATAGAGAAAAATTAAAGAATCAGGAGATTATTTTATAAATTAATAAGTTTTACCACAGATTGTAATAACAATCTGTGGCAACATCTTTGCTCAAAATAAATTTCATTTTTAACTAACAATGTTAAACCAAAAAATCATCAAATATACTTCAAAATTATCTTTTCATTCTCCTTGGTTTATTATCATTATTTTTTCTGTTCTTGGTTTAATAGGTATTCTCAACCATTCGATGTGGCGAGATGAACTAAATCCCTGGCTCATTGTCAGAGATAGTAAATCTCTAGGGAATTTAATTGCAAATATTCGTTATGAAGGCCATCCTCTTCTATGGTATTTTTCTCTGGAACTTCTGAGAAAAATAGTTGACAATCCTATTATTATGCAAATTTTTCATTTGGCAATTACTGTTGTTTCGGTTACTCTTTTTTGCCTATATAGTCCTTTTAACTATCAACAAAAGTTTCTTTTTTCCTTTGGTTTCTTTCCTTTTTACGAATATCTTTTAATTTCTCGAAACTATGCTTTTAGTATGTTATTTATTTTTGCCTTCTGTACAGTTTTTTCATCCAGGAAAACAACTTATACTTATTTGGCAATTTTATTGGCTTTACTAGCAAATAGTAGTGCTTATGGTTTATTGGTAGCATTTTCTCTATCATTGACTTTGCTAGCTGAATTTTGTTTTGATAGTGAACATCGCCAGATGTATTTTAGTCAATGCCAAAAATACGACTTATTTTTAAGTATTTTAGTTATCACATTTTCGTTTATTTTATCCATTTATATTATTACTCCTCCGACAGATAGTTATCTTCATGGTGGGTTAAGTAATGGTTGGCTAATACAATTAGATATCCGTCATTTATTGAGAAGCATAGGTAGAATATTTGGTGGTTATTTATTAATTATTCCTCAACACAAAAGATGGCTGGATTTAATTATATGTGCGACAATTGCTCTCTTTATTGTAATTTTAACCTTACTTAAATTATCTAAAAAGCCAGTTCCATTGTTTTTCTACATTATAGGTAATTCTATAATATTTGCCTTTACATACTTCAGATTTACAGGTATGCCTCGGCATTTTGGACATTTCTATTTAGTTCTGATAGCGGCTTTATGGCTAGGAAGTTATTATCAAGAGTCTATAGTTATACTAAATAATTTTTTTGTTCGGCCAAATTCAATTATTTTTGTTCAAAAATGGCATCATATTGCTTTGATGCTAATTTTTTATGTCCAGTTTTTAGGAGGTATTTCTAGTTTTTCTAGAGATTTAGTTGTACCATTTTCTGCAAGTCTGGAAACAGTTCAATATATTCAAAAAGCTGGGTTAGATAATGAGTTTATTGTTGCTAGTCGAGATGCAAATATGGCTCCTTTATCGGGTTACCTCAATCGAAATTTTTACTATCCTGAGCTTCAAAAAATGGGAAGCTTTACCCTATTTAAAAAAGGTCGTCAATATGTCGAACAAGCTGAAATATTAAGCCAAATTAATTTTCTCCTCAAGAATCAAGATGAGCGAAAGAAAATTTTGCTGATTTTAAATCAAAAACTGAATGTCAACCGCAATGATTTGAAAATTGTTCCAATCAAAGATTTTGAGAGAAGCTGGACGAGTGATGAACTATATTATCTTTATTGGGTAGATGCAGCATAAGGATAATCAGGGCAATTTCATTACTATCTAGCCCGCCTCAAGCCTTTGGACAACAGGTGCAAAATATTGAGCCTCCAACTAGCGCGATGACAGTTTCAGTATATCAATGATGAAATGATGTTTTTTACATCCTTTGACTAGCTTGCCACCACTGATAACTAGTTGCAAAGGGTGAAGCTACTCTACACTGGAATAAGAGAATGTGTATTTAACTGAACTTAGATGTTAGAGACTGAGGAGTTTATTGATACCTTCTCGGTGTTGGTTATGAAGTGCTTACCTCGTGTGGTAAAACTTAAGTTAAATTCTGTCAGTTACTAACGGAGTTGATGGGAATGGGTAACTTTATTATTTTTGCCTTGATAGTCGTTTACGGAGTCGGCGTTTTGAAGTTCTGGAATGGGTTTGAGCGGACTAATTTTAATCCAGCCTTGAGTAATCGGATTCGTTTATCTTTGCTATGGCCGGCTTTGTTTATTACAAATCAATCCTATCGTCGAAACTTTAGAAAGGCGTTGAAGGGTTAGGTCTTATGTATTAGGTGTATTGAGTCTAATCATCATACGATTTTGACAGTTGACATATATCTCAATATAAATCTAACGCGCTAACCTCCCTTCCTTACTAAGGAAGAGAGGTTGGCTTGCTCCTTTTAGGAGAGAGAGGAACTAGGGAGAGATAAGTTCGTTAACCGTTGGAAAATATTTCAGCTGATGACTTTACGAATTATTTACCATTGGTTAATAGATGGATTGCTGCACCGACAGCGGCACCATCAACAGCATTGCCCAGGGTATCTCTGCTATCGCCAGTAACTACGCCTGTTACTGCGCTAGCCCCTGCACCGACTCCGACATCTTGACCAAGGTTCCGGTGACGGCGACCGCGAGTGTTTCTCAGACCATTTGCGCCATTTACGGCTGCACCAGTCACACCACCCTTAACAGCATTGCCTAATACACTACCATTTCCCCTAACAGCTCCGGTTACAACATTGGTAACAGCACCAATACCTGCATCTCTCAGTACTTGGTCATCAGCAGCAGCGGGTTTGGCGGGAACTAAAGTTACACCAGCTAAACTTGCAGCCATGAGGCTGGGTAGAAGTGTGCGTTTTAGGATTTTATTCATTGTATTACCTTCTCAAAACATCAAACAATTGGCTAAAAACCAAAGTTACTGAAATCTGATAAAAGATTTTTTCATCTGAATAACAGCAACTATTTATTGTTCGAGTACACATATATTATTACATTTGCAAGGTCTAACTACATCTACTGAAAGCATGAAGATAGATTCAGTCTACAGAAGGCCTTGCTGATTTATTAGACCATACTAGGGATTACCTATTGACAAAGTAAATAAAATATGCGTTTAGAAGTTTTCATTCCTAGCAAGGGATTTCTCATGAAAAAGCGCGTAGTGTTTACCCTATCTATCTCAAGATAGTTGGCAAAATAACTAAACTAACCAATTTTCCAAGCTTAGTCTTTCAACTCGCAGCAAGTCAGAGTCATTAGAAACCAAAATTAAACCGCGTGCGATCGCTGTAGCCGCTATCAATATATCTTGTTCTTGTCTCTTCAAACCTCTACGTTGCAAATCCACATGGATTTCGCAGGCTCTTTCAATAATTTCTATATCATCCAGGAATAAAACTTCATATTTTCTAGAAAACTGATTAAAATCCCCTAGCTGCCTTGTAGCATTTGCATACAAAAGTCCTCTTTTAACTTCATAATAAGTTATGCAACTGATAAATACTTCTTCTCCTGAACGATTAGCATCCCGTAATTTGCTACTAACAGTTGTATTTCTCTTCAAAATGTAACTAACAATATTTGTATCTAATAAATAAGTCACTTTATCTATTTTCGCTTTACTGCTTCATCGTACATTTTGATTTGCTCTGGGGTCAAATCATTTAACGTACCGGAAACTGCTTCTAAGATAAGAACCTTATCAATTCTGCGGGTCAGTTCATAGTCGGTAATAGCTCTCATTTCTTCTGGTGAAAGCTGCCCAAAGAGTTCTGTCAACATTTTTATTATTTCCTGTTGGTTTAACTTAGTTTGATATAAGCTATTACCTTTAATGAGCTTTTCAACGATTAGTGATATGCGGTTATTCAGTTCTTGATGATAATTAGCAACTTCTGGCATAATTCCCTCCGTTCATCAAATAATTATTTTAATTATAAACAATCTCCCTCAGCGCCCTTCTGCGTAAAAAAAAAGGCGGGCAAGATGCCCACCCCACACAATTTTGAAAATATTCTGTTGCTATTAACCCAACAATGCCTTTGCTTTAGCTAATACATTATCAACTGTGAAACCAAATTTCTCTAGGAGAACATTACCAGGAGCGGAAGCACCAAAGCGATCGATACTAACAGTATCGCCTTCAGTACCAACGTACTTGTGCCAACCGAAACTGCTAGCAGCTTCTACAGACAAACGCTTGGTGACAGCTTTCGGCAGAATGGACTCTTTATAAGCTGCATCTTGTGCGTCAAACAAATCCCATGCGGGTAGTGAGACAACACGGACTTTCTTGCCTTCAGCTTTGAGTTTTTCGGCTGCGGTGACGGCGAGGCTCAATTCGGAACCAGTGCCAATCAGGATGATATCAGGCGTACCTTCGCTATCTACCACGGTGTATCCACCCTTAGCTACGCCCTCAACTGATGTACCTGCCAAATTGGGGACATTTTGACGAGTGAACGCCAATAGGGTAGGAGCGTTTTGGCTTGCCCTTTCAATTGCTATTTTGTAAGCCCCAGAGCTTTCGTTTCCGTCTGCGGGACGAATTACTGTCAGGTTAGGAATAGCACGCAGGGAAGCGATGGTTTCAATTGGTTGGTGTGTGGGGCCGTCTTCACCTTGTCCGATTGAATCGTGGGTTGTTACCCAAATCACGCCAGCGCGGGAGAGGGCAGATAAGCGGATAGCAGCACGCTGATAGTCGGTGAAGATTAAAAAGGTGGCTGCATAGGGAATCAATCCCGAACCATGTAGCGCTATGCCATTAGCGATCGCGCCCATACCATGTTCCCGAACACCAAAGTGGATGTTACGGTTTTGGTATTCTCCTTTTTGGAAGTCACCGATACCTTTGAGTTCGGTCAAGTTGGAGTGGGTTAAGTCAGCCGATCCACCAATTAGCCCAGGGACAACAGCCGCTAGTTTGTTCAGAGAAATTTCTGAGTGTTTACGGGTGGGCAAACCCTTGTCTTCGGGGGTGTAGGTTGGTAGTACTTTATCCCAACCGTCGGCTAGTTTGCCACTAATGTAATTTTCAAATTCAGCCGCTTCTTGGGCATACTTCGCTTTGTAGTCGGCGTATGTTTTATTCCACTCAGTTTCGTAATTAGCACCGCGCTCAACTGCTTTGCGGAAGTGATTCAGGGCTGCTTCTGGAACTTCAAAAGGCTCGTATTCCCAACCCAAATTTTTCCGAGTTAAGGCAACTTCGTCTGTACCAAGGGCTGCACCGTGAACACCGGCAGTGTTTGCCTTGTTGGGGGAACCGAAACCGATGGTGGTTGTCACCTTAATCAAAGTTGGCTTATCGGTGACAGCTTTAGCATCGGCGATCGCCTTTTCAATTCCGGCTAAATCGGTATTGCCATCTTTGACATGGAGGACGTGCCAGCCATAAGCTTCAAAGCGCTTGGAAACATCTTCGGTGAATGCTACATCTGTAGAACCATCGATTGAGATGTGGTTATCGTCGTACAGAGCAATTAGTTTACCTAATCCCAAGTGTCCCGCAAAAGAAGCAGCTTCACCAGAAACGCCTTCCATGTTACAACCATCACCCACGATTACGTAAGTGTAGTGGTCAACAATTTTAGCATCGGGTTTGTTGAACTTAGCAGCTAGGTGAGCTTCGGCGATCGCTAAACCGACTGCATTGGCAATTCCCTGACCTAAGGGGCCGGTTGTGACTTCCACACCTTCTGTTTCAAAGTTTTCTGGGTGTCCGGGAGTTCTAGAACCCCATTGACGGAATTGCTTAATATCTTCAATGTTTACACTGTCGTAGCCTGTCAAGTAGAGCAGGGCGTACTGCAACATTGAGCCATGACCGGCAGACAAGACAAAGCGATCGCGGTTAAACCATTTGGGATTCTTGGGATTAAAGCGTAAAAAGCGATCCCAAAGTACAAAAGCAAAGGGAGCCGCGCCCATTGGTAGTCCTGGGTGTCCCGATTTTGCTTTTTCTACGGCATCAATAGCCAAGAAGCGGATCGAGTTAATAGCCAGTTCTTCGACGGACAATTCTTTGGCGGATTGGGTTGCAACAGTCATAATCTCTTGTTTTTAACGACGGGTTAGCACTCTTCGTAGATTCTTTTGCTGGGGTAATTTTAGATTCCCCACACTATCTTCATCATCCCACTCCCGCTTGTGGATGGACAAGCGGGATCTCCTGAGTTTGTGGTGATAAATCAAGCTGATAATTGGGTCATGCTGAACGCTTACTTTATATCCGAATGTTCTGATACTTTGGGCATTGGGCATTGGAAAGAGGCAGAGGGGAAAACTCTCCTCCCTTGCTTCTTCCCCTGCCTCCTGCCTCCTGACTCCTTTTAAACGTATTTTTTAAAAGCCAATGTGACATTATGACCGCCAAATCCGAAAGAATTGGATATTGCTACCTCAACTTTTTGAGCGCGGCTAGAGTGAGGAACGTAATCTAAGTCACACTCTGGATCGGGATTTTCCAGATTGATTGTCGGGGGAATTTGGTCATTAGCGATCGCTAGTACTGTTGCTACTGCTTCAATCCCGCCAGAACCGCCTAATAAATGACCTGTCATCGATTTAGTGGAGCTAATTGCCACCTTATAAGCATATTCTCCCAAGGCTTTTTTGATTGCTGAGGTTTCAGTTGAATCATTAGCTGAGGTGCTAGTACCGTGGGCATTAATATAGCTAATCTGTTCGGGAGTTATGCCAGCATCCTTGAGGGCTAGTTCGATGGCTCTCGCGGCTCCAAGTCCACCGGGTACTGGGGAGGTGATATGGTAGGCGTCACAGGTCATACCATAGCCGATCATTTCGGCATAAATGTGAGCGCCGCGACTGATGGCGTGTTGCAGTTCTTCGAGAATTAAAATTCCTGAACCTTCACCCAAGACAAATCCATTGCGATCGCGGTCAAAGGGACGGCTAGCATGGGCTGGATCGTCATTGTTAAAAGAGAGTGCCTTGCAGGCGGCGAACCCAGCTATCGACAATGGTGTGACAGCTGCCTCTGTTCCCCCGCAAATCATCGCCTGGGCATATCCCCCTTGAATCAAGCGAAAAGCGTCTCCAATGGCGTTGGAGCCAGCAGCACAAGCAGTTACGGGGCAGGAGTTTGGCCCTTTCGCACCCGTGTGAATTGCCGTTAATCCTGCGGCCATATTGGCGATCATCATCGGGATCATGAATGGACTACAGCGATCGGGGCCACGGTTGAGGTAGATAGTTTGCTGGTCTTCTAATACCTTAATGCCACCAACGCCAGAACCGATCATGACACCGACCTGTTCTGCATTCAGGTCATTGATCACTAACTCCGCGTTAGATAGAGCCTGTTGTGCTGCCGCAACCCCAAACTGGGAAAACCGATCCATGCGCTTGGCTTCTTTACGCTCCAAGTAATCATGCGGATCGAAGTTTTTCACCTCACCAGCAATCCGGCAATCATGGCGAGACGCATCAAATAATGTGATGTAGTCAATGCCATTGCGTCCACTTAATAATCCATCCCAATATTCTGTTGCTGTGTTACCTATAGGTGTAATCGCGCCAACACCAGTTACAACAACGCGTTTACGTGTATGATCTGTCATGATTCAGTTAAAAATGGCGAAAAAGCAGCAGGCAAAAAATTCGAGGCTAGCGACTAGGTACTGGTAAGCCAGCGCGGTCTTAAAGGTTTCCTTTATGAACGACTGGCGTCGGATTTCCAGACTTAGAGCGACTGGCATTAGCTACGTTAAGAGCGTTACCCAAAGGTGACTAAGTACGGGGAAAAATCTTCCCTATCCCCAATCCCTAATCCCCAATCCCCAATTAAGCTGATGCGGTAACTTTGTTATTGATGTAATCTACTGCGTCTTGAACCGATGTAATCTGCTCGGCAGCTTCATCGGGAATTTCGATTTCAAATTCTTCTTCCAAGGCCATCACCAACTCAACAATATCCAGGGAATCTGCTCCCAGGTCTTCCATGAACTTGGCTTGTGGTGTGACTTTATCAGGGGGTTCAACACTCAATTGTTCAACGACGATTTTCTTGACCTTATCAAAAAGTTCCACTTGGCTCATAAATAAAAGTCCTTAACCACTTGCTACGATCTACTCTTTAGAGGAGATATTGTTTTTAGCATATACATCTTATCGTCAAGCGCGATCGCCCGTATACTGTCAAGAGTTTTTCTATCAGAAAACCTCTGCCATTCCGAAAATAAACGGGGTAAGCTTTCTGGAAAAATTTGGCAGTGGAGCAGGCTACGCCATCGCCGATACTGTGTAAATACTTTGTTTTTCCAATTATTGCTAAAATTTTTTACAATGTCTCGATCGGTATTTACAGCCTTGATAGCAATCAGAATATGGCGATGCTACAGCTTTGAACCTAGACGGTTAAAGGGTTGCTAAACGTCAAACATCAGAATTTTAGTGCTAACAAGAGATGATAAAACAGTTATTGTTTAGAGCGATCGCTCTAACCCAAGCATACTTCTATGGTATCTCAGACACTCAAATACGCTTACTTCCCTGGTTGTGTTGCCCAAGGGGCCTGTCGGGAACTTTACCAGTCAACTCAAGCGCTTACTCAAGCACTAGGTATTGAACTGGTTGAACTTAAAAAAGCTGCTTGCTGCGGTTCCGGCACATTTAAAGAAGATTCCCAACTACTAGAAGATACAGTCAACGCCAGAAATATCGCTTTAGCAGAAGAATTAAATCTGCCCTTACTTACCCATTGCAGCACTTGTCAAGGTGTCATTGGTCATGTAAATGAACACCTCAAAGAATGTAAAACTTCTAACCCTGTCTACATTGAACAGGTTAATGGCTTGCTGCATAAAGAAGGCTGTTCGCCTTATCGCGGTAGTACTGACGTTAAACATCTTCTTTATGCCTTGGTAACAGATTACGGTTTAGAGGAAATTACCAAACGAGTCACTCAGAAGTTAAGTGGATTAAAATGTGCGGCTTTTTATGGCTGTTATCTCCTCCGCGCCCAAAAATCCATGCCCTACGATGACCCCTTCCAACCAGAAGCAATGGAAAATGTATTTCGGGCGGTGGGTGCAACACCTATTTATTACCGAGGTCGAACACAATGTTGTGGTTGGCCGCTTTCTAGTTATGCCACTACCCAATCTTTCAAGATGGCGGGGATGCATATTCAGGATGCTTTAACATCTGGTGCTGACTGCATAGTTACGCCTTGTCCTCTGTGCCACTTAAATTTAGATTCCCGTCAGCCAGAGGTAGAAAAGGTGATTGGACAGAAACTAGGTTTACCAGTGTTGCATTTACCCCAGTTGATTGCTTTAGCACTTGGGGTTAGTCCAAAAGAACTGGGTTTAGAACGTCATGTTGTTTCCACAAAGCCAGTGTTGGAAAAATTAGGATTTTAGTTTATTGGTAGTGGCATACGAATAAAACAGGAGTCAGAATACAGAATTCAGAATTCAGAATTCAGAATTCAGGATTCTGAATTCTGAAAACTATACCCATAAAGGGATAGAGTTTTCAGGCGAGAATATTTTAATTTTTTTCGCCCACCATTCCACTCGCTTTTAACCAATATTCAGATGCGACTCGACTCCCTCTAAGCGTTAGCGGAGTCTCTCGTAAAGAAGGTTTTACGCTGCGCTATCACTTACTCGTACAGAATTAATACTGAATTCTGACCGGAGGCGGAGCGTCTCCGGCTCCGCTCCTGAATTCTGAATTCTTCTTATAAAAAGCTCCCCAATTTCTTCAAAAAATCGGGGAGCTGAGCTTTGTGCTTCATGCAAAAGAAAACTGCTGTATCATTTTAATCATTGTTATTTTTGATTTGACGTTGCAATTGTTTTAGCGATTGATAGATATCTGGCAGACGACTATAAATAGCAGATGCTTTGAGATATAGTTTGTGAGGAATGGCTGGAGTTCCAGAGACAATTTCTCCTGGTGGAACATCGTGTAAAATGCCAGTTCGAGCCGAAGCGATCGCACCATCACCCATTTTCGCTTGATTGGCAATTCCTACTTGCCCAGCTAAGATTACCCGATTCCCAAGTTTGACAGCGCCAGCCATACCAGCCTGACCGGCGATCGCACAGCCAGAACCGATTTGGCAACCATGACCTATTTGGACTAAGTTATCAATGACTGTACTGCTACCGATGCGTGTTTCTCCGACGGCTGGGCGGTCAATGGCGGTATTGCAGCCAACTTCGACGCTATCTTCTAGGACTGTGTAGCCAGATTGTTGCATTTTGAACCAACCAGTCCGAGTAGGAACAAAACCAAAGCCTTCTGCACCGATGACAGCACCACTGTGAATGACGCAATCAGCACCGATGCGGGTGCGTTCGTGGATGGTACAGTTGGCGTGTAAGATGGTGCGATCGCCGATTTTGGCGTCTGGATAAATCACCACATTCGGATGAATTATTGCACCATTACCAATTTCTACCCCTTGTTGAATCACAGCATGGGGGCCAATATAAACATCACTGCCAACTTTGGCGGTGGAGTGAATCACAGCGGTGGGATGAATTTCTGGAATGGGGCGATATGGTTGGTAAAAAAGAGCGATCGCTTTGGCAAATAACAGTCGCGGATCTGAGGTCGCTATCCAGAGAATACCGCTCTCGTTTGCAAGCAGCTGCAATTTTTCGTCCTGGGGCAAAATTAAAGCAGTAGCATTGGTTTTGCTGATAAAAGACCCAAATTTTGCCCCTTCAACGTAGCTGATAGTACCGTTGGTAGCTTCATCAATGGCTGCTACCCCTGTAATCTCTGGGTCACGGTCTGGGTCGTTAGTCAGGCTATGATGAGTAGCCGTGTCACCAAATTGGCGGAGGATTTCGCTGAACTTCATTGTTGGGTGTATTCAAAATTAATCTACGATAGCAAGATAATTCTCCCTCTTTATGCTCCAGTACAATAATTTTGTAGACGGGTAGTTAAGGGACTGACAAATAAAAAAATATTCAATTAACTGTTGTGGGGTAGGCATCTTGCCCGCCTATAAGAAACTGGGCGGGCAAGATGCCCACCCCACAATATCGGATAATTTATTTCTTGCAGTTCCCCAATCAGACAATCAGACCTTTCCTAGCTTCGCTTCAGGTTGAAATACTTCACCGACATTCTTCTGTTGATGGCTCTCGTTGTAAAGATGAGCCTAATTTTTGGGAATCTTGTCTCAGTAGCGTCTTGAGGCGTTGATTATCTTCAGCAGCGATCGTTTCACCATAGTGATGAAGTTGAAAAAGCTGACAATAACGATTTTGTTTGGCGCACATCAAGCAGCCATAGGCGTGATTACCGTTAGTACCGCATAGCCGATGTCCCATCACTGGGCCCAGAGAAGTATTTTGCTCGCTAGCAACAGTGCTGAGAATTGAGCGCAATTTTGACTCAAATTCCAATGACAAGTATTGCTTACGTCCTGGTTGTGTACGATCCCATTCTGGAACGATTAATTCCTGTTTTAACAGACTCGTTTCAATCTCTTCAGACATGACAAGCCCAGACAGAATAACGTGATGGGAAACATGGGGTAATAGTGTGCGTGCTAATTGCCACATTAAAGCTTCATCAAACCACTCTTCAACCAGTGGACGCAGATACCAACAACATGGAATGCCAAGATTTACTAAATCTTGCAACAACTGTACCCGACTCTGAATTGAGGCTTGCTCATAGCCTGGTTTTAAGGGTGGTAAACTAACAAAGACAGTAACCCGAAGTGAATGAGGTCGCTGTAGAGTTTTTTTGAGTCGCTCTAGAAAAGATTGACCAGGATGGACTTTGGTGGTGATGTAAACTATGTTGGCAGCTTTGCGGTCAATTAGTGCATCCAAAATTGATAGTACACGTTCTCGATGGGCTGGAATAAAGGGATCGGAGTAGTCGCATAGTGAAATCGGAAAGCCCTTTTGTCCCTCCTGGGTAGCAAAAATGCAGTCTAGCAAAGAATCAAGCAGGTCAACTGGTGCTGAGACTTCCTGAAAATTTTGTGGATAGTGATGCCAGTCACGATCTTGATGACAGACACAATAGGCACATTCAATTGGACAACGATTCTGGGCATTTGGTAGAAATGGATTGAGACTAAAGTATTTTACGGCACGCTCCTCATCTGGAACACCAAGCACTGGAAAACCATGCAACATATACTGGCTCCCCTGCAACGTAATTTCAGACGCCGTATTTTTATCAGTGTTCATATATTTTTTATGAAAAAACGAATACACCCTGAAAATTTTGACTTCTCTAGGGTGGCTGGTGTGAATGTATAGTGGCAAGGTGGGAAACGCTAGAAGATTAGTACAAATTTTGATAAGTAAATATAGTTAAGTAGCGATCGCTTGTTCTTAAAGAACAGGTAAATAGTTGAGGTTAACACGGAGACTCTATTGCTAGTAAGCTTTAAGAGTAGGGGTATACTACGATGTACATACTAATGCTAAAACCTAACTTGATGAGTCTTAATTTGCTGTTTTAACCTAATTTAAGATAGAGATTCTTTATCTTATAGAAAGTTCGAGTTGTGAAATGATTAATAATATCCAAGAATTAAAAGAGCGTTTATTTAGTAGTGAAATAGTAAAAAATGAGCAAGAGCTACAAGGATGTACCCCAGAGGAAATTGCATACATTGAGAGTAAATATGGAGTTTTGCCAAGAACTTACAGGGAAATCTTAGGCTTACTTGGGCATAGTGCCGGAAAGCTTATTAGAGGATCGGAATTTGAGTTTTATTTCGATCAACTTATTAAGATGAATGAGTGGCAGCAAGAGATTATCCTTGAGTCCATTGCTGAGGGGGAAGAATGTACACCTTTACCTGATAATGCTTTCTGTATCTGTGCTTTACATGGAGATCCGTGGTTTATTATTGCTAATGGACAAGATGACTGTTGTGTTTATTTTCTACATGACGATGGCATCACAATCAAAGAGTCCAGTAAATCTGTAATGGATTGGATAGAAGGATTTGTAGAACAAGTTGAATATTTGATAAGGAGAGGACTAAGATAAAATTTTCAAGTTGTCTTTTTGAGAATAGACTTTAACGATAACCCTTATATAAGTCCGCTACATTAATTTTGATAAATTCGTAGTAAAGACTTTAGTCCTTATTTTCTAAGAACTAAAGTGCGGACTACTAACTATCTTAAACTGTCATAATCCCTGTGTAGTACTAGTACAGCACGGCGGAAGTCAACCACCCATCCTAAATCAATAAAACCCTTGCGGTATAGGAATTACGAATTACGAATTAGTCGCCATTGCTATACCTGCTAAATAACCGGTTGTCCAAGCACTTTGGAAGTTAAACCCACCGGTAACGCCATCGATATCTAAGATTTCTCCGGCAAAATAAAGACCAGGAACTAACCTACTTTCCATCGTCTTGAAGTTGACTTCTTTGAGGTTGACACCGCCACAGGTAACAAATTCTTCTTTGAAGGCTCCTTTGCCGTTGATTAAGTATTTTCCCTGAGTAAGTTCTTGCACTAGTTGATTTAAAGTTTTACTAGATATTTCTGCCCAACGGTCTTCTGTGGTAATACCTGCACGGGCAATGATATATTGCCAGAGACGATGCGGGAGATCAACGCCGCGATGCAATGCGATCGCTTTCTTTCCCCATTCATCCTTAACTGCTAAAACTTTTTCTCGCACTTGTTCTTGGTGCAAACCAGGCAGCCAATTAATCAATAATGTGGCTTGATAGCGGCTTTCGTGCAGAACTCTCGCACCCCAAGCCGAAAGCTTCAAAACAGCCGGGCCACTTAAACCCCAATGGGTAATTAGCAATGGCCCAGTTTGTTGTAATTGGGATTTTCCTCCCGTAGATAAGCGCAACTGGGCAGGGTTAACGCTAACTCCAGCCAATTCCCGCAATTTTTGATCGACAATGTTGAAGGTAAATAATGAGGGTACTGGCGGTTCAATTTGATGACCTAACTCTCGGACAATTTTATAACCTACAAGGCTGCTACCGGTCGCCAGAAGTAGGCGATCGCATTTAATCGTTTCTCCCGACTTCAAAAGAATATCAAACCCCCCATCTGCTGAGGTTCGTTTCACTGAAGTTACATGCGTACCGATACGAAGTTTTACCCCAGATGTGGCCACCGCTTTAATCAGACATTCCACAATGGTTTCTGAAGTATTGGTGACAGGAAACATCCGCCCATCAGCTTCAGTTTTGAGATAGACTCCGTGAGTAGCAAACCAAGCTACCGTATCTTGAGGCCCAAACCGAGTCAAAGCACCCCGCAAAGCTTTTGCACCTCTGGGGTAATTTTGCACCAATTCCTCAGATTCAAAGCAAGCGTGAGTCACGTTGCAGCGTCCGCCGCCAGAAATTAGCACTTTCGCTAGGGGTTGGCGACTGGCTTCGAGTAATGTAACTTCGGCTTCAGGATTGGCTTTAGCACAAGCGATCGCGCCAAAAAATCCCGCTGCCCCACCCCCAATAACTACAATTTGTAACGGTAACAATTTCAAAAATATCTCTTTTACAGCACTTACCTTCTAGGCTAGCTGTTATCTTTACTATTCAACTAATTCAAAGTCTTGTTTTGAAGCACCGCAAGTCGGACACACCTAATCGTCTGATATATCTTCAAAAGCTGTTCTCGGTGCTATACCGCTATCTTCATCGCCTTCTGCTGGGTCATATTCATAGGCACAAACAGTACATATATACTTTGCCATGTTCGTTTCCTCTAGTAAATTGTTGGCATTGTTTAAGTATTAAAAACTTCTGGTAATTAGTCAAAATAGGCTTAGTCTATTAGTCCAAGAGAAACCACGCCCATCTAAGGGCAAAGCTCAGGCATCCCTTGGGACGTAGTTTGAATTAGTTTCGATATCATTAGTTTTTTCGCCCAGAAGCGGGGCGATATATACCAAAAACTCTTGTATCTTAGACAAATGACAAATGACTAAAAACGCCACCAAGTTCTTTGGGCGTAACTGATAATCCCGATCGCGATCGCCCCTAGTAGCAGTAGCCAAATTATGCCACCTGGAATAAAAGTAAGAATACCAAATCCTCTCAGTACCCAGACGGCGACACTAATGCCGAGAAGGATACCAAAAATCTGAATTAATCTACGATTTAAAGAAGATTGACTCACTTAATTTTCCTCTCAACTCAACAGAACATTACACTTGATATTGACAATTAAGATATGAAGTTACGATGAAGTGGCAGTTTCATCAGAAATAACACGTAAAAATAGAGAGATGGTATCCAAATTTTGGAGTAAGGTGCTTGATATTAGCTTGTGTTTGTGCCATTCTAGCTGTTAATAACGCAATTTTTCATCTACAAGTATTCTTCCGATAAATTTCACTTAAGTATCAATTGTGTGGATTGTGATAAGAAACACATTTTTTAGAGTAAAGTGAATGAAATAATTAGCAGAAAATCATCGTTTCCGGAAAAGATAAGCATTAGACTGGAACTAAATTAAATGGGTTGGATCTAAATCAAGCTTTATGGCTTGTGGTTTCAACTCAATTTAGGTGGATGAGTTGAGGAGTAACTTAAATCATTATGTCTGCGTCTTATATATCAGACTCAATTATTGCAGGTTCAGATATGGCTTGGAGTCAAGACAAGCAAAAGTTATTGGTACAGGGTGAAATTTTGGTAGAAACGCGATCACACAAGTCATCAGGTGGCTCAGTGACAGCGTGGATGTACGTGCCGATGGTGCGATCGCATGTTTGGCAGCAATTAACTGATTACCCCCGCTGGGTGCAATATTTCCCCGATATCACCAAGAGCGAGGTAGTACAAAAAGGTGAGGTCAAACGTCTGTATCAAGCAGCACAAAAAGCCTTTTTCTTTTTCACGGCTCAAGTGGAAATTTACCTCAACGTTGTAGAAGTGCTGGGGCAGCAAATTCAATTTCGTATGGTAAAAGGGACTTTTGAAGATTTTGACGCCAATTTGGAACTCAAAGATTGCGGTAACGGCACAATACTTGCTTATACTGTGCAAGCCACACCTCTGATTCCAATTCCATCTATTTTCATTCAACAAGCAATGAACTTAGAGTTGCCTGCAAATATGCGTAAAATGCGACAAGTTATGTGTAAAAATCATTGAAGAAGAATTCAGAAGCGGAGCCGGAGACGCTCCGCCTCCGGTCAGAATCAAGACGTTTGATAGCGAACGCGCAAAGCGAATCCTTGAGCGTCTGACTCGCTAAACAATCAGTGGTGGGTTCCAATAAAATCGGCGGGATTCCCGCCGATTTAGTCATTGGTACTAATAACTTCGATTTCCCTGCGGCTTTTTATAAAAAGGAGCAAACGCGCAGAATATCGCCATACAGGCGATGTTTTTGTAGCTGTGGGATGAGTTAAGTCCCCAGTAATTGCTGTCTTATGTTTGAAATATGAAATCGATTTCATGAATCGATTGTGAATCGATTGAGGTAATCGTTGTGGATACTTAGAAAAATAGAAAATTCTTAATGTAATAAAAAGTATGATTCGATTCAAACGTACCTCCCATTGCTCAATTAATGGGAGTGTTTTAGCATAATCCTTAAACAACTGTTGGATTCGCGTTTGACTTGTTCCATTTGTAGAATCATCAAAAGTTTTTGTTCCTGGATAATATCTAAAATTTCCCCAAAGTTCATTAAAATATTTCACATGAGCTACTTTAACTGCTTTCAGTAAGAAATCTATATCCATTACATAATGCTCTGCAACTTTGTAGATTCCAACTTTTTGATGTAATGATTTGTGGTAGAAGTAAGCCGATGGATTAACCGGAAAAGTAACATCAATCATGCCATCATCATTAATTTGCTTTTCCATCAATAAATCAACTGGTCGTAGTCGTTTAGGTTTATTAATCTGAATTAAGTTGTTTCGATGATCCCAAATATTACAATTACCAACAATCAAGCTAGGTTCTGGTAGATTTGTAAAGAGTTCTGAAATGCGGCTAAGAACATTTGGCTCATAGAAATCATCAACGTTTAAAATGCCTATAATCGCTCCTTGCGCCATAGCAATTCCTTTATTCATCGCATCTGATTGTCCCTGGTCTTTTTCAGAAATCCAGCGGATGTGGGGATATTGATTGGCGTAATGTTTGATAATATCTATTGTTTTGTCCGTTGAGCCACCATCGGCGATGATATGCTCAACTTCTGCAAAATTTTGGTTGATGACATTTTGAAGGCAAGATTCTATAAATTTCTCACCGTTATAAACTGGTGTAATTATACTAATCATTAGTTATCAATGGGGAATGGGGAATGGGGACTGGGGACTGGGGACTGGGAAAGAGTTTCCTAATCCCCAATTCTTTTGATGAACATAATTTAGGGTTCCCACTTTTCCCCTAAAATAATTCAAAAACCCGATCTCTGTCAGAAAACGGGTTTTTGTGTATGAGTTATAAGGTGTAATTATCCAGTAAATACCTCAACTGGTAAACGGCTAAAGGACAATCTTTCATTCTGCACATCTACAAAGATGGTGTTACCGTCGTTGAATTCGCCGCGCAAGATGGATTTAGCAATTTGCGTTTCTAACTCTCGCTGAATCGCCCGCTTCAATGGACGCGCCCCATATACCGGGTCATACCCTACTTCTGCTAAAAAGTCAAGTGCAGCATCCGAGAGTTTCAGGGAGATTTTGCGATCGCCCAATCTTTGGCGTAATCTTTCCACTTGTAATAGCACAATTTGCCGCAATTCTCTCTTATCTAAACCGTGGAAGATGATGATTTCGTCAATTCGGTTGAGGAACTCTGGACGGAAGCTATTTCGCATCGCTTCCATTACTCGACGGCGCATTTCGTCGTAATGGTTGTTATCTCCGGCGACATCAAGAATGTACTGCGAACCAATGTTACTGGTCATGATGATAATAGCGTTCTTGAAGTCCACCTTATGACCTTGGGCATCGGTGACGCGACCATCATCAAGAATTTGCAAGAAGATATTGAAGACATCTGGGTGTGCTTTCTCGATTTCGTCGAAGAGAATCACTGAGTAAGGACGGCGGCGAATTGCTTCTGTAAGTTGTCCGCCTTCTTCATAACCCACGTATCCCGGAGGCGCACCGATTAAGCGGGAGACGGCGTGTTTCTCCATATACTCTGACATATCGATTCGCACCAGCGCATCTTCACTATCGAACATATACGCCGCCAACGCTTTCGCCAATTCGGTTTTACCCACACCTGTCGGCCCAAGGAAAATAAAGCTAGCAATGGGACGATTGGGATCGGCTAATCCAGCGCGCGATCGCTGAATTGCATCCGCTACAGCTGTGACTGCTTCTTCTTGGCCAATGACGCGGTGGTGCAGTTCATCTTCTAAATGCAACAGTTTTTCTTTCTCCGATTCCACCAACTTGCTAATCGGAATCCCTGTCCATTTAGAAATAATTTCAGCAATATCAGCTTCGGTGACTTCTTCCCGTAATAGTGATTTACCACTTCTTTGAGCGCTTGCCAGTTCAGCTTCTACTGCTTCTAATTGACGATGCAAACTGGTTAAATTGCCGTATTTCAACTCAGCAGCGCGGTTAAGGTCGTAGTCGCGTTCTGCTTGTTGAATCTCTAAATTAACCCGTTCAATCTCTTTTTTCACAGACTGAATTTTGTCAATAATATCTTTTTCAGACTGCCATTGAGTATTCAGGGTTCTTTGTTCTTCTTTGAGATCGGCAATTTCTTTTTCTAATCTTTCTAGGCGTTCACGAGAAGCGGCATCGCTTTCTTTTTGCAGCGATAGCTTCTCCATTTCTAATTGCAGAATCTTCCGATCAATTTCGTCGAGTTCTTCTGGTTTGGAGGTAATCTCCATTTTTAATCTCGCGGCGGCTTCGTCTACCAAGTCGATGGCTTTATCAGGGAGGAAGCGATCGCTAATATATCGACTCGACAATATCGCGGCTGCAACTAAAGCACTATCAGAAATCTTTACCCCGTGATGGTTTTCATAACGTTCTCTCAAGCCGCGCAAAATCGAAATACTATCTTCTACACTGGGTTGATCGACAAAAACTTGCTGGAAGCGTCTTTCTAATGCCGCATCTTTTTCGATATATTTGCGGTATTCATCTAGGGTTGTTGCCCCAATACAACGCAATTCACCCCGCGCCAACATCGGTTTTAATAAGTTACCAGCATCCATCGCGCCTTGGGTTGCACCAGCGCCGACAACGGTGTGAATTTCATCAATAAATAAAACAATATTGCCGCCAGATTCAGTAACTTCCTTTAATACTGCTTTCAGGCGTTCTTCAAATTCACCCCGGAATTTTGCCCCTGCAATCAAAGCACCCATATCTAAAGCGATTAGCTTGCGGTCTTTGAGAGATTGAGGTACATCACCGGCGATAATGCGCTGTGCTAATCCTTCAGCGATCGCAGTTTTACCAACACCTGGTTCGCCAATTAGCACAGGATTATTCTTGGTGCGGCGAGAGAGAATTTGCACCGTCCGACGAATCTCATCATCTCGCCCAATTACTGGATCGAGTTGACCTTTACGGGCGGCTTCGGTGAGGTCACGTCCGTATTTTTCCAGTGCTTCGTACTTGCCTTCTGGATTTTGGTCGGTCACTTTTTGGCTCCCCCGAATTTGTTTAATAATATTTTTTAGCTTGCCTTCGTCCAAACCGAATTCTTGGAATAAAGCTTTGCCAAAGCGGTCATCTTTAGCGTAAGCCAGCAATAAGTGTTCAATTGAAATATATTCATCTTGAAACTCTTTGCGATATCCATCGGCTCGATCTAGAAGTGTATCCAAGCTGCGCCCTAAGTATACTGAGGTACTATTACCTGATACTTTTGGCTGACGTTGAAAAAATTGTTCAGTGCGATCGCGCAGTTTTTGAAGATTAACACCCGCCTTGGTGAGAATTCCAGTTGCTAGACCATCTTGTTCTAGCAACGCCTTCATCAGGTGTTCGCTTTCAATTTGTTGTTGTTGATATTGTTTAACAATATCCGGGGTATGGGCGATCGCTTCCCAGGCTTTTTCTGTAAATTGGTTAGGATTAGTAGGTTGCATAGGCTTTTTCAGGAACGTAGAGGCGCAGTAGCTTGTCAGAGACTACTACCAGAACACCAAGTCAATAAAATTTCTGTTCTCACATAGATATTGTAAGAACAGCAGAGCGATCGCCTAGATCGGTGTTCACGTCTATGTAGAGTAGTAGTATCACCGCCCTTTCTGGTTTTCCTGCGTCTGTTGGTAGGTTTACAAACAACTTTCCCAGTCCGAAGATACATCAAAGCGATTGCTCTACATCTGCTACTTGACATATCATAGATTTACCATATTTTATTTAATATTAATTTCAATTAACTTATTACTGATAAACTATTCGTCATATAGTTTGATAAGGTAATCTAAGGCAGCAAAGGGATTCAGGCGCTAAATTATCAAATTTAGATGCGCGTCAGCTTATAAGTAAAATTCTACTAACTAACTAAGGCTGAGACAATGAATATAATAAGTTACAGGGAACTCATAGCTAGTTTTAGTGATAAATTGAGTAAAATAAAGATATAATAAATAGCCTGATACCTAGCGATAAGCTTTTTATCAGAAAACGCATAAAACCTAAATATAAACCAGTAAGATTATTTATTGTTATTAATTAGTGATGAAAAAGGTGAAAGGTTTTCCAATAGAAGGTTTAACAGCCGAAGAACGTCAGTCTCTATTAATGAGAGAATCCAAAGATTATATGCGCGGGAAGAAAAGTCTAAGTCAATTTCAAGAAGCTGAACGTAAGTATGGCACAGATTACGGTTCAGTTACCCTGGAATTAGCTAGCAAAGATAGGATTATACCAAATATCTGGCGTTTTTTGGCATCCCCTTGGCGCTAAACTCTGAAACTTAAGTTCTAATTAGTAATTGAATGTTGTACTTGGTAATTACGCGCTACTAGCATAACTCCTGCTAGACGATTAGCAATCACAAATAGTAATTCTTGGGTGGCTTTAGAATCAAAAGTTGTCAAATCCCTGCTGTAAAGACACAAAACTCCTAAGCTATCCGTACCACCGATGATTGGTATAGTAATCAATGTTACGTAATCTAAGATTCTCCCACTTCTATCTTTGCTAAAAATGTATTCCGGATCATCGGGATGCCATACATTACCTATACGTGATAAGTGTACAACCCGTCGTTTTTTGTCAATGAAAGTACAACCTGCACACCCTCTTGGATTAGAGTCTTTACCAATATAGAAACGTACTTTATTTCCATACTCATTGGGTGATTGTGATTGACACCAAGTAGTTAAAAAATCTGGATCAATAGGGTCTGGTGCATAAATAGCAATACCACACCCATCTAAAAGTGGCATGATGTTAAGTGTTTTTTCAATAAATTGCTCTAATAACCGCTTGAGTGATTCATGAATGTTTGGATTTACATCTAACTTAGGCAAAAGTAATAGTAACGATTCATCCAGTTCGTTAAGCTTGATTGCGATTTGATGCGCTTTATGATAATGCATGACAGTCAATGAAAGCGGCAATAGAGTAATTAATAAAACTAAAACCAAAACCCATAGTCTAATAGGTAGTGGCTGGTTAATTAAAGGCAATAGCTTTTCTGAAAAAAATTTATCTGCTTGGTTCCCAATAATACCACTAAAAGCCGCAAGCGATAAAGACACTAAAAAGCTAATAAGTATTTTTACCCAGTTGGGAATTTTTGGTAAATTAAACGCCATAGCTGATTATTGGCATCTAAATAGGTGGTCAAGTATACCTTTAATTACAGTATAAAGGCTATATAAACAACAATAAGCGTAATTTACAGAATCTCACTGGGATATATCTAAATAATTCGCCTAGATCGGTGTTCACGTCTTGTAAAAGTCGTATTTTCCCGTAGTTCCGATTTTTCCATGTGCAATTCTTGTTCATTGCACAACAAACAGAGCAACTTATAGAATAAAAAATAGATCCGCGCTGCCCGTAACCATTACCATAGAACTCATGCTGTCCTGTGCAGGAGAGGCAGGTATTAATGAACATGACTAAATCTTCCCTTGCCACTTGCTGATGTTGGTTAGCCTTACTTAGTATACTGAGGCACTCAATTCTATGATGCAAGGCTTTGATTTTCTCAGCTTTTCAAAAACTAAATAGGAATCCGGCGTTGCTTCCTTTAAACATAACTCTTGTGGGGTGGGCATCTTGCCCGCCCAGGTTATGCAATTTAAATATGGAACAGCTTATTTTATTTCTGGAGATGTCTAATGGAAATTATGGACGTTCAGATTAGAGAGCTAAATTAAACCAGTCAATTCTTGCCTAAATCTTTTCAAAGTTGATCTTGACGATCAACTTTACCTTGTAACCATAATTCAATAAAATCTCTCAACTCTGATGTTTATTTATCCCTATCTGGCTTAATACAATAGATGAAAAAAGAAAAACCTTGGTTTGTATTTTCCGAAAAACCAACACTGTTAATAAATTCTAGTTTGCTAAATTTTTTGGTTTTTAAACTATAGGGCATGGGAGAGATAGCTAAGGTTTTTTTGATAATAAACCCAGCTTTTTGAATTTTTGCAATCAATTCATCAGGTGTATATTCAATCTTATGTTCAGGATGTACAAATCCTCCACGTACCAAAAGCTTTGTAAGCTGGCGATTTGGGGTATCTAGACAAAATGATCCACCTGGCTTGATGACTCTAAAGACTTCTTCAATTACTTTCTCGGCTTCTTCTTCTGTTACATGCTCAATGCTTTGTCCTGACCAAACAAGGTCAACGGTATGTTCTGTAAAATAAGATAAATCTGCCATTGAGCGATAGATATAATTAATTTTTGTAAGATTATCTGGAGTTATGAATTGCTGGGGATGTTCCTCAGAATGCAGATCGTAAATTCTTTCCTCCTGTGGTAGATCAACAATATCCAACTGTTGAGGTTTGTAGGGATAACCCATGACCATGAGAGCACCTTCTGGGGAACCAAGGCAAGAACCTCCTAAATCGAGAATATATTCAGCAGGTGGCAATATTTCTTGTACCAGTTTGAGCCTTGCAAGGTGATGTGATTCTATGCCTGTTCGAGCAAAGAGTTTTTGTTCAATCCCAATTGGTAACATTAAATAAGAAAGAATAACCTGAATTCTTGAAAAATTACCTTGGTCAAGATTATCTGTGTAGAATGAAAGCTCTTCCTCTGAGATTAGAACAGATAAAAAGTATCTATATACTAAATTGATAAATTCTGTATTATTTGGTGAGCGCCAATTAGATAAGTAGAACAACCCTAGAAAAACAGAAAACCGAAGTATACGCATTATATCTTCAGGATAGTATCTGGCATACCTGAAAATCTTAGAAAATAAAACACTATATTTAACTATCATTTTATTTAGATATTTAGTCATAGTAGGCACTCGTATATGAATTCTAAATTATATGTGAAAAATTTCAATTAACAATAGAATAGGCTGTACCCATACCTCTGACGCAAAATTTAGCCCAATAATCGCTGCCAAGTTAGTTCTTTTGTCGCTTCATCCCCATACCAGCGTAATAAATTTGCAGCTTGACTTTTGCCAATTTCTGGTAAACCAATCGCTTGTCTAGGTGCATCTGTAGCTAGTAAAATAGCAGTCTCCACATTACAAATCCCCCACTTCACCAAATTCTTTACTCCCACTAATAAAGGTAAAGTCGTCCCCGATAACGTGCCATCGGTGAGTCGTGCCGTACCGTTTTTAACTTCAATTTGTCGATTGTCCCAAGGATACACGCCATCGGGTAGCCCTAGAGGTGAAAGGGCATCGCTGACGAGGAACAACCCTTTTTCGTAATCACTGGCACGGAGTAATATTTGCAGCATCGTGGGCGAAACGTGTTCACCATCAGCAATAAAACCACACATGACATGAGGATGGGTAATTGCTGCCCCTAATAATCCTGGTTCGCGGTGATGTAATGGTGGCATGGCATTGAAGGCATGAGTTACCATCGTTACACCGAGTTCAAAGGCAAGTTGCCCTTGTGCTGATGTTGCCTGAGAATGCCCTAAACTAACCGTAATCCCCAAAGAACGCAAATATGGAATTACTTCGCTAGTGGGATCTAACTCTGGCGCTAAAGTGATGACTTTCACGATATGGGCATAATCCCCTAAAACCCGCTTTACCTCCTCAATTGTGAGGGGTAATAAGTACTCTGCCGGGTGTGCGCCGCGCTTTTGGTAATTCAAAAATGGGCCTTCTAAATGCACTCCCAGAATCTTGGCACCTGCCTGTTGACTGGGGATAATATCAGCAATAACAGCAAGCGATCGCTGAATATTTTCTACTGAAGTTGTCACAAGTGTCGGCAAAAATCCATCTACCCCGACATCCCACAAAAATTGCCTTATTTTCTGGAGTACATGAGCATTTTCAGCCGTCAAATCAGGAAATGCCAATCCCAAAGCACCGTTAATTTGCAAATCAACGCCACCCAATGAAATCCAGTCGCCAGCTACATCTATTACGGATGCACGGCTATCCGCTTTTACTCCACCCATCGGCAAGATTTGCTCAATTATGCCCTCTTGATTAATCAAGAGCATCTGCAAATCTTTGTAACCAGGCACTCTAGCATTGATAATATCTACAGGATTTTGTGTTGCTTGGATCATCACACTGGCGCGAAGAGAGCTAAATCTCATCCGATTTTAGATGAAACAACCAACGATTAATCCAAAACCCAAAATCCAAAATCCAAAATTCTATGACTCCCTTAGTTGGTATTATCATGGGCAGCGATTCTGATTTGCCCACTATGAAAGATGCGATCGCAGTTTGTGAAGAATTTGGCGTTGAGAGTGAAGTGGCGATCGTTTCGGCTCACCGCACCCCAGAACGGATGGTGCAATATGCTCAACTTGCACACCAACGCGGTATTAAGGTAATTATTGCTGGTGCTGGTGGTGCTGCCCATCTACCTGGAATGGTAGCGTCTTTAACTCCACTTCCTGTCATTGGTGTTCCTGTAGCCACTCGGAACTTACAAGGTGTAGATTCTTTGTATTCTATTTTACAGATGCCTGGTGGTATTCCCGTGGCAACAGTCGCGATCGGTAATGCCAAAAATGCCGGTCTTTTAGCAGTCAAAATCCTCGCAACTCATCAACCAGAATTGTTAGAAAAAGTGCAACAATATCGTCAAACCCTATGTGAATCAGTAATTGCAAAGCAAGCAAAACTAGAACAACTAGGCTATGAACAATATTTACAGCAAATGTTTTAATAGATATTAATACCAGAGCAGTAGGGAGGCAGAGGGGCAGAAGAGCAGGGGAGCAGGGGAGCAGGGGAGCAGAGGAGCAGGGGAGCAGGGGAGCAGGGGAGCAGTGAAAGAATTCCTAACCTTGACTTGATGACAAATAACAAATAACAAATGACAAATGACAAATGACAAATGACAAACCAAACTATTCACATTGTTGCCCGTATTACTGCTTTGCCTAACAAAGTAGAAGAACTAAAAGCTGTACTGTTGGAACTCATTGAGCCAACCCGACAGGAAGCAGGTGCGATTAAGTATGAACTTTTGCAAAACCAATACGACCAAACAGATTTTACTTTTGTAGAGGAATGGACTTCATCAGAAGCCCTAAATACTCATCTAGATTCACCTCATTTCCAAGCGGCAGCAGCTAAACTCGAAGGCTTAGTGACTGCTGCACCAGATATTCGCCGCTACCATTTTGTAGGGTAGTGTCATGCTGCTAACTTGAAGCAGACTCTTAATTGTTGGGGAGTATGTGGCATATCTCAGCCTTAAATTCTAAGATTGAAGCGATCGCTCCAGAATCAAGGCAGCATTGTGAAGTATCTTGATCCTGAGGCCTTAGTCAAAAATTGAGAGCTGCAACATCCATGTGCCAACTGCTCGGAATGAATTGCAATGTTCCAACGGATATTTGCTTTTCTTTTGAAGGGTTTTCTGCACGGGGAGGAAAAACGGATGACCATCGCGATGGTTGGGGCATTGCTTTCTTTGAAGGAAAGGGATGTCGCATGTTTTTAGATGCCCAACCTTCTATTGCTTCTCCGGTAGCGGAGTTTGTAAGGAGTTATCCGATCCACTCAACCCATGTCATAGCCCATATCCGCAAAGCTACCCAGGGTGAAATTGCCCTACACAACTGCCATCCTTTCCGCAGGGAATTGTGGGGTCAGTATTGGGTGTTTGCCCACAATGGTAATTTACCAAATTTTGATCCAGAAAATTTGGGCTTTTATCAAGCCGTAGGTAACACCGATAGTGAAAAAGCATTCTGTATGATGCTAGAAACATTGCGATCGCGCTTTCCTGAGGGTAAGCCTGACATAAAGAAACTATACTCTGTACTGCAAGAAATTACTGATAAAATTGCAAAAATGGGTATGTTTAACTACTTATTATCGGATGGAGAACACTTTTTTGCTTATTGCTCAACTAATCTCAGCTACATTGTTCGGCAAGCGCCCTTTGCCGCTGCCCATTTAATTGACCAAGACATGACCGTAGATTTTCGAGAGGTGACTACTGAACGCGATCGCGTTGCTGTTATTGCCACCACACCCCTTACTGACAACGAAGTTTGGACAAAAATTCAACCGGGAGAATTACTAGTTTTTCAGGACGGTTTGCCCATGAAATATGCATTCACTTAATAATAAGTAGTTGTTCAATTTTGCCCATTTAGATTATTTCTAGATGGGTTTTATTTTTCATAATGTTCATATTACAATACAGTTCAGATAAGACCAAAGTACTTGTAGAGACAACGATTTATCGCGTCTCAAAAACCCATTATCGCGTCTCGAAAACCCAAAATTTTTGCCAGTGCCCCCTAACTGAACCGTATTGGTTTATATTAAGTAATTTTGTTCATAAATTAAATAGCAATCCTATTTAATTTGCTTTTTAATAAGAGGCTCAGATCCCCGACTTATTCAAGAAGCCGGGGATCTTTTTGTTATAGATGTACATTACTTTTGTAATATCATGTCCGCATAATTAGTTATGATTTCCACAGTCATTCCACCCCACCCCCAGCCCCTCCCCGCAAGCGGGGAGGGGAGACAAAGCGCAGCTTTCGCGGGGTGGGGTTCTTAGGGTTTAGTAAGTAATCAAGCGGACATGATATAACTTACCAATTTATATAATTTTTGCCCAACTTAGTTGTTATAAGCTTATATAAAATACCAAGCTTATTGGTATAAAATTTATATCTTTACACTGAAATGTATCTATATTAATATAGTCAAGAAAATGCTCTAACTCATGTTAAACAAGAGTTTCAGATATTTCTGTTTACTGCAAACATCATTGCAGAAAATGTATTCCTAACAACATAAAATAAAATTCTCTGATGAATGCTAGCCAATTACTGCTCCTCATTGCAATTTTCTTTCTCACAAGTGTCATAAGTGTCATTACAGGAAGCACTTCTTTAATTACCGTCCCTGTCATGTTGCAATTGAGTATTGAACCGCGTATTGCTCTTGCCACTAATATGCTGGCATTAACCTTTATGAGTGTTGGTGGCACATTGCCTTTTATTGGTAAAAAAGCAATTGACCGCAGTCGCTTGCCAATCATGATTGCCCTAACGCTTTTAGGCTCAATTATCGGTGCATTACTTGTTTTAGTTGTACCTTCAAAATCGATGCCTCTAATTATCTCGATTTTGATGATTGTGGTTGCCGTGTTTTCAATCACCAATCGCAAAGCTGGAATCGTTTTAAGAATGGGGAAACCATCACCAATAGCAGAAATTGGTGGATATGTGGCAACTTTTGTGCTTGGTATTTACGGTGGTTTCTTTAGTGGTGGCTATGTCACTATGCTCACAGCAGCTTATGTCAGCCTATTTCGGATGACATTTGTACAGGCGATCGCAAACACAAAATTTATCAATATTTTTTCTTCGCTGATTGCCACCATTATTTTCTTTACACAAGGAATAGTTGATTACAAACTAGGTATTATTCTGAGTATTACTATGTTTATTGGTGGAATTGTTGGATCGCGGGTTGCCCTCAGACTTAGCAACTTCTGGTTACGGCGTATATTTCTTACCACAGTAATTGCTCTTGCACTCAAGACGTTATTTGATTTTGCTGCATATTCACCAAAAATCTAAATAAGTCGGTGAGAAAAATTCACTGTATATGAAGAAATATAAATTAGCTGTAGTGGCATGGCAAGACTAAAATAGTGCATTACCTAACTCTTGTGGGATGGGCGTCTCGCCCGTCCGGGGCGAACAAGATGTCCACCCTACAAGAAAATTTATTGCAACATTGTAGCCTTGCCACGCCACTACATTAAAATTCCTTAACATAGCTAGAAATATTAGCACCGACTTACTTAGATACTTAACAGGCTGTTCATAAAATTGCACTTATGAACAGCTGTTGAATAAAAATTTAGATCGGAAAGACTATATTAGCGTTGCCCATTTTGTATTTTGTCGAAGATTGCGCCGTCCTCGAAAAACTTCTTCTGAATCGTATCCCATCCTCCCAAACTCTGAACATTATAAAGCTTAGAAATCTTGGGAAATTTATTCTGTACTTCTTTTGTTACAGCAGAATTAACAGGTCGAAAACCAACTTTAGCAAACTCACGTTGAGCTTCTGAACTAAAAAGATACTTGACAAAAGCTTCCGAAACTGCTCTGGTGCGGTGCTTATCAACATTTTTATCCACAACTGCTACTGGCCCATCTATAGAAATGTTCACCTGGGGAACCACATAAGAAGGTGAAGTTTTTCCTTGTTGTGCTGCTAAGATAATCTCGTTTTCGTAGTTAAGCAGAACATCCCCTTGACCTTTCTTGTAAAATACATCGCTGGATTCCCGCGCATCTTTAGGTAACACAGGGACATTCCGAAAGACTTGGGTAACATAGTTAAGCGCTTGGGCTTCACTTCCACCATTTTTGACGATCGCGCCCCATAAAGCCAGGAAGTTCCACCTTGCACCTCCTGAAGTTTTGGGGTTGGCTGTAATCACCTTCACCCCTGGTTTGGCTAAATCGCTCCAGTTCTTGATGTTTTTCGGATTACCTTCACGAGTTTCAAGAGCAACTACTGAGTGGGTAACAATTGAGTTATTCGGAGCTTCCTTTTCCCAACCTGGTTGAATCAGTCCGGCTTTTTCAATTTTTTTGGTATCTAAAGCTAGCGCCAAAGCGACAATATCCGCATCTAATCCATCAATTACTGCACGGGTTTGAGAGCCAGAACCACCATAGCTTTCTCTGATTACTACATCTTGACCTTTTTCGCGTTTCCATTTCGCTACAAATTGCGGAATGATTCTCTCATAAGCAGCTTTGGTGACTGCATAAGACACCAGAGTTATTTCAACTTTTTTACCGCCTTGACTAATCAATTGAGACTTTTGATTAACAGAAATATTCTTAGAATTAGTACCCGCCGCATAAACAGGAATAAAGATGCTGAAACTTAAGCCAGTTGCTAACAACAGTGCTGAAGTTTGAGTTGAGACAGGTTTTTTCTGGGAAAATAGTTGCTTGACTATGCCTAAAATTTGTAACTTTTTGAATTGCAGATGTGTCATGGAAGCTGGATGTTGTGTAGTTGCTTGATTAAACAACGGTAATTCGGTCGAATTACCGTTGTTTGTCTTGAGAAAGAGATTATCAGATTAATTATGAAAATTCAACTATTTTTTATACAAAAAATTTTGATTTTTTTATAGGAAAACTCGTAGTAAATTCAAGTAAAATATATGACGTAAGTCTTCAGTAAAAGCCGAGGTATTTGGTAGAGATATGTTAGCGCAGCAGGATGTTAGCTTAACGAGGCGATCGCGTCTGTCTGCGACACGCTGCGCGAAGGTAGAGAAGGCCAGTCTAATTTTACGTCTCTACAAGAGTTCTGCATAACGCATATTTAATTTCTGGAAACGTCTTAGTAAGAACAAATTGAGGGTTTAAGCAGACTTATAAATATTTTATTTTTTCAGAGTCATGAAAGAGCATTAGAAATTAAAGACTAGGGAACAGAGGATTAGAAGATAAGGGACTTCCAAATAAAAAAATAAATATCCAATTAACTCTTGTGAGGTGGGCGTCTCGCCCGCCCTATAGACTGGGCGGGCGAGACGCCCACCCCACAATATTGGATAATTTATTTCTTGGAGTTCCCTAAGTTTCAGAAACCCAGTCACCATAAGAATTTAGCGGTTCCTGCTGTAGGTCAATGCCCTGGATACTCTGATGCCCAATACCTAATTCCATAGCAAGTTGCTTGATATACCAGAGAGATGATTGCGATGCCTAGCTTGGACTGCGCTTACGCAATTTGATCGTTGAAATTGAAAGCATTTTTAATTGTTCATAAAACTGGTAGGATCTCCATGTTCTTGGTAAAGAATATGGGGTTTTTTGGTGTTTACAACTAGATACATGGAATCATCCAGTATTATAAACAGTATATAACTGTATTCCCATCAGTTATCTGTGGATTTAGTGGAGGAAATGGAATGAGTTTATGGCAACGCTCAGTGAAAAAATTACAAGCGATGGCTGAACATACAACGTATCGGTTCAGACTAAATTCGCTTAAAGGCTTTGTATCACTCTTTTTGGTAGGTACTGCATTGAGTGTAGCCCTTGCTGCCTGCTCTGGTGGAGAAACTGGGAATACTTCTTCTTCCCCTGGAACCCCTAATGCTAGCGCTACTCCTGTAGCTGCCAGCAAAGATAATGTTGAATTAACTCTAGTTTCCTTTGCTGTCACCAAAGCAGCTCACGAAGCAATTATTCCGAAATTTGTAGAACAGTGGAAGAAAGATCATAATCAAACTGTCGTCTTCAAACAAAGCTATGGCGGTTCTGGTTCCCAAACTCGCGCTGTTATCGACGGTTTAGAAGCAGATGTTGTTCACTTGGCTCTAGCTGGAGATACCTCAAAGATTGAGAAAGCTGGATTGATTCAACCAGGATGGGAGAAAGAAGTTCCCAACAATGGTATTGTCTCCAAATCAGTTGCAGCAATAGTCACTCGTTCAGGCAATCCTAAAGGCATCAAGAACTGGGCAGATTTAGCCAAAGATGGTGTCAAATTGATTACTGCTAACCCCAAAACATCAGGCGTTGCTAAGTGGAATTTCTTAGCCCTATGGGATTCGGTGATTAAAACAGGTGGCGATGAGGCGAAAGCTACTGAATTTGTGACGAAAGTTTACAAAAATGTGCCAATCTTGCCTAAAGATGCACGAGAAGCTACTGATACATTCACCAAGCAAGGGCAGGGTGATGTCTTAATTAACTACGAAAACGAAGTTATTTTGGCAAAGCAAAAGGGCGAAAAGGTTGAGTATGTCGTTCCTGATGTGAACATATCCATTGACAATCCGATCGCAGTGGTAGATAAAAACGTCGATAAGCACGGAACCCGCGAAGTTGCTGAAGGTTTTGTGAAATATCTCTATACCCCAGAAGCACAGCAAGAGTTTGTCAAATTGGGATTCCGTCCTGTGGATGAAACTATAGCTCAAACTAAAGAAGTTACAGACAAATTTCCCAAGGTGAAAACTTTGGGTACAGTTGCAGACTTGGGTGGTTGGAGTGAAATCGATAAGAAGTTCTTCGCAGATGGGGGTGTGTTTGATAAGGTTCAAGCCGCAAATAAACGGTAATTAGTCATTAGTCAATCAATTTTGGATTTTAGATTTGCGATAGCGGAGCGTTAGCGAGTCCGCGAGCGTCTTTTGGATTGACTGCGCCCACTCTTGGGACACAGCTTGAGGATTTTAAATTGACGATTTTAGATTTATTCCAGACACTTGGGGTCTTACTCGTACCGAAAATAATCCAAAATCCAAAATCCAAAATCTAAAATTGGCACGGTCAATAGTCGGTGGTCAGTAAAAAAACACCAACTATTGGCAAAAAACTTCTTTGTGAATTTTAAATTTTGAATTTTTGACTATGACGACTGTATCTCCTGCTGTGGAAGTTGAACGCAAAACACCGTTTTTGAAGAGATTGGAGCGGGTTTCTTGGACTTGGGTAGTCACCATTGTATACCTGACAGTTATGTTGCTGATCCCCATAAGTGCTATGTTCCTGAAAGCGGGTACAGAACCTCCATCTAGGTTTTGGGCGATCGCAACCAGTGATATCGCATTAGCAACCTACAACGTAACTTTTTTTACAGCAATATTTGCTGCCTTACTCAATGGCGTATTTGGAACTCTGATTGCTTGGGTTCTAGTCCGCTACGACTTTCCCTTCAAGCGATTGATTGACGCCACAGTAGATTTACCCTTTGCACTCCCAACATCGGTAGCTGGGCTAACCTTGGCAACAGTTTACAGCGATAACGGTTGGATTGGTTCGCTACTAGCACCGCTGGGAATAAAGGTATCTTTTACCCGCACGGGAGTAGCGGTAGCAATGATCTTTATCTCACTACCTTTTATTGTGAGAACTGTGCAACCCGTACTTCAGGAAATGGAACATGAAATTGAAGAAGCCTCCTGGTGTCTAGGTGCTTCTCAATGGCAGACATTCTGGAAAGTAATTTTGCCACCTTTATTTCCCACAATTTTGACTGGTATTGCCTTGGGTTTCTCCCGTGCAGTTGGAGAGTATGGTTCGACTGTAATTATCTCTTCCAATACGCCCTTCCAAGATTTAATCGCACCTGTACTGATTTTCCAACGATTAGAGCAGTATGACTACTCTGGTGCAACAGTAATTGGCATAGTTCTACTATCAATTTCGTTGGTACTACTATTGGCAATTAATTTCTTACAAGCATGGGCAAGGCGATATGACAGTAGATAAGCCAAGTTTTCACTCATCTGTATCAGATACAGCCAAGCCTAAAGAGCAGAATAGCTGGGTACCAATAGTTTTAATTGGAATAGCGATCGCCTATTTAGCCTTAGTTCAATATATCCCGGCGATTAACGTTTTTTTCCAAGCCTTCAGCAAAGGAACTGGGCCGTTTCTATCCAACCTGACGCGACCAGCTTTTCTCCATGCAGCTTGGTTAACCCTATTGCTGGCTGTGATTTCTCTACCCTTAAATACAGTATTTGGTTTATGTGCAGCTTGGGCGATCGCTCGTCATAAATTCCCTGGACGCGCCATAGTTTTGAGCATTATTGACCTACCATTTTCAATTTCGCCCGTAGTTGCAGGATTGATGATTGTGCTACTTTACGGACGCAATGGATGGTTTGGCCCTTGGCTCCAAGCCCATGATATCAAGATTGTCTTTGCCTTTCCAGGTATGGTATTGGCTACAGCCTTCGTGAGTATGCCCTTTGTGGCGCGGGAGGTAATTCCTGTTTTAGAAGAGTTTGGCAAGGATCAAGAAGAAGCTGCTAGAACTCTAGGTGCGAAAGATTGGCAGATATTTTTGCGCGTCACTCTACCTAGTATCCGTTGGGGCTTACTCTATGGTTTAATTTTGACCAATGCTAGAGCAATGGGTGAATTCGGAGCAGTTTCAGTAGTATCTGGCAACATTGCTGATCAAACCCAGAGCCTACCACTATTTGTAGAAGACGCTTACAAACAATACGAAACTGAAGCTGCTTTCTCTGCGGCTGTACTCTTAGCATTGCTAGCAGTCGTAACCCTAGTGCTGAAGGAAATTCTGGAACGGAAAACCCGCATTAAAGACGTTGATTAGAAAAATCCAGAGATTATAGTTATCCTTTGGATAGGATACAAGCAAATCATGGGAAATGGTACGATCTACCTAGTACCTATAAGTAAATTACCATTAGGACTGAGGGTAGTTCTGTACCAATCCCAATCAGGGATTGAAATAATTCAGATATGACTACTGATAATACACTTACAAATAAACGAATTCGACTCAGAATTCCGAAAGATTATCACCAGGAACCTGTCATTTCTCGCCTGGTGTCTGACTATGGACTGACTGTGAATATCACGGCAGCGATTTTGGGAGCCAATGCTGTCGGTGATGGTTGGTTTGACCTTGAACTACAAGGAACAGATGCACAAATTCAGAGCGGGTTAACCTATCTCCGCAACTTGGAATTAGAAGTCTGGGATGATAATAAAGCAAGTGATTGGTAAGGCAGGTTGACGCTCTTAGAGGTTGTTTGAAAAGTCTTCTTGTTGGTAGAAAAATATTTTATATCCCCCTAAATCCCCCGATAAATTCGAGGACTTTGATTCTGGTTCCCTTTTTTAAGTGGGACTAGTACAGCACGGCGTAAATAAAATGAGTAATAAGTAATGAGTAATGAGTAATGAGTAATACCCATTACTTATTACTCATTACTCATTACTTCAAAATCAAGACAGACACAACGGGCAGAGGGGTTTTTACCTACCTTCAGATACAAGGACTGTTTCTCTACGAGACGCTACCGCGAACGCGCCACTTGCGGGCGAGGTTTTAAACCTTCACTTTTTCTATAAACCACCCATTTCAAATCAACGAAACTTTTACGCTGTATTCAATACTGCTCGGATCAGCAGAAGAGGGATTGGGGGTGAGGTAAACAGGGACATAAATTATATAGACATCTTGCAAAAGTTACTTTTGCAAGATGTTGGGGAAAGGTTAAAAGGTAAGGGAAAATTTCATACCTTTACCCCTTTCCTCTACTTCTGCAAGCAGTCTTATGTTATTTAATTATTCCTAACGTTCATAGTGACCGCGAATCCATACCCTCCGATGATGTATTATCTCCCAATGCCCAGGAATCCACCTTTGATGATGATGTCCACCAAGCTGGATAACTAATGCTGATGCCTGTTTTGGCATAGCAACAATGAACAGTGGTAAAGCAACTAATACACCTGCAAGCATCCGTTTCATAACTACTTTTCCTTTGTTCAACTATCTGGATTAAGTCAGTTAAATTCTTTGTGAGTTCGTTTTCAGTAATTTAACTGATTTATAAATTTAGACTGCTGGCTTTTGCAAAAGGTTTAATTTAATTTATGTCAGTTTTGTGTTTTTGATATGTCAAATTTATGTGCTACCGCTTTAAGCTCAAATAATCAGTAGTCGGACAAAAATATTTACAGTCATTGCGATCGCTCGCAATGACATTGTGTAATTAATTTTGCCTAACTACTTATCATTTTGAATTTTAGATTTTAGATTTTAGATTGGAAATCGCTCTCTGTGTCTGGGTTGTGTAAAAGCATCTGTCGCAATCATTTTTCAAATTGGTATTACTTGACGTAAAGTGAGCAAAAATTACGTGAATTTACTCATTGTTTTTTTGTGGTCTTTGTGAGACTCTCCTTTACATAACAATAAAATACAAAAAATCTATCGGTTTATCGTATTTTATCAAAGCTAGAAATATGAAAATCTTGATGAGACTGACATTCAACCAGGTACAGCATCAGCAAGATTTTCTGCCGAACCCAAAAATTGCGTAAGCGTAGCCCACTGTAGGTATCGCGATTGGGAATTAATCTGATGTCTGAAAGTAAATCTCTAGAACCCGCTTCAGTCCACAGTCGAATCCTTGTGCCTCAAAGGTATCATAGGCAACCTGTAATTTCTCGACTGGTGTCTCGTTATGGTTTAACTGTCAATATCAAAGCTGCATCCCTGACATCCGACAGTGACAGCGATGGCTGGTTTGATTTAGAACTTTCAGGAAATCCTCAAAAACTGACAAATAGCCTATCTTACTTGCAAGGATTGGGAGTGAATTTGCTGGAATTAGCGATCGCTAACCAAATTCAATCCAACCAGCACACTCTACCTTTCCCAAATCCAGCTACCAAACTGAATCCCAAAGACTCTGCATGGCTGACAAATAAATGGCAAGAACAATTCCAGCAATGGATTTCTCTGGGTCAAACCAATCGATTGCGTTTGCAACTGTGCGTCTTAAAATCTTATTACGAAGAACCGGTGATTTCTGAGTTAGTTTCTCGTTATGGATTAACAGTCAATATTACCAGTGCCATACTTCAACCCGATACCCAAGATGACGGCTGGTTTGACTTGGATTTGTGGGGGAGAACAAAGCAACTTTACTCTAGCCTGAGTTATTTAGAAAAACTGGGACTACCGATCTGGCTGGATTTGTCTAGCGTTTATAGCGATCGCTAAGTTAATAATTCGTAATTCAAGGACAATTTGGCTGAATTTGTCTTGGTAGCGATGTCTACGACGGGCTACGCCTACGCTAATTAAAAAAATTATCATTATCCAATGGCAGCACGAAATAACCAAAAAACCAATTCTCACACCAGATTATCAATGGTTTCTTCAGTGTATGAAAAAAGCCAAGTCACTCAGATTCGTCTGCGAATACATATTCCCAAAAGCTATCTACAAGCGCCCGTAATTTCGCAGTTAATTTCTGCTTACGGGTTAGTAGTTAATATTACCAAGGCGATGCTACAACCCAATACAGATGGCGAAGGATGCTTTGACATTGAACTGCGGGGAACAGTGCCACAAATTTCTAGCGGTTTAGCCTACCTGGAATCTCTAAACCTTAGAATTGTCGGCAAGCCCAATGCTGACGGCGATAGCTGGTGTTACTGAAATAATCTAAATTTCGTAGTACCAAATTTCTTCTTCTTTTAGGACAATTCGATGCAGGGAGAGACGATCAATCAAGCCCTCTTGCTCAAACTGTCCAAGAACACGAGTAATGGTAACACGAGTCGAACCAAGCATTTCCGCCAGGTCTTCATGAGTCAGACGCATATCTATTAAACGTCCCTTCTCAACTTCCGAACCAAACTTTTTAGATAGCCATGCTAACAGCTTGATGAGCATAGTATCCACTTTTTTATGGCTACGAATGATCATCAATTCTTGAGCCTGTTGGATATGGGCAAGTAGAGTTTCTGTTAGTTCAGTCCACTCTTCTAAAGGTAAGACTGTCGCCTCTACTTTAGTTAAGCATTCCATCTGATAAGGTTCTAATTTTGACAAAGTTCTACCAACAACATCCCCAGGGCCCCACAATCCCAGAGCGACAGTTGTACCATCTTCCAAATAGGTAAAAGTCCTAACAAAACCCGTTTCAATCTTCCAAAGGCCGTTTTGATGCTCTGGTAAAAATGACCTACGGGCAAAAATTTGCTTAGTATTATTACTGCTTAGACTAGATAAGCTTGTGTACAAAGACACCATATTGTAAACACTCTTCCCCGATAAACTAACCGTAGTATTACATTTATATCAGGTTATAAGAACCTATGGGTATTTTAAAGAAGGGAGACAAGGAGACAAGGGGGACAAGGGGGAATTATTGAACAAGTCTCTCCCTTGTCTCCCCCCTCTTCCTTGTCTCCCTTGTCTCTTTCTCTTCTCCATGCCCCATTCCTTAAATTAAATTCCTGCACCATCCAGAAAATCTTCAATCATCCCATCAGAATTTTTGCTCTTAGACTTGTTGGTTGCTTCGTTACCAAGTTCAGTTGGGGATAAACTTGATTGATCTGACAACTGCTCGAACTGTTTCTCTAGAGACTTGACACGTTCAAATAAAGCACGGATAACTTCAGCTTCTACGTCTCGGACTTTATCATGATCCAGAACATTGGTATTTAAGTTGTTCTGACGAGTCACGCGCCCTGGAATGCCAACTACAGTAGTATTACTGGGAACATCCCGTAGCACTACTGAGCCGGCTCCAATACGGACGCGATCGCCAATTTGAATATTTCCCAATACCTTTGCACCCGCTCCTACAACCACATGAGAGCCTAAAGTGGGATGGCGTTTGCCGCTTTCTTTCCCAGTACCGCCAAGGGTGACACCTTGATAAATCAGAGCATAGTCACCCACGATCGCAGTCTCACCAATCACTACTCCCATCCCGTGGTCAATAAACACTCCCTGGCCAATTAATGCCCCAGGATGAATTTCAATTCCGGTTAAAAACCTACTAATATGAGAGATGAATCTTGGTATAAAGGGAATGCCAATTTTATATAGCCAGTGTGCCAATCGATGGCATATTAAGGCTTGGAGTCCAGGGTAACAGAACAATACTTCTAGCCAGTTACGGGCTGCTGGGTCACGCTCAAAAATGGTTCGCAAATCAGTTAGTAGCATACTCTGTTGAGATTTTTGTTGGTAGGTGAGGTTCTGCAAACAGAAACTCAGGATGATTCCCACAAAAAGATTCAAGTAATTTATGGGAATTTTTTCAGATCATAATCTACGGTAAGTCGATAGAGTATAGTGTTTTTGTGGGTAATAAGTGGGATGCTATCACATTCCACAGTTGAAAAAAATTAATTTCGCATAAACTGCGATAAGTCCCTCAAATCACCGTAGTATATTGAGTACAGTCTTGAATAGCCAAAACTACGCTCTCTTGGATCTGTCTTCCAAAGTGGAATACGCACTGCTGGCACTCTTAGAACTGGCAAGCCACCACGGAAAAAAACTTCCTTTAACCATGAGCGAGATCACTGCCAAACAACCTATACCTGAGCGCTATCTGGAACAAATTTTGACCAACCTCCGGCGTGCTGGTGTAGTGCAGAGTCAACGCGGCTCTAAAGGAGGTTTCGTTTTAGTTCGTGAACCTTGGCAGATTACAATACTTGAAATTGTCACTTTGGTAGAAGGTGAGCGGAAAGAGAAAGATACTTCTGACTCTCCGACTCTGGAAAAGACTCTGGTTTATGAAGTTTGGGAGCAAGCTAATGCTGCCTCAATAGAAGTTTTGGGTCGTTATACACTCCAAAACTTGTGCGACGAAAGAGAAACTCGCGCCCAACAGAGTCCAATGTATTATATTTAGACACGACGGAGTACCCCCATGCGGATAGCGAAAGATATCACAGAGTTAATCGGCCGAACTCCTTTAGTTCAATTAAACAAGATTCCCCAAGCTTCAGGAGCGGTTGCTCGGATTGTGGTGAAGCTAGAAAGCATGAATCCAGCATCTTCTGTGAAAGACCGGATTGGCGCGAGTATGGTGGAAGCGGCGGAAGAAGCAGGTTTGATTCACCCAGGGAAAACTGTTTTAGTAGAGCCGACTTCTGGAAATACAGGAATTGCGCTGGCAATGGTGGCGGCCGCTAAGGGTTATCATCTCATTCTAACGATGCCTGACACAATGAGCCACGAAAGACGCTCTATGCTCAAAGCTTATGGCGCTCAATTAGAGTTAACGCCAGGGGTAGAAGGGATGCGAGGAGCGATCGGTCGTGCAGAGCAGATTTTAGCTCAAACGCCCAATGCTTATATGTTACAGCAGTTCCGTAACCCTGCAAACCCAAAAGTTCACGCCGAAACCACAGCCGAAGAAATTTGGAATGACACCGATGGAGAAGTAGATATTCTCGTAGCGGGAGTGGGTACTGGTGGGACGATTACGGGAGTTGCAGAAGTTATTAAAAAACGGAAGCCGAGTTTTCAAGCGATCGCAGTTGAACCAAGTAGTAGTCCGGTATTAACAGGTGGGAAGTCAGGGCCTCACAAAATTCAGGGTATCGGCGCGGGATTTGTCCCAGCAATTTACCGTCCAGAAGTAGTAGATGAAGTGATTCAGGTAGCGGATGAACAAGCGATCGCTTACAGCCGTCGCCTCGCCAAAGAAGAAGGATTGCTATCGGGGATTTCTACTGGCGCTGCTTTATATGCCGCTATTCAGGTGGCACAACGACCAGAAAATGCAGGTCGCCTCATCGTCATGATCCAGCCTAGCTTTGGCGAACGCTACCTCAGCACCTCACTATTCAAAGATCCAGAAGAGAATGAGTGGTTGAGTAAAGTTTAATTTCCCATACCAATTTTAGATTTTGGATTTTAGATTTTTATATCTTGCACCAGGGATTAAAAGTCGCGGCTACACGAGACAAAACCTGCCTCCGCAGGTTGAAAGTCCTTGATTTTGCGTTAGTTTGCGTAGGTGGACTTAGTTTGTATAGCCGCAATTTCTAAGGGACTGACAAATAAAAAAATATTCAATTAACTCTTGTGGGGTGGGCATCTTGCCCGCCCAGTTTGTATGGCTCTCGTGTCGCCCACCCCACGATATTAGATAATTTATTTCTTCAATTTCCCTAATCGCTAGGGCTAGGTGCGAGATGTGAGGATTTTTAATCTAAATCAAAATCTAAAACTGGCTTGGTCAACTGCTAGACTTTTCGCTAATTTCATCGGCACTTTCATTATTTTTTACTAAAATCATTAAACAGACACTACTAGCAGCTAGCTTTATTGGACTTAAAGCTTCACTTTTTAATACAATAAAAGTGCCTAATCCTATAAGAACAAAAGGCACAAGATTATTAACGTAACGAGTCAATATGTCAGCTATGACTCTGTTATTAGTTAATTTGTAGGCTGCGTAGCACCAAACTCCTAATAATAGAAAAAATAATCCGATAATTACTAAAAAAATTTCTAAGTTGCAGGTAGAAAATAAAGGAATGTAGACGCTAATATTATCGCTACCATTGGCAATTGTCACGGCTGCCACACTATAAACTTGGGGAGAAAAAAAATTAGTAATTATTGATGCTTCATCTGCTTCTGTTGTATCTATAACTTCTTTTGCTGAGTCTTCTTCCCGATTCACTAAGCTACTGATACCTATAGACATTGGTAGTAAACCAAGTAATCCAATCCAGCTTTTTGAGAATACTAACCCACCAAATAAACCAGGAAGACTCAAAATTAACAGAACTGTAAAACCTAGAAATTGACCAGTAACTATATGCTTGGGTCGAAAGTTAGGATTTGTTTGGGAAAAAAACAACAATAAAATGACAATATCATCAATATTAGTGGCAATGAACGTAATTGCCCCTGTAGTAATTGCAGTAAGTAACTCGTTCATATTTTAAGAGAAATATAGACATACTTTTATCTGGAAGCAGGCTACCCAAAGCCTCTCTTAGAGAAGCATTCTAAAGAGAAGAATGCAAAGAAATTGGCGTATCAAGGCTAAAATGTTGGAAAAAAAAGAAAAAAAATTGTCGGTTCAGGAGCCACAGCGCCCTTGCGGGTTAAGAGCGTTGTAGCAAGTGGCGTTGGAGGCTTTGTGCATTGGTATCAACTTAAGCTGAAACTCCTTTAGAGACTTCCAAATAAAAAAATATGCAATTAACTCTTGTGGGGTGGGCGACACGAGAGCCATACAGACTGGGCGGGCAAGATGCCCACCCCACAATCAATATTGGATAATTTATTTCTTGGAGTTCCCTTAAAACCTCGTTTCCAGCCGGAGGCTGGAAATGCAACTCAAAAGCGGCTCTGCCGCGAGTTCGAGAGGCGGAGCCTCAACGACGAGCATTCCCAGTCGGAGACTGGGAACGAGGCAATCTAAAAGCTAGTTCTAGACTTGCTTTCATGTTAAGTTGACACCAATGGGCTTTGCCAAAGCCAACATCCTGATATCTGTTGGGTGGAGCGGAGCGCAACCCAACCTACGTCTAATGCACTATTTTTTTGCTTGCTATTGCTTGCATTGGGATCTGAATTTTTGCAATAAATCTCGTAAATCGGTGAAATTCATTGAATAATCACTTTGTCTATATTAAAGCTTAGTTGTGCTAGAAGGTTAATTTGGTATGGTTATAAATCGTAGATTCTAAAAATCCAGCATGAGTAAGCTAGGGACAGCTTTCAGTGAAGGGATAATTGCCTTCATCGCCACCAATATAGATGACATCATTATCTTGTTAATATTTTTTTCACAGGTAGATGGTAATTTTCGGCGGCGGCATATCTTACTCGGTCAATATCTGGGTTTTGCAGCTATTATCATCGCTAGCTTACCAGGATTTTTTGGTGGATTAGTTATACAGCGAGAATGGATAGGATTGCTAGGATTGCTACCAATTGGTATTGGAATTCACCACTTAGTATATAAAGAAGAAGATACTATCACAGTTCAGACAGTCAGTAGTGATTTTAACCAGCCCACATCTACTAACCCGGTACTGTCTTTTGTTTTGAGTATTTTACACCGCCAAACTTATAAAGTGGCAGCAGTCACGATCGCTAATGGTGGTGACAATATTAGTGTATATGTCCCTTTGTTCGCTGGTCACAATCTTGCCAGCTTGGGAGTAATTATAAGTGTATTTTTTATCATGGTAGGGATTTGGTGTGCGATCGCTTATTTTTTAAGCCGTCAACCTACCATTGCCGATCTTTTAAATCGCTACGGCCAAGCTGTTGTACCTTTTGTCTTAATTGCCTTGGGTCTGTTTATTATGTATGACCGAGGTACATTCACTCTACTACCTTGGGTGAGAAGTTAATCAACGGTGGATGCTGGATGTTGAATGCTGGATTGGGAATTGAAAATCTCAAATTGGTTACACCTGATGAACTAATTTCCAACTCACCATCATCAAAATGGCATAAATGATAAACCGTAACGGACGTTGCGGGGCTACCTCGCAGACTTTAGCACCTAGTAACACCCCAGGTACAGAACCTAGCCATATAGGCACTACCAAACTCCAATCAACTGTTCCCAAGCTGAGATGACCAAGGGCTGTAAACAGCAGTAAAATTGCTGCGTGTGAAATATCTGTACCCACTAACTTTCGGGCATCAAGGCGGAAAAACCCAATCAGCACTAAGGCAAACATTGAACCTGAGGAGACACTGGTTAGACCAACTAAACAGCCTAAAATTGCTCCCAAACTAATTGTTACAAATCGACCGAAGTTAGTTTCTAAGTCTAACTTTGGCAGTTCGGGTAAATTAAATTTGGGGAAAAAAGTCAACAACAACAATTGCACTAGTGCTAATACTGTGACTAGCAAAATCATTCCGCCAAGCAAACGGAGCAAGATGCTATCTAGGTTGTAATCACCTGTACGTTTAATGAAGTGCAAAATCCCCACCCCCAACAGTGAGCCTGGAACACTCCCGAAGGCCAGCCATTTGACAACTTCTGTGTCAAGGGTTTTCTGTTCCCAATGCTTGACGCTACCAACAACTTTCATCAATGTAGCGGCCACAACATCAGAACTCACAGCGATAGAAGGCGGAACCTGAAAAACAAAAATCAACATTGGCGTGATGAGAGAGGCTCCACCAATTCCCGTCAAACCAACGATGATGCCAACAAAAAAGCTTAAGAACGGTAGTAATAGATAGTGCATACTCTTCGGGGGTTTCAACAATTCGTTATCAGTTATCAGAATCTTGTTGAGTCTCCCACTTCTAGAAGTGAGCAGCCTCAGTTAAGGTTTAAATCCCCAAACGAAGCCTTGATAACTTTTTACTGACTTAACTACGAGCAGCTAGAATTTCAATTCAGCTTTAGTTTCACTGCTAGAAAGCAGCAAGTCAGCCAAACTATAGCCCAGTGGTAGACAGAGCTAGTTATGGTGAGTTATTGTGTTTCTCAAGAGATGAGTGACACAAAGGTTATCCAGCTAAAAGTTAGGGCAGAGGATTCCTGGATAACTTCAAACCTATCTGGAAGTTTTTGCAAGCATGACAACTGGCATTTAGCTCAAACAGACTTTGATAACTGCTTATGGGTCAGTTGCCCTGCTAAACTCAACTTCTAACTAGGTTTTTCTGCGGTTTTACATGTAAAAGCACGTAAGGCGATGCACTTACCGTATTTTACTCGTAATCATGATTAAACGTCCAGCGTATTCGCGTTGTATATCGCTCAATTATCTAGTTAATACTCCGCAGTCAGTTAAATTTCTTAGGACTGGTTGTTAGAAAAATTACTTACAAGTTAATCACCATAGGGATAATTCACCAGAAGAGGACAAGGGAATAAGGAAAATAAACTACACCATTCCCCATTCCCCACTCCAATTAACTAACGCCGTGAAAATGATTACAATACTCGAAGTCAAATCCGATTCCCTAGCCTAATCACTCATGCAAAACTTTGTTTTTTACAACCCTGTCAAAATCTTGTTTGGCAAAGGTCAGATTGCCAAAATTGCTGCTGAAATTCCTGCTGATGCCAAAATTCTGATTACTTATGGTGGAGGTAGCATCAAAACTAACGGTGTCTACGATCAGGTTAAGTCTGCATTGGTTGGACGAAATGTCCTTGAGTTTGGTGGAATCGAACCCAATCCTCACCTGGAAACCCTCTTAAAAGCGGTTGAACTAGTGCGGAATGAGGGCATAGACTTTCTACTTGCTGTCGGTGGCGGTTCAGTTCTTGATGGCACTAAGTTTATTGCGGCTGCGGTTCCCTTTGTCGGCGACCCTTGGGACATCCTCGCCAAAAATGCACCTGTAAAGGCTGCTGTACCTTTTGGTACAGTTTTGACTTTACCTGCAACCGGCTCGGAAATGAATACGAATGCGGTTGTGACTAAGTGGGAAACTCAAGAAAAATTAGCTTTTAGCAGTCCTTTGGTATTTCCCCGTTTCTCGGTTCTCGATCCAGAAACAACTTTTTCTCTACCTGTGCGGCAAATTAGCAATGGAATTGTCGATGCTTACACCCATGTGATGGAACAGTATTTGACTTATCCAGTTAATGCACCAGTACAAGACAGATTAGCTGAATCAATTTTGAAAACGCTAATTGAGGAAGGGCCAAAAACGCTAGCGAATCCTCAAGACTACGATTCACGGGCTAATGTGATGTGGTCTGCAACGCTAGCACTAAATGGGTTAATTGGTGCAGGAGTACCCCAAGATTGGGCAACTCACATGATTGGGCACGAATTGACAGCACTGCATGGTTTGGATCATGCTCAAACTTTGGCTGTTGTACTACCTAGCACCTTGACAATTAGGCGCGATCGCAAATGGCAAAAACTCTTACAATATGCCGAGCAAGTTTGGGGAATTGTCGATGGTAGTGAAGAAGAACGGGTTACTGAAGCGATCGCTAAAACCCGTAATTTCTTCGAGTCCGTTGGTGTACGCACGCGCTTGTCTGATTATGGTGTTCGACTCGATACTGTTCCTGTAATTATTGAGCGCTTTGAAAAACGCGGTACTGTAGCTTTGGGAGAATATAAAGATGTTAATTCTCAGGTAATTGAACAGATTTTAACTCTCTCAGCATAGGATTAGGGACTGGGGACTGGGTATTGGGGACTGGGTATTGGAGATTGGGGATTAGGGAAATAACTAATGCCCAGTGCCTCGTTTATTGACTTAGCGCTGAAAAATGCTTGACTTACAAGCAAATCTCATTGATAATTCAAACAAACCGTTCGGTCTGTAATGTTTTATTTACAGCAATCCCCAATCCCTAGTCCCCAGTCCCCAATACCCAATGTCCAAAGGCGAAGAAACAAAAAGCAGAATTCTCCAGCAAGCAGCCGAATTGTTTAACCAACAGGGGTATGCAGGATCATCGATGTCTGACATTATGCGTGTTACTGGATTGCAAAAAGGAGGAATTTACAATCACTTTCAAAGCAAAGATGATCTCGCACTACAGGCTTTTGACTTTGCGATCGCTCATATCAAACAGCATACTAGATTTGCATTACGAAGCAAACGCCACGCAGTAGAACGGCTGCAAGCAATCATTGGGGTATTTAGTAGCTTTGCAGAAAATCCACCGATTAAGGGAGGGTGTCCATTGCTGAATACTGCTGTAGAAAGTGATGATGCTCATCCGGCATTGCGAGAACGCGCTCAACAAGCGATGAACTCGTGGCTGCATCTAATTCATCGAATTATTGAAACGGGAATTGAAAAGGGTGAAATTCGCCCGGAAGTGAGTGCTGATGAAATCGCTACCATCATCATTGCAACGTTAGAAGGAGCCGTAATGATGAGCAAGCTTTATGGAGATTCAATTCACATGCACAGAGTAATTAATCACCTGAATCAATATTTGGAAACTCACCGAAATAGTACTCAATACTCCTGAACTTTAAAGGTATGGCACAAATCAAGGTATATGGTTTAGCAGAAAAATTAAATCCTGTAAAAATAGAGCTATCAAATATAATCCATGCCTCTGTTATTCAGGTTTTACAGCTTACCCCTGAAAAAAGATTTCACCGTTTTTTCCCATTGGATAAATCAGATTTTTACTATCCATCTGATAGATCAGACAATTATCTGATTATTGAAATTAGTATGTTTGAAGGACGCTCGGTGGAGACAAAAAAACAGTTGATTCGCCTACTGATTGAAAATATTAATGAAAATTTGAATATTGCTGTGGATGACATTGAAATCACCATTTTTGAAACGCCTAAATATCACTGGGGTATTAGAGGTTTGCCTGGTGACGAGTTAATCTTAAACTACAAAGTAGAAGTTTGAAACTATATGTGGCTAATGGATTATTAGACAATTAATAATTACTCATACGTAAAATAGATGAATATTCTTACCATCTTACAAGCCAATCGGTCTTAAAAATTCTGGGAGAAATAATGCTAGTAAATAACAACTTACATAGACCATTAGAAATAGTATTGGCGATTCCTGTAAGAACTTATGATATTGATTTTATGGGAATCGTGAGTAACATTGTGTATATCAGATGGCTAGAGGATTTGCGTTTAAAATTTTTAGATGAACATTGGCAACTCAATCAACAAATTGAGCAAGGATATACACCGATTCTAGCTGGAACAGAAATTGAATATAAACGTCCGATAAAGATGATTGATCAAGTAATTGGACGTTTATGGCTGAGTAATTTAGGACGGTTGAAGTGGACTGTGCAAGCTGAAATTTTATCTAACAATGAGTTAGCAGCAGTAGCTACCCAGAAGGGTGGTTTTGTCAATTTGCAAAATAGTCGTCTTATCCCCATTCCAGAGGAATTACAGAATAAATATTTACAGTATCAACAAGGGATTCCGAAAATTTAACAATTAGAAATACCTTTGATATTTTTTTGAGTTATTACAGACTGTTCGGTCTGTTATTCATAAATGCTTTAATTTTCTGAAGGAGATTTGAAATGAGTAAACCAAGTATTCTAGTTACAGGTGCTACTGGACGACATGGTGGCACTGGCATTCGCATTGTGGAAATTTTGAGGAGCCAAGGCTTCTTTGTAAAGGCTATGGTTCGCCGCAAAGACGAGCGTAGTTTACTTCTTGAAAAGATGGGAGCAGAAGTTGTGGAGGCAGATTTTCACAACTATCCCTCACTTGCTCAAGCGCTTGCAGGTGTGAAACAGGCCTACTTTTGCTATCCAGTAGCTAGCGGTATCGTTGAGGCAACAACTAACTTCGCCGCCGTGGGGCGTGAATCTGGACTAGAGTATGTTGTCAATAACTCAATGGGAGCATCACATCCAGTTAGTCCCAGTCCCTTGGCAAGAGCGCAATGGATGTCAGAGCAAATTTTGACCTGGGCAGGGTTCGATTGCGTACATCTGCGGGGTGGGTTTTTCTTTGAAAACATCTTGCTTTTTAGTGAGCAGTCCATCATCACTCAAGGGCGAATTGCTAATTCCTTTGGAGATAATTCTATAACATGGCTAGCAGCTGAAGATATGGCACAAGTGAGTGCAAAACTACTCTCGACAAAAAATACTTCCTTTGGCTCTGTTGTACCGATTACTGCAAATGAGCGCATACCTTTGGCTGAGGTGGTTCGCATATTTTCCAGCGTTCTAGGTAAACCAATTCAGTTTGAGAATTTAGAGTTTGACGAGTGGCGCAAGCACCTTAGAGAGAATCCTCGGATTAATCCAGAAATGATTGAGCATCTAATTGGATTGGCGAAGCTGATTCAAAGGCAAAATGCTATGCCGCTTGTCAACACTGTGGAGCAGATTACAGGCAAACAACCAATATTATTGGCTGAATTTGTTCAAAAGCATCGTGAACGCTTACTCAACAAAATTGCTCAAGTTAATTTGGCAACATTTGAATAAAAATCTATGTTGAGGATAAATAACAAGCTCAAACTGAAAAGCGAGACGTTTAGGCAGAAGGTAGTTGGTATCGGCAGGAAAACGCGATCGCAGTTGGGTGGATGAACACTTGCAAGTAGCTTTGTTTAGCACCAGCGATCGCAATGGTTGAGGCGGGATATCAGGAAGTAATTGCGATCGCTAGGGAGCAAGGAAGATCCATTCCAAAATGTCTGCCACAGGTGTGCTGCAATCAGTGTAGGTCTTATCGTTGGCGCAGCCTCTCGTAGAAAAAAAGAGAAGCCTACTACACTGCCTCCTGCCTTCTTCATTCCCTAAAGCAGGTAAAATTACAAGTGTTGAGGGGATAAAAATCATGAGAACTCTTGCAAAAGTTTTCTATGGTATGATAAAAGGTTTGGCAATTTTCGATCAGGAATTTGAGGAGCAGTGAAAATAGAGAAAGCCAAGCA
>NZ_JBALFY010000004.1:0-179919 GCF_036916655.1 Nostoc sp.
GTAAAGCCACTACCCTCCACAACATGGCAGGGGTATTCGCCCAACAAGGGGACATCCCAAAAGCGATCGCACTCTGGGAGCAATCCTTGGAAATATCTGAGCAGATTGGCGATGTCCAAGGTAAAGCCGCTACCCTCAACAACATGGCACAGGTATTCGCCGACCAAGGGGACATCCCAAAAGCGATCGCACTCTGGGAGCAAGACTTGGAAATATCTGAGCAGATTGGCGATGTCCAAAGTAAAGCCACTACCCTCAATAACATGGCAGCGGTATTCCGCCAACAAGGGGACATCCCAAAAGCGATTGCACTCTACGAGCAATCCTTGGAAATATCTGAGCAGATTGGCGATGTCCAAGGTAAAGCCACTACCCTTAACAACATGGCACGGGTATTCGCCGACCAAGGGGACATCCCAAAAGCGATCGCACTCTGGGAGCAAGACTTGGAAATATCTGAGCAGATTGGCGATGTCAAAGGTAAAGCCACTACCCTCCACAACATGGCAGGGGTATTCGCCCAACAAGGGGACATCCCAAAAGCGATCGCACTCTGGGAGCAAGACTTGGAAATATCTGAGCAGATTGGCGATGTCAAAGGTAAAGCCACTACCCTCAATAACATGGCAGCGGTATTCCGCCAACAAGGGGACATCCCAAAAGCGATCGCACTCTACGAGCAAGTTGTTTCCACACTTGCACAAATAAGTGCTTATAGTAATTTGGTAACAGCTCTGAGTAATTTAAGCGTAACGGATGAAAGTAACGGTTTGGTTTACCTAGCTCAGGCAATCTGGTTGACGCTGAGAATTCAAGCACCTTTAGTAAACACCATTCAGTTAATCCGTGTTTTATATAATAAAGTGCCTCAAGGTGATGAACTAGAAGCCGTGTTAGGAGCAACGGCAATGTTCTTTTGCAAACTTCGAGGTGAAGGTCATCCGCAGTTAGAGGAACTTCAAGAGCATAGTTTCAAAATTATATTAGATGCGGCAAATGCCCAAGGAATTGAAACAGAGGAAGCGTTTGGTAATTGGTTTGTTCAGCAACGGCTAAATGATCCAGAATATTTCCTCCCCCGACTCAATCAGCGCCTAGAGGAGATTGTCGGCGATGGGTGGTTGTTTGACCCCAGTCAGGTTGTGGGGGGATGAGGGAGTGCGAATATCTCGGCTCAATACCGGGTTGGGTGGTCATAATTTACACAAGACTGTAAGGATTCATAATTTTAACTGGTGTCAGTTTAAAATCATCAACATTACGGGTAACTAAAGTTAATTTATGATGATGTGCTGTTGCGGCAATTAGACTATCCATTACAGCTAATTTTTTACCTTTCAATTCGGCATTTGCAGAAAATTTTGCCCAATTATCTAAAATATCATCGGTTAGCGGTAAAATATGAGAAGTAAATTCAATTTCTACTCTTTGCAGCCATATTTTTAGTTTTTGATATCGTTCAGGTTGTGAGTCTTGGATCTTATAAATCCCTTTTTTTATTTCAGCGATAGTAATACTACTTAAAAATAGTTGTTCAATCGGTTGCTGATTAAACCATTGACTAACTTGGGGGTTGGGAGCTTTTTTAACAAACTCAGACATTACACAGGTGTCTATTAGATAAGTCATAGTTCAAAATTCCTACCTGTGTCTCTATCACGTTCAAACAACGAGGCGATATCATCTTCAGCAGATTCGTCGTCTATAAAACGTAGTCGCTCAAATAAAGGCAGTTCTTTTTTTTGTTGCTGCAAGTAATTGGATAATATTTTAATGACTGCTTCCTGTGGATTTTTATAGTGACTGACTGCAATAATTTCATTAATTAGTTCATCATCTATTGTGATAATAGTCATCGTTTTGTCCTCGGTTGTGTAAAATACAATTTATGCAATCTGAATAATTTTTTTAAGCTTATTGCATACTTATAGAAAAGATTCTTCACGCATACACTCTGCTGTAAAAGCAAATACTGCCCTTAATGCTTCTGGAGTTAAAGTAGCCCTCTTTTGTCACTCTCCGAAAACATTTGCCATTTCTGGATTCTAGAGCTTTTGTATAGCAAGCGATCGCGCGATTCTTTTCTAATAACAAATACAAGACCAATTTTTTTCTAATAGTATAGCTTGTATTGATTGCCTCATCAGGCTTCTAGCGATCGCCCTCCCGGAGAGTGACAGAAGAGGGGTAGGATAGTTTTCTACCACTTGTTGTTCTGTCCATCCTGCTGCAAACAAACCCAATAAGAACTCTACAGATAAACGAGTTCCTTTGACAGTCAGTTTACCCAGCAGAATTTTGGGGTCTGAATGAATGTACTGTTGCCAGTCCATAGTTTGTACTCCGACTAAGCTACAGCTATTGTTGCACAGGATGATGATTGGTTGGCTTGGTGAAGAGGGGATGCGATCGCGCTACTCTTAAATTAATTGCTGACAATATAACCAGCTTATGCAATTCCTAAATATTACACTGCCAGATGCGATCGCTTAGGCAACTATGATTATTATTGGATTGCCGAGTGGGGAAATGCGATCGCTATAAGCCAAAATTTTTATAGATACTCACACAGGTACAGTCAAAATGGATATTAAAAATGGCTTCGTCGGCACTGTTGGCAACACACCTCTGATTCGCTTAAACAGCTTCAGCGAAGAAACAGGGTGTGAAATCCTTGCTAAAGCAGAATTTCTCAATCCTGGCGGTTCCGTCAAAGACCGCGCCGCACTTTACATTATTGAAGATGCAGAAGAAAAAGGTCTACTCAAACCGGGTGGCACTGTTGTCGAAGGAACCGCCGGTAATACTGGCATTGGACTAGCTCATATTTGCAACGCCAAAGGTTACAAATGTCTAATTATCATTCCCGATACCCAGTCACAAGAAAAAATAGACGCACTGACAGCACTGGGGGCAGAAGTTCGTCCCGTTCCTGCTGTACCCTACAAAGACCCAAACAACTACGTCAAACTATCTGGCAGAGTTGCTGCTGAGTTAGAAAATGCTATTTGGGCAAATCAGTTTGATAATTTAGCTAACCGCCGCGCCCACTACGAAACCACAGGGCCAGAAATTTGGGCGCAAACAGATGGTAAAATAGACGCATGGACAACTGCAACTGGTACTGGTGGTACTTTTGCTGGTGTGTCGTTGTACTTGAAAGAACAAAATCCGGTGGTTAAATGCGTTGTTGCCGATCCCCTGGGTAGTGGACTTTATAGCTATGTCAAAACTGGCGAAATCAAGATGGAAGGAAATTCCATCACCGAAGGCATCGGTAATAGTCGTGTCACAGCCAATATGGAAGGCGCACCAGCTGATGATGCCATTCAAATAGATGACAAAGAAGCTTTGCGGGTAGTTTACCAACTGCTGAGGAAAGATGGGCTGTTAATGGGCGGTTCAACAGGTATTAATGTTGGGGCAGCTGTTGCCTTAGCGAAGCAGTTAGGCCCAGGACATACCATTGTCACCATCTTATGTGATAGTGGTTCTCGGTATCAGTCGCGGATATTTAACCCGGAATGGCTAGCCTCAAAAGGACTTTCAATAGATTAGTCATTGGTCACTGGTCATTAGTCATTAGTCATTAGTCATTAGCTTCCAACTTTTGACAAATGACAAATGACAAAGGACAAAAAAAATGAACAACATAACTCAATCATCAAACTTCTCCACAAGTAGATGTGTGCAAGTTTGTCAAAATCGCACCTGCAAAAAGCAAGGTGCAGCCAAGGTATTAGCCGCTTTTGCAGCTTTGCCAATCCCTGGTGTAACGGTAACGGCTAGCAGTTGTTTGGGACAATGTGGCAATGGGCCGATGGTGCTGGTATTACCCGATATGGTCTGGTATAGCGGCGTTCAACCAGATGAAGTATCTCTACTGGTAGAACATCATTTGCTAAGTGGTCAAATAGTCAAACAGATGCTCTATTATCGGTTTCATCCCCAAAAATCAAACTAAATTATCAATGTCTGCAATCTTGTTGAATGAAGAGAGGCATCCAATGAATATCCAACAGCTGCGTCAATCCTTGAAACAAAACTGGCTGAGTTACTACGAGCAAAATATTTCCTGGTTGGTCAAAATGCGAATTTGGGGCACTTACGATGGTCTGCGCCGTCCTTTGTCCGGTTTTATTTTGGCAACACTGTCTGTTTTGGAACCCCAATTTGATGAAATACTTTCTTTTATGGTGGATCTGAATAACGATCCAGATAAAATAGTCACCGCTTTAGGTCTTAACTTTAATCCTGACAAAGAGTTACGTTTAATAAAATCAGAGTATTCTATGGCTACAAGCCAAGCTGAAAACGAGTCGCCAGATGAGAAGTATTCTGAGGATAAACATCTGTCATCGGTTGTAACTGCTACCAAGATTGCACCTGATTCTTCTGCTAAGACTCTAGACTCCAAGTCACCAAGCACCGATCAACTTGTGCCATCAGTTACAGCCACAACGGAGGTAGTTCGCACACGCAAACCTGAGTTAGTAGTTGCATTAGCTACTAAAATTGTTCCAGATACTCCGGTAAAAACGCCATCCTCCAGTTTTCTAAGCGAATATCAACCACTACGTAGCAGCTTTGCAGATTATCATCAGACATCGCCCCTTGAACGCCTCCCTTCAGGAACCTCGCTGACGATGACAATGACTCCTGAGGTTAATAGCAAAGCCAAAACTATGCCATCTGTGGCATTAGCTACAGAGGCCAAAAGCAACGCGGTATCTGCCCGAATGCCTGTAGGCGCATTCTTGGCAATTACCACTGAGATTAACAGCAATGGTAAACCAGTGCGATCGCTAGCAATTACTACTGAGCTTAAAAGCAACGGTAAACATCAGAATATTCCACCACAAGAAGTTAAAAGCAAAGTGAATTTACCAACCACTAATGCCCGTAATCTAGCTTCTTGGGTAGATGAATTTTGTCAAGGTACTAAATGGGATGGGAAAGAGGATATTTTGATTTGAAATGGGGATTGGGGACTGGGGATTGGGGACTGGGGATTGGGGACTGGGGACTGGGAACTGGGGATTGGGGACTTAGACCTCAAGCAATTACGAATTATGGATACTCGTGAGAGACAAAGGGGATTTCTACTATTTCACCCTCAATTTCTCCTACTTTGACTTTTAAGCCTACGCCACCAGCTTTAGTGCGAATGTAACCTAGTCCAAAGTAACCATCAGCCGTTTTTGTGTAACTGGTAAGTTTGCCGACCTTTTCATCTCCAATTGCGATCGCACTTCCCACTTCCGCAGGGGCACTGAGATGTATTCCAAAAAGGTGTTGTTTTACACCTTTATATGTATTTAACCGAGCAATGGTTTCTTGCCCAATATAACAACCTTTATTAAAAGAAATTGTTTGCCACAAACCAACTTCTAGGGGATTGTAATCATCTGTGAGTTCCGAATCTGGGGCGGGGCGACCTTGTAAGATTCGCAAAGTATCCCAGGCGCGATCGCTCATCTCAACTGCCCCAGCCTCCAACAATTTGTTCCACACTGTTGCTTTATCAGTATAGGGGAAAGTAAACGTGTATCCGGGAGCCGCTAACCCGCTACCCACAGCAATCCGCACTCCCTCGGCAGGAGCAATTGTATATACTTTGTGACTACCATAAGGTTGGCCAATGAGTTCGCCAATACCCAGCTTTTCTAAAACAGCGTCACTTCCTGGGCCAATGAGGCTGAAGGTGTTGGTGTATTCTGTGATATCAGATAATTCCACCTTGTCGGCAAAGAAAATATATTTATCTAGCCATTCCATGAGAAACTGACGGCGGTTAGGCGAAACCAGCAAGATTACCGCGTCTTCTCTCACGTAGGCGGTTACTAAATCAATTGTTCTGGCTGTGGAAGTGACGAAAACTGTATCACAACCTTGTCCTGGCTTGAGTATTTGGAAATTGTTAGTACTTTGGTTGTGTAAGAAATTGAGGCGATCGTCGCCAGACACTTTGATGCGTCCCCAGGCGGTGCGATCGCATATTGCAACCCCAACTCTGGCGGCTTCGATAGCTGCTGCGTCTTGATCGTCAATTGTAGATGTTGGCATGGTGATGAGAAGTTGCCCTGTTTCAATGTTGTCGCATTGGAAATCTTAACAAATAAGCGTTTGCAGCTTCAATCACATAGGGGATTACTTAAAGCCAGTTCTGACTTTTCACGTTATGTGGAAAAGCTAACGATTGACCTAACCCCTTACCCCCTTCCCGTTTCAGTGGGTAAATTCAAAGTCTCTCTTCTACAAGGAGAGAGGTTTTCCAGATACCGTGAAAAGTCAGAAAGCCAGTTCCCTTATTCCCAATATGTTTTCCAATCATCCTTGAAAGCTTGCTGTAATTTATTCATATAAGCATAGGTTTTAATTTTCACCATCCATCCGTTATTACCGTTGCTGCCGCCTCCTTTGCAGATAACACCTTCAGCTACACCATATTTACCTTGTCGAACATCATCAATAAATTGACCTGTGATTTTACCGCGATAAACAACTCGTGGAATGTGCAATTGGTTAAAATATTGAATAAATTGTTCAGGAATAATAATATATTTATCTATTTGAACATCAAAGAGAATTAGTTGTTTTGGGTCATCTCTTCGATGCATTCCTGCAAAAGAGTTAGTCCCCAGAAACTCTGTAAACACAGTAATTTCAGTGTATTGACAATTAAATTTTTCTTGAAATACTCTTTCTAAAGAGGCAGCAAAATCTCTGTTAAAAATCTCAGCAGCTTCTTCTAAACCTGGATGTGCTTTGTTAAATTGTGCAATTCCCATATCATCCAAATCAAACCGATCTCGACGTGTACCAAAGGCATACCACCCAAGCTCTGATTCCCAAACCCAGTGGAGATTTGTACCATCATATTTCTCGAAAGCGATACAATGCTCCCAAGGGCAATTTTTACTATCTGGGATTTTAGGATAAACAAGTTGTACTCGTGCCATTGGATGAAAATACTGTAAATTACTTGTATTATAAATGACTGCTTGAGGCAGGCACATACTACACTTTCTCGGAGTGGGAGCAAAATTTTAAACAGGATTACGGAATTGAGATTACATTGCTTGGAGTCACAATTATCAGAAGAACTTCTTGCTTGATCCACTTTCAGGAAGAAATCTTGAAAACAGCCAAATGATGAAACCTATAAAGGAGAGAAATCAACATGAGCGACAATAATAACTCACAACCCACAGAAGGTAAACCACAACCTCCGAAGACAATAGGAAAACCAATTAAGACCGAATTCATTAGCCCACGACAACAACCAACAGCAGAGAAACCATCAGATACTAATACTAATTGAGAATAATGAGTCTGGTGAGCAAAAGTTAACAGATGCGATCGCATCGGCTCATCTTCAAATTACCCAAATGGTTGGAGGATAAGGCAATGCTGCAAAATCTGATTACTCAACAACATTATTTTGTGTTGAAGCTTTTCTCAGCACTGGGATGTGGCTTAATAGCCGGAGTATTCTTCGCCTTCTCATCCTTTGTGATGAGTGCCCTTGCCAGACTCCAACCAGCACAAGGCATTGCTGCCATGCAATCTATCAATATCACAGTGATCAATCCATTGTTCATGATAGTGTTCTTGGGAACAGCTGCGGCCTGCATCTTTCTGGCTATTTCCTCGCTATTAAAGTGGCATCAACCTGATGCCGCCTACTTGCTCCTTGGCAGCTTGCTGTACCTCATTGGTACTTTTGGCGTGACAATCGTTTTCAATGTGCCACTCAACGAAGCGCTGGCGAAAGTCGAGCCTGACACTGCCATAGGTGCAAGCCTGTGGTCTAGCTACCTTAGCAACTGGACAATCTGGAACCACATTCGAGCAGCAGCAGCCCTTGCAGCAGCGGCATTATTCACTATTGCACTCTGTTATCGAGTGGCAAAATCGTAATATTTTACCGAAACAGAATTCAGGAGTCAGGAGCCAGAATGGGTTAAACGCCCCGCTACCGCTACGATATCGAGCGTCTTCATTCTGACTCCTAAATTCTGACTTCTGAATTCTTCTTCAATTTTCTTCACCAATTACTAAATCGGTTTTCTAGTATTATTTAATTTTGTGCCAATAATTGATTGCTCTTTATCCTTTATAAAAAATTTAGAACTATTAATTCTAATAACGTCATAATGTTCTGGGATAAATACAGAAGCTAAAGTAGCTGCGATATCTGCAAGAGAAATCTTAAAAGCTAATGGTATCCTGAAATTAAAAAATGAGCTTGGCATTGCTCTAACATTTAAATACAATTTTTTTTGACTTACGTACCATACCCCAGTAAATTTATTACCTGTTATGATTTCTTTCGGTCTAGAGAAAAGAAGTATTTGAACTCTGGTTTGTTCATAAGTCATATCATCTCTAAATTCAATAGTGATTTTTTCCGAAGACGTATCAAAACGCCATTTTCCCAAAAGCAAAATTTCTATTTCTATATCAGAATGCCTACTATTATCCATATTTATCCTCAAAGTTAGTTTTATCTCTAATTTTTGCTATAAATTATAGGAAACTTTCGTTACAAGTTTTTGTACGAGAAAAGAATAAGCGCATTCGCCAAACCAACCAAGACTTTACCCGCCAAGCTCCCATTGAAAGGTGTTCTGTAGATGATTTTGGGGATAATTCCAAGCTATCTTGGTCAATGATGCTACTTATAACTTTAACTAACAGATAATCTCAGTTTTATTAAGAAAATGCAATAGCAACTTTAAGACTGTTAATTGTCTTCACGCTCCACCTAACTAGAGATTTAAGACAGTTAAGACAGTTAACGTTCCTTAAGGTGAAAACTAGTGTAGTGCAAGCTTTTAGATTGCCTCGTCTGCCTCGTTCCCAGTCTCCGACTGGGAATGCTCGTCGTTGAGGCTCCGCCTCTCTTAGGATTTGTGTGAAAGCTAGATTTAGCAAGCTATTCCAAATAAATATTGACAAAGCGAATTTAAACGCGAGAATAAATCTAAAATTAAATAATAGAGCCAGTAATTTGATTGCTAGGGTCAACCTAAAATCCAAAATTGTCTGGCCAGTCTTAGCGCGAAGATTTTTTGAAATACTGTGTAGTACAAAAAGGTCGGCGAAGCAATTTTTTCCTAATGCTGGTTCCGTTCTCCTCAAATACTATCAAGTGCAATACTTGCTCTAGGAAACGCCGTTTGTCAAAAATACCTTGAATCAGCACCTCTAGTTCAGTTGCGCCCTTGGCAGGAAAGTCCTCGCCATCAATGGTGCACCAGGGTAAAAACTCCTGCCAATCTGAGGTTAATGTACTGACTCGTGCCCGATTTCCATAAGTAATAACTAGGAATATATTGTAGGAAAATAGCTTTGGTATTTGTTCGATGTAGGTCTGAATTCGCTGATAACCTTCTTTGAAAGTAGCCTGTTCATTACTGGGCTGAATCGAGACAATGACTGCCAAAGGTAAACCGTTGATAAACACAACTACATCAGGATAGTGAACATAATTCCCCTCAACTACAGTTAAGGGATGAATAGCTAGCCAATCATTGTTTAGTAGATTAGACGTATCAATGAGCGACACTGTGTCATGAACTATTTCTTCGTTACACAGATATTCAACTTCCACACCATTGGTCAATAATTTGTGAAAGCGACGGTTATTTTCCAGCAAATCAGAACTCGGAATGGAAGTAACCTGATGGATAGCTGCGGCGATCGCTTCATCAGGTTTTTTTGGGTTAATTTTCTGCAAAGCCTGATGGAGGCGCTGATACAAAACCACTTCACTACAACTACTCCGTCCAATCTGGTGCTTACCCAAGGCAATATCTGGCTCTAATAAAACTGTATAGCCAATAACCTCGAACCAAGTAAGCGCATACGGTGCGATCGCTTTGCCCGCCCCAGTTATCCCTTCTCTACTTTCGTGTCGCTGGCTTTTAAGTAGGGGTATCGCAGACTGTGTAAGGTAAAAACGGCGGCGAAGTTTTCTTGTAACACGACTCGCTTTGACAGTTATTTTTTTTAGCTGTGCTGGATTCATGAAAAAGCTTGTGCCTAGTCTATTGGCATTAGTTGGTATATTTTCGATGGAGTAAGTCGGCGTAAAAATTTGTCTTTGGGATAAGGCAGAAGGCAGGAGGGAAGAGGGTTTTAGTCTAGTTTATTTTTCTTCACATAGTTTGGTTTTATTGTGCCAACTTACTCATACGACTTAATACTAACTATCAAAGCTGAACTCGATCGGCAAGATTGTATCCTGCGCTACATTTGTACCAATATTATTGGTAATACGTAAATGCAATAGCATTGAGGCATGACAAATGACAAAATCCCTCATCATTACCACATAGTAATTTGAGGGATTTGCAATTCTGTTATTTTATGAGAGTGACAAAAAAGGGCTATTTTTTCTAGCTAATTGCCTTCTTTTTCTTCAAGCATCCTCCTAACAACCCAGCAGTTAATACTATTCCTCCAATAGTCGATGGTTCAGGTACAGTAATAGTCACTGGTTTTACACTCACATTATCCAAGTATAAAGAACCATAGCTAGCTCTACCACCCAACTTTAACTCTGTAGATGATGTTGTCGCCACAAAATTTAAGTCATATTGTGTGAAAGGATTTCCAGCAACGTTTATAGTATTTATTTTATCAAAAACTTGATTTCCATCGACAAAGGCCTGAAATATATTATCAACTTGACTAACATCTTCATCTGTCCCTAAAAAGAAACTGAGATTATAGTTACTACCGATAGTTGTAGCCAAATTTTGGGATATGTAAGCAGGATTTACAAATGAACCAATTGATAAACCTTGATTACCACTATCATGCTGAGGAAAATTGTTAATTCTAATCCCTGATGTATCAAACGGATCGCCAGATTTAATCCAGTCTGTAATATTAGGATTTGGAACATTGGGATTGTTAGGATCTACGAGAGGGTCGAGTTCAAAGCTTCCATTCCTAACAAGTTCTACTGCTTGTGCTGCGGTATTATAAGTATTGGTAATCACCACAGTACTAGCTAAAGTAGTAGTAACACCAAAAACAATAATTGAGAGTTTTTTAGTTAACTTCATGAAACTTGACTCCAAATAATTTCAAATTCTGACAATTCAAACAAGTTGATACTTACATTCATTACTTTGTCAATTTGCCAAGCTAGTTTGAGGGTTTGCAGTAAGCACTTTAGGTCTTTTGAAGAAGAATTCAGGAGTCAGAATCAAGACGCGACGCTCGAAAACTCGCTAACGCTGCACTACCCACCATTCATACAGAATTCATTCTGTTAGCGGATAGCTAAGGTTTAGCCCATTCTGACTCCTGACTCCTGAATTCTGTTTGATAAAATAAAGTACTAAAGTTCTTACTACGAATTAAACTTGACCGACTTCTACATCAGGTTTAATCATCCGCATCATCGATTACTTCATCCCCATAGTTTGCTCCTTGATGTTCAGGTGTAGTTTTCACACTCACATCATCCAAATATAAAAATCCATACTTAGCTTTAGAACCAAACTTGATCTCCGTGGATGTTGCTTTAGCTTTAAAATCTAAGGTGTATTGCGTGTAGGGTTGGTAAGGAGTATCCTTTTTCACAGAAACTTTTTTTCCACCTATAAAAACCTTAAATTTATTCTTCAGGTTAGGTGCCTCTTCTATGGATGAAAAATAGTAGGTAAGTTGGTAGTGTTCACCAGGAATTGTAGGGATCGTCTGTGATATGTAGCTAATGCCTGAAAATGAACCAAGCGATAAACCTTGATTACCAGTGTGAGGAAAGTTGCTAATTGTAACACCTGATATATCTATCGGCTCACCGGATTTAACCCATCCTGTAACATTTGAATTCACAATGTTGGGATCATTAGGATCTGCGAGAGGATCGGTTTCAAATCCCCCGTTGATAATCAGTTCTTGTCCTTCTGCTTGTGCTGCCGACTTATAAGTATTGGTAATTACGGCAGTATAAAGGAAAGCAGTGGTCAAACTACAAACAATAATTGAGAGTTTTTTAGTGAACTTCACAAGACATGACTCCAAATAGTTCAAAATTCACGGCAACGACTACTTAATTGATTTACTTTGGGTAATTAAGGCGCAAGAAACCCATAATTATTTCTGAAGATATTCTGAGCAGTAGTACCAGTTAAGTAGGTAGAAAAACTTTGTGCTGTCGTTAAAACTGTAGTTCTGGTGAGTATACCCAGTGGATAGACAATCGGATCGCTCTCTGTTGTTAGGGCAGTTTCTACGACTCTTACTTTGTTAGAAATGGCAGCATCAGTCTTGTAAACGGCACCTGCATCGATAGTTTTATTTACACCTCCAATCGTGACAGAAGCTTTATTTTCAACAGCAGTTAAAACGTTACGCACATTGCTAGCAAGGTATAACTTAGGGGTAAGAGTACTGAAAATACCTCGGCTAGTGAGAACTTGTTTGGTATAATTTCCTGCTGGCACGACTGGAGGAGTACCTGTGTAGTCACCTATGGCAACACCACTAATATTGGTATTAGTCAAACCATTGAAGCTAGTGAGAGCAGCACTACCAGCGCTAACAGGAGGTGTCGTAGGAGCAATCAAAACTAGACGGTTTCTGACAATGTTCTTACGGCTACCTGCAACCAATTTACTAGGGCTTGAATTCTGCAATACATCTATTTGATCGGTAGCAGCAGAAATGAAAATGTCTGCTGGCGCTCCTGCTTGTATTTGACTTAGTAAGGTACCAGAAGCACCAAATGTATAAACAATATTGACGCTTGGGTTAGCACTTTGGTATTGAGTTTTAATGGCATTCAGGGCGTTTGTTAAGCTGACAGCCGCATATACGTTAAGTGTGGTTACGGAGCTTGCTGGTGATAAATTGACAAACTGAAAGCCTATTACCAGCATCAGGCTGGTAAATGCCGTAGCAATCCAAGCAATAAATCTTCTTCTGTTCATGAAAGTTATAGTTTGGGGAAAATATTACCTAAAAGTCTGATTTTTGCCATATCTAACTGACGCACAGGTATGTGAAAAACCAGCCACAGAGATGGCAGAGGATATAGATGAATGGGAGTTAGAGAGGGGTTTAGCGTAAGTTCTACGCATAATAAATTCTTGGAAATAAACGGTCAATTACAATTGCCAAAAGCATTAGCAGTATAATGAGCGGTTTATTATTTCCAAGTAGAATTACACAAACAGCGAGTGAAATGTATTTAGTGATGAAATAATATCAGCTAAACATACTAAATACCAACTTTTTTGGTTACAAAACCCTGACAAAAAGCTGGGGCAGGTACAGATAAACCCTGAAAAAGCCCTAAACTCTTTATAGAGCATCGGTTATAGATAAAATCACCATATAGCTTATAGATATCTAAAATCCTCATTTATACCAACAAAATACTTTTAGCTATTATTTTATCTAACTTTTTTGGTAAAACAGGTGGGGAGCATCTCGCTTTTATAAAAACACGCCTGCCCTGGCGAATTTTATGAGACTGTTGGTCAATTCACGGTGGGTTTGACCCCTCACCCCTAAAACATTGGTTTGGCGTTGCTTTCCCACCATGAAATAAATTTCGGGCTAATGGCTCAAGTCCGTTGAAACGGACTGAAATCAGACTAACGAGGAATGATGCGTTAGACCCTCTATCAATTTGCCAACAGTCTCATAGAAATCGCCTGGTATATTTGCTAGTAAGCTAATCGGCATTCAAATTGCATAATCAGGGCGCTTATGTTGTCCACCCCACAAGATATTGAGAAAATTTTGAGATGCAAATTAGATGCGTTTTAGCTTAAACAGCGATCGCACCCAGAAGTGCTTATAACTAATCCGCCCATATAATGCACACATAATTCTTTATTTGTATAAAAATATATATAAGTTTTTATGATATCAATAAACAAATTGATTTAACATACCCCTAATGATAGATAGATTTTATTAAAAAATTAGTTTAGATTTGTAACAAGTTACACAGAACTAGGTAAAACACATGGCCAACATTATTGACACTGCCACTAACAATGGTTCTTTCAAGACACTAATTGCAGCAATCGAAGCGGCTGGTTTGGGAGATACACTGAAAGGCGCTGGCCCATTTACCGTCTTCGCACCTACTGATGCAGCATTTAATAAGCTTCCAGCAGGTACAGTAGACGCATTACTGAAAGATATTCCTAAGCTCAAGAAAATCTTGACCTATCATGTTGTTTCAGGCAAAGTACTGGCAGCTGATGTAGTTAAATTGAAGACAGCTAAAACAGTTGAAGGTTCAGATGTCAAAATTGACGCTTCTAATGGCGTTAAGATCAATGATGCAAAAGTTGCAACAGCAGATGTTGCTGCTGATAACGGTGTCATCCACGTAATTGACACCGTTTTGATTCCTGCATAAGCAAGCGTCAGAATAGCGAATGCTATTTCTGGGGCGGCGACTACCTATAGTCGTTTTTTAATTACAGCCTGGTTGGATGTTTTTTATTAAATACCAACTACCAATAAATCCATCTAGATACTGTCTAGATGGATTTATTGTTTCATGCCTGTAGAGATGTTGCAATTGCTAGTCTCTTTTGTGCTTATTTAGATGTAATTAAATTTTTAGTTTTGCCAAACCCAAGTAACGGATACCTTCGGGGGAAATATCAAAACGACAAGGTAATACTTCTAAACCGAGAGCGATCGCATCTCGCAATAATTTACCATATATAGGATCTGTGCGATCGCCAGGGGAGAACTCGATACAATCGCTGCGATTGATAAAGTAAAGCATCACTGCGCGAGTTAAAGGTAGTAGCGCCATTAGTTCTCGCAAGTGTTTTTGCCCTCTTGTAGTCTCCGTGTCAGGAAATAGGGCTAATCTCCCTTCAGACAAAGTTGTATTTTTTACTTCTAAATAAATCGGGCGTTCCTCATCACTCCCCGTCAAGAAAAAATCGACTCGACTTTTTTTGTCTAGTCCATAAACTACCTCGCCCTTAATTTGACTATAGTCGCCCAATTCTGGGAAAAGGTGTTTCGCCAAAGCTAGCTTTACCACCCGATTGGGCAAAAATGTATTTATGCCCACCCAAGTCGGCTCGTTGTCATGTACTTGAATTAGTTCTAAAGTGTAAGCCAATTTGCGGTTAAGATTATCACTTTTGGAAAGCTGCACCACACTTTGGGGAGTCGATACTCCAGTCATTGGCCCTGTATTGGGACAGTGTGCAGTCACTATCTCGCCAGAAGTCAGTTGAACATCTGCAAAAAACCGCTTGTAACGCTTGAGTAAAATACCAGGATACAAAGGTGGGTAACGGTAAAGCCAATCGATCATTGTAGATATATAGATATAGCAGCGATTGTTTCGGCTGACATTTAATTCTCAAATAATGTTAGCGCGATGCCTATGACGGGCTGCGCTTACGTTCTTTTTTCGGTGCGTTATCTTACTGTTAACGCACCTGACGATACAAAAGCTACTTAGGTAAAACTTGCCGCAGCGCTGCTAAAAGTTGGTCAACACTTTCTTTACGACTATTAAAGCCCATCAATCCGACGCGCCAAACAAGGCCCGCGAGTTCGCCAAGACCACCGCCAATTTCAATATTATGTTCATTGAGTAACTGTCGTGCGATCGCTTTACCATCTACACCGGCGGGAATGCGGACAGTGGTCAACGTTGGTAGTCTATATTCTTGCTCAACATGCAAACTCAGTCCTAAGTTTTCCAACCCTTCCCAGAGATACTCTACGTTTTTTTGATGCCGCTGCCAAGAATTTGCTAACCCCTCTTCTGCCAGCAAGCGTAATGCTTCCCGCAAGGCATAGTATAAATTAATCGGTGCTGTGTGGTGATAGGTGCGTTCAGTCCCCCAATACTTGCCCAGTAACGACATATCCAAATACCAGTTTGCAACCTTTGTTTGGCGCTGTTGCAATTTCTCAACTGCACGCGCACTCATCGTAAAGGGAGAAGCACCTGGCGGGCAACCCAACCCTTTTTGACTGCAACTATAGGCTAAATCAACTCCCCAAGCATCCAAAAACAAGGGGACACCACCCAAACTTGTCACCGTATCCACCAGTAGCAAAGTACCAAATTCACTGCACAAATCAGCTACCCCTTCCAATGGTTGACGTGCGCCAGTAGAAGTTTCAGCATGAACTAGAGCTAAGATAGCTGGACGATGAGTTTTTAAGGCAGTTTGCAGTTCATCAAGGTTGAAGACTTGTCCCCAAGGTTTGGTAATGGTTCGCACATCAGCACCATAACGTCCAGCCATATCCACAAGGCGATTACCGAAGTAACCAGTTACACCAATTAAAACCACATCATCAGATTCTACAGCATTGGCGATGGTTGCTTCCATTGCAGCTGTTCCCGTACCGCTAACTGCAATGGTAAGTGAGTTTTCTGTTTGCCATACATAGCGTAGCAACGACTGAATTTCATCCATGAGTGCGAGAAAAGCTGGATCAAGATGCCCAACAGGTGAGGTATTCATCGCTTGGAGAACTGTGGGATGGGCATTGGATGGCCCAGGCCCTAACAGCAGACGGGATGGGATTTCTAGCGGTGTGAGTTGCAAGCGCCCAGAGTCGTTAATTGAAATTGTTTGCGTCATAATCTGTCTTCGCCTAGACGATACTTACAGGATCATATAGGAATCCGATTTCATTCCTGAACTTACTTGTATGGGGAGAGAACTCTTAACTGGGAAGAGAGAAAAGGGAATATAGGAATCCGATTAGACCTATCTTTAAAATAAATATTCTGAGAGAATCAGGAAATAATAAAAAATTGGGTGCAGAGACAATGACCAGTCCTTTAGAAAGAATGGAATCACATCCGCAAGAGTCAAAACGATTAACTGGGATTGAGTATGAGCATTTTATCACATTAGTAATAGCCTGTAACTTTGATTGAGCAATGAATACAGGCTTTATTTTGGGAAAAAATCTAGTTAGATAGAGCGATGTCTACGACGGGCTACGCCTACGCATCACCGATGTTTTAGTGAATCTGTCATTTGCCAGAAGATGGGATTACCACAAAGTATTACACTGGTTAAGACTAAATGTAAGACAGTGTACTTATTCACTTACTCGGAATATAATTATGGTTTTTGCTGGCAAACGATCCAATAATTTAGGTATTAGCAACGGTAAATTAGCATCCTGCCCTAATTCTCCTAATTGCGTTTCTAGTCAGAGTGCAGATGCCTCTCACAAAATTGCACCACTGACTTTTACATCTACCCCAGAACAAGCAATTACTAATCTGAAAAAGATTATTCAGTCTTTACCAAGAACTAAAATCATTACCGAAAGCCAAGATTATTTGTATGCAGAATTTAAAAGTGCTTTACTGGGATTTGTAGATGATGTAGAGTTCTATCTAGACCGGAATGCAAATGTTATCCAAGTGCGTTCAGCGTCACGCTTAGGTCAGAGTGATTTGGGTGTTAATCGTCAACGGATAGAAACGATTAGAGGCAAGTTCAAATAATTCATAGCTGTAGATATAATGATTTGGTGTTGGTATTTCACCAAACATTACGAATTAGTTAAACTCTGCGATCGCTATATTTGTGAAACTTAATTTATTTAAAAACTTTGACTCCCGCCCCCGACTAATCATTGCTGTCGGACTTGCTGTATTAGTTTCAGTAATCCTTCCCCAGTGGCTACACTTACCGACTCGCATTCTCTGCGCTTGGAACTCCGGTGTTGACTTTTTTTTAGCCATAACTTGGTGGAAAATGACCAAGGCGAACCCGGAAAAAATTCGCCGTTATGCTGAGAGTGAATACGAAGGACATTTGGCTATATTCATGCTGGTGATTGCTGCGGCTTGTGCAAGTGTTTTAGCCATTGGTTTTTTACTAAGTGATAAAAAAGGGTTGTCAACAATTTTACTGACCCTACATGTCGTACTTTCAATTATGACCATTGTCAGTTCTTGGCTACTAGTGCATACGATGTTTGCAGTGCAATATGCACATAGCTATTACAAATATGTAAATCGTAATCATAATGAAGAAATCACCGGAGGTTTGGATTTTCCTAATAACGATTATCCAGACTACTGGGAATTTTTATATTATTCTTTTGTAATTGGTATGACTAGCCAAGTTTCAGATGTGGAGACAAGATCCCGCAATATGAGGCGCTTGACTCTGTTACACAGCATATTATCCTTCTTTTTCAATACCACCATTTTAGCGATGAGTATTAATATCATTGCATCGCTGATTTAAAATTTAGTTCTTCTGTGACGTAGATGATGTTTGCAAGCAGTGGGAGAACTTATGACAACAAGTGCCACAGTTACGATCCACAAACGATGCCTACCATCTGATTATTTTGGGCTTTATTGAGATTGAGGTGTTCTTATTGATCAGATGTGTTTGCCCGGAATCTGGGGTAGAGTATGACGCTCAAAGAAATTCCAAATCGTCAGAGTTGAGTCCAAACCCAGGTTGTTATTGAACTTATTAATATTTTTATCACTAGAAGTACCACCGTACCAAAGATGTCCCCCATTAACTACAGCTAATTCTAAAACCTCGGAACCAGCGCTACAACCGGAGTAGGAATAGGTTTTAACTCTATCGCTACTGCTTTGATTTTTAAGGGCAAATGCTACACCATTTGCAGTATACGTGGGACATTGGTTGCGATCGCGCCAAAAATTTACTACTTTCGGAATCGAAACGAGCGCTCCTTTTTGAGTCTTTTTGTCACCCTGATAATGTACAGATTGGTCGTTTGTGCCGTTAATCATCAGTATTGATACAGGAAGAAGTGGTTGGCATGTTTGTTCAAGTCGCATTGGCAGAGAACCAGCAACAGAAGCAAAAGCTGCTATCTGATCAGATAGTTGACAAGTCAAAGCCTGAGTTAATATTCCACCCCTAGAAAAGCCAGTAGCGTAGATTCTACGCTTATCAATATTTCTAACTTGCTGTAAGTGATTAATTAAATTCTTGACAAAAGAGATATCATCAATATTCCTTTTGCCCTTCTTTCTCAGGCTCCATTTATGGTCAATTCCATCAGGATAAACTACAATAAACCCTTTTTTTTCTGCTAATTCATTAAATCGAGAGACGTTACTAATTGAGCGCCCGCTACCATCGTCCCCATGAAATACTAAAACTAATGGCATAGGACGACTAGAAGAATAAGACTTGGGTGTGTAAATATAGTAAGTACGCACAGCACCTTGCTCAGTTAGTTCGCCATTACTATCACCCAAAATAACTTGGGATTGTCGGTCAGTTATTTGCTGTGCTTGAATTGATTCGCAAGCTGTTACTAAACTAATTAAGGTAAAACAAGTAAATACTCGCTTCCAGAACCGAAAATTTAGATGAACATTCACGGTAAATAAAATTTGCTAAAAGTGTAAGGATCTTGTTTTTTATGCTGTTATGAATAATAAAGTACATCTATTCACGTACTGTTTGCCTCACACAAATGGCTGAATAATCGCCCAATTACAACTAGTAAAACTCTAACTACAGATATAATCTAGTAGTCTGCCAAGTCAACAATGCTTGGTTCGTAGTGAGCGCTAAAGCGCTCAAGCCAAAGACTTTAGTCTTTACTACGAACTTATTCATCCATCAAAATTGGTCTGGTGGACTACTAGAACTCATGGGAGAGTTGGGTTGCGACGCTTTTCCGTTTTCCTCTCTACGAGATCCACTGTTAGGTCGCTTGAATGGAGGGCTTAATTAAGTCGCCTGCATTTTCACCAATCATGATCGTAGATGCGTTCGTATTTCCAGATAAAATGGTTGGCATCACGGAGGCATCGACAAGTCTTATTTGACCTCTCCCCCAGCCCCTCTCCGACACGGAGAGGGGAGCAAAAAGCTTAATTTTTCGTTGCTCCTCCCTTTCCGTTTTGGAGAGGGAGGTTGGGAGGGAGAGGTTCATCGAACTCACGTTGTCTTGTAGGTAATTAATAGAAAAAAATATTCGCAAATATAAGTAAGACTTAAAACATCTTTCAAACTCTCGTTATTCTAATGAAATTTTAATCGTCAACAAATGATTTCAACTGGGCAGTAACTCTTAATTTACTAAGTCTTCGCACCAGTAACATAGCTTGTTGTTTATATAATGCTACTGGTAACTGTCCAGGCAAATTATGCATCAACTCTCTAGCTACGCCGATATTGCATCCCGATATTATACTTATTTCATTTGCACCATCAAAAATAGCATCTTGAGCTAAAACTCCTTCAATTTGTACTTGCCAATTTCGCAAAAACATTTCACCTCGCTCAATTCGCTGGAGGCTATTGCTATTTGCTAGAACAACCAGGCGATCGCCAACAGCCAGTTGTGTATGATCGGCAGGCATTAACTTAACAGGCGATCGCTTCAGGCTTTGATATAAAATTGGTACAACTCCATAACCATAAGCAACCTCAGCCAATAGTAATCCATTCAGTGTATCTCCAGCTTCAATTGTGTACTCTACTACCAAAATAGTTTGAGCATCGAAGTTGAACAAGCTGAGAATATTTTCTCCAAAAGCAGCAGCAGCAAATACTTCTGCTGAAATAGCAGAGGTGCAAATAACTTGAGCATAAGGAAACAAGCGTGCGACGTTATCACGAAAATATTGGTCGTAAGTCCTAATAATCACACGAGTGTTAGGACTCTTAGCGTATGCCATCAAAGCTATTTCCAAATTTTCCATATCATCGTCCGTAACGACAACGACACTTTTACTATTAGCGAGATTCACCTTGCCTAGAGCATCAGCAATATTATCAATAATCAGTGGTATTTTGTTGAGAAAATCGGCATTTAGTGCTGTGCTGCTAATACCTACTAAAGGCTGCTTGAATTCTTGTAATAAAGCCGCGACTCGCTGTCCAACTCGATTTAAGCCAATAAGTACAACATGGTCTTTTTGAGGGATTAATGGCTGAAAAGTATTGAAAAACTTAAATCTTGAACTTAACAGAGAATCAGTTAGCAACGCGTATAAAACCCCAACAAAACCTATACCTGTTAAAGTTAGTGCGAGGCTAAACAATCGCAACCACCCAGGCATATTTTCCGCTGGTTCTGGTGGTGTTTTAAAATTCACGCCGCCAAAAACATCTCCATATCCTCCTAAAAGTAAGATAGCAATAGCATAAAATGCTTCTACTATGTTACTTCCAGGATAATTTAATATATAAATAATTATTCCAAAACACCAAAGAAAAAGTAATGTAATTCCACAAATAATTGCCACCCGCAAACTCTGATAATGATAGAATGTTCGCGCTAAAGATGCCATTTTATGTTTGAAATTATTCCACGCTCTGCCTAATACAATTTCTTGCCATAACTGCTGCCAGTTGTATTTACGTACAGTAGCAAGTTGCTTCAAACTTTTAACTTGCTCTGTAACTTCAATATAAATAATCGTATCACCTGGGTGTAATATCGCTTCTGGTTCCCACTGATGAAATTCTTTAGGCAAGAGAGACGAATCATTAGCATGATTCAATACCCGACGATATAAAGTATTTAGTTCATGTATACGCCATTTATTGCCCCAGTTATCACTCATTTTAATCTGACGTTTGACTACCCGAAATTGGCGTTCCTCCAGTTGGAAATATCCAAGATTCTCATCTCCAAGAGCTGCAACAGCAAAGCCAGAAGCGGAAATTTGATTCGGTTCAAAGGCAATAAAATTTCCAAGAGTTTGACTTAAAAGTTCATTGAGATTTTGTTTGTCAGAACGTACAACCAGGCGAATTTGAGGATTTAAAAGTCTTGCTGCAAAGGCAGCTTCTATATTTACCCGTTCATTACCAGTAACTAAAAGTACAGTTCGGCACTGAGAAATATTTGCCTGTTCTAAAATACTGGTTTGACGGCAATCTCCGATTAATAAATGTTCTAATAAACTGGATAAATTTGATACCTGCAAATTTTTGGGTTGTTCTTGATCGATAGCATTGACAATAGCACCATACTCTTTCAGTACTGCAACACAATGCTGACCCAAACTTCCTAGCCCACAAACTAAAAACCGATCTAGTTTTGTTTGAGAATCTTTAACAGGCTGATAATTAGTTTCTGATGATGGCAGCATACAATACCGCCAATTATAGGCATTATTTATCTATATCGTAGAATACCAAAGATATTGACCTACAGCAAAAATGGTACTATTAATTAGATAATTAACGGCGATGGAGCTCGCCAAAACCGCCTTTCCAGCGCGATAAACTCTCTTCTGGAAGGCTGATGGCTCCTACTTTCCTTGCTAACTGCGGGAGAGTAGGGCTTGGCTAAATGCATTACCTGACTCTCCTGTAGAAAGTATTTGTCTACAAATTGCACTTCAAGGAGTCATGGTATGAAACACTTTCGTCAGTTTGAACCATTTATTGCCTTACCTCATCTAATTAAGTGGTTGCCTATTTCCTTTGTGGTCGGCATTCTTGCTGGAACTGCCTCTGCGGCTCTTTTAGCATCATTAGAATGGGCAACTGATTGGCGGGAATCACATCGGTGGATTATCGCCTTGCTTCCCCTTGGCGGCTTCTTAAGTGGTTGGATTTATCATCAATTCGGTCGCACTGTAGAAGCTGGAAGTAACCTTTTACTGGAAGAAATTCACAATCCTAAAAATATTATTCCCTTCCGTATGGCTCCTCTAGTTTTACTAGGAACAGACCTTACCCATTTTTTTGGAGGTTCAGCCGGTCGTGAAGGTACAGCATTACAAATGGGTGCTTCTTTAGCAGACCAGTTAACTAAAGTATTGCATTTTAAAGGAGCTAATCGGCGAATTTTGTTAACAGCAGGTATCAGTGGAGGATTCGCTTCCGTTTTCGGCACTCCCTTAGCTGGAACCGTATTTGGTCTAGAGGTTTTAGCTATTGGTAAAATTAATTACGACGCTCTTTTTCCTTCTTTGATTGCTGCGATCGTAGGGAATCAAGTAACTTTACTATTAGGTTTACATCATACAGCATATCGACACGCTCCCTCTATACCGACGCTCACAATTTGGGGATTGATTTCTGCCATTATCGCAGGTGCAATTTTTGGAATTGTTGCAAAATTTTTTGCGAAAATAACTCACCAAATTAGCCACTTATTTAAAGCAAAAATATCTTATCCTCCAATGCGTCCTTTTATCGGCGGTGTAATGATAGCAGTAATTGTTGGGTTGAGTGGTACAACCAAATACATTGGGCTTGGTATCCCTACTATTGTTGATTCTTTTTTCACTCAGCTACCTCCTTGGGATTTTGCAGCCAAATTAGGTTTGACTGCTCTAACTTTAGGAGCAGGTTTTAAGGGTGGGGAAGTGACACCTTTGTTTTTTATTGGTGCAACTTTAGGTAATGCTTTATCACTGCTTTTAGCACTACCTGCACCACTATTAGCAGGAATGGGATTTGTGGGTGTGTTTGCAGGTGCAGCAAATACACCTTTGGCATCTACTTTAATGGGAATTGAACTATTTGGTCTAGAATCGGGAATATTTATTGCTATTGGCTCTGTAGTCAGCTATTTATTTTCAGGACATTCAGGAATTTACTCTGCACAGCGTATTGGGTTGAGTAAATACTCTGCTGTATATTTAGAAGAAGGGGTGACTTTGGCTAATTATGGACGAGAAAAAGTTGAGCCAAAAATTGATTTACCTGATGACGGCGAAGAACTATGAGTCCTAATAATGATTATGGGTTTATCCCTATTCTGTCACTCTCCCGAATAAGTAAGTAGTTCAGGAGCTAAATCATCCAGAAAGACTTTAGCTTTCGCTTACAAAAGGCTGCTATTGCTGCTTGGGAAACCTTCAATAACCGTTATTCTCGTTAAAGATGGGAAGAGTGCAAAGTGCGATCGCAACTAAATGTAGGGGCGCAAGATGTACGCCTCTACCGTGATTGTAATTGAGAGTAAATCACCCTAAACCCAGAAAATTTGAAATCAACGGCAATAGATTGCTGCACTGTTCAACCAACTTTGTGGCACTGGGTATACTAGAAATTGTCCCTTTTAAAATCTTAATAGCCGTTTTCGCCGCCTTTTGCAGTGCCCCTTGTTGAGGGCTTTTCCCAGCTTCAGCTAAGGCTTTTACCTGTTCTAATGCCTCAGCTTTATCTTCTGGCGGTAAGTTTGTATCAGCCTCAATCGCTGCTTGCAATTGCGTCAACAATTCTTTAATTCCCGGTTTGTCTGGTTTTAATGATGCTGGTAACTGGTTGATAGTATTTGTTACCGTACCACTAATATCACCTAAGTTTAAAGCTTGTCCACTGGCATTAAAATCTCTGCCTACACTACCAATTTCAATCTTGCGGCTGGCATCATTGCTGTTAGTCATATTTTTATTCTCAACTTTATTGTCAACTTGAACATTAATTGGTTTATTCGCTAATAATCTTACAATCTCTGCCATCTCTCCACTTTGTTGGCGATAAATAACTATTTGTTCATCTTTAGCTTGTAATTGTGCCTTATATTTTTCTTCTACAGCTTGCAGTGCGAGTTGATAATTTTGCGTAAAATCGCTATGAATCTTCTCTTTATCAGCACCATCAGGTACACCAACTTTAACAACTACTACGCCATCACCTTTATTTTCAATACTCTGTAGAGCTAATTCTGTGTCTTCATTTTGATTTTGTACTGTTTGGAAGGCGTTAACAAAAGCTTTCCAGTCTATGCCATTACGGAAAATTAAATCAACAGTATTTAAAACTTCTTCAAATAGCTTAGTAAATTCTCTTGGTTGAAATTCGCCACTACTAGGACGGCGTTCGCGGTCATCTGTTTCAGGCTTTGGATTTTCTAGAAGATAGATAAAGCGACAATCTACGTTATCTAATTTGGTTGTACTTTCAATATTCCACGCTTCCAGACAAGCACCTGTCATTTGAGCGCTGGTGAAGTTAGTACCTACAGCTTGAGCTAGAGTTAGATTTGCCCAAGCTAAATAAGCGCCTTGGAAGGAGGCTTCTGTAATATCAGCATTGTTTAAATTCGCTTTTGTTAAATCTGCACCGATGAGGTTTGCGCCTTTTAAATTCGCACCAGCATAAGATTTTCCTCTACCATTGCCAGTTACTAGCAAATTAAGAATATCTCGTTTAGCTAATATTGAGTCGCCTACTCTAGCAAAGTCCAATTTTTTAACTTCATAAAAACGAGTGCGTGTGAGGTTAGCCTTTCTGAAATCTGTATTTTTGAGGGTTGCGCCAGTAAAATCAGCATCGGTTAAATCGGCATTGCTGAAGCTGGTTCCACCTGTAGCAGCAAAAGCGATTGCAAATGAGCGAACCCAAGCTTCTTTTTCATTTCCAGCCAGACTACGCCAGCCAATGTAAGCACTAAATAATGTAAAGACTACAGCAAAGCCTCCGGTGAAGGCTACGGCAAAAGCTCCGGCTCCGGCTACAGATGAGGCGAAGGCTAGAGCAAAGGCTACGGTCAAGCCTACGGCTACGACTACGGCTACGGTTACGGTTACGGTTACGGCAAAGGCTACAGCGAAGGCTCCGGTGAAAGCTACGGCAAAGGCTCCGGCAAAGGCTACAGCGAAGGCTCCAGCAAAGGCGACGGCTACGGCTACAGCGAAGGCTAGAGCAAAGGCGAAAGCTGCGGCTCCGGCTCCGGTAAAGGCTACGGCTCCGGCAAAAGCGAAGGCAAAGGCAAAGGCGAAGGCAAAGGCTACGGTTCCTAAACCTGTTGTCAAACCCTTATAAATGGTAATAATCCAAAAAACCAGCATCACAATTAGGCAGACTATCCCCGCGATGAAGTTTGCAGTCCTTTGGGCTTCGGTGTTAAAAAGATATGCTACAAATACACCAAAAGTAATTGAGAAAAACCCTGATATTCCTGATAGCAGCCATGAGGAGATAAGCAACCCAATAGTCCAACGTCGCTGTAGTCCAGCCTTAGTACCTGTGAAATTAGCATTTTTAAGAATTGCGTTGGTAAAATTTGCCCCTTTAATATCCGCCTTGCTAAAGTTTGCCCCAGTCAGGTTTTGACCTTTAAAAGAGCGGCCTCGGAGATTTTGACCGGAGTAGTCTGGCGGCATAATTGCGTCAGCAAGAAGTTTTTAATGAGATTTTATACAACTGTACTCTGCAATATTTTGGATTTTGGCAAAATATAAAATTTTGGATGAAATACGTGATATCCAGGCCTGATGATGCGCCCTCATCTTTGAATATTCAAGCAAATATTAGTAATATTTATGTTATCGTCAGTACAATGAATGTGTGCTTATCGAAATTACAACGTTGGTCATTAACATTACAATGTTTCTTCTTAAGATTACAACGTTGGTCATTAACATTACAATGTTTCTCCTTAACACTACAACATTAAGAAGAAATGTTGTAGTGTTAGTTACCAGCATTACAATTGATGGCTGGACGGCAATTTTCAAAGGAGGATCGTAAAATCCTGCGATCGCAAGTAAGGGAGACACCACCAAATACTGTTCCCTCTAACAAATCACTTTACTGTTGCTTATCCATATCAGCTATCAAAACAGTCAAACTTTAATGTCCTAAATCTTTCTTTTGCGATCGCACCTACTCAACTACTCTAAAATTAGATTACCTCACCAAACAACAACCTTAAGATGACCAGAGAATTTAACGTTATTATAGAACGCGACTCTGAAGGTTATTTTGTTGTCTCCGTGCCTAGTCTGGCAGGATCGCGTTGCGACCCAAGCCAAATCTCTAGACGAACTGATAGAGCGGATTAAGGAAGCTATTGAACTTTGTTTAGAGGTTGAACAAGAAAATGCCGAAGCATTAGAGTTTATCGGTGTGCAGAGGGTTTCTGTTTAAGTACGAGCAAACTACCGAGTTTGACTGGACGGAAAGTAATTACAGCTTTAAAAAAAGCAGGTTTCGAGGTAGCAATAATACGAGGCAGCCACCATTTTTTGATACACAGTGATGGTCGTCAAACTGTTGTTATAGTGCATTCTGGTGAAACAATTGGTTCTGGTTTGTTAGCACAGATACTCCGTGACTGTCAGATCAGCCGTGATGAATTCCGGGAACTATTGTAAAAATAGGTAAAACTTACCCTTGTGGTGTCATTGATTCTTTTATATATATTGTCTGAGATTATTTGATTTTTTATTTCACCAGAACTACTACAATTACTATTGATGCTAGATAATGGGAAGGCTTTGACATTTTCTTGCCAATCTAGCCCAGGAAACAATAATTAACACTTATGCGAACTCATTATTGCGGCGAACTCCGAAAAGAACATATTGGAGAAACAGTTACCTTTTACGGATGGGTAGACCGTCGCCGCGATCACGGTGGTGTGATATTTTTAGATTTACGCGATCGCTCTGGAATTGTCCAAATCGTCAGCGATCCGCAACGCACCCCAGATTCTTATGAACAGGCGAATGCTCTACGAAATGAATATGTTGTCGAAATCACTGGTAGGGTAACACAACGTCCTGAAGAATCGCTGAATACCCGCATCCCAACAGGCGAGGTAGAAATCTACGCCGATAAAATTAAACTCCTCAATGCTGTTCGCAAACAGTTACCTTTCCAAGTTTCCGTAGCTGACACCGAGACAGTGCGGGAAGACTTGCGGCTGAAATATCGTTATTTGGATTTGCGACGCGATCGCATGGCGCAAAATTTGCAACTGCGTCATCAAATTGTCAAAGCCATGCGTCGTTATCTGGAAGATTTGGAAGGTTTTATCGAAGTCGAAACCCCAATACTTACCCGTTCTACCCCAGAAGGGGCGCGGGATTATGTTCTGCCCAGTCGCGTCAATCCTGGCGAGTGGTATGCTTTGCCGCAATCACCCCAGCTATTTAAACAATTGCTGATGGTATCCGGCTTAGATAGATATTATCAGATTGCCCGTTGCTTTCGTGACGAAGACTTACGCGCCGACAGACAACCGGAATTCACTCAGTTGGACATGGAAATGAGCTTCATGTCCCAAGAAGAAATTATCGAACTAAACGAGAATTTAGTTTCTCATATCTTCAAAACCGTTAAAGGCATCGAGTTACAGCGCCCTTTCCCTCGTCTGACTTACGCTGAAGGGATGGAACGTTACGGGAGTGATAAACCAGATACCCGCTATGGTTTGGAATTAGTTGATGTCTCAGATATTGTGAAAGATTCTGGTTTCAAAGTCTTTCGGGACACTGTTACTAATGGTGGTATTGTCAAAATTCTGCCCATTCCCAACGGTAACGATGTAATTTCTAACGTCCGCATTAAACCAGGCGGCGACTTATTTAGAGAAGCCAGCGAAGCCGGTGCTAGAGGTTTAGCATACATCCGCGTTAGGGATGATGGCGAAATTGACACCATTGGGGCGATAAAAGACAACTTAAGCGAAGCACAAAAACAAGAAATTTTACGCCGCACAGGTGCAAAGGCTGGACATCTGCTGTTGTTTGGGGCAGGGGAAGCTGCTACAGTTAATAAAACTTTAGATAGATTACGACAAGCGATCGCTAGAGAATTTAACTTAATCGATCCAGAAAAAATCAACTTGCTGTGGATTACAGATTTCCCGATGTTCGAGTGGAATGCCGACGAAAAGCGTCTAGAAGCACTACACCACCCATTTACAGCACCACATCCCGATGATTTGAGCGATTTAAAAACTGCACGCGCCCAAGCTTATGACTTAGTACTCAATGGCGTAGAAGTTGGCGGCGGAAGTCTGCGGATTTATCAGCGAGAAATTCAACAGCAAGTTTTTGAAGCCATTGGGTTATCTCCTGAAGAAGCACAAAGTAAATTTGGCTTTCTCTTAGAAGCATTTGAATATGGTACACCGCCGCATGGTGGCATCGCTTACGGTTTAGATCGTTTGGTAATGTTGCTAGCTGGAGAAGAATCGATTCGAGATGTAATTGCTTTTCCGAAGACACAACAAGCGCGTTGTTTGTTAACAGATGCACCTTCGAGTGTAGATGCTAAACAGTTGAAAGAATTGCACGTTGCTTCGACTTATAAACCAAAGTCTTAGCGAACTGGGAAATTGTCTGAGTAAGATTTGCTTGGGGTCTAAATCCCCATTCAATCTTCCTAGTACAACACGGCGTAAATAAACCACCCCTGACGCTCCGCCCTTGGCGTCTCCCCTTGGGAGAAGACCGGACTGCCTCACCATTCCAAATCAATGAAACGCTTACGCTGTATTCATTTTTAATTTTTAATTTTTAATTCCGCCTTGCGGTACTAGTCCCCAATTCAATTCAATTAATTAAAAAATGCTGTAAGGGCAAAATTGCCAGGAAACCCCTAGAAAGAAATAACCCGCCGTAGCGGGTTACACAACAAAACTATGAACAATGAAAACTTGATTTAGCTGGAATACCTCATCTCAGCTTCTAATTGACGAATCAGTTGTTCGTCGCCTTTTGCTCTGGCTACTTCTAAGCGATGCTCTAGGCTTTTTTGAATATTTGCTCTGTGAGCTTCTCGTGATTTGCTCAAACTTTGTAGTCTATTTTGACTCATAGTGATTACCCTCTTTAATTTTTTGCTTTATGTCTTGCATTTTTAACATAACACACGTTTTGTAGCTGTTGCTACAGAAAATTAAAACTTTATGGATATTTTATCTTAAATTATGTCTAAGAAGCAGATAGATCAACAACCACTTATAACTTTGCTCAGTGATTTCGGCGATCGCGATGTTTATGTAGGCATAATCAAGGGAGTCATAGCCCAAATCAACCCCAGGCTGAGGGTGGTAGACTTAACGCACCAAATTCCGCCGCAAAATATCGCCGCCGCTAGGTTTAGCTTGATGAATGCTTATCCCTATTTCCCAGTTGGGACAGTGCATCTGGCAGTAGTAGATCCGGGTGTGGGAAGCAAGCGACGAGCGATCGCAGTAGAATTTGCTCAAGGGTTTTTGGTCGGCCCGGATAATGGTATATTTAGCGGGGTACTCAGCCAAAGTCCTGCGATGTCTACGACGGGCTACGCCTACGCCGCCGTTGAACTTACAAATCTTAACTATTGGCGAACTCCTCAACCAAGCAAGACTTTTCACGGTAGAGATATCTTTGCCCCAGTAGCAGCTAATCTTGCTAGTGGTGTCCCCCTCAAACAGCTAGGACAAGAAATTGATCCAGCAAGTCTGGTAAAACTGGATATAGGCAACTGCAAGCAAACAACGACTGGTGTAGTAGGTTGTATTCAATATATTGATAATTTTGGCAACCTAGTTAGTAATATTCCAGGGAGTTACGTACAAGGCAAAACTTGGTATGTACAAGCAGCTGGGTTGACTATACCAGGTTGTGAAACTTACAGTGATGTCAAACTGGGAGAAATAATAGCTTTAGTTGGCAGTCACGGCTGGCTAGAAATTGCCATTAATAGCGGTAATGCTTACTCACAGTTGCAGTTAGATTGCCAAGAAACGCTTCAAGTGGTGCTAACTTAAATACCGCATCTCGATAGTGCCCCATCCAGAGAAACACCAAAGTTATATCCTCTTTCCACAGTTGGTAGATGTCCTGGGGGGAAGGTTTTAAAGTTTGGTTCCTTACCAGGTTTATACTCGTATCTTTTAGTTTGCTGATTATAGTTCCACTGAATCAGCCAGTCGCCTGTTAAGGTTTGCCATCCCACCGCGTCATACATCTTGCGATAGTCGTTTTTTTCTTCCCTCAAAATTTTTTCTTGAGCGCTAAAGCCCAACTTACCATCACTAGCTGTACTCCAAAGCCTGTCAATGGTTTTCAAATCAACACACGAAAGTGCATTCATTTCATCTTTCCCAATCGCACCCTCAGCCAGTGCCTTAGTCCCTGCAACATCTAGCATTCTCAGGTAAGTTTCTCGGTCAGATCCTTGCCAATCTTTGCTTTGTAAATATTTCTGCAACTGGCTGTAATCGACATTGCGGGCTGTGGTAATTTCTATTTGCTTCAATGAGCTAGAATTAGTAGTTGTGTTGACTAAATTAGTATTTCCTGGACTTTTGCTCTCAGACTTAGACCGTGTTAACGAATATCCAATCCAGCCTAAAACAGCAAATATACCTATAAGACTTGCTGTGATAAGTAAAGTTAGTGCCAGAACCGTCTGATTATTCTTTGCCATTTTTGGATGCTTCTGATTACTTTGAATCCCCAGGTAAAATTTAGTCTAACCATTACCAGATAATAGATGTATATTTTAGCTTTTTTTGAGAATTGTCAAGATTAATACATATACAAAACAATCTTCATTAGCCAACTATGACTACACAAACACTCTCTGCACCAGAAGTTTATCAAGGCCAGTTTGGGGAATTTACAATTACTCAAAGCGATCACACTGGCGTAATTATCTACCGGGCTGGGTTGATGATAGCAGCACTGAGCTTTGCTATCGGCAGCGCTTTGGTTTTACTCAACAATAACCCAACTGTTATAACTGCACTCACACCTCTATATGCTTGTTTTAGTCTCGCTCTTGGTGTAAGTTTATTTACCATTCATATTTACATGGCATCACTACACCGAACGTTGCAAATTTTTTGGGCGATCGGTACTATAGCGTCAGTGATTCTGGCCATAACTAGTAGTGAACCTTTAGCTCTTGCTGTTTACAATCAACCGATTACCTTATTTGGAGTTGGTTTTATCTTCGTTGCTTTGACAGGTATTTATTTTAAAGAGGCTTTTTGCTTCAATCGCCTAGAAACCAAAGTATTAACCCCAATAGTACCGATATTGTTGTTAGGACATTTAGTAGGAATTTTACCAACTCAGGGGGAGAGTGTTTTATTAGGAATTTGGGCAACGTTATTTTTGGTATTTGCCCTGCGAAAAACAGTGCAAGCAATTCCTGCTGATATTGGAGATAAGTCTGTGTTTACCTATTTAAAAGAACAACGTTTAGCTAAGGTTTAATGCAGACAAGAAATCGTCGGTGTCAAAAATTTCCCAACATTAAAATAATCAAGCGTCAAGAAATGTGGACACTTACGGCTCAGGGGTGGGCAATTGCGATCGCTTTGATTGCTTATTTAATATTTTTCGTTTTTACTCATATACACTCATTTCTCGCCGTAACTTCCCCAATCGAATCAGCAGAAGTATTAGTTGTTGAAGGATGGCTACCAGATTACGCTATAGAAAAAGCTTTGACTGAATTTCAAACTGGTTCTTATCGGCAAATAATTACTACCGGAGGCACATTAGGAAAAGGCAGTTATCTTATCGGATACAAGAACTTTGCAGAAGTGTCAGCTGCCACTTTCATAAAACTCGGTTTAGAAGCAGAAAAAGTCATAGCTGTTCCGACACCTTTCGTAGTTAAAGATCGGAGTTATGCCTCTGCTGCCGAATTTCATCGCTGGCTATCCAATTCAAATTTACAGATAGAATCAATTAATCTTTTTTCCTTAGATGTTCATGCTCGTAGAAGTTGGTTTCTTTTTAGAAAAATACTTGCCCCTAATATTAAAGTTGGTGTGATCGCTGCCAAAACGCAAGATTACAATTCAACAAATTGGTGGCGTTCTAGCGAAGGTGTGCGGACAATTCTGGATGAAGGTATTGCTTATCTTTATGCACGGTTTTTGAGTTGGAAAGCCTAACAAGGATATTTTAGATTTTAGATTTTTTATCAAACAGAATTCAGGAGTCAGGAGCCAGAATTCAGAATTGAATTCTGTGCGACTGGTGGATAGCGCCGGTGGCAAGCGAGTCTGCGAGCGTCTGAATAAACGGGTTTAAAACCCCATCCAATTGATTCTGACTCCTGAATTCTGACTTCTGAATTCTTCTTCTAATCAATCCAAAATCCAAAATTGTCTTACTTACCCAGGATTTGCAATAATGCTTCCCGATAAATTTTTAGGCCTTCTGCATTTAGATGATCGCCATCACTGGTTAAATTTTCTTTAAGAACATTATTTTCATATAATGGTGCTAGTCCTGCTGCTGCAACTGGCACTTTTTCTGTTTCAGCAACTTGATTAATCAGAACATTAATTTGTTCAACTTTCGGAAGCGGCGCTGATACAGTTGGATCTAAGCTGGCTGCAACTGTTGAATAAAAAGCTGGAATCAGAAAAATCTCTTTAGTTCCTATTGTGCGGATAAGTGCGATCGCCTCTTGCAGATTTTTGGTAAACAACTCATCACTAATCCCATACCAAGCATCATTTCCACCTACAGCAATAATCGCTTTTTCACATTTAACCTTGGTAGGAATTAGACTTTTTAGTTGTTCCACTAATGAGATTGTACTCAAACCATTTAACCCAAAATTAAAAGTCCCATTCCCCAGAGTATTACCAAGTTCAGCCGAGACAGAATCGCCAAATAAACAACCTGAGAACTGTTTATCTTGGGCAGCGAGTATCTGATATTGCAGGGCAATTTTCCCTAAAGGTGAAGAACTTACATCGTCTTTTGGCGGTGCGTCAGCAGAACCAGAAGATAAATTTGCCATACCGACTAGCTTCTGAATTTTTGACACATCAACAACTAATTGACTGCTGGGATAAGCTTCTAGAAAGCTAGTTATTCCCAGACCTTCTGGTGATTTTGCTCCTACAATAATGGCAGATCGTAGCGCTTGTGTACTGGATTGATCGCGACGAGCGATCGCTTGGGAAGCAAAAGATAAAATTTGCTTGCCCATTCCTGTATTTATCAGCTTATCTAAAGCCGCAATATCAAGAGACATTTTCACTTTTAGGGCATCTTGAAACTTCTGTTTCTCCTTAGGACTGAGGTAATTTAGGAAAGATTGCAAATCGCTAGAAGCCTTTTGTGTCTCGTCATAGTTGCGTATATCTGCCACCGGAACCGATTGCTCAAACAATCCGTACCTGATAACAATCTTTTCGGCTGCCAAACTAGGCACACTATGTAGCAGTAAAAATATTAAGCACCCAGATAAGCTTATTAAAAGACGATAAAAATATTTCATCACAGAAGATCAGAAGATAGATAGTCAATAGTTAATAGTCAAGAGTCAAGAGTCAAAAGTCAAGGGGAATTGGGAAAGAAAAAGCAGAAGTTCTTTGTCTTGACGGTGATTCATCGCGTCTCTTGCCTTAACTCCACCTCGCCATCAACAGCCAACCCCAAACATGAGTTCGATGAACCTCTCTCTCCCAGCCTCCCTCTCCGACACGGAAAGGGAGGAGCAAGAAAAATTCCGCTTTTTGCTCCCCTCTCCGACACGGAGAGGGGCTGGGGGAGAGGTCAAATAAGACTTGTCGAACTCACGTTAATTTGGGAATACTCAATCCAGTAGGTGTGAGGATGGAACGGTGGTAGAAGAAGGTGCATATTGGTTAGCTTGGGCGCAAATTTCAGGGATTGGCCCGGTGTTACTGCGACGACTGCAACAGCATTTTGGTACGCTGGCAACCGCTTGGAACGCTACCAAAGTACAGTTAGGAGAAGTGGAAGGTTTGGGTTTTCAAACACTAGAAAAAGTAGTACAACAGCGATCGCGTTTGCACCCAGAACAACTATTCATTCAGCACCAGCAGGAAAATTCCCATTTTTGGACACCAGCAGATGCAGATTATCCCCGCCTACTGCTAGAAACTCCCAGTCCGCCGCCAATTTTATACTATCGCGGTGAAGTCGAACTCCAAGAAAATCTCGGACAAAAACCAATGGTTGGAATTGTCGGAACCCGCCAACCTTCAGAATATGGTATCCGTTGGACTCGGCAAATTAGTACAGCTTTGGCGAAAAATGGCTTTACAGTTGTCTCTGGGATGGCAGAGGGAATTGACACCGAAAGCCACATCGCCGCCATGAAAGCAGGTGGAAGAACGATCGCAGTTTTGGGAACTGGTGTAGATGTCATCTATCCACATAAAAATCGGGATTTGTATAAGCAAATTTTGACGGCTGGTTTAGTCGTGAGTGAGTACCCCACAAAAACCCCACCCGATCGCACTCACTTTCCCCGTCGCAACCGAATCATTGCAGGCTTAAGCCGTGCCATTCTGGTAATGGAAGCGCCAATAAAATCAGGTGCCCTAATTACTGCTACCTACGCCAATGAATTTGGCAGAGATGTCTATGCCTTACCTGGAAGATTGGACGATTATCCATCCCAAGGGTGCTTAAAGTTATTGAGTCAGGGAGCAACTTTCATTCTTAAGGAATTAGACGAACTGTTAACAATGCTAGGAGCAATACCACAACTTGATGGAATTGAGGCTTCAATAGCACCACAGCAGTTAAGTTTGCCAACTTTATCGCCAGAATTGCAAACGATAATGGATGCGATCGCTTGCGATCCTTTACCCTTTGATTTTATTGTCCAACAAACCGGTATGCCTGCTGGCTCAGTTTCCGGTGCTTTATTACAGTTGGAACTTATGGGTTTCGTTTCACAACTACCAGGGATGCGGTATCAAAAAAGTTAAGAGTTAAAAGAAAAGGTTCTTCAGTACCTTTTTTTGTTGTTGTTGATCAAAGAGGCAGGGGAGAAAGATTCGCTCATTTCCCCAGAATCCGGGTTTCAGAGCTAATAAATTTATTTATGCCCAAAACTTTTAAATATTTATTTCCAGACGCGCTGCGCGTCTCGTAGAGAGAAATAATGCGTCCTTAGTTCAAGCCCCTACATTTATGTATGGGGTTCTCCCCCTGCTTCCCCTGCCTCCCCTGCCTCCCCTACTTCCCCTGCCTAAAAAAGCTCTCTCTGTTCACGATGTATCTCACTTTTTCGCGTCTACGACTGAATGAATTCTAGGAGATCGGCATTGATCTGGTCTGCGTTTGTCGTCGGCATACCGTGCGGGAAACCCTTGTAAGTTTTCAATATCGCGCCCTTCACCAACTTAGCGCTCAACGGGCCGGAGTTGCCATAGGGTACAATCTGGTCATCATCGCCATGCATCACTAGGGTCGGTACTGAGATTTTCTTCAGATCCTCCGTGAAGTCGGTCTGGGAGAAAGCCACGATGCCATCATAGTGTGCCTTAGCCGCGCCCATCATACCTTGGCGCCACCAATTCTCAATCACCCCTTGGGATGCTTTTGCGCCCGGACGATTGTAACCGTAAAATGGACCAGCAGGCACATCCCAATAAAATTGAGCTCGGTTGGTGGCCACCTGCGCTTGGAAGTCGTCGAATACTTCTTTGGGCAGACCGCCGGGATTTGTGGGGGTCTTTACCATCAGTGGCGGCACTGCGCTGATGAGGACAGCCTTGGCGACACGACTCTCGCCGTGGCGTGCTATGTAACGTGTGACTTCCCCGCCGCCGGTTGAGTGACCGACATGGATGGCATTCTCTAAATCAAGATGCGCGGTGAGTGCGGCAAGATCATCGGCGTAATGATCCATATCGTGTCCATCGCTGACTTGGCTCGAGCGTCCGTGACCTCGCCGATCGTGAGCGATGACGCGATAGCCGTGACTCAAGAAGAATATCATCTGGGTGTCCCAGTCGTCGGCTGATAGAGGCCAGCCGTGCGAAAAAACGATGGGCTGGCCACTGCCCCAGTCCTTGTAGTAAATCTCTGTCCCGTCTTTGACTTTGATTATGCTCATGTGTTTTTCTCCAATAAGTTGTTTAAGCGGTGGTGACGGGTTCGTTGATAAGCAATTGTATAAATACCAACCGCGCGATAACTACCTAAAATTAGCTGATTATTATATAAAATTTTTCCACATAACATCCTCAATTAGAATCTTTTGCGGAAAATTTTTGAATATCAGTGCAAATAAAATGCTTCAATATAAAGCTAGGGAAGAAGTTACCAATGCTTCAAATGATATCTTGCACCAGGCGACTGGAAGTCGCGGCTACACGAGGCAAAACCCGTCTGCACGGGCTGAAAACCTTGATTTTGCTCCGCGTAGGCGGACGAAAGTTTGTATACGATTTCTAATCGCCACTAGGCGCAGGGCGACTAACCCTCTACAGACACCAGGAGATGGAGTTTTCCGTCGCTTTCAATAAACAGATCCAGCAATCATCCCAGCAAGTAAAATAAAACCAATCCACACATTTTGCCGAAACATCTGACCATAAACAGGATTAGGTAAGTCTTGCTGTCTTAATCGTAGAGACTGCCAAATCCAAGCAATAGTAGCAACAGCAAGGCTAATCCAGAAGGCTAAGTGCAGATGTATGACTACGCCTAACCAAGCCAACAATAAGATTGTGCCAGCAAAGAAAATTCCAATAGCGAGAGGGGCATAATTTCCAAAAAATAGGGCGCTAGAATTAACACCAATGCGGCGATCGTCTTCCTTGTCGCTCATAGCATAAACAGTATCAAATCCTAATGTCCACAGAACAGTTGCGCCCCAAAGTAACCAAGTTGGTTGAGAGATGGTTTGTGTAACTGCACTCCAGCTAATCAATACCCCAAAGCCCCAAGCGATGGAAAGTACCAGTTGTGGTACAGGAAATACCCGCTTTGCGCCTGGATAAAGGAGAATTATAGGCACTGCTGCCACACATAACCAGAAACTCAGGGGGTTAAGATAAAAGGCCAGGATTGCTGCACATACTAGCGATACGATCGCAACTACAATCCCAACTTTTACAGATAAAGCACGAGAAGCGAGGGGGCGATCGCGTGTTCTCTCCACCTCTGGATCAATATCCCGATCCCACAAATCATTGACAACACACCCAGCCGCACTTGTGGCCAAAGTACCCAATATAATTACACCAACCAGAGGTAAGGGCGGTTTCCCGGAAGCGGCCAAAAACACAGCCCAAAGGGCAGGAATCATTAAAATTAACCGTCCTTCTGGTTTATGCCAGCGCAAAAGCCGGATAATTGTAAGCCAAGTTGGTGACTGGGGGCGTTCTGGCGTCGTTAACATAGTAGTTGGGAGTGGGGAGTGGGGTATGGGAAGTGCGGAGTGGGCATTGTGTATTTATGATTGCCTATATAAAAAACTTTTCTCTAGTCCCTACTCCCTACTCCCTAATTCACACATCTTTACATCTATAGAATAACGTTATTTGTTATTTGTAAATACATAACCGAAAGTGGCAACTTTAAATACCTTTAAATAGTCACTAGGTTAGAAGCAGTAGGGTGAATATACTTAGCTCAGTTTTCTTTGAGCAAATTGAGTTTAGATTACTAAGTATTTTTTGTATTTACTCAGTAATCAGCTTGAAAAAGTGCGTTGTAATAAATATCAGTGCCAGCTACCCCGACATACCATCGTTTGCCATCATTTCTTAATAAAGAGAGAAAACTAGATGCTGAATTTAGTTTCGGCTAGTTGGGAGAGTGTTCCAACTCAACCATCTAAGCAACATCGGATTATTGCTGCCATTGACTTGGGAACGAATTCTCTACACATGGTAGTAGTCAAGATTGACCCTACACTACCAGCTTTTAGCATTATTGCCAGAGAAAAAGAAACTGTCAGACTTGGCGATCGCGATCTCACTACAGGGGAACTCAAACCGGAGATAATTAAAAAGGCGATCGTAGCTTGTGGACGTTTCCAAGAAGTTGCTAAAACTATCAACGCTGAAACTATCATCGCGGTGGCAACTAGTGCCGTGCGAGAAGCCCCCAATGGAAAAGATTTTTTGCACCAAATAGAAACGGAGTTAGGTTTAAGCGTTAACTTGATATCTGGTCAAGAAGAAGCGCGACGAATCTATCTTGGCGTACTATCGGGCATGGAATTTCACAACCAGCCCCATACCATTATTGACATTGGCGGTGGTTCCACAGAATTAATTTTGGGTGATAGTCAACAACCGCGTACTCTCACCAGTACCAAAGTTGGTGCAGTGCGACTCACTAGCGAGTTAATTACCACTGACCCCATCAGTAACACCGAGTTTCAGTATCTCCAAGCTTATGCACGCGGAATGTTGGAACGTTCTGTAGAAGAATTGTTAGCAAACCTAGAATTTGGGGAATCTCCGCGTTTGGTGGGTACTGCCGGCACAATTGAAACCCTGGCAATAATTCATGCACGAGAAAAGTCTGGTGTTATTCCTTCTACTCTCAATGGCTACCAGTTTAGTCTTAAAGACTTGCAAGAGTTCGTAAATCGCTTGCGGAAACTGAGTAATTCTGAAAGGGCTGACATACCTGGGATGCCAGAGAAGCGGGCTGAAGTTATACTCGCGGGTGCAGTCATATTACAGGAAGCAATGATCCTTTTGGGTACTGAATCGGTAACAGTTTGTGAGCGTTCTCTGCGAGAGGGCGTTATCGTAGACTGGATGCTAACCCACGGTTTAATTGAAGACAAGCTGCGCTACCAAAGTTCAGTTCGGGAACGAAATGTTCTCAAACTCGCTAATAAGTACCACATCAATTTAGAATACAGCGATCGCGTGGCGAAATTTGCTGAGAGTTTGTTTGATCAAACTCAAGGTACTCTACACCACTGGGGATCTGACGAGCGACAATTGCTGTGGTCAGCAGCAATATTACACAATTGCGGTCACTATATCAGCCATTCCTCTCACCACAAGCACTCTTACTATCTAATTCGCAATGGAGAATTACTCGGTTATACAGAAACCGAGATTGAAATCATTGCCAATTTAGCGCGTTATCATCGCAAATCGCCGCCCAAGAAAAAACATGAAAGTTACCAGAGTTTGCTGACTAAACACCAGCGACAAATGGTCAGTCAATTGAGTGCAATTTTAAGATTGGCAGTGGCTTTAGATAGACGACAAATTGGTGCGATCGCTCAAGTACAATGTGAGTATTATCAACAACTTCGGCAGGTCAATTTGCTAATTTTCCCATCTAAACCTGATGATGATTGTGCTTTAGAACTCTGGAGTTTAGATTATAAAAAAGGAGTATTTGAGGAAGAATTTGGAGTGAAATTAGTAGCGACTTTAGAAAAGTCTAGCCTTGCGAACTTGTCTTAGAAAAGAGTAGCGTGGTAAGACTAAATTGTTGCAAAAAAATTGTCGGTTGGGGAGCCACTGCGTTCATTAGTGTCAACTTAACGCGAAACCGCTTGTCCACCGGGAATTTAAATTTCCGTCTCATAGCTAAAGTCATCTGAAGATGACTAAATATCGCCAAAAATCTCCAGTCTACTTCAGTAGACCTAAGCCGATTAGACCGGAAATAAATTTCCGGGCGGGCATGGAAGCCAACAGTTAAGCTATTTCCGGCTGAAGTTGACACCAATGCACTGCGTTGCGCGGGTTCCCCGCATTGTAGCAAGTGCCGTTGGAGACTTTGCCAAAGCCAACATCTTGATATATGTTATGTTGGGTTGCGCTCCACCCAACCTAATGTTTAATGCACTATTTTAAGCTTGCCACGCCAAGTAGTGTGCGTTAACACAGTGTAACGCACATAAACATATAGAAATCCGCTTTGATTCGGAGAATTTACTTGCGTGGACAGGGAAAAGAAAAAAAGGGATAAATACGTAGTAAGTCTTGTAGGAGTCCTATAGCTTGTATTCTATCCTCGTGATAGTTTATTAGCTTGAAAAATTAGGCTAAATATAAAAGCTGGAAGTAAAAATCAGATTAAATTTATCTAGTAACAGTTCAAGGTGGTATATTGATCAAACAATACCACCTTGAACAAGACTTTTTATTATAAAATCTATCTAATTTTGACATCCTGCTGAAGGATGAATTTATAATTTACTTAAGACGCATTTAAAAACAAAAAATAGTAATTATAATATAGTTAACAATCTATTTTATATAGGTTATGTTGCTATTGGATATCTAAGCCGGGAAAACTTAGATATCCTTATATAAATTTTCCATAAAGCTGGCTCAATTGTTCGGTTTTATGCAATAGAGAATGCTCATACAGTTTTACTTTAATAATGATAGAAATAGGTTGGTAAGCTGTTACGTATACAACTTGCATTATCAGGGCGAGCAAGATGCCCACCCCACAATTATATTGGAAAAATATTAGTGCAAATTAAAGGCGTAACAGCTTAGTACCACGGCATTTGTTATCGGTATCAACTGACCGTTAAAACGGCATTTTGTAACTGCGTCTATAAAAGGTTTTAGCTACCTCCGTGGGTTAGGGACTCTGTGGGGTGGGCAAGATGAGCGCCCATATTATACAAAGGCGCTCATCTTGCCCACCACATAATATTGGGTAATTTATTTGTGGGAAGTCCCTTAAACCTCAATTTTTTCTTAGTCTGCAAATGGATAGGGATGCAGAGGTAAGCGCAGAGAATTCGTTACGAAACCTGAGTATTCTTTCCTTCTCTCCAAGATGCTATGCGATGCCTACGGCGGTAAGCTACGCAAAACTACATAATTCGGTAAGATTGGGTAAAGCAATTTTTGCGCTTGTTAAACAAAGGCATCAGCAAACCCATGCAACTGAAACTCAGTGCATCTCGACTTCCCTTCGCCTCACTCCTGTTAATCGCTCCCTTTTTTCTATGGGGAACGGCAATGGTAGCCATGAAAGGAGTGATACCCCATACCACGCCGCTATTCATGGCGGGAGTGCGTTTGATACCCGCAGGGGTGTTAATTTTGATTGCAGCAGCATTTATGGGTAAACCCCAGCCGAAAGGTTGGGCTGCATGGTTGTGGATTGCCTTATTTGCCCTAGTCGATGGGACGCTATTTCAAGGCTTTTTGGCAGAGGGATTAGTCAAAACCAGTGCAGGGTTAGGGTCTGTAATGATTGATTCACAACCCTTAGCTGTTGCGTTGATGTCGTTGTGGTTATTCCAAGAACACATTGGTTTTTGGGGATGGCTGGGGCTAGGCTTGGGAGTCACAGGTATTAGTTTAATTGGTTTACCTGATGAGTGGATTTTACATTTTCTCGACTCAGGCGCAAATATTACAATAGGCAACTGGCAAGATTTGTTTGCTAGTGGTGAGTGGTTAATGCTGTTAGCAGCCCTATCAATGGCAGTGGGAACAGTTTTAATTCGGTTTGTGTGCCGATATGCTGACCCAGTAAGCGCTACAGGATGGCACATGATTCTGGGTGGATTGCCACTATGGGGAGTTTCATCAGTTGTCGAATCACAGCAATGGGAGAATCTGGGAGGATCTGATTTAGCGGCTTTGAGTTATGCTACCGTATTTGGCAGTGCGATCGCCTACGGTTTATTTTTCTACTTTGCCTCTAGTGGCAGTCTCACTAGTCTTAGTTCCCTCACCTTTCTCACACCCGTTTTTGCGCTACTATTTGGCAATCTTTTTCTATCAGAAGTCCTTAGTCCGTTACAGTGGATCGGAGTATTTCTCACTTTAATCAGCATCTATCTAATTAACCAACGTGATGCTTTAGCAGGACAAAACGACACAGTTACCGTCGGCGAAATAGCTAATATACAGCAACCAGTTTTAGAAAAATCTGCTAAAAAATTGAACCCCATAAGTCTAGTAGTCAGAGAATCTGAACCAGAAACTTTACCCTAACTCGTTAAAATAATTCGTAATTTGCAATACTCGCCTCTGGCGAGAAGCAAGCTACGTAATTCGTAATTCGTAATCCAGTGGGAAGATGAAGGAGATGAGGGAGAATACCCAATCCCCATTACCCCTTATCCCCAGAGGGGACCCCACCTTCCCCAATCCCCAAAAATGACAGTTAACATTTGGTCATCAAGAAGGTATTGTGGTATCGAAGACTTCAAAAGCACGTTTAGGCTAAAACTTGCAATATGAGGCTATGCCGTTCCTCAATTCTGATATTTACCTGTTTTTCTTGTGTGGGTCTTTACCCAAGTCGCTCAAGTATAGCTGCATATAACCTAGCACCTAAAATTTTAGAACTTGCACAAGCGAGTTCCATAGTTACTGCTAGTCCGGCTGTTTTGAGATATGGTAGTCGAAAATCAGATGTGCAGAGACTACAAACCCAATTAAAGCAGTTGGGATACTACAGTGGTGCAGTAGATGGACAGTACACTACCACTACGGAAATTGCTGTAGCTAAATTCCAGAAAGCAAAGGGTTTAAAAGTAGATGGTCTTACGGGGTTGGAGACTAGTAGAAAACTGCAAGCTGCTTTGGCTACCAAAAATCAGATTATCACCTCTCCAATACTTGCCTCTCCTATTGCAACTATTGCAACTTCTAAACCAACTGCAAAACCTAAGCCAAGCGAGAGAGGCTTTGTCTGGTGGTTAATATTTGCCATCGGAGTTATGGGATGTATAGGCGCACTTTTTTACCTGCTGAGATGGTTTCGTGGGGTCAAATATGGCAATCTAACCAAAGTTCAAAAGTCCGAAATATCTAATACTAAAAGTTTAAGTGAAGCTAACAAAAAAACGATGATCCCATCCTCACCCGATACTGTAACTAATCTACAAACAACTACGCCACCACCTCCCCCACAATTGCTGCTACCAGAAAAAACTTCCCGTCTTGCTAAACTCAATATCGTTGACGAATTAATTCAAGACTTACGCAGTTCTGACCCCACGAAACGGCGCAAGGCTATTTGGGATTTGGGTCAGCAGGGAGATTCGCGGGCGATTCAACATCTAGTTGACTTGATGATTGATGCTGATTCTCAAGAAAGCAGTTTAATTTTGGCAGCTTTGGCAGAAATTGGTACTCGCATACTCAAACCGATGAATCGTGCTTTAGCAATTTCAATCCAAGACGAAAGCCCACAGGTGCGGCAAAATGCGATCCGTGACCTGACACGCGTTTATGACATGATGGGTCAAATGACTCAGATGTTGCGCCATGCGCTGGAAGACCCAGACCCAGATGTGCAAGCAACAGCACGATACGCTTTAACTCAGATGAATCGAATGCGTAGCTTGCCAGAACAACAAAGTCTATCGGAAGATTCAGACCACGATTCACCAGAATAGAGTCACGTCGCTTTGCTCCTAATTCAAAATTCTTGCATTATTGATCCCCATAAATAAATTTAAGTAAGTCGGCACAATAAAACCAAACTGTGTGAAGAAAGGTAAACAAGGCTAAAATCCTTTCTCCCCCTGCTCCCTGCCTTTTTCCAACGATAATTATTTACGCCCACTTACTTAGGAGCTTGTATCATGAGTTGTTTTCGATCTTTCGATTTTAGATTTTTTCTTCAATCCAAAATTTAAGCCATGCTAAAAACGCACCTTTGTTGCCACCTAAAATTTAAAATTGACAGTGAAGTAAGTTTAAATCTGCTGTCAACCTAAAAATATTTTAACTGGATTTGGATATTGGTATTCGGGCCTGCGACTAAAAATGCTGCCTCGCTAAATTTTGGGGCTCTAGTGCGAATTTCTGGGTTGCTGGAAAATCCAAAGCCTTCGCTTGGTATACCTAGAATATTGCGATTAAGAATGCGGTCATTATTTTGATCGTGGAAGACTGCAACGGCGTAATTACCTGCTTTCAAGTTGTCAAAGGTAATTAGTAAGGGATTGTCAGTAATTTTGGTACACTGCTTTTGTAAGACGCGATCGCGATCGCTAGGAAATCCTTCACTGCTTGCAAATATACTCGCACAGACTTGTCCTTCTTTATTTCTCAAGCCATCTATTTCCACGGTAAGTTTGCCGTTAAAATTTGCCTTGGCACTAAATGACCATACCAGATTTCCCAGAACTGCTAATAGTAGCAGACTAACTCTCAATCCTTTAACCATAAAATTTTCACAGAATCAAAGAAGTTTTGCTGAAATTAAGTTTTCACTTGCATTAAGAGCGCGCAGACTAATCCTGACATTATTCAGTCAATACTTGCAAGCATCTGGCTATATTTCATCTCTTGGCACATCTGTAAATATAAATATTCTTTAGATTCTTTAGAAATATTATTCAGAATATTTATATAAAAATACAGATCAAATAAGCCCAAAACACTTGTATAGACGGCGATTTATCGCGTCTCGAAAACCTAAGCGTATTGATTTATCGGCGATCGCTATCTTAGGTCAAATTAACTCTGTAATGGAAAATAACCGTTGTCGATCTATTTTTTGAAGCTTGATTTTTTCAGCGTAGAAAGCCTGATAATACGATTGATACCGCTCTGGTTCCGCTTCTGGATCGGTTTGTTGCCATAGTTCCAAAAAGTGGCGATAACGTTTTTCAAGCATCACCAAATCCATGCAAGCGATCGCAGCTTGAACTACTTGCGGAGTCCGAAGTATTTCTTTCTGGTTTTTTTCATCGACATGAAATAAATGGGAAATTAATCCGATCTCACTGTCAAATTCTAAGAACCGATCTTGGAGACGGGAAATTAAATCTGGTGGAGACGAAAAACTTTGCGTCTCTCCATCACCGGATGAAATTTCTAAAATCTGTTGCCATAAAAATCGGTGGTGGGAAAGGCTAAATTGCAAATCTCGCTCCTCTAGTTCGTCAATAATTGCTTGACGCTGTTCAGGACAATGCAAATAAATTCGCAATAATAACGCCTCTGCGTGTTCTAAAAGGCTGCGTTCTGTGGGGAGTGGAGAATGAGAAACGTTGTTACTTCCCCACGCTTTCTTTGCTGATACGGGTTTAGAGTATATAGCCGCAGCCGGAGCAATTTGAGTTAGCAGATTTTCGACTCGTAGGGGTATAAGTCTGGTATCTCCCAAACTGAGTATTTCTGCACAATAAGAAACATAATAATTTCGTGTATCGCTGTTAGCTATATTTTTTAGTAATTTGACTAATTGCTGAGTTACTTGCTGAAAATCAGTAGCCTGTTTTAAGTCTCTGTCTTGAATAATTTGCTGAATCTGCCAATCTAGCCAAAGTGGCGCATTTTTTAGCAGTTCTCCATAATCTTCTTGGGTATGATTGTGCAAATATTCATCAGCATCTTTACCATCGGGTAAATTGAGAATTTTTAGTTGAACTTCGCCCTTGTATGCTAATTCGGCAATTTCACCAATCGCCCGTTCGGTGGCATTAGTTCCAGCTTTATCGGCATCAAAGTTGAGTACTAATTGTTTCGATTCGGTGTAGCGTAATATCAACCGGACTTGTTCTAAGCTTAAGGCTGTACCGAGAGAGGCGACAGCATTATTAATACCAGCAGCGTGGAGAGCGATCGCATCAAAATATCCCTCTACTACCACCGCTTGATCTAGTTGGGAAATGCCACCTTTGGCTTGATCGAGGGCAAATAAGGTTTTACCTTTACTAAAAAGTTCGGTTTCTGGTGAATTTAGATATTTAGGCTGTTCATCAGTCAGAGTTCTACCACCAAAGGCAATAACGCGCCCTTGAACATCGCGGATGGGAATCATCAGGCGATCGCGAAATACATCATAATAACCGCCTCCTTCCTTGCGTGGCTTAATCAATCCCGCTTTTTCCAGTATTTGCACTGGGTAATGTTTGTCTTCCACCAAATACCGATAGAGAGTTTCCCAACCTGCGGGGGCAAAACCTAAACCAAATTGCTGTATAGTTTCTTCTTTGAATTTGCGGTTAGATTGTAAATATTGAAGTGCCTTTTGTCCTTGGGATTGTCTCAGGGCGTGTTGATAAAACTGTGCTGAGGAAGCGAGAACTTCATATAACTGCTCCCGCAAAGATAGTTGACGCTGTAATTCTTGGCGTTGTTCGGGTTCTAGGGTTTGTACAGGTACTTGGTAACGCCGTGCTAAATCCAGCACCACGTCAGCAAAAGAGCGCTTCCCCAATTCCATGACAAACTTAATGGCATTTCCCCCAGCTTGACAGCCGAAGCAATAGTACATTTGTTTGGTTTGGCTGACAGTGAAACTGGGAGATTTCTCGTCATGGAAGGGGCACAAACCGACAAAATCCTTTCCACGTTTGCGTAAAACTACGTACTCCGAGACGACATCGACAATATCAGCCCGTAATTTAACTTCCTCAATAGTGTCTGGGTGCAAGCGGGGGATTTGCATATCTTAGTTACTAGGGATTGGGGATTGGGGATTAGGGACTGGGGATTGGGGGGATGAAGAGGCAAGGGAGCGGGGTGCAAGGGGGATGAAGAAAAATCTCCTCTTTCTCCTTTCTTCCCAATTTCCTCTTCTCCCTGCCCCCTGCTCCCCTTCCCTACTCCCCAGTCCCCAGTCCCCAATCACTAGTCATTAACTTTGGAGAAATACCAAAGGATAAATGACTTTTGGCTTCTGATGGCTATTATATTCTTGTTGCTAGACCAAGAATGATGTATAGAATTGCTTAGACTTAATTTTATCAGAGGAAATACTGAAAATGGGGCGTATTTTTATATCAGCGGCTCATGGAGGCAAAGAAGCGGGAGGAATAGATCAAGGTGCGATCGCGGGTGGTACAAGTGAAGCAAAAGAAATGATTTTGCTGCGGGATTTGATTGTCACGGAACTGAGGGCGCGGAGTTTGGAAATTTTAGCGGTTCCTGATGACTTGAGTGCCGCCCAAACTATCACCTGGATCAATTCTCGCGGCCGTCGGGGTGATGTCGCCCTAGAAATTGCAGCTAATGCGGCTAGTAGTCCTTCTGTACGGGGGGCTAGCGTTTTCTACATTGCTAATAATAGCGATCGCAAGAGTAATGCTGAACAGTTGCTAGTGGGGTTATTGCGCCGCGTACCTCAATTACCAAATCGTGGAGTCAAGCCAGATACAGATAGTGGATTGGGTAGTTTAGCATTCTGTCGTCAGACAACGCTGCCAGCTTTGGTAATGCAAGTGGGGTTTCTCAGCAATCCAGAAGATCGGGCTTTGCTGCAAACTCGCCGCCGTGATTTTGCTTTGGGAATTGTCGATGGATTGGTAACTTGGAGTCGTGTAATTGACCCCACTCCTGGAACTCCAGCCGAAGCAAATTATCCACCTATTAATATTAATATTAATGGCCAAAGTTACACAGAACAAGGAGTTCTAGTTAATGGCAATGCTTACATCCCTATTGATTTAGTAGACCTTCTACGAATTGACCTTTCAAAAGCAGCTAATGTCAATAAAATTACCTATCACAAAATAGTTTATGTCAAAGCGATCGAACTACGAGATTTTAATGTTGCAGTTAGTTGGGATGCGGCGACGCGTACTGTTAGTTTGCGATCGAATTTGGTAGTTTGCCCCGGTCAATTTTCGCGGGTGATGTCAAATGGTACTACTTCTGAAATACAGTTACAATTATTCCTGAGAAATAATAATCAAAATGCTTTAGCTAAGTTTCCTGATATCCCAAAACTTTATCGTGAAGAAGCAGCTATAGAGGGAGTAAACTATGATATTGCCTTTTGCCAAATGTGTGTAGAAACTGGATTTTTACAGTTTGGTGGTGATATTAAACCTGAGCAAAATAACTTTGCTGGCTTGGGTGCGATCGGTGGTGGTGCTGAGGCTGCATCTTTTCCAAGTGCCAGAATTGGAGTGAGGGCGCACATCCAACATTTGAAAGCTTACGCCAGTTTAGAACCTTTGGTACAAGAAGTAGTAGATCCAAGATTTCGCTTTGTTACACGGGGGATTGCGCCATTAATTGATCAGCTAGCAGGGCGATGGTCAGCAGATTTAGATTATGGTACAAAGATTTCAGCAATGCTCAAACGATTATATGAATCAGCAGGACTTCTTTGAGTATTAAGTGAAAGTGCCAAAAACACTTTTCTTTCAGTGCTGTTTAGCCACTCGACAGGAGAAAAGAAGCTATGAGTCAGGAACCTGAGGAAATGACCGTCAATGAAGACATAAGACCTGAATATGATTTTTCAGGTGGTGTCCGTGGCAAGTATTACGAAGCGTATATGCAATCGAGTAATGTTGTGGTTCTTGATCCAGACGTGGCGGAAATCTTTCGAGATTCGGCTTCTGTTAATGAGGCGTTGCGATTGCTTGCAAAAATTGCGAAGGCAACGGCAGCATAACCACTCCCTTATACAGGAAGGTTGAAAACTGTTGGTGCTGAATTCGAGGTCGCTTGCCACTGCTGAAAGGGAATGTTAATGAGAGGTTTCCTTGATATCAACATTTTTCTAGACTACTTGTTAGGAACGTGGATTAAATAAAATGGAAAACTTCATCTTGTCTCTAGCTTCCCTCTCCTTTATAAGGCAATACAGTTCAGTTAAGGCTAAAACTCTGTTACCAAAGTCAATTTTTGAACGAACCGCCTTCTCTACGAGAGGCTTCAGCCAACGCGCAGCGTCTCGTAGAGAAGGCGCGGAGAACGCAGAGAGAAGAAAGAAATGCTTAACCCAAGCGTATTGCTTTATAAGGAAAGGGATTGAGGGTGAGGTAAACCAGGGAGATAAATTGTATGTTATTTAATTCTTATTCCTTTTTCTTGCTTCTCTCCTCAAATTTGGGAGTAGTTAAACCTGAATCAAATTACTTTCTTACATATCTTGCTTATATTCTTCTAACAATTGCGGAATGTGATCGTACCCATCGACACCGATAACCGCAATGATTTTCGGGCGATGTTGCTGTAAGAACTTTTGGAAAGCTTCTACCCCTATCTGTCCTTGTAAAATTGTCAGTAAACCTGCTGGTTGACGCCACTCACGAGAAGCAATTTGCTCTAAAAGATACATTCCCAAGCAGCCTGTGTAAACAGTTTTTTCGGAATTTTGCAGATGATAATAAGCTTCTGCTAAATAAGCCAAGTTCCGCCCTTGCAAATACAAATCACCGGAAACTTGCGCCGTTTTAAAGCCATCTTCAAGATATTTAATTGCCGTTTGATGTTCTCCGATTACTAAATAGGCAATTCCTAAGCTGCTCACACATAAGGCTTTACTTTGAATATCGCCTAATTTTTCTGATAATTTTAAACCTTGTTCCAAATAGTTAATTGCGGCTTCATAAGTTTCAGGTTCTAAGTTTTCTAGTTCCTGAGCCTGCATAACTTCGCTGTAACCTAAATTTACCAGCGCGTTTGCTTCTCCTGTTCTATCGCCTGCTTGCCGACTTAGTATTAATGCTCGTTGACTATAATTAATTGCCTCAGCATAATTTTGCTGTTGCACGTAGGTACGGCTGAGGTGGTTGAGATTAGCAATTTCACAGGCGCGATCGCCTGCATTCCTGGCGATCTCTAGTGCCTGCTGATGAAAATCAATTGAGCGCTGGTATTGTCCCAAAGCACGTTGAGAATAGCCTAAAAGTGTCAAAATTCGCGCTTTTTCTTGGGTTCCCTCGCCTCGTCGCAGTGGTTCATCCAAATAATCTAGGGCATCTCGTAAATAAGTGCCAGTAAAAGAGGCAAAAATCCCGCCGTAAAAGGGAAAATATGGACGCTGGGCAAAGGTTCGCAATATCTGGAGCATGATTTGAGAACAGGCATCGCTATATACTGTCCCAATGCTACTAAAACCACTTGCTAACTGACTCCAAATCACTGCAAAGGTCAAAAAAGTGGAAATGGATAATTTTGGCCCGGCTTTCACATCGTAAGCTTGTTGGTCAAACCAGTTAATTAGTCCTCGTTGCAAGAACTGTAAAATCAATGCCATTTCTACCCAATCTCTGAGGGTGATACCCCGTTGTCGCTGGGCAAACTCAATTGCTGATTCTTCTCTAGCTAAGGTGCGAAGCAGTGCTTGGGGTAACTCGCTACTGAGTTGTTTAGCCCAACTTGCCCAAGGGCCGCGTTCTCCTGGTACGCCGCCAAATCCCAGAGATTCTTTTTGCTCGTACATCCAACTGAGCAAGTTGTCTTGCAATCGCTGCCAAGAAGCTAAACCACGGGTAATTCCTTCGGAAAATTGTTGTAAATCAGAATCAGCTTGAGCAAATTGCTGCAATGCTTTTGACAATTGCTGTAGCTGTTGCAAATTTAGTGGATACTTCTGATTGGGGTCAGTAACCCGAATAAATGTCGCCAGACGCTCGTTAGCGTTAGCTGTGGTAATTTCTGTAACTGCGGAGGCAATCGCTTCTGTTGCTTTATTTTGCTCTTGCCAGCGTTGCCATTGACTTTGAATCGTCTTAATGGCTCTCAAGCTGCGAGTTGCCTTGGCTTTCTTGAGTTCGTCTTTTTCACTATCGACTTGGCTTTGGAAGGCATTCAGGCGATCGCTCAAAGCTAGCTCAAACACTTCCCCTGTCCCGGAAGTGATACCTTTTAGCAGCATTTGATACACCTGTTCGACAGAGCTAATTTTGCCCTTGAGGGTGGTTTCGACAATTTCATCGATTAAGGCAAGATAGCGATCGCTTAATGGCAGAGAGTCTGGCACTTTGGCTACTAGGAGAATGTCACATCAATTCTAATTCTAGTCTTGGCAGCAAAAATGCGAAAAATAATTAGCGGCAAAAAATTTTTCGGTTATTGCAAATATCTACCCCATTACTCTCTAAATTCAAATCGCTACAAAACTGATCTTTCATTGCATTGTGCGATCGTCGCGCAATCGCACCCTATTTAGAAACAAGCCAAGATTTGTCTTGTTCCCAGTCTCCGACTGGGAATGCCTGTCGTTGAGGCTCCGCCTCTCGAACTCGCGGCAGAGCTGCTTTGAGTTGCATTTCCAGCCTCCGGCTGGAAACGAGGTTTTAAAGGAGTTTTAGCTTAAGTTGATACCAATGAGCAATGCTGTGCCCCGACAAATGGTCTGTATTCTATGCAATTAAGAACCGCTATAGAGTCAGTTTCATTTATTGCTAACTATTAAAAATAGCCCTTTAGCTGATCCTAAAGGGGTATCTTAATATATGCTGTCATGAGTTTTTATCTATTGATTAGGAAACAACTGTTGTCCGAGCTTGCGATCTTCAGGCTTTCGTTTGTCCTAGAGTTGAGCTTTTTCTTGTTCAAAGATGTAGCGGTCGTTTGGTTGACAGATAGTAGATTACTTCGAGACCGATGGCTACTCCCACCATGAATATTAAAACCCAGACAGTTTGTGGATCTGTTTGCAAAGCAAACCAAATTAACATTCCTAGTGCCACCAAACATATTCCAGCACCTAGAAGTGAAATCCACTGCTTGCTTTTCGTATAACGATGCATACGAGCATTAGCTAAATTAACCGCAGCAAATATCAAGAGAAACCCAGCACTACCCATCGTTGAGATCCGATTTATATCGCAGAAATTGGCGATAATTAGAGTAACACCACTAGTAATAAATAAGCCTATTGAAGATTGGTCATAACCATTTATTTGGCTACCAGGGTCAAACCCTCTAGATTGAGCAATAACAGTGCTAAAACGAGATGAGCCGTACAGTGTTGCGTTACTAGCCGAGAGAGTTGACAGCAGAGCGGCAATAGTAATCAAAACAGATCCCAATTGCCCCATAATTGGTTTAGCAACTTCAGCCAAAGTATAGTCTTTTGCTGCCAAAATCTGTTCTATTGGTTCTGCTCCTAATGTCACCAGTGCGATTAAAATATAAAGCAAAATAACGAACCCGATTACAGAGTAATAAACTCGTGGCAAAGTGTACTTGGGATTGACAAGATCCTCTGCTGTATTGGCGATTAGCTCAAAGCCTTCATAAGACAAGAAAATCACCATTGCTCCAGCAAAAATTGACTGTAGCGACGACACTGAAGCTGGTTCTAGATGGGAAATGTTGATGTGACTGCTCCCCATAATAATGAACAGGATTAAAATTCCCAGTTTGAAGCTGACAATCCAGATTTGAGATTTCCCAATATAATTGGCAGTTAGTAGATTTAGTCCAGTTGTGCCTAAAATTGCCAAGCTAATCAATAAGTGCTTCCAAATAGGTTGAGTAGATGTTGCGAACAGGCTAACTCCATAACTACCAAAAGCTTGCAAGTAAAAGGAAAGCATGACTACATAGCTAAACCATAGTAGAAGATTCAGTGTCCCACTAAACAGCCCTAAACCAAAAGCCTGATTTAAGAAGGTTACTGTCCCGCCTCGACATGGATGAGCTACCGAAAGTTGAGCATAAGCATAAGTAGTTATCAAAGCTATTGTCCCTGCGATCGCAAATGCTAGTGGTGCGCCTACATCAGCTATTTGGATTGCAACTCCGATCGCTGGAAAAAGCCCACCGACAATGCCTCCTACACCCAATGCCCACACAGACCAAAAACCTATTTTTTTGTTTGACACCTGTAACCTCTTTAAGAATAGATAGTCTTATAGTCGTTGACTAGCACGCAGATAATCAAGCTGAACAATGTTATTAGGCATTGAGCCAAGATAGAGGTATTTATTAATTGATAACTCTTCGTAATCACTCTTGAGTAGCGTGACTATCAACGGAATTATAGGCATCGTGGCGTAGTAAACTGTCCATAGTATATCGCGTACACCGGACACTACTAGCGATCATAAATGAGGCTGCCACCCCCAACTCGTCTACCAAACAAGCATTACAAGTATAGAGAATACCTTACAAGCAAGGTGCGATCGCTCCTCAATGCCGCACTCGATCGCAAAGCTCGTTATTCTCACCGTGATTACACACTGATGCTGGTAAATGCAGTTGCCAATTATCAATATCCCACATTCAGCATTTTATTTTAGGCTCAAACACCGAGCTTACACGCGGATAGTAATACCCTGTTGCCTTATCTAATTCAATTCAGATTAACGCGACTAACCAAAATAGTTTTATGATTCTCTACGAAAGCATATTGTGAAATTACCAAAATATTCTCAAGCTCATTCTGAATCACCTAAACCTGATTCCAAGGTCAAATAAAGTGCAGGGAGATGAACAAGTATGGCTGAACATGTATTTCATAACCAACTGGGTTTAGAGGAACAAACCGAAAAACTTGGAAAGCAAGCGTTGAGCTTGGGTTTGATTCCCAGCTTTGTGGTGCATTACTTTCCCGATACCTGGGTATTTTATATCCCTAATGAAAGTCAATCAGAACCGCTGACACCAGAAGAAGCATACTTTCGTTTAAAGCAACTGGTTAAATAGTAGATATTTTGACAACAGATTTTTGAAAATAACGGCTAGGCACTGCAATTGTTGAGTAACAGTAATTATGGCGAAACCAGCAATTTTAACCGTCGATGACGATCCAGAGGTACTGCAAGCAGTGTCACGAGATTTACGGCATCAGTATGGCGATCGCTTCCGTATTGTTCGTGCAGATTCCGGTATTACCGCTTTAGATGTAGTGCAGCAACTCAAATTACGGAATGAACCTGTTGCCCTATTTTTGGTAGATCAACGTATGCCCCAGATGGGAGGTGTAGAGTTCCTGGAACGGGCAAAAGACATCTTTCCCGATGCGAAACGTGCCTTGTTGACAGCCTATGCAGATACGGATGCTGCTATTAAATCAATTAATAGTGCCAGACTTGATTATTACTTACTCAAGCCCTGGAATCCACCAGAAGAGAAGTTATATCCGGTTTTAGATGATTTGCTCGATGACTGGCTAGCTGGATTCCGCCCACCATTTCAAGGGATTCGAGTCATTGGTAATCGCTGGTCGCCTTTTTCACATCAAGTGAAAGATTTCCTAGCACGTAACCAGATTCCATTTAAGTGGTTAGATATTGAACTAGAACCAGAGGCGGCAAAATTGGTGGAATACGCCCAAGCTGATTGTAGACAACAATTGCCCTTGGTGCTTTTTCCCGATGGTTCCCGGTTAATTCAACCATCTAATTTAGAGATTGCTGCCAAAATTGGACTGCAAACTCAGGCAGAGCGACCCTTTTATGATTTGGCGATCGTGGGTGCTGGCCCTGCCGGACTGGCTGCCGCCGTCTATGGTGCTTCTGAGGGATTGAGTACTGTCTTAATTGAGCGGGAAGCGCCAGGAGGACAAGCTGGCACGAGTTCGCGGATTGAGAACTATTTGGGGTTTCCGATTGGCTTGAGTGGCAATGATTTGGCAAGGCGGGGAGTCACCCAAGCGCGGCGATTTGGCGTAGAGATTCTCACACCTCAAGTAGTAACTGGAGTGAGGCTGGAAGATCCTTATCGAATTCTGCAATTAGCAGATGGTAGCGAGATTAGTTGCCATGCGCTTTTAGTTGCAACTGGCGTTTCCTATCGCTGGCTAAATGTACCAGGAGCCGAAAAGCTTACAGGGGCAGGAATTTACTACGGCGCTGCCATGACTGAAGCGATCGCCTGTAGCAATGAAGAGGTTTACTTGGTAGGCGGGGCAAACTCTGCCGGACAAGCAGCAATGCACTTTTGTAAGTATGCCAGCAAAGTGATTATGTTGGTGCGGGGTGAGTCACTAGCATCAACTATGTCCCAATACTTAATTGACCAAATTGCCGCCACTGAAAATATCCAAGTTTGCACAAGTTGCAGCGTTGTGGAAGTGAAGGGAGAGGAACATTTAGAAGCAATTGTGATTACCCACGCCAAGACAGGACAAACTGAAACCGTGTCAGCGCGATCGCTGTTTATTTTCATCGGTGCTAGCCCTAAAACAGATTGGCTCGATGGCGTTATTCAACGCGATGCTCAGGGTTTTGTCATCACAGGGCCAGACTTAATACATAATGGCAAATCTGCCCCACGTTGGAATTTGGAACGCTCTCCTTTTTTGCTAGAAACCAACATTCCCGGTATCTTCGCAGCTGGAGATGTCCGCTACGGATCAGTTAAGCGCGTAGCATCCGGTGTGGGAGAAGGTTCCATTGCCATTCAATTCGTTCACCGCTACCTGGGTAATGTTTAGCTAGAGCAGAAAAAACTATATATATATTTGCAAACCTCTCCCCTACCCCTCTGCCCCCCTGCTCCCCTGCCCCTCTGCCCCCCTGCCCCCTGCCCCCCTTCCCCTTCAAGGAGGTTCATTGATGTTATGTGTTGAAGAATTAATCAACTTAGACCCATTTCAACAGCTTCCTAAAGAGCGATTGGAGTGGGTTTGCGATCGCGCTCAAACAGTTGAACTTTCGGCCGGAGCAGTGTTGTCCTATGAGGGAGATCCTGTATGTCGCTTATTTATCTTAGTCAAAGGTAAAATCAACATCACCCGCCGTAGTGAAGGCGTGGAAATTCCCATCGGGCAACACGAAGCCCCATCTTTTTTTGGTGAAATTCCTGTACTCACTGATGAACCTGCACCTGTCACAATGCGGGCATTGACAAATTGCCATATTTATGAAATGAAGGGAGAAGACTTCCGTAAACTGCTGCATGAATGTCGTGATTTTGAGCGAATGGTTTTCCGAATTATGCAGCGTCGTGTCCGGGGGCTAGAGTCTTTTATTCGTGGGCGAGAAAAGATGGCAGCTTTAGGGACACTTGCTGCCGGTTTAGCTCATGAACTCAATAACCCAGCCGCCGCCCTGGTTCGGACTTTAGGAGAAATGCCCGCCGCCATCTTAGAGTTACAACGAATGAACTTAGTTTATGGGCAACGCAATGTTGACGAAGCCCATACTCAACACTGGTTGAAAGTACGCGATCAAGGCCATGATGCGATTTTAAATAATCGTGTAGATCCAGTGACATTAAGCGATCGCGAAACCATATTACTGGAATGGTTAGAAGACTATGGTGTAAAACAAGCCTGGAAATTAGCAGAACCTTTAGCAGAAGGTGGTGTTGAGGTTGAAACCTTAGAGCAACTCATGGAACGTTGGCGCAACGACGACACGGAATTGCGAGAAATGGGGTTGCACTGGCTAGCGCTTTCCTTTGAAGTCATGTCAATGATTAAACATGGTTTGCGAGGATCTGAGAGGATTTCTGAACTTGTGCAAGCAATGAAGTCTTATTCTTACCTCGATCAAGGCATTCAGCAAGAAGTAGATATACATCAAGGCTTGGAAGATACCTTGCGATTGTTTGCCCATAAACTCAAAAGCGGTGTGCAAGTGCAACGCAATTACGATCGAAGTCTGCCGAAAATTCTTGCCTATGGTAGCGAACTAAATCAAGTGTGGACAAACTTGATTGACAACGCCATTGATGCAATGGATGGTAAAGGATTACTGGAAATTAAAACTTGGCATTGCGATCGCTATGCTCATATTGACATTATCGACTCTGGTAGTGGAATTCCACTGGAAATTAAAACGCGCATTTTTGAACCCTTCTTCACTACCAAATCAGTAGGGCATGGATCGGGATTAGGTTTAGAAACTACTCGCCGGATTGTAGAAAATCGCCATCACGGTACACTCTCATTTGAATCGCAGCTGGGTAGAACTTGTTTCACCATCTGCTTACCTTTGACATCTTGAAGGAGGCAGGGGGCAGGAGGCGATCGTATCTCTACATGATATTATCTAGCAGTGCTAGGATTTCCCTTTCGGAATTGACCCTTCAATTCCCTCAACATACCAATCCATCGCTAGTTGTCCGCGATCGTCCAACACCTTACCCTTTGGCACTCGCACTACCCCTTTTTGATCTTTCACTGGGCCATTAAAAGGGTGTGCAGTACCCTGAATAAACTCATCGCGCTTCGCATACACTAGTTGTTGCACATCAGCCGGAATTGCCTCATTCATCGGGGAAATATCCACCATTCCTTGACCAATGCCATCCCAAACCTCTTGAGACTTCCAAGTATTACTCATTACAGCTAAAGCTTTATCTGTATAGAATTTGCCCCATTTACTAACGGCTGATGTCAGGTGGGCTTTTTGACCAAACTTACTCATATCGGTGTTGTAGCCAAAAGCATAAATACCTTTTTCCTCGGCTAACTGGATAACAGCACCAGAGTCGGTATGTTGTGTTAATATATCTGCACCTAAATTGACCAAAGCTTGAGCCGCATCTCTTTCTTTAGCTGGATCGTACCAACTTTGCACCCAAAGTACCTTAACTTTTGCTTGGGGATTTGTTAGACGTACTCCTTGAGTGAATGCACTGATTCCTCGGATTACTTCTGGAATTGGGTATGCGCCAATAAAACCAACTACATTTGATTTTGTCATCTTGCCAGCAATCATGCCGGTTAAGTAACGCGGTTCTTCAAAGCGTCCCAGATAAGTGCCAACATTGGTAGCACGTTTGTATCCTGTACAGTGTTCAAAGACAACATCACTAAAGTCTTTGGCAACTTTAATTGTTGGGTTCATGTACCCAAAGGAAGTTGTAAAAATCAACTTGTTACCATCTAATGCTAATTGGCGAATCACCCTTTCAGCGTCAGCACCTTCTTTGACATTTTCAACAAAGGTAGTTTTTACCTTATCTTGAAGATTGGCTTCCATGTCTCTGCGACCTAAATCATGGGCATAAGTCCAGCCAAAATCACCCACAGAGTCCACATAGACAAATCCCACCTTGAGAGGTTCATTGACTGCCACTGACGACGCTAAGGGAGACGCCTCACCCTGCGATTTGGTGGAATTTCTACCTTGTTGAATACAACTAGTTAAGGCAAAGCTAGATCCTGCTAAAGTGAGATACTTTAGAAAATTCCGACGATCCATATTTTATCTATGCAGTTTAGTTGGTGAAAAAGATTTTTCTGATTTCTAGTCATGACAGCCACACTCCACACTATTGACTTAATTTTAGCTCTTGTTTTTTGCCTTAAACTTACTAAACAATGGTTGAATTGGGTATGGAGCATGAGAAATGTGGACAAGTGGGACAATGAGGATAAGGAGGATAAAGGAAACAAGAAAAGAGTTTCTTTTCCAATTCCCAATTTTCTTAATCTGGAGGTTTTGAATGAATTTATTTGAGCTTTTAGTAGGGGAAGACAATCATCCAGCGCTAGTTACGGCTGAGGGGCGATCGCTAACTTATCAGCAATTGCGCGACAATGTTCTTGGACTAGTAACCCAACTCAACAGCTTTGGATTGAAATGGGGAGAACGTATTGCCATTGCGATGAGTAACGGTTCACCAATGGCGATTACCTTCTTGGCGGCTGCTTTATGTGGCACTGCTGCACCCTTAAATCCCAAATACAAGCAAGAAGAATTTGCCTTTTACTACCAAGATACCCAAGCAAAAGCACTGATTACGTTATCAGAGGGGTCAGAAACAGCCATTGCTGCTGTCACACCCGATATGATACTGATTAATGCCAAGGTAAACACTGATGGCACATTAAGCTTTGAATTAGTCAAAGAGAAACTTTCCCCCTGCTCCCCGCCCCCTGCTCCCTTGCCTCAGTCTGATGATATAGCGATGATTCTCCATACTAGCGGTACTACGAGTCGTCCCAAGCGTGTGCCAATTCGTCATCGCAACTTAATCGCTTCAGCCAATAACTTCATTGGTGCCTACTCACTCACAGCCGCAGATACGACACTTTGTCTAATGCCTTTGTTCCATATTCACGGATTGGTGGGCTGTTTGCTGGCAACTCTGGCATCGGGCGGTACACTAGTTTGTCCCAATGGTTTCAATGCTCTGGAGTTTTGGAAACTGGTAGATACCTACAAACCCACCTGGTACTCCGCAGCGCCAACTATGCACCAGACAATTTTGGCACGCGCTAGCCGCAATACAGAAATTGTTAAAGCTAATCGCTTTCGTTTTGTTCGCTCTAGTAGCGCTTCTTTGCCCCCGGTTATCATTGAACAGCTAGAGGCTACTCTGAATGCTCCAGTGGTAGAAGCTTATAGCATGACTGAAGCATCTCACTTAATGACTACTAATCCCCTACCGCCAAAAGTCAGGAAACCGGGTACTGTCGGTTATGGCTTTGGTGTCGAAGTAGGGATTATGGACTCTGAAGGCAACCTATTATCTCAGGGAAGCTTGGGTGAAGTGGTGGTAAAAGCACCCAATGTTATAGATGGCTACGAAAACAATCCAGAAGCTAATGCCACTGCTTTTGTAAATGGTTGGTTCCGCACAGGAGATCAGGGTACTGTGGACGAAGACGGCTATCTTCGCCTGACTGGACGCATTAAAGAATTGATTAACCGAGGTGGGGAAAAAATCTCTCCTTTAGAAGTGGATGATGTCTTATTGCGTCATCCCGCAGTCGCCGAAGCCTTAGCTTTTGCTGTCCCCCACAAATCTTTAGGAGAAGATATCCACGCTGCTGTAGTTCTGAAAGCAGAAGTTAGCGAAAAAGAACTTTTAGCTCACTGTTCAACCATGCTGGCAGACTTCAAAGTTCCTAAGCAAGTTCACATTTTAGATCAACTACCTCGTGGTGCTACTGGTAAACTACAACGGTTGGCGATGGCGAAATTATTGAATATTGGGGAGTAGAGAGTGGCGAGAAAGATGGCGCTGCTCAAAAATCTCGCAAGCTGAGATGTTCATAATGAATCATTGAAATTCAAGCTTTAAGAACTTTATCGCGTCTCGAAAACCCAAAATTGTTGCCAGTAGCCCTTAACCCAAGCGTATCGAGTTATAAACACCTAAAACGACACCTTTATTCTATTTTGTTAAAAAGTCTTGAATGCGGTTGACAAATTCTTCTAATTCTGGAATTAAGTTGGTAGTACCTCTCAGGTCTTGATCGTTAGCTAGTTGTTCTAGTTTGTCAGCGGTCAGATACATAGCTGTGGCTCCAATGTTGGCACTAGCACCTTTAAGGTGATGAGCTTCTCGTGTTATTTGCTCAAAGTCATTATGTGCGATCGCTATTTTAATGATCTCTAAACGTGGTTTAATATCTTCAACGCATAATTGCAATAGATTTAGTTCAAATTCTTGATCATTTCCCGATATCTGATGCAACTGTTCCCAATCAATTGCTAGATCATCTGTGCCGTTGTTTGTGGTAGAAACTACTTCTTCATACACAACTGGCTCTTGTTGGGAAGAAATCACGCCTGTCCAATGCTCTAAGGTGGCAGCCAATTTTTCTTTAAACACTGGCTTACTCAAATAATCGTCCATTCCGGCATTGAGACACGTTTGTTCGTCTTCTTTCATCACATTTGCCGTCATCGCAATCACTACAGGACGATGACCCAGGGCAAAGGCGTCCTCTTGCCAACGATGAATTTCTTTTGTGGTTTCCAAACCATCGAGAATTGGCATTTGGCAATCCATTAAAATCAAATCGTAAGGAATTTTTTCTAATAGCTGCAAAACTTCCTTGCCATTGGCAACGACATCGGCTTTATAGCCCAAACTCTGGAGTTGCTTCAAGGCTACTTTCTGATTCACCAAATTATCTTCTGCTAGGAGAATTCTTAACTTGGATTTCGTAGAAGGGTTAGAGAAAGAAGAAGTAAGAATGTCTAAAGTTTCTGTACTCTGGATTTCTTTAGTAGCCTCTTGTTCTGATTCCGACTGCACTCCTAAAATAGTGATGATGGTATCAAAAAGTCGTGATGGTCTAATGGGTTTGACTAAATAAGCCGCAAATCCGATTTTGAGTGCCTGCTGCACTTCATCCCGTTGATTAGTAGAGGCGAGCATAATCAAAGGGATCTCAGCAAGTGCAGAATTAGCTTGAATTTGTTCTTTGATTGTCATGCCAAAAGTTTGGTTTTTTTGCATATCAATCAAAGCGATATGATATGGTTTTCCTTGCTCATCAGCTTGCTGAATAACTTTCAGGGCCACAGCAATATTGTCAACACGATCTACTTCCATTCCCCAATGAGTAGCTTGATGGGAGATAACTTTGCAATTAATAGCGTTGTTATCTACTATTAACAAGCGGCGATTGTGTAAAAGTGGGCGATCGCATTTTGGCAAAACAGGCTCAACTTGCTTGGTAAAAAGTACCTCAAACCAAAAATTAGATCCTTTCCCTACCTGACTTTCTACCCCAATCACTCCTCCCATCAAGGTTACAAGCTGTTTACAAATCGCTAATCCCAAACCAGTACCACCATATTTACGAGTGGTAGAAGCATCCACTTGAGTAAATGGCGTAAAGAGTTTGCGTTGGTCTTCAGGGCTAATGCCAAGACCTGTATCTGTGATGTCAAAATGGATGGTAGCTGTAGTCGAAGAAAAGGAACGCAATTCGGCTTGCACTAATACTTCGCCAGTGCTAGTAAACTTGATCGCATTGCTGATTAAGTTCATCAGAATTTGCCGCAGTCTACCTGTATCTCCTTTGAGATGAGTGGGGACATTATGCTCAATTAGTGCGGCAATTTCTAATCCCTTGTTATGGGCTGAAGGAGCCAATAATTCCACCACTTCTTCTACACAAGTGGATAGGTCAAAATCTAGAGTTTCGAGAGCCATCTCTCCAGCTTCAAGTTTGGAAAGATCCAAAATTTCGTTGATTAAACTTAAAAGGGCATCTCCACTACTGCGAATTGTTTCAATAAAATCTCGCTGTTCTGCGTCTAAGGGAGTATCTAATACCAAGCTGGTCATCCCCAATACAGCATTCATCGGAGTCCGAATTTCATGACTGATATTTGCCAAAAAGGCACTTTTCATTTGAGAAGCTAATTCCGCTTGGCGACGAGCAATTTCCAGTTCTTTTCGCTGACGAGTTTCTGCTGCTAATAGTTGGGCTTGAACTAGGGCAATACCTACTTGATCGGCTATTTGCCGCAAAAGATGAGTTTCAAAGCTAGACCAGTGGTGAGAATCGTCACACTGATGAACTATGAGCAAACCGCGCAGTTCTTCTTTGACAAGAATGGGCACAACTAAATTAACTTTGACCCCAAACTGTTGGATTAATTCTAAATGGCTTTGTTCAACTTCCGGCAGAGCCAAGTTATTTAGCTCTAAAATCTGTCCTTGACGGTACTGCTGTAGATAATATTGTTGTAGATATTCCGCTTGTAGATAAAGGGGAGTAATGTTTTGCTCTTTGATTGTTGGTAAGCCAGAAACTACTGCTTCAGTAACGGTGGTTGCAGACTCATCTGGTAAAAGCTGATAGATCAAAACTCGGTCAGTCTGGAGAATCTTTTGTACCTCTTCGACAGTGATTTGGAGAATTTCTTCGATATCCAAAGACTGACGAATTTTGAGAGTGATTTCGGTAAATAGTTGCGATCGCAAATTTTGGCGTTGTATTTCTTCTTCAGCCAGTTTACGCTGGATAAATTGCCCCACTTGTTCACCGATATAATTCATTGTTTTGACCAAATCTTGGTCAGGGGAATGGATTTCACGATTGAAGCAGGTAATGACACCGAGGATTTTATGGTCGCTGCGGATTGGAAAACCAAAAGCTGCATGTAGTCCTACTTGAGCAGCAATTTTGAAGTTAGGGAAATGAATATCTTTAGCGATATCAGCAATCCAAACAGGTTCAGAACTAGCCCAAACCCGTCCAGGTAGTCCAATTCCTGGCGCAAAGGTGGTTTGTTGCTTTAGTGATTCAAACTCTTGCATTTCCAGGGATGGTTTATGCCAGATATCGAGAAAACGCAGCACGTTTGCTTGCTCATCGACCATCCAAATTTCACCCAAATCCCATACCAAACTCTCACAGATCCCTTGCAAGATTTGGCGAGTAGCTTCGCTGATTGTGGCTGACTCTGCTAAAACGCGGGTTGTAGCATATTGGGCAGTTAGATGCTGTTGTGCGCGTTTGTGATTGGTAATGTCAATGCCAGTACTAACGATGTATTCTACTGATCCTTCATAGTCTTTTAAGAAGGTATTCGACCAGACAATTAGTCGCCGACTGCCATCCTTCATTACCCAATGGTTTTCGTACTCCAAGAAGCCTTTACCAGTTAGCAATTGCTTAAAAACTGCCTTGACTGGCTCTAATTCTTCAGGAAGTAGGAATAAGTTCCAGAAATACCTACCCCTTACCTCATCGAAGGAGTAACCGGTTATTTGCTCACAAGCTTGATTGAAACGAACAATTTTTCCTTGAGTGTCGAGAACTATTACCAACATGCCGACTGTATCAAGGATTGCTGAGATAAAATTGCGTTCTTGATTTAAGGTTTCTTCTGCCTTTTTCCGCTCTGTAACCTCACGATAGATGAAGTAGTAGATTACAACAAGAACAATAAAACTTAGGCAGATTGCGATCGCAAGTATCAGAATTGTGTTGCGAATCCGAGCCTTTGCTGTTTGTAATTGCTGCTGAAGCTGTCCCCTTTGCTCGTCCACCATCTCATCGATCGCCTTGCGGATATCGTCCATGAGATTTTGCTGATTATTTTTCTGTAGTACTAATAATGCCGTCTCTAATCCCTTGTTCTGACGCAAGTGGATAGTCTGTTTTAGTTCAGCAAATTTAGCCGTGATGAGAAATTCAAGGGTTGCAATCTGCTTTTGTTGATTCGGTTGATCTGCTGTTAAATCCTTCAGGTTGGCAATTTCTTGATCGACGTTAGTAAGTGCTGTTTGATAAGGTTTTAGATAAATTTGTTCTCCAGTGAAAATATAACTACTTTGTCCAGTCTCGGCCTCTTTTATTTGGGATAGTAGTTTTTCTAAGCTGTTGATTTTTTTATAAGTTTTTTTTATGATACTGCGATTATTAGTAGATATTCTTGTATTTTGATAAGAAACCACGCCAATCAGAACTACCATTGCCGAGGCCAAAGCCAAACCTGCTGCAATCTTTTTGAAAAATTGCTTGCGTACCCTCTGCGCCTGTTTGCCTTTCTTGGTAACAAGTACCAAACTTGCTAAATTTCGGCGCAGTTCCAGTTGCTTAATGACATGATGACCTAAGGTTCGTAATGCCTCCAGTTGTTCTGGATTAAGTTCTCGTGGTACGTAGTCAATTACACACAGGGTTCCTAGCGCGTATCCCTCAGGGTTAGTCAGAGGTACACCAGCATAAAACCGAATACTTGGGTCAGATATTACCAGTGGGTTTGTAGCGAATCGTTCGTCATTTGTTGCATCAGGCACAACCAAAACGTCAGGCTGGAGTATGGCATGGGCACAGAATGCCAAATCTCGGTGTGTTTCTACGGCTTCCATTCCGACTTTTGATTTGAACCACTGGCGATTTGTATCAATTAAGCTAATTAAGGCAATAGGGGTCTGACAAATATACGAAGCTAAACGGGTAAGGTCGTCAAAGGCGGCTTCAGATGGCGTATCCAGAATCTTATATTGTAAAAGCGTCTCAATTCTCTGTGCTTCGTTATCAGGTAATGGTGCTTTCATCCGTGAGCCTTATCTACATTCTGGGGATTGGGGACTGGGGATTGGGGAGTGGGGATTGGGAATTGGGGATTGGAGGAATTATTAAAAAAGAACCCTTATCTTGTTTCTTCCAATCTTTAATACCCAGTACCCAGTACCCACTCCCCAATCCCCAATTCAACAAACTTACTTTAATTAATGACAATAGTTTGGTTAAAAGCGTTAGCGTAATTTCACTGAGTTCGACCTTATTTAAATAATCGGTCAAATGATTAAGTCACTACTGTATTTTTTATGGGCTGGTTTCTTTGAAATTGGGGGCGGCTACCTAATCTGGTTGTGGTTGCGCGAGGGGAAGCCCTTCTGGTGGGGCTTATTGGGAGGAATTGCTTTGGCTTTCTACGGGGTTCTTGCAACTCTCCAACCGGCAAATTTTGGTAGAGTGTATGCAGCCTACGGTGGCGTGTTTATTGCAATGGCAACGCTTTGGGGCTGGAAGGTAGACGGGGTAACCCCAGACCGTTACGACTTAATCGGAGTATGTTTAGCTTTAGCAAGTGTATTAATTATCATGTTTGCTCCGAGAAGTTAAGTAAATTTTCTATATTATTTTTGACCAATAGCTTTTATATTATTCCCTTTAAAACAGATGATCGTCTCACACAAAATTGCAAAAGTTTTTTTAGCAACTAAGCGATGAGAATCAGGCAAGTAGATATCTACGCGTTTATACGGGAGATAGGAAGAGAAATTATGAGATATTTTTTGGGCAAATTTTCGGAGAATACTGGCGATAATTTCCAATATTTGTCAATTCTCAGAATTATTTTGGTTTGTAACAGTAAGTAACTGTAAGTAACTAAAAATTTGGAATTTTGTAGCGCTTGAATAAAATGCTATTCTTCAAAAAAAGATGCAATCGTTGCATCACTACACCCTTATTTTGATCTTGGCAACTACAATCAGGATTATATTTTTGTTAACATTTCCAGAAAATTCAGGTTAAGTAACTTTAAAGACAAAAATGTCTAACTAAAAGTAATCAAATGTAGTTAAGTATACAAATCATTGGTGCTTAGGAAGAGAAAGAAGTGTTGAAGAAATTTGTGATGATTGGGGCTATGACCCTACTGTTTTTGGCAGGGCCGTTGATGGGCGATGCTTTCGCCCAAACCCCTGCTGCTGCTGCTCCACCTACTGCTGATACTGGAGATACGGCATTTATGCTGATTTCAGCAGCGCTCGTATTACTAATGACACCAGGATTGGCGTTTTTCTATGGTGGATTTGTGCGATCGCGCAACGTCTTAAACACATTGATGATGAGCTTTGTGTTAATGGCAATTGTGGGAGTTACCTGGATTCTCTGGGGCTATAGTCTTTCTTTTGCGCCAGGTTTACCGTTTATCGGTGGATTACAGTGGTTTGGGTTGAATGGTGTCGGGTTAGAAGTCACCAATTATCTTAAAGGGTCAAATCCGCCGGAAGTCGTCTCTTATGCCGGAACGATACCCCACCAGGCATTCATGATCTATCAAGCCATGTTTGCGATTATCACCCCAGCCTTAATTTCTGGAGCGCTCGCAGAACGGATGAGTTTCCGCGCCTATTCACTGTTTGTCCTACTGTGGTCAACCTTTGTTTACGCCCCTCTAGCTCACATGGTATGGGCGAAAGGTGGATTTTTAGGTTTGTATGGTGGATTGGGTGCCCTCGACTTTGCAGGTGGCACAGTAGTTCATATTAGTTCCGGTGTTTCAGCCCTAGTCGCAGCGATCGTCCTTGGCCCTCGGAAAACCCATCCCGATCGCCTTAGCCCACCGCACAACGTTCCATTTATTTTGTTAGGTGCTGGCTTGCTGTGGTTTGGTTGGTTCGGCTTCAACGCTGGTAGTGCCCTATCAGTTGCTAGTGGAACTTCTGGCACTGTAGTCACAAATTTGGCAACCACAGCCTTTGTCGCCACCAATGCGGCGGCGGCGGCGGCGGCTTTAATGTGGTTAATTTTGGAAGCAGCTTTGCGAGGTAAACCAACCGCCGTGGGAGCAGCGACAGGAGCCGTTGCTGGTTTAGTGGGCATTACTCCCGCCGCTGGATTTGTTACACCGCTATCATCGATTTTAATTGGTTTCATCACCGCCTTTGTTTGCTTCTATGCCATCAGTTTCAAGCACAAGCTAGAAATTGATGATGCTTTAGATACCTATCCCGTGCATGGGGTTGGTGGTACAGTCGGGGCGATTTTAACCGCAATCTTTGCCACGACTCAAGTTAACGGTGGAGGTAAAGACGGAGTACTGCGTGGTAATCTTGGTGAATTGGGAGTTGAGCTAGTAGCAATTGCCGTTGCTTATGCGATCGCAGGTGTTGGTACGTGGATTATTCTCAAGGTTATCGATGCTACAGTCGGGCTGCGAGTTAAAGAGGAAGCAGAATTACAAGGTTTGGATATCAACGAACACGGCGAAGAAGGTTACAATTCCGAGTTTGGCGATCGTCCGACTCAGTAGGGAGCAGGGGAAGCAGGGGAGCAGGGGAAGCAGAGGAGAAATAACTAATGCCCCATACCCAGTTCCCAATACCCAATCCCCATTACCCCTTATCCCCAGAGGGGGCCCCACCTTCCCCAATCCCCAATTTAAAGTTGTGCCATTTGCGATCGCTAGCGTTAAAATTTGATTCAAATAATTGGTAAATTTCGCTAGTCGTGTCTACTTCTTTTAAAACCTTTCCTCTCTGGGCATTTTTCTCGCTGTTAACCAACGGCATCCTAATGTTGGCGGTCATTCTGCTAATTTGGCAACAGCAGAAATTGGCCGCTTTTTTTGGGATAATAACATCCCCACAGCCAATCAACCTAAATAGCGATCGCCCAATTGCTACACCTGATTTAGGTCGCCGTCACCAACTCACTTACCAGGAGTGGGTAGATATTCTCAAGCAAGAAGCCAAGGTCGCTGCTGACCAACGTCCTCCGCATTTAAGCATCCTGGCGGGAGATTCTCTGAGTTTGTGGTTTCCTCCTGAGTTATTACCTGAGGGTAAAAGTTGGCTCAATCAAGGAATTTCTGGCGAAACCAGCAATGGTCTCTTGAAAAGATTAACAATATTTAACCGCACCCAGCCAGAGGTGATTTTTGTGATGATTGGCATTAATGACCTCATTCGGGGGATGAGTGATGGAGAAATTTTAGATAATCAACGGCAAATTATCAATTACCTACGAAAGACGCATCCCACAGCACAAGTTGTTGTTCAGTCGATTTTGCCACATGGGGCAGAGGACGCAACCTGGAAAGGACGAGGAAACCTGTTGGCTGTTGCCAATAGTCGTATTCGTGATTTGAATCAGCAACTACAAAGCATCTCTACCAAAAAAGGTGTCAAATATCTCGATTTACATCCCCTGTTTACCAACAAACAAGGAAATCTCCGCCGCGAATTTACTACTGATGGCTTGCACTTAAGTCCTGAAGGTTATATAGTTTGGCGTTCTGCATTGCAGATTTATAGCGAGATCGAATTAAAACCCCAGCAAGAAAAAGAGGGTAAAAGGTTAAATAATTCGTAATTAAGTTTTGTGACGAGGATTTAGACCCCGACCCAAAACTTGCCGATTATTGAAACGGGGGATTTAAACCCACGGTACTCGGTTAAAGTAAAAATTATAAGGGCATTAAATCCTTTAGCCCTTGCCCATCAGCCTTTCCCCCTCTCTGATAATATCTTTGAATACAACTCTGTATAAATCGCGTCTGGGCACGAGAAAATAAAAAATAGTGGTTTAAGTAGACAAATCTCATGGATACAAAAGCTTTTAAGCGCAGCCTCCAACATTCAGAAAATTACAATCGCAAGGGCTTTGGTCATCAAGCAGAAGTTGCTACTCAGTTGCAGTCAGAGTATCAGAGTAACTTGATTCAAGAAATTCGCGATCGCAATTACACTCTACAACGGGGCAATGTGACAATCCGACTAGCAAAAGCCTTTGGTTTTTGCTGGGGTGTAGAACGGGCTGTAGCAATGGCTTACGAAACCCGTCAGCACTTCCCCACAGAACAAATTTGGATTACTAACGAGATTATCCACAATCCTTCTGTGAATCAGCGGATGCAGGAAATGGAAGTAAAATTCATTCCTGTTGAAGGAAAGAATAAAGACTTTTCTGTTGTTGGAACTGGTGATGTCGTCATATTACCCGCCTTTGGGGCTAGTGTTCAAGAAATGCAGATACTTCACGATAAAGGCTGCAAAATTGTTGATACTACTTGTCCTTGGGTATCTAAAGTTTGGAATACAGTAGAAAAGCACAAAAAAATTGATTATACTTCCATTATTCACGGTAAATATAAACATGAAGAAACAGTTGCAACTAGTTCCTTTGCTGGCAAGTATTTAATAGTGTTAAATTTGCCAGAAGCAGAATATGTTGCTAGCTATATTATCAATGGCGGGAACCGTGAAGAATTTTTGACCAAATTTGCGAAAGCTTGTTCAGCAGGATTTGACCCCGATCGAGATTTAGCCAGAGTTGGTATTGCCAACCAAACTACCATGCTTAAAGGTGAAACTGAGGAAATCGGTAAGCTTTTTGAGCGGACTATGTTGCAGAAATATGGCCCTATTGAGTTAAATCAGCATTTCCAAAGCTTCAATACCATTTGTGACGCTACCCAAGAACGTCAAGATGCCATGTTGGAGTTAGTGGAAGATAATTTAGATTTAATGGTAGTAATTGGTGGCTTTAATTCATCGAATACTACTCAGTTGCAACAAATTGCTTTTGAGCGGAAAATTCCTTCCTATCACATTGATACTGTTGAACGCTTGAAATCAGGAAATTCCATTGAACATCGACAATTAAATGGGCAGTTAATAACTACAGAAAACTGGTTGCCAAAGGGAGAAATTTCTGTGGGAGTTACTTCTGGTGCTTCCACGCCAGATAAAGTAGTAGAAGATGTGATTGAGAAGATTTTTGCAGTCAAAAAATAGACTAAATCCCTTCTTTCTATTTGCTCTTAAAATGACACTGTGGTGGTTTGCAATTGGGTGGAATACAAACAATTGCGAGTAGGGGCGCACATCTGTCATTGGTGTCAACTTAACGTGAAACGGGCGGTTATAAACCGCGTCTATAGAAACAAAAGCTACCGATCCTGGGTTTCAAACCCTTAAATATTATCTCGTTCCCAGTCTCCGACTGGGAATGCTCATCATTGAGGCTCCGCCTCCCTTGCTGGCGGCAGAGCCGCTTTTGAGTTGCATTTCCAGCCAGAGGACTGGAAACGAGGTTTTAAAAGGGTTTGAGCTTAAGTTGACACCAATGCACAGATATGTATCCCACGAATTTTTAGCTTTCGGAAGTTTCTTGAGAAAACTTCTTATGAATAGTTTTTGTGGATTCTCCATCAGCAGCTACCGTGATCAGATAGTCCATTAAACCATCTGAAAAGGGGAGACGTAAGTGGAAAGTACCATCGGGTTTGATTTTGATGGTATGACCACCAATGTTTACGGTTGTATTTGGTTCGGTTGCTCCGTGAATAATCAACTCGGCATCGGCCACAAACCAGAAATCTCCGTGGGGACGACTGAAGACCCGAACGTTAGCTGAACGGGCGATAAGTAACCAACTATCGCCATTAGCAATATAGCCAATTTCAACCATATAATCGCGATCGCTCACGGGAATAGCCACAAAGCGATCGTGTGCTACCTCTTCAGATTCATACTGCTGTATTAACTGGGGACTTTGATAACTCAAGTCAATGCCAGTTACATCGTAGAGTCGCACTACCAGTTGTGAACCACCCTGTTGTTGCAGCGCTTCGGCCTGAGTCTTGGAAATGTGCCAAGAGACATAAGCCCATTTGGGAGTGCGGGGTGTGAGGACAATACTGCTCTCTTCTTCAGGGATCTCTTCTTCAGGGTTCTCTGCTTCTACATTTGCCCAGCCAACAGCTGTTTCGCTTGTTAAGGCGACATTTTCAACTGGAGAAACTGTAGAATCTGGTGTGGGATCTGGATGGACAGGATTGAAAACACGAACGATCGCAGAACGAGCAATAAATAACCAGACATCGCCATCAGCAACATAGCCAATTTCAGCTATATAATCGCGATCGCTGATGGGAATTTCCACAAAGCGATCCTGTGCTGTCTCTTCACATTCATACTGCTGGACAAACTGAGGATTTTGATAACTCAAGTCTATTCCAGTCACATCATAAAGCCGCACTACCAATTGAGAGCCGCCCTGTTGTTGCAGTGCTGCTTTTTTGGTTTCGGATATTTCCCAAGAGACATCAGCCCATTGGTGAGTGCGCGGTGTGAGTACAATACTGCTTTCTTCATCTACGTCTACATCTACCAAGCCAATATCTGTTTCATCAGGAATCGGCACATCAGCAACGATGGGATCTGGATGGATCGGATTGAACACACGAATAACTGCGGAACGGGCAATGAATAACCAGTACTCGCCATAAGCGATATAGCCAATTTCAGCTATGTAATCGCGATCGGTGACAGGAATATCCACCAGTCCTTCGTAGACTGTCTCTTCAGATTCGTACTGCTTTACAAGGTTGGGACTTTGATAACTCAGGTCAATACCAGTCACATCGTAAAGCCGCACCACCAATTGAGAGCCTCCCTGTTGTTGCAGCGAGGCTTTCTTGGCTTCGGAAATCTCCCAAGAGACATGAGCCAATGTATAAGTATATGGGGTCAGCACAATACTGCTCTCGTCATCTGCATCTACCAAACCAACAGCTGTTTCGGCGGCAATTGGCTCGTTGTCAACCGGAGTATCAATTTCGGCTTGGCCATCTGATGCCAAAGTACTAGCCCAGGTTCCAACCCCTACGCCTGCTGCTAAAGCCGCAGCAGTGGCAAAATCTGTGGAGTTCGTTTCCGCAACATTTTCCCCAGCAGTCGGTTCGGCTGGAGATGTTTCTTCTGGTAAATCGACAGTGGGTTCGGCCGCGTCCGCCACCACGTTAAAGGCATCTTCTTCTGGTATTTCTGGTAAATTTAACAGTGAAGATGTTGGTGTCGCTGATGGTTCTACATCGGCTGTCGCTTCGCTAGACTCTGGTAAGGGCAATTCATCTACTGGGGCTGTATCTTCATTTGAGGTGATACTCTCTAGCCAGTTCAACTCTGCTTGAAGTTCCTCATCTGCTCCATCTTCAATTGCTGTGTCCCAATATCCAAAATCAGATGTTATTTCTGGCAGATTTGGTAATTCTGGGAGTGGGGCTGTCACCTCCGATGAAGGCAGTTCCACATCAGAAGTATCTTCTGGAATATTAGCCAGGTGAGGATATGGAGTATTTACTACGGCTGCTGGGGCTTCTATGTCCCATTCAATTTCATCAGACTCATGATGATTTGTATCCGTATAATTATTTAGTTCAATTGTCTCTTTGATAGAGTCTGCTTCTGTGTCTTTGTTGTTAAAGGTAGACCAGGTAGCTGCCCCGATACCTGTTGCTAGAGCCGCACCACCGCCTAAAGCTGCGGCTCCCAAGTTGTTATTTTCCGAGCCATTAGTTTTGCCCGATGTGCCTTCGTAATGGTTTGAGGTACCATTAGTTGCCTCTTGGACTAAATTTGATGTCCCCTGAGTAGCATTCTGGGTCAGGTCAGATTGTGTTTGGGCATAGATGTTGAAAGGAGTGCGATCGGGGGTTTCTTGCTCTTGAAAGTGCGACACTGGCTGTTCTTCAAGTATCGCTCCATTCCGGGAGGAAGTTGTGCTGGCATTTAGCACCGCCGCTTCTCCATTTTCTGTGTTTGGTAAATGAGGATTTGATTCTGGCGAGTTGTCTGTTTTCTCTGTAGGGGATGGGCGTCTCCCCAAAATCCACCAGAACAATCCTCCGGCGGCGGTTACAAAAAACAAAGGTAGCAGCAACCACAAGGGTGTTTCTTTGTTTACAATTGGGCTATTTTGTGCTGGATCAGCGACAAAGGGCTTTTGGGCAAATACAGAAGTAGTGGCACTAGGGGAAGGCGTAGCAGCTGGTGTCGTCTGGGCATTGGGTAAAGCTGTAAAAGCAGTAGGTTGTAATACCCTGGATGCGATCGCCTCTGCTTCAGAAGCTCTAGCTTGTTCTATAGCCTGCTGTCCTGGGGGAGCCAGAGTATAGCCGATAAAATCAACTATAGTTAAGCTGGGATTTTTTTTGTAAACGTAGACTAAAGGTTGCGAGAAGGGATATTTTGCATCTTCTGGTAAGACTTGATGTAATTGCAGAACTCGCACACCTTTTAACTTCGATACCTGATTAGCTAACACATAGCTGATACCGTCTTTGCCCAGTTGTTTGATGATTTCTGCGGTATTATCCTCAGTTAGTTGGGTAGCATTAGCCCCTGTCGCAAATTCACCAGTTTTGAAGGCTGGATATGTACGAAAAGTATTGCGAGTTTCACTTGTGTTCGGGTGATCGATTAACCGAATCTTCTCTGAAGGCCCTCCCAGTTGTGACCAATTGGTAATTTGTCCCCGAAAAATCCGGGCGAATTGCCTACTAGTCAAGCTGCCTTTGAAAGGATTATCTGTGCTAACCACGATCGCGATTTTCTCACGGCGCAAGCGAACTTGTTCTAGTCCTTGGGCTTTTTCGGCTGGTGTCAAGCCGCGCCCCATTGCTACTATGTCGATTTTGCCATTTAGTAAATTTTTCAGTGCCGTACTAGTACCATTAGCAGCAACTTCAACCTTTGTACCAACAAACTGTTTTTCAAAACTTTTTTTCAGACTTTGGTTGATTGCACTCAAGCTACTAGAACCGTCAATCTTTACTTTTGAGCCATTCTGCACTGTTGTTGGCAGTGGAAAAGAGGTCGCTTCCGGTGTAGATTGTGCCAGCATTGGCGTTGATAACACCAGGCTTGCTGCCATCGGGGTTGTAGCTAAGGCAACCCATAATACCAGCCTGACTATCGAAGTATCTTTTTTTTCTTGTTGCCACATAAGCCCTTAATTAAAGTAAAAAATAGAAAGCCTGCCATTCCTAAATCGCGATCTTGTTAGGAATTATGGAGGAGACGCGCTAATTATACATCTGAGTTATCTTTAGTTCTAATCACTTCAAAGCACTCGTGCTGATTTATACTTCGCTGTAGCTTGTATAGCATGATAATTTATACTCTAATTGCCAAAGTCTGTTTACTATAAATTTTTCTAAGTTATATTGCAACTTATACCAAGCTGGTAGCTTATGGCCGCAGTTATGAATTATTGAATTACTAAAACTGGTAAAGTGTAACAAATTCAATATTATTTAACAATATTATTTTCAGTAGTGCTGAGTCTGAGTTGTGAGTGCTGAGTAAAAATTCCAGTTCCTAGAACATTTCCATGCAAGGCTTTTGAAACTCGTTTCATTGAGACTGTCTTAAATAGACATCTCCAGAAATTAAATATGCGTTACCCATAACCCTTGTAGAGACGTAGCACTGCTACTTTTCTACATTCTTTTTCGGAGATGTCTAATACTCATTTGAGATAGCAATGACAATCTGGCTTATCAATTAGTGACTCAACCAAGGCATTTAGGGCAGTTGCAGCTAATGCGCCACCTCCTAAAGTCCCTGCAACTGTAATATAAGGTATCCCTTGTTGCATCAGTTGTCGCTTGGCTGCGGGAGCATGGCTAAAGCCAATGGGCATTCCAATTACTAATGCAGGCTGAATTTTTTGATTAGCGATCGCTTCACAAGTTTCCAGAAGTACTGAGGGGGCATAACCAACTACCAGCACACAACCATTACTTACTTGCAGCAATTTTGTTCGCCATTCTTGATGTTGCCAAAAGGCGAGTTCTGCTTCAGTGGCGGTAGTAATATGAGGGTTATCAATTAAGGTTTCGGTGTGGCATCCCAAGTGAAATAATCGGGTTTGATCTAAAGCAGCAGCAACCGTTTGAGTATCGACAACAATTTGACAACTTGAAGATAAAGCTTCTCGACTAGCTGCGATCGCATCTCGACTCAATTTAATAAAAGATACTAAACTAACATCGCCACAAGCCAAAACCAACTGAGAAATTAAATGCTGTTCAATTTCCGAACGCTGAGACAAATCAGGTAGTAAACGTTGTAGCGATTCGGTAAAAGCTTCTGAATGGGTATGAATTTCGCCATCTAACCCACTCCAGAGATTTTCCAATCCCCCCAATCCAGCTTGAGTTTCGACATCAAGTAACTTCAGTTGTGCCAAAACTTCCGCCTGGATAATTTGACAATGGCGATCGCGCCCCAATAATCCTTCTAATGCTGATGCAGTTTGTCGCAGCTGAGAAATTTGTTGCATCACAGCGCGATATTGCTGCTGGAGTTGTCCCATGAGGTTAACCGTTGTATCGGCTTCTGGTTCCATTTCCAAAATATTACGGATATGGTTTAGCTGAAACCCTTGCTGTTTCAGTGCGACAATCCGTTGCAACCGGAGGACATCTTTTTGGGTATAGAGACGGTAATTGCTGTGCGATCGCACTGGTTGCGGTAGCAGCCCCAATTGATGGTAATGTCGCACCATCCGCGGAGTTAAACCGCCGCCTACCAAGTGCGTTAACTGCTTAATTGTCAGATCGCTAGTTTTGATTTCCACAAATTACGTTTTAATAAAAGTTATTATCGCCTATATACTCTGTAAACCTACCCACTGTGCGTTTCAAATTCATTATAAACCTTGACATTAACATTAATGTTAAGGTTTAGCGTGAGAGAGTCCCTGTTAATTCATCTCTCATGCTCTACTTCCAACGTTTGGGCCAATTCACCAAAGAACACGCAGATACCGTAGCCGCCCTTTTGTGTGGGTTGCTGTTATTTCTTGGATGGTTCGCCTTGCATCTCGGATGGTTAGGATTCGCATTCCTGCTGCTACCTGCTGCTTATGTAATTGGTGGTTACGAAAGTGCGCGGGAAGGATTGACTACTCTCTTCAAAGAAAAAGAACTCGATGTCGACTTGCTGATGATTGTCGCCGCCATTGGTGCTGCTAGTTTGGGCTTATGGCGAAGAGAATATCATCTAATTATTGATGGGGCAATTTTGATTCTGATCTTTGCCATCAGTGGCGCATTAGAAGGCTATGCAATGCAGCGAACTGAACGCAGTATCAGAAGTTTGATGAGTCTGACACCAGATACAGCAAGAGTTTTACTTCAAGGAAGGGAAGAGGAAATTCCGATCAGTCAGCTAAAAGTGGGTGATGAGATTGTCGTCAAACCTGGAGAGCTAATTCCTACTGATGGGATAATTTTATCTGGTTACAGCACCCTCAATCAAGCTGCAATCACAGGCGAGTCTTTACCTGTAGAAAAAACAGTCGGTGCAGAAGTATTTGCCGGCACACTTAACGGCTATGGTGCATTGCAGATTAAAGTACACAAACCAGCCCAAAGCAGTTTAATCCAGCGTGTAATTCGTTTGGTAGAACAAGCGCAGACAGAAGAACCATCTTCCCAAGAGTTTATCGATCGCTTTGAGAAAGGATATGCAAAAATCATTGTAGTAGCCGGAATATTGCTGGCAACTTTACCGCCATTTCTTTGGGGTTGGGATTGGGAAACAACAATTTATCGCGCTCTTACCTTTTTGGTGGTAGCTTCTCCCTGTGCGCTGATGGCTGCAATTATGCCCACCCTGCTTTCGGGAATCGCCAATGGTGCAAGACAGGGGATTTTGTTTAAAAATGGGGCGCAGTTGGAGAAGATTGGCAAAGTCCGAGCGATCGCATTTGATAAAACTGGTACTCTCACAACAGGGCAGTTGCAGGTATTTCAGGTAATTCCAGTTAGTGAATACACTAGAGATGATGTATTAAAAACTGCTGCTAGTGTAGAATCATCTTCCGAACATCCCATCGGTAAGGCAATCGTACAGGCGGCTAGTGATTTAAATTGGGTTGGTGCAATCGAAGTGCAAGCCTTACCTGGACAAGGAATTGTCGGAATTGCTCAAGAACAACAGATAATTGTCGGGAATGCTGTTTTTGTGCAACGATATGTCACAAATTTACCTGAAGAATTGCGAGAAATCGCTCAATCTTTGGAGCAACAGGGTAAAACTGTCGTTTGGGTTGCGCGGGAAGTAGAGGTGATGGGTGTAATTGCGATCGCAGATCAAGTCAGATCGCAAGCAGCCGCAACTATTACCCGGTTAAAGAAACTGGGAGTTGAAGAAATTGTCATGTTAACTGGGGATAATCAGGAAACTGCTCACAGTGTCGCCGAAGCCGTCGGAATCGATCGAGTATATGCTCAACTTCTGCCAGAAGATAAGCTCGATGTGATCCGCCGTCTACAGCAACAATATCAAACTGTGGCAATGGTGGGCGATGGAATTAATGATGCACCAGCTTTAGCGCAAGCATCTGTAGGTATCGCGATGGGAATATCTGGTAGTGATGTGGCATTGGAAACCGCAGATATAGTACTGATGGCAGACAAGTTAGAAAAAATTGCTGTAGCGATACATTTGGGTAGGCGATCGCAACTCATAGTCAAACAAAATATAGTCGTAGCCTTGGGTTTCATTCTGTTGCTTTTAGTCGGCAACTTTCTAGGAAATATCAACCTACCCATCGGCGTTATTGGCCATGAAGGTTCCACAGTCTTAGTTACCCTTAGCGGACTAAGATTGCTGAAATAAGGCAGAACAAAGTAGTACTTTGTCAAGCTAGTTTTGATTTGTAGTAAGCACTTTAGTTCTCAACTTTGCGAAGCGGTTTGATACGGCTTTTGCTGACTGATAAGTGCGATCGCTGTTTTCAACCAATCAATATAAGTCTCTTCTCTTCGGATCACCAACTCCAGCACCAGCCTTTGCATTACCTGTTCGCGGTTGGCAGATTCATCATCAAGTGATGGCAAATCGATGGTTTCACATTCAGCCAGCTTTTTGCTTCGAGCCGCCAATTGTTGCTCAAGTAGATGAATGATGGTTTCATTCGATAACTGATCTGCAAAATGCAACTGGACTAGCATTGGTTCTCGTACAGTCGGTAAGGGCTGATGAATTCCCAGCCATCGGCTAAATTCGGCTTTTCCTGGCTCCGTTACACTGTAAACTTTGCGGTTGGGGCGATCGTGCTGAATCTCAATGGTACAGGTAATCCAGCCTTGCTCAACTAGCTTATCGAGAGTTCTGTAAATTTGTGCCTGATCTGCTGGCCACAAATGGGCAATGCATTGATTAAAGCAGCTTGTTTTGAGGTCGTAGCCCGTCATTTCTTGCTGCTGAAGAAGACCTAAAATTACATTTGCTAGCGACATGAAGACGGTTTTCCCATAATTGATATTTTCTCGCTCAGTTCTACCTATGTATTTGTTATGAGTTTATGCTAATATATGATTAATCTAATATAAGATATAACGGCTATAAAAAGATATGTTGACTATAATGCTTCTTAGCAAGGAAACCTAATTGGTAAAAAACTCCACTCACAAGGGCATGGCGCATGGAGAAGAGTTAGCAATGCCCAATGCTTAGAAATTATTTAAGCCATTGAAGACTATTGTAACGAGAGGATGGGTAAAATTGACTTCTAACACACTTCTACAAAGAATACATCAACATCAATATCTGCGTGATTTACGAAACAAATTACTCCACCTTCACAAGATGTTGCTAGAGACAGAACGCATTGCCTACGAACAGGTTAGCGGACGAGTATCAAGCGGAGAACTTCTTCAGCTAGTTATCGCTCATGAGCAATTTGCTTGGCTACATCAGATTTCTGAGATAGTTGTGCAAGTTGATGAAATGCTGCAAGCAGATGAACCAATATTGCTGGAAGATTTCCAAAAATTGATTGCTGATGTCCGCACACTGATTGTACCGTTAGAAACTGGCAATACCTTCGAGAGAAAGTATTACAACGCTCTCCAGCGCGAACCTGGTGCGGTGTTGGCACATGCGGAGATATCCAGATTTCTCACGTCTAAGGTTTAAGGGTAAAAATTTCCATCAAAGCTACCATTATTTACCCAAGCAGTGCTGAGTAAAAGAGTAAGAATCATACTCAGCACTCCTGAACCAACATAAAAACTGACTAATGACTAAGGAACTTCCAAATAAAAAATGCTCAATTACTTCTTATGGGGTGGACGACACGAGCGCCAGTAGCCAAGGGCGGACAAGATGTCCACCCCACAAGATTGGATAATTTATTTGTTGGAAGTCCCTAATGACCAATGACTAATGACTAATGACCAATGACCCATTTGCGCCAGTTGTAGCACAACAGCAAGCCATAGAATTACTCACTCAGGCTGTCAAACAAAACCGGGTTCCTCCAGCCTACTTATTTGTGGGGCCAGATGGTGTCGGCAGAAGTTTAGCAGCCAGATGCTTTGTGGAATTGCTATTTTCTAGTGGGATGGAAGTTACTGCGTCTTTACAAAACCGTTTGCGTCAAGGTAATCACCCAGCTTTGTTGTGGGTGCAACCAACCTACCAACACCAAGGACAACGATTAACAGCAGCAGAAGCAGCCGAAAAAGGACTTAAGCGTAAAGCGCCACCTGTAATTCGACTAGAGCAAATTCGGGGAATTACAGAGTTTTTAGGTCGTCCGCCCTTAGAAGCGCCGAGAAATGTGGTAGTGCTGGAAGAAGCCCAAACAATGGCAGAAGCAGCAGCAAATGCTTTACTTAAAACCTTGGAAGAACCGGGACAGGCGACGTTAATTTTAATTGCACCTACACTTGAGTCTGTATTGCCGACTTTAGTATCACGCTGTCAACGGATTCCTTTTTATCGCTTAGATGCACAGTCTTTGGCTGTTGTACTCACACAAACAGGTCATCAGGAAATTTTGCAAAATCAAGCAGTATTGAGCATAGCAGCTGGTAGTGCCGGAAGTGCGATCGCATCTTATGAACAATTACAAGCTATTCCCCCTGAGTTACTCGAAGACTTGAAAAAAGCGCCTAAATCTTACCGTAACGCCTTAGAGTTAGCCAAAAAAATTGATAAGGATTTAGATACAGAAGCACAACTGTGGTTAGTTGATTATCTTCAGCAGTTCTACTGGCAGCAGTGGCATCAACCTAGTATCATCAACCAACTAGAACAAGCTCGTAAACACTTGCTTACTTACGCTCAACCACGGCTAGTTTGGGAATGTCTGCTTTTATCTGTGTATCAAAAATCAAATTCTATTTCTCCTACTCATCGCTGAGTGCGATTGTATTTCTATAGTTCCTCATAAAAGTCTCAGTACAATATTTAATTAATTCGTAGCGAAATAAATTACAGCAATTTTCATGTATTTGAACCACATCTGTCGTAGGGGCACGGCAATGCTCATTGGTGTCAACTTAAGCCAAAAATAGCGTACTCATTGAGTGTTGTTCACCCGCCAGCCCGCCAGGGAATATAATTCCCTGACTAATAGCGCAAGTCTACTGAAGTAAACTAGGGATTTTTGGCGATATTTTAGTCATCTTCAGATGACTTTAGCTATGAGATAGGGATTTACAATCCCTGGCGGACGTGCCGTTTCACGTTAAGTTGACACTAATGAGCAATGGCTTTGCCCCTACCTTGTGGTGAAAATAGCTGTAAGCAAAACTAAACTCTGCGTTTCAAAATATTACAATGTCTTGTTCATCCTCTAGCGTCAAGTTCATAGCGAGTGAAGGTATTGTAATAAAAGCGATTCCTGGATAAAACAAAAAATTTATATGACCTCAGTTTTTCCTCACAAAAAAGCCAGAGCCTTAAAATCTACCAGCCGCCGCCCTGCGAAAGAACTGTGTAGCGAGTGCGGACTATGCAATACATACTATATTCATTATGTCAAGGAAGCCTGTGCTTTTATTAATCAGCAAATAGGCGAACTTGAAGCAGAAACGCACACGCGATCGCGCCATCTCGAAAACCCTGATGAACTCTACTTTGGTGTTCATCAAGACATGATAGCGGCACGGAAACAACAACCCATCGAAGGCGCACAATGGACGGGTATTGTGAGCAGCATTGCCATTGAAATGCTTAATCGCGGCTTAGTTGAAGGTGTCGTCTGCGTGCAAAACACCAAAGAAGACCGCTTTCAACCCATGCCCATCATCGCCCGGACTCCAGAAGAAATACTAGCAGCGCGGGTAAATAAACCAACACTTTCTCCGAATCTTTCCGTGTTGGAACAGATAGAAAAATCGGGGATGAAACGACTATTAGTAATTGGCGTTGGTTGCCAAATTCAGGCATTACGAGCCGTAGAAAAACAACTTGGTTTAGAAAAGCTGTATGTTTTGGGTACACCCTGCGTAGATAATGTTAACCGCGCCGGACTGCAAAAATTCTTAGAAACCACCAGCCGATCGCCTGATACAGTTGTGCATTACGAATTCATGCAAGACTTCCGGGTTCACTTCAAACATGAGGATGGCTCATCAGAAACAGTGCCTTTCTTTGGCTTGAAGACTAACCAACTCAAAGATGTTTTTGCCCCATCTTGTATGAGTTGCTTTGATTACGTCAACTCCCTAGCCGATTTAGTCGTTGGCTACATGGGCGCACCCTTCGGCTGGCAATGGATTGTAGTGAGAAATGACACTGGTAAGGAAATGCTGGATTTGGTGAAAGATCAGTTAGATACTCAACCAGTGACATCTAAAGGCAACCGGAAGGAAGCTGTACAGCAAAGTATTCCTGCTTACGATAAAGGCGTTACCCTGCCAATGTGGGCAGCAAAACTGATGGGCGTGGTGATCGAAAAAATCGGCCCCAAGGGTTTAGAATATGCGCGGTTTTCCATTGATTCTCACTTTACTCGGAATTATTTGTATGTGAAGCGAAATCATCCAGAGAAATTAGAAGCGCACGTTCCAGAGTTTGCCAAGCGTATTGTCGGGCAATATAAGTTACCAGATTGAAGGAGGCAGGAGGTAGAAGGAAAACTCTTCTCCCTTGGGGACTTCCAACAAATCAATTATCCAATCTTGTGGGGTGGGCGTCTCGCCCGCCCATAGCCAAGGGCGGACAAGATGTCCACCCCACAAGAAGTAGTTGAGTATTTTATTATTTGGAGTTCCCTTGCTCCCTCCTTAGTTGTAACTACTAGCTTGACGAGTAAACATCAAGTGATACTGTCCGCCTAATGCGATGAGTTCTTCATGAGTGCCTACCTCGATAATTTGACCGTGTTCTAATACTATTACTCGGTCTGCTAATTTGGCTAAGGCGAGGCGATGACTGACTACAACGGCTATTCTCCCCTTGGCCAAGGTACGCAAAATATTGTAAATCTCATGTTCTGTTTTTGGATCGAGGTTCGCTGTTGGCTCATCAAGTATGAGTAGTTCGGCTGGAGATAGTCGCAACAAAGCACGAGCGATCGCTAACCTCTGCCATTGTCCCCCAGATAGATCAATACCGCCTTCTAGCTGTTTGCCTAAAAGGGTTTCTAAACCTTGATCTAGCTTCTCAATTACTCTCGCCAAACCAGCCTCAGCGATCGCTTCGGTAATCGCGTCATCATCCTGCATTTTCGGTAAATTTCCAAAGGCAACATTTTCGCGCACGGTAGTCGGAAAACGAGCGTAATCTTGCATAACGACATCAATCCGCGATCGCAATTCTTCTAAGGGTAGCGATCGTAATTCTTGCCCATTCCAAATAATCGCACCTTGGCTAGGATCGTAAAGGCGACATAATAGCTTGGCTAATGTGGTCTTACCAGCACCATTCTCACCCACTAGTACAATCATCTCGTTGGGATGAATCATCAGGTTGATGTTTTTCAAGGTTGCGCGGTCGCTATTGGGATAGGTAAAAGATAAATTTTTGATGTCAATACCTGTCTGCAATGTTTCAGACTTAGTTATATTCAAACGCGATAAAACTTGCCGACGATCAGATGAATTATTGCCATTTATTTCAAAGTTCCGATTGTTAGCAGCCGATTTCTTGACTTCTCCCAATGCTTTCTCTGATTGCAACTCTACATGAGAATGGGATAACTGCGGCTCTAACTCCAAAAGCTGGAAAATAGGCGTTGTTGCCAGTGCAATATTGTATAACTCTGATCCGCCAGACATCAAATTCTCCAAACTTCGACGCACTTCTAAAATTATCCCAGTGTAAAGCGCCAAATCCCCCAAAGTATGGGTTCTACCTAGCACTCCCTGGACTATGTATATATATGGTAATGCCAAGCCTAAGCCACTCAATAAAGACCAGCCAATAACTGCTGTTGTCCCCCGACGGCGGATCTGTTCCATTGCTCTAAAAATGGTACGGTAAAGTCCATGCCAACGTTCTAGCAGTAAAGGTTGCAAGCTAAATAAGCGTATTTCTTTGGCGTATGTCTCTCCAGTTAAAACCGTCTTGTATAAGTTCATTTCCCGAAGAACACTCGCTTGGGTTCTTTCTACTCCCCAAGCTTGCTTACGGTATTTCATCTGCACATACATTACAGGGGTAACGCAGCTAAATAAAATTATTGGTACCCACCAAGCAAGGGAGGCTGAAAGCAGTATGGCTGGAATGAAGATGAAAATTCCCTCTAACAGCGTTACAAGCCTGAGACAAAGTTCTGGAAGTCGTTGTACTCCCTTTTCAGTCAACTGCACCAAATTCAGCAAATCGGGTGTTTCAAACAGGGCAATATCTTCAAAAGTGGCAACCTTCTCAATTACTTGTCCTTGGACAAAGCCAGAAATGCGATCGCGCAAGGATGTATATACAAAAGCATTGATGTTAGCGATCGCATCACTCACCAAATTTACTAGCAATGAACCTGCAATACTGGAAAGTAGTAGAGGTTGAGCAAGTATCAAGGCGATCGTATTCTGCGTTGTCCCCACACTCAATAAGCGGGTAATTTCATCAATGATTACCTTGTTGAGCCAAATGGCGATCGCTGGGCCTGCACCACCCACTAACGCCAGGATTGTTACATGGCGTAGCTCCTTTGGAACTACCTGAATCACCGTTGCCACACTCCGGCGAAATGCTTGGAATGGAGAAATTTCTATGATTTGCATATATTTTAAAGTAGCAAATAATAGCAAAATTCCCAGACAGACGTTGTGATCTGAATTTCAATAAGTAGGGAGCAATAAATTAGCGCGTGTACGCACTATAATTAAACTGCAAGCCAGATGCACGCAGAGAAACATGGAAAAACTTGATCGCATCACGCTTACGGCAGTTTTCATGTATTTAGACCACAATTATGAGACCTAACCCCCAAGAAAATCAAAGCCTCTCTCCTACAAGGAGAGAGGTCTAATTTGTGGTTCATGTACCTGAAAATCGCTGTAATCCTAATATTTGCTTGGGGCAACCGACAATTCGGGGTATGCGAATCACTGTTAGTGTCATCCTCAAGATGCTAGCGAATAGTAAGTCCGTGACAGAGGTATTACAAGCCTATCCAGAACTCGAAGCTGAGGATATTCAACAGGCACTCAATCTTGGCGAAACTTAAAATTAAGTTGATTGTGACCGAATCATCCACGCCAAAGTACCTAATATTTTCTCTACTGGCGGAATTAAATATTCAGTTAAATCAATAGTTATAGTGCTATCCTCCAACTTAAGAAAAGTCCACAAATTACCACTAGTAACACAACCGTAGATAGTCGCAATAGGTTTTTCGTATTTGAAATTAAACCTTTGGGCGGCAATCATTTCTGCGATACACTGTCCTAAACCACCTTTAAGATTTTCCTTTTTGGCTTCGACAATCACCACTGCTGGAGCTTCAATAAATAACTGTTCTGGCGAAATGCTAATCAGAAAGTCGCAAAATCCCGCCAGTCCAACTTCTGGTTCAACGTTAAATTCTTCTCCCGAAAAAAAACTGATTTGTCTATTGAGAATTTTTCAGACTTCAAACAATATTGGACTGATAATCAATTCTGATCTAGCTTTCTCAGAACCCATTGCAATTGCTAGCTGGATACTTTCTGCTAAAAATTCAGCCAGTAGGGGACTAGGTGAAATTGGTTCTATAGGAGGTAAAAATCGCCCACCTTCTACTAAGGTGAGATTAAAGTCTTGTTTTACTTTTCTTAAAGAAAACTCTCTATAGGACATCAAGTGTCTCCTAATACTCCATCAAGCCAACAATACTTGGTAACACAGATTTTTATTTCTCTCTTTTACTTCTTTCTTCTTTGCGAGACGCTAACGCGTATGCGGTTTGTTTCCTAACCCCTCTTTGCACTGCGAAGAGGGGTTAGGGCTAAAAAGTTACGCCGGATAAATCCGCAATCTGCGATTTGGTTCTTCACCAAAACTATGCGACTTGAGGCGATAATGTTCTACCAACTCATGTTGCATTTTGCGGACTTGGGGAGAACGCGGCAATAACTCGACTGGCTGTCCTTTTGGAATCACAATTTGCTCAACAGCAAGTCTAGCTTCTTCCAAGGCATCCATCTCATCATCGCTACCATTGTGCAAAAATAATTGCAGTTCAAGGTCATCGGCCATTTCTGGGTCGTCGATGTTCAGCAACCGCCGCAAACCACGGGTAATTTGGGGAATGGTGCTGGACTTAATCACGTGGATGGGTACATGACGCGCTTTGGCCATTTGGCGTAATTTGGCGTGGTTTTTGACGTGCGATCGCAGTGCTAAAATTGCATCTGCACTATCTATGTCTTTTGTCAATACCACGGGCAAAGTTAGTACACTAATCACCTGTTCCAATTGGTGACGGCTAACGCCATAAGGGTAAACGTGCAATGGTAAATCTTCGCCATTCGGCCCTGGCTGTCTGGTAGCAGCAGCCAAATCAATGCTTTCAGAATAATTGAAAGATTCATCCAGCAAACGATCGAACTCACTGCGTCCAGTTACGCGCTCTACAGGCAATTGTGGCAGTGCTACCATTTGTCCAGATGAACGCCAGCCATTAGAAGGCCGTGCCGGCGGGAAAGATTCTTCCACTGTCCCTAGCTGACCACCGCGACCATTGACAACCGCTAACTGGCGGGTAACACCAATTTTGCCCTGGTCATCAACAGTTCTCGTTTGTGGAGTCGGCTGACGACCCCGCAACAGATTATCTACGGTGTCAGCAACACTTTCATGTACTGTCCAGCGTTGACGTTCCAACATTTCCACAGCAATCTCAAAGGTAGGCGGGGCTTTCCGCTCCAAAACAGTCTTTTGAGAGCCTCGCCGTCTAGCTTCATCGTCTCCCAGCGTCACAGCTTGGATACCCCCAACTAAATCAGCCAGAGTGGGGTTTTTAATCAGATTTTCGATCTGATTCCCGTGGGCAGTACCTACTAACTGTACACCCCGTTCTGCAATAGTACGAGCTGCTAAAGCTTCCAGTTCCGTGCCAATTTCATCAATGACAATGACTTCTGGCATGTGGTTCTCCACTGCCTCAATCATCACCTGATGCTGTTGATTTGGATGAGCTACCTGCATCCGCCGAGCGCGACCAATGGCGGGGTGAGCAACATCACCATCCCCAGCGATTTCGTTGGAGGTGTCAATAATTACCACTCGCTTATTTAGATCGTCTGCCAAAACACGGGCGATTTCCCGTAAGGCGGTAGTTTTGCCCACGCCTGGACGCCCCAGCATGAGAATCGATTTACCAGTTTCTACCAAATCGCGGATCATACCAATGGTTCCGAATATCGCCCGACCAACGCGACAGGTCAAGCCAATAATCTTACCCGTGCGGTTGCGGATGGCACTGATCCGATGCAAAGTTTGCTCAATTCCTGCCCGATTATCTCCGCCAAAGATTCCGACTCGTTGAATGCAATCATCTATCTGTTCTTGAGTAACGGGTACTTCGCTCAAATACTCAGCTTGATTAGGAAAGCGAGCCTCTGGGCGACGACCCAAATCCAAGACTACTTCTACTAAACTATCTCGTTTGGGATGACTCTCTAGTACTTGTCGCAGGTCTTGGGGCAAAATGTCTAATAACTTTTGGAGATCGTCTGTAATCGTCATGCTTTCTATGGTGACGTTTTTAGAGATAGCGAGGACGTTTGCGTGCAGGAGTACCCGCCCTGGGTATTTTTCCGAACGAGCAATTAATGCTCCTGCTGTGACTTGATCTGGGAAACGAGAGAATGGGCAAGTTCTACAGCTTGCCAAAGTAATACATCATCTTCTTCTAGGCGAAGATGCGCCTTCACATTAGTGTTACTTACCTCCTTATTCTCTAACTTTTCGAGAATTGGTGACAGCAGTACACGGGCGTAGCTACCGTAGGCGACCCCAGAAATGGAGGCAGAGGGGCAGAGGGGCAGAGGGGCAGAGGGGTGGAGGGGCAGAGGGGCAGAGGAGAAAATTTCTTCTGTCTCCCCTGCTCCCCTGCTCCCTTGTTCCCCTGCTCTCTTCAGCAATCCCATTGCCTTTAACTTAGCAACGGTATAGCTATTTGTGCCGCCTGCTAACTGCACATATCCCGGTAACTTAGCTGCCAAAACTTTTTGCCCTAATTTCACCGCAGCTATTGTGGTGCCATCGCCAATATCACCACTCATAGAACGACCATCGGTTTGCCAAATTAAAGCACTTTTGAGTGGGGCAATCAGGTTATAGATAGCTCTTAGGTAGTCAGTCATTCCCTCGCCATCGGGACAACTGATGGCTAGTAACTTTAGTTGATCGGCCCACGGTGAAATTGCTTGCCATAATTGTTCAAATTCTGCCAACCGCCCGACTTTTGTATGGATTTCTACGGCATCTACTCCCGTTGACATTACCAATGGCGCGATCGCTCCCGGCGTTGACATATATGAATTTGTATAAATTATATCATAAGGACAAATTGGTATACAACGACCACAGCCGTAGCATTTTTCGGATACTACTCCCGAAAAGTCTTCTTTTGTACTGTTAAATACAATTGCTTGTGCTGGGCAAATCCGTTCACATGGTCTAGAGCAGTCTATCGGACACTCAGTAGGATTAAATTCTGCTTTCCGAAAATGGGGGTCTTCTCCATCATTGAGGCTGACCATCAAAAAGGGTGAGTTACCTTTATAGTCAAACCCTCGTTTTTGGGCATCTTTAGCCAGAGATTTGGCTACAAGTAGCCCTGCTTGCGCTGCTGCAATTACTGCCGGATCAGCTGCAACATCTATGCAGTCAGCGCCCGCCAAAGTATAGGCTAACGTTAAACTTCTGACTGCCGGCAAATGCTGGAAGCTGGCTCCGCAGATCAGCTTGAACCAGTCACCTTGTTTGAGAGATTGTAAAGGGGCGAACAGATCAGTCACTATTCCATTATGCGTTTATACGACTGAAAATAGTAGTCTGTGATCAAGAAAAAGTCTGTATTTTCTGATTTTGGGGATTGGGGACTGGGGACTGGGGACTGGGGACTGGGGATTGGGGACTGGGGATCAGTTATTAATTATTCTCCTCTGCTCCTCTGCTCACCAATCCCGCACTTGGGTTAGGAAGGAGGTCAAGATACATGACAACTGTATTTTTTGTGGAAGACTCTGCCGAAGACAGAGTTGTATATCGACGCTTCCTGGAGCGGGATGAGCAGTACAGCTACGATATTTACGAATTTGAGTCTGGCGAGAAGGCACTACAAGGCTGTCAAGAGAAAATACCGGATGTAATTCTATTAGACTACCGATTGCCAGATATAGATGGGTTGGAATTTATCAATCAGCTACAACGGCAAACCCAAGGTAGCCAGATATCTGTGATTATGTTAACTGGGCAGGGGGACGAAACGATCGCAGTCCAAGCGATCAAAAATGGGGCGCAAGATTATCTAGTCAAGGGAAAATTGACCCCTGATAATTTACGTCGAGCGGTTCATGGAGCGATCGAGCAGATGCAGCTAATGCGGCAGCTAAAACAACAACACGAACAACACGCTATCCAACAAGCCCAACTCTACCAAAATCTCCAAACCCTCAATACCGAGTTAGAAGCTAAAGTACAGGAGCGTACTGCCAAACTGCATCAAAGTGAAGAAAAACTCCGGCAAAGTGAAGCACTGCTAGCCACTACTCAACAAATCGCCCATGTAGGCAGTTGGGAATTGAATTTAGCAACGAAAAAGCGCTCTTGGTCAATGGAAACCTTTCGCATCTCTGGTCTAAATCCCACTCAAAGCGAACCCGACCAAGCAGAATTTCTCCAAATAATTCATCCAGACGATCGCGCCTTAATCAAGGCCCAACTCGAAAAGACAATCGCCCAAATAACCCCTTTCAATCTTGAGTATCGAATTATCCGGTCTGATGGTTCAGTGCGCTACGTTGAGTCGAAAGCAGAAATCGCCTATGACCCTCAAGGGCAGCCAGTTAGGCTATTGGGAGCAGTTATAGATATTACAGAACGAAAACAAACTGAATTAGAAATTATTCGTAGTCGTGACCTGTTAGAAGCTATTTATAATGAATCCGCTGATGCACTTTTTTTGGTAGATGTCGAAACATTACTGATCGCTGACTGTAACGATCGAGCAGTGGAGCTATTTGCAGCCTCTAGTAAAGCTGAATTAATTAACATTGAAGGCAACACTCTGCAAAAACAACCCTTTACTTCCGATGAGATTGCCACCTTTATGGAAGAAATTAACCAGCAAGGGTTTTGGAGTCGGGAAATTGAATATATTACTAAGCAGGGCAAACCCTTTTGGGGAAACATCGCAGCCAAACAAATTAGAGTTGCTGGTGCTGTGATGCAATTGGTACGAATCACGGATATTACTGCCCGGAAGTATGGTGAAGAAGAACACCAACGGGCAGAAATAGCTCTTCGAGAAAGCGAGGAACGACTACAATTAGCCCTTGAGGCTTCTGGGGATGGTTTGTGGGACTGGAACATTTTCACTAAAGAGGTGTATTACAGCCCGCGCTATTTAGAAATGCTTGGATACAGCTTTGATGAACTCCCACAGGATTGTAGTACTTGGAAGCGATTAGTTCATCCAGAGGATTTACCTTGGGTTGAGAAAATTTTGGCAGATCACCTCAAGGACAGTTCAGTACCCTACAAATTTGACTATCGACTTCAAACTAAGTCGGGTGAATACAAATGGATTGCTGACTACGGCAAAGTTGTTATGCGAGATGGACAGGGGAACCCTCTGCGAATGACTGGTACTCATCGGGATATCAGCGATGTTTACGACGAGCTGAACTTACGCAAACAAGCCGAAGCAGCTTTAGCCAAAAGTGAAGAACAACTAAGGTTGACGCTGGAATTTAACCACATCGGTATCTGGGATTGGAATGTTCAAACAGGTAAAGTTATCTGGAACGACAACCATTATCGTTTGTTGGGTTTAGAGCCAGAAATATCACCAGCTAGTTATCAGCTATGGCGCAATTGTGTTCATCCAGAGGATGTTGAGCAAATTGAACAGGCTGTATCAAATGCACTGGCACAACAGACTAATTTTCAAGGTGAATATCGAGTGATTTATCCTAATGGCAGTGTTCACTGGCTCACAGGGAAAGGGCGTGGCGTTTACAACGAAGCAGGCGAACCTACACGGATGTTAGGAGTAATTATTAATACTAGTGAGCGTAGGCAGGCAGAAGCAGCGCTACAAGAAAGTGAAGCCAGGTTCCAGGCATTTATGAACAACAGCCCAGTGTTAGCCTGGATAACTGATAGCGATGGACGTGTACTTTATCTAAACCAAACATACCTGCGGACATTTAACTTACTACCCGAACAGGTGATTGGGCAATCGATTTTTGATCTTTATCCAGCGGAAATTGCTCGGCAACATTTCGCTCACATTCAGACAGTCTCACAGACAAATCTGGTACTTGAGGTGCTTGAAGTTGCTCCCCGTCCAGATGGCACTCTTGGAGAATTCTTGGTATACAAGTTTCCAATTTTGGGATTGTCTGCACAAAAACTAGTGGGTAGGGTGGCGATTGACATCACAGAACGCAAGATTTTGGAGCGAGAACTGGCTCACAAGCAAAAGTTATTGGATACCTTTATCAATAGCGCACCCGTTGGTATATCCATTCTGGATAGGGAACTGCGCTATTCATTAATTAATGAAGCATTAGCAGAAATTAATGGCATTCCCGCAGCGGTACATATTGGTAAGACACCGTGGGAAATCGTCCCTGACATAGCACAAAAGCAAGAGCAAGTCTTTCAACATGTCTTGATAACGGGTGAGCCAATTCTGGATTTGGAAATCAGTGGAGAAACCCCAAAACTTCCAGGTGTAATCAGGACTTGGCTAGCTTCTTATTTTCCAATTCAGTCTGAAGCTGATGAACCCATTAGCATAGGCGTTGTGGTAGTTGAAATCAGCGATCGCAAACGTACTGAACAGATGTTAGAGTTGCAAGCAGTCATCACTCGCAACATGGCAGAAGGAATTTGCCTAGTTCGTGCTACAGATGGCGTGTTTGTCTACGCCAATCCTAAATTCGAGCAGATGTTTGGCTATGAACCTGGTGAATTAATCGGTAAGCATGTGTCGATTGTCAACTATGGTGATGAAAATAATACGCCCGAAGATGTTCATCAGGTGCTTAGAACTGTTATTTTGGAACACGGTGAAGCAACCTATGAAGTCCATAATCTTAAAAAAGATGGCACTCCATTCTGGTGTAGTGCTACCGCTTCCATTTTTGAACATCCTGAATATGGAAGTGTCATTGTGGCTATCCAACAAGATATCACCGAGCAAAAGCAAGCGGAGGAAAAAATCAAAGCCTCTCTGAAAGAAAAGGAAGTATTACTCAAAGAAATTCATCATCGTGTTAAAAATAATTTAGGAATTGTCAGTAGTTTGCTGCAAATGCAGTGCAGACGTACACAAGATCCTGTAGTGACAGCTATTTTACGCGATAGCCAAAACCGTATCGCCTCTATTGCTCTAGTTCATGAAAAATTATACCGCTCTCAAGACCTCGCTGATATTGATTTTGCTCAATATATTCCAGATTTAACAACTCATTTATTTGATTCTTATAACGTCAGTTCCAGTAAAATCAAACTGAAAATTCAAGTTGATGGTGCTAGCCTAGACATCGAAACCGCTATTCCTTGTGGCTTGATTATCAACGAACTAGTTTCTAATGCTTTGAAATACGCTTTTATTGGTAATCGTGGCGGCGAAATTCAGGTCAAATTTTTTCAAGAATCAGACGGCACTTTGATACTAATTATTAGAGATAATGGTGTTGGCTTACCTGAAAACTTTGATAGCAATCAAGCTAAAACACTCGGCATAACTCTTGTACAGGGTTTAGTCAAGCAGCTAAGGGGAAAGCTCGAAATTGACTCTCAGCAGGGAACGCAGTTCAAAATTATTTTTACAAACGGCCGGACGTAAACATGATTGGTATCCCATCAGACACCCAGACAAAGGAGAAAATTAAAGTCCTTGTTGTTGAAGATGAATATATTCTCGCTATAAATTTACAAGAGAGTTTAGAGTCTTTGGGATATGTTGTTTTAGATATCGCTGACTCTGCCGAAGGAGCAATTGCAAAAGCAACTGAACTACGACCAAACTTAGTTTTGATGGATATTAGATTACGGGGTGAAATGGACGGCATTCAGGCAGCAGAGCAAATTTGGAATAATTTGCAAATTCCAGTTATCTACGTCACAGGTCACTCGGATCAGAGTACTGTAGAACGGGCAACGCTAACATCCCCCTTTGGATATATTCTCAAACCTATTAAGGAACAAGAACTTTACGTTGCCATTCAAACAGCTCTTAATCGTTACGATCGCGAGCAATTTTTGAGTTCTGTGCTTCGAGAAATGGGTGATGGAGTAATTGTAGTCGATACTGAATTAGATGTTAAGTACATTAATCCTATAGCTGAAGCCTTGACAGGGTGGCGATGGAATGAAGCTAAAGACAAGATGTTAACTGAAGTTATTCAACTCATTGACGAACAAACCCAGCTTTCGGTAGAAAATCCAATTCTTGCAGCCCTCGAACAAGAAACTATTGTCCATCTAGCTAGTGGCGTTTTACTCGTTGCCAAAGACGGAACAGTTACACCTGTAACTGACAGCGCTACTCCCCTGAGAAATAACAGTGGTGTAATTACAGGAGCCGTATTGGTTTTTCGGGATGATACGCAACGACGACTAATCGAAGAACGCAATCTCGCTGCTGAACGTGCTAGACAACTAGAAATTCAAGTGGCAGAACTTCAACGGCTGAACCAGTTGAAAGAAGATTTTTTGGCAACTACCTCTCATGAAATGCGAACACCCTTGTCAAACATCAAAATGACAATCTCCGTGCTAGAAAATATTCTGGAACAACTGGGTGTTTTAAATTTAAAAGCACTTTCTCCATCTGAATCTGTAGCCCGCTACTTAGCTATCCTGCGCGATCAGTGCGAACGAGAGCTAGATTTAGTAGACAATTTGCTGCACATGCGAATGATTGATGCAAATGTCTATCCATTAGAATTAACTTCAATTCAACTCCAAAACTGGCTGCCTCACGTTGCCGAATATTTTCAAGAACGTGCCCAAGCTAGGCAACAGTCTTTTCAAGTGAATGTTTCCCCAAATTTACCACCTTTAGTTTCAGACTTGGCTAGCCTGACCGAAATTGTCTCAGAGTTACTCAACAATGCTTGTAAATACACTCCGCCCGATGGACAGATTACGGTAGATGTTCAGGTAATTGACACCGCAAAAAGTCTCATCAATGAGGATACTGAATCTGGTATATTAGCCGAGCTTCAAGTTCCTTACTTTCAAATTACAATTAGCAATTCTGGGGCGATCATCCCCAAACAAGAACAATCTCGAATCTTTGAGGCGTTTTACCGGATTCCTCAAAGCGATCGCTGGCAACAAAGCGGCACAGGATTAGGTTTAGCATTAGTTAAGAAGTTAGTTGAATATCTTCAAGGTACGATTAAAGTTATCAGTTCTCAGGGCTGGACAAGGTTTACAGTTCAACTGCCATTGAGTTTGTAATGGCATTAGTCATTAGTCATTAGTCATTAGACCTATCCTTAATATAAAAATAATGAAATAATCAAAAGAAACTATAAATAATCAAAGTGTTACGCGCACGTAAGCGATTAGAAGGAAGTTGTAACGCTAGAGCGATCGCTGTCACATCCAATGGTATTGAAAGTCTTACGGCTCAATTCTGGGGTGTGGAACCTGAACCAGATACTAGAGCCAAGTTAATGAAATCGTTGGGGCAAGCATATTGCAAAGCTAAACATTCAAACGCTACCTCAAACTGTGAAATATATGTATTATAAGAATACTACTCTTGGAAATCTGCGGTAAAGGCTTATGTAGTCCCTGGTATCAATCAAACTTACTTCAATGGCGAATGGTAACAATCCTTAGATAACGGACTCTAGGAGAATTACTTGTTCGTGAAAATTTGCCAAGAAATTATTTGATTGCAGTCACCAAGGCAGAAAAGTCATGGAACAAATTTATAAATATCCGCGTACCCATCACATTGAGGGTTCGCGCTTGCAACCTGGGGATGAAGACCTCAATAGCATTCCTTTTAGTGCGATTAAAAACCAGTATGTAGTAGTTGAAGAAAAAGTTGATGGTGCAAACGCAGCTATTAGCTTTACTTCTGATGGACAAATTCGATTGCAAAGCCGGGGACACTACTTAACTGGTGGGACGCGAGAAAAGCACTTTAATTTATTTAAACAGTGGGCACACACTCACGCAGCAGCATTTTGGGAAGTTTTGGGAAGTCGTTTTATTCTCTTTGGAGAATGGCTGTATGCCAAGCACACGGTTTTTTACGATGCTTTACCGCACTACTTTCTAGAATACGATGTGCTGGATTTAGAAAAGCAAGTTTTTCTGTCCACTAAAAACCGTCAGCAGTTACTTGCTGGGCTACCTCTAGTTTCTGTACCCATATTGTTTGCTGGTGAACTCCAATCTTACAAGCAACTTATTGAGTTGGTGGGTGAATCGCATTATCAAACTGCTGCACATTTACAACGTTTCCAGCAAATTTGTCAGGAACTTGGACTTGATGTTGAGCGTTCCCTGAAACAAACTGACCAAAGTTCTTTGATGGAAGGTTTATACATCAAAGTTGAGCCGAGACATATCGTTACTCATCGGTATAAATATGTGCGTTCCAGCTTTTTAACAACCATTCTGCAATCGGATGGGCATTGGCTGAACCGCCCAATAATACCAAATCAGTTGTGCATCGCTGCTGATTTGTTCGGATGACCTTCTAGACTTTGTGGCGACAGTTGATAAAGGTCATTAAAAATACAAAATAAACAAGTAAATTTGAGGATAGCAATATGAATACTTCGGTGCAACTTTGGTCATTTCCTTATTGTCCCAGCGATGTCTACGACGGGCTGCGCCTACGCAACTGGTCGATAGATTGGTCAGCATTGGAAGCAAAATTTGATTGGTTGCGATCGCTTGCTGATTGCCCCCAAGACCCACGTTATCATGCTGAAGGAAATGTTCTCATTCACACAAAGCTAGTATGCGAGGCATTGGTGGCATTACCCCAATGGCGGGCATTGCCAGCTACAGAACGTTCTGTGTTGTTTGCTGCGGCTTTGCTACACGATGTCGCTAAACCTGGTGCTACTCAAATAGAAACAGATGGCAGCATCACCTCCAAAGGTCATGTACTACAAGGTGCAAAAATGGCACAGGAGATTCTCTGGAATTTGGATGTGCCCTTTCATCAACGACAGGCAATTGTGGCTTTGGTGAAATACGGTAGCTTGCCCTTGTGGTTTTGGGACAAACCCAACCCTGAACGGGCAGTCATTAAAACAAGTCAAATTATTCGTTGCGATTTACTGAGTTTACTTGCAGAAGCAGATGTGAAAGGGCGCAACTGTGACGATCAAGTACAGTTATTGGAACGAATTGAGTTTTTTCGGGAATTTTGCCAGGAAAATCACTGTTTTGATCGGCCACGAGTATTTTCATCAGCCCATAGTCGATTTGTTTATTTTCAAAAAGAAGATGGCAACCCAGATTATGCAGCTTATGATGATACACGCTTTCAGGTGGTGATGATGTCAGGATTACCTGGTTCGGGAAAAGATACTTGGATTCAAGAAAATCTCCCTGAGTGGGAGGTAATTTCTTTAGATAAACTGCGAAAGACAATGGGAATTGATCCTAAAGACGATCAAGGTGCAGTAGCAAATGCAGCCAAGGCGATCGCTAAAGAGTATATGCGAAATGGACAATCCTTTGTTTGGAATGCAACCAACCTCAGCCGCCAACTGCGGGGGATGCTAGTTCGTTTGTTTGGCAGTTACCAAGCCAGTATTCGGATTGTGTATTTAGAGGCAGCTTGGGAAGAACTGCTGAGAAGAAATTGCGATCGCACCGCAAAACTGCCAGAAAAAGTACTTTACCGGATGAAAAATCGTCTAGAAGTGCCTGATATTATCGAAGCATCCATTGTTGATTGGGTAGTGAGGTGAAAAACCTTTTGTTTGCCCCTCTCTTCACAGGTGTACACACAAGCCTCGAAATTCCACCTAATATTTGGTTTTGTCGCCCTAGCTTCAAAATTATTGCCAAAAAATTAATCTCATCACAAAACAAGTTGTCACTTGAGCGGAGGTTATCAATAATGATATGGACAGGTTTTTTGTGACTTTTTGACATTAAACAGTTTAGGCTAGAACAGGAAATAATATGAAGATTACAAAAAGATATTGATTAAGATGCAGTGCGAGTTCCTTTACTCAGATACAATTTGCACAATTATCTCCTGGATCGTCACTAACCAAAAATAATTTTGTGGTTGTTTAACCGTGATTAGCACTCTATCACTCTAAGTAGAGAAAATAGGAAATGGTCGGATTGCGAGGTGTCTAAAATAGTAACTCGCATCCGATCAATCAATGCAATTATAACGATCGCACATGAAATTCTTTACCAGAGAAAGTTTGTAAATAATTTCCCCTAATTTACCTTGATGACGATCGCATTCTTTGGTCTAGCAGCAAATACCGCTAAATACGAAGCTGCTTGAAGAGATAGGATCTATGTACAAAAGTAGAATTTAGGAGTAAACCTCTGTCTTTACAAGCTATCACCGTACCCACAGCAACTTCTCAACCCCCCGCAGGCTTAATTGTAACTTTGCATGGTTGGGGTGCTAATGCTGAGGATGTAGCATCTTTGTTACCCTCGATCAACTTACCTGACTACCAGTTTGTATTGCCCAATGCACCTTTTCCTTATGCCTATTCCCCGATAGGGAGGGCATGGTATGACCTACGGGTGGAAAATATGTATGAAGGGTTGCCAGAGAGTCGGCAACTGTTAATAGATTTCTTGGAATCTTTAGAAAGTAGCACTGGCATACCTTTATCACGCACCATTTTAAGTGGATTTTCTCAAGGCGGAGCAATGACTTTGGATGTCGGCTCAAAATTACCCCTAGCAGGTTTAGTTGTGATGAGCGGATATTTACATCCTGATGCACTAACAGCAGCTAAAAGTAAAATTCCGCCGACTTTAATCACTCACGGTAGATATGATGAAGTCGTTCCCCTGCAAGCTGCTTTGAAGGCACAGGAAACTCTCAAGTCTCTAGGAGTGGCGGTGGAATACCACGAATTTGATATGGGGCATGAAATACATTTACCAACGTTAGAAGTGCTACGAAATTTCGTTGTCAATACCATTGGCTAGTCAGGATTACGAATTTTTGATAAATTCTCGTACAAATTCTGACAATTTTCACGAAAATAATGGTCTCTAATGAGTAATATATATTGGGTGGCTGCGTTTGGCGCAACTTAACCCAGGCTGAAGGCGAGTGCTGCATAAGGGAGGGGCAAGCATTATGACAACTCTAAGCATTTCCCAAAAAGAAATTGCTGCCATGAGCGCAGTAGAAGTAGAAGAACTAGCTACACGTCTGGAACTGGATAATTATAGTAATGCTTTTGAGGGTTTAAATGATTGGCATCTATTGCGAGCGATCGCATTTCAGCGTCCAGAGTTAGTTGAACCCTATATCTACCTCTTAGACTTAGAACCCTACGATGAAGCGTAGCAATTTTGGATTTTAGATTTTAGATTGAGTCAACTGGCTACAATCAGAGATTATCAGGGTTAATGTATCACTTGCTTAATCTCAAAGTACCAATGCAATTTCCCTTAAATCCAAAATCCAAAATCCAAAATCCAAAATTGAACAGGGTTCTAATTGGTGTAGGTGGCGGTATCGCCGCCTACAAAATTTGTGAACTGGTTTCGAGACTGTTTAAAACTGGGGTAGAAGTCCGAGTCATCCTCACCCGTTCGGCACAAGAATTTATCACGCCTTTGACTCTAGCAACCCTATCTCGTCATCCCGCCTACACAGATGATGATTTTTGGCAAGCAACTCACTCTCGTCCTTTGCATATTGAGTTGGGTGAATGGGCCGATGTCATGGTAATTGCCCCTTTAACAGCTAATACATTAGCCAAGTTAGCCTACGGGATGGCGGATAATTTACTCACAAATACTGTGTTGGCTTCTACTTGTCCCGTGCTGTTAGCACCCGCAATGAATACGGATATGTGGGAACAGCAATCGGTGCAGCGGAATTGGCAACAGCTATTGATCGATAGCCGATATCATGGAATGGGTACAGCATCAGGATTATTAGCGTGCGATCGCATCGGTGCTGGTAGATTAGCTGAACCTCCAGAAATTTTCGCTCATGTCCAATCCTTATTACACACTCAAGGCAAACGAGATTTAGTCGGTAAACGAGTCTTAATTAGCGCTGGGGGAACGCGAGAGTATCTTGACCCAGTGAGGTTTATTGGTAATCCTTCCACAGGTAAAATGGGATTAGCCTTAGCGCAAGCGGCACTTCACCGAGGGGCAAGTGTCACCTTGGTACATGGCCCAGCTAATTGGGATGTACCATTGGGAGTGCAAGCAATTCCTGTTATTAGTGCCGAGCAAATGCAGCACGTCATGGTGGAATGTTTACCCAACGCTGATATCATTGTCATGTCAGCAGCCGTGGCAGACGTGAAACCACGAGATTATAGTACAGAAAAATTGCCCAAGCGATCGCTCCCCCAAGCTTTACCTTTGGAACCAGTACCAGATATAGTCGCCCAGTTAGCACAACATAAACAGCCGCATCAAATATTAATTGGTTTTGCTGCACAAACTGGGGATATTGTCAAGCCAGCGTTAGAAAAATTACAGCAGAAAAAATTAGATGCGATCGTTGCCAATCCCATCGATCGACCTGATAGTGGTTTTGGTAGCGATAATAATCAAGCGATATTTTTAGATAGTCAAGGAAATCAGCTAGAAATTGCACCTTGTTCTAAATTAGAAATGGCCCATCAATTATTTGATTTTGTCATTACGGAATTTTAGATTTTAAATCTCTCAACATCCCTCTGAAGTGTGAAAGTAACTCACAACTCTAGATAGTGGTGCTAGTGGTTAAGGATGACTAATCTAGATAAAGTTGATTCAATACTCACTCTAGTTTGATTCACCACAAATCTTCAGTGGCGCGTGCTGGAGCGAGATTTACTGCCTGTTTGGATAGCCTCAGTTAATAGCCTCAATTAAATGTTCTTTAGCATAGCGACAAATATGAAAGCAGATCAACTTCTGAAAAACTATGCCGCAGGTGTCAGAGATTTTACTGGTGTTAACTTGAGCGAGGCCAACTTAAGGGAAGCCAATCTCAGTGGTGTAATTTTAGATAAAGCAATTTTAGATGGAGCTAATCTGAGTCACGCTAATTTAAGCCACGCCAGTTTGATTGAAGCAGATTTAAATGGAGCAGATTTGAGCAATGCCGATCTCAGTGGTAGCAACTTAAGCGGAGCTATTTTGGATGGAGCTATCTTGGATGGAGCTTCAATGGAAGGGGCTAATTTGAATCATGCTGATTTGACGGTTGCGAAACTGATTGACACTAACTTGAGTGAGGCGGATTTGCAGGAAGCAAGCTTGATAGCGGCGAATCTAGATGGAGCCGATTTAAGTGGTGCAGATTTAACTGTAGCTGACTTGTCTCAGGCAAATCTTACTCAAGCAGATTTGAACCAGACTAATTTGAGCGGAGCAAATTTGGATGGAGCCAATATAGAAGGAACAATCCTTGATGAGAATGTTTGACCAAAGAGGCAGGGAGTAGGGAGCAGGGGAGAAAAATTCGCTCATCTGTCTTATCCTCTTCCAAAAGAGCAACGAGCCGCTTTAATGTCACTGTTGATTGTCATAATTAAAACAATTGACTCTCAACTATCAATGGTGAACTCTACCCTCGTTGTCACACTCTATGTCAACCCTCTGACAGGGAATGATACCAATACTGGTTCACGGTTGAGTCCGTTTAAAAGCCTCACCCGTGCCTTAAAATTAACCAAAATCCCGACGATAATTCATCTGGAATCGGGAAATTACAGCGCTGCTAGTGGTGAGGTGTTTCCACTGGTCATCCCTGGAGGGACGACAGTGGTGGGTAATGAAGCAAAAAAAGGTGCAGAGATTGTAATTTACGGGAGTGGTGAGTATCAAAGTCTCAGCTTTGGTATGCAAAATATTACACTGCTCTTGGTAGATAATGCCTGTGTTTTAGGTGTAACTGTTACCAATCCTTCGGTCAGGGGTACTGGTATCTGGATTGAATCGGCTGTACCTACTTTAGCTAACAATACTTTAAGTGACTGTGGGCGAGAAGGTGTGTTTACCACTGGTACTGCCAAGCCCACAATTTCAGATAACATATTTGTGCAAAATACTGCTAGCGGTTTAGTGATGGCAGGTCATAGCCAGGGAGAAGTACTGCGGAACGTATTTCAAAGAAACCCTTTAGGCATAGCAATTAGTGATTTTGCTGCTCCAACGATCGCCAATAATAAATTATCAGAAAATCGCACAGCGATCGCACTTTCTCGCAACGCCCAACCTATCCTGCGTCAAAATCTCATTGCTCAAAATACCCAAGGTGGTCTATTCGTCAATGGCGATGCAGTCCCCGATTTAGGTAATATTCAAGATCCCGCCAATAATATTTTTCGTGATAATCATGAATTTGATCTATATAATGCTACTACACAAAAAATAGTTTCCGTAGGTAATCAATTAAATTCTCCTCTAGTCAAGGGCTTGGTCGAATTGATCCCAACTAATCAGGTAGCAGTTAGCACTAATTATTCTGATATCCCGACACAATCCCCATCTCAAACACTTTTCGCATCTCCCGAATTAGATGGACATTGGGCAGAACCATTTATTCAGGCATTAGTGAGCATGAATTTAACTCATGCTTTTGCTGATAGTAGCTACCAGCTAGATAAACCCATGACTCGCGCCCAGTATGCAGATATGGTGGCGATCGCCTTTAACCCATTTTCCAAAATCCTAGCACCTGATTTTACGGATGTACCCAAGGATTTTTGGGCTTATAGCGCTATCCAAATTGCGGCTAGCGGTGGCTTTGTTGGCGGATTTAGCGATCGCACTTTCCGCCCCGATCAACATGTGCAGCGGCTACAGGTGATTGTCTCCCTAGTGAATGGACTGGGACTAACAGCTGTTGATAGCGATATTTTAGAAGTATATAGCGATCGTCATACCATTCCCGACTATGCCCGAAAAGCCGTTGCTACTGCTACACGATGGGGAATAGTTGTCAACTATCCAGATCCGAAAGTGCTTGCACCTTCACGTTTAGCAACACGCGCCGAAGTTGCAGCAATGGTTTATCAGGCATTAGTCGCCATCGGGCGAACACAGCCGATTACAGAGCTTTTCAACTAATTAAAGTACACCAAATCCCCAATCCCCATCTCATTCATACTATAAATAATTGAAAATTTCTGTAAATCAGTCTATATAGGGTTGCATTCTAGAAGTTCACAAGTAAAATAGGGGACACTGCTTATCGTTTTGGTAACTTGTGGAAAAAAAACCATGTAGTTAAAAGCACGTTAGGCTAATATGCAGTGGGTGACAAATCTTAGACCTATTGCCTAAAGCTAATAGCCCCATGTTAACAACACTTCCAGATACTTCTGCCAACTTGGCGATCGCCTTATTAATTAACTATAGTTTTGATCTCAGTGGATATAGTGCCAATGAGCTAGTCGAGCGTTGGCAAACGCAATACCCACTTAATTGGCTACACCTGGCAGTGATTGAGGCACTATATCAAGGTCGTTATAAAGCGGTTTCTGTGCAACAAATCTTAGTATTTTGGCAGCGCCGGGATCAGGCTACATATCATTTCAATATGGAATTTGAACGTATGGTTTGTAGCAAGTTTCCCCAAAGCCTAACCTCGTCGCCGACACCAGCCCTAGCGCCAGCGAAGAAAAATCCCACTGTAGAGAAAGTGACGAGTCCTCAATTACCACCATCAAAGATTCGCAACGGCTATCAATACAGCAATACTGCAACTCTACAACTGAAAAGCTCCCAATCAAAGGCATCTTTAGCTGAAGAAGAAGGGAAGCAGGAAGATAGAGAGAATAAAACTGCTTTAAAATCTTCGCTTTCTGGGAAATTTGCCTCTTCGGCAACCCTTCAGCTAGCATCTGCTGTCAGCCAAAGGCAAATTTCACAAGAAAGTCCCCCGCCTTCCCCATCACTAAGCCATCATCAACGACAGCCAAAACTGCTGCCGCCTGCTACTATTCATGCCCCAATCGGGCAATTTACTCCAGAAACAAGCGATCGCTCTGACTCTTTTACGTCTAAACTTAAAGCGATGTCTGGGGAAGGGGGAAGAGGAGCAGGGGAGCAGGGGAGCAGGGGAGCAGGGGAGCAGGGGAAGCAAGAGCGGAATAACTAATGCCCAATGCATTTTAGATTTTTACTCTGTAACTAGGAGCTTAAAGCGCTCATCGTCGGCAATCTCATCAAAATCTAGGTCGGTTGCTGCGTCTTCTTTATACCTGGGATCGAGTTCAATTGCTTGTTGTAGAGTCAGCAGAGATCGTTCAACTTGTCTTTGCAGTGCGTAACAGGCTGCTTTGTTGTAATGGGCACTGGCATAATCTGACTTAATTTCTAAAGCTTTGTCAAAACTAGCGATCGCTTCATCATCGCGTCCTAATCTCACTAAAGTATAACCGCGTTTATCCCAGATTTTGGGAGAATTGGGCTGGAATTCTAAAGCTCTATCCAAAGAGACTATTGCCTCTTCATATTGTTCTAATGCTATTAGAGAAAGACCGCAATTCAACCAAGCAACGGCATCATCAGGCTTGATTTGTGTAGCTTTCTCAAATGAGGCAAAGGCTTGCTGATGCTGTTGTAAGTTTCCCAAAGCAACGCCGCGATCGCACCAAGCTTGATGATAATCTGGTTGAATCTGAATAGCGCGATCGTAGGACGAAATTGCATCTTTGTAGCGTTTTAACCTTCCGAGAGTTAGCCCTCGTTTTAACCAAGCCACAGGTTCATCGGCTTGGATTTTAAGCGCTTGGTTGTAAGCTGCGATCGCATCTTCATAGCGTCTTTGGGAAAACAAGGCATCTCCCTGTTTTACATACTCATCAGCAGTCAATTCTGGTTGTTGTGGCTGTTCTTGTATTTCTTCTTCAACTTCAAAATTCACCACCTCTGGAACAGATTCAGGTATAACTTCAGTTAATTTTTGAAGGATAAGATTCTTTCTTTCTTGAGCATCTAACTGTAACTCAGATAGTTGAGAGACAAACTCAGTTTCTAATCTTTCTAACTTCTCCAAAATGAGAATCTTTTGTTGTTGAGCATTCCATTGTAATTCTGAAAATTGCGAAGTAAATTCAGAACCAGATTTTTCTAGATTTTCAATGATTAGCTCTTTGCTCTTTTGAACATCTACTTGTAACTCAGATAGCTGAACTGCAAACTCTGACTGTAATGCTCCTAAATTATTAACAATTTTATTTTTTTGCTCAACAGCATCTATTTGTAATTCAGATAATTGAAACTTCAATTCTTTATCGAATATTCTTAAATTTTCTAGTGTGACATCTTTTTGCTTTTGAGCATCTCTCTGTAATTCAGATAATTTCTCTGCAAATTCTGACTGCAATTTATTTAAGTTTTCAAAGGCTATATCTGTTTGCTTTTGAGCCTCAGACTGCCATCCAGAAAGTTGAGATGTAAACTCAGACTTTGATACTTCTAAATCAGCAATAGCTAATTCTTGTTGTTGTTGCACACCTAACTTTAAATCAGCTAGTTCTTCTGCTACGACAGATGCTAATTTTCCGAGATTCTCCAGTGCTATATCTCTTTTTTGTTGATAATCCAATTCTAAATTAGATAGACTAGAGGCAAATTTAGACTCTAAATTTTCTATATTTTCTTGAGATTTTTGGAGTTCAGCTTCTAATCTACTTAATACCTGTGATTTAGCTAAATCTAGCTCGGATGTAAAAATAGATACATTCTCTTGTTCGCTTTTAATTTTTTGTTGTAAAGCAATAGTTTCCTGTTCTAATTCATAATTTATTTTTTTAGCTTCTTGAACAACATTTTCGGCCTCTTCTTTAACAGTGGTAAGCTGATTTTGTAATTTTTCCATTCCCTGTAGTTGTTGCATTGCCCTATCAACAATTTCACGAATTACCGTTCGTCGCAGAAGCCATAACGAGGCTAGGACTGCAATGGGAAATAGACTCAATATAACTAGCCAAACATCAAATAAGATAGTTGTACGGCTAAAAGCACTATTAAGATCGGATTGGACTTGCTGTTGAATTCGCTTTTCCGTTCGTAGTCGTGCTAGTTCTTCCCGTTCCTGATTCGATAACACCGGAGTAGTAGTTAATACGGGATTAGGTGATGGTGCAGATTGTCCATTGGCAATTCCAACGGATAACAGTAAGGGGAAAAAAACAATAGTGCTTTTGACAATTAAAGCGAAAACAGCTTGATTTTTGCTCTTCATAACAACCATCTCAGTCTGTTGGTCAGTTTTTGAAGCGGCGTGCCTCTTTTCAATCTATAACAGAATTAAGTAGTGAAATGTTGTAGAGGCAATGATAAATGCTGAACAATCCTTAACTAATTTGTTTCTTCGTACTTTATTGTACATACAACTTCAGTAGTGGAGTGTAGTCATTTTTGGGATTACTATTATAACATTACTTAAGTTGTACCTACTGCCAAAGAGGGCGAAAACCAATTGGCACTAGCGTTAGATTATCTAGGGTAAGCAGATTACTCATCCAAAAATTAACTTAACAAAGGCGGTAGAAAATGGGTCGCATCAATCCTTATACACTGCAATTGCAGATTACCCGAATGTTTGAACAAGGGCAATCATTTTTTGCCACAACCAAAGTACAGGAATGGTTAAAAGAACACAAACATAATCCAGAAGATTATGACATTATTTTCCATAAAAAACCCGCGCTTCCTGGTTCCAAAGAAGTTATGATAGTGGAAATTGAATTACGACGTAAAGATGGACAACCTGTAGATCCTTGGTTGCAAGAACAAGCAAATCTCCATGCTTGATTTTTTGAAGAAGAATTCAGAATTCAGAATTCAGGAGTCGGAATCAAGATGCTCTCTACGAGGTGCAAAAAGCGAATGCGGACTCGCTCTGTTCGCGCAGCGTCTCGTAGAGAAGCCATGCCGTTGGCGGAGCCTCTCGTAGAGAAGGCTTTACGCTGCGCTATCCGCCAAGCGCACAAAATTCATTCTGTTAGCGGATAGCTAAGGTTTAGCCCATTCTGGCTCCTGAATTCTATTTCGATCAACAAGAAATTTTCAATTTAAATCCACACTATCTTCACAGAATTTCCAAAAATAGAGCGTTCCCAATTGCGGAACGCTCTTTATTATCTTTAGATGGAGCATAAATATCTTTTAAAGTATCTAAAGTTAATCCGAATCACCCTATTAGGTGAATCTAATGGGTGAGGCATAAAAAATACAAAATATAGTACCTTGAGGCTATAAATGGTTGCTTGGCACAGCAATTTATAGACTCAAAATTTAGGAAGTAGATGATGACTGTAAACCAACTTATGGGAGATTCACCAAATCAGATTTATGGCAATTTTAGTAAGCGTTTTTTTGCCTTGATGATGGCGAAAAGTAGCGGCACGTATGATAAAATTGTCGGTGAGCGTAAACTTTCTCTTTTTGCGAATCTCCAAGGTAAAGTATTAGAAATTGGCCCAGGAACAGGCCCTAATTTACCCTACTACCCTAAAGATATCCACTGGATAGGAATTGAGCCAAACCCACATACCCATTCCTATCTCAAAAAGCAGGCAGAAAAACTTAATTTAAACATCGACCTCCGCATTGGTAATGCTGAATGGTTAGATGCAGAAGATAACAGCATAGATACTGTTGTTAGTACATTAGTTTTGTGTTCAGTGCCGAATATAGACTATACATTACAGGCAATTTTAAGAGTACTGAAACCAGGTGGACGCTTCTTATTTATTGAACACGTTGCTGCACCTCAAGGAAGTTTATTGCGACAACTGCAAAACAGAATTAGTCCGATTTGGAAAGTAATCGGTGATGGTTGTCATCCAGATAGAGAAACTTGGATAGCCTTAGAAAATGCTGGTTTTAGCAGCATCAATTATGAGCGATTTGATGCAAAATTGCCGATTATTAGTCCTCATATTATTGGCGTAGCGACAAAGTGAAAAAACTGTTTGGGTTTGCAGAATAAATTATTAAATAACCCCACAGCTTGAGCGGTGGAGTTATTTAATAATTTTAGGGATTCTCGCGCAAGAAATCAGCAATCTTATCTAATTCCTGCTGATTGAGGCGAAATTCACCAGCACCGATGATTCCTTCCACCTGCTTAGAATTGCGTCCGCCAACGATCGCAGCTGTCACCGCCGGATTGTTTAAAGTCCAAGCGATCGCTACTTCACCAGGCGAGCGATCGTGTTGTTGACCAATGTGCTGCAATACCTCCACCAACTTCAGGTTACGAGATAAGCGTGGCTCCTGAAATTCACTACTATTCTTGCGCCAATCATCATCTGGGAAATTAGCAACCCGTTCAGGTGTAATCGCTCCTGTGAGCAAGCCAGACTGCATCGGTGAATACACAATCACGCCGATATTATTTTCCTTAGCAAAAGGCAGAATCTCCTTGTCTACATCGGGCTTCACCAGAGAATAAGGCGGTTGCAATGACGTAATTGGGGCAATTTCCTGAATACGTTTCAACTGTTCTACATTGAAATTTGAAACCCCAATATAGCGAACTTTCCCCTCATCCTTGAGTTTTGCCAGAGTTGTCCAACCTTCTTCGATGTCTGAGTCAGGGTTGGGCCAGTGGATCTGGTAAAGATCAATGGTTTCAATCTCAAGTCGGCGCAGACTATCTTCAACCTCGCGCCGCACAGAATCCGCCTTGAGGCTGCGACCAATTTCGCCCTTTTCATCCCAAATCATTGAGCATTTCGTGAAAACGTAGGGGCGACTAGATCGACCTTTGAGCGCTTTAGCAACAACCTCTTCCGAATGTCCCAAACCGTAAATAGCTGCGGTGTCAATCCAATTAACGCCGAGATCGAGAGCGCGATTGATCGCTTCAATGGATTCTTGGTCGTCCTGCGTTCCCCAACCAAAAGCCCATCCACCTCCACCAATTGCCCAGGCCCCAAAGCCAATTGGAGTAATGTGAAGCTCTGAATTACCAAGCTGTTTGGTTTGCATATCTACCTTCTTCAATAATTTTTGAGTCAATTGCTAGTTTAAGCTGCAAATATTTGCTCAACAGCTATCTGAAGTGTGAATTACTACTAGTACAGCAAAGCGGAATTCAAACGTTCATCGCCCACTCCCCAATTCCCAATACCAAATGCTGCCCCAAGACTCGTATGATCAACATATCAGGAAAACATAACAGCCAGATTTTTACCGCAAAACATGGGCAGTATTTGGGAAATCGATTTTTACTCTCGTCCGATTTTGGACGCTAACCAAAAAAAAGTTTGGGAAGTCTTAGTCTGCGAAAGCCCGTTGGATATTGGCGCAAAAGCAGATTCTTTGTTTCGTTATGCTCAATATTGTCCCAGTACCCAGGTAAATTCAGGCTGGTTGCGGACAGCGTTGCAGGAGGCTATTAACCAAGCTGGAAAAGCACCAATTAAAATCCGCTTTTTCCGCCGCCAAATGAACAATATGATTACTAAAGCCTGCCAAGATTTGGGGATTCCCGCCCAGCCTAGCCGCCGGACTTTAGTTCTCAACCAATGGTTAGAACACCGGATCAAGGAAGTCTATCCCCAAGAACCAGGATATCAAGGGGGGACTAATCCCTCAGTCCGCCTGGAAAAACCTTTGCCGCAACGTTTACCAGATGCTTTGGAAGGACAGCAGTGGGTATTTGTCACCTTAGATGCTGCGGATTTGGCAGAAATGCCAGAATGGGAAATCGGCTTTGGTGAAGCTTTCCCTTTAGATTTGGTGCAAGTATCACCCGAAGCTCGTATTCCTGGTATTTTAATTTTCTCACCAAGAGCCTTGCCCTTGGCAGGTTGGATGTCTGGTTTGGAATTGGCTTTCTTAAGATTTGATACCAGTGAAGAGGCAAGATTGCTGTTAGAAACAGGTGTTACTGAAAGCTGGATTGTAGCAAATATCAAAAAACCTCAAATTTTAGCAGAAGCCAAAGGTTTTGAAGAAGCCAAGCAAAAAGCTAATGGTGTGCATTTTATCGGTGTACAGTCTGATCCCAAAGCCCAATCTTTTGCTGGTTTTTGGCTGTTGCAAGAGGTTAATCTTTGAATATGGGGATTGAGGACTGGGGATTGGGGGATTGGGGACTGGGGACTGGGGATTGGGGATTGGGGAGATAAAGAGAATAACCATGACCAATGACCAATGACCAATGACTAATGACTAGAAACGTTGAGACATGGCAATGATTTGGGATAATTAACTGCGTCCATCAGTGTTGATCTGTGGTTTCAACGCAACTGCTGAAACATACTGATGATTTTTGGATGGTTATCTGCGTTCATCAGTGGAAAGTCTAATTGTCGGCTTTTGGCAATTTAGACTTTCTTGGACAGCGTTGATATGCGGTTCAAAATCCACAATTCACTAAGGGTCATGGGTTCTGAAAATTTGTCACAAGATACACTAGCAGAACAGCTGCTTGAACTAGCTATAAAATCTGGAGCAGAAGCAGCTGAGGTGTATCAGTCGCGATCGCTTTCTCGTCCAGTGTTTTTTGAGGCAAACCGACTCAAACAGCTAGAAACCAACCAATCTGAAGGTACAGCACTACGGCTTTGGCGAAACGGGCGTCCGGGACTGACGGTAGCTTACGGTTTTGTCACGGCCGAAGTTATGGTGGAAAAAGCTCTGGCACTAAGTCAACTTAATCAACCGGAACCAGTAGAATTAGGCTCTAACTTTCAGCCCTCCTACCCAAATTTAGGGGAAATTGTGCCCATAGAGGTTTTGGTAGATTGGGGCAAAGAAGCGATCGCACTTATCCGTGATTCCTATCCTGATATTGTGTGCAATGGTGATTGGGAATGTGATATTGAAACCACTAGATTAGTCAATACCAAAGGTTTAGATTGTCACTATACTGACACTACCCTCAGTTGCTATGTATCCGCAGAATGGGTACGTGGCGATGATTTTTTGAATGTTGCCGATGGACAAACTCAACGGGGTGGACTCGATCCGAAGAGATTAGCTAACCAAATTTTACAGAGGTTAATTTGGGCTAGAGAAAATATCTCACCTCCGACTGGTCGCATCCCGGTTTTGTTCACTTCTAAAGCTGCTGATATGCTTTGGGGTACTGTGCAAGCAGCGTTAAATGGCAAGCGAGTCTTAGAAGTAGCTTCCCCTTGGGCAGAACACCTGGGTAAGGCAGTAGTTGCACCCAGCCTCACCCTCTACCAAGACCCGGAAGCTGGCCCTTACAGTTGTCCTTTCGATGATGAAGGCACTCCGACTCAATCTTTAGTATTTATCCAAAATGGGGTTTTACAGCACTTCTATGGCGATCGCACCACCGGACGCCAACTCGGTACTAACACCACCGGAAATGGTTTTCGCCCCGGTTTAGGCAGCTATCCCACCCCTGGTTTATTTAATTTTCTCATCCAGCCAGGTTCGGCATCACTACCAGATTTGATTAGACAATTAGATGATGGCTTAATTGTGGATCAAATGCTGGGTGGTGGCGGCAGTATTTCTGGAGATTTTTCAATCAACGTTGATTTAGGCTACCGCGTCCGAAATGGTCACGTAATTGGGCGCGTGAAAGATACTATGGTTGCAGGTAATGTCTACACAGCCCTGAAGCAATTGGTGACACTGGGCAACGATGGTGATTGGAATGGTTCTTGTTATACTCCATCTTTGATAGTAGAAGGGCTATCTACCACAGGGAGAAGCAATTGAAGAAGAATTCAGAATGGGCTACGCCCCGCTGCGCTAACAGAATTCAGAATCAAGACACTCTTGCTTCTTGGTAGGAGGACGCTGACTTTTTTGTTAGTCTGACTTGCGATCGCACAGAAAAACTGTAAGCAACAATTTCAGTTGTAGTCAGTTTACTTGAGACACTGAAAAAGTTGAGTTAAGAGTCAGTGTAGGGAGTGGGGAAGAAGCAAGGGAGAAGAGTTTTCCCCTCCGCCTCTTTTCAATGCCCCAAAATAATTTAGCTTACCGGCGAGAAATAATCTTCTGATTTCCCGCCACTTTTACTTATTAAACGAATGGATTCAATTTGAATCGACTTTTCTAAAGCCTTTGCCATATCGTATAAAGTCAGCGCAGCGACAGAAACGGCGGTTAAGGCTTCCATCTCTACACCGGTTTCAGCTTTGGTTTTGACTGTGGCTTGAATTTGATAACCAGGTAGTTGGGGATCGGGTGTAATTTCGACTGCGATTTTTTGCAAAGGCAAGGGATGACACAGAGGAATTAAAGTTGCTGTTTGTTTGGCTGCCATAATTCCAGCCACTCTTGCAGTTGCCAACACATCCCCTTTTGGGACATTTCCGGCTTGAATGGCAGCGAAGGTGGCTGGTAACATCCGCACATTGGCCGCGGCTACGGCTTGGCGAATGGTGGGTGCTTTATCAGACACATCTACCATTTGCGCCTGTCCTTGGCGATCTAGATGGGTTAAGTTGGCAAAATTAGCTGGAAAATTATCTTGCGCCATTTGGTTAAAACGTGTTAATATAGATTGTCGGTGAGGGCGTGTAGCTCAGTGGACTAGAGCACGTGGCTACGGACCACGGTGTCGGGGGTTCGAATCCCTCCTCGCCCGTTTTTAAAATTTAAGAGTTGAAAGTTAGGAGTGATGAGTTAAATTTCATCACTCCTAAGTTTTAAGTCGTTTAAGGCGTAAGCATCTGGAGCTAAACCTAGTGCGAAGCGTAGGGAGTTGGATAAGTTTTTGCTCGATCGCGTGAGAAAGATCACAAGTGCGAGAAAAGTGATTGCAGCACCGTAACCAAACATATTCCGGTAGCCGACAAGTTCGGCGATGATACCCAAAAGAGGAGCAGCGATCGCAATCCCCATATCAAGTCCAGCGATGCATATAGCAAAAACTTTTCCCCGTTCTTGAGGCAGGGAACGGTCTGCCATCATTGTGATCATCATCGAGATGAGTGTACCACCCCCAGCACCTTCAGCGATCGCAGCCAGTAAGAAAACGATCGCGCTGTGAGCCTGCCACAGCAGTAGTAACGCTATAACGTAGCAAGAAATAGCAAAGGTAATAAATAAACCACGACCGAAGCGATCGCTTGCCTTACCAGAAAATATTCTGATACTAAAACTAGAAATTGCCGCAGCTGTAAAAAACAGTCCGCCATTGAAGTCCAGATTAGTGGATTTGAGGTACAGCGATACAAAGGTATGTATAGCACCAAGGGATAAACCAACCAGCAACATCACTATAGTTGGAACTCTCACCCGTGGACTGATCAAAATTTGCCAAAAGTTGCGATTCCCTCCTTCAGTTTGCTCGTATGTTTGCGCCGGCGGATTAGTGACTTGTACAATCCCCAAGAAGGCGACAAAACCCAATTCAGCAGATAACAAAAATAACGGGCCGTAACCACTTGCAGCTTCTAAATACCCTCCCAAGGCAGGGCCAATTGCTAAACCAATGGGAGTTGTCAGGCTCATATAACCAATGATTTCACCACGAGTTTGGGCGGGAGCTAAATCTGCGACTAAGGCGCTGTAGCCAGTGGTAAAAGCAGCAACACTAATGCCGTGAAAAATCCGCACCAGAATTAACAATCCAATAGATTGGGTTGCTAAGTAACCAAAGGGTGCGATCGTCGCAACTATTGTCCCAATCAGCAAGACAATTTTACGGCTACGTTCATCGGCTAGCCGTCCCAGCGTCGGGCGAGATAGCAATAACCCAATGGCGAAACTGCCCATAACCAGCCCAATTTCTTGCTTGCTTGCGCCCACTTCATCGATGTAAAGCGGTAGGGTTGGTAAGAGCGAAGATATACTCGACCAGAATAATAAACCTGCTGTAAATAAAACAAGCAGGCTAGGCCGTAGTTCGGTGTCAAAGGTATTAAATGATTTCAAGGTAGATGCGATTTAATTGGTCATTAGTCATTTGTCATTAGTCATTTGTCCTTTGTCTAGAGTCAACCAAATATTTACTCTTCATTATTTACTAATGACCAATGACCAATGACTAATGACTACTATTGTTACCTTACTTAACATTTTTTGCTACCACTTCTCGCACGCGATAGATAGGCCGTCCTTGGGATTCGTGGTATGTACGCATGAGTAATTCGGCTAAAAGACCGAAGCAAAACAACTGTACTCCCGTAACAAGTAGGAGAACTGCTAAAATCAGCAAGGGGCGATTGCCAATCATCTCACCGAAAGCCAATTTGACGAAAGTCAAGTAAATGCCGATCGCAGTGCCGGAAAACATTGAAATCAAGCCCAACAGCCCAAAAACGTGCATCGGGCGGGTGAGGAATTTTTTCATAAACAGAATGGTTAACAAATCCATCAATACCCGGAATGTCCGCCAAATTCCATATTTACTGCGGCCAAAGCGACGGGCATGATGACGTACAGGTACTTCGGTAATTCTAGCTCCTTCGATGTACGCCAAAGCAGGTAAAAATCGGTGTAATTCGCCGTAGAGGTTCATATCTGCTAACAGTTCGGGACGATAAGCCTTCAGCGAACAGCCATAGTCATGAATATTCACGCTAGTAGTACGCCGAATTAGCCAATTGGCAATTTTGGAAGGAAGTAACCGATTTACAGCACCATCTTGACGTTTTTGCCGCCAACCACTCACTAAATCGTAACCTTCATCCAGCTTTGCTAATAACATGGGGATATCAGCCGGATCATTCTGGAGATCGGCATCTAAAGTGACGATCGCTTTACCGACTGCATAATAAAATCCCGCAGCCATCGCCGCCGTTTGTCCGTAATTGCGACGCAAAATCACCGCCTTCAAATCAGAACGGATTTGCGCCTCCTGTTTGAGAAAATCCCCAGAACCATCCGTAGAACCATCATCCACACAAATGATTTCATAACTTATCTGACTAGAGGCTAAAGTAGATGCGATCGCTTCTAGTAAAAGCGGCAAACTTTCCACCTCGTCATGTATCGGCACCACCACTGAAACATCTGGGACAATTGCTGAAATCCCCCCATTTTCCCCCATCACCCCTTGATCGACTAACCCACTCCTCATAAGCCTCAGCACCCTCAGCGTCTCTGTGGTTCGTAACTCTTAAAAACTCTACCAGCACCCCGTAGCTGCTGATAATATGACTGACTAACCCGATCTCCCTGTTCCGAAAGAACATCAATCCCAATCCCATCTCGTCCCTGATCTTTCCCAGAACTATGAATATAATAACCATCGGCCAAATAAAGTCCGACATGGGTGGCTTTTTGGCTAGTTCCAAAAAATACCAGATCCCCGGCTACTAATTCGGCAATCGTAATTGGTTGAGTGAATCCTTCCTGTTGATAGGCATCTCTAGGTAGCCAAATCCCTACCGAAGCAAACGCCGCCTGCATCAACCCAGAACAGTCATAATTTGGCCCAACCGTACCACCCCAAAGATAATAATTTGATTGTTGCATCGCTTTTTGGGTAAAGGCGATAATCTCTGTGAGAAATTTTTTAATTTCAGATTCAGAAAATGTTGCCGCCTGATAAGGTACAGTAGCAGGTTGTAATGAATCCACATCTGAGAGAGATACCCATCCCGGATAGTCATCTTCACGTAAATAAACTTCGACTGCTAAATTTTGATAATTTGATGTTACCCATAAATGTCGCCCAGATGCGGCTTGAGTTGCTAAACGCGTACATTCAGGAGAATCATATAAATTCAAGTCAGCTAAACACTGATACTCGCCTGATTTTGGATTTTGGATTTGTGATTTTAGATTAAAGGACATTATTAGAGAATGATTTTTTTTAATAAAGACGATCAACTAGAAAATCTGGGTAATGGCATTTTAGATGCAGCTTGGGCAGAATTTCCAACCTTAGCGCGTAACCAAATTGCCCTGACTTGGGTTGTTTATGATCCTCCAGTGCGAGTAAATACAGGTGGTGCGCTGACTCCTAACGCTTTTTGGGATCACCCAGTTCGTGGTTTTACTTATCGCGGTGTTGAACGGATTTATCCTGCCAGTGTAGTCAAGCTATTTTACCTGGTGGCGGTAAACGAATGGCTAGAAAAAGGCATGACTCAAACTTCCAAGGAGTTGGAACGAGCCTTACGCGATATGATTGTCGATTCTAGTAATGATGCTACTGGCTTGGTTGTGGATATTCTTAGTGGCACTACCTCAGGACCGGAATTACCAACTGGGCCCTTTGAAACCTGGCAATATCAGCGTAACATTGTGAACCGCTATTACCAATCATTGGGTTGGGAAGAACTGGAGACGATTAACGTCTGTCAAAAAACTTGGGGTGATGGCCCTTATGGACGGGAACGGGCATTTGTGGGAGAGTTACTGGAAAATCGCAATATGTTGACCACAAATGCGATCGCGCGCTTACTGCATAGTATTGTTGGTGGGGTAGCGGTTTCAAGTGGGCGATCGCAAGCTATGATGGCTTTACTGAAACGTCCTCTTGATGATTTGTCCCCTGATGCTGAGGAAAATCAGGTGACAGGTTTTTTAGGCGGTGGACTTCCAGAAAATGCTCAAATTTGGTCAAAAGCAGGTTGGACAAGTCAAGTTCGCCATGATGCCGCCTATATTGAGTTACCAGAACAACGTCCCTATCTCTTAGTAGTTTTTACTGAAGGGAAAGCGCAGGCTAAGAGTCAGGCTATTTTGCCCTTTGTTTCTAAACTAGTTGCTGAAGCGATCGCTAGTCTATAATCTACTCCTGTTTCATCGCCAGAATACTTATTTCTTCCTGTGCGTCCTTCTCTGCAAGACGAACCGCGTTACTATTTGTATTGTAAGCGGCATCTTTGGGGTTAATCTGTATGACTCGGTTCTAGTCATCAATTGCCCCCTAGAAATCTTCTAAGTTATCGTGGGCAAAACCAGATTATTGTAGGCATTAAGATACTGGGGATTGTAACCAAATTGCTGTAGTAGTATACTCAATATTTTCAACTAGTTATTACCCATTTTTTATGGTTATATAACTATAATACATATTATCTAAATAGTCATATATGTAATGAAAGATTCATTTGCAAAAACAGCAGAATCACTCCGCCAAAGTTTCAAAGGATATTTGCGATCGCTTAACCGTTGGTTGTTAAATACACCAGAAAGGGCACTCTTAGAAGCTTACCAAGCCGCTCAGAGAATTAAAAGCATTGAGGACGAACATTTCGACCGCAAAAAAATATCCTCACAGTCAGCAAAATATACTGAGAATGTTATGTCTTATTGGCAAGTATATCTCAATAAGAACTTAACTATTATTAAAATCAGGCTGGCAGAATTTCAACTTAGTCGGGGAATTGTCAATATTTCTAATTCTGTTTTGTTAGAGAAACTAAAGGTTATTGATGAAGTCGTAGAAAGATATGCTATCAAAGATGAAATAATTAACAATAGCCCATTAGAATCAACTTCTCAACTTATCACAAATAATCGGAACGTCATAAAAAGACAGCCAAAGTCATCTAACATCAATATTATTGATGTTAAACCTCCAACTCAAACAAATGGGGTGATTCCGGGTTCTATTGGCAGAACAATTCATAAAATCCAAGAAGATTTTGCACCCCAGACAGAAGAAGAATTTATCAGGAATTATCGCATTTCTAAAAGTAGAACAATAATTGCATTGAGATTTTTGGTAATTCTAATTATTGTACCGCTTTTAACTCAATTTTTATCTAAAGAATTTTTAGTAACTCCAATATTACAAAGAGTTAGAGGAGATAATATAACTCAAATTTTCATCAATTCTGACATGGAAAAAGAAGCTCTCCATGAGTTATATAATTTTCAACAATCACTGAGATTTGAATATTTGCTTAATCAAGCACCGCCACTTAGTTCAGAGGTAATACAAGAAAAAATCAAAGACAAAGCTGTTGAAATATCTGAAGAATTTCGTACAAAAAGTAATAGTAATCTTGGTAATGTTTTTGCTGATTTAATCTCACTATTTTCTTTTGGAATAATTATCGCCCTGAGCAAAAGAGAAATTGTAATTCTCAAGTCTTTTATGGATACTATCGTCTATGGTCTTAGTGATAGTGCTAAGGCTTTTTTGATTATTTTGCTTACAGATATATTTGTAGGATTTCACTCACCAGATGGCTGGGAAGTCCTTCTGGCAGGATTAGCAGAACATTTAGGTCTACCAGCTAGTAGAAATGTCATCTTTTTCTTTATTGCTACATTCCCAGTGATTTTAAACACGATCTTTAAATACTGGATATTCCGCTATCTCAGTCGTTTATCTCCTTCAGCATTAGCTACATTAAAAGAAATGGACGAGTAATCGTCGCTTTGCTCCGAATTAAAAATTAAAAATTAAAAATTAATGATCCCCAGAAATTGATTTATGGGCTTGTATCCTTTTCATTTTCGGTCATTGGTCATTAGTATTAATGGCTTAGATTTTACCATCACTTTTTATGAAAATGAACAAAGCGATGTTTTTGTGGCTTTGTGATGAGTTAATGAATTAATTACGAATTACGTAGCTTGCTTCTTGCCAGAGGCGAGTATTACGAATTATTTTGCTACATTTGCCTCCTAATTCGCTAGGCTTATGTATATCCTGGTTCTTCTAAAGCGTGCTATGGATTTTGAAAGCAAAGCCAATAACCCAAGTCCTACAGACAATATAGAGTTTGCTCAACCAACGACTACTCGTAAGCCACTACAGTTATTGCGAGATACTGAGGCTTTGCTACGTCGTCCAACTGTAGCAACACTATCGCCGATTTTGCCACCAAAACTGAGCAATAGATTTCAAAAAACCTCATCTTTTGCAGATGAATCATTTAAGGAACTGGCAGAAATTGACCTAAATACTATTAGTGATTTTGAATTACGTCCGGCACGAATTCTTGTTGGCTTGAGCCTTGTTGGCTTTGGGGCACTCATGATATTAGTGCTACTGCTATACTTAAACACACTGCATCCAGAACTGAGTACAGTTGAGAAAATTCGACAATATTGGTATCAATATGTTTGGTTTGTCAGCTTAGGTGTCACAGGGATGTTTGTCTTGGGTCGTGAAGCAATGCGCCCTATGCCAAAGCGACGAAAATAATTGATTAATAAATTATAATTTTCAGTAATTAATACTTCCAAGTATGCTTGGCTATAATTAGCCATTAGGAGATTTTATATATGAATCATGATGCTTTTATTGTTCCACCAGGTTCAAAAATTTCTCTGAAAAAAAACTATGACCCAGCTTATAAGACTGATTTTCATGAAAAAAGTGATGCCGCAAGCAAATTACAGAAAGACATTGAACGACTAGCTAATTACCAAAATATTCTCTACGCTCAAAACACTTATTCTTTGTTACTTATTTTTCAAGCAATGGATGCTGCTGGCAAAGATAGCACTATTAAACACGTGACTTCTGGTGTGAACCCACAAGGATTTCAAGTGTTTAGTTTTAAGGGGCCAAGTGCGGAAGAATTAGACCATGATTATCTGTGGCGCTCAATGAAAGCTCTGCCAGAAAGAGGTCGAATTGGTATATTCAATCGTTCTTACTATGAAGAAGTGTTAGTAGTTCGTGTCCACCCAGAAATGCTGAAAAAACAGCAACTTCCCCACTTTCCTGAGGAGAAAAAGATATGGAAACAGCGTTTTCAAGAAATTAATAATTTTGAAAAATATTTGGTAAATAATGGTGTGATTATCCTGAAATTTTTTCTAAATGTCTCGAAATCAGAGCAGAAAAAACGCTTTTTAGAACGGATAGAATTACCTGAAAAAAACTGGAAATTTTCAGATAATGATGTCAGAGAACGAGCTTTTTGGGATGATTATATGAATGCTTATGAAGAAGTTTTTAACAACACTAGTACTAAATGGGCTCCGTGGTATATTATTCCTGCCGATCGCAAATGGTTTACACGCCTGACTGTTGCCAATATCATCTGCACAAAATTAGAAGAATTAAATCTGCAATACCCGACAGTTAGTGAAGAACATAAGCAGCAACTTTTAGAGGCGAAACGCATTCTAGAGGAGGAAGATTAACATATCAAGGTGATAGGTAAGTAGGTGGATGTAATTCACGGTTGGTTTGATTCCTTACTCCTAAAACATTGGTTTGGCGTTGCTTTCCCGCCCTGAAATAAATTTTGGGCTAATAGCTCAAGTCCGTTGAAACGGGCCCAAAGCAGAGTAATCAAGAATGATGGTTAGACCCTCTATTAATTCGCCCAAAACTTTTCAAACATTCTCTAAGAGTTGCAATCGCAAAGACTGAGATTGCTACGCTCCACTTTGTTCGCCTCGCAATGACATTTTATATTTAATTGCGTCTACTTACTTAAAAGCAAAAAAGCTAAAAGTAGTTCAGATATATTGTATAATTTACTGAAGCAATGATAAAAATTGTAACTTTATTAATGCTATCTGTAACTAAAAAAGTTAGGCAGATAGTCATAGATGGAAAATCATGATTCAGATGGCAGAAAATGCCAACAATCATCCACCTCAGTTTACTAATACTGCCTTTGATATAGTAGCGATCGCAGCCTCAGCAGGCGGTCTGACTGCTCTAGTTAAAGTGTTATCAACTCTACCTGCTAAATTTCCAGCTGCGATCGCTATTGTGCAACACCTTGCTCCAGCACATCCGTCGTTCATGGCAGAAATTCTCAGTCGGCGGACGGCTATTATCGTCAAACAAGCACAAGAAGGAGATCGTCTGACCCCAGGAACGGCTTACGTTGCCCCACCCAATCGTCACCTGTTGGTTAATAGTAACGGCACTCTTTCCTTATCACAGTCGGAATTAGTACATTTTTTACGTCCTTCGGCTGATTTATTATTTGAATCGGTTGCAGCTATTTATCAAGATAGGGCGATCGCTATTGTACTGACTGGAACAGGTAGCGATGGCGCGATGGGAGTAGAAGCGATTAAAAAAATGGGTGGTACTATTATTGTTCAAGACATAAAAACCGCCGAATTTTCCGGGATGCCCTCTGCTGCCATTCAAACAGGCAACATAGATTTTATTCTCCGCCTCGATGAAATTTCCAGCACCCTGGTGACTTTGGTCATGGGGAATGTTGAAATCAACTGAGATATTGCATCGTCAGAATTAATTTTGAGGTTAATAGATAAAAAATACTTTTAATCTAAAATCCCAAATCTAAAATCCAAAATGGTATGACTTCTGCCGAAAGAGATCCCAAATTTGAAAATCTACTGATTTATCTCAGACAAAGCCGGGGATTTGATTTTACAGGCTATAAACGCTCGACTTTGATCCGTCGGGTACTCAAGCGGATGCAGTCATTAACTATAGAAAATTTTGAAGAATATCAAGACTATCTAGAAGTTTATCCAGAAGAATTCAATTATCTTTTTAACACTATCCTAATTAACGTTACTGCTTTTTTTCGAGATTCATCAGCTTGGGAATATATCGCAGAAGAAATTCTACCTAATCTGATTAGAAATAAAAAAACTTCTGACCAAATTCGCATCTGGAGCGCTGGCTGTGCTTCTGGAGAAGAAGCTTATACCCTAGCAATGTTGATGGCTGAAATATTGGGAGCAGAGGAATTTCGCCAACGAGTGAAAATCTACGCTACAGATGTAGATGAAGATACTCTCAACCAAGCTAGGCAAGCTGTATATTCAGCCAAAGATGTCCAAACAGTGCCAGATGAACTGCGCCAGAAATACTTTGAAATTGTCGGCAATCGCTATGTTTTCCGGCAAGATTTGCGTCGCTCAGTGATTTTTGGTCGCCACGATTTACTTCAGGATGCGCCTATTTCACGGTTAGATTTGCTAGTCAGCCGCAATACATTAATGTATTTTAATTCTGAGACTCAAGGGCGAATTCTGGCCCGGTTTCACTTTGCACTCAATGATAATGGCTTTCTGTTTTTGGGAAAAGCAGAGATGCTATTGATGCATTCTAGTCTGTTTCTACCACTGGACTTGAAAAACCGGATATTTACTAAAGTATCAACGGTGAATCTACGCGATCGCCTCTTAGTTATGGCAAATTCAGTAGATGATGAATCTAGCAGCCGTTTGGCTAGACATCTCCGGTTGCGAGACATGGGTTTTGACACAGCCCCAATCGCCCAGATAATCATTGATATCAATGGCACTCTGGTAATGGTAAACGAGCAAGCGCGGACTTTGTTCGCCCTTTCCCCCAAAGATTTAACTCGTCCCTTCCAGGATCTAGAACTTTCTTATCGACCGGTTGAATTGCGATCGCTAATTGAACGGGCTTATACTGAACGCCGCCCTGTGAGCCTCACAAATATAGAGCGCTATTTGTCTAATACAGAAACTCAATATCTGGATGTGCAAATTACGCCTTTACAAGAAACAGACACCAGCTTTTTAGGGGTCAGTATCTCATTTCATGATGTCACCCGTTATATTCAACTCCAAGATGCCTTGCAACGTTCCCAACAGGAATTAGAAACTACTAATGAAGAACTCCAATCTACCAATGAAGAATTAGAAACTACTAATGAAGAACTCCAATCTACCAATGAAGAATTAGAAACTACTAATGAAGAACTCCAATCGACTAATGAAGAATTGGAGACGATGAATGAAGAACTTCAATCGACTAATGAAGAATTACAGACAATTAATAATGAACTGAGCGAGCGCACCACAGAACTAAATCGCACAAACATTTTTCTCGTCTCTATTCTCAGAAGTTTCCAAACGGGAATCGTGGTAATTGATAGCAGCTTTATTATCTCTATTTGGAATTACATGGTAGAAGATTTATGGGGTTTGCGAACTGATGAAGTGATTGGAAAGTCTATCTTCAGCCTAGATATTGGGCTACCTGTTGAGCAGTTGCGATCGCCTATTCGCGACTCTCTATCTGGGAAAAAACAGTTTCAAGAAATGATCCTCGATGCTACCAATCGCCGGGGTAGGCAAATAAAATGTTACTTAGCAATAACTCCGCTACTTGGCATTGAAATGCGAGGAGCAGTTTTGATGATGGTAGATATAGAGAGAGTCAATAGTATGATTTCTACTCAAGAAATGGAGGAACGGCAGCAACAGGAATAACAATTAAAGATTGGGATTTAAACTTCGACTGTAGCAAGCTCCTAGGATAACTGATGCTGCTATATGATGTAGAGGTATCAAACCCTTTAATTTAGCGATAAAAATGCTGAAGGGCATTATATCAAGGGAATTCCAAGAAATAATTATCCAATATTGTGGGGCGGGCAACATGAGCGCCCAGTCCATTGGGCGCTCATGTTGCCCGCCCCACAGGAATTAATTAGATATTTTTTATTTGGAAGTCCTAAACTCTTGCTCACTCTGGTCGCTTTACTGAAGCAGAGGTCAGTTTTCCTTCTGCGTTTCTTGAGCAAAGCAATCATTAGAGAAGACTACAAATGACTAAGGAAAATTTTAAACAAGCGATTGTCAAAGCGCATCAACGACTGGAAAATCTCTCACAGCTTGCAAGTCTGGCGGCAGAGAAATATATAGGACAGGATTCTCATAGAGAGCTTTTGCAACAAGCGATGACCGAAATCTCTATTTCTCTGGAAGAGTTACAGCAACAAAATGAGGAATTGATCAATACACGTCATTTGCTAGAAGCAGAAAGCCAACGTTATTACGATTTATTTAACTTTGCCCCAGATGGTTACTTGCTTACAGATGCGACTGGAATTATCCAGGAAGCTAACTATGCTGCGGCTCAGTTATTGAAGGTGCGCCAATCTTACCTGATTGGTAAACCACTGGCTGTATTTGTGCATCAGACACAACGGCAGAAATTTCGTCAAATTATGCTGCAATTGCAACAGCAGGGGCAAATCCGCAGAGAAGAGTTACAGATTTTTCATGAAGAAGGAAGTACAGACTTTCCCGCAGAACTAACAGCGATCGCTGTGCAAGATAGTCAGGGTAAAACTGGAAACTTGCGCTGGTTATTCAGAGATGTTAGCGAACAGCAAGCTGCGCTACGCGAACGTCATCAGCAAGACCAGAAAATTCGCGAACAAGCTGCCCTATTAGACATTACAACAGATGCAATTATTGTAGAAGATTTACACAACCAAATCTTATTCTGGAACCAAGGCGCAGAAAAGATGTACGGCTGGCAAGTTCAGGAAGCTCAAGGAAACAACGCCTGGGAACTTTTATTCAAAAAAACCTCACCTCTACTATTAACGGCTCAGAAAACTGTTATTGAGCATGGAACATGGCAGGGAGAGTTGCATAAATTTAGAAAAGATGGTGTGGAAAGAATTATTACTAGCCGCTGGACGTTGATGCTTGATGCCGTCGGCTTGCCTAAATCAATCCTGATTATTGACACCGATATTACCGAGAAAAAACAACTCGAAACTCAGCTATTGCGTAGTCAACGTTTAGAAAGCTTAGGCACTCTCGCTAGCGGTATCGCTCACGATCTCAACAATCTTCTGACTCCAATCATGGGAATTGTTCATCTCCTACCCCTAAAATATCCCCATTTTGATGACGTTTCGCTGCAAATGCTGAAGATGCTAGAAACCAATGCCAAACGGGGCGGTGATTTGGTGGGGCAAATTTTGTCATTTACCGGTGGTTATGAAAGAGAACACACAATCGTACTTGTATCGCAACTCATCGAAGACATCAAGCAGATAGCCCAACAAGCATTTCCCAAATTGATCGATATCAAAACAGATATAGCGCCAAATGTCGGGATGGTTGTCGGAGACAGCACCGCACTGCATCAGATATTAATGAACCTAGTAGTCAATGCTCGTGATGCTATGCCTTATGGCGGTAACCTCTGTATTTCTGCCGCCAAGGTGTTCATTGATGAAAACCATGCCAGGATGCACATTGGGGCAACAGTTAATTCCTATGTGAGGATTACAGTTACGGATACTGGAGTTGGGATTCCCTCAAAAATTATCGATCGGATTTTTGATCCCTTTTTCACTACTAAAGAAGTGGGTAAGGGTACAGGACTGGGTTTATCTATATTGATGGGCATCGTCAAAAGCCACGGTGGTTTTGTGGAAGTAGCCAGCGAAGTCGGAATTGGGACAAAATTCCAAGTATACCTGCCAAGCAAGGAGGGCAGCATTTCTCAAGTAATAGATGAGATAGAACTGTCAAGAGGCCACGGAGAATTGATTTTAGTTGTCGATGATGAAGTAGCTATTACTCAGATCACCAAAACCACATTGGAATTCTCTAACTACAAAGTATTGACTGCCCAAAATGGGATTGAGGCCATTGCCCTGTACACCGAGCATAAAGATGAAATTAGGCTGGTGGTAATGGATATGATGATGCCGTTAATGGGTGGAGAGACAACCATCAGCACCTTGCAAATCATCAACCCGCAAGTGCAAATTATTGCCATAAGTGGATTAGCTAGGTCTGAGGCATTAGTACAAACTATGGGTACTAGTATCCAAGGCTTTTTAGTAAAACCTTTCACCGCCAATGAATTATTGAGCCTTGTTCAAACAATCTTCCGTTAAAATCAATTTGCGAGGATACTCAGCTAAATTAAAATTCTGGAGTTTTCTGACTCTGTGCTTACTCAGTTACCAACTATCAACGTCCTGAAACAGCCCACTAGTTCTGCTTGGGTTGAACAAGCGATCGCTAACTTAGATATTATTTTACTCGATCACTCCCACTGTGAACGCAAAGCCGCAGGCGTAGCCTTAAACATGATGTTTCGCTACCCTTCTAATACTAAAATGGTGCGAGAACTAACTGCGATCGCCCGCGAAGAACTAGAACACTTTGAACTAGTTAACCAATGGTTAGAACGCCGGAATATTCCCCTAGCTCCCCTACCACCGCCTCCCTACGGCGCGGGTTTAAAAGCTGCTGTACGCCCCAAAGAACCTGAGCGATTTCTAGATTCCTTACTAGTCACTGGTTTAATCGAAGCTCGTTCTCACGAACGTCTGGGACTTTTAGCTGCTCACTGTCCAGAGCCAGAGTTAGCAAAATTTTATCGTGGGCTAATGGCATCCGAAGCGCGTCACTACGGTATATATTGGGTTTTAGCTGCTACTTACTTCGACAGAGAAATAGTCATGCAACGGCTTGATGAATTGGCAACTGTCGAAAGCGAGTTGCTGGCGACTTTGCACCCAGAACCGAGAATTCACAGTTAGTAGACCAAGGGAACAGATATGAAGCTTCAGTTAACACACCTGAGACTACTTGTCTCAAACTATAAAGATTCTTTTCTGTTCTACCGGGATCTGCTAAAATTTGATGTCGATTGGGGCGATGAAGATAGCGGATATGCTGAGTTTAATACCGGATATCTCAAGCTGGGTTTGTTTAAAAAAGAATTAATGGCTGAAGTAGTCCCCAGAATCGAACAGCCTTCTTATGTTGCCAGTCGAGATAAAACTGTGTTAATTTTCGCAGTCGATAACGTGGATGAAGTCTATGAGCAAGTAAAAGCTCAGAATGCGATCGTTGTAACTGAACCACAAGACCGCTCAGACTGGGGAATTCGCACAGCCCATTTTCGCGATCCTGATGGCAATCTCATCGAAATCTACAACAATCTTGGAATTATCAGTTAATTACAGTTTTAATCAGGCTCACTTCGATAATTCAGGTTCACTGTCTATTGTATAGATGGTGGCTTTTTCTTTCTGACTTTATTCATTTAACCAAGGAACAACAGACCGAAATTGTACCAGGTTCAGCAATAGCAGCTTTTGTCAACTGACCGCCAAAATCAAACCTACAGTTTTGGTATGTGTCACATTTTTATACTCAAAAGCTATCCTTCAAAAATATCTTAGTACGGCATTTCATTAATTCGTAGCAAATTAAATTTGGCAATACCTGATAATATTAAGGCATCGACTTGCATTAAAAACGCTACGCTTTTATATCATGTTCTTAATGCTTAGGGACTGACAAATAAAAAAATATCCAATTAACTCTTGTGGGGTGGGCATCTTGCCATCGGTGTCAAGTTAAGGCAGAAGTCCAAATGTCAAGTGACCTGGCGGCGTTGCATCGGTGTCGCGCTCGTACAGCTTTGACATTCTGAATTCTGACTCCTGTTTTACATAGTATTAAAATTAAAAAACTTGGTGGTCATCATTGATGATAGTACCGACTGCTTGGTTATTAGCAAAGGTAGCATTTGCCGCGCCATAGATATTGACAAAAAATGTTTCATCGGCTTCAACTTTATTATCACCTCTAACGCCAATACTAATAGTTTTACTCGTATCACCAGGGTTGAAAACAATTGTCCCCAAACCAAAATTGTAATCTGAGTCAGATTCTTGGGCAGTACCATCACTCGTGCTATAACTTACGGCTATCGGTTGATAGAATTCACTAGAGAGAGTGACAACAAAATTAGCATTAGTTGTCATCCCTGTTGTGCCTTCTTTGAGTGATGCATCTGCAATGCTGATGCTTGGAGGTTGGTCATCATTTATGATAGTAGCCACTCCCAAACTATCAGTAATTGTGGCATTTGTAGCACCGAAGAGATTGACAGAAAATGTCTCGTTGGTTTCAGCTTTATTGTCACCGATGACACCAATACCAAGAGTTTTGCTAGTTTCCCCAGGAGCAAAAATAATCATCCCAGAAGCAGAATTGTAATCAGAGTCAGAAACTTTAGCAGTACCATCACTCGTATTGTAATTTACAGTAACTTGCTGCAAACTCGCTGCGGAGAGAGTGACGATAAAGTTAGCATTAGTGGTTGTGCCTGTGTTACCTTCTGCAACTGAAACATCCGAGATACTGACAGTTGTTGGGTTGTCATCATTAATGATAGTACCAACTCCTAAATTATCTGCGATCGCAGCATTTGTCGCACCCGAAAGATTGACAGCAAACGTCTCGTTGGTTTCAGCTTGATTATCGCCGATGACACCAATACTAAGAGTTTTGCTAGTTTCACCAGGAGCGAAAGTAATCGTCCCTAGAGCCGAATTGTAATCAGAGTTAGCAACTTGAGCAGTACCATCACTCGTGTTGTAATTTACAGTAACTTGCTGATAGCTGGGATTAGAGAGACTAATAGTAAAGTTAGCGTTAGTTGTTGTACCTGTGTTGCCTTCTGCAACTGAGACATCCGAGATACTGATAGTTGGTTGGTTGTCATCGTTGATGATAGTACCAACTCCTAAGCTATCACTAATTGTGGCATTAGTCGCACTCAAAAGATTTACAGCAAATGTCTCGTCAGTTTCAAATTTGTTATCACCGATGACACCAATACTAAGAGTTTTGCTAGTTTCCCCAGGAGCAAAAATAATCGTCCCTAGAGCCGAATTGTAATCAGAGTCAGCAATATTAGCAGTACCATCACTCGTGTTATAATTTACAGTAACTTGCTGATAGCTGGGATTAGAGAGAGTAATCGTAAAGTTAGCGTTAGTTGTTCCTGTATTGCCTTCTGCAACTGAGACATCCGAAATGCTGATAGCTGGTTGGTTGTCATCGTTGATGATAGTACCAACTCCTAAATTATCTGCGATCGTGGCATTTGCCGCGCCAAAAAGATTTACAGCAAATGTCTCGTCGGCTTCAGTTTGGTTATCGCCGATGACACCAATGCTAATAACTTTGCTGGTTTCGCCAGGATTGAAAGTAATCGTCCCGGAAGCAGAGTTGTAATCAGAGTCAGCAACTTGAGCAGTACCATCACTTGTGTTGTAATTTACAGTAATTTGCTGATAACTGGGATTAGAAAGACTAATAGTAAAATTAGCGTTAGTTGTTGTGCTTGTATTGCCTTCATTAACAGAGACATCCGAGATGCTGATAGTTGGTTGATTGTCATCATCAATGATGGTAGCAACTCCTAAATTATCTGCGATCGTGGCATTAGTCGCACCCAAAAGATTGACAGAAAATGCCTCGTTGGTTTCAGCTTTGTTATCACCGATGACACCAATGCTAAGAGTTTTAGTAGTTTCGCCAGGATTGAAAGTAATCGTCCCGGAAGCAGAGTTGTAATCAGAGTCAGCAACTTGAGCAGTACCATCACTCGTGTTGTAATTTACAGTAACTTGCTGATAGCTGGGATTAGAAAGACTGATAGTAAAGTTAGCATTAGTCGTTGTACCTGTATTGCCTTCACTAACAGAGACATCTGAGATACTGATAGTTGGTTGATTGTCATCATTGATGATGGTAGCAACTCCTAAACTATCAGTAATTGTGGCATTTGTCGCACCTAAAAGATTGACAGAAAATGTCTCATTGGTTTCAAATTTGTTATCGCCTACAACACCAATGCTAAGGGTTTTACTGGTTTCGCCAGGATTGAAAGTAATCGTCGCCGGAGTAGAATTGTAATCTGAGTCAGCAGCATTAGCAGTGCCGTCACTTGTGTTGTAATTTACAGTAATCTGTTGAGAACTGGGATTAGAAAGAGTGATAGTGAAGTTAGCGTTATTTGTTGCACCTGTGTTTCCTTCAGTAACCGAGACATCCGAGATGCTGATAGTTGGTTGGTTGTCATCGTTGATGATGGTTGCTGTGGCTGAATTGTTAGTAATTGTGGAACTTTCCGGCGCAGTTGTGAGGTTGGGGTTACTCAGGGTAACAGTAATGTCTTCATTAAGTTCAAAAGTGTTGTCACCCAAAACATCGGCTGTAATTGTCTTTGTAGTTTCCCCAACGGCAAAGCTTAAAGTTCCAGATGCAGCATTCCCTCCACCCGTAACTTGAATATTGTTATAGTCACTGCCAAAAGTTGCCGTACCGTTAAAAGCATAATCTACGGTGCTAGCAACGCCAATACCACCACTGCGAGTAACCGTAAAGCTAACAGCTTGAGTACCGCTATTACCTTCTGTTAAAGTTGAGGTAGGAGTGGAAATTGCATATTGAATCGCATCATTAGCAGCAATATTTAAAGTAGTTTCAGTTATTGTCCCCAAATCCGCTCCTGTTAGCGTACCGAAGTTGAGTACAACTGTCTCTGTATTCTCAGGTAAATCGTCTGGGTTAATAGTAAAAGTAATTAGCTGTGTTAAATTTGCGCCTGTTGCTCCAGCAGCAAAAGAGATAGTAGTAGGGGAAAAAGTGTAATCGTTGCCACTAGTAGCCGTACTACTATTTTTGACGACAATAGGAACTGTGACAGCTGTTTCAGGAGAGGCATTTAAAGTAACAGAAATAGTTACTGTAGTGGCGGTACTATCTTCTGTTGTATTGTACGTAGCAGCACCAAAGTTGACTTTTGGAAGCACATATTCAAATGCTCCAATGTCAATTCTCCCACTTTCAATACGGTTAAAATCTATACCGCGTTGGTCAGTAGTTAAACCACCACTGTAAGCCGGATCGCCTGCATTCCTGGCAGGACTAGAAAAGCTTAGAGCGTGAGTTTGTGTAGAGCCACCGTAATCTCCTAGCGGTTTGAGTCCAGGATTGGGGTTAATAATATCTGTACCCGTGCCCAGAGTCCCAGACGATTTACCGGCAATTTTGCCAATCAGGTTGTAAGCATTACCATTGAAGTTGTTACCAAAGACATCGGCTCCTTGATTACCTGGGTCAATATTGCCAGCAATGATGCTATTACTGATGCTGGCCGTGCCCCCAGATTTATAAATACCGCCACCATCACCTTGGGCATTGTTATCACTATCAGCAATGTTGCCAAATATAGTGCTATTGCCGACTGTTGTATTGTTAGTGCTGTAGATGCCCCCACCATGAGTTTTTGCTGTGTTGCTAGAAATAGTGCTATTGCTGATCGTGACACTACCGTTACTACCGTTACTGAAAATGCCGCCGCCATTGCTGTTCGCAGTGTTACTAGAAAGAGTACTATTGCTAACTGTGGCATTGGTGCTGTATATACCTCCCCCAAGGTTCGCTATGTTGCCAAAAATACTGCTATCGGTGACTGTGGCACTACTGCTGTAGATACCGCCGCCGCTAGTGCTGGCAGTGTTGCCAGAAATACTGCTATCGCTGACTGTGACACTACTACTGCTGTAAATGCCGCCGCCACTAGTGCTGGCAGTGTTGCCAGAAATACTGCTATCGCTGACTGTGACACTACTGGTGCTGTAAATGCCGCCACCATTATTTACTGAATTTCCCCCAGTTATGTTCAACCCATCAATTGAGAGGGAGGCACTAGCATTAAAAACACGGGAAGTATTGTTACCACTGATGGTAAGTTTATTAGCCCCAGTTCCTTGAATGATCACTCCTTCAGTAATATTCAATTCCCCAGAAGTGAGGGTAATGGTGTCGGGGGTGGCATCACCGAATATTCCAGTCGTATCAAAGATGATTGTCTCAATCCCTGGATCATTATTGGCATTGATAATAGCTTGCCTTAAGGAGCCAGCACCGCTATCATTAGTGTTAGTTACTATATAAGTGGTGCCATCTACTTTGACAGATACATCGTCAATGGCTAAACCATGATCGTTGCCTCCATCATCTATATCTTCCCAACGTAATATAATCTCTTCACCGTTAGCTATTGGGGTAGCTAGATTAACTACTACAGGCGCTATGACAGTTCGATTGGCAATTTGATTGCCAATTAAGGGGCCTGCGGTCGCAGTTGCAATTGGCCCGGTGAAATCTAGCGATGTGACAGGTGTCCATGTTCCTGTTGTTAAACTTGCAACAGTTGACCCAGTTTGATAACTAAATTTCAGCTGTTGCGGCGATGTATTGCCACCATTACGCCATTGCTCACCTGTATAATTTACTTGCAAGCTAGTAATTGGTGAACCGGTGTTGTTTTGGAGGCGCAACCCATAATAAATAGTTCCTGTAGTACCGGAAGCTACAGAACCAAGTGCCCGATCTGTGGTCGTACCAAAACTGTACATTGCACCTGTATTATTAGTGCCAGAACCAGCGTTATAAGTAGTTCTTGTGGAATACCAGCCTGGAATGGTTGAATCATTAGTCCAAGCAATAGATGTTCCAGAGGCAGCTAATTTGTTGAAGTTTTGAGAGTATGTGCCAGTAAAACTAACTGACCCTGGTACAGATGGCAAAATAGACTTGTAAGCCTCTATGACTTCAGATTTAAAAGCCAGGGAAGCCTCAATTTTTCCTGTCTTCACTTCTAAATCCCAGTTGCCACCTAAAGCTGCACTTCCGGTTTTGTCTGTGGAAGCGGCAACATCAGCACCAGTTATTCGGCTAATCTGCTGTACAAATTTTGTGCCTTCACCACTGGCTACATCACAGCCATACAGCAAAATATCAGCATTCTCAGTTAAAACACTTGCCCATTTTTGTAACTGATTTGCATAGCTATCCAGGTTACTGAGGTTGAGGTTGCCTGACCCTAATTGCAAACTCCCCGCACTTCCGTGAGAAACAATATGAATTGATTGGACTGAATTTGATTTACGTTTTTCCAGAAACTCGGTGATTTGTGCTAAACCATCTCTATTGGGATCAAGAATAACGACTTCACTACCGAGGATGATACCAGCTACTAAGCTTTGGTAATCTATAACTTTTGGATCTATGAAAACAATATTTGTGCTTGCTTCTAGTAATTTTTTAGTAGAATGATTTCTGATTGGATAGTGATAACTCTCTGGCTGTTTTGTCATAATCCTTAAATAGAAATTTAGATTGAATAAGATATTTGTTAGCTTTAACTTGGTAATGTTTTTCGTCCAGAACAAAACGGAAAGTGAATGGCTTTGCATTCGCTTTCATTGTCAAATTAAGTCGGAGATTTAACCTTTTAGCTAATGGGTTAAAGCCGTAATATTTTTAATTTTTATATAACCAAGCCCACCTTCAATAAAGTTAGCTATTTTTTAGTCATAGCTTTTCTTTATAGCAATTTATACTAAGTCTAATGACAAGGCAACTGCATTTCCACCTAAATCGTGATGGATTGACTGAAATTTGAGTAGATTAGTTTATTAATAGTTATGGTGCTACTAATGCTTTTTGGATAGCTAAAACTGCGGCTTGGTGCGATCGCATATTTCTAGTTTCCGCAAGATAGCAGTGACAGGTTTAGCGATGACTGGGGAATTTATGGGGCGATCGCACCTGGAGAGGTCTGTTGTCTCCATAATTAAAATAGATACAAGGCGTGTAACTAGAGGTTTTATGTCCCTAACCCTTGAAGACTTGGAACAAATGCAGCAACAGCATCCTGACTTTCGGATGGAACTAGTGAAGGGTAATATTATTGTTATGAGTCCATCAGGATACGAATCAGATGAAGTCGCAGCGGCCATGATTGCCCAGTTACATAACTGGGTTAGACCGCGTAAACTGGGACGAACAGCAGCTTCTAGCGCTGGTTTCAGGTTGCCTAATTCCGATTTGCGCGCACCAGATGCCTCATTTGTTTTAGCTGAACGTTTGCGTCGCAGTCCGAAGTCTTTTGCTCAATTGGCTCCCGATTTGACTGTAGAGGTGAAGTCCCCTAGCGACAATTTAGAGGATCTGAGAGCCAAAATTCAAGAATTTCTGAGTTTAGGAACTCAGGTAGGAATTTTGCTCAATCCAGATGAGCGAATTGTTGAAGTTTACAATTTTGGACAAGAGGCAATAATACTTCGTGATGGCGATATTTTAACAGTTCCCGAACTCCTCCCAGGATGGGAAGTACCAATTGCAGATTTGTGGCCTCCAGAGTTTGACTAGAATAGTGTTAACAATTCAAAATTCAAAATTCAAAACATTTTGCCTACAGCACGTTACGCGAACAGACGCAGATTTAAATCCGACTGTACCTTGCTTCCCGCAGGGTAAATGAACGGAGTGGTTTCGACTCCGCTTCGGAACTACGTATAAAGGTAAGGATCTTAAACCCCTTAATTTACGATAAAACTATCAATATTTGACAACTGCCGTAGCGATCTAGCCTCTAATCAACTGAGGGACGGTAGAATATACCTAATTTTCTTAGCTTCAAAAACTAAACTATGACGATGCATTCCAGACTCCAACGTGCATTTACTAACCGCCGCGTTTTAAAAGTGATTAGCGGCTTGAATAATTTCGACGCCGCTAGCGTTGCTGCTACTGTTAAAGCTGCTGAATTTGGCGGTGCTACTTTTGTCGATATTGCTGCCGATGCAGCTTTAATCCAGCTAGCTAAAAAGTTGACAAATTTACCAGTTTGTATTTCGGCAGTAGAGCCAGATAAATTTGTGCAGGCTGTAGCAGCTGGTGCTGATTTAATTGAAATTGGGAATTTTGATTCTTTCTATGCTCAAGGACGCCGCTTTGAGGCTCCAGAAGTACTAGCGTTGACTAAGCAAACTCGCGCTCTCCTGCCTGAAATTACCCTATCTGTCACCGTTCCCCATATCCTGGAACTAGATCAGCAGGTACAGTTAGCAGAAGAACTGGTGAAAGCTGGAGCAGATATTATCCAAACCGAAGGCGGTACTAGCAGTAACCCAGTTCACCCCGGAACTCTGGGATTAATTGAAAAAGCTGCTCCCACGTTGGCAGCAGCTTTTGAGATTTCCCGTGTAGTGTCAGTGCCAGTATTGTGTGCATCAGGCATTTCTAGCGTTACCGCACCGTTAGCGATCGCGGCTGGTGCTGCTGGTGTTGGTGTTGGTTCCGCTATCAACCAACTCAATAGCGAAGTGGCGATGATTGCTGCCGTGCGTAGCTTAGTAGAAGCCTTAGCAACTGCAAATGTAGTAAGGAGTTAAGAGTGATGAGTTAGGAGTAATGAGTTAGGAGTAATGAGTAATGAGTTGAAGAAACTTATGCATTCAAAACTCCTAACTCCTAACTTCTAACTTCTAACTTCTAACTTCTAACTCCTAACTCATAACTTCTTTCAAGGCATAAATCACCTGGTCTTGCTGCTCTTGTGTCAATTCTGGAAACATCGGCAAAGATATGACTTCATGGCAAGCTTGCTCTGCTATTGGTAAGTCTCCAATTTGATAGCCCAAATCCTGATAAACTGGCTGCAAATGTAAAGGATGGGGGTAGTAAATCATTGAACTTACACCCTGTTCTTGCAATTGGCTACGCACCCAATCTCGATATTTGGCGCTAGAACCATTTCGCCCTTCGCCTGATATGCGAATAGTGTATTGATTCCATACTCCAATACCTCCAGGTAATTCTTGGGGCGGGACGATCCCCGGAATTTGACACAGATATTGGTAATAATAGTTGGCGATATCTCGTCGGCGCTCATTCCAAATATCTAAATAACGTAGCTTAATCTGCAAAATAGATGCTTGAAGAGCATCTAAGCGGCTATTTACACCAATTTCTTCATGTAAATATTTAATTTTACTGCCATGATCTCGTAGGATTCGCAGTTTAGTGGCGATCGCTGGATCGTTAGTCGTGATTGCGCCGCCATCGCCGCAACCACCAAGATTTTTGGTAGGGTAGAAGCTAAAACAACCAATATGTCCAATGCTTCCGACTTTTTGATCGGCCCAAATTGCGCCTGTAGACTGAGCGCAATCTTCAATGATTGCCAAATTGTGAGACTGAGCGATCGCCATCAATGATGTCATATCCACTGGCTGCCCAAATAGGTGAACCGGGATAATCGCTTTAGTTTTGGGTGTAATTGCTGCCGCTACTTGCTCTACATCCAAATTAAACGTAGTTGCGTCAATATCGACGAAAACAGGCTTTGCCCCCACGGCGCTAATCACTTCAGATGTCGCAATAAAGGTGAAAGGCGTTGTAATCACTTCATCGCCTGCACCAATTTCCAAGACTCGTAACGCTAAGAAAAGCGCATCAGTACCAGAATTACAAGCCACACATTCACTAACAGTATTGTAAGCGGCAAACTGTTGTTCAAAACCTTCAACTAAGGGGCCGCCAATATAGCGACCAGAAGCCAAAACCTCTAAGACAGCTGCACTTACTTCTGCTTCAATGATGGTGTATTGCTGCTTGATATCAAAGGCAGGGATGGGATTTACACTTTGGATCATGAGTTCTTATTTAATCGGGAGATACAAAGGATGCACTTCGACAGTCAATTTTTGCTGATTGAATTGTTAATCAAAGAAAAGCTACTAAAAGACTATCGCCCAAGATACGCATCTATTAGGGATTTTACTTAAGTTGTGGTGCAGTAAGCTACTGCACATTTAATTTACAGATATAGGCATACTAGGTGTTTGCCATGTTAAGGTCGTACCATTTGGAATTTTGAATTGATGAAAGTGATACATATCAACGGGTTTCGGCGAGAAGTCTCACACGATAGGTACTCGTTGCTGGGGGAGGAACGCCGCTCCGGGAGTGGGGACTGGGGACTAGGTACTGGGAAAACATTCAAAAATTTGGGAGGAGTTAAAGCAAATTCCATAATTTTTAGCTTGAAAACCAAATCCCCAGTCCCTAATCCCCAGTATCCAGTCCTTTTTACTCAAGATCCAACACATCGGATCAAAGTTCCTCTTGTGTGGACTGGTTTGAGAAGAAAATACCAGAAGATAGAGAACTTATGCAGGATCTAATCAAACTGGATTTCGTGGATTTAGCTATGGCTGTGGGATTGATGGCGATCGCCATTGGTTTATCTGCCTGGGAAAAATTAGGATTAGAGTTGAACCTAGCCCTTGCTACTGGGAGAACCATCTTACAACTTCTTGTATTGGGATACATTTTAGATTTCATCTTGGCTTTAGACAATGCTTGGGCAGTTTTGACGCTATTAGCAATAATGCTGACAATTACGGCGATTGTCGCACGAAATCGCATCAGCCAAAAAATTCCTCATCTGTTGCCTTTAGTGTGGGGTGCAATTTTAATTAGTACCGCCCTGACAGTGTTTTACACCAACTTCCTGATTATTCAACCAGAAAGATGGTATGAACCACAGTATATAATTCCCTTAGTAGGGATCGTCTTAGGTAATGCTACCAATGCAGCTGCGATCGCAGGCGATCGCCTTGTCAACACCATTAATTCCAGCCATCTCGAAATAGAAACCCATTTGAGCTTAGGTGCAACTCCAGAGCAAGCAGTTAGCCAGTACCGCAAAGACGCCATCAGAGCCGGATTGATTCCCACTCTCAATCAAATGATCCTCATCGGGATGGTGGCAATACCAGGAATTACCACCGGACAGCTATTAGCTGGTGTGAAACCCTTGGATGCTGTATCTTACGAAATTTTGATTGCGTTCATGGTTGCTTTCGCTAACTTGTTGACAACAGTTTTAGTCACAAAGGGATTGTGTCGTCAATTTTTTAATTCTGCCGCGCAATTGGTGAGGTGAAGAGATTAATCTATATCCAATCACCCCGCCTCATTCGGAAGTTTCCTTCAACTTCAAAGCTTCCCACTGAGCCGGAGCAAATTCTGCCTCCATCTGCAAAACTTCGGCTTGATACTCTACGTCATTTGCCATTTCTGCTAAGGCTGCATCAATTTCTGTCCGTTTTTGAGCAGCGAGTTCACGCCGTAATGTCCGTGTGACAAACTCGTTGCGGCTTCTGGCTTTTCCTGACTGAACGGCTTTATCCGTTGCCTCTAGCAAATCTTTTGGCAGAGTCAGTGTTGTGCGAACCGTCTGTTGCTCCATACAGTTTTAGCGTTTTAGCAAATGATGTTTGATTTGATGATTTTAATAACATCATTTTATTCATAAGTGATAAAGTTTTCAATAAAAGGTAAATAAAAAAATGGCATTTAGTAATTACAAAAGTATTAGCACTGTCATTAAAAATTTTCAAATTAAATATGTACAGTCTAATTTTATCCTGGAAGTATCATTTCCTGTTGAACAGTCTTTCAAAGATGAATTAGATTTGCTATTTACCGATGGAGTTATTGATAATTCTGAAGATGCTATTTGTGAAAATCTCATCTATCCAGTATTAAAATTATTTGCGGCCGTTAATTATATTTTTCAACAATGTGAATTAAAAAGACAAAAACAATAACATAGTGTATTTTTCAGATAAAAGTAGAGGATATTTGCAAAGTTGTCAAGCATACTAAAAACCTCTCTCCGAAGCGGATAGAGGCTTTGAAACTTATACAGAAACTTTCTAGATTAACTCCTAACTTTTCTAACCGCCTAAAGTCCGTGTATAAATTACCTGACCTTTGGAATCATAGAGGAAAAGGGACAGGTTAGCATTGTCACCAATTACACCTAGCGCTTCCCGTAAGCTTTGCAAGTGGTTGGTAATATCAACAGCAGTATCCGAGTTTTCAGAATAAGGATTAGCCAAATTATTTTGCCTTATTTGGTCATACTCAGGCGTTAAGCGGACAATAATTCCTGCATTGTCTATGCTAAAAGTGCAAATCCGCATTCCATTATTAATACAGGTTTTATCTAAGTCAGTGCGGGTTTGTTGGAAACTACTAACAACTTGTAATTTTTCTTGTGCTTGTTTGAGGGATGTTGAGTAGGGTTCGATAAGAGACTGAGCTTGAGTATAGTACAAGCTATCTTGGGGAACTTTTTTAGTAGTTTGCAAAGCCTGATCCCAGTATGTTGCTGCTGCTTGCCATTGGTTTTGTTGCTCATAAGCTTTGGCTTGCTTGGCGGCGATCAGGGCTTGTTGGTAGGTTTGGCCAGCTAATCGTTCTTTAGTAGCGCGATCGCGGACTACTACTAACTTCGGTTTATAATCTATCAATAGCTTTCGAGCTTCTTGGTATCCAACGCTATTCCAGGGAATAGTATTCAAGGCATTAACTACTACTAGCCAAGTAGACTGCACCTTTTGCCAGTCATTCAATGATTTAGCATTAGCTTCCTGCTTCTCGGCTGCAACGGCTACAGCTTTTGCTGCTGTTAGTTTTTTCAGCCATTTTTCCTCAGTAAATATCTGTTGATTTACAGCGTGTAAATGGACACGATAATTAAGTAATTTACCCTGCACCAATCCATAGAGTTCGCTACTGGAACTTATAGTTTCTAATGGTGCTATAGCTTGGCGCCATAAGTGTTGCCTAGCTTGTAATTCCTCTAGGCTAGATGCAGGAGTTTGAACTTTTTGTGTCGCCAAAGATGCCGTCTGCAAAGCCTTGACAACCTGGTTGATTTTTTCTGCCCGCCCAGACAAACTTGCTTTTAGTTCTTTTGACACCTGGTAACGGGGCGACCAACTAGGAATTGCATTCAAAGTTGCATTGGCTGTCTCAAGTTCCTGTTGTATAGTAGTTAATTCTTTTTCAGACTTGGCGCGGCGCATCAATTGCGAGGATTTTGTTTTTAATTGCTCGGCGTTTTGCATTTCTTTACACTCAGACATCACACAAGGAGGAGTCAAAAAGTAAGCACTACCGCCTAAGACTACAATTCCCAACAATGCTGCACCCAGTAGGATCGGTTTGACTTGAAATCTTGGCTTTGTAGCCGACAAATTCGGCACATCTGCAAAGGGGTCAAACAGTTCCTCTTCCTCAGCCTCATCAATTGATGGAGAATATGTCAGAGATGATGAGGAGTATGAAGATGAATCAGATATTGCTTCCTCATCTCCCCCATCTCCCCCATCTCCCCCTGCTCCCCCTACCCCCTGCCCCCTACCCCCTGCCCCCTGCCCCCTGCCCCCCGTCTGCTTCAACTCCAAAAAACATTTGGCATAAGGGATTTGTTCACCAAAAATTCTGAGGAAACATTGCACCCGTTGTTCTTTGTGGGGTGCTAGAGACTGAAGTACTTCCTCAATAACTGTAAAAATTAGTTGAGCGTCAACTATTACATCTGATGCGTGTTGCGTTAAAATCATTAACTCGTCTTTATTGACGGCGCACTTAACCTCGAAGACTTCAGCTGTTGAAACTTCTACAAGTAATTGTTCCTGTAAAGTTTTGGCTAAAAGCTGTAAATCTTCCTGCTGGACTGCTACTTTCATAGAGCTTTCCCGCTGAACTTCTATATTGTTTTGATTATTTTTAAGAGGATGAAACGAACTTTCTCGGTTTATTGAATGCGAATGCACAGTTTAACCAACCACAGCCTGAAAATCTGAACGACCAACTTTCTAACACAAATTCTGACTTTTCACCAAAAATTAAAAAAGCAGTTATTGTTCGCCGCGCTACATTTTCAGATTCATAGGTGAAAAATTAAATAATCTGTCTTCAGATATAAATTACAAATAAAAAATGGGAACAATAGAGTGTTTGGGTATTTTCACTGCATTATTTCGCCACAATTAAATTCATAGGAGCTAGTGTCCTGGAAGATTCTAGTTGCAGAGTAGTTGTTACCAAATTATCCAAAGGTTAAGAAAACGATGTTATGTCAGAGGGTTTTGACAGAAATGCTAATTATCTTCTATGCTGGGAAGCTTGCTGAGAATATTAATTATGTGTTGTAAACGGGTTGGCTATCGAAATTAATGTGCCTCATTTGGTGAATTCGATAAAATTGAGCCGTGAAAAATAAATTTTTATAGCTGCCAAAAGCTTCATTCTGCAATAAAGGTGCTGCAAAATATTAAGACAGCAATCAGCAAAAGCTTGGAAAGTGTCAGTACAAGGTGTATCAATGGATTTATTAGAGTACCAAGTTAAAGAATGGTTTGGGAAGATAGGCATTCCGGTATTGCCTTCCCAGCGAATTGACCATCCTACAGATTTAAAACGTTTAAAAATTCGCTTTCCAATTGTACTGAAATCTCAAGTACACGGAGCAGAACGAGCAAAAGCTGGTGGAGTCAGATTTGCTCAAACGACTATCGATGCGATCGCAGCTGCTCAAAATATCTTTAGTTTACCAATCTGGGGCGAATTGCCGGAAGTTGTGCTGGCAGAATCCCAATACGACGCTAACCAGGAATTTTATCTAGCGGTGGTTTTAGATACTGCTGTCTGCCGACCAGTACTTTTAGGTTGCAAAGAAGCGGACATTGATTGGGAATCTGCTGGCGAAAGAATGCACCATGTTGTCGTAGAACAAGAATTCTCGCCATTTTATGCCCGACGACTAGCTTTGAAAATGGGTTTGCAAGGGACGCTGATGCAGTCGGTAAGCAACGTTGTGGAGAAGATGTACCACTTATTTGTGCAAAAAGACCTGGATTTAGTTGAAATCAATCCTTTGGCAGTCAGTGCTACTAATCAAGTTATGGCTCTCAATGGTAAAGTCAGAGTCAACGAACGGGCGATCAAGCGTCATCCCGATCTTGCCGAAATGGCGGCAAAAATTATCAGCCGTCATACCAGTACTGAAATCAACGGTATTTTAGGCGACTGGGATGGTGTAGCAATGCATGGAAAAATCGGTATTTTAGGTAATGGTACTGGTTCGGTGATGGCAACTTTGGATTTAGTCGCTAATGCTGGTGGTAATCCAGGTCTTTGTTTGAATCTACGTCATGCTTTCCTTACAGATACTACACCAACAACCTTCCGCGATCGCCTAGAAATGGGTCTGAAAATGCTGGAGGCTGATAAAAGTATTCAAGTAATATTAATTAACTTTCTAGGTAACATTCCTCAAACTGAGGAAGTAACTGAAGCGATCGCCAGAGTTGTGCAGCCAGACAATAGCGAAATTCAATCAGAAACTATACGTTCTAATGGTAATAAAGTGCGGCGAGAGCTTAATTTTCCATCTTTAGTTGTCCGCCTGGCTGGTTCTGAATTTAGTACTGCAAGAAAATATTTGACAACACTAAAAACTCACAGCAACGCGCTTCTCGTGGTAGAAAATTTAGATGAGGCAGTGGATGCAGCAGTTCGTCTTGCTAAACCAACGGTTAATAAAAAGTAGTGAGCAATAAGTTAGGTGGGTGTCAATATTTGTCGTTGGAATAAGGCAGGGAGCAGGAGTTATTTATCCTTCATCTCCATTACTCGTTACTCATTACTCATTACTCAGCACTTTCATGTCCCTTTCTTCAAGCCCAGTGGTTCAACTCACTGGCTTGGTAAATTTAAGGTAATTTTTTATGAACTTAACGCCAGAAAGTAAAGTCTTAATTCAAGGCTTTTGTGAATTTATATCAAGCACTTATGTCGATCAAATGAAAGCTTATGGCACGAATTTGGTAGCTGGTGTTAATGCTGGATGCGGCGGACAAGAACTGCATGGACTGCCAGTATTTGATTTGGTAGAGGAGGTGATAGAAAAATTTGGGGCAATTGACACGACAATCATTTGTGTAGATCCTTATGACGTACTAGATGCGGCATTAGAAGCGATCGCATCTAAGATTCGCCAGATCATTATTATTACTGCTGGTGTACCGCCTTTGGATATGGTGCAATTACTCCGCAAAGCCGAAGCCTGTGAAACTTTGGTAATCGGGCCAAATAGTCCAGGAATCATTGTACCAGGAAAAATTCTCTTAGGGACTCAACCCAGCGAATTTTATACTCCTGGAACAGTGGGGATCGTTAGTCGTAGCAGTACCCTCACCTACGAAATTGCCTACGAATTAACAAAAGCAGGTTTAGGGCAGTCGATTAGTGTCAGTATTGGTAGTGATGCGATCGTTGGTTCCTCGTTTCTGCAATGGTTGCAAATTCTTGATGAGGATGAAACCACAGAGGCGATCGTTTTAGTCGGTCAACCTGGTGGCGGTAGTGAAGAAGCAGCAGCCCGATACATTGCTGAGGCAATTGATAAACCAGTAATTGCCTACATTGCAGGTAGACTTGCACCACCAGGAAAAAGTTGGCGTCAAACCGGGACTTTAGCAACAGTTATCGGACGCGATCCCAATTTTGGCACAGCCCAAAGTAAATTAGCTGCTTTAAAAGAAGCAGAAGTTACAGTAGCCGAACGCCCTTCTCAAATTCCAGAATTATTGCGAAAGGAAATTAACTAATTACTAATTCGTATTTTGTAGTTAAGAATTCAATTACGAATTACGAATTATTTAGTCTTGGGAACGATTTTGAGGGAACAGGTAGGCGATCGCAGCGTAACCCGAAAAACTGAGTAAACTAACCAAAAAAGCGGCCAGAACAAAAGTAGACATAATGTTATGCTCTATGCAATTCCCAAATTTTGGTGTCCATCAACAAACAAAAATGTGGGATACTTTCAAATTAACAATTGGGTATGACACAGCCATGACTACCTTGTGTCAATCCCTCAGACTCAAAATTTTTTAGCTCAACTCAAGCCAAAGGCAGAAAAAACCGAAACGTACTCCCAACTCCTAATTCGCTTTCTACCTGAATCTTACCGCCTTGTAGTTCAATTAAGCGGTGGGAAATAGTTAAACCGATACCAGTACCTCCCGAATGGCGATCGCGCGATTGGTCGGCTCGCCAGAAGCGCTCAAACACATGGGGCAGATTTTCTGGAGCGATACCAATGCCTGTATCTATCACCGCAATCCAGAGTTGAGATGCTTCAGTCCCAACATCAATGGTAATTGAACCTTCGTTAGTGTAATATACTGCATTACCTAGCAAATTTACTAACACCTGTTCTGTCCGATCAATATCTGCCAATACAGGAGGTATTACAGATGGACACTTTAAAATCAGAACTGGCCCATCTTCTAATAGTTGGTCGGTAAATTTCTCCATTAATGACTCTAACAACGGACGCAGATTTACCCGTTGGATATTAATTGGTAGATAACCGGCTTCTGCCTTAGATAGTTCTTGTAAATCGTTCACCAATCGCTCTAAACGCTTAGTTTCTTTAGCTAAACGCCGATAGATTTCAGGAGATGCTTCAATTTCTCCATCAGCCAGTTCTTCCAAGTAACCGCGCACCACTGTTAACGGTGTTCGTAGTTCATGGGTCATATCTCCAATTACTTCTCGCCGCCGCGCTTCTACCCCTTCTAAACTGGCTGCCATTCGGTTGAAACTAGCACTTAGCCCACTGAGTTCTGGAATATCAGACACAGGTAGTCGTGCATCCATCTGACCAGCAGCAAACTTTTGGGTGATTTGTTCCATCTCGGTTAACCGCTGCGTAATCCGTCTGGACACCCAGTAACTCAATCCTCCGGCGGCGGTAGTGCCGACTAAGACTGACCAAATAGTGCTTCGTTGCCAAGCAAGTTCAAATCCTGTAACCAATTCAGCACGGACATCGATTAAGTCAAACCCCTGATTTTCTAATCCTTCCAAATGCAGTACAAACAAACGTGGGGAAGAGATTTTGCTGATACTCACCAGACTAGCTACCCCCACGATCATCACTACTAAGTGGGAGAAAAATAGGCGCGTTCTCAGACCCATCTTCATAACATTTACGCTACCAGAGGATCTTCAAATTTATAGCCCACCCCAACAACAGTTTTAATAAAAGTAGGATTTGCCGGATCGGGTTCAATCTTTTTTCGCAACCGAGCTACATGAGTATCCACCACTCGTTCATCGCCAAAAAAGTTATCTCCCCAAAGTTTATCAATTAGTTGAGTGCGGTTCCAAACTCGACCAGGATTGCTGACAAAGGTGGTAAGCAAGTTAAATTCTAGGGTAGTTAAGTCCAAAATTTCAACTTCTTTGGAATTCATTTGGCGATTGGCAGTGCGCTGATCTACATCGACGATAAAGTGTTGGGTACGATTAACTTGATGTTGTCCCCCTTGGCGGAGGCTACGCCGTAATAGTGCCCGCACCCTAGCTACCAACTCTCTGGGGCTAAAGGGTTTGACCATATAATCATCAGCACCAGTAGATAGACCAATGACGCGATCGATTTCCTCACCCTTAGCGGTGAGCATCAAAATGTAAGGATCTTTTGCACCTGGTTTCTGGCGAATTCGGGCACAAACTTCTAACCCATCCAAACCAGGAATCATTAAATCTAGAATGATTAAATCTGGTGGTTGCTCCTGAAACATCCGCAGAGCATTCATGCCATCGCGGCTAGTGCGACAAAAAAAACCTTCTTTTTCTAAAGAGATTTCGATTAAATGAGCAATTTCTGGTTCATCTTCAACTATTAAAATATCCATTTATAGAGTCAAGCAAAATTGAACTGGGGATTGGGGACTAGGGAATAAGAGATTCTGGATGGGGATTTAAACCCCACCCAATCTGATAAACTTCTACAAGTTTGCAATAGCTGAGTAGAGATTTCGATAGATTTGAAATCGGGTTTTAAAGGTTTGAATTTGACGGCGTGCGATAACTATAGCCAAGATTAGAATCTTTTTGAATGTGTGTTTTAATGCTATCGAGGTCAATGAAGCAGTCAGCAACATCAATCAAGCTTTCACTGGTCGTTGTTTGGAGACTGACCACTTCTACCCGAACCCCCATTCTGCTTACAGCGTTCACTGCATAAGCTAAATCTCCATCCCCACTAACTAAAACAGCTGTGTCATAATAAGGGGCTAAAGTGATCATATCTACAGCAATTTCTACGTTCAAATTTGATTTTTTGAAATTCTCTGCTGCTAAAACAAGCTCTTTTGCCACTACACGATAGCCATTACGACGCATCCACAATAAAAAACCCTGTTGCTTTTCATTACTGAGATCAACCCCAGTATAGAAGAAAGCACGCAACAGTCTTGAACCGTTGGTTAAATGACAAAGTAATTTAACATAGTCAATTTCTATACCCAGTTGTAAAGCTGTATGAAATAGGTTTAAGCCATCAATAAAAATAGCAACTCGACCACGATTCAAGCTATTGAAAATAGAACCATCAGGTGCAGTATCTTGTATCTTTTTGATATCTTTACCTTTGACAGCAGTATCACTCAAATTTTGCCCTTGCCAATGGGGTTTCGCTTTAAGTATTTTAGGTTCTTTAAATTCACTTTTTTGTTTGCTAAAATTAGTTATAATCATTGATACCTCTGATTTTAAACTAGGAAAAAGTTTTGAGTAAATTGTCTATAGTATAGTCTGTGCTGATTTCTGAACCTAGCAGGTAATGGTCTTGAGTCACTACCTACAGATAAAGTTAACTGGCGCTCAAGCTTCGTTCAAAGTAGACAGCCCAAAAGGTTGTAATTTTTCCCAGGGTTGGTTTAACGAGATATTGCGCCTCTATCCACAGATATGTTAATCTTTACCCACCAAGACAGCAAGAGTCTGGAAAAAATAAATCCTATTGTCAGGATAGGGGCAAGAATCCGCAAACGTCATCTATCTATCTATTTTATTTTACTTCTGTATTTTAATAACCTGACAGTCAGGAAGTTGAGATTTACCGCAAGCGAAGGAAGATCAAATACTGACAGAGTTAGAAGTACTAATAATTTAATGTGATGTGCTATCACACCTAAAAACGTAGGTTGTACTAAGGTATTTAAGTAATCTTTAATTTAATCAGCACTGACGAAAATACTAGATTGCCGACTTTTTTCAATAAGTCGGCAATCTGAGCCTTAGCCTTTAGCTAACTTGTTATTAGATGTGTAGTAAACTTTACTACCAGTATCAGGTACAAAATGACAACTGATACATGAATGCCATAATGACTTCCAAATTGGTTCTTCTGATTTGTGGAAATACTCACCCATTACTGGTTTTATTGCTTCAGTTGCCTTCAACAAATTGTAGTGAGGGATGTTAAGGAATATGTGGTGAGCAACATGAGTACCAATATCGTGATGGATATGATTAACCAAACCATAATCACGGTCAATACTAGAAATTGCGCCTTTTAAAAAAGTCCAATCTTCTCCACGATACCAGGGAATATCTGGCTCAGTGTGGTGCAAGAATGTCACCAAGTCTAGCCAAACTATGAACACAAGGTAGGGTACAGCATAATATTTCAGCAACCACATCCAACCCCATTGGTAGGTGAGGAAACCTAGCAAACCTACCATGCCAATCAAAAGTACAGTGCTAGTGATGACATCCCATTTTTCTGATGACTTGAAAAGCGAACTGCTGGGCAAAAAGTGGGAGCCTTCCTTATTAGGAGAACGCTTAAACAAATACACAGGATAAGCCAATAGAAAAACGTAATATCTGCCTATTTTTTGAGCTAAAGGCATTTCCTTGTATTGTGATTCTGTCACAGGATACCAGCTTTCATCGTTATCGATATTGCCAGTATTTTTGTGATGAGTTCTATGGCTGATCCGCCAACCATGATAAGGAACAAGTATTGGTGTGTGAGAAAGATGTCCAATAAAATCATTGAGCCATTTGTGCTTAGAAAAAGATTGGTGTCCGCAGTCATGTCCGACTACAAACAAAGCCCAAAACATCGTTCCTTGCATTAGCCAGAAAATCGGAAAGAAAAGCCAAGAATCCAGGTAATAAGCAACTGCATAAAGCAGAGCAATAATCAAGATGTCACGAAAGAAGTAAAAAAGTGATTTTGTCACATTTGGCTGAAAACATTCAGCAGGGATTGCAGCTTTTAAATCTTGAAGAGTAAAAGGCAATTTTGTCGCATCCTCAGATGTTCTACCACCAGGAGGATTGTTGAACGTAATGATATTTGATTGCACTGGATTCTTTTGTTGGATATAAATCGGAACTTTATTTGAGACAAAATCATCTCACCTCTAGGATGCCCACGAAACTAGCGATCGCTAACACCAAAGAAGATAATTTTTGGCAATTTAGCTAACAATTTTTAGTTAGTAAAAAGTCGCCAAATTCTATTTAAACACAGCATGATAAACGCTCTCGTTGGTTCAAGAGCGTGAGTGTAGTCACAGTGCTATTTATTGCTCTGTATAATGTTCGTCGAAAGTTTTATAGCCAACATCAGTTGTGTATAGTTGACATTGGTCTGTAATCTGCTTCATTAAAGGCCAAGAAAACTGACACTCATCATGTAGATAAGGCTCCCAATTTTCTTTGATGCTGCTGTAAGCTAGCCGCAAATTATAAGAAGGAATCGCAGTGGAAATATGATGAGGGACATGAACATTGATATCGTGGCACAAGACTTCTACCCAACGTGGATAATCACAATGAATAGTTCCAGATAGCTGTGCTAGAGCTTCGTTCCACTTGTTCGCTGTCGCAAAAGGAACATCTGCGGCAGTGTGGTGAACAATAGTAAAAGTACTCATCCAAAAATGGTAAATCATCCAGGGTACTAGCCAAAATTTGACAAATCCCCAGATACCAGTTGTGGCGATAAGAAGCGGGAAAGCGATCGCAGCAAACACCACTACTACAGCCACAGAAAGCTTGATACTTGATTGGTCTTTAGTTTTGAAGTTCCGCCAATCAAAATGCACCACAGCCCAATGTCCAATGGAACCTACCCACCAGAAGCGTTTACGCATGAACAGTTCAAAAGCAGACTGTCGGGTTTTATCCCAATTTTCAAATACTTCTGGTCTAATTGGATGCCAAGCGTTATCCTCATCCAGCTTGTTGGTATGAGTATGGTGATAATTATGCTTAATGCGCCAACTATGAAAGGGGTAAATTAACGGCATCATAAAGAAATGCCCTACCAAATCATTTACCCAACGACGTTTGGCAAAAGACCTGTGACCACAATCATGGCCAATTACAAAAAAACCTGTTAAAGCAGTGCCCGTAAAAATCCAAGCAAGGGGCAAGAGAAACCAAGGAGTGATGACTAGGCTGTAATAGCCCAAGGCGACTGCTAAGACACTCACCAGTACTTGTGTCCAAGCTTTACGACGGTTCTGCTGAAAACATTCCCGTGGCAGGGTTTTGACAATATCTTTGAGCCTAAAGTCGGAATTACCAGGCTCGTCACTTAGTTTCTGGCTGTTAATTATTGATGTAGTCATGGACACCTGAAAAACAACAAACTCCTCCACCAAGTCACCAAAAAGTAACTTGCCGCAAAAACTCTTCACATTAGCGCTTCGGATTATAGCAACCTAACAGACACAAGCGCACCCGTAAATAGCTTTTTGAAAAGTTAGGAGTAAAAAGTTATGAGTTATGAGTGAGGAGTTAGGAGTTTAGATTCTTAACTCACGCCTGATGTGAATTAGAAACGCTCCTTGTCCCACAGGGATTTCTGGGTCTGCCAAAAATCATGGTTTAAGAAAAATCGACGGCAAAATAAAAATTCCAACGCCTGATTCCCATTGAACGTAACTCTTAACTCTTAACTCCTAACTCCTAACTCCTAACTCCTAACTAACTTTTGTTGGGGCCAACTTCACATTAGTAGCCAGACCAACTGCTTGTAGCAATTGAACTGTCATCCAGGTCAAATCGATTTCCCACCATTCCAGCCCATGACGAGCTGAGTATTGAAAGGCATGATGGTTATTATGCCAGCCTTCACCGAAAACTAGTACAGCTACCCACCAGCAATTAGTCGAGCGATCGCCAGAATCATAGCTCTGATAGCCAAATTTATGAGTAGCGCTGTTTACCAACCAAGTGCAGTGGTAAACCCAAACAATGCGAACAAAAATTCCCCAAATCACAAAGGGCCAGCCACCCAGAAGCAAAAGCACTACACCCAGAGCAACCTGGATCAAAATGAAATATTTTTCTAAAAACTGATAAACTGGGTCTTCGGCAATGTCTTTGGTGAATCGAGGAACATCAGCGTGAGCGGGACAATAGTGAATCAGCCAATCCATGTGGCTCCACCAGAAGCCTTTATTAGAATCATGGGGATCGGCATCAGTATCAGAGTGTAAATGATGGATACGATGTGTCCCGACCCACTCAATTGGGCCTCCTTGACATGAAAGTGTGCCGAAGAAAACCAAGAGATATTCTAGCCACTTGGGAGTTTGAAAACTGCGGTGGGTGACAAGGCGGTGAAATCCTAGAGTAACTCCTAAGCCACCTGTTACCCAGTACAGCAAGAAACCTACACCAACTGCCGTCCAGTTAAAGTTACCCGGAACAAAGGCAAATAAAGCGCCAATGTGCAGTCCAATGAAAAACAGGGTATTAACCCAGTTAACTTGAGGTTTGGTTGAAGTAGCAATTGTCATGCAGTAACCTGAATTTGAATTTTCCAGCCTAGTCTGCGGGATCTTAAAATCCGCATATTTATAATCTTAATTTTTTTGAACGAGGAACTGATGAACAGCTTAGAACAGCTGCGGCAAGCAGAACAGGCACTATTAGAAATTTTTTCTGGAATTGACACTCAGGTCAAGCATAATCTAAAACGAGTGCTAGATGCTTTTCGTAATCACCGTGTCGGCGCACACCACTTTGCTGGTGTAAGTGGCTATGGTCATGATGATTTAGGACGAGAAACTTTGGATAAAGTTTTTGCCGAAGTTATGGGTGCTGAAGCTGCGGCGGTGCGAGTGCAGTTTGTTTCGGGAACTCATGCGATCGCTTGTGCTTTGTTTGGTGTCCTCCGTCCTGGGGATGAAATGTTGGCAGTGGTCGGTTCTCCTTACGATACGCTTGAAGAAGTCATTGGTTTACGGGGTCAAGGTCAAGGTTCCCTTATCGAGTTTGGCATAAATTACCGCCAATTGGAGCTAACCCCCGCAGGAACTATAGATTGGCAAGCAATAAGAACTAGCGTGGCTGAAAACACTCGTTTAGTCTTAATTCAGCGTTCTTGTGGCTATTCTTGGCGTCCTAGTTTATCAATTGCCGATATTGAAAAAATCGTCCACTTAGTCAAAGAGCAAAACCCGAACACCGTTTGCTTTGTAGATAACTGCTATGGCGAATTTATTGAAACTAAGGAACCGACGGTCGTAGGTGCTGATTTAATGGCGGGGTCATTGATTAAAAATCCTGGTGGCACTATTGTCAGCGCTGGGGGTTATGTTGCTGGTCGCGCTGACTTAGTGGAAGCATCCGCTTGTCGCCTCACTGCTCCCGGTATCGGTAGTTATGGCGGTGCTACTTTTGACCAAAATCGCCTGCTGTTCCAAGGCTTATTTCTCGCGCCGCAAATGGTAGGAGAGGCGATGAAAGGGACTTATCTTACTGGTTATGTATTTGATAAACTCGGTTATCCAGTAAATCCCGCACCTCTTGCTCCCCGTGGGGATGTAATTCAGGCAATTAAACTGGGTTCTGCCGAAAAGCTAATTGCTTTCTGTAAAGCGATACAGCAACATTCTCCCATTGGTTCCTACTTAGACCCTGTTCCAGATGATATGCCGGGGTATGAGAGCCAGGTGGTGATGGCTGGGGGGACGTTTATTGAAGGGAGTACTTTGGAATTATCAGCAGATGGGCCTTTGCGTGAACCCTATGTAGTTTATTGCCAGGGAGGAACTCATTGGACTCACGTGGCGATCGCACTCGAAGCTGCGATCGATGCAGTCGGAAGTAGTAGTTTTTGATACAGCATCTAGTTGGCTCAACTTTCAATATTTTGTGGGCAAATGTGAAAGTAACTTTGTCAGCGAAACAGCTATATCTAACCAAATTTTCTAGCGCACAGTTTTGCATGAATTCAGAGTAATTACATAATTCTATGTAAATTATCTACAAACTTATGCAAAACCGTACTTAGTTTAAACTATCTACAAGTAAGATGTAATTACTTGATAGCTTCTTCTATATTGGCGCCCTTCAACTTAGCACCCTCTAGATTAGAACCCTTCAGTTTAGCTGCTTTCAGGTTAGCTCCATACAGAGTAGCGTCTCCTAAATCGGCTCCATAAAGAGTAGCTCCCTCCAAGTTGGCTTTTTGGAGAAAGGCTCCTGATAGGTCAGCTTTCTGTAAGTAGGCTCCCGACAGATTAGCTCCTGACAAACTAGCTCCCGACAAGTTTGCTCCTGACAGGCTAGCTCCCGATAAGTCGGCTTTGTATAGTTTTGCTCCTGACAGGTTAGCTCCATACAATTTAGCTCCTGACAGTTTGGCTTCATGTAAGTCGGCATCGGATAGATCGGCGTTTGGAGCATTTCCTGTACTTGTCAGTGCGTCCAAGTCAGCTTGTACGAAGGCATAAGCTGGAACACTAGTAAAGGAGAACACCAAAGCTAAAACAAGAGCAGTCACAGCTACGATCTTTTTGATCGCAATTAAATTTTTCATGATTGCTTATTTCCTTACCTTGCAAAATTGGTTAGTTACCAGAAATAAGATTATCACTATCTGGATTGCGTAGGTATAAGCTCTAGTATTTGTAAATCTTATAGTAGCAAAGTGCCAGGTAGTAACCTCAGTGCATTACCTGTAGCGACTTGAAGTCTAACTGAACACTGAAACGCTTTGCTGTTAGCCTTATGACACAATTAGAAAAATTAAGATGGAACGACTATGACACAAAGGCTCAACCGGACTGAAGCAATCCTAAAGGAGAACAGCAAGTAATGAGCGATCGCTACACCACAACTGCTGCACGTCTCAATGTTTACACTCAAGGTCAAGGATTCCCGATTTTAGGCTTACATGGTCATCCTGGTACTGGTCGTAGTCTTTCTGTCTTTACTAACCATTTATCAAAACGCTACAAAACTTTTGCCCCTGATTTACGTGGATATGGCAAAAGTCGCTACAATGGCAATTTTGAGATGAATGACCATTTGACCGATCTAGAAGCGCTGCTAGACCGATTAGAGATTGAAAAATGCCTAGTATTGGGATGGTCACTTGGGGGTATTCTGGCAATGGAGTTGGCATTACGTTTGCCAGAGCGCGTTACTGGGCTGATTTTGGTGGCGACAGCTGCAAAACCCCGTGGCAGTCATCCTCCTATAACTTGGCAGGATAATTTATATACTGGCATTGCGGCGCTATTGAACTATATAAAACCGAGTTGGCAATGGAATATTGAAACTTTTGGTAAGCGATCGCTTTTCCGCTACTTAATCCAACAACATACATCTACCAGTTACAATTACATCGCCAAGGAAGCAGTACCAGCTTATTTGCAAACTTCTCCTGCTGCGACTCGCGCTCTCTATAGTGCAATTCAATCAGGATACGATCGGGTGCTAGATTTGCAACAAATACAATGTCCCAGTTTAGTACTTGCTGGTGAACAAGACCGCCACATCACATCTGATTCCAGCTTACAAACTGCTCAACATCTCAACAATTCTCAGTGGCAGTGCTATCCCAACACCGCCCATCTTTTTCCGTGGGAGGTTCCCCAGCAGGTGCTAAATGATATTGACCATTGGCTCGAAGTTCATCCGCAGGTAATTGGTAGTCAATAGTCTAAATATTTAATATTAAAAAAAATATTTAAAAAAATTTTGACTATTGACGAAGAAGAAAAGGAAAGATGTGGTGACGCAATGAATGAAAAAGGCGCAATAATCCCCGGTAAAAGGATTTTCTGTGTCTTTACGTCTTTGCATCAGAGCATCCTTTTCATTCTCTGGCCTAACTTAAATTTGACCGCCAAAGGCAGGCTGTACTTTGCGGTCAAATCTTTCCCCCAAGTCGTCAGCAATCGTTAAGGTCTTAGGTTTGCAACGCTTGACACTCACAACAATTCCCGTAGCTCCTTCAAGCTCCAAATCTTCTATGTATCCTTTGCTTGCAAATGTTGCATCGGAAGAACTCAGAAATGGGCCGAAGTAGTACGTGCAGCGGGGATTCTGCGTCACAATCTCTACCCACCAAGCCAAGCCGAGGTTCTCAAACGTGTTAATCAACACTTCCTTGAGGTTATGCCAAATGGTTTTCATGGTTTTCGCCGATTTATAAACGTGCTACAGGGTGTGAAACGATATGCTACTTTATTATCTTTTACATTTCTTTATACTCTGTTACGTTATTTTTTAAAAGAGATTTTGTGTAATTTATCTAAGTGCAGCGTATTTAGCGATCGCTGGCGATAAATCTCATAAAGCGCCATACCTGCTGCTACAGAAGCATTCAGGCTGGGTGTCTTACCCTGTAGAGGAATCGATACTAAAAAATCACAAGAGCGTTGAGTTAACATACCCAGACCTTCACCTTCTGAGCCGATTACCAAAACGATTGGGCCAGTGAAATTGACTGTATGCACAGGTTCGCTGCCACTTGCAGCAGTGCCGTAAATCCAAAAGCCAGCTTCTTTTAATTCTTCTAAAGATCGGCTGAGATTAACAACTCTAGCTACAGCAAAATTTTCTAAAGCGCCTGCTGCCACTTTCATGACAGTAGAAGTGATCCCAGATGCCCTTCTTTGGGGAATCACTAACCCTTGAGCGCCGATTGCTTCGGCAGTGCGAATAATTGCTCCCAAGTTGTGGGGATCGGTAATTCCGTCAGCTACGACAATTACGGCATCGGTTACAGACTTGCACTGTTCAATTAGATCGGGCAATTCAGTGTAAGCGTAGGGAGCGATTTGTGCTGCCACACCTTGGTGATTAGCGCCGTTGGTGAGATAGTCTAAGCGCTTGGGTTCAACCTCATCAATAACTGTGCCATTTTCTTTCGCTTGCAAGAGAAAATGGTGAAAGCTGGGATCGTAGCGCAGACGGGTAGTAATCCAAAGACGATTGAGATTGCGCTGATTTTGCAATGCACTCAATACGGGGTGACGACCGTAGATGAGATCGTTATCTTCTTCTATAGGTTGTGTAGATGCAGATGGCTGGGAGAAGTTATTATTTCGTTGTCGAGAGTTCCCATAACTGGGGTTGTTATCTACTTTTCTGGGATTGCGATTCGGATTAACAACAGAGATAGTGTTGCCATCTACTTTTCTGGGATTGCGAGTTGGATTCGCCACAGAGATGGGGTTGCTATCGATTTTTCTGGGATTGCGAGTCGGATTAGCAGCAGAGATAGGATTGCTATCGATTTTCCTGGGATTGCGAGTTGGATTCGTGATAACACGTTTACCTTTAATTTTTACGGGTTGTCCACGATCGGTTTCGTTAGAAGTCCTGATTTTTTTTGGTTGATTCTGCATTTTAGTTATGGATATAGCGTATGGTCGATCACTCCGATTGCCTCAATTTCTTAAACCTAATCTAGTGTTACGGCAATTGTGAAATTGAGTTTTCACTCTTTTTCTATATGAAGTATTTGCAATAGTTCGGTTAGACGCTGATAATCGGTGAGATATAAGTAGCCAATTAAGGTTTCTAGACTAGTAGCCTGTTGATAAATTTCGGGATTAAGTCGCTTAGGGCGTCCTGTTGCGGCGTTTCTACCCCGTCGGACAATTTCTAACTCGGTATCCCTGAGATGAGGAATCAGCGATCGCAAATGTAGCGCTTGTGTTTCCGCTCTTACCTGCTCCACTACCAGACTATGGTAAATCCCTGACCGCTGCAATGGCAGCAGATAGAAAATTCTAACATATAATTCATAAATTGAATCCCCTAGATACGCTAAAGCAGTAGGAGAAATTTGTTGCACTTGTGAAAGGGAAATCTGTTGGAATGGCGCTGTGGTTGCCAAGAGTGCTTGATCCCAAGATAAACCCTGTTTGGGAGTTTTATCTTGTCCATCTAATAGCTCTTCCTCCTGTGACTTCACAAATAAATCATTCCTTGACTGGCTCTATTTGGCAGGCATTCTTCGCAAAGATTAATTTTTCTGAAGTATGCCATGATAGTATACCTAGCATAATCAATACTATCAAAATTACTTCCTAATTTCATCTTTTTGATTGAGAGTTGGCATTTTAAATCACCCTGATGTCAACATCTGTAAACCAAATTTTGCCTACTTATTGTGGTCTGTGCCGAAGATAGGGTAAAACCTGAACATCAAACTTACGCTTTGGCTCGATCGCGTTGTCGTGCTTACTTAGTAAGTGACAATTTTTAACTATACAGGATCAAGTCTACTTATCGACAAACATGCCGGCTTGATATTTCTTACAAATTTCTCAGCTTTGATTATTTATCAGATATTATAGCCAGCGATTACATACCCAAGAACTGGGTGTTTATATCTTTATATTGCTTAACTTTAAATATAGTAGCTCAACTGGCTTTGTACCTCTCCCACAAGGAGCTACGGTGTACACAAGTCTGAAATAGCTGAAAAACCCAAGGTTTTACCCCACCCTAACCCTCCCCTTATAAAGGGGAGCCACTGCGTTGGGCGGGCAACGCCCGACTTGAGGCATGTGGCGTGAGGGAACTAGATTTCTTGTTTCCCCCCAATATATCGGGGAGATTAGGGGGGTAATTTAACTTGTGTGTACACCCTAGCCCACAAGGAGAGAGGTTTTTTGCCAGAAGTTTTAAAAATTAAGCTATCTGATATTGAATCTAGATAGCTAAATTGAACTCTCAAGTCTAGTAATCAAGACTACTTGACGTTTTCTAGAGCGTCTTCAACTGATTTTTGCAGGGAGAGAAACTTCTCTAGGCGAACAAGCTTGACCGTTTGAGTTACGCGGGCATTTGTAACAATTTGCAAAGTGCCTTCAGCAGTTTGAGCCTGCTTGGCTAGCTGCACCAGAGCGCCCAAGCCAGAGCTATCTACAAAGTCAATTTGTGAGAGATCCAAAATAATATGCTTAGGGCCTTCGTCAATCTTGCTGCCAAGTGTCTTGCGAAATGTCGGCTCAGAAAAAGCATCTAACAAACCTGTGAGGCGGAATAGCTGACAGTTATCCCGGACTTCACGAGTGCCCCTCAGGCTAACGGTTAGATTTAGTGGCTCAGCAATAATTCCCTCCTCATGAGTTAAAGTGAACGCTCAAGTATAGATGGTTTTTGAGCAAGTTGTCTACAATCTGTTGGAATAGGGGATTGGGTACTGGGGATTGGGTACTGGAAAATAGTATTCTTAATTTTATTCCCCAGTCTCCAGTCCCTAGTCCCTAGTCCCTATTCCCTAGTCCCTATTCCCCTATTTTTACCTCACCTCTGCCACAGTTTGACGTGCTGTTCGCATGGATTGAACAAATTGCTCAAACAAGTAATCAGCATCGTGTGGGCCAGGACTGGCTTCTGGGTGATACTGTACGGAAAATACAGGTAGAGATTTGTGACGGACTCCGGCAATGGTGCGATCGTTTAAGTTTAGGTGGCTGATTTCCACAACTGCCGTAGGTAAAGAATCTGGATCGATAGCAAAACTATGGTTTTGGCTAGTAATTTCTACCCGTTGTTGTAAACCGGCAGGCTGATTCAAACCACGATGACCAAATTTGAGTTTATAGGTTTCTGCCCCTAGTGCATGACCTAAAATTTGGTGTCCCATACAAATACCAAAAATTGGTTTTTGACTTAGCAGGAGTGCTTTGGCAGTTGCAATCCCTTCGGTGACGGCAGCCGGATCGCCAGGGCCGTTAGAAAGAAACACACCATCTGGATTGTAGTTGAGGATTTCCTCTGGTGGTGTATCAGCAGGTACAACAATCACCTTACAACCGTAACTTACTAGGCGACGCAAGATATTGCGTTTTATGCCAAAGTCAAGGGCAACAACTGTAAAGGCTTCCCCAGGATTTTCGGCAGCTTCAGAGTTGAATTCCCAAGCTGGAATTGTCGGATCTGCCCATTCATAAGCCGTTGGGGTAGTGACTTCACGAACCAGATTCAATCCTGCCATGTTGGGAGCCGTTAGTACCCGCTCTAGCAATTCTGCCTCATCAAGAATGGTTGTAGAAATGCCACCGTTCATCGCTCCAAACATCCGAATTTTGCGGGTGAGGGCGCGGGTATCGATGCCGTAGATCCCCGGTATTTGGTTATGCTTGAGGTAGTCAGGTAAAGATTGTGTCGATCGCCAGTTACTTGGACGCTGACAAATATTCCGAGCGATCGCACCCCGCACTTGAGGCCCATCTGATTCTTCATCTTCAGGATTGACGCCAGTATTCCCCAATTCAGGATAGGTGAAAATAACTATCTGACCGCGATAACTAGGGTCAGTCAGGACTTCTTGATAACCGGTCATGCCGGTGTTGAATACCACTTCTCCGATCGCGGTTCCCGTCGCACCGAAAGACCAACCGCGATAAGTGGTTCCATCTGCTAGGACAAGTAAAGCTGGGATTGCTGCGTCAGTCAGGGGCATAGTAGATTGGGGATTGGGGATTGGGTACTGGGGATTGGGAATTGGGGATTGGGTACTGAGGATTGGGGATTGGATAGAGAGGTACAGGGCGGGGAAAACTCTACTCCCTTGCTCCATACTCCCTTGCTTCTTCCCCAGTCTCTAATTCCTAGTACCCAATACCCAGTCCCCAGTCACCATTTCCCAATACTGCGATTGTTAATTATCCCATAAGTTGAGTAATTGGGAGTTTTTAAGATAGTTAATTAAAATTAAAAGGGAATTAAATTAGCGGGAGTGGATTTGGCAAAGCTTGGGCAGTTAAAATTAATTATGCTTCAGTCTTTTTTATCCCGTGCAACCCTAATTTTTGTATCAAGCGTTCTAGCGATTTTATGTGTTGCCTGTAGTGAAGACAAACAAAACACCGCGACTGGTGGCAATGACCAACCCACACCCGTTGGGGATCTGGCATCAGTAAAGCCGACTGTCGAACCAGTAACACCCGCAGCTACCCCAGAAGCGCAGCCGCTAGAACCGTCTGAATCTGAAAGTGAACCAAGTCTTTTTGAAATGGGGCGAGACAAAGCTGTTGGCGCTTGGAGTATTAGCCAATCGGCTCAATCTCCAGATGATTGGAAGTTGGTGGCGAGTCAGTACCAGGAGGCGATCGCGCTGATGCAAAAAGTACGGCGACAAAGCCCAGAATTTGCGATCGCTCAAACCAAAATCAGAGAATATCGCCGCCAAGTTAAATTCGCCCAACAGCAAGCTAATCCTCACCCTGTTGCAGTTAGAGAACCTCAGAAAATAGTCGTTGTTGTTCCCCAGAGAGAAACCACACCAAAGTTTACTTTACCTCCTATAGAAACAAAACCCTTATCACCAGAGCCAAATTTGCCCTCATCAGCAGTGGTGATTCCAAATGAAGCAGTATTTACAGCGCCGATAAAAAGGCGAATTGGTGGCACGCCAATTGTGGAAGTTACCTTCAATGGCCAGCAACAATTTGAGATGATTGTGGATACGGGAGCGAGTGGTACTGTCATTACCCAACAGATGGCCAATGCTTTGAGAATCGTCACAGTAGGGAAAGCTAAGGCAAATACCGCGAGTTCTAGAGCGGTAGAATTTCCAGTGGGCTATGTTAATTCGATGGCAGTTGGCGGGGTAATAGTGAATAAAGTACCAGTAGCGATCGCCGGAGCGGAACTAGAAACTGGACTTTTAGGACATGACTTTTTTGGTAATTATGATGTCACCATTAAACGTAATGTCATAGAGTTTCGCCCACAATTGCGATCGCAAATCAATTCCTCAGAAACTCAACTAACTCCTCCAATTTCGTCCAAGCAGCCCCACTTTGTAGGATATCCTTAGCGATTTTAATGCCTTGGGCGTGATCTAGGAGTGCGATCGTACCTGCGACTTGCAGCGCCAACGAAGCATTTAAGGCAACTGCATCCTGTTGCGCCTGAGTTCCCTTACCTTGGAGTACCGCCTTGAGAATCTCCGCATTCTCTTGGACATCTCCACCCCGAAGCATACCTATGGTAGCAGGCGTTAAATCTAAATCTAGGGGATTAATAGTAGTTAACTGCACTTCTCCGTCTGATAACACCGCCAAATCAGTTTCATCTCCTAACCCAGCCTCATCAAGTTTTTCTCGCCCGTGCAGCACAATCGCCTTTTCCTTGCCCAAATTTTGTAAAGCTTCGGCAACAGTTGCCAAAAGTTTGGGAGTGAATAAGCCTACTACCTGTCCAGTTGGACGCAAGGGATTTACTAACGGCCCGAGCAAATTAAAAATTGTTCGCACTTTCAAAGTCCGCCGCAATTGGGCAACCGACTTCAGTGCTGGATGCCAACCAGCGGCAAACAAGAAAGTGATCCCCACTTCTTGTAGTGCTGCTTGCACTTTTTCACTAGAAGCACTCAAGTTTACACCCAAGGCTTCTAATACATCTGCACTTCCTGTGAGACTTGAAGCTGAACGATTGCCGTGTTTAGCCACAGGTACGCCAGATGCAGCGGCGACAAATGCAACGGCTGTAGAAATATTAAAGGTTGATGACCCATCTCCACCAGTTCCACAGGTATCAATTAGGGGAGGGGATTGGTTAGATTCTTTCCCAGTCCCCAGTCCCCAGTCCCCAGTCCCCAGTTTTGATTGAGATTGTAATACTTCAGCCATGCCGGTCAACTCGTCGGCAGAAATACCTCTAAAGTTCAGCGCTGTTAAAATAGCTCCTGATAACTCTGGGGGAACCGCTTCACTGAGCCAACCTTGCATCAATTCAGCAGATTGAGTACGAGACAATGATTGTCCATCTATTAATTGTTGTAGCAGGAGATACCAGCTAGCAGAGGATTCTTGAGCAGGGATTGGGGAAGTTGTCATAGCTAAGGTTTATATGTTGTAGCTAATATTAAGAGCTATGGGGTTATCCTACCGGAAAATTGGAAGCTATCAAAGTTAGATTTAAATCTCAAGGCTTAATTGCAAAGCTGGATTAGCAAGGTTTTGATTTGGTGCTTTATTTTCCAAATAAAGTTTAACTTCGTAATTAGTAATGAATAACTCTTTTCCTTTAGCCGCACCACTCTGCTTATAATTATTCATCCCATACTGTAATTCCCACTCGGAAATATTAGCCCATTGAAAATTTTCTCGAATTTGCTGTGAGTTGTCGTAGGTAATTAGCCAGCGATGATGACATTTTTGCAAAAGTTCAGCAAATCTCTGATGTTCAAAAGAAGTGTGTAATTCACCATCTTTACCATATAGTTTTGATTTTGTAGCACTGAAATATGGTGGATCTAAAAATAAAAATACTTCTTCTCCTTCTGATTTTAATAGGTGGCTGTAATCCAAGTTAGTAATTTGGACGTTTTTTGATAAGATATTTTCTAACTTTTCAAGTCGTTCGATTGAAGAATCAGTAAATCTTTTATGGAAAGCTTCTTGGGAAAAACCACCTGATTCTACAGTTCCAGAAAAAGTAATTCTGTTAAGGACAAAAAAGCGAATAGCTCTTTCTATATCAGATAACTTATTGACATCTACACTTGTCAATTCTGTAAAGAGTAATTTGCCATCTCTAGACTTTACTTTAATATGGCGAATTTCTTTAACTAACTGAGCTAGATCAGACTGAGCAAACTTCCAAAATAAGAATAGTTCGCGATTTAAATCGTTAATCCAAATTTTGAGATTGGGAAATTTTTGTCTTAAATAAATGAATACAGAACCACCACCCACAAAAGGTTCTCGAAATTCAGAAAAGCTTTCTGGTAAATATTCAACTATTTGATTTATTGCTTTCGATTTACCGCCAGGATATCGGAGAGGGCTTTTGATCATAATTAGAAATTCGTCACACTTGGGGTAATAACAAACGTCGAAAGCCCTCCTGCTCAAAATGGCGATCGGTGGTTAGTGCCTCAGTTACACCACGCTGACGCATCAACACAAAGCTAACAGCGTCACATAAAGAATAGGTCTTGTCTTGCCGCGCCATTAGAAGTTTAATAGCTTCTCGATGCAACAACTCATTGATCCATACCGTCTCGATACGCATACTTAATATAAGCTAACTAAATAAATTTCATTTTTGAGGTAATTAAATGTTGCAATTTCGTAAAAATCTGTTACATTACTTTACAGGCAGTTATAACTGTTACAACATAAAAGCTCGGAGTATTATTTATGGCAGACGTTAAGAAGACTACGCCTTCGGTTTCAGAAGATCCTAATGCTTTGCGCTGGGGCTTCACTCCTCAGAGCGAAAACTGGAACGGTCGTTTTGCAATGATTGGCTTTTTATCTGCTGTTGCACTTGAAGTGTTTTCAGGTCAAGGGATTTTACACTTCTGGGGCATCCTTTAGATTTAAACGTTTTTAGCTTCATTAGATTATGAGGCAAGGCGGGGATTAGTAAAATTGTCTGCCTTGCCTCATAATCTCAAGAATTAGAAAAGTTCTAGCAGCTAGCGTGATGAGCGAAATATTACACGCCCTGGGGATTCTTCTTGATTAATTCGCGCATATACACGAAGACAAGTTAAGACTTCGCTAGGAATACCACCACAGTCTAGTTGTAAGTCATCCTTGGATAAAGCACAGATATCTGCATAAAGTCCCGATAATTGGCGAATTCGCACTTCATTGCCTGCATTAATAGCTTCATCAGCAACTTTCTTTAAGATACGCCGTGATTCATGTTGTAGCTTTCCCCACCAAGAATAGCGTTCAGCCGGCGGTACGAATACTAGGGAATGTATTGCTTCATCCATGTCAATCCAGGCACGGAGAATTGATAGAGGATCGGTGTTTTTCTCTGCTTTTTGGGTGCGTTGAAAGCGATCGCTTAAAGCCTCGATATATTGATCGCGCTGTTCTGGTTTGGAGTGTAAGGAAATAACATCGAAGCTAAAAACGCTCTTTAAAGCATGATGTAAATCTGGGTCTATTTCAATAAAATTCATATATAAAAATAGGAATGCCGCTGCTAAATCGGATGCATTACCTTGGATAATTTGAGAACTGGAAAGTGCTTGTTGATACAAGCTTAACCCCTGTGTTTGAACAGTACCACTAAGTCCAGGGTAGAGAATTTCGTTGCGGATAAAGGGAAGTTGATAAAGGTTAGAATTATCTGCGATCGCACCAACTTCTTGAGCTAAATCCAAGGTACGCTGTTGCCAAGATGCAGCTAAATCCTCTGGTAATCGCAGCAGTTTGCGTTGAATCTCATTCCACAAATCTGAGTCTGTTTGGCTTTGCAGTTGGGAATTACCGAGATAATAACTGAGTTCTGAGTCAGAATTAAAAGCTTCTCGGAGGTGATTTAGTTTTAACTCATCTGGCGGATCTTCCCAACCAGTATTTTGCTGTGGCGGTTCAGGTTGTAAGAGGTTACGAAGTTCTTGCAGCACATCATCACATATTTTAGATCCAGGATCTAGGGGTAATTCTGCGCGAGCCTGATTCAAAGTAGCCTCTAGTCCATACAAACTAAACCGCAGTAATTGGGCTAACTCTGAGTTTTCTATCTCTAATAATTGACGCAAGTGCTGCATAAATATCACCTCCAAATATACTTGGCAAACCTCTGCGCCCCTTTGCGTTTACTCCGCGCCCCTACCCTGCGGGAAGGCGAAGCGCCTATGCGTTTAAAAATCTTAATTTTTTCAACGCAGAGGAACGCAAAGGTTAGCGCAGAGGAATGCAAAGGTTTAATGTATGCCGCAAAAAGGATCGCGTTCTTTATCAACTTCATTAGGTTGCAATTCTAATTCAGCACGATAAATACATCCTTCTTCTTTCAAGCATTCTTGATTTTGTGATGTCCAGTAAGGGACTTCACCAGCGTGCATCCTTAGAATACCTTGATCGTCGAGAGTTACACGATATTGGCAAGGGTAATCTGTGGTTACATCTGGTTTACTGAGTGCGCCAATTCTTATCCATTTTTTACTGTTTGTTTCTGCATCTGTTTGATAAACATAGAAGGTGTGCTGGCCAGTTTGTGGGAATGGAGGTAAGGGATTACTAATTAACCCAATTCCTGGTTGCGTCACCCCATCGCGAAGATAATGAAATTTGTGAAACGTTTTACTACCATCATTTCCGACTTCAAATACAAGATGATAGGCATCTGGTTGATCGACAGTTGCAGACTCAATAACATTGACGGCAATATCACCATCATTCAAGTCTTTATTAAAGCGTTCTACAGCGATATTCCAGTTTAATTTACCATCAGCAAATAGCGATGAAGTTTCTGAAACTACCGATTCTAAATCAATGCCAGAAATATCAATCAAATAATGGGGATTTCCCTGACAAAGCAATACATTAAATTCGAGGGTTTGATCAATTTCAAACTGGACTTTGATTTTTTTCAGAAACTCTGCTTCTTGCATCTCTAGTTGATTCATGAGGTTCTTACCGTCAAAGCTTCCCCATAGTCGTAAATCTCCTTCTTCGTAATCTTGACGGTAGATAATGTTAGTTAATTGTATGCCTTGCCAATGAGTACGAACTTTGGCGACAGTTTCCCAAGATGCGAGTTGATAGAGTTCTTGTCCAGCTTTGAATATAGTTAGTAAATCGTTGCTTTGGGTTTTGCGTTTGAAGTTGCAGGGTAAATAATAAAATAGATTTTTGACATCAATTTCTAGCTGGTTGGCTCCCTTACGCAGCAAGCTTTTAGACTCTTCTGGATCGAATCTCAATCTTCGTAGCTTTTCGGCATAGCAAGCACCGGCAGAGGTGGCTAATTTAGTAAATTCCAACACAAAGGTAATCCGTTCTGGATTCCAAACAAAATATGGAGATTTACTAAATTCTTGGTAAATTTGGCGCTGCACTATGTCTAAATTACAAGTTTTACCAGACAAAATTAACCAATCAACTTTTTGAGAATTCCAAGAATCTTTGGTGAGATCGTCGGGACGCAAACGACTTTCCATTAATCCTTTGGCAATTCCGATCGCTTCTTTAATTCCAGATGCAGCGGCTCGTTCAAATTGCTGGTTATTTAAGGTGATGCAGATGTTATTTGGATCTTGAACTTGTAATTTTACGGCGCTTTGGGTAAGCAATTCAGAAATTTGCTGCTCAGAAAGTGTGAAGGTTAATAGAGAATTCTCTGCTGGTGGCTTTTGCCCAAGTTTAAGTTTAGCTGCTTCTGCATAATCCCAGAGAATATAAAAGGATTGCAGGCGTTGGGGTGCTTGTTGCCAACGGGTAGGCAATACTTTTTCGGCAGTATCTAGAGCATCTTTGTAAGCAATATCGCCTTCAGGATTCTCTCTATCCAGACATTTTAAAAGACTGCCAGTTTTGAATTTGCCTTGTTCTAAAAAGCGCTCGTTTAACTCGGAGTTAATTAAATCTTCTAGCTTTTCGTTTTCAATACCACCTGTTGTAACTGCTGTCAACAAAAAGTCTGCGATCGCAACTTTTAATAATCTAAAAATTCGCAGTGTAATTAACTCACCACCTAGCTGTAAATGACCAGATGAACCTAATAGTTTGGGAGTAAGTTTATAATAACGTCCTCCTAAACCCCGGTCTTCATAATCAGTAAAAGCTGGGGTTTTATCTTCTAAAGTTAGTTCGATTAAAGCTAAGTCTGTAGTCCCGCCGCCGATATCCAAAACGAGGACATTTTGTGACCATTTATTTCCTATTTGGCGACAACGAGTTTTGAATGACTCAATCCCAATGTTGAGATTACCGCCAAATTCTCGCCATAAAAAGAATATCGCCACAGAAACGGCTTCATCATAAGCAGTTTGCACATCATCGATTCCCAACTGCTCAACTAATTCCCTAACTTCCTTACGAACAACTGGTGGGGCGACAGTAGGGTAGGTGACAACTGCTGTTAAAAAATCCCCTTCTGAAAATCTGCGTCGTGCGTGTTGGCGGTAGTCTTCAGTTAACTCGATTAAATGCGCCCAAGCAGATTGGATTAACTGATTGGCGGTAATTTTTTCTTCTTCACCATTCAAAATAACTGAAAACGATCGCTCCTGACCAAAATAGCGTTTGGGTGAATGGTGAAACCTGCTGATAATTTCCTTTAAAGAACCGCTTGTACCTTGAGCGATCGCTTTTTTTCGGTTATCTCTAGCTTCTCTTCCCATCCGCAGTTTTAAGTCCCCTAAGTGCGAAATTTCCGACTCGCTGGGAATTTCCGTATCGCGGCGATCGATATCCAGCACAACTGGGATCAGATTTTGCGACTCTAGGGTAGGAACGCGGAAAACCTCATGATAAATTTGGTAAAGTTTTTTGCTGACAGCCCGGCGGAACCTCTCGCTGTTTCCTAAAGAAAGTTCAATTTGGCGAATTGCTTCTAAAAATCGCTCTTTATTATCACTTTCAAATACTTCACTCAATCGGCTGGGTTCTATCTCCAAATTTTTGCTAATTTCTGTGATGAACTTTGCCCAATCATCAGCGCTGACATCTGGTAAAGCTATAGAGGCGGGAGAACTGAGCCATTGCGATAAGCGATCGCGCAACCGAATTTCTTGTTCTTTGGGTAAGATTTCTGCGATCGGCACTTCAATTGGATCGAAAAGTGTGACTGTCGAATTCGATGTACCAAAATCTAAAGCAAACCATCCCGGAAATCTTTTTTGTTGTTTCTCGCTTGGTTCGCGATCGCTATAGTTATTCAATTGGAAAGGGTTCATTATAGTATCACTTTCTGTTGTCTATTTTATAGCTGGCTAAAAACTGTAATATTGCATTATAAAATTACAAATTCAGAGAATCCTTATGGTAAAAACTTTTAATTTTTGCTCCTGTACCACTGATTCTGTTTAGCACTGGCTTTTTTATTTGGCACGATATCTACGCCTACGCTTTTATATGAAAGGATGTAGGCGTAGCCCAAACTAGGCATCGTTATGAAAATTACGGTGGTTACAAAGTTGATGTTAAAGTTTCTTGCTCAGTTGCAACTTTTACTTGTTCAACTTGTTCGATAGTTAAATTAAGTAACTGGGCAACCTCTTCTATAGAAATACCATAAGCTAAACACCGAGGTATAAGTTCACGTTTTACTTCTTCTCGTCCTTGTTGTAGTCCTTGTTCTCGTATTTCTTCTAGTGCTTGTTTTAGTCCTTCTTGTCGTCCTTCTTCTTTAGCTTCTCGATAAACCCTAGTTTCTTGTAACGTAATTTCAAACATTGCCTCTATCTCTTCACGGCTTAAGTTTACAAATTTATAACCAGTAATTGTTGTGATTACTCAGCTGCAAGTCTTACTTGTTCGATGGTTAAATTAAGTAATTGGGCAACCTCTTGCATCGACATACCAAGAGCTAATAACTGAGGTACAAGTTCAAGTTTTGCTTGTTCTCGCCCTATTTTCACTCCTTGTTCTCGCCCTATTTTCACTCCTTGTTCTCGCCCTATTTCTACTCCTTGTTCTCGTCCTATTTCTACTCCTTGTTGTAGTCCTTCTTGTTTAGCTTCTTGATAAACCCTAGTTTCTTCTAACTTAACTCCTAACATTGCCTCTACCTCTTCACGACTTAAGTTTGCGAATTTATAAACTGCAATTGTTGTGATTACATCTATTATCTCCTTCTTAGCCAAGATAGTTATCTGCTCTTGTTGCACCCGATCAATTAAACGTTTGGCTTGTACCACCATTTGAGTCTCTGAGGCAATAGTCAACTGCATCAAACTGATACCTACTTTGTACTCATCAGGACTACCTAACTCATCTAAATAAATTCGTTGTACTTGAGAACTGTTCAGTAGCGATCTGTGAATAGTAGTGTTTTCTGGTTCCAAGCTGCGAGACTGTAAAATAATTACCCCGTACCAGTCATCGTAAAGCGACGGGTTACGATACATATACAGCATGGATTCTGAGAAAAAGCGATGGTACAGTAACTCATCCTTTTGGAATTGTACCTCAGCAAAAAAGATCGTCTGAGATGTTGCATCCGGTGGAGGTAAAAATACCCCATCAATCCGAAATGTTGGTTCTTTAACTTCTACTGATTCAAAGCGATAGCTAGCAGCTTCAGGCGGTGGCTGTTCTACTAACTCGAAAAACAATCCTGGGACACGCTTAAAAATTGTATAAAAAATTGCATCACGTCTCACAAATACATCCTCATCTCTCTACGCGATCGCGTCATCTCAAATCCAAATCGTCTGAGGGAGAAACAGCCGCCATTTCAGAAATAATCTGCAACCAAGTAGGAATTTGGATCTCAGATGGCAATTCCCCAGCTGCCAAATATCTTAGCAAAGTTTCTTTTTTGGAAAGGTTTTGCAGACTAGGAATAATTTGATCCAAAATCCCTTCTAGTTCGGAATTAATTTGCTGATTAACTTCGCTGACATACTGCACAAGATGGAGGCTGGCGCTAGCAGTCATTTCATCTCGCAGTCGCAGTACTAAAAGTTGGTGATTGCTCGATCTGGGTAAGCCTTGGCTTTTCTCTGGTGCCCAATCAAAGATTTGACCAACGTTGTGTTTATCGTCTTGACGTGCTAAAGGAAAAATAATTTCGGGTGCAACGGTTTTGTCTTTGCTAGTAATTTCCGAGATGATTGCTTCTTTCCATTCGTTAGGGTCGCATCCTAGTAATAATTTGTAAAAGAGATCGGCATCTTCAAAACCAAATTTTTCTTCGATTTCTTGTTCCATTTCTGGATGGAAAAATGCCTGCAATTGTTCGCGTTCTGGGGCGATATGATTTGACAATTGGTTCAACAAATCTACCACTGCTTGCTGGATGCGATCGCGGGCAAAATCTTCTACTTCTTTAACGGTTTTCTCAAATACTGGATAAAAATCATCACTCTTAGTCGGAAGGGAAGTATTTACGCGGTTTCCCCGATCGAATAATTTCCCGGCTGCACCTTTAGATTCTGCCAGAGCGATCGCTCCATTATTGGCTTTGTTGAAGAGTAAAGTCCACTGGTTCCAATTGAGGATTCTAAAGGTGAGTTCGTCTTTAACTACATCGCTGACGACAACACCACGCCGGTCTTTGAGTGGTTCTTTGCCGATATCTTTTTGGAAATTTCTGTAGATTTTATCTAAGCTTTCGACCACAAAGCGCAACTCTATAAAAGCCGGACTATCGCCTGTGGGGATGCCTTGCTCGTGAATTTCATCTATGATGTCTTTCAAGTGATCTTGTTGCTGACTCACCACATCAGCAGCTCTTTTGGTATCTTCATGCAGTTGCTTCAGACCATGAGTAGCTACGTGGGTTTGAATCAATTCGCGCAGCTTACTAAGTCCGCCATCTTGACTAAAGTAACCTAGCTGTCTGCCTAAATAGCTACGGGTGTTAGATTCTATCAGATTTTTACTTAATAGCTCCCATTTCTGTTGTAGCCGTTTAGACCGATCTAAATAATCAGGATAATCTAGGTTCGCTAAAAACTCTGGTGAGCCTGCTTTGACTTTACTAGAACGTTTTGCTAATTCAGCCAATCCCAACAGTGGCGACAGTAAAACGATGCGGTCTTTTTGGGTTGTAAATGCTGCTGCACCGTCAATGGTCGTTTGCAGAACTTTGAGTTTTTGGAGAACCGTTTCCTCTTCTAAATGGCTATCTTCAATCAGATGGTCAAGTTCTCTTTCACCACCCTCACTGTCTAGAGGTAGTTGATCGAAGCGACCCACACCGACGAGAATTAAATCTTTTAGGTCTTGTCCCGGTCGCTGCTGCTGCATCATGGTGAAGATTTTATTGGCGCGATCGCTTCCGGGAGATTTACCATTTAGCAATACCAAGATTGTCTGTACTTCTGCCAATTCTCGCAATGACAAAAAGGTATCCCTAGCCCCCGAATTAGCAGCCCCCAATCCCGGAAAGTCGATGAGAATAAATTTAGCTGCATCTGCAAAATCCCAAATTTCCCGTGAGATTTTCACATCGATATCGACGCGGCGGATTAGTGGGAAGCTGTTTTGTAATAACTTTGTTGGTAGTCTCTGGGGTGGACTCGGTAATCTAATATGCGCTGGCGGTAGATCCTCAAATTTCAGAGTTTGAATTGCCATTGGCTGCTCGACCAGCTGTAGCCCCTCGCGGGCGGTGATGGCATCAATCTGGTAGTGCCCACCACACATAACTTCCCCATAAGCTTGATAAGCCCGCAGGAATAATACCAACTCCCGGAGTAAATAACGCAGTTCTAAATTGTTACTGCTATTCCATGCTTCTTCACACCAGCCAATAATATCTGTCCCAGAGTTGAGTTTCGATACTGGTATGGGAGGAAGCCCTGCTGCTGTGGTTCGTTTATTGGCTTCCCCTAGCATGAAGCGTAGACACTCATGTACTCCCTCATGGGAAAGATACTCTACCGTAAAGTTACTTAGTTGCGTCGTTGCGAAATCGTCTTGCGGAATAATATGTATGGCGGTAACATTACCTGTAGTCGGGTTTTCACTGACAGGCAAAGCATCTGCATATCCAATTAGACTGCCTAAAAGTAAAGTTTTTCCACTACTAAACTCCCCCATCACACCAATTTTTACAGGCGAAGTTGCCAGGTCTACAGTTTTCTGGGCAGCCGATCGCAAACGAAGAAGACAGTCATCAAGACTAGCTGGAACCCAATCTTCTTGTTTAGAAGGGTACTGAGGCACAGAATCTATCTTTCGGAGGATGAATTCGCCGTACTCCTTAAAACGGCCAAGTTTATCTGGTTCCATAAAGTAGTTTCCGCCTAACATTAATTTCTGTGAGCTTTATAACATAAAAAATGTGATTATCAGCCATTGTTACAACGTGTTGATATCACATTTAGCATTTCTCTCATTTAATTTGCGATTTTGCTATAGCAATCCTAAATCATTCATGAGATTTGTAAATTCTATTTTTGTTCTCTTTTCCTTGGTAGTTCGTCATCACACAGATTTCTGATAACTGAGATAGGATTGCTATACAAGGAATTTTGAATAGTCAAGACAATTTTGAAAAATTGGGTTTTGTTGAGAACAATAAAAAAGAATACATTCGCCATGATCGAGGATTACGAATAAATAAAGTTGGGTTTTATACCACCAATTTACTAGGGATTGCTTAGTAGATATGTGGTTCTCAAACTCTTTTATACCCCTGATTTGAAGGAAGCTAGATCCATCAGCCAGATTCTAATTCATACTGAATTCTTCTTGATGAAAAATCAATATTTATTTTGGATAAAATTCTTGATTATTGTAAATTTATGATAAAGATGTAAATACTCCACAGAAAATTATATAGCCTCTGTAAAGTTAAATCAGGTTTTTAAGTAATGGAATTACATAGCTAAGATGAACTTTTCAGTGATTTAAATCAGAAATAAAGTCAAACAAATTCTCTGATATATAGATAGTTTAAATTTCATAAAAAAGGCTGAAGTTAATCTTAATCATAACTTCAGCCTTTTGGCAATTTATTTACAATAAAAGAGGAATTCTCGCATATATAAAAATGAATAAAGTATTAAGATCGTTAGCATGTTGGCATGAAAAAGATTATATCCATGTATTAACAAATCATATTTTCAGATTATTAAATTAATAATTTAGGTAGAGCAGGCAGGCAAAAGTGTTTTCTAAAAAGGTGCAGAGCTACGTTAACCAAATTATCGTTGAAGAGGAAGAAAGACAACAGAATGAAAAAGTATTTTGTCAGGAAGCGGATACTACTCCTCTGATGATTTGGATGTCTGGATGCAATGCACTTTACTGCTACTTCAATTCCAATTGGCTGAAATTTACTGGAACACATCTCATAACATCTGTGCGAGAAGAGGAAATAGGCAATATTTGGACTTGCAGTGTTCATCCAGAAGATAGACAGCGATGTGAAGATATATACCTGAGAGCATTTGCGACGTATGATTCCTTCCAGAGGCAATATCGTCTGCGTGGTGCTGATGGCGAATATCGCTGGATTTTAGATACAGCCGGGCCACGATTTTCAGCAGATGGTAGCTTTGTTGGTTACATCGGTTATTGTATCGATCTAACAGGAGTGCCGCTAGCGAGCAGCCAACCTTCAGAAAGCTACTCGTCATCGACAAAATATTCTCGTCAATTACGTAAAATTACAGATAGAAAACGAGTAAGAGAGTTATCAAAAGCATTAGAGCAACTACAAACTGAAACTACAAAACGCCAAGCAGTTGAAGCACAGTTGCGCCAAAAAACATCAGAATTTGCAGCGATTTTGCAAGTGCTTCCTGATTTGTACTTTCGGCTTGATGCTGATGGAAGTATTCTGGATTACAAGCAAGGATTGATGCAGAGTCTATATATTCCACCAGGAGATTGTCAGGGCAAGAGTTTGCGAGAATGCTTACCGACTGCTGTAGGCGATCGCTTCTACCAAGCAATAACTCAAGTCCTGGAAACTCAATCTCAAGTCAGTTTTGAATATACCTTACCCCTATCAGAAGGGAAAAATAAATTTGAAGCTAGGTTATTACCATTAGCAGACCGACAAATTATAGTTCTTGTCCGTGACACCAGCGAGAATATCCAAGCAGCATTGATCGAAAGTGATGCCAAGTTCCGCAGCATTGTGGAAAACGCCAACAACGTTATTTTTGCACTGACACTTGAAGGAATATTTTCCTACGTTTCTCCTAACTGGACTGAAATTTTTGGGCATGAGATTGCAGAGGTTGAAGGCCAATCCTTTGTTCCCTTTATACATCCTGACGATGTGCATATCTGTACCGATTATTTTCAAAGAATTTTGACAACAGGCGAAAAACAAAAAGCAATTGAATATCGAGTCAAACACAAAAATGGTAGTTGGCAATGGCATACAAGCAACTCATCTGCGATTAAAGACGCTAATGGCAATGTTTTGTACTTTGTTGGTATTTGCTATGACACCACCGATCGCAAAGAAGCAGAAGTAGCTCTAGCAGAACGAGCGCGGTTAGCAAATTTTCGTGCTGATGTAGATGCGGCATTGACTCAGAGTGACAGCCTACAGAACATGATGCGTCGCTGCACTGACGCTTTAATTGAACATCTTGATGCAGCTTTTGCTCGCATCTGGACGCTGAACAAACAAGATAATGTCTTGGAGTTGCAAGTTAGTTCGGGGATGTACACCCACATCAATGGGCCTCATAAATATGTGCCAGTCGGTCAATTCAAAATTGGTTTGATTGCTGAAGAAGGCAAACCTCACTTAACTAACTCTGTGCAGACAGATCCCCGCGTCGGTAATAAAGAATGGGCAAAGCAAGAGTGTATGGTTGCCTTTGCTGGCTATCCCTTAATTGTTGAAGATGAAATTGTCGGCGTGATCGCCATGTTTGCCCGCCAAACAGTGACAGAATCAACTTTCATCGCATTGGAATTTGCCGCCCAGGAAATTGCTATTGGCATCAAGCGCAAACAAGCAGAAATTGCACTCAGAGAAAGCGCCCAGCGAGAAGCGCTACTTAATCGTCTTTCTAATCAGATTCGAGCTTCTTTGGATCTCAATTACATTGTGGAAACCGCAGTGCAGGAGATTCACAACTTATTCGAGATCGATCGCTGCGTCTTCTTTTGGTATCGCCAAGATGCTGATGTACCATACTGGGAAAAAGTATATGAGGCGAAAAGTTCCTTTTTACCCTGTCTGCTTAACCAACAAGAAGCAATTCATGCCGAAATCAAGCTAATCGCAGCTAAAACCTTGAATGGAGAAATCATCCGCATTAATGATGCTGAGACTGTGAGCGATTCTATAGCACAGCAGTTTTTGCAAGATTTTGGTTTCACTGCCTTTATGTCGCTGCCTGTACATACCCAATCTGGTGAAATTGGTGCATTTAGCTGTGGTTATTGTAGTGGCTTTCGCCCTTGGCTGAACAACGAAGTAGAGTTACTACAAGCAGTTACAGTTCAACTAGCGATCGCCATTGACCAAGCTAAACTTTACACCCAAAGCCGCATCACTGCCCAAACTGCCCAAGATAAAGCCCAGCAACTAGAAGCAGCACTGCTAGAACTTCAACAAACTCAAGCGCAACTGATTCAAACCGAAAAAATGTCCAGTTTAGGACAATTGGTTGCAGGTATTGCCCACGAAATCAATAATCCTGTTAATTTCATCTACGGCAATATTAGCCACGCCAGAGAATATACTAAGGATTTGCTGCACTTAGTAGAACTTTATCAACAGAGTTACTGCCCACCAACACTAGAGATTAACCAACAAATCGACACTATTGATTTAGACTTTCTCAAGCAAGATTTACCCAAAATCCTAGATTCTATGAAAATGGGAGCCGAACGCATTCGGCAGATTGTCCTATCTTTACGCAATTTTTCTCGTCTTGATGAAGACGGTACAAAAGCAGTAGATATTCATCAAGGTATGGATAGCACCTTGCTGTTGTTGCAAAATCGCCTAAAAGCCAAACCAGGACATCCCGAAATCCAAGTAATCCGAGACTACGGCAACCTCCCACCAGTAGTTTGTCACGCTGGACAGATGAATCAGGTGTTTATGAATCTGTTGACAAATGCGATCGATGTTTTAGAAGAGTCATACCCTGCGGGAAGGCAAAGCGCCTATCTCATTAGTCATCTGTCATTAGTAAATAACACTGAACAAATGACAAATGACCAAGGACAAATGACTTTTCCACAAATTCGCATTCGCACCCTCATTCAAGAAGACTATGTAATCATTAGCATTGCCGACAATGGCCCAGGCATGACTGAGGAAGTACGCAAACGCCTATTTGACCCCTTCTTCACGACAAAAGCTGTGGGTAAAGGCACAGGTATGGGATTATCAATTAGCTACCAAATTATCGTTCAAAAACATGCAGGAAAGATCGATTGTAGTTCAGCACCAGGAGAAGGTGCTGAGTTTGTTGTGATGATTCCACTAAAGCAAGAACCCTCAACGTAGACATCACACAATAGAAATATGAGTGAAAAAATGTAGAGACGTAGCACTGCTACGTCTCTACAAGGGTTCTGGATAAAGCATATTTAATTTCTGTAGATGTCTAAGTTTAATTAAAAATTAACAACCAGTAGTTAACCTTTGATTAACTCACTTTTTGCTAACCTAAAATTCACAGGTTTGGGGAATTATTTCTTTTAGTATAGGGAATTAAGATTGCAGTCAAATCGATTGAAAGACTTCTTATTGTAGTAATATCTTTGCGTAGGTGTAGCCCAAATCAGGCATCGCACCTGAAAAAAATCCCTGAGTACAAATAAAATAGAAGGCTGGGATGATACAACCCCAAAGTCAAAATAGTATCACCTACACACGTGTTATCCACCTAAGTCATGTCATTGACGTAGATATTCCCCAATGGTCTGGAGATCCCACAGTAGAATTTGAAACTGTGGCTGAACTAAATAATGATGGCTATTACCTGCGGCGTTTCTCCTTAGGGGAACATAGCGCTACCCATATCAATGCTCCTAACAGTTTTCATAGTTCTGCTTTGGGAATTGACCAATACCCAGCCCAGTCTTTGGTTGTACCTGCGGTAGTCATAAATATTTGCCAAGCCACAGCGGATAATTCTGATTATGCCCTGACTATTGCTGATGTTTTGGCTTGGGAAGAAGAACAGGGTGAAATTTCTCCTGGTTGCGTAGTTTTACTGAATACTGGTTGGCAAAAAAAGTGGTTGGATAAAAGTGCATTTCTTAATCATGATGCTCAAGGGATTCCCCACTTTCCCGGATTTGGCAGCGATGCCACTCAATTTTTACTTGATGAACGGCAAATAAGTGGAGTAGGAATTGATACTCATGGTGTAGATCCAGGACAGGATAACAGTTTTGCGATTAACCGCTTGGTATTGGAAAAACCGCGCATTGTGTTGGAGAATCTAACAAATTTGGATCAACTGCCACCTAAAGGTACTACTCTAGCGATCGCACCTCTAAGATTACGTGGTGGTTCTGGTTCTCCTGTGGGCGTATTGGCGTTAGTGCCTTAACTTTTATATCGATATTTGCTTATCGCGCCAATTTCCTAAACTTGAGGATAACCTAGAAAGCAAGCAAACTTAATACACAAGTTTCAGTAGATCATCAGCCGGAGATTTTCAAAATGACAACTCCGCTATCTTGCCGCAATTATATAGATGGCCAATGGTTGAGTGCTGTAGAGGAAGCAACCCTAGAAAGTCGCAACCCTGCCGACAAAACCGAAGTGGTGGCAACATTTCCCCGTTCTCAAGTTCAGGATGTAGATACAGCAGTAGCCGCCGCCCGTAAAGCCTACCGCAGTTGGCGCAAAGTCCCTGCCCCAGCGAGGGCAGAATACATCTTTCGCGTTGGGGAAATATTGCTCCAGCATAAAGAAGAACTTGCCCAATTAATCAGTCGGGAAATGGGTAAACCCTTGACGGAAGCTAGGGGAGATGTCCAAGAAGGTATTGACTGCGCCTTTTACAGCGCTGGCGAAGGGCGGCGATTATTTGGGCAAACCACACCCTCGGAAATGTCCAATAAATTTGCCATGACTGTGCGGATGCCCATCGGAGTCTGTGCCTTAATTACTCCCTGGAATTTCCCGGTGGCAATTCCTTGCTGGAAAGCTATGCCAGCCTTAGTGTGTGGCAATACAGTTATTCTCAAACCTGCTGAAGATACCTCCGCCTGTGCAACTAAATTAATTGAAATTTTTCAACAAGCAGGTTTACCACCAGGAGTAATTAACTTGGTGCATGGTGTGGGAGAGGAGGCGGGGAAAGCTTTAGTTGAGCATCCCCATGTAGATTTAGTATCGTTTACCGGTTCTTCAGAAACGGGTGCTTTTGTCGGCGCTACTTGCGGACGCACTCACAAGCGTGTCTGTTTGGAAATGGGTGGTAAAAACGCTCAAGTGGTGATGGAAGATGCGGATTTAGAACTTGCTCTTGATGGTGCAGTGTGGGGAGCATTTGGGACAACTGGGCAACGCTGTACGGCTACCAGTCGGCTGATTTTGCATCGTGATATCAAGGAAAAATTTACCGCGATGCTTTATGAGCGTACCAGTAAATTACGCTTGGGTGCTGGGACTGATCCAAATACAGATATTGGGCCGATTGTCAATGAAAAGCAACTCCAACAGGTGAGGAAGTATTTAGATATTGCTCGTGAGGAAGGGGCAAAGGTTTTAATTGGTGGAGAAATTGCTAGTGAAGGCTCATTGAAAAACGGTTACTTCTTTCAACCAACTATTTTGGATGATGTAACTCCTGATATGCGAGTTGCTCGTGAAGAGATATTTGGCCCAGTGGTGGTATTGATTGAGGTTAGCTCCTTTGAGGATGCGATCGCAATTCTCAACGATAGCAATTATGGTCTTTCTTCTTCAGTTTACACCCGCGATATCAATCGGGCTTTTACTGCCATGCGCGACATCGAAGCAGGTATCACCTATATTAACGGCCCGACTATTGGCGCAGAGGTACACTTGCCCTTTGGTGGTGTGAAACAAACAGGTAACGGACACCGCGAAGCTGGAACGACTGCTTTGGATGTTTTCACAGAGTGGAAGAGTGTCTACGTTGACTTCTCTGGAAGTTTGCAACGCGCTCAGATAGATAACCGCAGTTAATTATCTGCAAATACGCTTGGGTTAAGGCTTGATTATCCCTAACCCTCCTGAAATTTGAATCCCCTAATTGATTCTGAATCAATAGGGTGTGCCATCACGATGAATAAATTTTCTAGACTTGCCATCAGGGCTGGCTGCTGTTACCAAATTTTCTACATCCGGGAAAGTAGCTTGGTCATTGGGAGTACGATCTCCTATCTCTAGATAAATTGCAACAGAGGATGAGCGATTTACTAAATGATGTCCATTTGCCTCACCTGCGGGAAATCCTGCTGCTATTCCTGGCGTGAGAATTTCTGCACCTGCATCTGTAATTAATGTCAGTTCACCTTCCAAAACATAGATTAACTCATCTTGATGAGAATGCCAGTGTCTTAAAGCCGAATAACTTCCAGGCTCTAACTTCACTAAATTTACTCCAAAGTTTTTCAATCCGGCAAAGTTTCCTAACCGTTGTCGTATTCTTCCTGCAACTAATGCTTTGAACTCTTCAGGATAATTCGTGTTTCTTTCTGTAGGGACTTGTTGAGGATCGATAATCATAGAATTACCAATTAGATTTATTGTGGATTATGCCACAAAATTTAGAGCAGGTATCTTAATTATTGATGCACCTTAGTCCTTTGAGAAATTATGAATCAGAATATTGTAAGTCGCAGAATTTCGATTCTTATTCCGGCTATTAATGAAGCGGCCAATATTAAAGAAGCAATTACAACCACCCAACCTAGTACAAATATAGAAGTCATAGTAGTAGATGGTGGCTCAAAGGATAACACAGTAGAAATAGCTCAGTCTTTAAATGTCAAAGTTATCTCATCATCTCCCAGTCGTGCTGTGCAAATGAACGCGGGTGCTGTAGCGGCTAGCGGTGAGATTCTGTTATTTCTTCATGCAGATACCCGTTTGCCAACTGGGTTTGATGACATGGTTCGCACAACACTACAACAGCCTGGGACTGTGGCTGGTGCATTTAAATTGCGGATTGATGCCTCACTTTTAAGTTTACGATGGGTAGAGTGGGGAGTAAATGTGCGATCGCATTTTTACCAAATGCCCTATGGCGACCAGGCAATTTTTTTAACCAAGGAAGTATTTCAGCAAATAGGCGGCTTTCCCGAATTAGTTATCATGGAAGACTTTGAACTCATGCGTCGTTTAAAACGCATCGGACGCATTGTAATTATCCCTACACCAGTTGTCACCTCAGCCCGTAGATGGTTACAAAAGGGAGTATTCAAAACGACGCTACTTAATCAAATAGTAATTACTGCTTATTTGCTCGGCGTTTCACCTGAGCGAATTCGTCGCTGGTATCGCCGAGAAAAATTTAAGAGGGTTTAAGAGGATGTTAGAACTAGCCCAGAATCCCCGATTTTAGCAATGCACATTCGGAGGATTATGTCAATTTACTTCACCTTTTTCTTGAAGGAGCGATCGCCAATCTTCAATCGCCTTCTCCGTCCACAACCAATTTTTAGCTAATTTATCTACCTGGAAATTTTCTCGATCGGACTTGAGAACCATTTGCCGCAACTTCATCGCTTCATTGAGATACTGTATCTGCTTACCACTAGATTGACTAAGTGCAGATTTATACAATCCAAGAGCTAACCCAGCATAAGAAGTTAAAGCGTCTTGAGGCACTTCTGTCTTTGTGGATGTTGAGTCTGTATTCTGTTCTTTGAGAGCTAAATTCAAAGCCTTAAACCAAGAATCATTGGCTCGATTTAGATTGCCTTCTGTGTAGTAGGCAAATCCCAAAGCGTTATTATACAAAAGCGATTCGGGTTTAGCTTTGGCAGCAGTTTCCCAGTAACGACGGGCATCATCAATACTATAATTATTATCTCCGGTTTGGATAGACTGCCACGCCAATCGTCCCTTGTAAAAATTCACAGATGGATCGTCAGCTTGTTTACTGGGAATTAATTTCAGGGCAGTTTCAGCCGCAGCCAGTGCGCCCCGATTGAGTAGTTCTTCTACAGCCAATAACCCACCTTGCAAGTCACCCTGGCTCAATTTTTCCGTAGCAGTAGCCGTGACAATCCCAGTTGCTTCTATTCCTAAATCAATGTTCGGCTGCTTTTGAATCGGTCGAGAATCAGGTAAAGACTGGGTGGGAATTACTGGTATATTAGGCAGAGTTGCTTGGTTTCGATTTTGCCACCACCAATTGAAACCGATCGCAGATGCGATCGCACTGATTCCCACAACACCCACAATCGGCCACAGCTTGCGGTGACGGGTACGATTTCTTGATGAAAGTGGTTGCGGCGAAAAATTAGAATTTTGCCAATTTCCTTCCAGGTTTCCAGCAGTTGCAGGTGGCGGCGGTGGGACTTCTCCCCACAAATCTGCTTCCTCTTGCAAAGAAGTCATTTCCTCAGAAATCTGGTTTTGGTGAAGACTATTTTCGCGAAATTGTTGATCTGGTTCAATTACAGCTTTTTGGTTATCTAACTGACGAAACAAATCCGAAACGATCGCAGAATCTTCTTCATAACTTGGGTCATCATACTCAATTTCATCAACCAAATCGCCCCAAGTATCTTCACCCAGCCAGTCCAACCCAGAAGAGTCACGCGTCAAACCAGAAGGAATCATATCTTCCATTCCTAAAGGTATCTCGCTATCATCAGCCATAGCAGAGTACATCGTCGAAGTTGCCCCTAAAGGCGAACTATATTGATTCAGCGACTCGCTACTTGCGGATAACTCAGTTTCCTGACTCAGAAAACCGTCAAATTCTGGCTGGAGATATAAAATCGGTAATGCCCAGTACATCTGGTGAGAACCATAAGCAGAAATTAATCCTTGGCGTACTCGACTGACGCACAAATCGACTGGATATCCCTGACTCAAGTTGCGGTAAAACAATTGCGTAAGTGTCAACGCCACTTCATCAGGAATTCGTTCTGACATCGCCAAAACGCTTCTAATTCCCCGCTTCACCAGACTTTCTGCTAGGTTACGTTCGCCAGTATCTCCAGAGGGATTGGACGCAGGGGTGTATGCCCCCAAGCAGGAATTAAACACTGCCATTTGAATGTTATTGTTGACGAGCAAACCTGCTAAATCGTCCCCAGTCAAGATTTCCGTTAAGCCAGTTCTGCGACTAACAAGATAAATTTCTCCGCCATTGGAGCCTAAGTTACTATGACCAGAGTAGTGTAGAACGTGGTATCTGCCTTGTTCTAGGGCTTGCGTCAGTTCTTCCCGTCCTGGTTGGTCTAATACAGTCAGTTCAATTTCTGGCAAACGCTTGCTACCTTCAGCAAGTCGTGATGTTTGGCGCTGAAGTTCCGCCTGTAATTTAATCGCTTCCTGTTTCTGTAAATCAAGACGGACTTGATCTGAGGGAGAAGCAATTACCATCAATACTTTGACACCACCTTGTTCTAGTGGTGTGGGCATATTTTGGGATCGCAAAGGAGAAGCCCCAGAAATTCCACTTTGGAACCGAGAAAAAGCCACATAAGGACCAGTAGCCAGAGGGCGATCGCCTGCGTGCATCACTTCCCAAGGCAAACGAGCTAACCTAGTGTCTTTTAGCCCCAAACGTAAGCGTAGTACTTGTTGGTGGTTCTGGGCAATACCTTGGGCAGTAATCCAACTATCTCTGAGAGTACCTTGAAATAAGGCATTATAGAATTGTTGACCCAATGCCACCAAATTAACAGAGTTCCTGGCGATATCGCTTTCATGACCGCCAGAAGTGAATGGATCTCCTTGTAACACCGACTTCAAAGGGTCATTCATCAAATGCCCAGCAGCCATCAACCAATCAGCTATGGGCCAAGTCACCAATTCTTCTGCCAATGGTACCCCAGGCGCGACTTGTTCCGTCCGCACCAAGTAGTCATTTTGCCCTACCGGGGTTACGGAAATATGGAATTCCTGGGTCACAACTTCTCCTGCTTGCCTCCTAAATCTGGTTTGAAACGCGAAAGTTTCAAGTCGATTTTTCGCTCCCTCTAATAACTTAGATGCATCCTACCCCTGAATGTTTCTAATTCAGTGCCATTTTGGTTTTTCTGCCCTGACAACTTTATCCGGATCGGATTACTTGGGTCTAGAACACTTAATTGGTAGATGCACCTTGATCTTCAACTCCCCTAGTTGGCTAACACCCACTGGGGGTTTTTTTATTTTGGCAAACAACAGCAACTTCTGACGCAGATATTCTCTATCAGAAAATAGTGCTTAATCCTAGAATACTTGATTAGTAGATGGATGTCCCTTGATCTTTAACTCCCCTAACTCAGTTAATATTCACTGTTGTTTTTTTTGACACACGACAACAATCAATTTTCTAATAAATTTATCCTGAGTATGGCAGTTAAACCTAGAACATTTAAGTGGTAGATGCACCCTGATAACTAGCTCCCCTGGTTGGCTAACGCCCACTGGGGGTTTTTTTATGAAGATAGAGTGCTATTTTTTAACCCTAGCACACCCATTTTGTCAAGTAGCGCACTGATATTTAATTGGTAGGTTCTGCCCTGATAACTAACCCCTCTGAGGTTTTCTCTGACCGCCAAATAGCAAAAACTTCAACCTCTGCTAATTTATCCGGTAGCGACCCATTTACTCTAGAAAAGATTATTGGTAGATGCACCCTGATAACTAACTCCCCCGTAGGTTAACACCAACTGGGGTTTTTTTATTTAAAAAAATAACTGACCTTGATAACTAACTCACCCGGTTGGCTAACACCCACTTGAGGTTCTTTCTGGTTTCGTAAGTGTAGCCGATCCTAGACATCACCATCAATCCTAATTTAGTTCATTTTCTCCGGAA
>NZ_JBALFY010000005.1:0-6776 GCF_036916655.1 Nostoc sp.
GCATCTTTATTGTCTTGTTGCTCTACGTCGAACACTTCATTCGCGGTAGATTCAGATACGGGTTGCTCAGAGGGTTGATCGGATGTCATAAGATGAAGTTTAGTACTGCAATGCTTTGGTGGGTAAGGTTTATTTTTTAAGTTGGTTTACCAACTCGCTGTCACCTGCAAAAAGCTGTTCTACTGTTGAAGATCCTAGTTCATGGATATTTTTCCTTGCGCCTCCACAAACGGGCAACCGTTGTGACAATTTCTGCTGGCTCAATTGGTTTAGCTAAGTGTTGTTGAAATCCAGCCTGTAATGCTTGAGTGCGATCGAACTCTCCGGCATAAGCAGTCAGGGCAATGGCTGGAACTTGACTCGCTGGCAACTGTGCCCGAATTTGTTGTAGGAGCATATATCCATCCATGTCTGGCATCCCGATGTCGCTGACGATGAGATTGGGAGTGGATTTTTCTATTGCTTGCAAGGCTTCAATCCCAGAAGCAACGCTGGTAACGATCGCCCCTGCTTGCTCTAAGACAAAGGCGACGTACTCCCGCGAATCTGTATCATCATCCACGACTAAGATAAAGATGTTAGTCAAATCACCGATTGAGTCTGAGGATAATTCTGTAGAGGGTCGTTCACTGAAGGGAGACGCAAGCGGAATTTTGACTGTAAACGTAGCACCTTGCTCGTCACCCGGACTCTCAGTCGCAATTGTTCCGCCGTGCATTTCTACAATTTGACGCGCGATCGCCAGTCCCAATCCCAATCCACCAAACTTGCGCGTGGTCGCTGCATCTTCTTGCCGAAAATGTTCAAAGACGTAAGGTAAGAAATCAGGATTGATGCCAATTCCTGTATCAGTGACTTGAATTTGGGCATGAGTGTCTGTGTGAGCGAGTGCAACCGTGATTTGCCCACCTTGAGGCGTAAACTTCACAGCGTTGGAGAGCAGATTCCAGACCACCTGTTGTAATCGTCCAGCATCACCGATTACGATTCTGGCATTCGCTGGGAAGGTTGTCTCAATTTGCAGTGACTTGGCAACGGCTGCGAGGCGAACCGTTTCTAAAGCGGCTGTGATGACTGCACCCAGATCAACGGGCATCTGGTTCAAACTCAATTTGCCCTGTAGAATCCGAGAGATGTCGAGCAAGTCATTAATCAGTTGAGCTTGTAACTGAGCATTGCGTTCGATAATTTCCAGGCCAGTTGTCGTTCGTTCTGGGTTAAGATTGCCTTTTTGCAACAGCTTTGCCCAACCCAGAATCGGATTGAGGGGCGAGCGCAATTCGTGCGACAACACGGCTAAAAATTCGTCTTTGATCTGGTTTGCTCGTTGTAATTGCTCTGCCTGTTGCTGAATGGAGTTGAGTAAGTTGTTGCGCTCCAGGGCGATCGCCATCTGGTCACAGACCGATTGCAGTAGGCTGGCTTCGTCTGGGGTGAAGTCGGTGCGGCGGCGGCTGGCAAAGGAAAGCCCACCGAGCAACCGCCCTTGCACGATCAGGGGTTGTCCAGCGTAAGCTGTGATACCAGGTATGTGAGATAGTTGCTTCGAGGGATGATTGGAGAGTTGGTCTTGATTCAGAATGATTTGCTGTTGTTCTTGTGCGACTATCCCACAGAGATATTCACCAAACTCAAGCCATTCGATCGCCTGCGCTGTCGCTTCAGAAATTCCTTCATAGTTTCGCAGGTGCAGCATCGGGCGATCGTCTTTTTCTTCCACCATGTAATTGTAGTAGTAATCGAGGTCTAGCTGGGTAGAGAGCTTGCTGAACAGGTTATGCATCAGCGTCAAAGGTTGCTCGGTGGCGAGGAGGTCGCTGGTGGTGTCATAGAGTGCCTGAAAACGTTCCTCGGCTTGTCGTTGTGCGGTTTCGTCCCGCATGATTTTGATGAATCCATGCGTCACCTTGTCTCCATTCCGCAGGGGCATGACAAAGCCCGTGCCCCAAAACCGACTACCATCTTTGCGAATGTGCCAGCGTTTATTTTCCGCTCGTCCTTCTGTCAGGGCAAGGTGCAGTTCTCGCTCAGATTTGCCTTTTACATTATCTTCGGGGGTGAAAATAATGCGACCACTTTGCCCGAAAATTTCGGCTTCGGAATACCCTAACAATCGCTGGGCACCAGAATTCCAGCTTGTGAACCGATTATCAAGATCCAGGGTCAAAATGGCATATTCTTTTGCACTTTCAATCATCAACCGGAGGCGAGATTCACTTTCGCGCAGGTTAGCTTCGGCTTGCTTGCGTAAGCGAAGCTCGTCGTAGACATCGCTAATGTCGTAAGAGACTGATAGCGCTGCCTCTACTTCCCCCTGCGCGTTGTATAAAGGCGTACCGTGAGTCATGTAGTCGCGATCGTGACTGTGATGCTCTAAGGTAAAAGGTTCGCCAGCCAACGCTTGACGATAGTAAGGTTCATGGCAACTTGCCAGATCGGGATCGAGGGCTTCCCATAGCGTTTTGCCCACCAGATCCTCAGAGATCAAGCCTGCATTATTCAGCGCTTCACCCTCTGCTAGCAGATAGCGCAATTCGCGATCCACGATGAAAACTGCTCCATTTGGCAAGTTTGCTGCTACTCTGCGGAGGCGGGTTTCGCTCTGGTGCAACGCAATTTCTGCCTGTTGGCGTTCGCGACGTTCTTGTGCCTCTTGCAATGCTCGTTGCACACAAAACACTAATCGCCCCATCCGTTGTTTCAACACATAATCGGTGGCTCCCCGTTTCAGGGCTTCGATCGCTAATTCTTCCCCCATGCTGGCAGAGACGAAAATCAAGGGCAGATCGGGACGCAAGTTATGGGCAATTTTTAATGCTGAGATGCCATCAAAAGTAGGCAAGGCATAGTCTGCCAAAATCAGGTCAAACTCATCGGTTTCTAATGCGCTGATGAAGTCAGAGCGAGTTTCCACCCGTCGCAGTTCACAGTCAACGCCCCCATCCAGCAGCGTCACCTCAATCACCTCTGCATCGAGTGGATTGTCTTCTAGCAAGAGAAATCTCAGCTTCATTTTTGTTTCTCCTGTTTAGGTAACGAAAAGTAGAACGTTGCTCCCCGATCGAGCGCGCCCTCTGCCCAGGTGCGTCCGCCATGCCGATGAATAATTCGCCGCACGTTCGCAAGTCCCACACCCGTTCCGGCAAACTGTTGTTGAGAGTGCAATCGCTGGAAAATGCGGAATAAGCGATCGTGATACTGCATATCAAATCCTGCACCGTTGTCTTGTACAAAGAATACTGTTTCGTGTTCGTAATTTCTACTACCAACGGTGATAATTGTTTCAGGGCGATCGCGGGTGTATTTAACCGCATTGGCAAGCAAGTTTTGCCAAACCAGCCGCAGCATTGCCAAATCACCCTGCACCGTTGGCAGGGCTGCAACCTGCCAACGAATCACTCGTCCAGTCATCTCTGGTTGCAACTGTTGCTGCACCTGTTGTACCAGTGTGTTCATCTCAACCGTCGTCTGGCGCATTTGAGCCTGTCCCATGCGAGAAAACTCCAGTAGGTCATCCACCATTGCCCCAGCTTGTCGAGCCGACTGCGCGATGATATTCAAATACCGCCGACTTGTTGCATCTAACTGGGTTGAATCTAGTTTTTGCCAAAGGCGTTCTGCCGTTATGGTGATGTAGTTCAGTGGTGTTTTTAAGTCATGGGAAACTGAACCAGAAAAGGCTTCTAGTTCCTGGTTGAGTGCTTCCAGTTGAGTGGTGCGCTCTTGCACTCGCTGTTCTAGCTGTTGGTTGAGGGTACGGTATTGTTCCTCCGACTCGCGCAAGGCAGCTTCGGCGTGGGCGCGTTCGACTGCCGCCCAGGTGCGCTCTGCCGTTTCCTCTACAAAGGTAATCTCGTCAGGAATCCAGTCGCGGGGAGTGTGCTGATTGGTGGCTACGCTAGCCACCAGGCGAATGCCCTTAATCAGGGGGACAACGATCAGCGCACCGATGTCGTTTCCCCGGTAAGACGCTCGCTGGTCATCTGGCATTGCGGGGTCTGTATCAACATCACGAACTACCCAGGGCTGCCCGTCCACAAGCCACGGCATCGGCCACCCCTCAAGCGGATAGCGGCGAGCATGGCTTGGTGTTCCCGGCTGATGCCAGTCGCGGGCTACGACAAACTCAGCATGTGGCTCGTCAATCTCAAAATAATAGGCGCGATCGCTGCCGAGATGTTTCCCCAGCACACAGACCGCCTGGTATTTGATTTCCTCTGGGTCACTGAGGGATCGCAGTGCGTCGTTGAGCGTCACCCGGAAGGCATCGAGTTTGGCACCACGGCGCAATTGGGCTTCTGCCTGCTTGCGATCGGTGATGTCGCTCGCTGCACCAAGCCACTCCACGATTTCATCTTGGGCATTCAGCAGTGGGATCGCCCGCGAAAATGTCCAGCCGACCGTCCCATCTAGCTGAATGACTCGGTGTTCTAACTCAAACGTACTCTTGGTACGAATGGCGGCTTGAATAGCAACCATCACCTCCGGCTGATCCTCTAGAGGAATGTACTGTTCCAGCCATGTACCGCTTGCATTTTCGGTGCTGGTAAGAAAATCTTTGCCTTTGAGGTAACGCATCTCGCTCCAATCCGCGCTCATTTTATACACAATGTCTGAACTTGCGGTGACGAATAAGCGGAGTTGTTCTTCTGAAGAGCGCAAGGCTACTTCCGCCTGCTTGCGAGCGCTGATATCGTTGAACAAAATGGCAACTTGTCGTGCCGCTGCGTCGCCGATACGAAAGGCATAGACATCGTAAAATCTGCCGAGTGCGGTGGCACGGTGTTCAAAGCGTTGTGCAACGCCCGTTAGAGCGATGCATCCGTAAATTTCAAACCAAAATTCTTCATGTTGTGGCACGAACTCGCGCATTGTTCTGCCGATGACATTTTCGAGTCCGGTTTGCCGTTCAAACGCCGGATTCACTTCCAGAAAACGGTAATCAAACGGTTTTTCGTTTGCGTCAAACAATACTTCAATCGTGCAGAAGCCTTCGTCAATTGAGGTGAACAGCGAGCGATATTTTCCTTCGCTCTGGCGCAATTGATTGAGCGCGGCAAGTTCTGCTTCGGCGGCGCGGCGCATATCTTCAACGCGCAATTGGCTCTCCGACTGCTGGCGATCGGTAATATCTTGAGTCGTCCCATCTGCTGTTTGCCCGATCGCTGCTCCCGGCGACCCAGAGTTTAACAGCCTTGCTTCGGGTGGCTTGGGCTGGTCGAGTTCGGTCAAGAGAATTTGCACCGCCGTCTTCAGGCTATCCGACCAAGTTTCTACCGCGCCTAACTGTGTCTCGGACCAATCGTGCGATCGAATCAACCTTGCTATTTCACCATCACCTGCAAAAAGCTGTTCTATCGTTGAACTATCCTGGGTCATGCGTCTTTTTCCTATCGTCTACCTTCTGCCTCCTGCCTTCTTCAATTAGTTCACCAATAGGACTAGGGACTAATATTTTTACTCAGCACTAATTCTCTTCATCAAAGTACTCTGCAAGCAAAATCGGAGCGCAAATTCGGTGAAACTTAACTGGAGAATCTTTCAATTCATGTAGCATATTTTTTAGCTGCATGAGTGCCAGGGGTGAAGGTTGGGTACGGTTATTCTCCCACCGGGCGATTGTTGGCACAGCAACTTTTAATCGCATGGCAAATTGGGCTTGGGTCAATCCTAAGAGTTGACGCAGTTGGTGGACAAAGATGCCAGTTTCGGTACGCGGTACGGTTGGCGTGCGAGGTGTGGTGGTCATCAATCTATCCTCTATGATCGATTAGCGATCAGTTAATATCTTATCTATCAAAAAGCATTAGGTAAGGAGTAAGCATCTATCGCTTGAAGTAGATTTAACACCCTGAACGAGAGGTACTTAAATTTTTTGAGAATCATGTACGGTGACAAATTAAATAGCATTGAGACAAATTCCTGTCATCAAGCTAACGCTTACTTATTGAAACGCATATCAGCCTCACTATCCACAATGAAGGTAATCCGATTTCTTCAGAAGCTCAATCAATCTTATTTCAACAATTTCGTCGAACCATTTCTGCTGGGAATCAAACAGGATGGGGATTAGGATTATTTTTAGCAAAGAGCATTATTGAAGCGCATCAGGGGACGATTGAAGTTGAAAGTGCCCAGGGCAAGGGGACAAGCTTTATCGTTAAATTGCCTAAACTCCCCTATTAGAAGATGTTTTAAAAGTCGAAACCAGTCAAAACTTTACCCTCTTTCACCTATTACTAAATATATCTCCTGGTTTGGTTTCTATACAAATATTGAAATTGGTTCTCAAAGCTTTACACAGACTGATTTTTAAATTTATAAACAGACGCAATGTATTACTAATACTAAGCGTATATGAGCGCTTATTTTCTCTGACTAAAGACAGTTTTATCCCTTCCTATAGAGAGTAGTGTAACCTACATTATTTGTTTATTTTATAAATAATAGAATCAAAAATTAGCAATTTTTAGTCCAGCTAAGATTAATCAAATTACTGTGTTTTAAACAGAAGCTGCCTCAATTGTTTCATTTTACTGCTATTTACCCTAGTGCTTATTTAGCTTAGGGTAGATAGCAATGCCAAAAATATCCGAAGTTCCAGTGTTTCATCTAGGGTTAAACAATCTGTCTAACTGAATATTGTGACTAAAAGTTAATTCCTAGAGCGGTAAAACTTGCTATAGCAATCCTAAATGAGTTGTGAAAAATTACACATAACGATAAGCTGGATCTAGTTAATATAGATAAAATACACAACTCCCTATATGAAAGAA
>NZ_JBALFY010000006.1:0-45330 GCF_036916655.1 Nostoc sp.
GCTGTTCATTGTCACCCAAAGGAGTAACTCTGTGGTAAAGTTTGTCACCATTGAATAAGACTAGTGTACCAGGAGTTAAAGAGAGCGATCGCTTTTGCGTTTCCCGTTCAGGAATATCTTTGTAGAGTTGATATTCCAACTTACTGGATGAATTATCAACTAAACCAAGCAACACTGTATAGCGTTTCCCACGATAATAAGAGGTATCGTAATGATACTGAATATGATCCCCCGGCTCAGTGTAATAGTACAGCGCGTAAGTATGTGGATCGGCATCAGGACAGGGAAGGAGTTTTTCTGTCGTAATTTGGTTGAGAAAGTCAAAAAAGGCACTGAGTTGATAAAACTCTCCGAAAATTGGAGCTAGGCTATCTAAACTATAGCGGCTGATACTACCGCCCTTTTTATGATTGGGAATATAGTTGCGATTGATAGCAGGTTGCAAAGACGGCAACAGCGCCAAGAATTGCTCAATGATGGAGTTTGGGAGAAAGTTCTCAATCACCAACAATTCATTCTGTGCTTGAAACTCAGCTTGAAGTTTCTGGTAATCAACAGCTGCTATTGCTCTATCAATTTCAGTTTGAAGCTCCATCGATCATTTGATATTAATACAAGCTTGCAAAAACAAACATACCATTCTCTCTCAGGACTTACGCACGGACTAAGGGACTTCCAAAAAAATATCCAATTAACTCTTGTGGGGTGGGCATCTTGCCCGCCCAGTCCATAACACAGGCTTGCTGAAAAAAACTTGACAGCAGTATGCTTTTATAGTATATTTGTACTATAAAAGCACTTAAGTATTGTATAAAACTTTAACACTCCCGACTAAGCCAATAGGAGAGCGCCAAATAAATGAAGCTATCTAAGGTAGATTTGAGCAGTTTAGTAGCGATCGCTCACTCTGATGGATATTTGCAGTTGTTGCTCGATCGAGGCGACGAATTAGAGTTTTTGGAAATTCCAGCGCCAATACAGGCTTATGAAGGATTGCAAGAACTCAACGAAGCGATTGCCGAAACAACTGCATTACCTTTTGAAGAAGAACCAATTTTGATGCTACCAGTCGTCTCCTCAATGGCTATGGCTGTAGGCTACGATCGCAACGAACAGATTTTGCAAGTTGAGTTTCAAAGTGGCGCTGTTTATCAATACTTAGGCGTAGACGAGAATACTTGGGAAGATTTACACTCCTCTGACTCCATTGGCAGCTTTTTCAATCAAGAGATTAAAGGTAGATATGATTGCGATCGTCTAGATTGTGCAGATTAAGTAGGTGAGTGAGAAAATTTATAACTATGTCATTGCGTTGGCGTAAGCCTTCCCGCAGGGTATGTAACGAAGTGGAGTGAAGCAATCGCAAGGTTTTCAACGCTTTTACTTTTCGTTACATAGTTGGGTTTATTTATGCCTACTTACTAATAGCTAATAACTGCATGTAGAGTTTTCAATAATTCTTGCGTTGTATAAGGTTTAGGTAAAAAGGCTGTATACTCAGCCGTTTTATCGATTGGGACTTGCTCACTTGTTGCCAGTCCACTAACAGCAATAATCGGCAATAGCGGATTTAGGCGTTGCAATGTGCGAATGGTAGTTGCTCCATCCATCTTGGACATCATCATATCAATAATTGCCGCACTAATTTTCTCTTTATGCTGGGAATAAATTGCTAATGCTTCCATGCCATCACTAGCAGTAATTGCTGTGTAATTATAGTTTTCTAAAGATGTTTTAGTAATTTCCTGAATGGCAGTTTCATCATCTACAACCAAAATGCATTCTCCCGCTCCCGTCGGGATTTCTATATTTTGTAAAGACTGGGTTGGAACTTGATTAACTGCTGGCAAATACACCTGAAGTTTTGTACCCTTGCCTACACGACTTGATACAGTAATAAAACCATCATGCTCCTTAATAATTTTCATTACTGTTGATAGCCCCAACCCTGTACCTTTTCCCAACTCTTTTGTAGTGAAAAATGGCTCAAAGATTTTATCTAAGATTTCTTGACTAATTCCAGACCCAGTATCAACAACTGTCAAGACAATGTAAGCACCAACTGTAGCCCCTATATGCATACTCGCATAAATTTCATCAATCCAAATATTCTCCGCAGATATTGTTAAAGTTCCACCTGTAAGCATGGCATCCCGCGCATTCAGACACAAATTAATTAGTACTTGATGCAGTTGGGTACTATCAGCACAAATAGGTAACAAATCCTCCTGAATTTCTGCGTGTACTGCGATTGATTTGGGAAATGTTTGTAAGATAATTTGCTGCATTTCTGAAATCAGGTGTTTGACTTGCAGTACAGTGTGCTGAGGTGTAAGGGTTTGTCCTTGGATATCGCCTTCAATTCCCCTAGCAAATGACAGTACTTGCTTGACCAAATCAGCACCACGTTTGGCGTTGCTTTCTATTATTGAGAGCATCTGACTAATCTGTTGATCGTGGTTTTTAGATTTGAGCAAATGCACTGACATTAAAATTGGTGACAACACATTATTTAAATCATGAGCAATACCACTAGCAAGAGTGCCGATACTTTCCACCCGTTGAGTACGTAAAACTTGCTTTTCCAGTTGCTTATTCTGGGTAATATCAGTATCAACGGCGAGAATTGATTTGGCTTGAAAATACTCATCCTTCATCAGCATCCAGCGACTTTCAATGATAAGTCTCTTACCAGATTTGCTGGTTTTGCGTAACTCACCTTGCCAAAAGCCATTCTTTAAGACAGTTTGATAAATTTCTAAGTGTTGCGCCAAAAGTTCAGTGGAGAAAAGTTCATTGAAATGCTTACCTATCGCTTCTTCTGACTTCCAACCGTAAAGTTTTTCAGCATTTTTGTTCCATAATAAAATTTTGTTGGACAAATCTTGCACAACAATTGCATCACTAACAATATCCAGTAATGCTGCTTGTTCGCAGATTTTTTGTTCTATTTGTTTGCGTTCTGTAATATCCTCAGCCATATATACGAATTGCGGACGACTACCAGAATTTGCTGTAATTGTTGCAACTGTGGCTGAGACCCATGTTTGCCCTTGGGGAATATTATCAGAATATTCAAACTTGACGTGTGATTGAGTGCGTTCTGCTTGACGGTAATAATGTATCCATTGAGATATACACCAATCTGTTGCACCCATGTCTCGCGCTAGCCGATTTTGCATTGCTTCTGGCGTGAGTCCAAAGAATTTTGCTGTGGCGGGGTTATCCAAAATGTGCAGGATGTCATTATCTACTAACTCGACAATTCCCATCATCATCGGTGAACTGTTAAAGAAACTGCCAAAAATAGATTCACTTTGGTGTAATGCTTCTTGTACCTGCTTATATTCCTGTTTTATGCTTGCTAGTTCAACTAAGTTCCGCCGGATTTCTAGTTGTCTAACTACCATACGGCTTAGAGTTTGCAGTGCTTCCACCTGTTGCAAACTAATTTGGTGTGGTACGCGATCGACTATACACAGAGTCCCGATCGCTTCTCCTCCCGATGCTAACAAAGGTGCGCCAGCATAAAATCTCACAGCAAATTCAGCAGAGGTAACTAGAGGATTTGTCGCAAAGCGTTCATCAGCCAAGGTGTCAGGAATAATCAAAACTTCGCCGCTTTCCAGACAAATCGGGTCGAACCCCTTATTTAGTGGCATTTCTGGTATATTTAACCCCACCTTGGCTTTGAACCACTGACGGTTAGCGTCAATTAAATTAACTAATGCGATCGGTGTGTTACAAATCTGTGCGGCTAAAAACGCTAGATCGTCGAATGCTTCTTCTGGTGGAGTGTCGAGAATCTGGTACTGATGCAAAGCCTTAAGCCTCGCTGATTCTTTGTTACACACGAAAGATGTCATTAAATTTTTCCTAACTATTGCCGAATGACGACTTGCCTCGTATTAATAAGAAACGTAGATTTATAGGGCTTTCTGTAGGTGATCATTGCCATCAATGTCACACTTTTGTAGGCAATTCAGCCTTGACTGCACTTGATAGCCGAATCAAATTACTATCTGATTATTGAAATAATTTAATAAGCAGATAACTTGATTACTTTAATTATAGTAATATGACTTAAAGGCAATAATAGTAAAGTTTGGTTATTTTAAATAGATTTTAGAAGACTTGGATTATGATAATTTTTTGTTAACAAATAAAATTATTTTTGCTATGGAAAGAGAATTTTAACCTTTAATTGCTATCGTGATGGGCAATAAAATTTATCAACTGCAAAAATCTGCTTTTGCCCACAAGCATTAACAAAAGCCATTAAACATAGACTATCAAAGCTTTTTTCAGAGACAATATAAAAAGCCCATACAATATCAAAGCTGTTATGACAATCACACTTACCTCTGCTGTTAAACCAAGAGCCGAAGATAGTTTTGCCATTACCTTTGCACCATTATCTCTTGAAGAAATTTACACCAAGTCTGACGATCCGGCCAATGGTGCTGTGGTTGTGATGAGTGGCATGGTTCGCAATCAAACCGATGGTAAACCTGTGATTGCTCTAGAGTATCAAGCTTATGAACCGATGGCATTGCGGATATTTTATCAAATTGCTGCTGATATTCGCTTATCTATGTCTGATGTGAATCGAGTTGCGATTCATCATCGCGTTGGACGTTTGCGAGTTGGGGAAATCAGCGTTTTAGTCGCGGTGGGTTGTCCCCATCGGAGTGAAGCGTTTGAAGCTTGTCAATATGCTATTGATACGCTCAAACACAATGCCCCTATATGGAAGAAAGAACATTGGCAAGATGGTTCTAGTCGCTGGGTGAGTATTGCTGCGTGTGAAACATCAGAAGAAAATTGTTAAGATTCCTAATTTACCGACATTCTCGCTCATAAATATTAAGGATTTTGACAAAATATTGACAATTTCAGGTAAATTACTATACCTTTTTTCCAAGTATGTTGAACTCATCGACACCACTCGCCAGAACCTTGAAAACCGCATAACTTCGTTGACTGGTGTCGATTGTTTGCACAGCAAGGGTTTCAGGCTACAAAATCAGTCTCTTATTGAGAATGATTTGACAACTATTGACAATTTAAAAAGTGGTGTCGATTTGGGTATCTCAAACCCTTGCCTAGTAAGGTTTCCAGAAGGTAACTCTTTACATAACCACTTCCCCTAACGGGGATGGAAACTCGACCCTTACATACAATCATCTCTATATCCTGTAACGCCTTTACATAACCACTTCCCCTAACGGGGATGGAAACGATTTCTAGCTCGTCATCATCACTAAGATGGTGATGAGTTTCTTTACATAACCACTTCCCCTAACGGGGATGGAAACAAATTCCATGCCCTCCTGTGTAAGCTTCCAGTTTTGGCCTTTACATAACCACTTCCCCTAACGGGGAACGATACTTGCCTTTTAGATGAACTCGTGGGAAAGTACTTTTTAGAAAATATCTAAAATCTATCGACTTACCGTAGTTAAATCAGCAATATCAACTTACTGGTTAAACTATTGCCCACAGAGACATCAAATTAAAATCATGAGTCAAGTTTTAACAGAAGTCCTATCAGCTAACCACGCTTACGTCGAAAATTTTGGTGACAAAGGCGACCTCACTATCCCGCCGGCTCGTCGATTTGCTATTCTCACCTGCATGGACGCTAGACTTGACCCAGCAAAATTTGCTGGATTGGCTGAAGGAGACGCTCATGTAATTCGGAATGCAGGTGGACGCGCTAGTGATGATGCAATTCGCTCTTTAGTAATCTCTTACAAGTTACTTGGTACCCGTGAGTGGTTCGTGATTCACCACACGAATTGTGGTATGGAAACCTTCACAGACCAAGTTATCCGAAATTTACTGGCGAATAGTTTGAAAACCGCCAAAATAGACGAAACGGGTTGGCATGATGTTGGTTCTGGAGGAGGTTCAAGCGAAGCCGAGTTTATTGACTGGTTGACTATCACCGAACAGGCACAAAGCGTTTATGCAGACGTGAAACGGATTCGCTTTCATCCATTAGTACCGCCAGAAATTCCAATTTATGGCTATCTATATGATGTCAAAACTGGGAAATTGATTGAAATTCCAGAAGCTACACAAGTTGGTCAGGCTAGCTAGTACCGCAAGGTGGAATTAAAAATTAAAAATTAAAAATTAATACAGGTTTTATCAGGCTGCGGCATTCCATCAGAATTATATAGCGCGTCATCCGAGCGATCGCATTGCTTCCGTGAATGATTTGCCGAAGCCGATCAAACCTAAGTAAAAATCTGCTAAAGTTTCAATTACCCGGAATAGGGTGTATTTAAATCTGTAACAAATATTTATGCCTCCTCGTTGGCCTCGCAAACCCGATCGCAAAGACCCTGATTACCGCAAGATCGATGACCGGATGAATTTTGCCGTGCATGTGGCGATCGCTGCTACGATTAATTCTGGGTTATGGTTTTTTCACATCTTGAAAGCCACTACCTGGGAATGGCTGCCGTTATTGACTGCAAGCTGGACAGGAATAGTATTGGTGCATTTAATCTATATTAGTGCGATCGCTAATTACAGCGAAACTCCACCTAAATCCACCTGAAGACGGACTGCTAATGCTAGGGCGATTGTAACCTGTGGTAGTGGAATCAGCCCGTTAATTGAGCAATAATGTAAAAAAGCCTGAGATTTCGCACTTTTTCTTAATGTAGGGTTATTTTTATGGCAAAGACTAATACCACAGAATTACTGGAAGCCCTGGCAGCTGAAATTGGCGAAAATGTCTACATAGACATTGCCAAATGGCATCTTTATTTATCTAATGCCAAACTGCACACCCTTGTTGCGGAACAGTTGTATCCCTTAATTACTTCCAACAATGTAAGTGAAGATCAAGTTTTAAAGGTCTTGAAATCAATTACGGTAAAAATTGGCGGCGGTAGAAGTGAACTTCCTTTAAGTGATTTATTGCCACTGCAATGCCAAGTATCATTAGTTGACATTTTAGAAAAATATCAACGCGAAATCTAATCTCTACAACCAAGATTATTTGAATTAGACAATTTTCTCGGTCAGTATTTTCTGATTTGAAATGCTAGATTGAGGATTAAATTGTTGTGTCAATTTTATAAAGATGAAAACCACAGAAACACGTATATAAATTTTGTGTAATTCATTTATGTGTCTCTGGTAAAAATTTCCTTTAACAATTAAGGAATCTCGACCTTCTAAATTGGTTGAGACGCGAGTGAGTATATCTTGAGACTCACTCCTAACTTTCATGCAAACTTATTGAGGCAATCTCTATGCTTTTACAAATCAAAAACTCTGGTGAATTGGTAAAAATTCTGGAAATTCAAGAATTACTTGATCCGAATAATGATGTTGTTCACGGACGAGAACAACAAGGTGAAGAAGAACAGCCACCTGATACTTTTAAGAAAGAAAATCTTGTTTTTCCTTCTGGTGAAGTTCTCCCACGCTGTTGGTTAGATGCCGATTATAGACACGATAACGGTTAATGATTTGAAAATCAGATAATTGGTAATGGGAGTAAACTATTACCAATTATCAATAGTGTCAACTTAAGACTTAATATCTGGCGAATAGAATTCGCGGCTACACAGGCAAAGTCCGCCTCCGCGGACTAAAGTCAAATCTCGTTTCCAATCGGAGACTGGGAACTAGACAAAAACCGCTCGTTTCACGTTAAGTTGATACCAATGCACAGATGTCAACCACTATTACTATGTGCCAGTTGATGATACTTCTGGTTCTGCTAACGTCGCCGTTTCATTCTGCTGAAACTTGGGGAAAAATGTCTTAGTAATCCAGTCAGTCAAGATGTGAGATAGTAATCCTAAAGGCCCAGCGAACAAAGATAAAGCCAAAGAGTGAATTGTCCAAATACCTGTTTTCTGTCCTTCCCAATAAATCCAGCGACCGACGAATAAATCCATCACTAAAAAATGAATCCAACCTGTTGCCGCAGCATTTTCATCTGCAAAGAATCGCGCAATATCAGCTAATTGAGGATTCGATAAAGCTTGGGCATTTTCTGGCGTAATGCTGTTAATAAACAAATATAAATATGTCCCTGCTAAAAGCACAAAGGGTAGATATGATGACATTATCTGACGTGTGACTTTCCAGTTTGGCAATAAAATCATCAACGCCCAAAATGGTAATACGAAAAGATTGGCAACGTTAAATAGTTGAGAAATAGTCATATTTTTGTCAAGTGAAGAATTTTTGTTTTGAATTAACTAGTTATTTATAGGGACTTCCAAATAAAAAAATATTTAATTAACTCTTGTGGGGTGGGCATCTTGCCATTAGTGTCAACTTAAGGTTAAAACCCATTTGTCAACGATGGGTTTTGTTAGGAACTAAGTATAAAAGTGAACCTATTCTGACTTTTATACGCAAGCCGGGAGTGATGCTAATAAACAAAGCATTAATAGTCCCTGAAAAAGTTCGTTTTTTGTCCCTTTCAAACCAAGCTTTTAAGCATAAATGCTTATTGACATAATTAGTTTGAGCTTAACTTGACACCTATGGCATCTTGCCCGCCATATCGACTGGGCGGGCGAGACACGCCCACCCCACAATATTGGATAATTTATTTCTTGGAGTTCCCATAACTCTTAACTCTTAGGAGAAAGACCCTCGACTTCTTTAAAAAGTCGGGGTCTGGGTATAATTATAAAGCTACAAGTTGTGATTCAATTTCTGAAGACTTCAAATCACGCCCGATGAAAACTAAGCGCGTTTGCCTAGCCTCTTCTGGTTTCCAGGGGCGATCGTAAAATTTATCAAATCGGGTTCCCACGCCTTGCATGACTAAGCGCATGGATTTATTTGGCACTGCGACAAAGCCTTTAATCCGGTAAATTTCTTGTTGTTGTGCTAATTTTTCTAACTGCTGTTGTAGCTTTTCTGGATCAAAGGTACGATCCAAAATTAAATTAGTTGAGGTAATTTCTTCGTCGTGATTGTGGTCTTCTTCGGTATCGTGATGACTAGGACGAGAATCTAAATTGTCTTCAACTGCGGCTTGGAATCCTAATAATATAGACGCATCAAGTTGAGAATGCCCGCTGTAGGCATTGCTCTCGACAATCTTCACCACTCTGGGCAACTCTTGCTTAATTAATTCCTCAACTCTGGCTTTTGTCTCGGCATCTACCAAATCAATTTTATTTAACACCACCAAGTCTGCACAAGCAAGTTGGTCTTCAAACAGTTCTTGCAAGGGTGTTTCGTGTTCTAGATTATCATCTGCTTGGCGCTGGGCTGCGATCGCCTCTAGATCGCTAGCAAATGTCCCTGCTGCTACCGCCGCACAATCTACCACCGTAATCACCGCATCTACAGTAGCAGCATTACGAATTTCTTGCCAACGAAAAGCCTTCACTAGGGGTTTTGGTAAGGCTAAACCAGAGGTTTCAATCAAAATGCAGTCGATGCTATCTCGCCGCTTGATTAACTCTTGCATCATCGGGTAAAACTCTTCCTGTACGGTGCAGCATAAGCAGCCGTTAGTTAATTCAAAGATATTAGTATTAGTGTCGCCCTCACCATCTTCGGGGCAAATTTGACAGGATTTTAACAATTCGCCATCAATACCGAGTTCGCCAAATTCATTGACTACTACGGCAATGCGGCGTCCTTGGTTATTTTGTAGCAGGTGGCGAATTAGGCTGGTTTTTCCACTACCCAAGAAGCCTGTAATCACTGTGACAGGAATTTTCGTAGCCATATTTTTGCCTGATTTACCCAGTATGGTAAGTTTTACGGGTTACAAACTTAAATACTGAGATTAAGCTTGGTTTGAAGATTGACTTAGTTATTTTAAGCTGAAAGTCTATAGTAAACCGGAAAATATTGCCGTTTTTGTTGAGTTTAGATTTGGTTTTAATTCCTCAAATCACTGTGGCCCAAACGGTAGAGGAGTTGGAACAAAAAGCGACATCTGCCGAAGAAGTGAAAAATTATGAAGAAGCCGCTCATCTTTGGTGGATAGATCCAGAAAACGCTGATGCTAAAGATGCTCTCAAAAATTTAATCGCTAATTAACATAATTGAGGGGCAATCTCCCCATGCTTGCTTTCACGAATCAAAAGCAGTCACAAGGCTATTGCCCCTAAATATTTTGAGCGTTTTTGAGCTATCGCTCTTTTACTAGAAACACCACAGCACTCATTACTCAGCAGTGACGAGTTCAGTACTACCGCGTGTACGACGCCGTGTGAGGCTGTTGAACAGCATTACACCGATCGCCTTAATTAAATTACCTTCCAATTCCTGGAACATCTTCATGTTCGTGCCAAAAGCGGCATTAGCTTCATCAACGATGCGATCGGTTGTAGCATCATTAAGGGGTAATTCATCCAAAATTTGCCGATATTTGGCTTTGAATGCCTTCTCATCAGTAATTTCTGGAAACTCATAAAAAGCTGTTCCTTGCCCATCTGACAAATTCATCGCTGTTACAGCAATATTTTTGAGAATTTGTCCCCCGGATAAGTCACCCAAGTAACGAGTATATGAATGGGCGATTAACAGTTCTGGTTCGGTTTGAGATATTTCTCGGATACGCTTGACATAAGCTTCACCTGCGGGAGATAGTTTGATTTGCTCTCTCCAGTTGGCACCAAAGTAATAACTCAAGTCTTGTTCTAGGCTATGCTTGCGGTTTAGCTGAGGAAAGTTAATTTTAGAAACAATTGGGTGCTGGCGGTGCTTTTCTATTTCCTCTTCCATCGCTGAGTAGACGAAGTAGAAGTTAGCAACTAGTTTCCGGTAAGAGTTTTTTTCCACTACTCCTTTTAAAAAGCACTTGACAAAACCTACATTCTCTGCCATTGTGTGGGCTTTCTTAGTGCCTACACGTAATTTGGTTGCTAAATTGCTGCTCATACTAAATTTCTCAACTTTAAAAAGTTAACTGCCGGAGTTTCGATTCACTAACGGCTAAAAAAGCCATTAAAACGTTACCTTAAAACTATTTGATGAGAATTTATATTAAAATTTTTTAAGCTCTGATAATTATGTAGTTTTTTATACATAATAAAATCAAGAGAATATAACTTTACATTTCGGTGGCAGGGACTACCACGTTCAAAAATCAAATGGGATTTTTATGTCATTGCAAAGTCTGAACCAATACAAATAAAAATCAATCAAAAAATTGAGGGCATAAAAGGAATAATTAGCTAAAATGTGGAAACTTTATTGATAATGTAAAAACCAATACGACCTACTTCATGAAATATTTACATTTTGAGAGACATAAAATCAGTATTATTACGGAAATAAACCTTGAACTAAAATGAATTTATAAAGAGAAAAAGCATGTCAAAATTGCTGAATAAAGTCTTAAGTGCTATTTTTCAGTGTGATTGTGTGGAGTGTTTAAAAATATGGTTTCATCTATAACTCGAACATCAGGCTTTCCTGGGGATTCTGCTTCCGAGGCTGAGGAATTGGTAAAAGGGATTGAGAGCAGTTTTGGACAGAATTTAATCCCACTACCAGCAAATCCTTTATTTGGCACAGATGGGATTCGCGGACGAGTGGGAGAATTATTGAGTGCGCCTCTGGCATTGCAAGTTGGTTTTTGGACGGGGATTGTTTTACGTAACCATGCGACTCAAGTAGGACCAGTCATCCTCGGACAGGACTCTAGAAACTCCAGCGATATGCTGGCAATGGCTTTGAGCGCAGGGTTAACAGCAGCAGGGTTAGAAGTTTGGTATTTGGGATTGTGTCCCACTCCTTGCATTGCCTATCTCACCAGCATTACTGATGCCATCGGTGGAGTGATGATTTCTGCCAGCCACAATCCCCCAGAAGACAATGGGATTAAGATTTTTGGTGCTAATGGTGGAAAGTTACCGCCAACATTGCAGGCAGAAATAGAAGCGGGACTGCGTGGCAAGCTATCACCTATTACCAAAGTTAATAATTGTGGGCGGCATTACTCACGTTTTGAATTAGTGGGACATTATAGCGAGGCGTTGAAAAAACCCTTAAACGGTTCCCTAAATCTTCAGGGAATGAAGATTGTTTTAGACTTGGCATGGGGAGCAGCAGTTGGGTTAGCACCATCAGTCTTTATAGAAATGGGGGCAGAGGTAATCTGTCTGCATAACGAAGCAGATGGCGATCGCATTAATGTTAACTGTGGTTCCACACACCTAGATATTCTGGCAGCAACAGTACAAGAACACAACGCCGACATCGGCTTTGCCTTCGATGGCGATGCTGATCGCGTTTTAGCAGTAGACAATACAGGTAGGCAAGTTAACGGCGATTACATTCTCTACCTGTGGGGACGCCACTTGCAACAAAACCAGCAATTGCCAGATAACCTGATTGTATCTACAGTCATGGCCAACTTAGGCTTTGAAAAAGCTTGGCAGCAAATTGGTGGTAACTTAATTCGTACCGCAGTTGGCGACCAATACGTGCAAGCCGAAATGCAGCGCACTGGAGGAATGCTAGGCGGCGAACAATCAGGTCATATTCTTTGCCGTCACTATGCCGTAACTGGGGATGGCTTGTTAACAGCATTGCACATAGCAGCTTTGGTGAGAGAAGCGGGTGTTCCCTTAAGCGAATTAGTAGATCAAAGCTTCCAAACCTATCCACAATTGTTGCGGAATGTGCGAGTTGTCGATCGCGATCGCCGCTTAGGATGGCAAAATTGCCAACCTCTGCAACAAGCGATCGCACTTGCTGAAGCTGCAATGGGAGATTCCGGCAGAATTTTGGTTCGTGCCTCTGGCACAGAACCAGTAATCAGGGTTATGGTAGAAGCTGCCAATGCTGATCTTGCAAACCACTGGACAAATGAATTAGTTTCGCAAGTCCAGCAACACATATAGGCATTTCCTACTCCCTTCCCACAATCAGATTACCTATCTATATTTTTCCTTTTTCTTGATGTCCTTCTCTTCTCTAGCAGACGCATCCCTTGCGCGTCTTCACAGTTTATTAAATTAGGTATTCTTTGGGAGAAGGGAGTAGCTGCTATCTCACCTTTCACAAATGCAAATTTTTCGTCATCATAGTTTCTGCAAATTAACCAGCCTTGGTCATCTGTGGAAAATTTACTATTTACAGCAGATTTCAAGTTGAGTGAAGTACACAAGCTAAATCTCAAAACCAGAGATTACAACTGTTTTACTTCTGGGGCGTAGCCCATTCTGACCGGAGGCGGAGTGTCTCCGGCTCCGCTCCTGAATTCTGCTGTATATTTGCACTTTGTATGTATATTTTAAACCTCTTTTATAACAAGAAAAGAGGTCTGTGTGTGTTCATTGATTATCTTCTACAAGGTAATAAAATGCTTGTTTTTGTTATCCCACTTAAAAGTCCGCAAGTTTCCAATTCTTGGGAGCGTGTCACCCAATCCTTTGAAAGATGCATCAAATCAATTTGTAATCAAACCTCTGCTGATTTTCACGCTATTGTCGTTTGCCATGAACAGCCAAAAATAGAATTTAATCATCCCCAAATTACTTACATTACAGTTGATTTTCCTTCTCCCAACGAGACAAACCCTATAGCTAGAGGAGACACAGATAAAGGGCGAAAAATCTTGAAGGGATTAATGTATGCTCATCAATTTTCTCCAACTCACACTATGGCAGTTGATGCAGATGATTGCATCAGTAAAAACTTAGCAGCATTTATTAAGCAACATCCTAACTCTAATGGATGGTTTATCAATAAGGGTTATAAATATAAAGAAGGTAGTAATCATATATATATTAAAAGAAAAGATTTCTATTCCATGTGCGGTACATCCAATATTCTCCGATATGACTTAAATTTCTTACCAGAAAATGCAGAATATAATCGGGGCTATGGGTACTACAAATATTATATAGACCACGGTAAAATCAAAGGCGTATTAGAAAGCAAAGATAAACCTATTGAACCATTACCATTTCCAGGAGCAGTTTACATTGTAGAAACAGGAGAAAATATTTTTTACGGTGCAATGAAGTTAAACTTTAATATTTTTGATCGAAAATCTCTAACTCAATCAATTAAGGATGAATTTGGCTTGTACATACTATAGCCATTGCAATCCATTTATATGTAAGCTAAAGATTGTTTTTTAAGGCTGATAGGCTACAGCGCCACTATGCCAAAATCTAAGTCAAAAAATCAAAAATCAAAAAAACAGGCTGTAAAAGAAACTCCTACTCTTAGCCTTAAAGAACAGTTAGCCCAAAAGCGCAAAGCAGCCCAAGCACGTAAAGAGTTCATTAGCTTAGTCACCAGCGCCACCTTTGGCAGTCTGTTCTTTGGCATTCTACTTTTTTTTGTAGGTGGAATTAAAGCAGCACTCCCTGGCGTCTTAGGGATATTCGTCATATCCCTTTCCTACAAATACCCGCGCCAAGCCCTATATGCCTTCATCATTTACGTACCTATTGGGGGTACTATCACCTACTACTTGGGCAATAGTCCCATACTTCAATTAGCTAAAGATGCTTTTTATGTTCCAGCGCTAATTGGGCTTTGGCAGACTTGTCGCAAGCAGGGACTACCCATAATTATTCCCCAAGGGATTAAAACCCCACTTTATATAGTCTTTGCTTGCAGTCTGCTAACACTATTGTTTATCAATGGTGGACAGCAGTTTAACCCGCCACACCTTGGACTACTGGAAAAAGCAACCGAAGAAATACCTTTAGGCATGGGCATTCTAGGACTGAAAGTATTTTTAGGCTATGTCCCCCTGATTGGTTGTGCCTACTATCTAATTCGAGATAAGCGAGATTTTCTATTTTTATCACGCCTCCAGATTTCTCTCATACTGATTTGCTGTGTGCTGGGATTTATTCAATACTTTTTACTACTAACTGGTGTATGTAAAGGCACTAGAGGACTTGAAGGAAATGCCCTATTTGTCACATCACTAGAAGCTCGGTGTTATTTTGGTGGAGCGCTCTTATATAGTCCTGAAGAAGGGGTTATTCGCTTACCAGGGACATTTGTAGCTCCTTGGCAATGGGCATGGTTCTTAATTTCTAGCACCTTTTTTACCTTTGCCACTGGCTTCACCGATCCCTCCCCAATATGGCGGTTGATTGGTTTAGGTTCTTTAGTGACAGTATTTATCAATGCTGTAATCTCTGGACAGAGAATTGCCTTAGCTTTAGTACCAATCTGCTTTGGGATTTTGCTACTGCTTACTGGACAACTTGGCAACCTGAAACGATTTATCCCCATAGGCATAGGATTGGTTCTAGTTCTAGGAATAGCAATGGTGACTAACCCTGAAGTCGTGCAACAGAGAACCGAGAGTTTTACAGGTCGATGGGAAGCTTCACCACCTCAAGATTTTATCGTCCAGCAATTTGAAGAGAATTGGAAAAACGTAGATGGCCCCTTGGGAAGTGGCTTAGGTCGAGCAACTAACTCTGCCCGAGTAATGGGTAAAACTAAGCTTATAGAAACCTATTACCCCAAAGTACTTTTTGAAGTTGGAATTTTTGGAGTACTCGCCTTTCTCGGTTTAGTAACAAGTTTAACTATTATTGGCTTTAAAACCTATCGCTCCATCAAAAACCGTAATTTCCGCAGTTACGGAGCAGCTTTGTGGGTGTTTATATTGTTTATTAGCTACAACACCTACTACTATCCTTTGGATGTCGATCCGGTTGCTGTCTACTATTGGTTTTTTGCGGGAGTTCTTTTTAAATTGCCAGAACTGGAGAAACAAGATAAAGAAGAGGCCGATCCTCAGCAAAAAAACAAGAAAAAACGTCTCAAAACAATTTAAATGAAATAAAAATGGCAAAAATTATCGTATGCAGTGGAACAAATCATCCAATTTATTGATAGAACCAGATAAACAAGAACACTAAGAATTTTTAAGTGTAGGAGCATCAGCTCAAGCCCAAATTGTGCATAGCTCTGAAAAGCAAAATGAGTTATTTGATAATCTCTATGCCGTAGTAGTGTAAACAATTGACTGAAGGTGAATTCTGACGTTAAAAAGTCAGAATTTTCTTGAATTTTGTAGGGTTCATTAGCCTACGGCGTATAACGGCTTTCACTCAAATGTGGTACAGAATTAGATCGCAAGGTTTAAGGGCATTGCCCCTACAGATGTACCTTACGTGAGCGAGAACCGCTGTAACACACCCTACTGGCGTGGCAAGGCTAAAATGTTGCAAAAAAATTGTCGCTTGGCTGGAGCGGAGCGCAACCCAACCTACGACTAATGCACTATTTTAAGCTTGCCACGCCACTACAAAACTAGAAAATTAATTTTTACAAGGCTATTATAGAAGTAGTAAAATTACTTAAAAAAACTCATGAATAATTGGCCATTAATTACTGTAGTCATTCCGACTTACGGGCGGGAGGAAGCACTACGAGATAGCATTGTGGATGTATTAAAACAGGATTATCCCAATTTTGAAGTTTTAGTTGTAGACCAAACTCCAAAGCATCAAGCAGAAATTCAAGCCTACCTAGAAGAGATGGCAGATGCAGCTAAAATTAAATGGTTGCGCTTAGATTGGGCGAGTTTGCCAGGGGCGCGGAATTATGCTGTTCGCCGCTCATCTGGTGAAATAATATTATTTATTGATGATGACGTTCAGCTAACCCCTGGATTGTTAGCAGCCCATGCGAAAAATTATTTGCAAAATCCAGAAGTGGGTGCTGTTGCTGGACGGGTATTTGATAGAATGAAATTAGGTGATTCTGGAGGAGATTTAGAGATTGAATATCTGCCTCCCGAAGCTATGGACCCAGGAATTGCTTGGTATCATATTGATTTAGTACATACCACCAAACCCCAGCAAGTTTTGACAACCAGGGGTTGCAATATGTCATTTCGCCGCGAAATTTTTACTAAGTATGGACTGAGGTTTGATGAAAGGTTTCGTGGTAGTGCAGTGCGCGAAGAGTCAGATTTTTGCTTGCGGGTGCGACAAACAGGGTATAAGATTTGGTACGACCCAGAAGCCCATTTGGTGCATTTAGGCGAAGAAACAGGGGGTTGTCATGATATTAGTATGCGATCGCTCAAATATCAACTCACTTTTTATCACAACCATTTCCTACTTGGGCTGAAAAACCTCACTGCAACTCAAGCTTTACGCCTATACGCCCGTTTATTTGACTGTCACGTTCTAGGACGCCCACCTTGCCATAAAAGCGGTTCACCCATCAAAATTGCTACTCGCGCTATTTTCTACACTTTGGGGTTTTTCAAAGCCTTGGGTACTGTCATCCAATCAATATGGAACGATGGTCAAGTTTACAGTCGATTGGATGAACAAGTTTAGGCATTAGTCATTAGTGAATAAGAAAGGATAAATGAAAATTTTAGTTGCTAGTCATACTTATATCGTAGACCTCAACTGTGAAAAATTACGCACTTTATCTCAATTAGAATCCGATATTGAAGTGACAGTTGTAGTTCCAAAGCGCTGGAAACCAGGTGGCGTCCAAAATAGAATTATTGAAACTGAATACCGTGATGAAGGCACATTTAAAATAGTTCCAGTTTCTAACTTTAGTCAAAATCACCAAGGGCTTCTGACCTTTGGTGCTGATTTGATATCTTTATTAAAACAATTTCGTCCCCAAATCATCCAAGTAGAACAAGGGTCTAGAGCCTTAGCCTATACTCAAATGATTGCCTTAAATCAGCTATTAGGACTCAAGGCAAAAAATTTATTTTTTACCTGGTGGAATCTTCCATATAATCTCAAACCACCAATTGCTTTATTAGAAAAGTATAACCTCAATCACAGCCACGGCATTATTTCTGGTAATCAAGATGGAGCAGAAGTTTTGCGAGAACGGGGATATCAAGGAGCAATTAAAGTTATGCCCCAACTGGGTGTAGATGAAAGTTTATTTACTCCTAAAGCTCAACCAGAGTTAGCAGCTAAATTTGGTATTAAAAAAGAAGATTTTGTGGTAGGTTTTGTTGGAAGATTTGTGCAAGAAAAGGGTTTATTGACACTTTTACAAGCCTTAATTACCTTGAAAAATAAACCTTGGAAATTACTCTTGCTGGGTCGGGGAGAGTTGCAAGGTGAATTAATCAAAATAGCCACAGAAAAGAATATTAAAGAACGGTTAATTTTAGTAGAAAGTGTTCCTCATGACGAGGTGACAAACTATATCAATTTAATGAGTACTTTAGTATTACCTTCAGAAACAACTTACAAGTTTAAAACCTTAACTTCTGTTGGCTGGAAAGAACAATTTGGTCATGTGCTAATTGAAGCGATGGCTTGCCAAGTACCTGTAATTGGTTCTGATTCTGGTGAAATTCCCTATGTAATTGGCGATGCTGGTTTAGTGTTTCCTGAAGGTGATGTTCAAGCTCTTGCTAATTGCTTAGTTCAATTAATGGATCAACCAGATTTTGCTCATAATCTTGGTGAAATGGGTTATCAAAAAGCAATGATTAAATATACAAATAAAGCTTTGGCTAAACAGCAATTGGAGTTTTATCAAGAGTTAGTTAATAGTCATTAATAGGATGTTTGAAAAGTCTAATTTATTACTAGCCCTGGCGACTATAAGTTGCGCGCCAGTTGCTCATGGGGGAAACCCCCATCGCCCTTGGCGTCTCCCCTTGGGAGAAGACCGCACTGGCTTGGCTACACAGACAAAACCCACGGAGGTGGGTTAAAAGCCCTTGATTAATGACAAAAAAATGAAAATATTACAAATTGTTCCCTCAATTTCTTTGATTTACGGCGGCCCCAGTCAAATGGTGCTAGGGCTAGGGCCAGCATTAGTAAAAGAGGGAGTGGAAGTTACAATTCTGACAACTGATAGTAATGGCGATAATGGTCAAATACCTCTGGATGTTCCTTTAAATTGCCCAATTAAACAAGATGGTTATGAGATAATTTACTTTCATTGCGCCCCGTTTCGTCGCTACAAATTTTCCCTAGATTTATTAAACTGGCTAAAACGTCATGCTCACGAGTTTGACATCGCACATATTCATGCTTTATTCTCGCCTATAATTAGTGCTGCTGCTATTGTGTGTCGTCAGCAGAAGCTACCTTATATTTTCCGCCCTTTGGGTACTCTCGATCCGGCTGATTTACAAAAGAAAAAGCAATTAAAACAGCTTTATGTGGCAATTATAGAACGTCAAAATTTAGCTAGTGCCGCAGCAATTCATTTTACCAGCGATCAAGAAGCTAAAATATCAGAACGATTTGGAGTATCTACACCAGATTTGGTAATTCCTTTGGGTGTAATTCCCCCTCAATCTCGTCTGACAAATATATGTAGTCAATTAGAAATACCAAAAGACGTACCTTTGGTACTGTTTATGTCACGAATTGACCCAAAAAAGGGGTTAAATTTGCTGATTCCGGCGCTAGAGAAGCTGTTAGGGTTTGGTTATAAGTTTCATTTTGTCTTAGCTGGGACAAATCCTCAAGATCCAGATTATGAGCAAAAGATAATCTCCCAAATCCAAAATTCACCACTGCGATCGCACTCTACAATTACTGGCTTTGTTACTGGTGAACTTAAAGTTAGTTTACTACAAGCTGCCGATTTATTTGTCTTGCCTTCCTACTACGAAAATTTTGGGATTGCTGTAGCTGAAGCGATGGTAGCAGGAGTACCCGTAGTCATTTCTGACCAAGTGCATATTTGTCAACAGATACGTGATAGTGAGTCGGGTTGGGTAGGCACAACAGATGTCGAATCACTGGTAGAGTTACTACAAGAGGCTTTGGAAAATCCCGCAGAACGCCAACGACGGGGATTAAACGCCCAAAAGTATGCCTTGGAAAATTTTAGCTGGGATGCGATCGCAAAGCAAACAATCCAAGCCTACCAGACAATTCTGGCAAACAAATGAATTTTTTTTAATATCTTCACGGCTCAAATTAACATAGTCATTTGCCCTTAAATCTAGCTCTTCTAACGGGACATCTGGTGCAGACAAGCGTTTTTTATCTGTAGTATATGGTCGTCTAGTCAGCAGAAAATTTCCCCCATCCATCGCTATTATATGGCGATCGCTTCCTCTAATGTTTTCTTTTGCGCTCTTCTCTATCTCAGAGGCTCAACTGTAGCAATATTAACCTTGCAACCATAGAAACCCCATAGCTTGCACACTAAAGATAGTTATCTATGGTATAGAAATGTATAGAATCTTGTAAAGATATAAAATATAGTTGTTAAATGCACACATTTTTAGCTTCTTCCTCAATGCAGCTGTCTGTACCACCAAATCACTTTCAGCCTATGAAGATTGTCGCGCTGGGGGACAGCTTAATTTATGGATTCGGCGACCCAGAAAAAGGAGGTTGGATCGAGCAACTACGGCGATGGTGGATGTTGCCGGATAGTGCGGGTCATATTCTTTATAATTTAGGGGTAAGAGGCGATCGCACGCAACAAGTGGCACAAAGGCTAGAAGTTGAATTTCGCCACCGGGGTGAACTGCGAAATCGCGTTCCTGATTTAATTATTTTATCAGTAGGCGTTAACGACTCAGCGCGGTTGGCGCGTCCTGATGGCCGAAGCTACACAGATTTTACCGTATTTGAAAAGGAAATTGCTTCTCTGCTAGATTTGGCACAGCAACTTTGTCCTGTATTATTTGTGGGTATGGTGCCAGTGGATGAAAGCAAGATGCCATTTTTAGATTGTTTTTATTATAATCATGCCGATCAGTACCGCTACAAAGAAGCGACTCGAATTGCTTGCAATCAACGTCAGATTCCCTATTTAGATATTTTTGAGCAGTGGATGGAACGCGGTGAAACTTGGCGGCTCAAACGCTTGAGTGAAGATGGTCTTCATCCCAATACACTCGGTTATCAAGCTTTATTAGAAGATGTAATCAATTGGGAAGCAATACCTTCAATGGACTTTGCCAATGCAGCTTACCATTCTAAATTTGATTATCACCTGAAACCATCATAATAATATAAGTAGGTGGGCGTCAATATTTGTCGTTGGGATAAGGCAGGAGGCAGGGAGCAGCAGGGTTTCAGCCTCGTTCATTTTTGTTAACATAGTTTTGTTTTATTCTGCCGACCTACTTAGCTGTGTTGGTGCTTTGGGGCTAGCTAAGATTGTCGTATTTGCAAGGATCGCAAATACAACAATCTTCCTAAACTTTTAATGAAGCTAGTTAAAATCTATTGATAAAAACTCTAATTTCTCTATATTATTCATAACTCATAGCTCATAACTCAGCACTTTTATGACACCAACTTTATTTGGCCGTTGGCAAACTCGATTATTATTACTTGCAACTGTCGGCGTACTCGTATCTTTGCCTTTTGCAATGGGTTGGATTGGCCCTGGCGCTAACTCGGTTTATTTTTGGATACTTGCCTATGTCGCCATCTTTGGCTTAGGCTGGGATGTGCTTTATGACTATCTGCAAAAATCACGTTGGGATAGAGATTGGCCCGCAGTTTATCAACTCTTAGCTGGTATATGGGAATTGATGTTTGTGTTTTGTGGAGTCAAACTATTTGGCTTTTTACCAATACCTTTACCGAAGGAAGAACTGTCGGGGGGAGCTTTTTTATTGCACTATAGCGTCGTGTGGCTAGCAGTTTTTATTACTTCCCAAAGCCTGATGCGAATTATCTTTCTGCGTTGGCGTTTTCGGGGTGGAGAATGGTTGTAATATCTTAAATATTCATAACTAATTTCATCAAAAATTACAGTAATTTTCAGGTAATTAAACCGTAAAATAGGGGCGCATATATATGCGTACTTACAGCTAATTATGGTTTAACATAGATGAAAAATGTGATAAATCACAAATTAACAAATCAGAAAAAATTATATATGGCGGTTTTAGTTTGGATGCAATATGTTGTATTGACGTACAGTTGTGTGCGTTTCTCAGAACAACATGGTAGTTGCTACAACTTTGGAAACCAAAGCAGCACATTGCCTATTACATCTAATCAAATTAAAAACAGCTATGTGATATTTCCCAAATTGACACTTATGCTGATGTAGTAGTCATACAGAAGATTACAGGTAAGTGAGGTACAAATTCTAAGCACAAAGCTATATATAGCAGAGGACTGGGATTAGGGACTGGGGACTGGGTTTAAAGTCTCTTTGTATATAGGTTTTATCATCAGTTAATGTCCTAACTTCCTTGTCCGTTGCTATATCAATAAAGTTTCACCTCAGTTAAGAGTACCTTATTCCTTGCTGTATATGAAAAAACAGGAAAAGCTTTGGAGTCTGGGGAGATTCTTCAATGCAGAGACGCAAATTAAGGAAGTGTAATGTCAAATTTTGATCTGGTTATTCAGCTATTTCTGCAACTCACAGTTATTTTAGCTACTTGTCGCATTGTTACGATTTTAGGACGCCGCTATCTTGGTCAAACTGATGTTGTTTGCGAAATGATTGCAGGGGTAATGCTAGGACCATCACTTTTAGGATTGATTGCACCAAGTTTTCAGCAATGGCTGTTTCCTAAGCTTCCTATCATTACTGCTGTCGGACTCAAGATACCCAATCCATCGATGTCGATTTTATATGCTATTAGTCAGATTGGGTTGGTAATTTATATGTTTTTAATTGGTTTAGAGTTCAACACTAAACTGTTAAAACATCATATCAAAAGTGCAAGTTTGCTATCTGCGGCTGGAATTATTACTCCTTTTATTTTAGGAGCGATCGCATCTTCTTGGTTTTATCACAATGGTGATTTCTTTCAACCAAAGGTAACGCCGTGGTCAGCTGCGCTGTATCTGGGTGCATCGATGACAATTACGGCTTTTCCCATGTTAGCTCGCATTCTTTACGAACGCGGTCTTGCACAAACCCGCTTCGGTACTTTGGCTTTGGGTGCAGCATCGGTAGATGATGGAGTTGCCTGGTGTTTACTAGCGATCGTGCTTGCTAGCGTGAAAAATTCTCTGAGTATTGCCATATTAGCAATTGGTGGTGGCATTTGTTACGTGCTATTTGCAATTTTTCTCGGTCAACCTCTACTGAAAGCATTCACACGGATGACGAAACGTGATGCAGGTGTGAACAGACAAACCCTGACTTTAATGTTGATAATTTTGATGTTTTGTGCATGGTTTACTGATGTCACTGGTATCTATGCAATATTCGGTGCTTTTGTGTTAGGAGCAGTGACACCACGGGGAGAATTCGCCCAGCAAATTCGCCAATATACGGAGTTTTTAACTAGTTCTTTTTTGTTACCGATATTTTTTGTTTTCTCTGGACTTAACACTCAAATTGGATTGGTAAACACACCTACTTTGTGGGGAATTACGCTCTTAATTATTGCGATCGCAATTCTCGGCAAAGGTGTTGCTTGTATGCTGGCGGCAAAATTGGGCGGGGAAAATTGGCGCGAATCTGCAACTATCGGCGCTCTGATGAATGCTCGTGGTTTGATGGAGTTAATCATCCTGAATATTGGTCTAGAACAAGGTATAATTACGCCAACTCTATTCACTATAATGGTTATTATGGCAGTCATTACTACCCTGATGGCATCACCACTGATTGCTTTTTTCTTGCACGGTACAAGCTATGAAAAATCTTCCATTTAAGCAAATTAAATACAAAATTTATTACCTAGTAATTGGGTAATTCTCTGTTTTGACTCTGGCTATAGCAATCCTAAATAAGTTCCAAAAAAAGATCCCCGACTTCTTCAAGAAGTCGGGGATCTGAGCCTCACGGTGGAGAACCAATCAAATAGTATTAACATATAACGCTAATTTTCTTGCTATCGTTAATTTGGAAGTTATTTTAGATGTAGTTCCTAAAATCATCAGAATTCATATTTCACGACTGCAACTGAATCTTAACAATAATTCATATAACTACGAAGCACAAATTACTCTTGGTTGTATCTAACAAACTTGACATTTTCCAGTCTTTTAAAGAATTATCTAAGGGAACCAGATAGTTAATTGTGAGGAAACCATGCACATAGTTGTTCTCGTTCTGGTTGAGGTGCTGATTGTTATTGGACTTTCACGCCTAGTAGGGCTGGGATTCCGTTCTATTAAGCAACCGTTGGTAATTGGTGAAATTGTCGCCGGAATTATGCTCGGCCCATCTTTATTTGGTTTAGTTGCTCCTCATCTAGCAGTTACCTTGTTTCCGCCAGAAACTTTTCCTTTTCTCAATGTTTTGTCTCAGGTGGGACTAATATTTTTCATGTTTTTGATTGGGCTAGAACTAAATCCCAAATACCTCGCTGGACAATTAGAAGTAGCTGTTTTAACTTCTCATGTCAGCATTTTAATGCCCTTTTCTCTGGGGACATTGCTAGCGGTGGTACTTTATCCTCTAGTTTCCAATGCAAGTGTATCTTTCACCGCCTTTGCTTTGTTTTTAGGGGCGGCGATGTCGATTACTGCCTTTCCAGTGTTGGCACGAATCATTACTGAAAACAATTTACAAGGAACGCGGTTAGGAACGTTGGCGCTAACTTGTGCAGCAGTAGATGATGTGACAGCTTGGTGTTTGTTGGCAGTAGCGATCGCAGTTGCTCGGACTGGCGACTTTGCTGGTGCTATACCCACAATTATTGCCAGTATAGTCTACATCGGCTTGATGTTGACGGTGGGACGTTGGTTTCTGCAACGCCTTGCTAAACACTACCTCCGTGCAGGACGACTCAGCCAATTACTGCTAGCTGGGATTTATATGGGTGTGGTTGCATCAGCATTAATCACCGAACTAATTGGAATTCATTTAATTTTTGGGGCATTTTTACTGGGAGCAGCCATGCCCAAAAATGAAGATTTAGTGCGGGAATTGGCAGTCAAAACGGAAGATTTTGTCCTGATTTTTTTGCTACCAATATTTTTCGCCTACAGTGGTTTACGAACAGAGATTGGCTTGCTCAACCGTCCCGAATTGTGGCTTTTGTGCGCGTTGGTTTTAGGAGTGGCGATCGCAGGCAAGTATATTGGCACTTATGTAGCAGCTCGTGTCAGTGGCATTAGTAAACGGGAAGCCTCGGCACTGGGTTGGTTAATGAATACTCGCGGCTTGACCGAACTTATAGTGCTAAACATTGGTTTAGAGTTAGGGGTAATTTCCCCTTTAATATTTACCATGCTGGTAATTATGGCATTGGTAACTACATTCATGACCTCGCCATTACTGGAATGGACATATCCGAAGAAGCTAATCAGGTTAGATGTAGTAGAACCAGAGTTAGAAGCAGAAACAGCTACAAGCCTTAGTGATGCCGACACTTACATTCGTCCTTACCGAATTTTAGTGCCTGTGGCTAATCCGAGTACCCAAAAAGGCTTGCTACAGTTGGCAGTCAGCCTTGCTCTCAGTTCCCGACATCCCGCCGTGGTTAACCCTCTTAGCCTGATTGAATTTGAAGAAGATTATGCCTTTGAAAGTACACCAGTTGAAGCAGACCGATTAATTGCCCAGCGCCGTCAGCAGTTAGAAGAGTTGATTAATACTCTCGAACCGCTAGAAACACGCTCTCATGTGCATCCCATCGTTCGCATATCTAGCAATGTCGCACGGGAAACCGCACAGATAGCCGCACTAGAGCAAGTTGATTTAATTCTGCTGGGATGGCATCGCCCAGCTTTTAGTAGCAATCGTTTAGGTGGAAGAGTCGGTCAACTTCTCAGCACTGCACCAGTGGATGTAGCAGTATTTATAGACCGGGGAAGCGATCGCTTAGAAAGCTTGTTAGTGCCTTATTCTGCAAATATCCATGATGATTTAGCCCTGATTTTAGCCCTCAGACTGCTAATCAATCATGAAACTTGTACGTTGCAGATTTTACATGTATTACCCGACAATCGCCTCAAAGACGAACTTAATTATGAGTTGGACATCATGATGGAGCAATTACCGAGTAGTGTACGCGATCGCATAGAAATCAAAATTGTCCAAGCTCCAGAGGCAATCCAAACAGTAGTCGAAGCCTCAAAAAATGTAGACTTGACAATTGCTGGTACTAGCCGCACTTGGGGTATCGAGCGTCAAACCTTGGGAAGATATACAGATCAACTAGCCATCCAATGTTGCTCCTCTCTGCTGATTACCCGCCGCTACAGTCAAGTCACCGCTCATCTAGCTTCCATGCTTCCTGACATTAGCAGTCAAGAGCCAACATTGAGAAATTAAGAGCATGAATCATTTCAACTTCAAATCTTTGGCTTTTTACGGAGTCGCAATCACGTCAGTACTACTGTTGTTTAAAACTGTCAGTGTTTACGGAGAAAACAATCTCAAGGCTCCTCCGACCGTTAACGGCCGTTACCGTCTAACCCTTGCGGAGAATTTGCCGAATTGTGAAAAATCGGATACCCTGACGTTAAACATTCAACAGTCGGGTATTTACTTAAATGCCTCCGTATTACCGGCAAACGCTAAGACCGACACTGACGAAAAGCACTCTCTGGCAGGCATCTTTAGAAATCAACAATTAAATTTATCTGGAAAAGTTGGTAGTTCAATCCTTTGTAATATTCCTCGCCCCCAAAATGATCCTCTAAACTCAGTGACAATCCAAATGCAACTTGTGGATAAAGGTAATATGACAGGTCAATTAACCGTACAGGGCATTTCCCAAACTCTGAAGTTTACCGCTGTGCCTCAAAAAGTTAATTGAAAAAGGGACTGGGGATTAGGGATTGGGTACTGGGTACTGGGGATTGGGGATTGAAAAGAGGTAAGGGGACGGGGTGCAGGGGGCAGATGGGAAAACTTTTCTCCCTTGTGCTCCCTGCTCCCTTGCTTCTTCCCCAGTCCCCAGTCCGGTAATCCTGGCGCGACGACATGTAGAGACGCAATTCATCGCGTCTACGGGATTGGCAGCGCGAAGTAAACAGCAATGTGAGCGCATTGTATGGGCTTTATGGAGCAAATAAAAAGAATGGATCAGGGACTAAAGACTAGGCAATTTTGCCAATGGGGCAAGCAACTATTTAGCATCAGTATATTAGGCTTTTACGCAGCGATCGCCCTTGAAACTTGCACTACTGCTGCTACACCAGTGGCCAAGCTAGATAATTGGCGTTTTTCCCCCAAGACACAGCAGCTTGAAATCACCCTTTCAGCAGGCACAACACCCCGCTATTTCTACCTGGCGCAACCCTCGCGTCTAGTTGTAGATTTACCGAATACTAAGTTGGGCAAAGTTACCACGCTGCAAAATTATTCTGGAGCAATTAAAAGCATTCGCGTTTCTCAACTGAACGCAAACGACACACGCATTGTCTTAGATTTAGCACCAGGGACTATTTTTAATCCCAAACAGATACAACTGCAACCCGTTTCCCGCAAAAACTCCACTCGTTGGGTGTTACGTCCGGTTATTTCTGGTAAAACAACTGCCGTGAAAGCAGGAAACTCCTCACCTTCACCCAAGAAACAACCTCAAACACCTTATAAGTCACAGCCACCGAGTAACTTACCCGTAAGCAATACTAATCAACAACTGCCCTTACTCACAGTTCCGCCTCCATCCAATGAACTACCCTCAGCAATTATTACCAACTCAGGCCAGCCTTTTGTCACTGTACCCCCCCTAACTCCCAATACATCTTCTCAACAACCTGCTTTGACTCTTCCCCCGCCTTCTTTCCCAAATCAGCCCAATAATTTGAATAATACTCCCCCTGTTGGGATCTCGGAATTTCCAGTCCCAACAATCTCCAATGCTCCCGATCCCCAGATCATTGAGTTTGGTCAACCTCTTCCTAAAAGGAGATAAGGAGGCAGGGGAAGAAGGAAGGGGGCAGGGGGCAGGGAGAAGAGTTTTCCCCTCCGCCCCCCGCACCCGGCCCCTCTGCCTCTTTTCAATGCCCAATTTTAAAATCTGTCCGTTTCCTGAGGTGTTCCAACTGCTCCTGGTTGAGCTGTGAAGAAGTTTTGAGCAGCTTCATTCTGATATATGCACCTAATATCAGGTTTGTCACTGTCCAAGTTCCCTGTAAAACCAAAGGTGTTCAGGCGATTTTTGCAATCTCTTACCTGATCGGATGTCACCAGCTTACGTTGCTCTAAAAGCGCCCAGTTATTTTGTCGGATTACGCATCCAGGACGCATACTAGGCTGGGCAACATAGACATTGAAGGGGTTGAGGGTGACGAAGAGTCTTGCGTCCATCACCATCGCGCTGGCTCCGTACTGCACACAAATTTCAGGGTTTGGTGCTTTGGTGTCAATAAATTCACGAGAAGCCACATTTGATGGGGCTAACGTGGTTGTAGAACTAAAAGCAATACCAATCCCAATTCCCAAAATTAACACCCCTCCCATAATTGCGATGGTGGTGAAGTTAAATAGAGGGGATTGGAAAACAGAGGGTTTAGAAGTAGTAGCCGATCTACCAGTAGATTTACGTCTCATTGTTGCTTAATCACCTTCACGCTGATTTGGCAGGGAGTTGTCTAAAGTTTTCTCCCTCTTTAAGTATGCCTATTCTGGACTTTAATTGCCTGTAACTTTCTGTGCAATATTCTTGTTAAATGCGAAAAATAGGAAGTTATCTAGATATCTGGACAGAATTTTAAGGTTGTTTGAAAAGTCTAATTTATTACTCACCGGGCGAATAGAATTCGCAGCTACACAGACCAAATCCACCCCCGTAGGTTAAAAACTCTTGATTTTCTCTTAGTCCACAGAGGTGGACTTTGTTTATGTAGTAGCGAATTCTATTCGCCTAATACTTTTCAAACATTCTCTTAAGCCAAGTAGTACTAGTCGGTTGTTGTTTCTATCTGGAACAATTAATGAGTATCTTTGTTTATTTAATCGTTAACGAATTGTTATTAGTTATGACCTTTGCGCTGCTTGAGTTGATTAATCACTTGCAAACAATTTATTTATGAATTATACCATATTTTTCATTTTTATCAGATACAGCTAACTAAATTTTCACAATTAATGTAGTAAGAATGCTTAAAACATCTAGATTTTGTGGTTAATTTAAATTTTTAGGATAGATATTTTTGTTACCCCTAGTAATTGATGTGTAAAACAATGTAAATTAATACTTAATAAAATTTTGATAAGTAATTGAAAGCACGTGATATCTCAAAGAGCGCTACCTTCGGGCAAGAGGTTCAAAACTTCGCAATTGCAAATCTTCCTAGCTGATAGTCTGACTATTTTTTGGGGAGATTGGTTAGATTTACGTGTGAGAATCTTACCAATTGCGGCATCAGGCTTAATATCTCCACTGATATATATTTTAGCTTTTGGCTTGGGTTTGGGTAGTTCCATCAAACCAGGTTCAGGAATTAGTGGTAGCTACAACAATTATTTGGAATTTATATTACCAGGGATGGTAGCGCTCTCGTCGATGACGGTTAGCTTTGCTGGAACGACATTTTCCATTTGTGGGGACAGATTATTTACCAAAACCTTTGAGGAATTGTTGTTAACTCCCATACATCCCCTAGCGTTGTATATCGGTAAAATGCTGGCGGGAGTCGTGCGGGGGTTGATGACTTCCGGTTCGGTGATTTTGGTAGCGCTGCTGTTGACTGGAAACTGGAATTTTATCAACCCACTATTTCTGGTGTTGGTGGCGCTGAATTGTTCGGTATTTGCCGGGTTAGGGGTGATTGTGGGGTTGAGTGTGCGATCGCTCGAATCAGTCGGACTCTACAACAATTTTATCATTATCCCCATGTCATTTTTAGGAGCGACTTTCTTTGACCCGGCGACATTACCACCGACTTTCAAAGTCTTAGTTTACCTGTTGCCACTAACCTACGCCAGCATGGGATTGCGTGCAGTTGCTCATTTACCCTTGTCCCAATTTCCTTGGTACAGCATACCGATTTTGCTGGTGGTTGCGATCGCTCTTTCTCTGTGGGGTGGTTATAAGTTTGCTCATCAACAGGATTAAAATAGGGAAGATTTAGATAGGGATTCAGCCCCAAACTAAATCTTAAATGTTACTCCTCAGCGATCAACTTTCTTTCTTCTGGGAGTAAGGTAGTTTCATCCTCAGCGCTTTCCTCATCTACAGATTGGGCTTTAGTACTATGGGGTTTGATAATTAAACTGACGCCAATTGTCCAACCTAATGCAACCATCCAACCTGCGAGAATGTCACTAGGAAAATGAACTCCCAGATAAAGACGACACCAGCCAATAGCGATGATATATAAGCTACCAAAGATGAGAACCAACCAGCGCCAGGAGGTAGCCCAAGCTAAAAATAGCAAAATTGCTACTAGAGTTATACTCGTCATGGCATGACCACTGGGAAATGCAAAACTATACTCAGGTGCAATAGACTCCCACAATTGTGGACGCACTCGATGCATTAATTGCTTCGCTATGCGGTTGATGATCACACTTCCCAGTGAGGCAGTGAGTAAATAAGCTAGCGATCGCCAGCGTTTTTGAAGTAGTAATATGAGTGCGATCGCACCTAAAATCGGTATCGCCGTCCAAGGCAACCCAATCATAGCGAGAGTGACAGCTAAAACATCTAACTGTGGGTTGGCTGTAGAATGGACTGTTAACAAAATAGGCACATCCCACGGTAAACCTGCTTGATTCTCCCATATCTTCACTGTCAGGATTTCAAATACCTGCAAAGGTAAATATACTCCTATCAACAGCAGTAAGAGCGATCGCCAACGAGCAACTAACAAGTTTTTGAGAAAATCAAGCGGCGACTGAATCTCTTTGTTAGCTGTTTCCACTTTTTCCATATCCAAGTTAAAAAGACTAATCAACGACTTCACTAATTACAAATTACTGGAATTTTGAGCAGTTCCACAAGGGATACAACCGGGATACGTAGCAAAATGGAATATGTTGTAAGAGTTTCTCAAACAGCTAGCCACGGTTAAACCTGAATTTATTGTGTATGCCGACGAGGCTGGTATGGATGAGCGCGACGACTATGGCTACGGCTATAGTCCCCCAAGGAGAAGGCTTTTATGATTTCAAGTCAGGTCGAAGAATAGGGCGAGTTAATATGATTGCGGCATTGTGTGCTGGCTGAGTTGCTTGCACCGTTCACGGTCAGAGAACATTACTATATTAAAGAAACACTTTATTAATCTTCATAATGACTGTAACGGCACAGCAGCTTGCAACTCAAGACGCCTTTGAAAAATTCATTTGGACTTGGAAGGGTTACAAAATTAAGTATACTGTCATGGGTACAGGACGCCCTTTGGTACTGGTTCACGGCTTTGGTGCTTCTATTGGACACTGGCGCAAAAATATCCCAGTTTTAGCTAATGCTGGCTACCAGGTGTTTGCTATAGACCTTTTAGGTTTTGGTGGTTCTGATAAAGCACTTATTGATTACAGTGTAGAAGTTTGGGTGGAACTGCTGAAAGATTTTTGCACAGCACACATCCACGAACCTGCTGTGTTTATTGGCAACTCCATCGGCGCACTTTTGAGCTTGATTGTATTGGTAGAATATCCAGAAATTGCTGCTGGTGGTATTTTAATTAACTCTGCGGGTGGGTTGAGTCATCGTCCCCACGAATTGAACCCGCCGCTACGGATGATGATGGCAGCTTTTAATCGGTTTGTGCGATCGCCAATTACAGGTAAATTTGTCTATAACCGCATCCGCCAAAAAGCCCAAATTCGCCGCACTCTCTACCAAGTTTACCGCGATCGCCGAGCCGTCACCGATGAATTAGTTGATTTACTTTATACTCCCTCTTGTGATCAAGGAGCGCAACAAGTCTTTGCCTCCATTCTCACAGCCCCGCCTGGCCCCAGTCCAGAGGAACTTTTGCCCAAAGTAGAACGTCCTTTACTAGTAATTTGGGGTGCTGACGATCCCTGGACACCAATTACTGGGGCAAAGATTTACGAAAAGGCGCGTGAGAATGGCAAAGAAATTAAAATTGTTCCCATTCCCAATGCCGGTCATTGTCCCCACGATGAGGTTCCAGATGTTGTCAATGCCCAGATTGTTGATTGGCTAGCGCAAAGGTGATAATTTTGCCTTTCTGCCAATGTGCCTTAGCCCAAACAGGAGAACATGGGGCTAACAATCTGGGTGAACGGATCTAAGTTTTTTAATTAAGCCTTGACAAAATCAAACTCATGTGTTTCTATAATGGAGCTTGGTGTGCAGAATGGACATAAAAGGGTAATTCCCTTAAATCACCATCCAGATTTTTCTCAACAAGGCTATCAAGTCATCACCGAACTAGGACGCAATAGTGAAGGGGGACGCATTACTTACCTAGCTAATGTCCTCAACTATAATCAACAGGTGGTGATTAAAGAGTTTTGTTTTACTCGTGCGAGTGCTGATTTGTCAGGAGTGAAAGCATATCAGCGCGAAATTGAAATTTTGCAACAACTGAATCATTCCCGCATCCCTCGTTATATAGATTCCTTTGAGATCCCAGGATTTTTTTATCTGGTACAGGAATATAAAAACGCGCCATCTCTGGGTTTAAAATGTAGCTTTCATCCTGAAGAAATTAAGGAAATTGCTCTGTCAATCTTAGAAATTTTAGTTGATTTACAAAAGCAAGTTCCTCCAATTATTCATCGGGATATTAAGCCAGAGAATATTTTGGTTGATGAACAACTAAATGCTTACCTAGTTGATTTTGGTTTAGCGAGAATGCAGGATGCAAAAATAGCCCTGAGCAGCTTTGTAGCTGGAACCCCAGGTTTTATGCCACCAGAGGAACAGTTTGGTCATGCCCTAACTGAGGCATCAGATTTATATAGTTTAGGAGCAACCCTGATTTGCTTACTTACCAATACCCGTTCTGTTGACATTGGGAAATTAATTGATGATAACTATCGCTTTAATTTCCAAAAATTAGTTCCTCAAATCAGTCCGCATTTTCGGTCGTGGTTAATGAGAATGGTAGAACGCAACCGAAAACATCGCTATGCCAATGCATCTATTGCTTTAAAAACACTTCAGGCAATTGAAGTTGTTGGTACTGCCACTAAGATAGATACTTTAGTCAGTACAATCAAACCGAGAAAACAAACGACTGTGCTGGGACTAGCCACTGTAATTACACTGGCTGTGGTGGGTTCAACTTTAGTGAGTTGTCAGCCTGGTGGTGCAGTTAGGCAATTCCTGAAAGCTACAGAATGTCAAGGCTTTGATTTCAGATCGAGTTGCCAAGAAAAAACCGGACATGAAGATTAGTTAAGTCGCTTCCGGCTAAGGATTTACAGTACCTTTCATCGGAATTACAAAATTACCGAAGAAGAATTCAGGAGTCAGGAGCCAGAATGGGCTAAACCTTAGCTATCCGCTAACAGAATAATTCTGATAGCGCAGCGGTAGCGAGTCTACAAGCGTCACGAAAAAGTGGATGAATCTAAGACGCTCTCGCTCTCTACGAGATGCTGCGCGTAGCTTGCTTCCCGACAGGGGTGCGCGGAAAGCGAGTCCGCGTCGCTATCGTGGAGATAAAGAAAAATTTTCCTTGCTTGAAACCCCTGACTTCAGGTATGGGGTATTCTGACTCTTGTTAGCGATAGCGGGGCGTTTAGCCCATTCTGACTTCTGACTCCTTCTCATTCACAACAAATCTGGATTCATGAGCGATCGCCTTTTGTCATTAAGCCTTAAAATTCCATCTTAATCTGGGAGTTGCGGACTGGGGATTGGGGAAAAAATCTGCTTAAAAATTAATTTTTTTACTTTAGTGTCTAGTTCTAAGGGACTTCCAAGAAATAAATTATGTAAAAGATTGCCGCTTCCGACGCTTCTGAGCATACATTAATTTGTCAGACCTGGCGATTACTTCTTCTAGTGACATATCACTTTCTGGTGAGTAACACTCTATCCCCATACTCATCGAAAGTTCATAATTACGGTTTTGTTGTTGATTAAAGTTGGCAATATTTGCTTGCAGATACTCTTGGATACTATCAGCGTCCTTAAAGTAGCTGGAGATGAAAACAATGAACTCATCTCCACCCAAGCGAGCAACAATATCAGAACTGCGAAAACTTTGCTTGAGTAATTGACCCGCATCAATAATCAAGGCATCTCCCATATCGTGACCAAAGGTGTCGTTAACCTGTTTTAGCCCATCTAAATCAATGAAGATAACCCAGCACAATGCTTTCATTCGGTGAGCAATTTTTAACTCTTGTTCAGCCATCACAAAGAAACCACGTCGGTTATGCAAACCTGTTAGTTCATCAGTCAGAGACGCTTGTTTGCGATTGCGAACTTCTTGAATGAGTTCCATTTGAGCGATCGCTTGACGACTTAGGCGGCGCAGTGCATCTAACTGCTGGTAACTTAAATGATGAGGAATGGTATCCAAAACACACAATGTCCCAATAGGAAGACCATCGGGTGTAATTAGAGGGGCACCAGCATAGAAACGAATTTTGGGATTACCTTTGACTAAAGGATTGTTATTAAAGCGATCGTCTTTGATGGCGTTGGGAATCACCAATATATCTTCTGGTTCAAGAATGGCATGGGAGCAAAAAGCCCAATCTCTGGGTGTTTCATTACCTTGTAGTCCAACCTTAGATTTAAACCATTGGCGATCGGCATCAACTAAGCTAATTAGAGCAATTGGAGTCTTACAAATGTAGGCAGCAAGAGCAGTTATATCATCAAATGCTTGTTCGGGTAGAGTATCCAGGATATTGTAGTCCGCCAGGGCTTTGAGTCTTTCTGCTTCATTATCAGGTAGAGGAACAGCTTGGGTTTTCACAAATGAGTGTCTGAGTCCTAACCAGGAAAATCTGGAAGGCTGAAAATTTTGCAACAACCGCAATATTACCCCTCCAGCAGCAAGGCTACTTGACATAAACATCTCTGCAACGAAAATCAACACTCGGTTGAATATACAGAAATATTGTATTACATGATGTTCTTCATGCCTTTGGTTTGCTCTGTTGTTCATGTCACCCTAACCACTGTGCAAATTCCCTGAGTATTTAGATACTTACAAGGTCTTTTGCCCAAAGCCAGGTTGAAAATTATCAATATCAGCAAAAATTTATTAAAACTTATCATACTATCAGAGTTACTGATCAAAAATTATATTTTTGATATAGTTAGTTATAGTATACTTACAAAAATTCCGAGGGTCAGTTTCCAACCCTTGGAGCTTAGATTTACCGATATTGCTTTTACCATACTCAGTACTGAGTGCCTTGGCTTAGAGTAAGAAGAAGAGTACTCAGCATTTGTAACTCAGTAATCTTCATCATACTCAGTGCTGAGTCTGTTTCTGAATGAGCGATCGCATCCTAATTTTTTATCGGAGGCGATCGCCTAACTTTGTACCATAGTCTAGCTCATCTCTGTATAAATTGGTATTACTTGACTTCTACAGCAACTTCCGCAGACATCCCCGGAGTAATCCGCGATTCATACCCTTGAATACTCTTTTGGTCGAAAACTACTTTGACTGGGATGCGTTGGACAACTTTGGTAAAGTTACCCGTAGCATTATCCGGTGGTAATAAGGCAAACTGAGCGCCGGAAGCTGGCGAAATACTGTCAACATGACCAACAAAAGTGTGATGAGGGAAACTATCGAGCTTAATTTCTACTGCCTCTCCTGGGCGCATCTTTTCTAATTGAGTTTCTTTGAAGTTCGCAACTACCCAATAGTTGTTATCCACGATCGCCATTAATGGTGTTCCCGCCGCAACTCGGTTGCCAACTTCCACATTTTTCCTACCGATGCGTCCGGCACTGGGGGCGGTAATATTGGCATAAGATAGTTGCAATTGGGCATCTTTAAGCGATGCTTCTGATTGCGCGATCGCCGCTTTTGCCGCTTCGTATTGACTACGTTTAACTGTTGTATCTTGTCCGCCTGCGGTAGCTTGTTGCAATCCTCCCTTGGATGCTGCCAATTTAGCTTGGGCGTTAGTAACATTCTCTTGCGCTTGTGCTAATTGAGACTGGGCTTTGGCAACACCAACTTTCGCGGAGGCTAATTTAGCTTGGGCTTGTTCTACTCCTTGAATTGCGGCGTTTTTCTGTGCCGTCGCTACATCATAAGCGGCCTTGGCTGTATCTAATTGCTGACGAGCGATCGCACCTGATTTATACAACTCGTTGTAACGATTGTAATCTGTTTTAGCTTTTTCCAAATTGGCATTTGCTTGCGCTACCTGCGCTTGGGCGGCGGGAATCCCCGCTTGGGCGAGTCTGACTTCAGCTTGGGCTGCTGGTATCCCCGCTTGGGCTTCTTGTACTGCTGCTTGGGCTGTAGAAATTGCTGCTACTGCACCACTGACATCACCTTGCGCTTGAGTTGTCTTACCAGTGGTGGTTTGTGAAGTTAAAGCAATATTTGCTTGAGCCGCTTGTGCCTGACCGCGAGCATTTTCTAGCGCGGCTTGTGCTTGTTGTACCTGACTTTGATAGTCCCGTGGATCTAACTCCACTAACAATTGTCCCGGTTGCACCAGTTGGTTATCATTCACTAGCACCTGACTTACAGTTCCGGGAATGCGGCTACTAATTTGGTGAATGTTTCCCGCAACGGTGGCGTTATCTGTTTCCTGGTGGGTGGAGGCATATTGCCAGTAGTGATAACCAAAAGCACCTGCGGCGATCGCACCCACGCCTAATCCTGCCAAAATTAAACCAGTCGGTCTTTTGCGCTTCGGTGGAACTTCTTTTTCGATGTTAGGAGTTACAACAGGTGCTTCTGCAATAGCAGATGTCTCTGCTGTAACAGTTTCTAAAGTCTCTGAATCAGGAATCACTTCTTTTTCTAAAATTGGGGTTTTGTGTCCGTTGCGTCCGTTCAAAGTATTAGTACCCATGATTCTTAACTCCCTTCCTCGTTCGATAATTTGATTGATAATCGTTTATTTAGAATGCGTAGTATTTCCTGAAAAAAACTTATTTCCTTAGTATGCGTAATATTATCTCAAAATAAATGTTTACACTGCCTCACCCTACCGGGTGATTGTGGGATCATCTTTAGGAGAGGTTAGCGATCGCCCGATTCAACATTTGAGAAAACAGTTCTCGGTCAGCAAAAGAAATACCTTCCATCGCTTCATCACGCACAGCTGCGGCGATTGGCGGTAACACAGCTTCTAGTTCCTTACCTGCATCCGTTAGCCAGATTCGCCAGATGCGGCGATCGTGGGTGTCGCGTTCTCGACGCACCAAACCGCGTTCTTCCATCCGATCTAGTACGCCTGTTAAAGTGCCTCCCACTTGTTTGAGTTTATCCCCAATACTAGAAGTAGGTAAACCATCTTCTTGCCAAAGACAGCACAACACCAGCCAATGAAATGGCGTCAATCCAAAGGGTTCTAACCTCTCAGTAAACTTGCGACTGAGCAGTTGTGAGACTAATTTGATTCTATAGCCCAAGTTGTATGGTGCAAGATTATGCTGCCACGACTCTAAAGTTGGAGAGTGATTAGATGTAGAAACCATTTAGTAAAATAGTTAGTGTACGTACTATTATAACTAAATTTAGTCTTTTTTAGCAACAGATGCATTGCATCTATCTTAGGAAAGAAATTGAATTAATTGATACTCTTGAATTGTACTGATAATACGGTGAGGCCGAGACAATTTAGGAGACTGGTCAGTATATATCCAAGCATAGCTCAAAGCTGGTATTTGGGAAATAGAGGCTACTTGTTTGGCATGAATAGGAAGATAGAACTCAAACATTACTTGGGTTTTCTGGTCTATTTGCACATAGTAGGTAGGATAAGATTGGACAATAGAGGCGATCGCACTTTGTTGTAAAAAAGTTCTCAAAACAGGGTTATAGTCACTTAACATCCCAATGCTACCCATCGTCGCCAAAGCCAGCCAACAGGGAATTAACCATCCTGCAATCCAATAACGTGCAGTGAGAAACTTTTTACCAAAGTGGTAACGACTAATCCAAACCACAGGTAAAATTAACCAACCAAACCCCATAGCCAAGCCAATAGCTGCATACTTGCGGATATCAGAACTACCCCAAGTGAGAATAATAGTACTTGCTATTACAAGTAAAACACCTAAGCTACCAAAGCCATAACTGAGGTTTCGGGGAAGATTCTTCCTGGTAAAAAGATTTAATATATTTCTTTCACTCTTTTGAAGAGGAAATTGGGGGGGAATTCCTGTATTATAAGTGTTGCCTAACCAGTTTAAACCCACAGATGCAAACAAAGCTATAAACGGATAAAGGCAAAGACTATAGTGAGGAAAACGAGTGGTAAAAAGACTAATTTCTACAAATAAAACAAGTGGAAAACCAACTAATATCAAATGATAACGAGGAATAGGACGATAGAGAGTCAAAACTAAACCTAAAATTCCAAAGAAAGCCCAAGGGAATGCTTTTAAAGGAATATTCCATATATAGAACAGCCGCCCATTATGATTCTGATCCTCAAAACCCAGATGCACAACAAACTTGAGTAACTCCTCAAAACTATCATTGCCATAGTGAAGCCAGCTTAACCACAGCCAAACAAAGGTAGGGATTAAACCTACTAAAAAGCCTAGATATAAAATTGGGCTAGCAAGATGACGATGACGGTGATGTTCCCAAATTAAATAAGGCAATAAAGCTATAATTGGTAAAAAAATCATAAAGCTTCTGACTAAGAAGCCTAAACCTAAACTAAAGCCAGTGATAAAACTCCAAAAATAGCGATATTTGGGGTATAATTCCGTTTTTATTAAAGAATAAATAGCTAAAAGTACCAAGAAAATCATTGGTACGTCAGGTGTGCTTAAACGACAGTATTGTAGCCAGAGAAATTCCACACTTAAAATTGCAGCAGCTAACCAAGCTATTTTTTTGCCTAGCATAATTCTGCCAATTTCATACACCAGCCATAAGCTAAAAATGCCAGCGATCGTACTAGGAATACGCGCACTAATATCACTCATCCCAAACAGCTTGTAGAAACTGGCAATTAACCAATAAGGGCCAGGGGTTTTATGATGTGCATTTTCCCAAGGAGTCATCCAATTACCAGAGTCGAACATCAGACGGGCACGCGATGCGTAAAGTGCTTCATCATGTGCCATCAGACTATTGTTACCAGAAGTAAATAATAATAAGGGCAGTATCCAAGTGAACAAACTCAAATAGGGTAATAATCTGACCAGGCGGATTTGTCGCCAAATATACTGCAAGATCTGTAGTTTATAGAACATTGATAGTTTATAGAACATTGAATTGATAACATTAAATGCTGCTATTTCGACTCGTTTATCGTCAAATCAAGGGTTTAAGACCCCTACATTTATATGTAGTATCAGTCTCAGTAGGAGTTTAAATCCCCGTCTGAAATGTCTTTAATTTTGAATTTTGAATTCTTAAATGTCCTGCCGTTATTAAAATATCTTACATAGTGATTTTTGAAAAATACCTGAGATTGCCGTAATTTTCCGAAAAGTTCTCCAAAACAGAGATTTATGCAGTTAAGACCGAATCAACGCCTGAAATTAGACGACACAGATGATAAGCTGTTCTATGCCTATCCCCGCTTCGTCACCCATGTTGATGAAGGATTTATTCAACAGCTAACGGATTTATATCGCGATCGCCTGAAACCCAACACCCGCATTTTTGATATGATGAGCAGCTGGGTATCTCATCTGCCAGAAGAGATACCGTTTTCCCATGTAGAGGGACATGGACTCAACGCCGAGGAACTGGCACGTAATCCCCGCTTAAATCATTACTTTGTGCAAAATATTAACGACAATCCGCAGCTACCATTACCAGATGAAGATTTTGATGCTGTTCTCAACTGCGTATCTGTGCAGTATGTCCAATATCCAGAAGCCGTATTTTCTGAAATTTACCGCATCTTGAAACCCGGTGGTGTCGCAATTATCAGCTTTTCTAACCGGATGTTTTTTGAAAAGGCGATTCAGGCTTGGCGGGAGGCTTCAGAAACCGTTCGAGTGGAATTAGTCAAAGAGTACTTCGCCTCAATCCCCGGATTTACAACGGCAGAAGTGATAGCCCATAAGTCAACATTACCAAATTTATTACAGTGGTTGGGTGCAGCTGGAGGAGATCCGTTTTATGCCGTCATAGCTTACCGTAATTAAAAGGGCAAACCCACAGAGGTGGGTTTATTTTCCTTAATCAGCTGAGGCGGACGAGTATTTGTATAGCCGCGAATTCGATGAGACTATTGGCGAATTAATAGGGGGTTTAACCCATGATTCCTCATTACTCTGATTTAAGTCCGTTGAAACGGACTTGAGCTATTAGCTTGAAATTTATTTCAGGGCGGGAAAGCAAAGCCAAACCAATGTTTTAGGGGTGAGGGGTCAAACCCACCGTCAATTGACCAACAGTCTCATAGAATTCACCCTGACTTTTGAAATACTTATTTTTGTCAGGACTTACGCAAACAATAGCCGAAACCATGATTTTCAGGTAGGGGCAATTCATGAATTGCCCCTACAGCGTGTGATTTTGCGTAAGTTCTATTTGTAATGTATCCATAAATTGTGTAGATGAATTATTGGTTAATGAAATCAGAACCAGAAGTCTATAGCATTGCTGACCTCCAACAGCAAAGTGAGACTATCTGGGACGGTATTCGTAATTATCAAGCTCGCAACTTTTTGCGCCAAATGGATGAAGGAGATTTAGCTTTTTTCTATCATTCAAATACTAATTCTCCCGGTATTGCGGGGTTAATGCGTGTGGTGAAAAAAGATATTGTTGACCCGAATCAGTTTGAGCCAACAAGTAAATACTACGATCCCAAGTCAAGTGCTGAATCCCCTCGCTGGCAAACAGTTGTAGTAGAATTCGTTGAAACTTTTTCTAACCCCATCTTGCTATCAACACTCAAAGAGAAGTTTAGCGCCGAAGAGCTAATGGTGGTGAGACAAGGAAATCGATTATCGGTGATGCCCGTCCCTAAAGCAGTAGCTTTGAAGATTCTAGAGATGAAAATCTCCTAAGCTAAAAAACATCTAATTTGCATAATCGAATTAAACATAACTCTTGTGGGGTGGGCAACATGAGCGCCCAATCCATAGGGCGGGCGAGACGCCCAGCCCACAAGAATTAATTGGATATTTGTTTTATTTAGAAGTCCCTTAGTACTGCAAGGTGGAATTAAAAATTAAAGATTAAAAATGAATACAGCGTGAGTATTTTATCAAACAGAATTCAGAAGTCAGAAATCAGAATGGGCTAAACTTTAGCTATCCGCTAACAGAATGAATTCTGTGCGACTGGCGAATAGCACAGCGTTAGCGAGTATTTTCGAGTCGCATATTGATTCTGACTTCTGAATTCTGAATTCTTCTTCAATCATTTGGAAACTGCTGTATTTCCGATCGCAATTCTTGTAATACCCCCTGCAAAAACTTACCCCATTCCGACGCCAAAGGAATTTCTGTAAACGGAACCCGCACTGAGTTAGTAGATTCGGAAAATAGAAATTCTAATTCTATAGAACGACCTTTCTCAGGTGGATTATTTACATCTACTGATTTCTCATCTACTAAAACTTGGATTTGTTTGATATCAAGCAAAGAGAATGTTTCTAGTTTAATCGGCCCTTGAGGCGTGGGTTTTCCCCAAGTTATATTGTTGTTTTTCTGACCTAATACAGCATAAATATCATACTTAGCCCGTTCAAATTGCTCTGCCCAGACGCGATAAGCTTCGACTTTTTGATACTCCTTCGAGCCTTGCCAAGCTAACCAGAAAAACATTACTAACAGGGGCAACCACAAAAGACCACGTTCCATCGTTAAAAAAATCCTGAGTCCTGAATGAAATTTGTAACTAAAAGTGCGAAATCTACCAACAAGTGATGCAGATAAGTTATGGTAGTGAACAAACTGGCAAAAAGCGGTGATGAGTTAATATGAGAAAACTTATATTATTGTGCTTGTTTGTCATTGGGCTGGGAGCTGCCATATTTAGTTTCCTGAATTTCCAGGGATTGGCAGCCAGAGGAGAGTTTGAGACGATTTTGCTTGATTTTCGAGAAGATATTCCATCACTTGTGGTGGAACAGGATCTACAAGCGATCGCCAAACAATACAACGTTACACCCCAATTAGACAACAAGTTTTCCGAAAAAGATCATGTTTATATTATCAAGGGCGATCGCCAACGCCTGCAAGAACTGAAAAAATCTCAGTTTGCCCAAGCGACAGAATTCATTGAACCAAACTATATCTACAACAAGATTCCCCAACCAGGTAAAACCGCTTGGCTAGGTGAATTTTTAACACCCCAAGAAGATGAAGAAGCAAATCCTTCATTAACTGGCCCCAATGACCAATATTACAGCAAGCAGTGGAACTTGCATAAAATCGGTATTGAAGGCGCATGGAGTCAAACTAAAGGCAGTGGCATCACAGTCGCAGTCATTGACACCGGGATTACCAAAGTTCGCGACTTGTATGAGACAAAATTCGTCAAGGGCTACGATTTTGTTAACGACCGAGAAGAAGCCACAGACGATAACGGCCACGGTACTCATGTTGCTGGAACTATTGCTCAAGCCACAAATAACAAATATGGCGTCGCTGGAATTGCCTACGAAGCTAGTTTGATGCCCCTGAAGGTACTCAGTTCTTACGGCGGTGGTACTGTTGCCGATATTGCCGAAGCGATTAAATTTGCTGCTGATAAAGGCGCAGATGTGATTAATATGAGCTTAGGCGGTGGTGGTGAAAGCCAGTTGATGAAACAAGCGATCGAGTATGCCCATAGAAAAGGTGTAGTTATCATCGCCGCAGCCGGGAATGAAAACACCAATGGGGCCAGCTATCCAGCCCGCTATCCCTATGTTATCGGCGTTTCGGCAATCGGCCCAGATGGCGAAAGAGCGCCCTATTCTAACTTTGGTGCTGGGGTAGATATCTCTGCTCCTGGTGGCAGTGAAGCTGGAAAAATTCTCCAAGAAACTATCGACGAAAAGGGTGAAGGGGTATTTCTGGGCTTCCAGGGTACAAGTATGGCTGCTCCCCACGTTGCTGGTGTTGCGGCATTAATTAAAGCTGCTGGCATCAAGGAACCAGATGAAGTTTTAAAAGTCCTCAAGCAGTCAGCACGAGTGATTCAGGATGATGGTTTGAACTATTATGGCGCTGGACAACTCAATGCAGAAGCAGCAGTCAAACTAGCCTTTAGCGGACAAATCAGTTTTCCAGATTTCTTTCGGTGGTTACGGGATAGCGGCTATCTTAACCCCGGCTTTTGGATAGATGGTGGTGCGATCGCACTCTTACCCAAGATTTTAATGGTAGTTGGTTCCTATCTGCTAGCTTGGTTTTTACGCGTTTACTTCCCCTTCACTTGGAGTTGGTCTTTATCCAGTGGACTAATTGCCGGCAGTTCTGGCTTATTCTTCCTCAAGGGAATCTATATTTTTGATCTTCCCCAATGGCCTTTCCGGGTTTTGGGCAGTTCAATTCCCGAACTAGGTAATGCCCTCCAGGGAACTGATGCGTTGAATCCCCTATTTGCCAGCGTACTGATTCCCATTGTATTAATGGCATTGCTGCTGGGACATCCTAGCTGGAAATTGTTTGCCATTGGTTCAACATTAGGTGTAGCAGCCTGCTTGACAGTAAGTGCATTTTTAGATCCAGCTGTTTGGGGTTTAGGAAGTGGTAACATAGCACGCCTCTTTCTCATTGCCAACGCCCTAATTTGTTATGGACTTGCTCGTTTAGCATTGAAAAACGAACATGCTTAGAAAAAACTAGCTCGAAGCCAAGGTTTAAGGCTTGATAGCCAAATTTTGAGCAGCATTTGAGTAGAAACTAAAAATCTGGGCAATCTGCCTCCATTACCTGTGGATGGCAGTAATATCTCAAAACGGTTTCTACCTTGTCCCCAATCCATTGGGCAACTTTATCGGGTGAAACGTCTTGAGTAATTGCCCAGATCGCAAAGGTGTGGCGTGTCGAATATGGTTTTAGATAAAAAGGCAAGCTTCCCTTTTTTACCAATTCTTTAAGAACTCCCAGACAGACATATTCACACCCATTTATTTTTGAGGTGTGTCCGTTCCAGGATCTTTGCAGCACCGCAGAAGATAACGGATTGCCGGACTCATCCGTAAACACTAAGGTGTTGAGGTCACGTTGAAGTGGTCTAATCTCAAGCAGCAATTTTTGAACTTTAAAGCCTGGGACGGTTGGAAATATCCTTTTAACTCCGTTCTTGGTGCTTTTATAATAGCAAGCAGATAGCCTAATTTTTAGTGGCAAAATCAATAATTAATACTACCAAAATCTTTTATGGTGAGAAAAATTGCCTTTGGCTTGCTGTGGCTGGGATTAATTATCTATGGTTTTTTCCTAGCGCCTCCCGATCAACCCGATACATTTGAGTTAATTAAAAACCTTTCTCTTGGCCACTGGCAAGGCATTAACCCATTAGTCATAGCACTATTCAACCTCATGGGCATCTGGCCTCTTATCTACAGTGCAGTAGTCTTTATTGATGGTAGAGGACAAAAAATACCTGCTTGGCTGTTTGCTACTGCTTCTTTTGCAGTTGGTGCTTTTGCCTTGTTGCCGTATTTAGCTCTACGAGAACCAAATAATCAATTTCTTGGTAAAAAGAATACCCTAATTAAGGTGCTAGATTCTCGTGTGACTGGTTTTGTATTAACTATAGCTACAGTTATTCTAGTTGCTTACGGTTTAAGAGGAGGAGATTGGGGTAGTTTTGTGCAAGAGTGGCAAACTAACCGCTTTATCCATGTGATGAGCATAGACTTCTGTCTACTTTCCCTATTATTTCCTGTATTACTAGGGGATGATATGGCGCGTCGCGGTTGGAAAAATCCGCAGTTTTTCTGGTTAATAGCCTTGATACCGCTATTCGGCCCATTGATTTATTTATCTGTGCGTCCACCTTTACAAGAAGTGGGTATGGAGTCCATATCCAAGCAGCCAGCAACGAATTGAACTAGGGATTGGTGATTGGGGACTGGGGACTGGGGACTGGGGATTGGAGATTGGGGACTGGGGACGGGGACTGGGGATTGGGGACTGGGGATTAGGGACATTTATGTGGAGATTCAAACCCCTAACCGAATTTTACTCATAAATTTTAATTCTATTTTTCTTGCCCAATCCCCAGTACCCAATCCCCAGTACCCATTTTTCACAATCTAAAATCCAAAATCTAAAGTCCCCCTTTTCAAAGGTTTGGGGATTCTTTATGAGTGCGTAAATCCCAAGAGAAAGTTTTTTCTGAAAGTACTTTACAAAACGCAATAAATTATTTAAGATGTGTAACAGGTAGTCAAACCTACCTAAATTCATCTGCAAATAATCGCATTTATAAAACAATGACAACAACCTTACAACGTCGCGAAAGCGCCAACGTATGGGATCGATTCTGCGAATGGATCACCAGCACCAACAATCGGATTTAC
>NZ_JBALFY010000007.1:0-22108 GCF_036916655.1 Nostoc sp.
CAAGTCAAGATTGAGATCCTTCCATTCCGAAGCAGGAACTTCATCAAGTCGTCGTTTCAAAAGTTCTTCATTAGTCGAAACTATTTGAATGACAACTGCAAGACCTTGGGCTAGATCCTGCTCAATCGCTTTGATCAGGGTAGGGCATTTCATCCCGGTCAGCAGATGATTGAAGAATCTTTGCTTGTGCGACTCGAACTGCGACACCGCGCTCATCTTTGCAGCACGGTTGTAAGTCTTGTCACCAGAGATATTACAAGCTTCCAGAGCTTTATCTAAATTATGGTGAATAACTTGAAAAGCATCAGAATAGCTGTTATAACTCCGTTCCTGCGTGGGCGTTAACTCAATTTCGAGAGTCTGATACTCAACTCCCTCGAATGAAAGACTCCGCGCCAAATACAGACCGAGTGCTTTCAAATCTCTAGCCACAATCTCCATCGCGGCGATACCACCGCCCTCAATGGATTCCACAAAATCCTCACGGGAGGTAAACGGGAAATCCCCAGTCTGCCAAAGTCCCAGGCGATTTGCATAAGATAGATTGGAAACCTTCGTCGCTCCGGTTGCTGATACGTAGACAACCCGTGCCTGCGGTAATGCGTTTTGCAACCGCAGCCCAACAATGCCTTGCTGGGATGCTGCAACCATGCCCAGTTTACCCTCTTGTGCCATTGCATTGCCCATCGCGTGACACTCATCAAATGCGATCGTTCCCTCAAAGTCCTTACCTGCCCACTCAACGATTTGCTTGAGCCGACTTTTGCCATTCTTTTGAGAACGTATGATATCTTTTTCACTACCTCCGAGCGCACACCAGTCCCTACGGGCATCTTCAACTAAGGCAGAACTTTTGGATACCCAAATGGCTTTTTGCCGCCCCTGACACCAGTTGTCGAGGATGATTCCTGCACATTGTCTACCCTTCCCGGCACCCGTCCCATCGCCAAGAAACCAGCCACGCCGGAATTTTACGGCATTTTCTTCACCCTGAGCCGCAACAGTCACATTATCCCAAGAATCATCGACAATATAAGACCCAGACAGAAATTCTGAGTGGGCAAAACCAGCGTAGATGATACTTTCAAGTTGTGCCTCTGACAACAAGCCTTGTGTGATAATGTTGCTAGGAAGATGCGGTTTATAAGTTGGTGCTGGTGGCGAGACAAGTGCTAGGGCTGCACTTTCACACAGTAGGGACGGATGAGGTAAAGCGTCCTTTATTCGGATTCGCTGTGGGCGATATGTTTCGTATAAAGTATCTTTAAGTCCTTCTGTAGCAGACCATTCGACGACTTCATATTCCAACACTAATACATCGTCTGGAAGAAAGGAAACTGTTTCTGGTTGTGCAACTGTAATACGTTTTGGCAATTGAACAACAATTGCCTTCGCCGTAGCAGCTTTGACTTTTTCTGAGCGTTCCCACGGAGATCGCTTAGGTAATTGCTCAATCAACGCTAGCAGTTCGGGCAAGTCCAAAGTTTCGGAAATACAGGGGATTTGCCCGTGATTATCAGCCGGGACTTTATCAATTACCGTAATTCGGGTTTCCATCGTCGTCCCGTGTTTGAAGTACACTTTGCCGTTGACCCCAACAGACAGTAGAACTCGCGCTTTATCTTGCCACTGATGGAAAGTTTCTCGCCAAGTAGGACTATTGGGAGAGAACCAATTGGCTGTGATTGTTACCAATCGTCCACCGTCAGCCAGTCTTTGCAATGCCGAGTTGATATGCCTCTTTGTTGCGTCAGGATTGCGACTGTTGATTTTCGGGGACGACGAAAACGGTGGATTCATCAGAACAACTGAGAGCTGAGTCTTGCCAACCAGATAGTCGTTAATCTGTTCCGCGTTTACAGAGAATAGCGGTGTACCTGGAAACAACCGACGCAGAATCTTCGATCTATCGGGTGCAAGCTCGTTGAGCATCAGACTTGCACTGTGCAGTTTAGCCATTTGTGCCAATAGGCCAGTTCCGGCACTTGGCTCCAGCACCAAATCAGTAGCTTGTATAAATCCTGCTTTGGCTACCAAATAAGCAAGCGGCAGAGGGGTGGAGAATTGCTGAAGCTGTACTGATTCTTCACTGCGCCGTGTTTGGGTTGGGCAGAGAGCTGTTAATTCTTCTAATTGTTGCACAACCACTTGAGGTTGTTGTGATAAAATCCTAATTCCCAGATGACGCAGATATAATATTTGCGCCACTTCCACAGCTTCGTAAGCATCTTTCCATTGCCATGCACCAGACGCGGCAGTGCCTAGAAAGTAGCGATTCATCTGGGAAGAAACAGTTTTCGTAGAGAGAGGGCGATTATCTATTAAAACTTTTGCAAGCTCTTGGGCAACACTAATAACTGACTGCCCATAATCGATTACTGTTTGCAAATCGAATAAAGAACCTTGAGTGAAAAGTTGCTGTACCATTGGACTATATAATTTTAATTTTCACTCTTGAAAAAGCGAAGCTAATAGACTTGAATGCAAAAGTGACTTTTGCACTCTTGTGGGAAAAGGAGTTCATGTTAAAGGGGAAAGGTTTCTTCTTATTCCTTTTCCCTACAAATGCCAAGAAGTCTAATATGTGGGTTTTGTTAGCTATCAAACAGGCTAACCTCCGTTGATCACCAATCGGAGGTTATAGTTGAGTGACTTTTATGCAGTTTTACGCGGTCTACTTGGCTTGCGCTTGCCTGAAGAATTTACATCAGCCTTTTTAGTTTTCGGTGACTTGTTGGCAACATTATTAGTTTTGTTTAAACGAGTAGTACGTTTTGGTTGTGGTGAAATTTCTTTAACTGGAGGCAGCAATCTCAATGCAGGGGATGAGAGAACAACTGCTTCATTACTTGTATAATAAACAACTTCATCCTCTAACATCCAAGGATCTGGCAATTTCTCAAAAGTCTGAACTTGTGGTGTGATTATTTCTGATACTGATGGGATTTTAGAAGCGGCTATATTTCCATTGCTAACTGAAACCACATTACTAGCGTAAGCAGTCGATACAAAGAGTCCGCTAATGAACTGGAACATAACGAGAGTAACGAATGCCCAAAAGATAGCTACGATTGTCAAAGTGAGTAGAGATTGCATATCCATGATTATTTCTCAACTAAGTATTTGTAATTTTCAACTGGTCTACGCAAAGCGTTCTTAAGCCTTGTTCAAATATGAAGCGAATTTGAACATATTCTCTCTTTAAGAGAGGATTCCACTCAAAATTTCGCGTAGCATATCTCTGATTTAATTCAGCTATATTTCTCCGTTATTTTAAAGCTTAGTTATAAAATAAAGCAATTTTTAGTATTTACTTATTTGAAGATTTAAAGTATTATATTTATAAATTTGTTTTCAAAGATAAACATTGGGATTAAGTCTATGGTTAAGATTTGATTTGTTAGCTAATTCTTGAAATAAAAGATTCTATTCAAACGAGAAATAAAAGTATTCGTCACAATTAATTGAAAGTATGCCCAGCCCAACTACGGACTTAGTTCGCTCCTACCTCAAAGAAATCGGACGCTACCCTCTGCTAACTCCTGAGCAAGAAATTACAAACGCAAGGGCGTTGCAGCAGATGATGGCGATTGAAGAACAGCGCTCAAGCCTCGCACTTCAACTAAACCGAGAACCAACCACAAGAGAATTAGCTACCTCACTTGGGCAAAGCGAAGCTGAAGTGGAGTCAATTCTTCATCAAGGGGAACGAGCAAAGCAGAAAATGGTGACTGCTAACCTACGGCTGGTGGTGGCGATCGCTAAAAAGTACCAGAACCGAAACTTAGAATTTCTTGATCTGATCCAGGAAGGTACACTCGGTTTATACCGTGGCGTTGAAAAGTTTGATCCAAACAAGGGCTACAAACTTTCAACTTATGCCTATTGGTGGATTACCCAGTCAATAACACGTGCTATAGCAGATAAGTCTCGCACTATTCGTTTACCAATTCATATCAACGAAAAGTTAAACAAAATCAGGAGAATACAGCAGCAACTGTCTCAGTCTTTGGGTCGTCCTCCGGTTGTAGCAGAAATTGCCGAATCGTTGAATCTATTGCCAAGCCAAATAAGAGATTACCTTCAGGTTTCCAAGTCTCCAGTTTCATTAGAAATGAGAGTGGGAAATGAGGGTGAAAGTGAACTAGTCGATATTTTACCGATGGATAGCATTTCTTTAGATGAGCAAATAACTCAAGAGTTTTTACACCAGGACTTGAGCGAGTTGCTGGCATTGCTTAAGCCAAGGCAACGAGAAGTATTGACTCTACGTTTTGGATTGTCAGATAATCAAGAATTAACTTTGAGTCAAGTTGCAAAACGCCTAAATCTTAGTCGAGAAACAATTCGTAAAACTGAACATCTTGCTTTAAAAATTTTGCGCTCTCATCAAAACAAGATTAAAGACTATCTTCTTAATTAGAACTAACTAAGGGTTATTGAACTCTAGTTTCATTTATATAACTCGAATTCGCTACTCCAAAGACTCAGAGCAAACCGCGACTGCCTTTTTAGATGCCTCCAATTGCGGCTGTCAGGAGTGCGATCGCGTACCCGCACTTTCTGGTGGCGATTACCTCTGCTTAGTCCCTGGCGAAAAACCATCAGATTGTCACTGTTTCACTCAAATGGTGCATGAATATATTGATGCCAGAAACTATTCTTATAAATAGAACACCGATTACAGAACCGATGCCCAGCAAAACTATTGAAGTCCGAGAGTACACCGTCAGAGCGCACAAGCGGGAAATTCATACTCGCGTTTTTAACTTTGTGTGTAAGCAGTGTGAACAACCCACACAACGAGAAACGTTTGGTGTCCGACCTCTATATTGCGAGAAATGCCGCCCTCCTCAACCTCCCAAGCAATCGAAAATAGTCCCTATAGGCAAGAGGAAACCCAGAGCGATGAACTATAAGAGTGGTAAAGACATAGCTGGATGATTTGTTGTCTCTTGGGTGAGTGAAGCAGTGCGCTCATTCGCCCAACCTAATTCAAACAGGTAAAAGGTAACTCTAATGAATTCACATTAAACATATTTTCTTCTTCGATTTATCTGTGGGATTAAGAAAACTTCCCAGATTAAGATTAATTGGTAAGCAACTTCAACACAATTCTCAAATCATACACTGGCTCACAAGTAGTAATACAATCAGGGGCGTGAGTTCGTTCTGGAACGAGTATGACCAATACCAACCCTCAAACCGAATATGATTCGCCGTGGAAACAGATATTACAACTGTATTTTGAAGACTTCATGCTGTTTTTCTTTCCGCAAGCACATAGGGAAATAGATTGGACTCGACAGCCTGAGTTCTTGGACAAAGAATTAGAGCAGGTAGTGCGTGATGCCGAATTAGGGAAAAGACTTGCAGATAAACTGGTAAAAATATACCGCATTGGTGGCGAAGAATCCTGGATACTGATACATTTAGAAATCCAATCCCAGTCAGAGTCAGACTTTAGCGAAAGGATGTTTACCTATAACTACCGCATCTACGATAGATATAAGCGATCGGTGGCATCCTTGGCAATTCTAGGTGATGAGCAGGTAAACTGGCGACCAAATCGGTTTGGTTACGAGTTGTTTGGCACTAAAGTTGAGTTTCAGTTTCCAATTGTCAAATTGCTAGACTATCAACAACGTCAGTCGGAATTAGAAGCCAGCCGTAACCCTTTGGCGACTGTAGTGATGGCACATTTAGCAGCATTACAAACTCTTAGCGACAGGTTACAACGTAAGCAGCAGAAACTAAGTTTAGTGCGGAGATTATACCAGCAGGGTTTTGAGCGTGAGGATGTTCTAAACTTATTGGCTTTTGTAGACTGGGTATTGACACTCCCCTCAGATTTAGAAGGAGAGTTTCTTTTTGAAGTAGAACAATTGGAGGCAGAGCAACGTATGCAGTATGTTACTTCTTTTGAACGCAGTGGGATTCGGTTAGGACTACTAGAAGGGATTGAATTAGGGTTAAAACTGAGATTTGGGACTGTTGGGTTAAGCCTGTTACCATCCATTTCAACAATTGAAGATGTGGAGCAATTAAGAGCAATTCTTTCAGGGCTAGAAACGGTGAGTACTATTTCCGAATTGCGTCAAATTTATCAATCGCCCACAACCGATACCCAGCAATGAGATTGAGCATCGCCCAATAGACCTATCCTCTCCTTTCTCCATAAGTCTAAAACGAATTTAACGAAAACAAACTATGCCCAAGACTTGGAATATTAAGATAGATAACTATTTTCAAGCCAACCCCAATTGCATCATCGCCACCGCCCATGTAGACTCGTTCCCTATAGACCTGCCGCTAGAACCGAACATCCGGGAACCGAACCGCAAAAGCGCGACCTACAGACAAATCTTCGACTCACTAACGACCGAACCTGCAAAATTCTTCTCTCGCCACAGTGGAATCGTTCTGTCAGCCAATAAAACTAAACCTGTCAAGAACAAAACTGAGCTAGAGCTAGAAGTCTTAGAAGCTAACGAGGGTGGCAGCGACGGCATTATTAACGGAGGACATACAGTTTTAGCTTTTGAGCAAGCGAAAAATTACAACTACAATTTAACCGAAGCCAGAGTAAAAGTTACGATTCACATCGGACTGACTGAAGAATCGGCCAAAGATATAGCTCTAGCAAGTAATACTACAACGCCAGTAGATTCTCGCTCCAAAGTCAACGCTAGGGGTGATTACAAATTCATCAAGCAGTACCTAGCCCAGTTAGAACAGAAGGAAGATAGAAAATTCCGCATCGCTTATTATCAAAACCAAAGCGGCGCTCCTAGAAACGCCCAGTGTAATGTTACCCATTTGCTCAAGCTCCTTTATTGCCTCGACAGAAATAAATACAATCCCGACGGCAATAAACGAACCAAACACCCAGCAGGAATGAGTCTTCCAAGTAACATCACAGATGCAGAAAGGGAAAGATTAACCGCTTTACTGCCTCTACTTTCTCAAGCTTTGTGGATAGAGCAAAGACTTTATGAAATAATCCAAGAATATATCAGCAACCCCAGAAGAAAGGGTGCCAACGATTTAGCATCAATAGATATACGTAAAACGACGTTGTTGCCTGACAGCAAGTATTCTTTTGGGTTTGGTGCGCCAACTGACCTGGCATTACCAATAATTGCGTCCTATCGGGTATTTTTGGATAAGGACTATAAATGGATTCTGCCGTTTAACGAATTCGCCGAAGATTTTCTGCAACACTTGTGGACTAACTATTTCCGTAAATATTTGGTGTCGGAGAAAACAGCAGGGAATACAGTCGGTACAAAAATCAGCCGCAATCAAGAAATTTGGGAAAGTCTGTATATCTCGGCGCAAAGTTATCTGAATCAGCACTTGGTTAAAATGGTCAACTCCAGTAAGCAAGAAGAACCGAAGGTAACACAAGGTGCAAACAAGAGGGCAAAAGGTAAAAATGATGGTGCAACTACTGTTCTCAGATAGCTTTTTATCGTTCGAATGACTCCCTGTAAACTTTGTCGTAAAGCCTGCGGCATAGCTACGCTTAGGGCGCAGCTTAAGAAGAGAAGTAGCGCTCACGGCGAAGCCTTTTTCTGTTGCCCTAAATCTTCTTGATTTAGAGATTTTGGTCTAACCAAGTTTCTAAATCAGTGAGAGATGAAAAATCTAAAAAGGCTTCTCCTAAAGTCTCCAATTGCTCAGTAGATAAACCTCGAATTCGCTCAAGTAGTGAAGAGTCAATCTCACCAAAACGATGATTTAGTTGACGTATAATTAAACGTTCTTCACCTTGCTTAATTCGCTCTACTTGTCCTTCTTCTCGCCCTTCCTGTCTAGCTTGTTCTCGGTCTTGCTGATAAAGTGGTGCTAATCGCATAACTAACTCCCTGTCGTCTGATTCTTCAGTTTGAGACATTACCAAAATTATTTATCTCCCACCCAATCCCGGAAAAAACTTACTCCAGACACTTTGCCCTTTAGGGGTTGAATCCCCTTGCATAACACCAGATAATCCTTGCTGTTGGGCTTGAATCTCCTGTATATTAAAAGAATGAATTGTCTGGGCTAACTCTGGATTATCTTCTAACAGTTCAGCCTCAAAGTTTAACTCCTGCTGCAACAGTTGGGCATTTTGGCGCAAGAACATCTGCTGATTGTGTCGCTGTCTGATCAGGGATTCAGTCAGGTGTAATTGTTCTTCAAAACTCAAATTGTCGTATTCGTTGTACATTTTATTCAACTCCAATTAATTCAAAGTATTCTGCGGAAAGCTCCATTAAGTATCTTAAAGCTAAACAATCGCCGTAGTTTGTGTATATTTGAGCTATGGTTTTGAAAATTTCTAGAAAATTATCAGGCGTTACTTCAGTGAAACGAGAAGCTAAATTAAATGCTGATTTTTCCGAATGTGGCTCTAGCGGCCTTGCGTCAGCCCACACTATTAAACCTCGCTTATCTAATTCTGCCAAGCTTATAGAATTAACCGCATCCACAACGGAATCAGGCGCATACTTTAGTAACAGTTTAATCATAGTATGATTCCTCCATAAAGTAATTGATATCCTAGTCGTAGCCTGGTAATAAATTCATCAGTATTACGATTCCCCCAAACGGGATTACTAGGATTCTTAATCCAGTTGATTGGACTATGACAAGTATCATTATGACAACGGTAGCATGTAGGAAATGTTGAGACTCCAATAACATCATTGCCATAGTAAGCGTGATGAATCTCTTCACTTTTATTAGTCAGGCAAACGACACAATAATTGTGAGTTTTTCGGTGAGCGATTGCTACTTGTTTCCTATACTCTCATCTTTTGGATCGCTGCCAATCACAATTGCTGGTGTTTGAGATTTTGCAGCAATTTTGTTGATAATCACCCCTGCTAAAGTTGATTTGCCAGACTGTGTTCCACCAGAAAGGTAAAAATGGTGATTGCTGCGAAGAGTCATATCTTGATTAGATGCAGCATCACACAATTCATCAATCCAAGCACCATCAATTCTGATGTAACCAGGGTAATTTGCTGCGATCGCTTGGAGAACTTTCATCGCACCCGGATTAATCACGGACTGCACAAATTCTTCATCAATGTCAGCAATATCGGGATTGGGAATACCAGTCGGTGAGGGTGATTGTTGCGCTGGTGGTTCTGGAAGAGTTACTAGACCTTGCAACTGATATTCAGCAATCCACCGGGGGCGCTCTTGCACTGGTAGCCGATTCACATAGTCAGCAACTCGGCGTTTGGCAGCGATCGCAGTCGTAACATAATCATAAACAGCCTCACCTTGTAAATGCTGCTTGAGGGATTTCAGGTCAGCTTCTTCTAAAGAGCGGTATACTTTCTGTTTGCCTTCGCTGATTTGGGCAGAGACTCCAAATAAGCCAGCACTTATCGTTCCAGCACCAAGTAGCATCCCGGTTGTTATTCTGTCAGTGTTTAAGAAAAAAGGAGCAGACAGGCATAATACTGCACTCGCTCCTAAAGAACATAAGATAGTCCGTTCTGCATGAATCACCCCACTGGCAGTCAGACGTTGTAATTCAAATCCCATAATTCACTCTCGAAATTTTCAATTAACTTTGACCTGAAAAAGGGAAAGGGGAAAAGGGGAAAGGGAAAGGGTAAGATTATATTACTTTGGTGATTGATTTATAGATTGAATTTGACTAGATAACATCCGACTTAAATTTAAAGCTTGGTTATAAAGTTGTAAATAAGTTTGTTGCTCTAAATAACCAATTTCTAATGCGACTCTCAACAGACTCCGAACTTCTCCCGCAGATCCTTTCGCAATATTTAGAAAATTTACATATTCTTTTCGAGAATATCGCTCAAACCCTTCCGCAATATTTGTGGGTATCGAAACCGAAGCTCGTCTTAATTGGTCTTTTAAGCCGAAATCTTTACTTAGCTCACCTTCTTTAGTAATTAGGTAAATGCATTTAACTAACTCAATTCCTTTTTGCCACACTCTTAAATCTTCAAAACTCTCAACTTTCTTTCTCTCCATTTATTTCCCCCTTTTCCCTTTTCCCTTTTCCCTTTTCCCCTAACATTAACGCACCCCCAAGGCAACACCAGCTGCAACTAAAGTCAAGAAGATAAACAGAAATATCACTCCAGGCATTAACCCAATGGTGAAAGTCTTGCGGTTGAAGCCAAAACCTTTGACGACTAAGCCAGCGAAGTTAAACAACCCCACCGCCAAACCACAAATACAAATCATGCTGATGATCCACACTAAGAATTGACTGACTGGGCTAGCAACTGATAGAAAACCCATCAACATTGATAAGCCCACTCCACAAACTGCATATCCAACAAAAGATAGTTTTATCTGCATATATAGCCAGCTCCCGTTAACAATTTTGGGGAGGCACAAGCACAACAATGCTGTCCCTAATCTCAGTCCGGGAGAAGTATAAATTATCTCCTTTGGTGTTTCGACAAATATATGCCTCTTTGTCCGGGGGTTCTGGTTGACAGTTTTCTTCTACCGTGTAAGTATCACCACAAAATCTAAAAGTTTTTTTTAGCATCTTTCAAAACCTGAAACTATCACCCACTTCATCAAATGCTTTCTCATATCCCCCCAACTGACGCTGCTGCTCAATAGAACCAAAGGCATGACGGATCACTGCCTCCCCATGTAATCCCCTGGTTCGCTGCAAATCTTCCTCAACCTTCATGGCTTCTTGGGAATATGCCAATTGGTTTTTATACATTTCTGCCAAAGATTGCAACTGTTTGAGCTTGTGCCGGGAGAACTTTGTATGTAGCCACTTCTGTGCTTTCAAATTGCCAGCCACTTCTGCTTCATCCAGAACCTGCTGTGCTGTAGTGTAAGCTGGCAATGTGTAGCGTGAGCGGATTGATGAAGGGAGGTTTCCTTCAATTTGTGTTGCATCCCCGACTCTTAAATCCGTTGATACTACTCCATCACCTTTCCCGCCAAATAAACCAGGAAGCCATTTCCCTAACATAATTTCCTCCGATTATTAATTAAAAAATTCAGGAGTCAGAAGCCAGGAGCCAGGAGTCAGAATAAAGAATTGTAGTACTAAACGAACAGGCTATAAAATATTGAATTTTCACTTTTCAAATCTACCTATTCCGTTCTCCTGAATTCTGACTCCTGACTCCTGACTCCTGCGTATAAGTCTGCTGAACTTGTTGAACTTGTGACCCGATGTACCGGGTTATGCCATATATCCCCATGAATGAAAACATCAATACAGTAAAAGCTGCGATCGCAGTTTGAGCCATCATCCCTCGTTGCATTAACTCCTCAATCTGCCTATTGGACTGCGATCGCACTCTCGACTCATCAATAATTTGCTGGACTACCAGGAATTCTTCTGTTGTCAGATTTTCTAGTGTCAGCCCTGACAGATTCAATTCCCCGTCCTTCTTCAGGTGAATATTTAATGCTTTGCGATGGGTTTGGTCTTGTTGCTCCATATATTGCCACGCCCAAAACGAGGGTCAATAGCAGCAGATTTAGTACTGCTGCTAATCCAATGAATTTATTCGGCTGCATTTGTGAACTGAGCGCCGAAAATACCCGCAACGAGTTCGTCACCGATTGCACGAAAGGAATCTACGTCAGCTTCTTCCTCCATCGCAATAGATACAAACTTACTCACTACATCCTTGGGAGCATTGCGAATCGTTGATAACAACTGGTCGGCTTTATCAGTTGTGTAAGCGTCAATCCCAACGTTGAGAACATCCTCCAAAGATTGAATTTCTTGGTTTGAAACCTGAGATGCGTGAGCGATCGCTCCTTGCAATGGAGGAGTAGATTTACGGCGGGGTGAGTTTTTACCTAATTTACCGTTGCTATTCTTGGACTTGCCATTAGCAGTGGTCAGGGCAGTTGATTTCTTGGCTTGTGCAACTTGAATTGCTACTTCTTGGGCTTCGGCATCATTCAAATTATCGACATCCATGCCAATAGCTGATGCGGCAGATAAAATCTCCTCCTCATCAAACTCAATCCCTTGCAAAGTGAGTATCTGTTTGATTTTCTCCATGTTATTTTGTTTCTTATATGGTACTACACCACTAATATAGTCTATATTAGCTTCATATCACATAAGAACCTAAAAATATTTATTTGTAGGGTTCTTGTCCCATAACCAATCTCATTTGATAATCTGGGTGATTAAATATGGATGCAACAATGCCTAGAACAAAAGCACAGGGAATGACCAGGATTGAACTTTACGTGCCAACAGCACTATTTGAAGAAGCGGAGGAGCTGGCCGAGTTTGAGGGTTGGAAATTATCAGAACTGCACCGTGTATTTTGGGAAAACGGTTTTGGCATTTATGTCGAGCGCAGTAACAAGAGAATGATTAACAAACGTCTTCGTTCTAAGGCGGTGAATGACTCTGAGGCTGTAGAAGACTAACAAAGACGGAGCGCCCAGGGAAAACCTGGGCATTAGAATATCAAAATAGAATTCAGAATTCAGGAGTCAGGAGCCAGAATTCAGTAGGGTATTTTGTGCGACACAACGAATAGCGGTAGTTGAATCTCGACTGACTTCGACACCGCTCAGTGCAAGTCGCTCGATTACCGCGTAGCCGAAACTCAGTGCATCGCTGGCGGATAACGCAGCCTCAAGGTTGCTGACTTCTGACTTCTGACTTCTTCTTTAATGGAGGCAATATGTATCAAGATATGTATAATCTTGCTTGGGTAAAAACAGCTTGCGAACACGTTTTAGGTAAAAACATTAGTATTAGAGCTTGGCGAAAATGGTTAAGGATATGTGGTGTACAGCAGTACGCCCGACAGGTAAAGTTGAAAGAATGCTGCTATTTGCTAGGGCTTGCATATCTCAAAAGTCAAAATCTATTCAAAAGGTATTCTTTGTCAGACGTTTCATTGTTACTCAAAAGGGATCAAGAGCGTTTTGCCCAATTTGGCATCAACCTAGAAGAACCAGATTTTCCATTATCTGGGCGAGAACTTCCGAATTTTATCTACGACAGAACTAGGCGTAAAATCAGCTTGCGAACTGTCTATCGTTGGGCTGAAAAACACAGTATTCCCTTCTCTGTATCGAGAATTATTCCCCCACAAGAACTAATTAGATGGCTGGAATTAGGAAATGCCGCTTCTTAAAGATGAATTCACAATTCAGAACCAGAAATTAAAACGCTCTCTACCAAACTCTAGAAAGCAGGACTTTTTCTGTCAGAATACCTTTCTTGTTTCCTGATTTTTGACTCCTGATTCCTGACTCCTGACTCCTGACTCCTGAATTCTAATTTCTAGCCGCTCTTTTTTTTGCACTGCTCTGTCGTAAAGCGGCACAGAATTCCGGCAGGTGTGCCGTGACATCCAAAAACCTTGCTGTGTATAGATGTCACAAAAAGCGGCATGATGTTAGCAACGCCTAGAACCCTTGTGTTTCCGTTAATGTCACAAAAAGCGGCACAGTTGCTCTGTGACATAAGCGTGCAGGGACAGTACTCAAAGCCATACAGAATGGGTGTCACGCGAAAAGCGGCCCACTTGACGAAAAAAAATAGGGATGAAAAAAAGCCCCGTTTTTGGGGCTTTTTTATGAAGTGGGATCGAGAGCTTCTGATGCTCACAGAACGCCTGTTTTTAAGTATGGGATTCCCTACATCTTACCCCTACAAGCTTTTCATAACTGATGCTGAAATTTATTTCCCAAGCTTTCTATTTTTTATTTTGCAAGTTTTTCTTCTTCTTTTTTTTAGGGCGCTGAATATCGACCATCAATCCATGCTCAAATACAATAGTGTGTTTTGGATCTGCTCCATCACAAAGGAGAGTTTTTTTCTGTTTACTTATCAACTTCATTTCCTTGATTGTGTTCTCGAAAAAATGAAGTTGATAGCCACAATCACACTCAAATGATGAAGGGAATAATTATGAAGGGCATAAACTAAAATTTTCAGTCGGGGATTGGGACTAGCGACTGAATTGTTGCACCACAAAACAGCGTTCGCTTTGCGGACGCACCAGAAGCACCGCAATTTCTGTCAGAATTCAGCTATTGTGAATGAATTCTGATTCCTGAATTCTGTTCGATAAGTTATTGAAACCGATAAGAATCACTTAGCTTCAAAAGGAGAATATCTTAGATGGCTCGAAAGAAAAAGAAATTAGCCGGGTTCAAGGATGAGCATTCACTACACTCTAGATGCCCAATTTGTTGTATTGTCCCGCCTCATATACTTCAAAATGTCGTGGTGAATGGCAATCCCCAGCAACGGACTTGGGCTTTTCAGACATTAAATATTTCGGCACAATTTCTCGGACGGAGAAACGTTGTCGGTAATATCTCTTTTGCTCCTTCTGCGGGTGAGAAGCGGCGCACCATCTACGATGCCAAATATGGACAGCAACTTCCTGGGACACTAGTGCGGGGTGAGGGAGATCCACCAAGCAGTGATGCAGCAGTGAATGAAGCCTACGATGCGGCGGGTGCTACTTATGACTTGTTTCATGAGATATTTGATCGCAATTCCGTAGATGACAAAGGACTACGTTTAGACTCCACCGTGCATTATGGGGTTAAATATGACAATGCCTTTTGGAACGGCGACCAGATGGTTTATGGTGATGGCGACGGAGAACTGTTTCAACGTTTCACGAAATCAATAGATGTGATAGGGCATGAGCTAACTCATGGTGTAACCCAGTATCAAGCGGGTTTACAGTACGATGGTGAATCAGGGGCACTGAATGAATCGTTTTCTGATGTCTTCGGTTCCCTGGTCAAACAGAAGATCAACAATCAGACCGCAGAAGAGGCAGATTGGTTGATTGGGCAAGGTCTTTTAGCGTCCACTGTTAAAGGTATTGCCCTCCGCTCGATGAAAGCACCAGGAACAGCTTATGATGATCCACTATTGGGTAAAGATCCTCAACCAGCCCATGTCAAAGATAAATATACTGGTATTGATGATAACGGCGGGGTGCATATCAACTCAGGAATCCCTAACTATGCCTTTTATCTAGCGGCTGTTGCGATTGGTGGCTATGCTTGGGAAAAAGCTGGCAAAATCTGGTATATAACTTTACGCGACCGCTTGAATGCTCAGGCAGATTTTAAAACAGCTGCCAACGTTACCATTCAAGTTGCTGGCGAACTTTATGGTAATGGTAGTGATGAGCAAAAAGCTGTACAGGATGCTTGGCAAAAGGTAGGAGTTATCTAACCCGAATTTCTCACGCATAGTGTAGGCAGAGAGGGGAAGAGGAGTGTGGGGGGTTCAGGCAGAGTTCGTTGAAGCTTTCCATCGCGTGACTTCACATCAATGCGAGGTTCAAACATTGTAAATTAAGGGGTTTAAGACCCCTACATTTAGATGTAGTACCCATTTCAGTCGGGGTTTAAATCCCCGTCTGAAATGTCTAAAATGTTTGAATTTTGAATTTTGAATTTTGAATTGTTAAGGGTAATTTGGGTGCAATGGTTCCTTTGGTAAAACTAATTCGCGGTCAAGATAACACGATTGTGGAAGCAGATTTAGTGGAGCTATGGCAAAAGCACGTCGATGATTATGGCAACAAGTGGAAAGAACAATTAAAACTGCACGACCAATCAGATAAATTTTGGGATTGGGAATTTAAACTACAGTTTGTCATTAGCAGACAACCAAACCGCGAAGGCTATGCAATTGAGTACGAAGGTGAAACTCAAGGGTTAATGCTGATTGAAACTCAAATGCACGGTTCTCGCTTGGTAGAAGGTAAACGCTTGGTATACATTGATGGCATAGCTACCGCACCTTGGAATCGGGCATATATCCAACGTCCGCCAAAATTAAAAGGTGTTGGCACTGCATTCTTGGCATTTGCCAGAACCCGCAGTATGGAATTACGGGTATGAAGGTAGAGTAGGATTGCATTCACTACCGGGAGTAGAAGAATTTTATGATAGCCAGAATTATTTTTTTGTTTTGCCAACAAGTGTGTGCTGTTTAACCTAGCCTTTCTTCTAGGTTCTCAACGTTTAAACTTTGTGAGAGGATTAACCCAGTATTTAAACTCAGCTTAAACATCTTGTTCTGAAATGTGATCTAAATTCATCACTACACAGGAGTGCTTAATCATGGCGCAGGACGAACTAAAGAACAAAGTAGCTTTGATTACTGGTGCAAATAAGGGTCTGGGGCTGGAAATGAGTCGTCAGCTTGGACAACATGGATTGACAATTCTGATAGCGGCCCGAAACTTAGATGCAGCTAAAACAGCAGCGAGTAACTTAGAGAACGAAGGAATAATAGCTCACCCAATTGCCCTGGATGTTACTGATAGTAGTCAAATTGAATCTGCTATTCAACAAATTAGTAACTCTTTTGGGAAACTTGATGTCTTGATCAATAACGCAGGTGTATTTTTAGATGGTGATTGGTTAACCAGTAATGCTAGTTCTATTTCTGTAGACATTATTCGACAGACATTTAACACAAACTTTTTTGGCTTAGTGGAATTAACTCAACGAGCATTGCCGTTAATATTGAATAGTCCTAGTGGTCGAATTGTAAATATGTCGAGTATTGAAGCCTCGTTAACACTTCATGCTGACCCCAATTCATTCATCTATGATTCCAAACCATTTGCTTACAATGCTTCTAAGGCAGCAGTGAACTCATTCACGATTCATTTAGCTCACGAGTTACGCAATACTCCGGTGAAGATTAATAGCGCTCATCCGGGTTGGGTAAAAACGGAATTAGGTGGTGAAGGTGCAATGATGGACATCGCATCAGGTGCGAAAACTGGTGTTGAATTAGCGATATTGCCAAATGATGGCCCCAGTGGTGGGTTTTTCCATCTTGGTGAACCAGTAGCTTGGTAACTTATACCATGACTTGAAGCAGTGGCATAAGTTATTAGTCATTACGCAAATTTCTCACGATTTTCGTACACTCGATACCAATACTTGTCGGTTAAGGGGAAAAGGGGAAGGGGAAAAGGGAAAGAAAAAACCTTTAACCTTTACCCCAAATCCAATTCCGAGTTAAAAATGCAAAACCTACGCAGTATTGCACTCGATACTATTGACTATTGATTCTTACGGTAAATGGCGATTTATCCCATGCCTTCAATGTATGGGATAAATCGCCATCTTTTGTCAGCAATTCTCATTATGAGAATGGTTATCAATATTTGAAGAGTAAAACTAACTGATGGAACCTGGGATCTGTTGAGAATGCTTCTGAATGTTGAATTGAAGGGATGTCTGGCTATTTTAAATAAATTGATAGGGACAAGAATCTACCGTGTAATACATGGAATGAGGAAGAATTTCCATGCATTACACGGAATTGTGAGTATTCTCGCAATTATGATGTTTTCAGCTTGTGTTGGGATGAAACTCTAGTTCCAAACCGTGGATCATAAAGTCGAGTAGATTTTCCCAGCTATCAAAGTAGAGATAACGAGTTAAAGCTCGTAAATCATCAAAAAAGGTCTTGCGCGTTGGTAAATGCTGGCGAATAAATTGGTATTTTTCCGAAGTGAGGTCAAGTAGAGTATGAAATAGAAATGCAAGAATATTAAAGGTCGCTAATAGAGAAGATAAATGGTTTTTCCCATGTCCAAAGTTGTGTTCTAAGTTATAACCCTTGGTCTTAAGTGTATTATTATTTTCGTTTTCTACTTTCCATCTGGTGCGACCAGCCGATACAATTGCCTCAACGTTAATATCAGTAATTTGATGATTTGTGGCAAAGTTGTTTTTGTAAATTACAGTACCATCTTCACGAGTGATAGTTAACTCGCACCAGTTGACAAGTAAGGCATCTTCACCGTCCCGTAAGGGAATTTTATTAACGTAGCGGTAGTTATAAATCTCATAGATTTTGCCTTTCCACCGTTTAATACTTAATGTATCAATAGGCATTCCTTCTAACCATTCATACAGTGTTTTATGTGATTTAGGTTGACATACCAGGATGAAATTTAGCTGTTGTTCCAAAAGTAGTTCACACAAAGGTTGATGACAATAAAGATCATCTCCTAAAATGGTAATCCCACTAGATGCGTACTGTAAACCATATTTCTTAATCCAACGTTTTGCTGCCGCATTTTCAGAATCTTGTTTATCATGTCCATCTTGAGGCACAACAAATTCTGGTATTAAGGGGATGACTTGAGAATTACCAGGACAAACAATTACAGGTGTCACTACAGCATGAAAATACTGGGTTGTTCCATTTCTAAAAGTTCTGCTCGAACAATGCTGGCAGTGAATTTGATTGGAGGAAAAATATTCTGTCCCATCCAGGGCTATCAATAAATTATTTTTCAAAGAGCGAAATGCTTCCAGGTGCTTACCTTGCTCCAATGCTCTAAAAATCTTATAAAACACTGGAAATACCACACATGGTTCCACATCATCCAGCAAGTCTCTGATATGGTTATCTGTGGGAATCTGATGTATTCCAAATAAGCTTTGAGCATTGTTATGCCCTTTCTTCTGTGCCATTGATTTTTGATGAGCCAAAAATGAGGGGCTTTGAGTAAAAAATACTGAAAACGCGCTTAACCCTGCATCGCTCATCTGATAGTACTTGTTTTTACCTGTTCGTTTATCAGGTAAATCTTTCAGGATTGAGTGAAAGTATTGCACTATTTCATCAAAAATTCCTGGCTGATTCAAAAAAGCCCCTGCACTTACGAGTTAAAGGATATAAAAACCATACCTTTAACTGAAAACTTTGCATAGATGGCAATGATAGTGATAATTATTCTCATAATGAGAATTGCTGCATCTTTTGTAAAAAGTTGAGCATTATTCTTCTAACTCGGACTTTTCCATTTCTGGTGAAAAGTTGCCTCTACACTGCTCAAGTCATCTATTATTAGAGACGCTTCTCAGTATGTGGGCATCGACTTAAGTATTGGATATTGTCTCCAACTGTTGCTGCCGACTTACAATTTCGATTTGATACGCTTCAATTTTGGCTTGAAGTTCAGCGCGTAATTCGCTTGGTGTAAGTGGGGAAATGTTTTGCTCTTCAAGATGTGACACTTCTGAAATATCGTTTTTATCTAAGACAGCATAACGCCAAGATTCTTTACATAAGCCAGTCAGTAGATTATTGGGTGGATAATACTGAATCCCAACAATCACTCCCTGCTTTGTTCTCTGGCCGAACGAGTATTTTGGTGATATCCAGTGATTAGGAATACTGACAACTTTTGAAGTTTCCATACGATTACTCCTATCCTTATTTTGACTGTGTTTGTACTACTCGCTGCTGCCTTTTCTCTACCAAAATCTGACCGATAGCTCCCCCAGTACCTAGTCCTAACATGGCTGTAGTAATCGTATACATTGTATTTTTACCAAAAATTTGTACTCCTAAATACCCGATAGATATGGCCGCTAATGTGCTACTCAGACTTACAACAATTACTTGTGCTTGATTCTGTTTCATAATTAGAATGCCTTTCCCTGATAGAGGTTATGATCTAAATGATTTTGCTGTTACGCGAACGCGCCACCCCGGAGCAACTTGAACAAATGGTGCAACAGCACAAGTTTTACATTAGAACCGCAGTTGATATCGAACGTCGGGTGCTGGTTGGTGGTGGTGGTCTACACGCTGATTGTGAAGAAAAGTTGCTAGATGACGGCAGTAGACAACAAGATATTTGGGCTGCCAGTTTTATGCCGATAAATGGAAAAATCATTTATGAGTCGATGGTTAATCTTCGTCCCCGGCAAAATAGATCAATGGAACTTTTAGACCCTAAAATTAGAGAAAGGGTTGCTCAACTGATTAACGAGTTCCTAGGAAATTTATGATCCAAGTGACACCAAAGCAACAAATTTTTATGCAAGATGATGTGACTACACGTTTACGTCGTCTAGCTACACACTTGTCACAAATTCAATCTTTGTGGACTCAAGGCTCATCAGAGGATTTAATACTGGCTTTGGTTGATGAAAGCCGATACTTTATTGAGTGGACTGTACCAGATATGGTAAAGGCAGATGATATTGACCGAGCCTGTGAATTAGTTGATTTAGTTCGTCTTCTGACTCGTTGGCTATTCCATTGGGACGATATCTGGACTGATGCCGAACAAAAGCAATCTGCATCTGTTCAAATTTCATATTGGTTGCAGCGAGTTTTGGAAATATCACGCACAGAACCGGAATCACTCAGTGCCTAATCTTCACAAAGCCTTCCTTCGCTTCACCAACACCGAGCGCAAATACCGCCGACAGTCTCCCTCTCCCCGATAGATCAGAACCCGCAGCGCCTCTATTTCCTGCATCGGAGAAATGCAAATCTCAGCGATGGCATTAATCAAATTCTGCTGCTTCAGCACATAATCTCGGTGTTCCTGCTCTAACACAGCAATTCTGGAGTTTAGCTGTTGTATCTGCCGTAATGCTTGAGTCAAGGACGATTCTTTATTTTGAGAGCGATTATCTAGAGTTAATGTCATTTTCTTACTCCTCTAAATTTAGATTCTTTCTGTTTACTTTTCAGTGGCTTGTTCAACCTGCTCAACTGCGCTCACTATTTCTCCCAAAACATTGAACGCATCATTTAGCACCACATCATTCGATGTAGAAAAGTACTCGGACGACTGAAGCCTGCGATAATCCTTACTACTCCCCACAAGCTGCAACGTATATTGACATCCTTGCAAAATAGTCCGAATCTCTGATCTGGTTAACTTGATTTCCATCGTTGTTTATCTCCCTAAAATTTATCTCGTTGAATACTGAAACTAGCTCCGACTAGAGAACTGCCTAAGAATGCAGAAAAACTGACCAACATAGCTCCAAGACTTCTGTTTTTCTGGTATTGCCAGCCAGAGATAATTATGTTGGGATTATTAATTTCGATAATCTCCATTCCCCAACATCCCATCGCTCCTACTCCTGAAAAGCCAGTCAAGAGAAGAGAGACGATTGCAGTTGTTTCTATGGTGCGGTCAATGAAAATCCTGGAGTTGAATCTCCTCCTAGTACGGCGGCGAAGAACCAATTTACTCTTGTGGTCTAATTGAGATTGGTAAACAACTTGTTTGTGGTTAGTCATTTAGCATTCTCCAATTGAACATAGAAACCTGCGCCTCTATTCATAATCTTTACCTTTCTTTGATTGACCAACATTTGAATCACACTAAGACTAAAGTTGATGCTGCATAATCGTGCGCTACCCCCACAACGTCGGAGATACTGTAGGCATAGTGAGGAATTGTCAGTAGGAGTGGAATGAGTGGATTTTCTCGGCATGATGTTTTTTCTATTGGTGTTATGAGAAGAAATGTTTGTTTCAATTAAGTTCAGGCAATTGTGCAAGCGCTCCTTCCATCCATGCGCTGATTGCTGTTGTTTCATCTACCCCTCGTGCTACGGTATCAACTACGTGTTTCTGATACGAGTTAACAGCATGATTCAAATGCCCAAACTTATTACCAGCCCAAGCCAAACACATAGTCTTCACCAGTTCATCGACTTGAAGATTATCAAGCTCACTTGGACTCGTAACATTTCGAGAATGCAGCCATTCTTTGACTAAATCAAGTGGATAATTTAAAAGTGTGCGAACTTCTTTGACTCGCAAATCCTTTGGGTTTATTGCTGGTGAAGTGATAGCTTGCTTTATTGGTTGAATACTGTATTGTTGATTCTCTTTGCGAGGTCTAACATTATTCTGCGGTTGTTCAGTCTTTTTAGGAGTAGCAACGCCTTCAGCATCATTATCTTCATCAGCAGTCACCGATAAAATTGCAGAAACCGTATATCGGCGTGCATAAGTTAATGCTGCACCAAACTTTTGAGAGTCACTAATTTCAGGTAAGGGATAAGTGCTAGTAATGCGCTCTCCAGATTCATGATAGAGATGAGTTTGTAGTGTTGTCTGACCTTCAAAGATTTCGGTGGTTTGAATTATTACTAATCCATGTTTACTGAGTCCGGGGGTGACAGCATCCAATACAGCATCTAGTGTTGCATATTTGCGCTTGTAGTGAGGATTAGTACCGTCTTTTTGAATGGGATTAAACTCTGCCTTTGCCTTGATTAAAGCTTTGATTAGTTCTTGCATTGTCCAGATCCTCTTTTACCAATCATTTTCATTGATATC
>NZ_JBALFY010000008.1:0-28431 GCF_036916655.1 Nostoc sp.
CCTGAGTTTGAAACCTTCTATACCAAAAACATTTTGCTGAACGAGGGTATCCGCGCTTGGATGGCTCCTCAAGATCAACCCCACGAACAATTTGTATTCCCTGAGGAGGTATTACCACGTGGTAACGCTCTCTAATAGACCAAATATCTTAGGCGGCGCTGGACGCGACCAAGAGTCCACTGGATTTGCTTGGTGGTCTGGTAACGCACGTTTAATTAACTTATCTGGTAAACTGCTGGGCGCTCACGTTGCTCACGCTGGTTTGATTGTATTCTGGGCTGGAGCAATGACTTTGTTTGAAGTCGCTCACTTCATTCCTGAAAAGCCTATGTACGAACAAGGCTTGATCTTGTTACCTCACCTCGCCAGTCAGGGTTGGGGTGTTGGTGCTGGTGGTGAAGTCATCGACACCTTCCCCTACTTTGTTGTCGGTGTACTCCACCTAATTTCCTCAGCCGTCCTTGGCTTTGGCGGTATTTATCATGCCGTTCGTGGCCCAGAAACCTTAGAAGAATATTCTTCTTTCTTTGGTTACGACTGGAAAGACAAGAACAAGATGACCAACATTATCGGGTTCCACCTGATTATTTTGGGATTCGGTGCATTGCTCTTAGTGCTAAAAGCAATGTTCTTTGGTGGATTGTATGACACCTGGGCACCAGGCGGTGGTGATGTTCGGATTATTACCAATCCAACATTGAACCCAGCCGTTATTTTCGGTTATGTAATCAAGTCTCCCTTTGGTGGCGAAGGCTGGATTGTTAGCGTTAATAACTTGGAAGATGTCGTTGGTGGTCACATCTGGATTGCCTTTATCTTAATTGCTGGTGGTATCTGGCACATCTTCACCAAGCCTTTTGCTTGGTCACGTCGTGCATCCATCTGGTCTGGTGAGGCTTACCTCTCCTACAGTTTGGGCGCTCTTTCACTGATGGGCTTCATCGCCTCCATCTTTGTTTGGTTTAACAACACCGTTTATCCAAGCGAATTCTACGGCCCTACCGGCCCAGAAGCTTCTCAAGCTCAGGCTTTGACCTTCTTGATTCGTGACCAACGCTTGGGTGCTAACGTCGGTTCTGCCCAAGGCCCTACAGGTCTAGGTAAATACCTGATGCGCTCTCCAACTGGTGAAATCATCTTCGGTGGTGAAACCATGCGCTTCTGGGATTTCCGCGGCCCTTGGTTGGAGCCTCTACGTGGCCCCAATGGTCTTGATTTGGAAAAAATCAAGAATGATATTCAGCCTTGGCAAGCTCGTCGCGCTGCTGAATACATGACCCATGCTCCTCTGGGTTCTTTGAACTCCGTGGGTGGTGTGGCTACCGAAATTAACTCCTTCAACTACGTATCTCCTCGCGCTTGGTTGGCAACTTCTCACTTCGTACTAGGATTCTTCTTCCTAGTTGGTCACTTGTGGCACGCTGGTCGCGCACGGGCTGCGGCTGGTGGTTTTGAGAAAGGAATTAACCGTGATACTGAGCCAGTGATGTTTATGAATGACCTCGACTAGTTCTAAGGTTTATTTCATCACTGACAACTAAATAATTTAGAGGCTCTTGCATAAAAGCAAGGGCTTTTTTTATAGGAGAATTAGTAATCTATTGATAAACTGAGCAACTTACCAAGGTAATTAATATCATGAGCGATTCCAATTTTATTGATGCTTTACGATGGACATCTGAAGCTAAAGAAAAGTTACAAAATATCCCCTTTTTTGTCCGTTCTCAAGCTAAAGCCAGAATTGAACAACTAGCTCGTGAAGCAGGACAAGAGCTTGTCACCGCTGATTTGGTAGAACAGGCTAGGCTTGAGTTTGGACAGTAAAACATTTACATTTTGGAGGTCGTAACAATGACAGTCGCCAAAAATCGAGCAGACCGAGTAATGCTTTATGACATTAGCTGGGAACAGTTTGAAAATCTTCTAAAAGACTTGGGAGAGCATCGGGCAGCAAGGTTAGCTTACGATCGCACTACTTTAGAAATTATGACACCTTTACCAGAACACGAACATTACAAAGAGGTAATTGGCGATTTGGTCAAAGAAATCGCTGATGTGCTGGATTTGGACTATGAAAGTTTTGGTTCGACTACTTGGAAGCGAGAAAGCCGAATGGCAGGGGTAGAATCAGATAATTGCTTCTATTTCCAGAATGAAGCTGCGATTCGGGGTAGATTGGATCTAGACTTGAGACAAGACCCACCGCCTGATTTGGCACTGGAAATTGATGTTACCAGCAAGTCTCTAAATCGTTTTCCCATTTATGCCCGCCTGGGAGTACCAGAACTCTGGTGTTATGATTCCGGTGAACTAAAGATTTATCTCTTGCAAAATGGGGAATATGTCGAGTCAGAGAAGAGTCTGGTGTTTCCTACTTTAGCAATTCGGGATCTGCCGAAACTGATTGAGCAAAATCGGGCAAATGGCAGACGGGCAATTCGTCAGGCGGTTCGGGAATGGGTGAGAAAAGGTGAACTACCCAGTTAACATAATTTACGAATTACGTTAGCGTAACGGGGCGTAGCCCATTACGAACTACTAATTAATATCAACTTCCTCCCACATTCATTGCTGCTAAAAAAGCCTTCTGGCTGACATTTCTGTAAACTGTATTTAAATATTTCATTACCACATCACTTGAAGTTGAATTTACTGCGTTTTCCTCTTCTTTCGCAAGAGGTATTGCTCCTAATACATCTAAAACTATCTCGCTAGTAGACGGTGCAATTACTACCAAGGATGACTCTAGTGGCTCATTGTATTGCCAGAAAGAATCAATTTTTACCGAGTATTTGTTATTAGGAATTGACTGTTGAATATCGGGCGTTTCTGTAGTGTTTGGTTCAATCTTGGCACTACGTAATTTACGCAAATCGCTGATAATTTGCTCTTTGGAACGTCCGCGCAATTGAAATAGTACAAAGGGGTCTTCACTGAAGCGATCGCCTAACTGATAGTATATCGCCCCAATGTGTTTACAGGGATTTGCTTTATCAGGACAAGAGCATTTACTCTGAACATCAGCAAGGGTAAATGGAAATATCGAAAGACCATTAGCGGTGAACACTTCTTCTATATTTTGTGGCATTTCTCCTGCTAGTAGTTTGGCAGCAAAAATTGCCCTTTGGGACATGGTTTCAATTACATAACCCCATTGTTCATCGGTAAATGGTTCAAGGCAAAGGGAAACTTTATAAGGTTCGACTTCACTACCTTGCACCCTAGCCAATACTTTCGCACCTTTAAATTCGATGCTGAGAACATTTCCTTGACGAGCATAATTTCTCGCACGTTCCAAACGTTTTTTAAAGCGATAGGAATCTAGCAAATCTAGCCATTGTTGTGACCACCATTCTCGACTTGCTTGTAATGTGTAATTAGTCATAATAAATTTCAAAACTTAGTAGTCTGCTATATTAGTGCGAGTTCGTAGTGAGTGTTTTAGCGCTCAAATCAAGCACTAAAGTCCTTACTACGAACTCATTCTGTATCCTCGTCAATTACTGCACTGCGATCGAGTATTAGTAAGTTACGAAGTTGGTCTGTATCCAGTTCTGTTAACCATTCTTCACCAGCACCTACAACTTGTTCAGCCAGTTGTTTCTTACTTTCAATCATGTCATGAATTTTTTCTTCTAAAGTACCTGTGCAAACAAATTTATGTACTTGGACATTCCGAGTTTGACCAATCCGAAATACTCGGTCTGTGGCTTGATTTTCTACGGCTGGATTCCACCATCTATCAAAGTGGAATACATGATTTGCTCGTGTTAAATTCAATCCTACACCACCCGCTTTCAGAGAAAGAATCATAATCGGTGGCCCTTGAGGATCGTGTTGGAAACGGTCGATCATTTCCTCACGTTGTTTTTTACTAGTACTGCCATATAAAAAGAATATTTCTCGCCCTAGCTGTTTTTCTAAATAGGGTTTAAGTAATTTACCCCACTCAGCAAATTGTGTGAAAATTAAAGCGCGATCGCCTTCTGCTAAAACTTCTTCTAACATCTCTTCTAGCCGCAAAAGTTTGGCTGAATTATGTTGCTCTAATGTTGCCTGTTTCAAGTATTGGGCTGGGTGATTGCAGATTTGTTTGAGTTTGATTAGTAAAGCTAAAATCATCCCTCGACGTTGCAATCCTTCAGCAGATTCTATCTCGACTAAAGATTGTTCGACAATTTGTTGATAAAGTGCAGCTTGTTCGCCAGTTAAACCGCAAAATACGGTCATTTCTTGCTTATCTGGTAAATCTTGAATGATGTCGCGATCGCTTTTCAATCGCCGCAGTATAAATGGTTGTACTAATGAGCGTAATTGACCTAAAGAAGCCGTATCACCATACTTTTCAATTGGCATGGCGAACCGACGCTGAAAAAATTGCTTATTACCTAAATATCCGGGATTGAGAAAATCTAAAATAGACCATAATTCTTGCAGTCTATTTTCTACAGGTGTCCCCGTCAATGCAATGCGAAATGTCGCTTCTAGTTGCCGTACTGCTTTTGACTGCTTTGCCTCTGGATTTTTCACATTCTGAGCTTCATCTAAAACAATTATCTGCCAAGAGACACTTTGTAATGACTTAATATCTCGATGAAGAAGTGAATAGCTGGTAACGATTAAATCGTGTTTTTTTACGGCTTCTAAAAACGCTTTACCTTTTGGGCGTTTGTCACCGTGATATTGCAAAATTTTCAGGCTAGGTGCAAATTTATTGACTTCCCTTTCCCAGTTGCCTAAAACCGAAGTTGGACAAACTAGCAGTGTTGGATTTTCGAGTGCATCCTGTTCTTTGAGATGTAGCAAAAAAGCTATAAACTGCACGGTTTTACCGAGTCCCATGTCGTCTGCGAGACACGCACCTAAGCCCCAACGTTCCAAGAAAGATAGCCAAGCAGCACCACGTTCTTGATAGGGTCGCAACTGCCCTTTAAAGCCCGTTGGAGTGGGTAAAGGTGCGATCGCTTGATTATTATTTAACGCCCCAATCAACTCTTGCAATGCGCCAGAAGCATCAAAGCTGACCACTGGTAACTTTTCAATTGCCTGAGTATCTCCTGTACTCAAACGCAAAGCATCTTCCAGGGAAAGGGCCATTTGGTCTTTCCGAGTGGTAAAAAATGTTTGGGCTGTCTTAATATCTTGGGGACGCAATTCTACCCACTCGCCATTAATTTCCACTAGCGGACTATTTAAAGCCACAAGTTTATCAAACTCAGCTTTGGAAATAGTTTGTCCGCCAATTGCCAATTGCCATTGGAAATTTAGTAAACTCTGCAACCCTAAACGTCCCTGCTTTCCTTTTGGGGTTTCGGCAGTAATTTTCAAACCCAAACGGTTCGCCCATCCTTCGCGGTTCGCTAAACTGGGAGGCAAAATTACTCCCAAACCACTGTCTTCCAATCTCCAAGCTACAGCTTTGATAAACTCATAAGCTTGAATGGGCGCGATCCGAGAAGATTGGGGATATTCGGTTTCAAAACTGGGTGCGATCGCTGGATATAATCGAGAAGCTACCCCCAAACCTCGCAAAAATGTTTCTTGTGGTTGGTCAATTGTCCGATTTTGATAAACCAATCGTTCAACTGGATTGTTCCAAATAGTTGCCGCATCCACCACAAACTCAGGATCGTCAGCTGCTTGCAGAAAATATGCCAACGTCCAATCCGTTTCGCCAGATTCAGGAGAACGCAATTGAAAACAAGTACGAAATAGAGTTTTAAGAGTTAATTGGTATTGTAGCGGCATAGTCCAGGCCTTCAATGCCGCTTCCAATCGTTCCACTTCAATAGCATCTGCATTAACTGTATGAGATGCACTAGTTAACGCTTGCAACCACTGTCGCACCCCACCTGGTAAAGATGCAGGTTGAGAACCCACCATTTCTCGCACTTGGGCATCTATTGTACTGTTAAGAAATCCCAAAAGTAATTTTTGAGGTTCGGTGGGGAAGTTTACATAAAATAGGGATTGGGGATTAGGGATTGGGGATTGGGAAAACTCTTCTCCAGCCCCCAGTCCCTCTTGATAAGTACGACAAACCAACGGCATGGTTGCAGAAAATTTTTCTAGGCGGGTTCCATCTACTGCACTGTCTAAAAGTACTTGCCATTTAGCAGCAAATACACCATTTGATTCTCGGTCAATTGTTGGTAAAAACTTACACCGTGAGATCAAATCTAAACTCCAGCGGGCAACTTGCGACCAAAAACGTAAATCTCCACCTAAAAAGGCATCTTCCCCTTTCGCAGCACTTAAGGGAACAGCAGCGAGAAATTTTACTGCTTCGCTGGGGTTGAGACAAAAACCCTCAACTCGCCACGGTTGTAAATATTGTGGCGAGTCTGTATTTTCCCCCAAGCTGGCAGAATGTACAGGGAAAATTGCTGTTGTTCCTTTATCGCTACCTTCTATATAAGTTGGTAGGGCAATGATTTGAGAGTGCGTTGGCAAACTTATCTCAGGCGCACTGGCGGCTTTGCGCGTTCGCCCAGTAGTTGCAATGGCAACTTGGGGTTTCTGGATGAAGTTGGTAATTGCCATATTCTGGGAAGGCAACCACTCACTCAACTCCACTGATGTCATTGCCAATGGATGTAGGGGTATATCTCCAGATCCATTGGACTCGGAATTTACTCGTGGCGATCGCCAAGTTTCCCCCCAAATAAATAAACTACCATTTTGATTTTCTAGTAACCAATTACAGTGTAAAATCGCCATTTGCTAACTACTCAGATTTCCCAAAATTCTAGAATTAAAATTACAATTACTCTACTTTTTGCATCTTCTTAAGAAGATTTATTGGATAAGTTTCTCATATAATAAATATTTAAGTAATTATTCTACATACACATTGTTAATAAATGAATTTTCCTCTAATTAAAGTCTTAAAAAATGGCATATTAGTTGAACTGGATTATATGCATCCTCAAGAACAGGAGGTTGTCAGAGCCTTGCTCAATGTTGTAATTTCTGAAGGTAAAACCTATCCCCAAAAGCAACCTCTCTCTCCTACAGAATTTTCAGCTTACTGGTTAAGTAAGGATGCCTTTGTTGTCAGGACATCTGTTGTAGATCCTACACACAAATCAAAAGAAATATTAGGGGCGTTTTATTTAAAGCCAAACTTTCCCGGTCGGTGTAGCCATATTTGCAACGCTGGTTTTATTGTACAACCTGAGTTACGCGGTCAGGGTATAGGACGGTTCATGGGAGAGGCTATGCTTTCAATCGCAGCAAACCTGGGCTACGAAGCAGTGATGTTTAATTTGGTCTTTGAAACTAATATACCTTCAATTACACTTTGGCAGTCGTTAGGATTTGAGATTATTAGGCGAATTCCGGGTGCGGCGAAGCTAGAAAATGGGCAGGTGGTAGAAGCGCTAATCCTGTATCACACTTTGGGTTAAACGACTTGTCTATCTTTGTATGTACTAGAAGTCAGCCATAGGGCATAAATGTTAGGATTGCCACAGAAAGAGAATAGCGAAAGAGAAGGAAAAAAAACTGAATGGCAGAAGTTGATAAGTCAATATCCTTCGATGGAAGGGATATTCGACTGAAAGTAGGCCTATTAGCTCCCCAGGCAGGTGGGTCGGTTTTGATAGAATCAGGGGACACATCCGTTTTAGTGACGGCTACGCGATCGCAAGCCAGAGAAGGCATTGATTTTCTTCCTCTTACTGTAGATTATGAAGAAAGGCTATATGCCGCTGGTAGGATTCCCGGCGGGATCATGCGGCGCGAAGGTCGTCCACCAGAAAAAACAATTCTCACCAGCCGTCTTATAGACCGTCCCATGCGTCCTTTGTTCCCGTCATGGTTGCGGGATGACTTGCAAATTATTGCCTTAACGCTGTCGATGGACGAGTTAGTTCCACCCGATGTGTTAGCAGTTACAGGCGCTTCCATTGCTACCCTGATTGCCCAGATTCCTTTTAATGGGCCAATGGCAGCAGTGCGGGTTGGTTTAGTGGGAGATGATTTCATTATTAACCCCACTTATGCAGAAACCGAAGCGGGAGATTTGGATCTGATAGTAGCAGGTTCACCATACGGCGTGATCATGGTGGAAGCGGGAGCCAATCAGTTGCCAGAGCGAGATATTCTCGAAGCGATTGATTTTGGTTATGAAGCAGTGCGGGACTTAATCAAAGCGCAGCAAGATTTAATTGCCGAACTTGGTCTAGTAATAGTGCAAGAAGCACCACCAGAAGTAGACCAAACGTTAGAAAATTATATCCGCGATCGCGCCAACGGTCAGATTAAGAAAATCCTGTCTCAATTTAGTTTGACCAAACCCGAACGCGATGCAGCTTTAGATGTCGTCAAGGATGAAATTGCCGCGACGATTACCGAACTGTCAGAAGAAGACCCCATTCGAGTTGCTGCAACTGCAAATAAGAAGGCACTTGGTAACACTTTTAAAGATATTACCAAACACTTCATGCGGCGACAAATCATCGAAGATAACGTCCGCGTTGATGGTCGTAAACTCGATCAAGTGCGTCCGGTTTCTTGTTTAGTTGATGTCTTACCAAAGCGAGTCCACGGTAGCGGTTTATTTAATCGGGAACTAACTCAGGTATTATCCACTTGTACTTTGGGTACACCTGGGGATGCTCAAAACCTCAACGATGATATGCAGCTAGATCAGCACAAGCGTTATCTGCATCATTACAACTTCCCGCCGTTCTCAGTCGGTGAAACCAAGCCAATGCGCGCCCCAGGAAGGCGTGAAATAGGTCACGGGGCATTGGCAGAACGAGCGCTAATCCCTGTGCTACCGTCAAAAGAACAATTTCCCTACGTGATTCGCATCGTATCGGAAGTACTTTCCTCCAACGGTTCCACATCAATGGGTTCAGTCTGCGGTTCCACCCTCGCCCTGATGGATGCTGGTGTACCAATTCTCAAACCCGTCAGTGGCGCGGCAATGGGTCTGATTAAGGAAGGGGACGAAGTGCGAGTCCTGACCGACATCCAAGGCATTGAAGACTTTTTAGGCGACATGGACTTCAAAGTTGCCGGAACGGATACCGGGATTACCGCCTTGCAGATGGATATGAAAATCTCCGGTTTGTCTTTGGAGGTGATTGCCCAAGCCGTCCACCAAGCCAAAGCAGCCCGGTTGCATATTCTGGAGAAAATGCTCGCCTGCATTGACACACCACGGACTGAAACCTCACCTTATGCCCCACGTCTGTTAACAATCAAGATTGATTCAGACATGATTGGTTTGGTAATTGGCCCTGGAGGCAAGACTATTAAAGGGATCACAGAGGAAACTGGTGCAAAAATTGACATCGAAGATGATGGCACCGTGACAATTTCCGCTGTGGATGAGAACAAGGCCAAGAGAGCCAGAAATATCATCCAAGGCATGACCCGCAAGTTGCACGAAGGGGATGTCTACGCAGGACGCATTACTCGGATTATACCGATAGGTGCATTTGTGGAATTTTTGCCTGGAAAAGAAGGCATGATCCACATATCTCAACTAGCTGACTACCGCGTTGGTAAAGTTGAAGATGAAGTAGCGGTGGGCGATGAAGTGATTATCAAAGTGCGCGAAATTGATAACAAAGGTCGGATTAATCTTACCCGCTTGGGTATCCACCCAGATCAAGCAGCAGCAGCAAGAGAGGCTGCGGCGGTGAATCGGTAACTCGATTTGGGATTTTAGATTAGATTAAATCTAAAATCCGCGATGCCTACTGTGAAGGCATCGCCGTATGCTTCTCTAAATTAGTTGCACAAAATTTATTTAAGAGAAAATAATCAGAATCGAATTAATGAAACTGATACCTGCAAATTTTTTCAACGACTATGGAATAAATTTACTTGATAATTAATGCTACTTTCTCGGTAGAAACGTAATTTGGCAAGACGTGATTCAATTTTGCTTCGTTGAGATGCAGATGATCTGACAACACAGCAGAGATCACATTCCGAAAATCAGTAGTAATAGCCAAGTCCCTACCTTGGTAAAGTTGGGTTGTAGATAGACCAGGCCATTCACCATAAACTTTACCACCGCGAATATTACCACCCAAAACCCACATAACATTCCCGTGACCGTGGTCAGTACCACCATTATCATTTTGCTTGACTGTACGACCAAACTCCGACATCACAACAATTGTCGTATTTTGGTAAACGCTCCCTAAACCTCCAACTAAAGCGGCCAAACCCGAACCCAATTTTTTGAGATTTCGAGCTAATTGTCCTTGAGTGCTGCCTTGATTAACATGGGTATCCCAACCTCCCAGAGCCATAAACCCTAACTCAATTCTGGGGTCTTTGAGCATTAGTTGTGCCAATCGTTGGGCATCGCTGGCAAAGCCATCAGGTGAAGGCGCACCATTATTGGCCATTTTCATTTCACTATCTAGGTCATCCATGATCGCCTGACGCGCCATTCGTCCTTGGTGATAGGTCTGACTTAAGGCATCATTACCGTCATAAAGTTGGTCAAATGCTGCTGCTAATTGAGGACGATCTATTGGCAGAGGTCTGTTAGCATTTCTACCTGATGCTATGTTAGCTACAGGCATCCGTCCAGAAAAAATCCAGGGTGTTGTTTCTCCGACACTTACCGCTTGGATGGGTGTTTTTTGAGAAATCACCCCTAGTAAACGATTCATCCAACCATCCTGAGTATGTTTATCACCAGGGGTAGCGCTTTCCATGTATTCTTGAGCATCAAAGTGAGAACGAGTTGAATCGGGAGAACCACAGGCATGGACAAAGGCCAAACTCTTCTGTTGCCAAAAAGGCATCAAAGAATCTAATGCTGGATGTAAGCCAAAGCGTCCATCTAAATCTATTACTCCCCCTTCCTTCCCTGGTTGGGGAATAGCAATTTGCGGTCGGGCTTGATAGTAGGCTGTCTCTGAGTAAGGAACCACGACGTTTAAACCGTCTACTGCTCCCCGGAGGAAAATTACAATTAAGCGCTTCTGATCGCTGTTTGGGGTAGCGGATCTAGCTATCCAAGCATTGCTGCTTATGGTTGCGATCGCGGAAGCTGAAAAAATTCCACCTTGGATTAGGAAGTCACGTCTTTTCATAATTAAAATTACTGAGCTATGGCTATTTCAAATTCGCTTCTGTGTCTCAGCTAGAACTGCTATGTCAACAACCTAGTTCTAAAGACCAATACCTTAGCCAAAAAAAGAGCCTTGATAATTAATTTTTGGCAAAACCGGCAAAAACTGTAACTAACGATGCATAAATTCTGGACTGCCCAAAATTAAAGCACTATGGATTTGAGGGGAACTAGAGGCGATCGCATTCTGCGTTTTCATTGACAAAGAATTGCCCAATGTATTGGTTAGTTGCCAAGCATCTACAGGAATACTGGGAGACTTTTGTAAAGGTCTTTGCCCTGTGCCGATTTGCTTTCTCTGTTCTATATTTGTAGGGATGGTTGATAAGGGTAAATTGCCATTAGCGATCGCCGCAGCAAAACTGAGGCGGCGGTTCATTGCATCAGGATTTAACCACATATCTGCTGTGTTTTTGTAACCGTCTGGAGTTTGGCAACCGTATAGGGGCATTCCCAACTGTTGCAGCAGATTGGAGATTGGTCTTGTGTTCTCTACTTCCACACCTGTGGCTCGCACCGCAGAGATCGCATATTGATAGGGTGTTTTAAACTTAGCATTAAAGTTTTTGGCATCCCAGAATTCCCGACTGTGAAATAGGGTGTTAAGAACCTCACGAATATTACCATCAGTGGCCAGATAGCGGTGTGTGAGATTGTTTACCAGAGTCGTTGGGGGAAGATCGCTGACAAAATATTGAGCTATTTGATAGCTGATGTGACGTGCAGTTGCCGGACTGTGAGCCAAAATATCTAAAGCTTCTTCCCCTTGAGATTCACCACCACTTTTAATTGTGTGTCCCAGGAAAACTTTGTCACTAAAATCATGACGCTTTGGATTGAAGTAAAATCCGAAAGTATTATCTGTCTGTTGACTGGGACGACTGAAACCCCAACCACTTAAAATCCGCGCCAGAGCAATTACATCTTGCTGAGTATAACCTCCATCTACGCCGAGAGTGTGTAATTCCATCAGTTCGCGGGCATAGTTCTCATTCAAGCCGCGGATATTACCTTGAGCATCGGGGTGGTTGTCAGCCCGATTTTGGAAGTTATCCAGATAATACTGCATAGCTGGATGATGAGCTGTTGCCCCTAACAGGTCACGAAAACGACCCAAAGCATAAGGTCGAATCGCCTGTTGTTCATAAGCTCCCACCCAGAGGCGATCGCGTCCTTTAGCAGCATCCACATTAAAATGGTTATACCAAAAGTCCACCATCACTTCCTGGAGTTGTCTCTTACTGTTAGTTGCTTCTAATAATCGCCCCTGGACTGCCTCATCTAGCACTTGTTTCGCCCATTTATTGGCAGCTTTTCTTTCTGACGGGGTGGGTTTTTGTCCTGGAAGATTAGTTGTCTCATGTTCTGAGAGTTCCACCGGATTCAAGTAGAGAGTATTTAGCTGCTTGAGTTGGCTGGTGAGACTTTGCGGTTCGGGAATCGATTCGGGTGAGAGTTGTTCCTGAATGTATCGCTCTACACCCAGAGACTCCACTCTTTGCACATCTCCCGGACGAGGGCCAAAGCTGAGGCGATTAATTATATGTAATACTTTTGGGTCAACAGGTGTGGAGGCTGCATTACTAGGAAGAATTGACCCCAGTAATATCAACAGCAACAATACCCAATACTTAGGATTTACACTCATAGAGTTAATTGTGCTGTGCGGGAGGATTTTTCTTATACATACGTTCGGCAAATTTCTGCCGTTGCTCTGGGTTCAAGATTTCCCGAATCGCAAGGGTATTTTCAAACTGGGTATCACTAAGCTGCTGCTTTAGAAGGTTAATTTGGTTATATTTACCCCGCACTTGCTCTTTAGTAGCTGTCCCTGCGATCAGATCGTGTAATTCCTGTTGCCCTTGACGGATTTCCTGTGATTTTTGGGCTATCTGCTGTTTAGATTGATTACGAATTTGCTTAATCTGTTGCAATTGCTGGGATGTCAAATTTAAATCCTTGAGCCATCCTCCTGATTTAGCACGGGAGTTTTGGGCAATGACTTGCTGTGAAATTAAAGTTGGCTTGGCCAGAGCAATAGTGCTACTAAGAGCAATTATCGCCACTGCCAAAATGGAAACACGACGGATTAACATCAAAGCGATCTCCTATTCAGTATCTAAATCTGTAAAATGCCATACATCACTTTCTAGATGTTCGTTACTGACTGTACCTTGCCAATTGCTTTCAATAAAACCTTCCAATGTGGCAAGTTCAGCCGGACTCGGTTGAGTGGGGATGAAAGCACGGTAGCCAACTATAGCAGCTACTAATCCAGCGGCAAGAGTAGGTAGAACTAACCTCGGTCTTGAATAGTGGCGTAAGGGTGGCTGAGTGTAAGCTTTCACCTGTTGTAAAATTTGTTGTTCTAAATCAGGTGAGGCTGGCGGAACATCTGGGCTATGTTGGCAGAGAAAATTAATTAGGTCAGGATCATCATTGGGTAACTGAGTCATAGCTGCACCCCTTGGTTTTGGAGAAATTGACGCATAGCAGCACGAGCATGGAATAGGCGTGATTTGACTGTTCCCAGGGGAATGTCAAGGATTTGTGCTAACTCTTTTTGAGGTACTTCTTCCAAATCATGCAAAACCAATATCGTGCGATGGTCAAAACTTAGGTTTGCAAGTCCCCGTTGTACAAGGTCTTGATAATGCAGATTCATTAACTCTGGGGCTTCCTGTTCGGTAGGAGTTTTTTCACTGAGAATCTGTAATTGAGTTCGCCTTTGAACATCTGCCTGTCGCTGGTCATAAGCGACGTTCCAAGCGATTCGGTACAGCCAGGTAGAGAATTTTGCTGTTTGGCGAAACTTGGGCAATCCTTTCCAGGCTTGCAGAAACACTTCCTGCACCACATCGTCGAGGCTGGCAGGAGTACAGAGTTTATAGAGGATTGACCTGACTCTTTGCTGATGGCGACGGTAAAGCTGACCATAGCTTTGGGTATCACCTCGTAGACATTGCTGTACTAGATAACTGTCAGATTCGCTTTCTAATTCACCAATCAATTGATTTGCTTTTGAAACCTTGGCTGGCACAACTAACACCTGAGGCGTTCTCCTCTATTCGTTTCGTTGCTTGTATTTATTAGACCGGATGAATGGGAAAAAGGTTCAAATCAGATCCACGCCACACAATGAGCAATTAAGAATTGGTCTGCCCTAATTGAACCTTTTGTGAAAGGAAGAAGTCTAAAGCTATAGATTTCTGGTTCAATCAAAGGTATGTCTTTATGAACATGAAAAGAATTCTCTCATCTTGCTTGTTAGGTGTTTTGCTAACTTCGAGTGTTTTAGCAGACCGTGCATCTGCTCAAGTAGAAATCATTCTAGGAAACAATCACCGACATGAATGGCGCGAACGAGAACAAGCGAGGCTGGCTTTGTTACGTAGAGAGCGTGAACAACGTGAGCGCCGTGAATGGGAACATAGACAACATGAGCGCCGTGAATGGCGCTTAAGACATGAGCATGACTATCGCTAATAAATAGACTTTCTCATTCAGATGCGGTACAACCTTGTATCGCAAGGTGTAGGGGCAATTCATGAATTGCCCTTACGGGTGTACCTCACGTAAACGAGAACCGCTATAAGCAGAATTAGGATTAATCAGGTAATAGTGCCATAGAAGTCTTGCCGCAACTGCTCGCCACGGCCGCCAGTGCTGTGTCATTGCTTCTAGTTGTGCTGGTGTTGGACGCGTCGCCAATTTTTTGAGTCGCTGTAAAGCGATCGCGATCGCTAAATCACCTTTGGGAAAGACATCAGGACGTTGCAGAGCCATCAGTAAATAAATATCAACTGTCCAGTCTCCTATCCCTTTGAGGCGCTTTAACTCAGTTCTGATGGTAGTTTCATCCATTCTTTCCAGCTTCGTTAAGTCAAGCTGACCACTTGCGATCGCATTCGCCAACCCACGACAGTATAGAATCTTTTGCCGACTAAATCCAATCCCTTTTAATTGAGCATCATCTAATGTCAGAAAGTTTTCTGGTGTCAGAGTTACAACAACCCCACAGAGCCGGGAAAATACAGCCTTTGCTGCTGCCAAGGAAACTTGCTGTTCCAGAATTATGCACAGAAGCGTGGCAAAACCCGGTTCTCTTGACCATATTGGTGGAGGCCCCAGCGTCTCTAAAATCCCAGCCAAATCGCTGTCAATATTGGCAAGCACCATTAGACCACGGGTTAGACTTTCTTCAGTCAATGATTCTAGTTCAGGTGTTTGTGCGGCTGTTTCTTCCAATGTCATTTTTCAGAAATTTCAACCTAAAAAAATTAGGATACAGAGCAAGTTAATTGATTTATCGAACAGAATTCAGGAGTCAGAATTCAGAATTCAGAATGAATTATGTATGACTATTCTGATCGGAGCTAACGGAAACGTCTTCGGCTTTGCCCCTGAATTCTGACTTATTTTTCAAGAGAATTGTAATTTTTAATTTTTAATTTTTAATTCCTAATTCCCCCTTGGGGGTTGATTCTTGTGTGAGCAGTTTTTGTTTGCGCTCAATTCCCCAATGATAACCACCAAGACTACCATCACTCCGTAGCACACGATGACACGGTACAATCAGCGCTATCGGATTCGCACCACAAGCATTTCCCACTGCGCGGACTGCTTGGGGTTTGGCAATATCACAGGCGATATCGGTGTATGTACGTGTTTCACCATAAGGAATTTTTTGTAATGCTTGCCAAACCTGTTTCTGAAATGCTGTACCACGGACATCAAGTGGTAAATCGAGATGTACCTCACCTCCTGCAATAAAGTCGAGGATTGCTTGTATCCATTCTTTGTGTGTGCGATCATCACGGATGATGTGCGCTTGATGAAATTCCTGATTCAAGATATGTTCAAGCTTGTCTGCTTCATCACCTAGTTTAACGGCACAGATACCCTTTTCTGTTGTTGCCACAAGCAAATATCCTAGTGGACACGGAGCGATCGCATAGACAATACTAATTGTTTTTCCAGCTTGTTGGTAAGTCTTTGGTGTCATTCCCAGTTGTTTAGGTGCTTTCTCATAGAGTTGACTACTTGAACCATACCCTGTGTCATAAACGGCGTGAGCAATTTCTTCCCCTGACTGAAGACGCTGTTTCAATCGTTGGCTACGTAGCGCATCTGCATATTGAAAAGGCGATACACCAATTATTTGCTTGAATCTCCTTTGTAAGTAACTAGAACTCATTCCCACTTGAGAACATAGTTCCGAAAGGGTTGGGATGCGATCACCTTGTGCTTCAATATATCGACATACTGCTAAGACTTTGGCTGTGCTTGGAACTGTTTCAGATTGTGGTTGACAGCGCTTACAAGGTCGAAAACCTGCAATTTCAGCCTCTTGTGCTGATTGAAAGAAACAAACTTGATTGCGATTTGGTCGGCGACTAGGGCAAATAGGCCGACAATAAATGCCTGTAGAGCGAACACCATAGAACAGCTTACCTGCAAAACTGGGATCTCGATTGAGAACTGCTTCCCAGAGGGTTTTCTCTAAAAGTTGTGTCTGTTGTAATTGCATTAATGCCTCTGCTGCCATTTCTGGTAAATCATCGGGCGATCGCTACATACTAAACTTGATACAGAATGCAAGTAACTGAGGTACAAAAGAGTTTCTATCTCCTGCCCCAAAAAACGCCATAACATTAGATTAAGTCTATTGAAAAACTACTTTCTATCTGATTGTTGCGATCAAAGTCGGCTCAGTTTGGTGTAACTACGGTTAAACGATATTACATCCGATGCCTGTGGTGTGATCGTTGCGATCGCATTTAATTTCCGAGAATAGTTTACAATCGGGGACTCCCAAATAAAAAATATATTGAGATAGACATCTTGTCTATCGTTTTTAAACACGTAATATGTCTATGAACAATAAGGGTGTTACGATATCTTTCACCAGCTGAATCTGACTTATGAAATTAGTTTGCTCCCAAAGCGATCTCAGTACAAACCTCTCACTCGTTAGTCGTGCAGTACCTTCACGGCCGACTCATCCGGTACTTGCCAATGTGCTGTTACAAGCGGATGCTGAAACTAACCAAGTAAGCTTAACAGCCTTCGATCTCAGCTTGGGAATCCGCACCAGCTTTAATGCTGAGGTATGGCAAAGTGGCGCGATCGCACTTCCTGCTAAATTACTTGTAGACATCACCTCTCGTCTTCCAGAAGGCGAAATCACTTTAGATGATGAATCAGCCCTTACAGGTGCAACATCCGGTGGAGAAGGCTTAATTGTTACACTCACACCCAAAAGTGGACATTACCAAGTCCGAGCAATGGGGCCAGAAGAATTTCCCGAACTACCTGTGATTGAAAATACAGAAGTAATCCATCTCACCACCACCGCATTAATTGAGGGATTACGCGGTTCATTGTTTGCTACCAGTGCTGATGAAACCAAGCAAGTACTCACTGGTGTGCATTTAACAGTTAAACAAGACACCCTAGAATTTGCAGCTACCGACGGACATCGCCTTGCAGTTGTAGAAACTAGCAACGAGCGTCCTTTAGGTGGAACCACTCAACTAGAAGTAACAGTACCAGCGAGAGCATTACGCGAACTCCAACGAATGTTAGCTCATAGCGCCTCATCAGATGAACCTGTAGCTTTATATTTCGATCAAGGTCAAGTTGTATTTGCATGGCAAAATCAACGCTTGACTAGTCGCACATTAGAAGGGCAATATCCTGCTTATCGACAATTAATTCCGCGCCAATTTGAGCGACAAGTGACAATTGAACGGCGACAATTCGTCAGCACTTTAGAGCGGATTGCTGTGCTAGCCGATCAGAAAAATAATATTGTCAAACTCAGTATTGACAGCGAAGCTCAGGAAATTACTTTATCTTGTGAAGCTCAAGATGTTGGCAGTGGTAGAGAGTCGATGTCGGCACAGATTTCTGGGGAAAATATAGAAATTGCCTTTAATATTAAATATTTGATGGAAGGCTTGAAAGAGTTACCATCTTCCGAAATTCAAATGCATTTGAATCAAAGCCTAACTCCAGTGATTTTTACACCATTGGGTGGTTTGAAAATGACCTATTTAGCTATGCCTGTGCAACTTAGAAGTTAAAAAGAAGTTATGCAGGACTTGGGTGAGGAAGTAATGGTGGCTTGGGATTGCTGAAAAGAGCAATCAAAAAAGACTGATAGATATTTCCAAAAGGTTCCGCTTACTCGCAAGCGAAAGTCGCTTATCTTTTCCTTTGTCGTTGGGATCAGGCAGGAGGAAAGAGTGAAAAGGGTTTCAGCCTCATTCATTTTTGTTAATATAGTTTGGTTTTATTCTGCCGACTGACTTAAAACGAAAATAAATTTCTGCATACTCTTGACAAAAGTGCAATCATGTGAATGTATTACTACTGCTTGCGTGTAAGTCATCCTAAAAAATTTGTAGTATCCTCTTGACATTATGTAAGTCTTGTATTACAAATGTAATATGAACATTAAAGCCTCCTCAAAGGCAAAACTAAAACCTCTTGGAACTGTGACAATTGCATAGATGCTACTTTTTTAGGGATTAGTTTCGCAACTTCTTTCGGTAGTGCCTACTTTTGTGGCTGCGATTGGGGTTCGACTGCTCCGAAACCAACAAACGGACGGTTGCAGGATTCGGGTACCCTACGGGAAGGCAAAGCCTACGATTCCCGACGGCTCCACTAAGTCTGTCCCAAAAGTTTTGAGAGGTTAGTGGTTTCAGATCCCCGACTTCTTCAAGAAGTAGGGGATCTAGCAGCCCAACAAAATTAATGGGACAGACCACTAGACACTACTTCAATTGAAGTTGAGTACATCGGTGTTATTCAAACTTGGGTCTGTAGCTCTAACGGTAGAGATCCCGGATGTCACTTGTGCCCTGACAGAAAAAGCTTACATACTAGCTCAATAGTAGAGCTATCGTCTCTAAAACGATAAGTTGCAGGTGCGATTCCTGCGTGTGTCACCACAGCTTTTTCGACTTGCGCGAGGTGTGAGTGTAACTCTCACAGGGAGGGTATCGGTTCAATCCCGATCAGATCCACTAATACAAATTCGTGATTAAAAAGAGGTGATTGCAATGGTTCATATTCGATTTGAAGGACGTTCTGTTGATCTCCCAGAGACACAACTAGGAATTGCAGCAGGGATGAATGATGTGGCAGTAAAAGAGCGGGTTGCTCGCCATTTAGATGTGAATAGCGATCGCCTTTCTGCTTATATAATCGATCGCCGCCCCAGTGGTGATTTGATTATCCGCCCTGAAGCTGTCTATGGTTAAAGTATTTAGTCTTTCCGTGCCCCGACAGAAGAAGCATACATACACATTCATAACGGCCCTAAGGTAGTAAAGTTCGAGCGATCGAATAAGCGAAGCATGATTTCTAAGTCTCTCGCAGATTTAGCGTGCGTGCCCACTGCCAATAGTTGGTAAGAGCGGCCGTAGCTGTAAAACGCTTCTTGAACTTGTACGGAACGATTTAAGACTTAATTTCGCGCCCTAACTTGTAAAGCCTACACACTCCGGTAACGGAATGCAGGTTCAAGTCCTGTCGCTCCCTTTGATGGGAGCGTAGCCAAATTGGTATAGGCAATTGTGAAAACTGCTTTGCTAACTTGTGCGGAATTTAAACTATTTAACAAAACAGAATTCAGGAGTCAGGAGCCAGAATGGGCTAAACCTTAGTTATCCGCTAACAGAATTTAATTTTGTGTGATTGTCTAATATTTTTATTCTGAATTCTGAATTCTGAATTCTGCATTCTTCTTCAAATCATATTTATCTATAACCTTTACTCAATACAGAGGTGAGTTCAATGATGTTAGCCAACTCATGTTTAATCACAACTCAATTAGTACAACTGCATTTAAACAACGTGAGATATGAGCGAACATCGTTTGAGCGAGATAGTGATTGAGCGTCCTCGCGGTGGGAGAAGAATTAGCCTCAAAAAAGTGACTGGCTTTAAGAAGCAATTATACAAAATCACTCAGGACGCAATTCAGGATGGGTTGTTGAATCCCTACCTGATTAAACCAATAAATAAATCCAAATATCTTTCAGATCATCTCGGCCCTCTGCGTCGGTTTTTGCGATCGCAAGTCGGACAGCCTTGGAATGACGTTTACAGCCAACTATGTCAACGATTAGACCCCAACACTATGGCCGGACGGCATGTTATCGATCATGTGTGGGACTATGTTGAACGGTATGTAGAAATAATTGATGGTGGTTTTTATAGCAAGCCTTATCGAGGATATCGAAGTCAGCTAGATACAAATCATCGCGATCGCTTCTATATCCATCCTGAAACCGGAATTCTTTGTGCAGCCGACAAAATACCTCGAAAGCAAAAGCCAAAGCAGGAACAAACTGATATTGTCATCATTGATAATTATCATCAATATCAGAAGCTAAATGATATTTGGTATTTCATTACCTTTGAAGATTTGCCATCGCCACCCACTCATTATGTGATGGATGCTGTCAAAGGTGTGATTCATCGTTCTGTGGCATATACAGGTCGAATGATTTACGCTGCTAAGAAACAGCAGTGTAATAAGAAAGAAATCCGATTTATTTTAAATCAACTTTCTAAAACCTAAAATTTTCACTTCGTGCCCTAACTGAAAAAGCTTACATACTAGCCGAATGGTAAGGCACTTGAATAAAGCTCAAGCAACTACGGGTTCAAATCCCGTGTGTGAATCAACAGCTTTTTCGACTTGCATGAGGTGATTTTATTTCATTTCAATATGGAGGTGAGAACGATGAAGAAGATTAATGATTTCAACATCGAGCCTGAAGATTTCGACGATTTCTGCTTTTGAACCATCGAGCAAACGTCGTCGTGGCTACCCATCTGAAAAAGCTGTCAAACGTGGTAGTCGCTTTGTTCATGGCAACAAGGAACTACAAGAAAAGCTTGGTAACAATGACCTTTGTCCTTGCGGTTCTGGCCGCTGCTTTCAAAAAGTGCTGTCGCAATAGCGGCAGATATGATGGCAGCTTACGCAGTTACTACTTTTAGGGAATAAGAGCAAATTCGATAATTTTCTGCTAATTACCCAGTCCCCAATCCCTAATCCCCAGTCCCTTTTACTTGGCAGTTGTTGCCGCGCCCCGATCGCAGAAGCTTACATAACTCTGCACAAGTTATACACAATGCTTCTACAACTTGCGCGGTGACTTTATCGCCCCGCGTGCAACATCTGCCTCCTGCAATTTTGGATTTTAGGTTGCAATCTAAAATCCAAAATCTAAAATCCAAAATTCTTAGAGGAGGTTCATAATGAATACCGCAGAACGTGACCTGCGTTTGGAAATGCTCAACAGTTTGCTGACAACTCCTCACCGTAAACTTGAGCAAGTCGCAGAAATTCATCAGTTAATTATTGAACTCGATCCCATCTTTTACGGACACCTGGCAGTTTGGTATCAGCGTCATGGTGATGTCCGCGACCACAAGGAAGTGTTTGTTGCTCATTTGTTAACCAGCAATTTGACTGAACACCGAGATGCTGGATTTATGATGCTGCAAGAGTTTCCACCCTATCAGGTAGCTCGTGTAGTTGACTTCATGAAGCAACAGCAGAATAAATTGCCTCGTTCGGCTCGCACTGCGGTGCGGCGTTATTTAAAGGTGCGGGAGAGCAATCCGGCTCTATTCGATCGCGCTGCTTTGCGAGGTCGTAAAGCAATGAAGCACTTATATGCTTCACTGCACATCAAGCCAAATGAGCGGGCAAATGCGATTCTGTTTGGCGATACTCCTCCAGAGGGTTCCTTAGCCAATGTGCTGAAGCAGCTTGCTAAGGCTGAAAGTGCGGCAGAACAGGCACGGCTAATTGTGGAGTTCAACATTCCTTACACGATCGCAATTGGTGCGATCAAGCAACTTACACCAGTTGTATTGGTGGCGTTGATCAATAGCATGTCTCCTCAAGAAGCGATCAATAACCTCAAATCGCTTCAGACTAGAGGTGCAATGGATCACCCACAAGTCAAAAAGTTGATTGACTCTAAGTTGGAGTCAGCGTCTAAGAGCGGGCGTGTCTCAGCATTCAAAGCACAGATTGCCACAGACGCAGGAGATTTTGACGCAGACACCGTTGCCCAACTGGAAAAGGTGACAAACGAACAGGTGAAACGGCGCGGTGCGATCGCACGTCCAACTGCTTTACTGGTGGATAAGTCTGGTTCAATGGAAAATGCGATCGCGATCGGTAAGCAACTCGCTGCCCTAATCTCTGGTATCACTCAGGCAGAACTGTTTGTCTACGCCTTTGACACCATTCCTTACGCTGTTACAGCAAAGGGCAAGGAGTTGACCGACTGGGAGCGTGCCTTCCAGCACATCAATGCAGGCGGTGGTACTAGTATCGGCTGTGCATTGGAAGCAATGCGGCGGAAAAAGCAGGTGGTTGACCAAATCATCTTGGTGACGGATGAAGGCGAAAATGCGGCTCCTTACTTCGGTGAAGTCTACAAGAACTACTGCCGGGAGTTGGCGATAATGCCTAATGTGGTGATTGTCCGTGTGGGTACTCATTACAACTGGGTGGAGAGTCAACTGAAGCAGCAACAAGCACCTGTAGATACGTTCACTTTCGCGGGTGACTACTACAGTTTGCCGAACATCGTCCCACTCCTGACACGCCCCTCTCGTCTAGATTTGCTGATGGAGATTTTGGATATGGCGTTGCCTGTAAGAGAGGATAAGTAGAATAAATCAGGGTGCGTCATAGTTACTTTTAACGCATCCTGATATTATCTCACTTCACACTAAAGAATTTCCAATCCTTAAAACTAGCTTTCTTTATGTATTATCACTGTTATTTATTGTTTAAAAGTAATTTATTATAAATCGTGTCAAAATTTTATCTATCGTTATCAAAAATTATGAATATTTCTAGAGAAAAGTTTGAATCAAAAATAATAGAACTTGGGGAGAGCTTATATTTATCACATTGTCATTTAAAAATTCATGAATGGATGACGCACGAAAGTAACAAACGCCTTGAGGAGTATCCACCCTTCTTTCGTTGGTCACGTATGGCTCATTATGAAACTGGAGTATTAAAACTAGCCAGAGCGTATGATGAGGATAAAAATACTTTGGGACTTTTAAAAATTCTAAACATGATTGAATCTGATTATAGATATTGGGGATGTTCAGAACCTATTGATAATCAAATGCTAAAGCAAGATAAAAAATCTGTCACAGAGGAAAACAATATTTTAGTTAAAAAGCTAAAACATTTGAGGGACAAAACTATTGCCCATACCGATCACAAACAATTTCCTTCACTAATTAGTGATGATCTAGCAAAAGTCTATAGAAAATATGGAGATGAATTCATTTGGCAGCAAGGTCGTATCACTACAGAAGAGATTGAAAAACAACCTCCTGCCAAAAGAGATGCAACTTTACACCAAATCAGCGAGGAAGTTTTTCAAGTTTTCGATAACCATGAAAATAAAGTATTAGGTAAGGATATTCCTGTATTCAGTGATTTGTATCAACTAACAAGTCAAGGTGTTGAAATTTGTAATAGATATATGCAAAAATTATCTGTTCCTCTAATAGAGCTAAAACTAGAAGGAATAGACTTTTAGAAATAAAAATTACTGTGAGAAAACAGTTATTTCATGAAGAAGACGTATGAAGTAGCAGCGATCGCACTACTCCAAAATCTCTCTTTTCATCTCTTCCAATTTTGTGTAGTATATTGTATTATATTAATATCCTGCGTGCCCCAACTCTTGGAGCCTACATACTAGTACGAGAGGAACGGTACACTGTCAAATACAGTGGGCGTGTGTGAACGGGGAGTGCGAAGAACCTAGGAGGTAGGCTTAAAAGTAGCCATCCTTGAAAGAGTGTGTAACAACTCACCAGCGGAGTCCCTCTAGTAACTGAGAACACGCAATGCTCCACCAACTTGCACGCAGAATTATATTAATTCGTAATTAAGAAAGTCAGATTTTATAAAGTTGCATTGGCAGCCTTATTTTTTAAAATTGGTATTAGTTATGACTAACATATTTAAGCTAATCAACCAAATTGCGATCGCAGAAGCACAGTTATATACCACCCAATTCCTCGCGCCCTGTGTCAAAGGTGGACGGGTTCGCACACGGGTAGCCGGGATAATCTGCACCTTTACGCCAAAGCCTAGTAAATTTGAGGGTTGGGGAATATTTCAGGCTGTGGATCAGAAGACAGCAACGGTTGTGGAAGAAGCCGATTTACCCCAGATTGCGGAATATCTGCAACACTTTCCCCAAATACGACTGCGGTTAGCACATCAACTGCGGGGACAAACTTGGTTAGCATACCCTGTGAATGAAATAGATATGCGTCAACGGTTAAAGGTAGTTAAACCGATCGCAGTCCACTTAGTTACCGAGGGCGTTACCTTTGAGCAAATCATTGCCCGATGGAATGGACAGTCTTGCTGGTTTGAGGAAGTTGATCGCCGTACCGATCCGGCAATTTCTGAAACTCTGCAATCTGCCCTCAAGCAACTTATTCCTGTTGAAGAATTACAGTTTAAGGGCATCACTCCAGAAATCCGCACAGTGTATGAATTAGCAAGTCGGCGCATTGAGGGTTTTAGTCAACCCCAACAGGATGAAAAACGACTGAGAAAGGCATTGCAGATCGGCGGCGGTGAATTAAAGCAGTTCCACGATCGCGGCGATTACTGGACAGTCGATTGGACAACTGCTGATGGTGTTCGCCATAGTAGTGCGATCGCAAAAACAGACTTGACTGTTGTCAGTTCTGGCATTTGTCTGAGTGGACGCGATCACGATTTTGACTTGCAATCCTTAGTGGGTGTCATGGAACAACAAGAGTGGTGATATTAGAGAATTCAGAATTCAGAATTCAGGAGTCAGAATGGGCTACGCCCCGCTGCGCTAACAGGAGTAAAACAGATTTAATACCGAGTACACAATCTAAAATCCAAAATCTAAAATCCAAAATGTTATGAGTATCTTTTTTCACGAACAGCTTTACCGCAGCAATGCTGTGATGGCAAAGCTGAAAAATTATCCGATCACAATTTGCGGGGCTGGAGCATTAGGAGCTAACATTGCTGAAAACTTAGCTCGGTCTGGTTTTGATAAACTGACAGTAATTGATCGCGATCGCATTGAGGAGCGGAATCTTTCGACTCAGCCTTACTACCGTTCTGATGTGGGAGCATTTAAGGTGAAAATATTGGCGAACAATTTATATCGAGCGATTGGTACTAAAGTTGATGTCAAAACAAAGGAGTTGACATCAGCAAATACAACTCAACTACTCCAAGACAGCCAGCTAATTATTGATGTCTTTGATAACAGCTTGGCACGTCAAGCAGTGAAAGATTATGCCGAGCAAAAAGGCATTCCTTGTCTTCATACTGGATTATCGGCTGATTATGCCGAAGTGATTTGGAATGACGTTTATCGCGTTCCTTCTGAGGTGAATGATGATGTCTGTGATTATCCCTTAGCACGAAACCTGGTGATATTAACCGTTGCTGTAGTTTGTGAAGCAATTATCTCATTCATTGCAACAGCAGAGCAGCGTAACTTCACTATCACCCTCAAGGATCTGACCGTTCAATCTTTGTTTTTATAGGTTGCGTAGACGTTCTTAGGGACTTCCAAATAAAAAAATACTCAATTACTGCTTATGGGATGGGCGACACGAGCGCCTGTAGCCAAGGGCGGACAAGATGTCCACCCCACAAGATAGGATAATTCATTGAAAGTGACGGGAAACTCTATTCCGCAAGATAGCGAGATGACATTAACTGTCTTCTTAACTCTCTTATCTGTCATTGCATTTTCTTACTGATGACGAGAAAATACAAACGTGACGGTAACAAATCTTTGTCAAAAATGCAATTATTCCAATCAATTCTATTCTTTTATAGAATAAAAAACTATGAGTTCGCTTAATCAAAGGCAAAGCTATATATTAACACAAGGCAAAGGCATTAATCTGTCTGGCAATCCCATTCAAACCGAAAATTTTTCTATCCAAAAGACCTTACGGGATGGTGGAAAAATCCGTTTTAAAATTCGTTATTTGGCTGATTTACAGGGTTTTTGTATGCTGGAAGTTTTTCTGATGAGAGCGCAGAACGGAATACAAACTGCCAGTATGAGCATCCCTAACAGTAGTTCGATAGCCAATGTTCAAGAACAAGAGCAAGAATTTAGTATTTGGAAGCCAGGAGATTATTACTTCTTATTTAAAATGTCTTGTAATAATGGAACATTTTATATCGAGGATTATCAGCTTTATTGGTCAGTTAGCTAATTGTTTATAAGAAGAATTCAGAACTCAGGAGTCAGAATTCAGTATGAATTCTGTACAATTGGGTGATATGGAAAATTAATTAGGGCTTGCTGAATACTTTTCAAATTAAGAATTCATGATCAAGAGAAGTCTGAGCGGAGCTACACACCACTCGAACTTCTCTTTTACTTCTGTACGATAGGGCGTAGCTTACTACTTTTAGCGTCCCGTAGGTAAGGGATACGGGAGGTGCGAGAGAAAGAGTATCTGATAGTTTCTCAAGCACGTTTTTGTAATGATTTATATTCAAACTCAGCAACGCCTAGTTGTTTTTTAAAGTAAGCACGGTAGAGTTCGCAACGCGGTAGGATGCGATCGCCTTCATAAGCAATCAACCCTAAGCTTTCGAGCTTATGAGCGTCAATGGGGTTCAGAGAAATACTTTGCTTTGTGTTCACAACCTCAATATATGCCTTTACCAAACTGGGATTTTCTTGTAAGATTGCCCAGTGTCGCCATAAATGATAACGATAGATACCGCCATTAGCGATCGCATCCTGTATCAGTTCTTCTAAGGTGATTCCTTGACAGCATAGATAATACAGAGCAATCCGAATCAGTGCAGGATGTCCCCCAACCAGAGACATCAGTTGGGTAACTTCGTTATTAGAGTTCCAGTCTAGTCCGTGCCTTTGAGCTAAATATTTTACTTGCTGCTTAGTAAATTCTGGTAGATGGAGCGGTAATCCAATATTAAATGGAGAGCGGTTGATATCCAGAGAAACATATACTTCTGTGGAGTAAACCACCACTAGCCTTAGTTTCTGCAAGTTACTATCTTGTCGTGCTTCTTCATACCAAGAGCGCAACAAACCAAAGAACTCCTGAGCAATTTCGGGATATTCAAAAAAGCGATCAACCTCATTTAATACTAGAACTACTGGGCTTTGACTCTGCTTGAGCAAATAAGATTGCAAATATAAACTGCAACTCAACTTACAGCCTATTTCCTCATCCCATTTGTCATCTAGCTTCGGATCAATGCCCAATTCAGTGGCAATTTGCCAGCACAGAGAACGCAAAAGCTTGTTTAAGTTTGTCAGACAACTGGAATCTATTTGGTTGCAATTGATTTTTACCGGGCGATAACCTTGCATCTGAGCAAAGGCTAATAACCGTAGCACAAGAGAACTTTTACCCATCTCTCTTGGCGCTCGAATCCGAATCACACAGCCAGGTTGAATTACTTCTCGATAAACTAGTTCCTCAATGGGGGGACGTTCAACATAAAACGGAGAATCTAAAGCTACGGGGCCATCTGGGTATGACCAAAGATTTTCTAGTTGATCGTGGTGCTGAGTAGCAAAAGTATCTAAGGACAAAAACTGGGATATCTCGGCTTTTTTTGTATCTAATGTATCCAAGCTCCGGGAAAAAGCTTGATAGCTTTCGGCATGATTCGATTCATTAACGATCGCATAATCTTCCCTGTGTAATTCTAGGTTAAAGGCACTAAAACACAATTTCAGGGTTTTTTGATCCACGCCTGTATTCAACGACCATAATCGGTTTAGAGTTTTGGTAGAAACATTCATGCGATCGCCTAAATCTTCTAGAGTGAAGCGACGCCCATTGTTTTGTACCTTTTCCATAGTCAGAATCGCCGCTTGTAAACGCTTCAACCCAGCGATCGTCAGGACAAGTCCCCGCTTTCTCGTGCTTTTAGATTGCTTCATGTCGCTAATTATCTATCTGCTTTTTTTCTTTACCGTCTGAGCTATCTCCTCATTGTTTCATGTTTTAAAACAGTTATTCAACAGTTACTTACCCGTTCTTAGAGAATTATTTAACTAGTAATAAAATATACATTTATCTTTAGAGCGATTTAGATAAGTAGGTATAAATAAACATAACTATATTGATTGATTATCTCTAGAACTCTTGCATAAATATTTTCTGGTACAATGAAGGGTTATTTATTTCTGACTGTAATTAAGTTCAAATAGCCCCAACTTACCAAATTTCTC
>NZ_JBALFY010000009.1:0-23609 GCF_036916655.1 Nostoc sp.
GTTGATTAACATCATCCCATTTTCCTTATTCCTCTGTTCGCTTTAGCATTTGTGGGGTTTTCAAATGTGAAGAAATATTTCGCCAACAGCATCCAGAAACAATCATATTGCGAGTTTTCTGTCGCAGTGCTGGCAAGAAAAGTAAGTTAACAGCCGTAATTATGAGAAATGCAACTATAGAAACTAGAGTTAACTCCCAAGTGTAAAAGAGCATAAAGCCCAAGGAGACTACAGCAATAAAAAATTGACTGGGTAATCCGAGAACAATTTGGGAAACTAAGTTATTGATAGCGTGAACGTCTGCAATGCGGCTGACTACCTCCCCACTGCGTCGCCCTTCAAAATAAGATAGGGGTAAATGTAAGAGTTTGCGCCCGTATTCTAGAATTAGTCCTAATTGCAATCTTTGACCAAAATAGCCGATGAGGTGCGATTGTACTAAAGCAACGGCACTTTTAATTAAATTCAGGGTGATTACGCCAATAGCAACGGTGGTTAATAATTGAGTATCTCCGCGCACTAGGACATCATCGGTGAGTAGTTGCATCATGAAGGGAGATGCAAGGGAAAGCAGACCGATCGCAATGTTGAGGGAAATAGCTTGGGCTAAAATAAACCGATAGGGATAAACCCGTTGCAGGTAACGTCCAAAACCGGCAATTTTATCTGATTCCTGTTGATAAAAGCGGCTTTCATCGGGAAGGAGTAGCAGCATCACGCCATTATTCCAACCTGTTATTAACTCCTGGTGAGTCAGGTAACGAATACCAACGCCAGGATCGCCAATTACATATTTTTTGCCTTTTTGTCCGTATAATACTACCCAGTGGTAGCCTTTCCAGTGAATGATCGCAGGTAAAGGAGCTTGATCTAATTGGTTGATGAGTTGAGGAGTGGCTTTAACTTGTCGGCTATGGAATCCCAGGACTTCTGCACCCCGCCTTAATCCCAATAGCGTAGTTCCTCTCGCCCCAGTACCAACAGCTTCTCGCACTCGGTTGAGGGTAAATGTGCGTCCGTAGTGTTGAGAAATTGTGGCTAAAGTGGCGGCACCACAATCTTCTTCACTGTGTTGAAGGACAATTTTGTATTTCATTTCTAAGGGTAATCTTTGGAGAGAAAATTACAGTCAAGTCAAATGACTTGACTGTATTGAATTAGGATTTACGCAGAAAGATTATTCATTGAGGTGGATAAAAGGGCTTTTTCCACAGCATATTATGGGATTAGGTCATGCGTTGATTTTTCCACATAATGTCAAAAGTCAGATTAGCAGATCGAATAGCTATCCCCACGATCCCGATAGTAATCGTCTGAAGAGGGACGGGGACGATTGCAATCATCTGAAGAGGGACGGGGACGATTGCAATCATCTGAAGAAGGATGAGGACGATTGCAACCGGAAGGCCACCTGGAAGGCCATGTGGGACGACCGCAATGTCTACCGCCAGAAATTATTTCCGCAGATTGGGCGTCAAGTTCTTCAACCAAAGCAAAATCTTGTAAGATGCTTTGGTTATTTAACAGGGATTTTTCGACTGTGATGACCATTTTATTTTCTCCTAAAAGTTGGTGTTTAGGAAATACGCTCAATATTTATCACCGATAACCGCCGACAGGTTAGGTGTTGCTGATAGATAATATGTAAATCTCACCTACACGGCGTTTACCCTTAATGTCATAGAAGACTAGCAGTTCCCACACACTAGTCATTCTTGCAGAGTAGACATCAAGGCAAAAAACAAAAGTTATCTCTATTCAGAGTAAAAGGAGTTAACTTTTTAGTGCTAGGATTTATTTCAAGAGGATATGATTAACTCCCCTATTTTTAGTATACGAGAAAAACAAGATTTATAAATACGAATTATACAAGTTTTATTTTTTCTTTTGCTTTTCACCGAATCTGAAAAGCCCCTATAGAAGCATCTTCTCTACCCCTTATTGTAGGGGAGAGAAGAGGAGATATTTGGAAATCTCCCTTGCTATATTAGGGGTTTAGATCATGCATTGATTTTTTCACATTAGTTGTGAAAATTCAGATTAGCCTACCCGATAGATATTGATGTCATAGGGATTGCCAGGAGTTTTGCCATTGTCTTTAAATTCATATATTTTGCCATCACGCAAATTATATGATTTCCATCTTTCGTACCCACCCCGCATATCAGCATCAAATTGAATGATTCCTCCATTGTAGGTAGTATATACCGATTCTTGGTTTGGTTCCATTCGGAATAACTTACCATCTAATCTGTGCTTAATGTAATATCCTGTGTTGTTTTTAAGCGTAAAGACTTCGTAACCACCAGAAATTATTTCCGCAGCTTGTTCGTCAATTTCTTCAACCAAACCAAAATTTTGTAAGATGCTTTGGTTGTTCAACTGGGCTGTTTCCACTGTCATAGCCATGTGATTTTGTCCTAAAAGTTGGTGTTTAGGAAATACGCTCGATATTTATCACCGATAACCGCCGATAGGTTAGGTGTTGTTGATAGATAATATGTAAATCTCACCTATACGGGGTTTACCCTTAATGTCATAGAAGACTAACAGTTCCCAAGCGATAGTCGTTCTTGCAGAGAAGACATAAAGGCAAAACAAAAGTTATCTCTATTCAGAACAATAGAAGTTAACTTTTTAGCGTCAGGATTTATTTCGAGAGGATGAGATAAAGTCCCATGTCCTTAATATATGATGAAAAGAATATCTGTCAATCCGAATTCTACAAATTTTATTTTTTCTTTTGCTTTTCACGGAATCTGAAAAACCCCTCTATAAACATCTCACCTACCCAAGAGAAACGCATCTAATTTTTTTTGACAAAAGACAACTTATGTGGATAGAGAAAATGTAAGTATTAGTAGGTGTATATCAATGTAATAGATGTATGCAAGGAAGGTTTGATAGTAAATTCGTTTATGGACTTCCAAATAAAAAAATAAGTAAGCATACAGAATTAATTACAGTCATTGCGAACGCAAACACTCCACTTCGTTGCATACCGTGCGGGAAGACTTACGCCAACGCAATGACATAGTTATAAATTTTCTCACCGACCTACTTAGAGGCTGTTTGAAAAGTCTAATTTAATACCAGCCCTGGCGAATATAATGATGCCTCCGGCACGCCAAGGGCGAACGCAGCTACACAGACGAAACCCACCTCCGTGGGTTGAAAACATCCTCTTAGATTCTCTTTCCCTAAAAGAGGTATTGCAGATTATCCTTCTTTAATAGCTTTCGCGAGAATAAAAACTTACACAAATGCTTTTGCATAAGTTTTTAACTTTGCAGTGAGAAGTACTTTAAGTTACTTAACGCATTAGACGCTACCCACTTCCACGGTTAGCGCTAGGATAGCTATGTATTTTATGAAAGTATAAATATGGCTCAAACTTTTTACGTAAATCCAGCATCAGGAAGCGATACTAACGCTGGTAGTCAACAAGCTCCCTTCAAAACCATTACCCAAGCCCTCAAGGTAGCTACTGTTGATACTAAGATTCAGCTGGCAGATGGTAATTACAATGCTGCTAGCGGTGAAGTGTTTCCGCTAACGGTTCCATCTGGTGTGACAGTGGTAGGGAATGAAACCAACAAAGGCAATGGTATTCTGATTGAAGGAAGTGGTAATTACCTAAGCCGTACTTTTGCTGGTCAGAATGTCACATTTGTGTTGCTGGACAAAGCCGAACTGCGGGGAGTGACTGTAACAAATTTGGCTAGCCGTGGTAGTGGTGTCTGGATTGAATCAACTGCCCCGACTGTTGCTAATAGCACCTTCATCAATAATAAGCGGGAGGGAGTATTTGCTACAGGCGATGCTAATCCAGTTGTTCTAGGTAATGTGTTCAGTGATAATGCAGCTAATGGAATTGCGATCGCTAAAAATTCTAAAGGTCAAATTGAAAATAACACCTACTCGAAAACAGGTTTTGGCATTGCCATTAGTGATACTGCATCACCTATCCTTCGAGATAACAGAATTTATGAAAACCGTTCTGGGATTGTCATCTCTGGTAGCGCTCGTCCCGTATTACGTAATAATGTCAGTGAGAATAACACTGATGATGGTATCACAGTAATTGGAACTGCTCTCCCAGATATCGGTAGTAATAATAATCCAGGGGGTAATACTCTACGCAATAACGGTAAATTTGATTTACAAAATGCCAGTTCTAACAAGCTGGTTTCTCTAGGAAATAAAATAGATGCGTCTAAAGTCACCGGAAATATAGAGTTTGCAGATAGTCTGGTTCCAACGCCAACGCCAACAACTCAAACGCCAACGCCAACAACTCAAACGCCAACACCGACAAATTCAACCCCAACAACGCCAACAAATTCAACACCGACAACTCCAACTCCAACAACGCCAACAAATTCAACACCGACAACTCCAACTCCAACAACGCCAACAAATTCAACACCGACAACTCCAACTCCAACAACGCCAACAAATTCAACACCGACAACTCCAACCCCAACAACCCCAACCCCAACGCCTACAATCGAATTAACTGATATTGCGAATCATTGGGCAGGTGGATTTATTCGGGAGTTAGTCAAATTGGGGATAATTAATGGTTTTCCCGATCGCACATTTAAGCCCGATGCAACCATGACACGGGCACAATACGCAGCATTATTGGTAAAAGCTTTCAACCCATCGCCAAATCGTGCAGCAAGCAAATTCAAAGATGTACCAGCAGACTTCTGGGCATCCAAAGTAATTCAGCAGGCATATCAAGGTTTATTTCTCTCTGGTTTTCCCGATAATACCTTTGGCCCCAACAAAAACATCCAGCGCGTGCAAGTGATTGTCTCCCTGGTGAATGGATTGGGGCTATCTAGCGATGGTACGGCAACTATCAAAGTTTTCGATGACCAAGCCAAAATTCCTGAATATGCCAAGGATGAGGTAGTAAAAGCTATAGACAAGGAAATTATCGTCAATTATCCAAACCTGAAACAACTTAATCCTACCCGCGATGCTACGCGTGGTGAAGTAGCGGCGATCGTGTATCAAGCTTTAGTGGATGCTGGGCGTGTAGCAGCGATCAACTCGTCTTATATAGTAACTGCTTGAACTCGGTATTGGGGATTGGGAAGAGGACAAGTTTTACCCTTGTCCCCTTCCCAATCCCTTGTTATATAAAGGATAAGGAAGAAGAAGGGACGCGATCGCTAACAATATTTGCTGCTTTTAATGGTGTTTTTACTTGCCCATTTTCCTGGAAACCCAGATTAAAGCAGGTTTGATTAATTTTGAATTTTGAATTTTGAATTAGTATTATTACCATCTTGCAGTAATAGAATTGATAACGAAGGCTTGGTAAAGTCTTCAACTCTCAAAAATAGAAGCTCTAGTAACAGATTTTACCTGTAGAAAAACAAAAATCTGTATTCAAAGTAAGCTTGTAGCATATAAGACGCTTGTAAGATTTTTATGACTTCCCGGATTCGCTTTTTAATGTGCCCTCCTGACCACTACGATGTGGACTATGTGATTAATCCTTGGATGGAAGGGAATATTCACAAGTCATCGCGCGATCGCGCCGTGGAACAGTGGCAGGGACTACATCAAATCCTCAAACAACACGCCATTGTAGATTTAGTACCACCTGAAAAAGGCTGGCCTGATTTGGTTTTTACTGCCAACGCTGGCTTAGTTCTAGGTGATAATGTCGTTCTCAGCCGCTTTTTGCACAAAGAACGTCAGGGCGAGGAGCCTTTCTTCAAGCAATGGTTTGAGGCAAATGGTTATACAGTCAATGAACTTCCCAAAGATTTACCCTTTGAGGGAGCAGGAGACGCACTACTAGATCGGGAAGGACGCTGGTTATGGGCGGGATACGGTTTCCGCTCGGAATTAGATTCTCACCCTTATCTGGCTAAATGGCTAGATATTGAGGTGCTATCCCTACGATTAATAGACGAACGTTTTTATCACCTGGATACTTGCTTTTGTCCCCTAACCAATGGCTATTTGCTGTACTATCCCGGTGCTTTTGATTCTTACTCTAACCGCTTAATTGAAATGCGAGTCGCACCAGAAAAGCGAATCGCCATTGCTGAAGCCGATGCAGTCAACTTCGCTTGTAATACAGTGAATGTGGATAACATCGTCATCATGAACAAGGCGAGTGATGCTTTGAAAACCCGCCTTGCAGATGTAGGTTTCCAAGTGCTGGAAACACCTCTGACGGAATTTCTCAAAGCTGGTGGTGCGGCTAAGTGCTTAACTCTGCGGGTGACAGAACCAGTTAGAGATGAAATTCATGCCAATGTCTCGGTAGAAAGCCGCGTCATTCGGATGGAAGGACATTTGCTAGATGCTGGCTTAATTAACCGCGCTTTGGATTTGATTATAGACGCTGGTGGAAGTTTCCAAGTCTTAAATTTTAACTTGGGAGAACAACGGCAAAGTACCTCAGCCGCAGAGGTGAAGGTATCAGCACCATCTCATGAGGTGATGGAAGAAATCATCTCAATGTTGATTGATTTGGGTGCTGTAGATTTACCCCATGATGAGCGAGATGCCAAACTGGAGCCGGTAATCCAAGATGGTGTTGCACCTGATGATTTCTACGTCAGTACCATTTATCCCACGGAAGTACGCATTAGTGGTCAGTGGGTGAAGGTAGAAAATCAGCGGATGGATGGCGCGATCGCTATTACTCAATCTCCCACAGGTTTAGTTGCTCGGTGTAAAATACTACGTGACTTAAAAGTAGGCGAACAGGTAATTGTAGACGTTTTAGGTATCCGCACCATCCGCAAAACTGAATCGCGCGAACTCCGTAGCACTCAGGAATTCAGCTTTATGTCGGCGGGAGTTTCCAGCGAGCGGCGCGTGGAATTAGTCGTTGAGCAAGTGGCTTGGGAATTACGTAAAATCCGCGATGCTGGTGGTAAAGTAGTTGTCACGACTGGGCCTGTGGTGATTCACACTGGTGGCGGCGAACACTTGGCGCAACTGGTTCGGGAAGGATATGTGCAAGCGTTGCTGGGTGGGAATGCGATCGCAGTTCACGACATCGAACAAAATATCATGGGCACTTCTTTGGGTGTGGACATGAAGCGGGGTGTCGCCGTTCGTGGTGGACACCGCCATCACCTGAAGGTAATTAATAGTATCCGCCGTTATGGCAGCATCCCCAAAGCTGTGGAGGCGGGAGCAATTAAAAGTGGCGTGATGTATGAGTGCGTCCACAATAATATACCTTTTGTGCTTGCAGGTTCGATTCGAGATGACGGGCCTTTACCTGATACCGTAATGGATTTGATTCAAGCACAGGAGGAATATGCCAAACACCTAGAAGGTGCAGAGATGATTTTAATGTTGTCATCAATGCTGCACTCCATTGGCGTGGGGAATATGACTCCGGCGGGTGTGAAGATGGTGTGTGTGGATATTAATCCAGCTGTGGTGACTAAATTAAGCGATCGCGGTTCTGTAGAATCGGTGGGTGTGGTGACAGATGTGGGTTTATTCCTCAGTCTGTTGATTCAGCAGTTGGATAAGTTGACAAGTCCTTATGTGAATAAGGTAGGTTAAGAAAACGTAGACGCTAAGACGCAGACAAAGGGAAATGACAAGAGTAGCTTTCAGTGAAGAGTTGCAGATTAATTGGGTCAGTTTTATAGCTGATTTCTTGTTGATAGGAATGGTTTTTGGCCCGCCTATCGCTCCCTTTCTGGCTGCGTCTGGAGTGTCTTTGCTTCCTGGAATTGCGGACATCATTTATTTCATGGGTAATCATGTTTGTCCGCAACCAAATATGGGGTTAGATTTAGCACCACCGTTTATTATGGCTGTGTGTATGCGCTGCTACGGCACTGTCACAGGTTTGCTAATCACTCGTCTGCTGTATGGCGTAACTGGTGGTAAAGGATTTTACTGGTTGAGTCAATATGGCTGGAGTGGTGTGGCGCTAGCCAGTGTGCTGATGATGGCTTATCCTTTGGAATTGGCAGCGCAAGTTTTTGGTTTGTGGAGTTTTAATAATTATCTAGTTACGCCTTTTGGGTTAATTACAGGTTTGGCGTGGGGATTGTTTACTATGCCAATCTTGCATGATTGGCAGGGTGCTAAGGGACTTCCAAATAAAAAAATATCCAATTAACTCTTGTGGGGTGGGCATCCTGCCCGCCCAGTCCATAAGGCGGACAGGATACCCACCCCACAATATTGGATAATTTATTTCTTGAAGTTCCCTTAACCAATATTGATTTGCGGATGGGCATCTTGTCCATCCCGATAGACTAAGGTAGGTGTAGCTATGGTTTTAGCCTGGTAAGTGTTTTTTACACCAACCCAGTTACTAGCAATTGGCATTCGCCAACCAGTTCCAAAGGCGCGATCGGTGATTTTTAAGCCGGGGGGTGCTTGTCGCCGTTTAAATTCAGCCCGCGCTACCATTTGGATTACTCTATCTACAATCACCGGATCGTGACCGACTGCGACAATTTGCGCTGCTGATTGGTGATTGTGAATCAGGCGTTGCAAAATATCGTCCAAAATTTCGTAGGCCGGTAGAGAGTCTTGATCCACTTGACCCGGTTTGAGTTCGGCGCTTGGTGGTTTAGTTAAGACGTTTTGCGGGATGATTTCATTATGGCGATTTAACCATTGGCAAAGTGAATACACACGGGTTTTCGGAACATCTGCAATTACCGCTAACCCGCCATTCATATCGCCGTAGAGGGTACAGTAACCAACTGCCATTTCTGACTTGTTACCGGTAGATAAAAGCAGATAGCCAAACTTATTAGCGATCGCCATTAACAAATTACCGCGAATCCGAGATTGGATATTCTCTTCAGCCAGTCCAAACTCAGTACCCGCAAACAATTCACCTAATGTTTGATCGAAACCTTGCATTAACTCGCCAATTGGTAAAAGATTAGTCTTAATCCCCAAACTTTCGGCTAATGCCACAGCATCACTGATGGAATGGTCGGAACTGTAAGGGGAAGGCATGAGAACACCCAAGACATTTTCTTTACCAAGTGCAGCTGTAGCGATCGCAGCTACTATTGCAGAGTCAATCCCGCCACTTAAACCCAACACTACTTTAGAAAAGCGACACTTACGAGCGTAATCTCGCACTCCCAAAACCAACGCTTGCCAAATTTCTTCATCTTCCGATTCATATATCGGTTCTACAGAACCCAATTGCAAATCACGTTGTACCTCGTCAAATTCCACGACTAATAAATCGGTTTCAAAACCACGGGCGCGACAGATAATTTCACCTTGACGATTTAAGGCAAAACTACGTCCATCAAAAATTAAATCGTCATTTCCCCCGACCTGATTAGCATAAATAAACGGTTGTTGAAAACGTACTGCACTATGCTTGAGCATGGTTTCACGAAACTGCTGCTTGCCAGCCGTGTAGGGTGAAGCAGACAAATTTACAATCAAATCTACACCCAAAGTTGCTAAGTCAGCAATCGGATTTGCTGCATAACTCCGTTTGCCCCAAAATTCCTCATCATTCCATAAATCTTCGCAAATAGTTACGCCAATATCGATATTATCTAAAGTGAAATAATTAGCTTGCAAGCCTGGTTCAAAATAGCGACGTTCGTCAAATACATCGTAAGTAGGCAAAAGTCGCTTATGAAAAACTTGCTTTATCTGACCATTTTCTAACAAAGCCATGCTGTTAAATAAACTTTTACCGCCAGTAATAGACGCTTCGAGGTTCTGTTCAACAGTTCCTACCAACACAGCTAAATTTGGTGGTAAATCCTGAGCCAAGTTTTGTAAAGTAATGCCCATCGCTTCCACAAAACTTGGATTTAGTAATAAATCTCTTGGTGGATAGCCACACAAAGAAAGTTCTGGTGTCAACAACAAACGCGCACCGCTAACTGCTGCTCGTTGTGCCGCCTCCAGAATTTTTTGGGCATTTAAAAGCAAATCACCGATAGTAGGATTAATTTGAGCGATCGCTATTTTCATATTATTTGTCATTTGTCATTGGTCATTTGTCATTGGTCAAGAGTCAAAATAAGTTACTCAGGACTTTGCAATACGGTTCGGTTAACGTTTTAATATTTTGAAGATCCCCCCAACCCCCCGATAAATTGGGGCGCTTATAGCCCTCTTTTACCCCCTTAAAAAGGGGGTCGCCGCAGGCGGGGGGATCTTAACCGAAGGGTATTGCAGGATTTTGGACTCTGAAAAGTGATTAGCTAAATAAACACCAAAGGTTTATCTTTTAAGGGTGCAAAAGCTTCCGCGTCAAACTTATACAAGCTAGCCGGACGGCCAGCACCCCGCGATACCTTAATTCCGGTATCGCATAAAAAACCTAACTTGAGTAGACGCGCCCGAAAATTAGAATAATCGGAAAAATTGTCACCTAAAACTGTGGCGTATAACTGATATAAATCATTCAAGGTGAACATTTCTGGCAAGACTTCAAAAGCCACTGGGCTATACTCTAATTTATTTCGCAACCGCCTATGTCCATAAGCCAGAATTTCATTATGGTCAAAAGCTAGTTGCGGCACTTGTTTTACTGGATACCAAGCTATACCAGTCATGCGATCGGCAATCAATTCGGCTTCTTCAAATCGCACTAGGGCAAAGTAACTAACTGATAGATAACGCACACCATAACTATCAGTTGCTTCCCGTGGATCGCGATTCGGCCCGCCAAATGTATACAGTTGTTCTAAATAGAGATTGTTGACCTTAATTTTCTCTGCCATAATGCGATAGGCGGCATCTTCTAAAGACTCTCCTGGGCGTACCAAAGTACCAGGAAGACTCCAATGATTTAAAAATGGTTCTTGCTGTCGCATTACTAAGAGAACTAACAGCCGATTTTGTACAGTATCTACAGAAAAAATTACATTATCAACACCAACCTTGAAATCGGCCAAAGGTTGTTGGTTTAACGGAGTTGGTATCTTTTTTTGTGAACGTCCTGGCATTCGTACAAATGCTCTCGATTAATATAGGCAACTACAGGGGCTATGAGGGCTTGAGAATCTCCATGTTCGCGGTACGCTGTTGAGGAAACATCTAGACCGGTCAGACTAGCGATCGCCATCTTCCCTCCCAGCTTTTGCACTACCTCTGAACTAGATTCATCTATTGCATATCCGGGTCGCGGTACAATCAGTAGTTGCACTTCCTGTAACAAATCTTCAATTCGATACCAACGTGGTAGCTGACTCAGTAAATCTGAACCAATGATCAACGTCAATTCCGCGTCTTCGCCCCAAATAACCTTCGCTTTTTCAACTGTCTCCAGTGTTCTAAAGCTACTCAATTCTTGTTCTAAAGCAATATTGTGCCGTGGTGCGTCTATATCCGCAATCAACAATCGTAACATTGCCGCCCGATGTTCCAAGGGTGTTTGATGGGACTTAAATGGATTATCCGCGGCCCAAACCGCTACCCAATCATAACGCTCAGACAACCAACTCAGAATTTTTTGATGTCCCGCAGTTGGTGGATCGGCACTAGTACCAAACAAAGCAACTCTCATAATAATTCGTAATTCGTAATTCGTAGTGACGCTCGATGACTCGCTAACGTAGTTCGTAATTAAGACATACCGAAAGAGTAATTATTACCTCTGTGTACTCAGTGCCTCTGCGGTTCGTTTCTTAGTTTCCTCTGTCAACTGTTGCAGTGCGGCAGAAATCTCCACTTGCACCGAGACAGGATCATTCAAACGCCGTGTTTGTTGTGGCAAACTGGCAACTGAGGCGGCGGTACGCTGACGAATTGTTGCCAACGACTCCAACGGCTGCACCCGTTCACCTTCTTGCACTACCAACTGCAACAAAGGTTCTTCTTCCACAGAACTTTCACCTAAAAGCCCCAACCTGTCTACTTTTACCTTACCTCCCGTAAACGAGCGAAAAATCTGCTTGCGTCCTGGATAAGTAACTTTACCACTAGACTGCTTCATCACTGGGATGCCATCAATGTCTACAAGTTTATAGACTCCATTTACAGGCGAACCTGTAACTAGTCGCGTTCCCAGTCCGTAACCATCAATTTGCGCCCCAGCAGCTTTTAATCTGGCAATTTCCCACTCATCCAAGTCGCCACTAGCAAAAATTGGCACACCGGGAAGGAGCGATCGCACCTGTTTTGATAAGGTAACTAAATCTCCTGAGTCCAATCGCACTCCTGTTAATTGCATTTCCCCGGAATTTACTTTTTCGGCCAAGCGCTCGGCAGCAGCAATGGTATCGTAAGTATCAATCAGCAATGGCGCACCCGGAAAATATCGATGAAATGCACTAAAGGCTTGTTCTTCAGTGCCTTCTATTGCTGACAACGCCATCACCAGGGCGTGTGCCATCGTACCACTTGGTTGTTCTCCCAGTTGTAGCGCTGCTAACACATTGGAAGTGGAATCTAAACCACCTGCCAAAGCCGCCCGCGCCGCCCACAAAGACCCTTGGGGACTAAATGCTCGTCTTGTGCCAAATTCTAAAAGTGTGGCTGATTCCCCCGCAATATCCCGCAACCGGGCTGCTTTTGTGGCAATTAAAGTCTGGTAATTAATCGTATTTAAAAGGTAAGTTTCTACTAGTTGGGCTTGCCACAGGGGTGCTTCCACCCGCAACAGTGGTTGATTGGCAAAGACAACTGTCCCTTCTGGTACTGCCCAAACGTCACCTGTAAACTTTCCCTCAGCTAAAAGTGACCAAAAGCGATCGCCTGCATGAGCAAAAATTCCTGTTGCCTGTAATGCCGCAATTTGCGCCGAACTAAAGCGGATTTTGGCTAAATATTCCAATGCCTGCGTCAGCCCCATTGCAATTAAATAACCAAAACCCTCTGGCAATCGTCTGACAGACAATTCAAAGCTTGCCCGTCGTTGTTCTATACCTTCACCTGTGTAACAAGCTGCCATCGTTAACTGGTAAAGGTCGGTCAGCAAGCTGTAGTCATCCGCAGAAAGGTTTAATTCCTGGTTCTGCTGGCTTTGCTGTTTATGTACATAATTCAAATCTGGCAAAGTTGTCATGCAAGAGCTTCCTTACAAGATGCTTCTTTCATTTATGGTAATATTTACCATAAATAATGTCAACTCCCAGCAAGTATATTTTCTGAGATCGCTGTCAAAAGGCAGATTCATAGTCAAATTAATACTAACTTTATCAAATACTTAATATTTTTTAATAGTAATAGCTAGCAATAATGTTAATCGGAACGGGCGGCTAATGAAAAAAACAAGATTCTGTCAGAGAAAGTTTGTTTGCCGGCCTCTTTCCTCGACTAGGGTTGAAGAAACAACTATGTTACAATTAGAATCGAAGATAAAAGTTTGGCTTTTTAAGAAGCTAAAGTATTGCGAAGTTATCTAAATAAACATTGCATAAGTTCTCAATATATTGAGAATTGGAGCCAGCTTTAAATATTAGCATTACAGTATAGGCATCACCATTAAAGCGACTCGAAAAGAGGAGTCAAATATTATGGCTATTTCCAAAATCATTGCTAACATAACCCAGTATATTTCTGAAGCTGCAATGCGGATTTTTGGCCCTACAGATGATGCTTATCCTGTTATTGGGATACAACCTTTTACAGGTGAGCCTTACGATAAGCGTAAAGATGAAAATTAGTAGGTGCTGATAGAGCATTTAAAAAATAGTTATGAACAAAAAGATCCCCGACTTCTTGAAGAAGTTGGGGATCTGATTCTCTTGGTGGAGAGGCAATCAACAAAAATTGGTAGGAATCCCATTCCAACAAGAGGGGTGTCTGGGATAGCCGCCCAACGATTTAGTCATTAGACATCTCCGAAAAAGAATGTAGAGACGTAGCAGTGCTACGTCTCTACAAGGGTTCTGGGTAACGCATCTTTAATTTCTGGAGATGTCTATTAGTTCTTTATTAGTCATTAGTCATTGGTGCCTATAGCATTTCCCAACCTAGTACACCTGTAAGGGCACGGCAGTGCCTATTGGTGTCAACTTAACGCGAAACCGCTTGTCCGACGGGAATTTCAATTCCCGTCTCATAGCTAAAGTCATCTGAAGATGACTAAATCTCCAGTCTACTTCAGTAGACTTAAGCTATTAGCCCGAAAATTTATTTCCGGGCGGGCATGGAAGCCAACAGATAAGCTATTTCTAGCTGAAGTTGACACCTATGGGCAGTGCCTATTGGTGTCAACTTAACGCGAAACCGCTTGTCCGCCGGGAATTTCAATTCCCGTCTCATAGCTAAAGTCATCTGAAGATGACTAAATCTCCAGTCTACTTCAGTAGACTTAAGCTATTAGTCCGAAAATTTATTTCCGGGCGGGCATGGAAGCCAACAGATAAGCTATTTCTAGCTGAAGTTGACACCTATGGGCAGTGCCGTGCCCCTACACCTCGCGGCATAATAATATACCGCATTTGAATGGGAACCGCTATAATGACTTTTAATTCTTATTCCTAAGTTCCTCAAATGCCACGTGCTACGAGTCGGGAAACCACAAGGGAACAGAGGCAATATTAAAAAATAATCTCAGAAAATAAGCATAATTCCCTTATATAGCGAGGCTTCTGAAATTTTTAACTGGAACTTGAGCATCAAAGGTACTGAAGAACCCAGAATATAGATACTATGTATGTCTTTGGCTCTTGTTAATGACCAAATTCTGTAACAATGATTAACAACTAGCCAGAATACAGTATTTAAGCTACTCATGAGCCAGAGTTCTCAAAACAGCCCTTTATCAGGCAAACCCGTTCAATCATATTTCCAGTGGTTATACGCTTTCTGGAAATTCTCTCGCCCGCACACAATTATTGGTACAAGCCTAAGTGTTTTGGGTTTATATTTAATTGCCGTTGCCATTAGTACAGGTGCGATAAATATAGACGCGATAAATACAGACGCGATTCATCGCGTCTCTACAAGGTATTCTCTACTACCTTTGTTGGGCGCATGGATTGCTTGTCTGTGTGGCAATATCTACATTGTGGGGCTGAATCAATTAGAAGATGTGGAAATTGATAAGATTAATAAACCTCATTTACCCCTAGCATCTGGTGAGTTTTCTCAGCAAACAGGGCAATTAATTGTTGCTTCTACTGGGATTTTGGCGCTGGTTGTGGCGTGGCTAACTGGCCCCTTCTTGTTGGGGATGGTGGCGATTAGTTTGGCCATTGGTACTGCTTATTCTTTACCGCCAATTCGCTTGAAACAGTTTCCCGTTTGGGCGGCGCTGTGTATTTTTTCGGTGCGCGGTACGATTGTGAACTTAGGGTTATATCTGCATTACAGTTGGGCGTTGCACCAAAGCCAAACGATTCCGCCTGTGGTATGGGTGCTGACGTTATTTATTTTGGTGTTTACCTTTGCGATCGCTATTTTTAAAGATATCCCCGATATGGAAGGCGATCGCCTCTACAATATTACTACTTTCACCATCAAACTCGGCTCGCAAGCTGTGTTTAATCTGTCTCTTTGGGTAATAACTGCCTGCTATTTGGGAATTATTCTGGTTGGGGTGCTACGCGTTGCCTCAGTTAACGCCATATTCTTGATAGTTACTCATTTGGGGCTGTTGGCTTGGCTGTGGTTGCGGAGTTTGACGGTAGACTTACAAGATAAAAGTGCGATCGCTCAATTCTACCAATTTATCTGGAAACTCTTTTTTATGGAATATCTAATTTTTCCTATCGCCTGTCTTTTGGCTTAGACAATGCTAGAAACCTTTCCCACTAGTTCGATTATCGCTGCTGTTGTAGTTGTTTTCAGTCTGTCAATCCTTGGTTATTTCGCTTGGAAAACTTTGATAACCTCAGACTTGTTTCAAAAAGGTATCAATCTTGCTCAAGCAAAAGATTACCAAGGTGCAGAAGCAGCCTTTCGCAAAGTGATTTCTATCAACTCTACAAATGATGTCGTGCGCTTGTTTTTGGGAGATGTTTTAAACCAGCAAGGACAAGTAGAAGAAGCAACCGAATTATTCCAAGAAGTAATTCGCCGCAGCCCGAAAAATCCTGATGCTTACTTGCGTCTGGCAAACATTCTCATGCAGCAAAAGCGAGAAGAAGAAGCGAAAACTAACCTGATACAAGCTAAAGATTTATTACAAAAACAGCGACAACCTGAAAAAGCTCAAAAAATCACCAAATTGTTAGATAAAATGAGTATTAAGTCAAGTGAATCTTAAGTTGAATGAGAATTGCGAAGATTAAATTTTCCTGTTCTGTCTCCTAATTTTTTTGCCATTCTCATCATTATGATGAGAATGGTTTTTATTTGGAAATTTCCGAGTGTCTACCGTAATTATGTTCCAATGTTAAGTCAATACAGTTCAGAATGAGCAACAAAACACTTGTAGCAACGGCGATTTATCGCGTCTCAAATACCCAAGCCTGCAATATAAGTAAGTTAAAGTTTAACTCTTGATTTAAAGTCATTTTTTTAACAAACCGCATTCACATTGCAGGTATTTTCAGGTAAATAGAGTACGCGGTAGAGGCACAGCAATGCTCATTGGCGTCAACTTCAGCTGGAAATAGCTTATCTGTTGGCTTCCATGCCCGCCCGGAAATAAATTTTCGGGCTAATAGCTTAAGTCCACTGAAGTAGACTGGAGAATTTTCGCGATATTTAGTCATCTTCAGATGACTTTAGCTATGAGACGGGAATTTCAATTCCCGGCGGACAAGCGGTTTCACGTTAAGTTGACACTAATGAGCATTGCTGTGCCCTTACGACAGATGTAGTTCAAATATATGAAAACTGCTGTAAGTCTACCTATTCTCTCATTCCTATCTTCAAGACAGGATATTATTAAATTTTATAGATTCCCAAAAATCAAGCATTTATGCCAGACATAATATCAGAATTGTGGACTAATCTTTTTACATCAGAATCATTTATTCCACATGGACACTGCTATCTATGGCAAACAAATTTAGTTTGGTTGCACATATTATCTGATTCGCTCATTGCACTAGCTTATTACTCGATTCCCGCGACACTATTTTACTTTGTCCGTAAGCGAGAGGATTTGCCCTTTCATTGGATTTTTCTGCTATTTATTGCATTTATTGTAGCTTGTGGCACTACTCATTTAATAGATATTTGGACACTTTGGCATCCCATCTATTGGGTTTCGGGATTTGTCAAAGCAGTAACAGCCACAATATCTTTTATTACAGCAATAAATCTTGTGTATCTAGTTCCGCAAGCATTGGCATTTCCTAGCCCTGCTCAACTAGAACAAGCAAATCAAGAACTTCAAACCCAAATAGCCGAACGCTTACGGGTAGAGAAGGAACTGCGAAAATACCAGAATCATCTAGAAGAAATGGTTGCTGTTCGCACAAATGAAATTACTAAAACTAACGAGCAATTACAACAAGAAATCCTTGAACGCCAACGCATCTTAGAAGTTCTTCGACAAAGCGAAGAACGCTACCGTTACTTAGCTGAGGCAATTCCTCAACTTGTATGGACAACTAAACCTAACGGTGAATGTGATTTTTTTAATCAAAATTGGTGCGATTACACAGGACTAACATTTGAGCAGTCCTTAGGTTCTGGTTGGTTAGCGGCACTGCATCCAGATGATGTCCAAAGGGCTGACAAGGTATGGTCTGATGCTGTCAAAAATAGCACTATATATAACAATGAATATCGCTTTAAACGGGCTTCGGATGGTTCCTATCGTTGGCAATTAGCGCGAGGTTTACCACTCAAAGATGAGCAAGGTTTTGTAGTCAAGTGGTTTGGAACATGTACAGATATCCACGAACAAAAACAAATACTTGAAGAACGGGCACACCTGCTGGAATTAGAACAAATCGCACGAGCGAAAGCAGAAACAGCCAATCGAATTAAAGATGAATTTTTAGCCGTTCTTTCTCATGAATTACGCACTCCACTAAACGCAATTCTCGGCTGGTCAAAGTTATTGCAAAGCCGCAGGTTAGACCAAACAAAGACATCGGAAGCACTAGCCACAATTGAGCGAAATGCCAACTTACAGGTGCAACTAATTGAGGATTTACTGGATATTTCCAGAATTTTACAGGGCAAACTGACACTGAATATTACGAAGATTAACCTAGAATCTACAATATTGTCGGCACTAGAGACAATGCGTTTAGCAGCAGAAACAAAGTTGATTGAGGTGAATACAAAATTTGAATCAGATGTGGGACAAATTATGGGCGACTCGACTCGTTTGCAACAAGTCGTCTGGAATCTCCTTTCTAATGCGATCAAATTTACACCTAGGGGAGGAAAAGTAGAAGTGCGATTAGAGGAAGCTGATGGCTATGCTCAAATAATTGTTAGTGATACAGGTAAGGGAATTAAGGCTGACTTTTTGCCTTATGTGTTTGATTACTTCCGCCAAGCAGATAGCACCTCTACAAGAAATTTTGGGGGATTGGGATTAGGATTGGCAATTGTGCGTAATATTATCGAAATGCATGGCGGTATAGTCCAAGCAGATAGTCATGGTGAGGGTAAAGGGGCAATATTTACTGTTAGCTTGCCGCTTCTGCCGGATGCAATACCAAAGCTAACTGATGAACAAAATGGCCTGGCATTATTAGCTCCTAACTCCTTACCCCTAAGTGGTATCCGGGTTTTAGTTGTCGATGATGATACTGATTCACGAGATTTTGTTGCTTTTGTATTAGAGCAAGATGGGGCTTTTGTCATTGCAGTATCTTCGGCTGATGAAGCATTACAAACCTTAGCAGAGATCAAGCTAGATGTGTTAGTCAGCGATATTAGTATGCCAGATATAGATGGCTATATGTTAATAACTCAAGTGAGAACTTTAACCCCAGAAAAAGGTGGACAAATTCCAGCAATTGCCTTGACTGCCTTTGCAAGAAATGATGACCAGCAGAAAGCGCTAAACGCTGGGTTTCAGATGCATGTACCTAAGCCTCTTAATCCAGAAGAATTAATTGCAGCTATTATTCAACTTATGGGAGCAAAAGTATCAGCAACTTCCTAAAAAACGATTTTTTACTCCTAAGAAAGCTCCATCTATTGTGTACAAATAAACAATTATATGAGAGTACACTTGTATCAAGTTAGCCTAATCACTTATAATTTGTGCTATAACCCCGCCAAAGCTACGCTTTTGCTCCTTTCGGAGCAAGCAAAGAGGGGCTAGGGTATTTTGTGATGGCCATTAGCCGAACTTGATATTAAATGTAAAGCAAGCAGGTAAGGTAAGAAAAATGCTGAAAAACAAGAATCTACTGGTAGCAGCTATTATCTGCTTGTGTTTGAGCAATGGAAATACTGCCTTTGGTAAAGATGTTGGCGTTGTTTTAGCAAAAATTCCAGACTCAGATCGAGCAGCACTTCCTCAGAACAAAAACGCAGTTGCTAAATTAGAAGAAGGAAATAATCTCTATAAACAAGGAGATTTCAAAGGAGCAGAGGCGGCTTTTCGGAAGGCAATTGAACTGCAACCCAACTTTGCACAAGCTTATATTGGCTTGGGAAATACTCTCGACGATCAAGGTAAACCACAAGAAGCGATCGCACAATACAAAAAAGCCATTAGCCTCGATCCTCAAGATTCTGGAGCATACTTTAATTTGGGTTTGACTTTAGCGAGAGTGGATCAATTAGAAGCAGCGATCGCACAATACAAAAAAGCCATTAGCATCGAACCCAAGTATGCTGAAGCTCATTATAACTTGGGAAATGCTCTCTACGCTCAAGACAAGCTCACAGAAGCAATTACCGAATATACCCAAGCGATTAGCCTCAAACCAGATTATGCCCCAACTTACGCACGTTTGGGAACTGTTTTATACGATCAAGGCAAACTAGAAGAAGCGATCGCACAATACAAAAAAGCCATAAGCTTTGATCCTAAGTATGCAGACGCTCACTATTACTTAGGAAATGCTCTCTACGCTCAAGGAAAACCAACAGAAGCAGTCGCAGAATATACAGCAGCCATTAGCTTCGATCCGAAAAATCCAGCAGGTTATAACGCCTTGGGAAATGCTCTGTATGCTCAAGGCAAACTAAAAGAAGCGATCGCACAATACAAAAAAGCTATAAGTTTTAATCCCAAGTATGCAGACGCTCATTATAATTTAGCAAGTGCTTTATACGCTCAAGAGCAGTTACCCGAAGCCATCGCCGAATATACTCAAGCGATTCGCCTCGATCCGAAACATGCACAAGCTTACACGGGTTTGGGAAATGCGATGGACGATCAAGGTAAGCCACGAGAAGCGATCGCACATTACAAAAAAGCTATTAGCCTCGTACCCAACTATGCTTATGCTTACTATAATTTAGCCATCACTTTGGGCAGAGAAAAACAGCTAGAAGAAGCAATTTTAAATTTCAAAAAAGCCAGAGAGTTATTCCAAGCAGAAGAAAATAAAGAGATGGTTGAGCAAGTCGATCAGCTCATTAAAAAAATTAATACGCGAACGAATTGAAGAAAGGGGACTGGGGATTGGGGACTGGGGATTGGGGATTGGGGAAGAAGAACTATTGATAAAATAGGAGTCAGAATTCAGAATACTCCACCCATAAAGGGATAGAGTTTTAAGATGAGAATATTTAATACTAGTTTCGGTCACTATTCCACTCGCTTTTAACCAATATTCATTACCCAGTCGTACAGAATTCAATCCTGAATTCTGACTCCTGAGTTCTGAATTCTTCTTATAAATGACAAATGATTGTGAATCAAGAAAGGGGGAAAGTCTACCTCGTAGGTGCTGGGCCTGGAGATGTGGCATACCTGACAGTAAAAGCTTACAATCTTTTAGCTGCTGCTCAGGTGTTGGTTTACGATGCTTTGGTAGATGCTCAATTATTGCAGTGCGTACCAGATGATTGCCTCAAGTTGGATGTTGGTAAACGCGGTGGTAAACCCAGTACAAGCCAATTAGAAATTAACAAGTTACTTGTAACGCACTGTCTGCAAGGTAAACAAGTTATACGGCTGAAATCAGGCGATCCGTTGATTTTTGGGCGTTGCACTTCTGAAATTGAAGCGTTAAAAGCATCCGATTGTGATTTTGAACTGATACCAGGAATTTCCTCAGCCCTTGCAGCACCTTTGTTAGCAGGAATTCCCCTGACAGATCCGGTGTTAAGCCGCGCTTTTGCAGTATTGACAGCGCACGAACCAGAGGTTTTAGACTGGGAGGCACTCTCACGGTTAGAGACACTGGTAATTTTGATGGGAGGGCAGCATCTAGCAGAGATTGTAGATCAACTGATGCGACACGGGCGATCGCACTTGACACCCATTGCCATCATCCGTTGGGCGGGAACTCCTAATCAACAAATTTGGACAGCGCAACTAGACAATATTTTGGAACAAACCACCGGATTATCCCTTTCTCCGGCGGTAATTGTGATTGGTGAAGTTGTTGGGCTACGCAAGTACTTACAACCTGAGAAAATAGATTATCAGGATTCGACTACAGCCAAAACTTTTAGCCTCCCTGCTATGTCAAGCAACTTCTCCCGACCTCCCCTTACTGGTAAAATAATCTTAGTGACACGTTCAGTTAGTCAGTCGAGCCAATTTAGCGATCGCCTCATCGCATTAGGTGCAACAGTCATCGAAATGCCTACCTTAGAAATCGGCCCGCCTTCCAGTTGGGAAGCTTTAGATCGTGCGATCGCTCATTTATCTGACTTCGACTGGTTAATTCTCACTTCTACCAATGGCATAGACTACTTTTTTGAAAGGCTAAATGCCCAAGGTAAAGATACCCGTGCCTTAGCAGGTGTCAAAATTGCCGTTGTTGGTGAGAAAACAGCCCAAAGTCTCAAACAACGCTCTCTGCAAGCAGATTTTATTCCCCCCAATTTTGTTGCCGATTCTTTAGTAGAAAATTTCCCAGAGCAACTGGATGGTAAAACGGTTTTATTTCCCAGGGTTGAAAGCGGTGGAAGGGAAGTTTTAGTTAAGGAATTAACTATCAAGGGAGCAAAGGTAATAGAAGTTGCTGCATATCAATCTTGTTGTCCTAGTAGTATTCCACGTACAGCAGAGTTAGCTCTGCAAAACCGCAAGGTAGACGTAATTACCTTTGCCAGTTCTAAAACTGTGCAATTTTTCTGTCAACTTACTAACAATATATTTTCCCACAACACTGATCCTAGCCAACTCTTAGACGGCGTTTGTATTGCCTCTATCGGCCCCCAAACCTCCAAAACTTGCCATACTTTATTCGGACGTGTGGATGTAGAAGCTGAAGAATATACTTTAGATGGTTTAACCCAAGCACTGATCAGATGGGCGACAAATTCTTAGATAAGGGAGCAGGGGAGGCAGGGAGAGCAGGGGGAGCAGAGGAGAATAACTCTTGACAAATGACAAATGACAAATGACAAAACGTCTAATCGGCTTAACTGGAGGTATTGCCACAGGCAAAACCACTGTCACCAATTATTTAGCTAGCGTTTATAATCTGCCGATTTTGGATGCAGATATTTATGCTAGAGAGGCAGTATCTTTAGGTTCGCCGATTCTGGGTGCGATCGCCGGGCGTTACGGCGAACAAATTTTACTACCCGATGGCAGCCTCAACCGCCAAAAGCTAGGCGAAATTATCTTTAATCGTCAAGATGAACGCAACTGGATAGACAATTTGATTCACCCTGACGTGCGCGATCGCTTCCTCAACGCAATTACCCAGTCTTCCTCACAAATATTGGTGTTAGTAGTGCCTCTATTATTTGAAGCTGGGATGACTGATTTAGTTACAGAAATCTGGGTAGTGCGTTGTTCTCAAGAGCAACAACTACAAAGATTGATACAGCGAAACCATTTAAATAGAGAGCAGGCACAAGCTAGGATTAACAGCCAATTATCTATCGAAGAAAAAGTGGCTCATGCAGATGTCGTTTTAGATAACTCCTCCACCCTAGAAGTATTACTGAAGCAGGTAGATGTAGCCCTAAAAACCCACAAGTAGATACTAAATACTATTTGTATTAAAAAATCTACATAAACGGCATTTTCAAGATCCAAAAACTTTATAATATTGTTAAGTAATTAACACTCATATCTCACAAAACTTTATCCAATAATTAGGTGGTTTTACAGTTGAATTTATGGTTAAAATTACCGTAACTTTAAGGAAGTTAGCTTTATAAATTATCAGTTCTACTTTTTAATTTTTATTAAGTGCCTTCTCTTCAATTAAAATAGGTATGAACTTAAGTTTTAGTTTTTTAAATAAATTATCTTTGGTTATCTCTTCAGCAACAAAATTAAAACAGAAGAATAAAATACATGATTACAGTCAGCAAATTTGGGGGAGCGACTACGTATTTGAGCGCCTCAATGAAGGAATGATCGGCTACATGACTGGAGTAGGGACAGGCATCAAACCCTGCGATCGCATTATTTTACGAGAAGGTTGTGAATCTTATCAATATCAAGTTGAAGAAATTGATTACTATTCCGATCCATCTGATATGTGGATAGCTTTACTCAAGCAAGTAAGTAGGCAAGAATAATTATTTATTGCGGATGCAGAACGCTACAACCCACATTCCGCACCCTTAACTGTCACAATCGGTTATTACGGAATTTGCTTGATAGAAAATGAGTAAAAAATTACATTTATCTCAAAAAAACA
>NZ_JBALFY010000010.1:0-174293 GCF_036916655.1 Nostoc sp.
ATAAATTCTAGTCAATTTTCTCAATCATTAGTTCGGATGTACTAAATAGATTCGTTTCTTTGGGGTGTGACAGTTCTGGGTGCGGAATGTGGGCTGTAACCACCAGCCGCCACTTTCTCTTCTATATAAGTCCGCATCGTGTCAGGGAGAGATATATTTATACTTTTCACTGATACTGCTTCCCTAATTTTTCCTTCATAATATTATTCTATGGCAGTTTATGCCATTTATTGCCATATTAGGCTCAATTAGCAAAAGTGAATACTGAAAAGCGATACCTGCGGCGGGCTACGACTACCTACTCTCTATCAAAAATTACTTCTACACTTGTTGTCTGTCGTTACTCTCGCACTGATTGATCGAGCTTATCTAACGCTTCGCTCAGAGCTTGACGACAAAACTCTGGATAATTGTCAATAGCTTTAATTTTTTCAGCCATTGACTTAGTAACTCGAATAGCAATCCGCTCTGTTAAAGGCTCATCTCTATCAGTTTTAAATCCATATTTTTTAATGTCTGGGTTGCCTTCAGGGTTAGGCATTTTTTAAGTATTGTGAATGTAAAGTGCAATCAATTGGGCAACACATTGTATGCTTAAATTTGGCGAGTATTTCCCCTAGAGAAGTTAATACCCGCCAATGTCCACTTTTAGCAAATAGACAATTCTATTTTATGTTCACAAGGTCAGAACTCGAAATCAAAACTACTCTTGAATTACATGATTTGTGTCATAGGTACGGGATTAAGCCTACAGGAAACCCAGGTTACAAGACGAGCTTCATCGTATCTCTAATGGCATTTCCCCAACTCGCACTACAGCAGATGAGACAAGGAAGGGGATTGAAGACTCCTGACTTTAACACTATCCAGATAATAAGCACTGCAATTGATGAAATGGGTTCACCTACTGATGAACAGTCAGCACTCATCAAAATCACTCTTGAGGGAAGGAGAATGAACTATCCAGACAGATACGATCAAGAGAAACTGCTAGCTTTGCACATGGCTAAGATGAAACTGGAGCAAGTGATAGGACTGTTAGAAATGCAATAACTCTTCACTAACTCTTTAGACTCTCTTCATTCACTTGAGGGGAGTTTTTTGTTAGGGTATACCCCCAATCTCTGGGAGCGCTGATACCAATTTCAGAACCCAGAACCCACTTCCTAGACCCCTATATCCCTAAACTCTTTTTCTCTACGTACCAGCATTTGATAAGTTAGTACATAATCTGAAACAATAACAGTTAATACAAAAAGGGGATTACGTTGAGTCACAATCCAGATGCCATAGCCCCCCACGGTGGACAGTTGGTTAACCGTATCGCCACACCAGAACAAAGAGCGGAGTTTCTCTCAAAAGCTGACTTTTTGCCGCGAGTGCAACTTGACGATCGCGCCGTTTCGGATGTAGAAATGATTGCGATCGGTGCTTTTAGTCCGCTGACGGGTTTTATGAACCAAGAAGACTATGATCGCACTGTCACAGAAATGCGATTAGCTAACGGTCTTGTGTGGTCAATCCCGATTACACTATCGGTAAGCGAAGAAGTAGCTTCCCCGTTACAAGAAGGCGGCTTAATCCGTCTGGATAACTCCAGAGGCGAATTTATCGGAGTTTTGCAACTCACCCAAAAATATAACTACGACAAAACCCGCGAAGCAATCAAAGTCTACCGCACTGATGATGTCAATCATCCCGGCGTACAGGTACTCTATAACCAAGGTACTGTACATCTGGCGGGTGATATTTGGCTGTTGCAACGCGAACCTCATCCCCAGTTTCCCACTTACCAAATCGATCCAGCGGCCTCACGGCAACTATTTCAAGACAAGGGTTGGAAAACCATCGTCGGCTTTCAAACTCGCAACCCCATTCACCGCGCCCATGAATATATTCAAAAGTGCGCTTTAGAAATTGTTGATGGTCTATTTTTGCACCCATTAGTCGGGGCGACAAAAGAGGATGATATCGCCGCTGACGTGCGGATGCGCTGCTATGAAATTTTGCTAGAACATTACTACCCCTTAGACCGGGTAACTTTGGCAATTAATCCCGCCGCAATGCGCTACGCTGGGCCTCGTGAAGCCATATTCCATGCTTTAGTCCGCAAAAACTACGGCTGTACTCACTTTATCGTCGGACGGGATCATGCTGGTGTGGGTGACTATTACGGCACTTACGACGCACAGTATATCTTTGATGAGTTTGCGCCAGGTGAATTAGGCATTGTGCCGATGAAATTTGAACACGCTTTCTACTGCACACGCACTAAGCAGATGGCAACATCTAAAACCAGTCCCAGCCGCCCAGAAGAACGCATTCACCTATCAGGGACAAAAGTTAGAGAAATGCTACGGCGCGGTGAGTTACCTCCGCCAGAATTTTCTCGCCCAGAGGTAGCAGCAGAGTTGGCGCGGGCAATGCGGATAGAAGTGCCGGCATAATTCGTAATTCGTAATTCGTAATTCGTAATTAAGACTCCACTGATGAATTTTTACCAGAAATTATGAATTATGAATGAACAATTATTTGGTCAAGAAGCAAGCAGCATAAACTGTAACTTTACAATACAGAGTTCAGCCCTGTAAGCTGCTAACTGATAGCTGAGGGCTGATAGCTAATTATGAAACGGCGCACGTTTTTAGAGAGAATTGGCTCAATACTCGCGGTATTGGGGATAACTGAAGCTGAGTGGTTGTCTTTGGGAAATCGCTATTATCAGGCTTTGGCACAACCCAGTCCGCGCAAATTGGCGTTACTAATAGGTATTAACCAATACCCAAAAATTCCAGCCCTCAGTGGTTGTCTGACGGATGTCGAACTACAAAAAGAGCTTTTGATTCATCGTTTTGGCTTCCAACGGTCAGATATCCTAACTTTAACTGAGGAAGAAGCCAGCAGGGAATTGATTGAGGCGGCTTTTTTGGATCATCTGGGTAAGCAAGCTAAACCTGGTGATGCAATCGTCTTTCACTTTAGTGGTTATGGTAGTCGTGTCAAATTAGAGACATCACCAGATATAAGGCAAAATGCTCTGGTGTCAGCTAATTTTATTCAAAATTCACAAAATGAGAAAATAGTCAACTATATATTAGAAGAAACTCTACTGCTATTATTGCGATCGCTCCCCACAGAACGAGTCACAGCAGTATTAGATACTAGCTATTATGCTCCTAACACAGTCTTAGGATTAAAAATTCGTGCCCTTCAGGAATCAGTAGATGTAAAGCTAGCAGCAGAAGAAATTGACTTTCTCCAACAACTCAAAACTCAGAAATTACCCAGCACTCCGATTGTTTTAGCGGCTACCTCAGAACCAAAGCAGCCAGCAAGGGAAGGACTTTTTTCTGGTTTTAGTGCTGGGTTATTTACCTACGCCTTGACGCAGTATTTGTGGGAATTCACCCCAGCCACCACAATTCAAGTTTCCCTTTCTCATGTAGAAAATTCTCTATCCAAATTGGGTAGCAAACAGCAACCAGCGTTATTAACTAGTCAGAAAAATCAACATCTAACGTCTCTACAGCCAGAGAGTATCATTGGTGCAGAAGGCGCGGTGACAGCTATTGAAGAAGACGGCAAAACAGTCCATCTGTGGTTAGCAGGATTACCGCCACAAGTGCTGCTATACTACGGGGTGAATTCTCGATTTACCCTAGCAACAACAGAAGAATTAGTATTGCGATCGCGGACTGGATTAACAGCAAAAGCCCAAATTTCCCAAATTGAAGGTGCAAATTCCCTACAAGTCGGGCAACTCGTCCAAGAAGCAGTCCGGGTTTTACCCCGAAATGTTAATTTAACCATAGCTCTAGATACTGGATTGGAAAGAATTGAGCGGGTAGACGCGACAAGTGCCTTCGCTGCATTTTCCCATATCTCCACTGTAGTAGTGGGAGAAAAACCCGCTGATTATGTATTTGGTAAACTACAGGAAATCCCTAGTCGTTATAGTCTATTTTCTCTCGGTGGCGAACTAATTCCCAATACCACGGGGGAAGTAGGAGAAGCAGTAAAATTAGCCGTACAAAGGTTAGCGCCAAAATTATCAACCTTGCTAGCAGCCAAGTTATGGCGACTCACAGAAAATCAAGGTTCTTCTCGCTTGGCTCTCAAAGCAACCTTAGAAATAATTAGTAATATATCGCCTCGCGTTGTTATGCAGCGCGAAACAGTCCGAGCTTTTAAAACTGAAACTCCGATCAAAAAATCAGTACAGACGCGATTAGCCGCGTCTCTCCCTACACCGATTGTCCCTATCGGTAGTCGAATGCAATATCGAGTGGAAAACCAGAGCGATCGCCCAGTATATTTAATTGTGCTGGGGTTAAATAATAATCATACAGCGATCGCCCTCTACTCTTGGGAAACTCCCCAAGAACCAAACACCGACGACACCAAGTCCCTCCTCAAAGAAGTCGTCATCGCCCCAGGTGAAACCCTTACCTTACCCCAAACTAATGGTGCTTCCGAATGGGTGATTTCAGGGCCAGCTTTCTTTTGCGAACAACAACTAATTTTTAGTACTACTCCCTTTACCGCAACTCTCGCCGCTTTGAACGCTGCTAAATATTCCTCAGCCGAACAACGGACTATTGGCCCATTATTGAATTCCTTAAACATTGCACAAGCCTTGCTCCAAGACTTACATCTTAAAACGGAGATAAACGGCACAGCAGCCGACTCATATATCTTGGATGTGAATAATTGGGCAAGTTTTAGCTTTAGTTTTCAAGTGGTTTGACGAATCCACTGCACATTTTTTCTAAGTACAACATTTCATTAATTCATAGCGAATTAACTTTGGGGACTTCCAAATAAAAAAATAATCAATCGCTTTGGGGAGACTTGGGAGATATATTGCTACCTTGTCCCCCTGCTCCTATTGGATGCAAAAATTGAGTAATTTAATTTCTGGATATCCCTTGGCAAAACTCTGCGTACCTACCCTGCGGGAAGGCAAAGTGCCTATGCGTTTACCTCTGTGTTTCTCTGTGTTTCTCTGTGTTTCTCTGCGTTTAAAAAGTTACGAACTTATGCAAAGGGCAAAGGGGCACAGGGGTAAAGGGGGGAAATTTTTAGAAGTGGTAGTTTGACTGTAAACGTTGCTCCCTGTTCTTTACCTGGGCTATCTGCGTGAACAGTACCACCATGCAACTCTACCAAATGACGGACGATCGCTAATCCTAGTCCTAATCCACCATAAGTTCTAGTGTTAGAACTATCAGCTTGACGAAAGCGATCGAAGACGTAAGGAAGAAAGTTAGGATTAATCCCAATGCCTGTATCAGTTACCTGAATTTGGGCATATTTATCTGTTGTCTGTTGTTTTTCTTGGCCGCTGACTACTGACAATTGCACCTCTACCCTTCCTCCGACGGATGTAAACTTAATAGCATTGGATAGCAGATTCCAGACGATCTGTTGCAAGCGCTCAAAATCACCAGCAACTAAGAATTGAGAATTTTCGCCAAGACTACTTGGGGATTGTGCTTCTGGAGATTCGAGATTTTCATGATTGCTTTCTAATTCCCCATTTGAGTTTGGCGTTTCTTTGGAGGGAATAATGGAAAATCTCAAATCAATTTCCTTAGACTGGGAGGCGAGATTAACAGTCTGAATGGCTGACTCAATTATCGGAACCAAATTACAAGTACCGACATTCAGGCGTAACTTCCCTCTAATCATCCGTGATATATCTAGCAAGTCTTCAATTAGCTGGGTTTGCGCTTTGGCATTGCGCTCAATTGTCTCTGTAGCCCTAGCCATTTGGGTTTCACTCAGCTTGCTTCGTTGCAGCAATTGCGCCCAACCCAGGATGGCATTCAGGGGCGATCGCAACTCATGAGACAATATCCCTAGAAACTCATCCTTCATCCTATTAGCGTCTTGCAACTGCTCAGTTTGTTGTTGCAAAGAAGCAATTAAACTCGCCCGTTCCATTGCGATCGCGATTTGGTCGCATACTGCTTGCATCATCCCCTTTTGATTGTCGGTGAAGCTTGACAGAGTGCGGCTGCCAAAAGAAAGAGTGCCCAATAGTCGTCCTTGGGCAATCAATGGATAGGCATAATAAGCAGTAATATTTAAAGAGCGAATCAATTCTGTTTGCGGGTCAGTTGATTGCTGCACATTCTCTATAGCTATTGCACAACGTTCCTGGGCTGCATTACCACAAACCAATTCACCATAAGCCAACCACTCAATTTCTTTCGCCATCTCCGGGGAAATGCCACTGTAAGCCCCCAACTGCATTCGCTGAGAGTTATCCTCAACCAAATAGTTAAAGTAAACATCTAAATCAATTTGTTCTGAGAGTTTTCGGTAGACGCTATCGATTAGTACTACTGGTTGCTGACTCGATAGTAAATCGTTAACTGTGTCGAATAGTAGCTTTAGCCGTTTGTAACCTAACGATAGTGCTTTTTGTACCTCTTTGAGATTGCTAATCTCTTGGAATACCAAAATACAGATAGATGGATGACCGTGCATTGCTGGCAAAGTATCAGCAAATACTAGTAGAGAGCGCACACCACCGGGAGTGTGCCAGTCTACCTCCAATCCATTCAGACGTTCGCCAAGGGCAACCCGCACTCCTGGCATAAGTTCATTAGGGATGCGATCGCCAGCCGCATCTGTGTAGTGGTAGACTGTGTGATAATCTGCTGCGGCTACACCTTTAGGAAATTCGCCCCCAGCTAATTCGTCAGCAGAGCGATTGGCAAAAGTTACCCGCGCTGTTCCTGGTTCGATAAACAGCAACGGTCTTGGCATCAGATTTAACACATCTTCTAGCCATTTTTGCTGATTTAATAGTACTTCTTCTGCCTGTTTGCGCTCTGTAATATCTAAAAATGCACCAACACTTCCTCTAGTTTTACCCTCTTCGTCAAACAGAGGTGCAACATACTGCAACAGGTTGACGATTTTACCATTGTCATGGACGACATCAACTTCAAAATCCACAACTTCAACACCATGAGCAGCAGAATACTGCATTGGGAGTTCTTCTGTGGATAGTTCCCTGCCTTCTCGGTAGATTTTAAAGCTTGTCGGTTTTTCGCCCAAGGGAGCATTTGTATCTGAAGATATTCCCAACTGCTTGGCAAAAGAAGGGTTGACCTTGATATTTTGGCATTCTGGATCTTCAGCAATACCAATTCCAATGGGAATTACCTCTAACAAAGTTTGTAACTCAGTAATCCGGCGTTGTAGATCCCTATTTAGTTGTAATATTTGTTCCTTAGCCTGTTTTTGTTCGCTAATGTTGCGAGTCACAGTTGCTAAGGCAATTGGCTGACCTGTGTTCTTATCTGTAACAGTAAAGATATTGTAATCAACTGGTATTGGTTGACCTGTTTGGAGGTGGCAAAAGCAGAATTCTCCCTGCCAGCGTCCTTGTAATCGCACAGTTGGCAGTATATGTTCTTGAAAATAGGCTTTGTCTTTGGGCATGACGTAATCTAATACTGCTTTTTGCCCCACTTCTTCTAGGCTTGCAAGCCCGACCAGCTTTTGACCTGCATCATTTATATAGAGTAATTTACCCTCAAGGGTGGCAATACTGATAAAATCAGAGCTATTTTCTACTAACGATACTAATTTTTGTTGCTCTGCCTCTGCTTGCTTGCGTTCGCGTAGCGCAGCTTGCTGTTCGCTTAAGTCGAGAATAAATGCTACTGATTCTTTTCGGTTGTCTCCTAGCAATACGTAACCAATTAAAACAGGGATGCGGCTACCATCCTTGCGAATATATTCTTTCTCATAAGGTGTACAAGCACCGTTGGTGTTGCCTTGTGCTTCCGTAAAACCTCGTTCATCCAAGTCTAGATACTCTGGCGGGGTGATATTGCTCCAACTTAACTTACCTGCTAACAAGTCTTCTCGCGTGTAACCAATCATCCTGAGAAATTCGTCGTTTGCCTGCTGGATATTGCCATACACATCACCAAACAGAATACCGATGACGTTAGCATCGACAAAACTCGCCAGTTTAGCTTCGTAGGTTCTCAGTGCTTTTTGAGCGCAGTCGCGTTGATAGCTGAGGCGTTCAATAACCCTGGCACTTTGCCAAATCAAAATAGTAAAAATTACAATCAGGACGATGGCAAATACCGATACTGCAAAGGCCGGATCGTATTGTCCTGCTCGTTGACCTTGAACAATTATCCACCCTAATATAAAAGGTATTGCGATCGCAGCAACTAATAAACGACGTGCAAGTAAGCCACCGTCAGTATCACTTGTAACTACCGACATTAACCCCTGTTCTGCGCGCACCCACAAAATGCCTATACTTAGTAATATGAACAACCCCGCCGTATGTAAGGCCATTGATGTTGTATAAGGGGCAAGTCCATAGAGAACTTTTACTTTGTAGGCATAGCCCATTAGCGCCTGAAAAGAAATTAAAGTCGCAATCAGAGCCAGAATTTGGGCATACCAATAACTGCGGTGGTTTTTTGAATGAATCAAAATCTGTAGGGCTACACTCACCAGCATAAAGTTTAGTGCTGTGTTCACCCCCATTCGCCCCGGATATGCTGTCGCTATACTAATTGGCGAATCACCAAACACCAGTTCATCAATGCCGAGATTCCAGCCAAACAGATATTGACAGAGTGTGAGTGCTGCAATTGCGGTGACAGCGATCGCACATACCTGAGAAATTAGTAGAGTTATTGGGGTCAAAAGACCCTTTTGGGAATTGGAGGGAGTGGAACTGTGGGGGTAATTTTGAATTATTCTTTCTCCCACACTTCCGTGCTTCCCTGCTTTTGAAAATAACCACAGGGATAGACCACATAATATAAAACACAGCGCCGTATTGACTTTCATTGTGGCAGGACTACCGGGAAAGCCGCGCTTGAAAACTTCAATGCCAAGCCACCAGCCAACTAGTACTAAACCGCCAACCAAAATAGGGATTGCACTCGCGATTTTTGCCACGAGTGAATTTGTCGGAATTTTTAATATATCTTGCAGCCGCAAGCGGTTAACATTTAACATTGAGTGTTCTCTAACCGCATCTATCTAGCGTAGTAAACTCCCGTATTTCTTACGGGTTAATCATTTATATCCTTTGTATTTTAGGCTACCTTTTGACTAATTTTTCATCTACCTGTGTGCATATTTTTTCTTGCACAATTTATAGTAGGAAGTAATAGTGGCTCAAAAAACAACCTTTGAGAGGATTTCAAAATTGTCGAGTATCCTCAACGTAACTTATATAGTTTGAGATTTTGGGTTGAGGTTTTGGACTTTAAATATAAAGATATACAATCTTATTTTAATAAAAATATAAATTCCCCATAAATATATCATCATAATTTTCAGTTGAAATGCTGAACACTCGTGACATAAATTAAGTTAGCAATTGGATATTTCTCAGTAAAAATACATTAAATAAAGAGCTATTTGAATATACAAACAAAAGCCCAATTACAGATTGACTTTGCTAAAGGATAACTGCTAAAAATTAACAAGTGACACAGACATATTGATAAAAAAATACTGTCTGAACTATTTTCCCTACTTAATGACTCCTGAGATGAAAACGTTTTTTTTCACTGCTTTAATTGCCGCTACAGCTACCTTAACTGGATTAATTTCTAAAGTAGAAACTGCATCTGCTGCTGATTTTAGTTGGAATAGTTCTTGGACTCAATCAACAGTATATAGTAAGTCTCAAACTGGTTTTAACGACGTTCCTTTTCAACAATTTGTCCAAGCAGAAAGCGCTGCCTTGCCAAATAGCGGACAATTTAAATTAGACCCCAGTAAATTAAACCTAAAATACGACCACGATGTTTCTGTTTACTTTATCAATGAAGGTGCTTCTTTTAGAAACCAGTTAGCCTTCGATGCCGCAGGAACTACTAACAAGTCTGGGCTACTTTTTAATGATATTTCTTGTGAAGGAGCCGGGTGTGTTGGTGACTGGGGCGGTAATGCACTAAAGCTGGGTGATGGGGTCAATATTGGTAATATTACCGCAGGTACTCAACTCGACTTCTGGTTGAGAGCTGATGGTTTGAGCCGTGGTACTTATGCCAATATCTATGGTACTGACACTGCCTCTAATGCGGATGGATTACAGCACGCAGTTGCCTACGCTTACAATAATTACATCCTCTTGGCATTTGAGGATTTATACGGCGATTTATACGCTTCTGGGGTAGATTCTAAAACTGGTAAGTGGAACGAAGGTTCTGACCGTGACTTTAACGATGTTGTCGTTGTTCTTGATATCGGCGAGGCAAATGTTAAAGCGTTAATTGGTGCTAGTGTTCCTGAACCATCTGTTACTCTGTCAATGTTTGCGGTGGGAGCAGTTGGTATGTTTGGATTGCGCCGCCGCCGTCAAACTCGCACTTCTAACTAAGCTTTCAAATGTGCTTAAGATAGTGTGCATTTAGTTTCATTGGAAAACGACAGGTGATTGATTGCATTTTCACCCGTATAAGAAGTGTACGGGTGAATTTACGTTTGTAGTAGTATTTATATTTTATCTACCGCGATCGCGTTCTAAATCATCAATCACTTTTTGCAAATACCACTCGTCTGACATCCCAGGATGGTAATTCTGTTTTTGCTGAATCAATCGTTCGGCTATTTCCCAGTATCCTCCAACCATTCGCAAAATTCGCTGGCGTAACAAGTTATACTTTTGTTTTTTGGACTCTGGACTAAACTTCTGGGTTTTTTCTAGGCTACTTAAGACTTGTTGATAATTTCCCCAGTCTTCTTGTTCACAAAAGATACTCGCCGCCCGTTGATAATCTTCCACGGCTTTTTGTATTTCTTCTAAGCAAGTATAGGCAATGCCGCGATTGTAGTAAGCTTGAGCATCATCGGGGTTGATTTGCAGTGCTTGGGTGTAATCTTGAATTGCACCAAGATAATTGCCTGTTGTTCGATAGGCATTACCTCTGGCAATATAGACTAAGGCATCTTCAGGCTGTATCTGGAGTGCTTGGTTAAGGTCTGCGATCGCTCCTTGATGATCTCCCAATATAGAACGTGCTTTACCTCGGTTACGATAGACAATGGCATCTTGAAAGTTTAGCCGCAATGCTTGATTAAAATCTGCGATCGCTTCTCGATAATTACCCATTTTATAACGCACAACTCCACGACAGCAGTAAGCTTGGGCGTCTTGCGGATCGGCTTTTAATAACCAGTTTAAATCGGCGAGTGCCTCTTGGGTATCTCCTTTTTCCGCCTTTTCTAATAGTTGCGTGAAATAATCATTGGTGGATAAAATTGGCGCACTTATAGAATGTGATTGCTCAAGGACTGGTAATTCTTTGGGTTGTAACTGTTTAATTTGTTCCAGACACCGACGACAATTCTCTTTGTCTTGTTGCTCTAAATATAGTTGTGCAGCTTTTTTAAAGTTAGCGATCGCATCTTGAATATAACCCTGTTTGCGCCGTACCATCCCCCGCAGATTATAAGCAGCAGCATAATTGAGATTGAGACGAATAGCGCGTTCTACATCCTCCAACGCCCCCGGCAAATTTTTCAGCGCCACTCTTGCTAATCCCCGACAATAATATGCCTCTACACTCTCAGGATTCAGCTTCAAGGCTTCGGTATAATCTGAAACAGCCTTCAGGATTGCTCCTGAGTCATAATGTGCTAAACCCCGTTGCAAGTAAGCTTCGGTAAAATAAGGTGTCAGTTGTAAAGCATGGTTAAACTCTTCAATTGCTCCAGCGTAGTCTTTTCGCCTAGCCTTTTCCAATCCTCTATTGTAGAATTCGTCATTCATAGCATTTGTTTGGTTGATTCAGTTAGTTGAATTCCAGCAGGCTTGTTTTGTAGTCTAACTTATGCGCTCACACTTAATATTCTAAGTATCCAGCGTGGCTTTGCTGAATTTCGGATTTTTGATGAAATAAAATAAAATAGCTGTCGGAAGGGCTGTATCAGTATGATTATTTACAATTACAAACAAAAAATAGGGGAAATGAATAGATTCAATTCCCCATATCTCGTAGATTATAAAATATTTCCAGATTACTAAAATTATTCCGAAAGTAAGCTAGGAGAAGTCAGTACAAAAACATCCCTACTTCCTTGAGCATCAATCTGTGGTTTTATCGGAGTAGTAAAATGGAAAAAATCATGATCGTTGACTAATAAGAGTTCTCCCGGATTTAGAACTTTGCTAAACACAGGCTTTTCTCTTTTGGCAGTATACAGATGTGTTTCTCCACCTTGAATATTATCTCTATCTACTGAAAATATACCAATAAAATCAGTACCATCTTGATGGATACCTTCAGGTGCAGGATTACCCAAATTATCTGCCGAACAAATAGTTCTAATTTGATGAACTCCAATTTCCGCTTCTGGATGAAGTTTACAAAAATCACTAAATGCCAAGACAAGATTTCTAAAAATATCAAGTTCTATGAGTGCATCGTCTAATTCTGCAAACTCTCTTTTTATGTCACCTACTAATGGATTATATTCTTTACTTTGATAAAGGTAGCCATGAGGTAATTTGATTAACTGATTTCCAAAGACTGTGAACCTAGATAATCTTCTGGAACGATAATCGCCTTTGATATAAGGGTCAATAGGCATATTACTAAAAAATGACTTGAAACCTTCTGGATTGAGCGAATTTACTTTTCTTAGGGTAAACAAAAAAGCATATTCTAATTCCGTTGATGTCCACACCTCTTGCATAGGATTTACCTCCTTGCACGTTGAAATTCTCCCGGATTTTTTATGGGAGGCTGATAACACTTAGTATATGCTACTTTTTGTTAATATGTTGTCAATTTGACTACAAAATTTGACAATCCATGATATGTAAAATTACTCAAATTTTTTGAGAGGGCAAAGTAGCTGCTGAAAGGATTTACCATACTTAGTTTTGAATGCTAAGTGCTGAGTTCTGTTAGCGGTAGCGGGGCGTTTAGCCCGTGCTGAGTTTTGAGTAAACATACTAGTACAATACGGCGGAAATAAACCACCTATTCCAAATCAATGAAATGCTGACGTTGTATTCATTTTTAATTTTTAATTTTTAATTCCGCCTTGCGGTACTAGTCCCCAGTCCCCAGTAATTCTTTCATCCAAGGCTTTTGAAATTCGTTTCATCGGGAATGCTTCATGCCTCTTCAAAACGAATTACTATTAACTCCGTTGCCAAATTTTAATTGTCTTATCTAAACTCCCGCTAACCAACATCTCACCGGATGCTGTGAAGGCTAAGGCTGTGACTATATTCCCATGACCTGTAAATGTGCCCAGCAATTCTCCAGTTTGGAGATGCCACAATTTGATGGTTTTATCAGCACTACCACTGGCGATAATTTGTCCATCGGGACTTAAAGCGATCGCATATACTCTATCTCTATGTCCTTTAAGAGTATGAAGTAACTCTCCAGTCTCCAATTGCCAAATTTTAATTGTTTGATCCCAGCTACCACTCACAAGTAGTTTACCATCTGCACTGATTGCTAAGGAACGAACGATATGAGCATGACCCATAAGGGTATGCAGAGGTTGTGCATCTTTTAAACTTTTGATCCCCGTTTGGGGTAAGGTGCGCCAAACTTTGATTTTGCGGTAGCTACCTGTCACCAGAGTTTCCCCGTCTCGACTCAAAACTAGGGAATGAGCAGCTGTATCATCTAAAGAAAGTGCGATCGTTACCTGACGTTGCATCAAATCCCAAAATAGAATTTTTCTGTCATCTCCGCCTGTCGCTAACATTCTGCCATCGGGGGTAAAGGCAGCACACCGCACTACCCCATTGTGTTTGTGCAAAATATCTATCAAGTCTAAAGCACCTACGTGCCAAAGCTTAATTGTGGAATCTGCACCGCAACTCACTAAAGTCTGTCCATCTGAACTAAAAGCTACGGAATTCACTTCATCCACTAACCCAGATAGTACCCAAGGATACTCTGATAATGTCTCTATTAATTCACCCTTGCTTAAATCCCAAAGTTTCGTCTCGCCACGGCTACCACTTGCCAAAATGGGTAAAGCTTTGCCATTGTTACACCCGGAACTGAAAGCTAGACAATTAATACCTCTGGTATGTCCTTGCAAAGTCTGCCAGCATTCCCAGTCACCGACTATATCCTTAAGGCAATGCTCTGATGGTAGAGTCTGTATTGTATCTGCGATCGCTCTCTCATTAATTACTGGCGACGCATTTTTTTTGCCAGTAAGTGATTCTAAATACCAACTCAATCCCCCTGCATACAACAAGTTACTCGGAGTTACATACAGTTTTGGTTCAGCAAATTCAAGTTGATTTGTCGGTAAAAAGCCTGTTATTATGCTTTGCCTCTCGTAACCTAAATTACCTGTAGATGGATAAAACAAACATAGAAAAATTAATACTTGATGATTTTCTAAATCTTCTTGAGTAATCGACCATCTAATTTTGTCTTTCTTAATACCATTAAAACTTTCTCCATCAGCAACGTAAACTTGAATACTTAGCTGAGGATGATCTTTAAGTACATAAGGAAATTTACTTTCGCCACATAAATTTCCTTCATCATCTAAAATCATGTTTTGTAAGGTATCTTGTGACACCTTTTTTACCAATTTGCCTAACCGTTCAGTTATTACTCGGTCAACAATATACTCCCGTAAAAGATAATCTTGGGCTTGTTGTTGGAAGTATTTCGGGAAAGGTATCGTCCAGTCAGGAGGCTCAGGATATTCAGGTGGCGTTGGCGGCGGATTTCTGGCGAGAACTTCTGCTTGTTGGCGAGAAAGTTCTTGGAGTCTAGCCAATGGCTCACCCCAAAAGGCCATAACTTCAGTGTGACAACCTTTAACTTGACTTTCTAGCAAAGATAAGTCGTAAGTTTTAGGTTTTTTCACACGTTGAAGAAAGTCAGTTTGTTGAGCTTTGAGTAAGCTAATCCAATCCATCTGCATTCCTGCGGCAAACTGTTGCATACCTACGGTAAGCTATACCAATGCAATTACTCAAGTTTATAACCTTAATTAATTAAAAATTCAGTAATGTTAGCAGTCTAATAAAACACAGCCATTGGCAGATGTTTCCGGGAAAGAGATAGATAGACAGCACTTAGACGTTTCATGAATTGATGCAGTTGAAGTGTATAGAATTTAGATGATGTCAGTCAATTCTAACGGACATGGACAAAGAGATACTGTTTTCCTAGAAACACTTCTAGCTGCAAAAGAAAGTTTAATTGGAGACGGATTTCTAAGATTACAGATACGTTAAGTCAACAAATACCTACACAAAAATAACCTAGTACAGCACGGCGGAAGTAAACCACCCATTCCAAATCAATGAAACTCTTGCGGTATAGGAATTACGTAGCTTACTTCTCGCCTTCTCTATGAGACGCTATGCCAATGGCGAGTATTACGAATTATTTTAACCTTTACGTTTTGGTTGTCTGGGTGTAGTACTGACATCAGAGGAGTTGCCAAAAGTATCCCTTGCTTCGATTTGTTTAATTTTCATTTGCAAGTTCAAGTCATCACTGCTAACAATTGTTTCTAAATTGGCTAATCTCTCCTCTAGTAGTTCTATTTGCTGCTGTTGCAAATAGTTAGTTTTTGATTTTTGCTCATCAGAACGCCAAACAGCAACCGTACCAACAGCTGCGCCACCAATAGCAACTAAAGGAAGAATAGCACCGCTTCTAGTAATGGCTGACAATGGGACGCAAACTCCGAGAATTGCGACTGTAATTACCCATATTCTGGTAGTAGCAGATAATCTGACATCATGATATTGCTCTAGATTGGGTTGAGATTTTTTAGCCATAGGTAAATCCATAGAAAAGTCATTTGCTAGATTGACACAATTACCTATTACAATACCTCCTACTATTGGGTTAAGTATAATTGCTATCTTAATATTTATGTAATTATAGTTACTCAGTTATTTGCGATCGCTAGATTGGGATTGTTAGGAGCAGTTGTACCTGACCAATAGAAAAATTTGCGGACAAGTTGCAGCATCTTTTGGTTATGGTTTACACACTATGGCAACGTTATCATTAGGTTACAAGGCAGCAACTATCTTATCCTTACCAGACTCCCTACCACTTCTACTCATGGGAGGAACTTGTGATAGAGTAATTGCGAACAACAGCGATCGCTATGGTGTAAGCTCTGGAAATGCTACTACCCCAGTCATCCGTATATCCCAATAAGTAAGTAGTTAAATTTATTATGACAAGTGAATCTTATATTTTTCTGGCTGGAGCAAGTCGCGGTGTTGGTCGAGAAATTGCCCAATATCTGAGGGCGCAACAGCTAAAGGTTAAAGCACTCGTGAGAACAGCAGCAGTTGCAGCTGAACTAGAGAAAACAGGTATTCAAGTAGTTGTGGGAGATGCCTTAAATATTGAGGATGTAGAAGGCGCAATCCTCAAAGATGAACCTATTCACACCGTTATCAGTACAATTGGTGGTTTACCGACAGATGCAGAAAGAGCAGATTACCCTGGTAATAGAAATCTGATCGATGCAGCAGTTAAAGCTGGAGTGCAAAAGTTTATTCTTATATCTTCCATTGGTGCTGGTAATAGTGTTGTTGCTTTGTCACCCCAAGTTTTAGCCGCACTGGGAACAGTTTTAGTTGAGAAAGACAAAGCTGAACAACACTTAATCGCCAGTGGACTCACCTATACAATCATCCGTCCTGGTGGACTAAAGTCAGAACCAGCAACGGGTAATGGTGTTTTGACTGAAGATCCGCACATTATTGGTAGCATCAATCGTGCAGATGTCGCCCAGTTAGTTGTCCGTTCTTTAAATAGCCAACGTGCCAATAATAAAATCTTGTCAGCCATAGACCGAAATATGCTGTTTGGGCCAAGAGAATTTGCAGAATTTACCTTGGAGTAATTCAAGCACGCCAGCGCAGTATTTGACCCTTAACAGGATTCACAAATTCTCGTCCTTCAGCAATAGAACGAGCATACTCCCGCTTCAACTGGTAGTACCACTGTGCCTGCACATCTGAGTCTTTAATTAGTCGCAGCACGGGGTTATACTTGAGACCAATCTGCTGCTTTTCTACAATTGTTCGGTCTTGGTCAATAAAACTCCGCGCCAGTATATTTATCAGTGGCTTGAAAAATCCCATCCAAGGGAGCGTCCAATAAAGAGCAAAAGTTACCTCCGTTTCTGTGTCTGAAATCGGTGTAGCAGCTGTCAAATTAACGACTCGATGATTGGCAATTGTGGTTTCTTCAATTCTGACTCCAGGTAAACGAAAAGAAATCTCCGTTTCTGGTACACCACCGCCAATCAACCAGTATAATCGACCCCCATTCGCTGGTAATCGGTGTCGTCGCATCGTAAAGCCATAGGGTGAAGCATCAAACTGCTTTACTTCTTCATGTAATTGCTCATTTCGCCACCACCAAGCGCGATGAACATAAGGTGAATGAGCCGGGTCCATCAAACCTACCACTGCATGATCCACAAAACAAGGAAATTTCACGACTTTTACGAACTGGGGCGGCTCATCAAACCCTGGAATCACCGGAATTTCTATCTCGGAAGCAGGTTGAGGGTTATCTGGATCGGCCATATATATCCAAATATTTCCTTGAGCTTCGCGAATTGCATAAGACTGTACGTCAAAGCGACTCAAATCCATCTGCTGTTCTTCTACAAGAGATGGTATTGTAGTGCAGCGTCCACCCTCGTTAAAACGCCAACCGTGGTAACAGCATTCCACTTCCTGCCCATTGAATCTACCGCAACTCAAGGGCACACCACGATGAGGGCAAATATCCCGCATCGCCGAGACTTTGCCATCCTGACTACGGATTAGCAATACTGGTTCTCCCAAGAAAATGCGGCTGATCATCATACCTGGCTTAATTTGATTGCTAGGCAAAGCGTAGTACCAAGTATTACGTAATACAAAATTATCGTTATTTTTCATAACTAATACCAAATTGAAATAGATAAGATGTTGGACATTACTGGAGCAGACTTTAGGTAAAAACGTTTAATCTAAAATCCAAAATCTAAAATCTAAAATTGGTATAATTGCGTCTACCTTTGACACAACAAAAGTCCTGGTTTGTGGAAAGGAAGGTTATGTTTGAAAACATTATTTCAGATTTTTAATTGCTGTAAGGAAATTCAACTGATACATTTGTTTGTCATGTTCGTGATTCTCTTCGTTTTAGGTTTCTCTAAAATCATTACAGGTGTGAAGTTGCATTATTCGCCAGAAATTTGCACAAATATCGTTCTTTTACGCGGGCCGTCTAACTCAAAAAATAAAACAGATTGCCAAGTTCCTAATACTAATTTACCATCCATAATGGGAATTATCTCACTCGTGGTCAGCATCATTGCGATTAAATGAGAGTGAGCATTTATCGGCTCATTTTCTGGAACATCTCTTAAATGCAAATCATTATGCAAATAGCTGTCTGATTCAGGTGCTAATTTTTGCAAGAACACTTTGACATCTTCTAATAATCTGACTTCATTTTCGTTGATAGCTAATGCTGTTGTTGTGTGTTGAGAAAATACTAAAACTTGTCCATTTTTAATTGATGTTGAGGCAATAAAATCTTGAATTTGTGAGGTGATATTATGAATATTAATTTTTGGCTCAGTTTCAATTTCAATTAACTTATTAATAATCGGCATCTGTTAAATTCTAAATTTGCAATTGCGGACAAGATATGGTATCACAGCCTTGAAGAAGGCAGAAATATGGATGACTTCTAACTCCTAACTATAGTTTCCAAACCTTGCACTAATCTTTCTATACCTGCTTTTGCCGTCTCTTTTTGCAGCGCCCCATAAGCAACGCGTAGGTAGCATCCGTCATCTATGCCAAAGGTTGTACCTGGAATAACTGCTACTTTATGTTCCTGGATTAGTCTTTTAACTAACTCAAAAGCATCCATTTGGGTATGAACTTTGAGGAAAAAATAGAAAGCGCCATCGGCGGGGATAATGCTACACAAGCCTTGTAGGCGATTAAGGGAGTCTAGTACTAGTTGGCGTACTTGAGCGATAGCTCCTATATGACTCTGCAAATACTCCTCTTTTGCCTGCAATGCCCCTAAAGCTGCATATTGAGAAATGACTGGCGGACAAATCAAAATTGTATCCTGGACTTTTTTAACAGCGACAAGCAAGTGTTTGGGAATCACCATATACCCAATGCGCCAACTAGCAAAACCGTATGCTTTGGAAAGGCTATAGAGAGAAATGGTGTACTCGCTATTATTACCAAATGAGCCAGGTGAAATGTGTTTTATTCCGTTATAGGTAAAGTATTCATAAGCTTCATCGCTGATGTGGTAAATATTATGATTACCACAAATTTGATTTACTTGGCGTAATGCTGCTTCTGAATAGACAACTCCAGTCGGATTATTTGGTGAAATCGTCACCACAGCCCGTGTTTTGGGAGTAATTGCTTGAGCGATCGCTTCTTGTCGGAGTTGGTAATTTTCATCCGTCGTCACTAACACCGGATGACAACCAGCCATTGCGATCGCCATTTCGTGATTGAAATAATAGGGCGTATTCAGAATAATTTCATCGCCTGGGTTAGTAATAGCAAGAATGGCATTCATAAATCCCATATTGCTCCCTGCTGTCACGACGATACAGTTTTCCTGGTTGATTTCAATGCCGTTGAAGTCTTGCAATTTTTCTGCAAGCGCTGTCAGTAATTGGGGAATTCCCTCAACTGATTTGTATAAATTATTGTCTGGTTCGGCTAAGAATTTGGCTAAAAATTCTATGGCTTCCGGTGGTGGGTTGTAAGAAACTACACCTTGTCCTAGAGAGATTGTTCCTGGAGAATTTTTAATCAGTTCCCCAACCACAGGAATAATCGGTGACTGTACCGCTTGCATACGAGAGGTTAGGGATTCCATATTTTCTTGCTTATGTACCTGACTTTAGTATCTAATACACCAAAAGATAAGCGTTAAAAATCCTGTTTTTTCGACCAACTACCACGGGGATTATCCTCTCGCGGCTTGGCTTTATTAACTTTGAGTTGACGATTCATCCATCAAGTAAAATAATCATTTTAGAAAGTAGGGTTCAGTGCTGCCAAGGGCAGCACTGACTCCCTATTTTTGAGTAAATTCAACTATGTATGATTGGAGTTTTTAGTCAATGGAAATCTGCTGAGGGCCATTGGCTTTACCATTATGGGCATCAGTTGTGGTGCGGCTGTAACTATTTGAGTGAATCTGTTTATCTAGCCAGCCTTTAACGGGATCGTCTGTGAGATTGAGCCGAAGCACACCAGAGAAGAACCCACCCACAAATGAGACTGGATGCTGAGTAAATTCCCTGAATATAGGCGACAATTCATCAATGAACATTAAGAGACTCCTGGCAGTGCCGTAAAAAATTATTACTTCTTAATTGATCGTAACGTGTCTGGGTCTGGGGCATTGAAAAGAGGCAGAGGGAAAACTCTTCTCTCTTACTCCCTGCTCCCTGCCCCCTTGCTTTTTCCCCAGTCCCTAGTCCCCAGTCATCGGCTGCTGATCGGGAAACATACACTTATCAGAATCACAACCACTAGGGCCGGCCTCTGACATTTCGCCTAAATCGTAGCGGCTTAAGACTGCACAGAAGTCATCTGTTTTCCGGCGTGCTTTCACCTCTTGAGTTAAGCGATCGTAGGTGGATTTGTCTATTGGTTCAAACGGCAAACGTGGGAATGATTGCAGGTCATCAAAACGAGCTAAAAGGGCTGCTGAAATATATCCCTCATCATTCTGGATGGTTTCGTAAATGCGCTGTCCCAAAGGCTCGATTTCATCAGAGCGAAGTTCCAAAGTTGCTGATGTGTTGTGAGTCACGTACCAACGTTGAACTTGAAGGACAAAATCAAATTGGGCTAAGGCTGAAAACTTAGAAACATCAATTTCATCAGCCCCCGATAAATCAGCCCAAGTTACAGAAACAGGGATTTCCACTAGCCATTCACTCACCCGTCGATCAAAGGGATCGTTGAGCAAATTGCCCTGTTCATCTTTGTCTGACTGAGAGGGAATGACGTTGTAACCATAGTCAATACAAGCTAAGGCTACTGGGTCATTTTTACCGAAAGTAATCCGGCGAATAAATCTTTGGGCTTTCGGGGGATGCCAGCCGGAACTAGCATTAGTTAATAAAGCCTTAGTACCACTGGGTTGCACTGTGGTACAACGATTTGGACGCTTGAGATTGTGGCGATCGCAATAATCCCAAACTACCCGATGTACAATATCTCTCCAAGAACTGAGGTATTTCTCTTCCTCACGCTTGAAAGCTAATCCTTGTGGAGTTGCTGGTCTTCCTTCTTCCCACCAGCGCAGCCAATCAACACCAAAAGCATGGACAAAGAAATCAAATAAACCTGTAAAAGAAACTCCCACAATTGGGTCTAATTCACGGCTGTATTGATAGCGTGGTTCTAGGAATTTGTGATTTAAAAGTGCCGCAACAGATAACGCCCCAGCAGTGAAAGCTTCCTCCTGTTCTTTGTAGTTATGTGGGTCGATTTGATTAAGATGAACCTCTGACAAATTGCAGTGGAAGTTACTACCGATGATTTCCAAATTTGTTACCCTAGAGGCTTTTTATCCCCTAGTTCTACTGCTTGATTATTCGCAGTAGTTCCGCGTACATTTTGCATATATGACCTCAAATAATAGAGGAATTTCTTTTTGCCAGATGGTTTATCTGCAACTAGAAACTATTTATCACATACGCCCCCGCACTCTTGGAGAAATTATATTCTAGATACCAATTTTTAGGGTAATCTAGTTTCACTCTCTACGCTGTACGGTGTCAAAGGCTTTTTAATTCCTTTGATTACCACGGGATTAGCATCTCAGCTTTCCCCGTTTTTGCGAGGTTTTTAACGTGAGGCAAAATCAATTACCACACGGATTTAAAGCGTAACGAGCTAAACGATGTTCTAACTCATTAGCATCAAGATTTGGATAACGTTGTTTTAACCACTGTTTTGCTGTTCCTTGTTCATAAGCTTCCAAAAAATTAACTTTCAAAGCCTGTGTTGGCAGCAAATCAATGTTTGATCGCGCTACGGCTTCACCAGCCCATTGAATCGCTCCCTCGCCGCTGTAATATTGTTTGCGGACAGCACCGACACATTCTTCTAAGGTTGGCTTGCGGTGAAAAACTCTCGTATGGTTTGCCATCCTTAGAGCATCACGCTCTGGATCGATTCGCCAGTTGCCATTTTCATCTTGCTGCCATAAGTTATCTTTGGCGGTGGCTGCTAGGTGATCGCCAGAATCGAACTGACGCATCCCCGCGCTTCTTCGGATATTTCCGGCAACAATTGTTACAGCACCTTGATCGATTAACAGACAGCACTCAACTGAATTTAATTGTCGTCCTACAGCTTTATTCAAGATGGAAGCACAACGCTGATAAAGTCCGGGCAATTTTACAGGATTTGCAACGCCTCCAAAGCCGTTGAGAGTTTCTCCTGCTTTGCGGACATCGCTGATATCAACTAATACTTCAACTTCTGCTGAAAATTGTTCATCAGTGGAGAGTTCTAATAAGGCTTGATATGATTCAACCCAACCTTCACGGCTATCTCCAACGTGAATAGTGACGTTATTGCCTTCTATATGAGTTTCAGTATATTCACGTCGCAGTTGGATAGGAGTGCTGCCAATTTCCCCTTTTACAGTGACATTCAGTTGATTACGGATGGGAGGCAACTGGTTAATAAATTGTGGTTCTAGAACGGCTCCAGTGCCACAACCCATCATTGCCAAATCCATCATTAAGCCAAAGGCACTCCAGTCTTCGAGATTGGTAGAGGTGCAATTATAAGCCCCGGAAAAGTTCTTGGGCTTGGTTATCCAGTCTGTACCACCAACCCATAGCCAGCGCCCACTGGGCATAGCTTTCAAGTTGCGCTGCATCTTATCCAATGTGAGAGCTTCTTCTTGAGTTAGCTTTCCCAACTCGACTAAGCCTTGTAGAGTGCGATCGCATACCTCATCCCATGTTTCCCTTAGTCCCGCCTTTGTCCGGCGGCTGTAGGTTCTAAAAAATACGGGATTTGCAGCCGGTGCTGTTTCTGGAAACCTTGCACTCTGGCGTGTTCTTTCGAGATTCTGAACCATATATTAAGTGTCTTGCGTTCTTCTTGCATGCGGACAGATTATGACTATACGCTAAGTAGTTTTAGTATTAAAGATTGTCAAATTGTCCACTTTACGCTAGCTCTACCCTGCACTAATTACAACAAAATTTTATGATGTATAATGTCCTTCACCCTTGGATGAGATATACATACTCAGTTCTAATTTACACCAATTATTTTGTAAGTAAATTATCTCTATCGCCTGATCTTCAAGCTGATTATCACTACTCAGTACTCAGGACTTTTCATTACTTTCCTACAACTAGCGTGACGGTTAAACAAGTTGTGGCTTTAAGTCAAATCCCAACAATTAATTCCAATCTCTTGGGAACTATAAATTTAGTTACAGGAGATTGACTATGAATGATCAATGGAAGCCTCTAAATCCTGATGATGATGTTGTGCATTTTTACCAAGAAGCTTTTGAAAATTTACCCCGCACTCAAATAGTGTTTCAGTTATTAAAGGAAATCAAGAAAATTTGGGCAGAACACTGTACATCGTCAGGATCAAGAGTATTTGGAGAAGGATTTGAATGTTGTGTTTTAATACCTGGTCAACAATGGCGAACAGGTAAAATTAGAGTCACCCTAGAATTTTGCCCTGATGAAATCGAAGATCATCGATTAGACATCAAACAGGAAAACTCCCCCCTTGACGACCTTCGGCAGCAACTAAAGGAAGGTAAAAACTAATACCAAAGTTTATCTACACAGATATAATAGAAAATTATCTTTGTCTGTGTGCGCTGAAAAAAAATGGTATGGACTCCTATACACGCAAAAATCCATCGCACCATCCGATCGCGCCACTTATTTGAGCGCAACCAACGGCTATTAGTCGCTGTCTCCGGCGGACAAGATTCTTTGTGTTTAATTAAATTACTTTTAGATTTACAATCCAAATGGGGATGGAATTTAGGTATTGCTCACTGTGATCATCGCTGGCGTTCTGATTCCCAAGCTAATGCTCATCACGTCGAAAATTTAGCGAAAACTTGGGGTATATCCTTTTATTTAGAAACAGCGAATAAACCGATAAATAATGAAGCTGCTGCACGCGATTGGCGCTATCAAGCTTTAAGTGCGATCGCCCAAGCAAATAATTATCAATATATAGTGACAGGACACACCGCCAGCGATCGGGCCGAAACTCTCCTCTACAATTTAATTCGCGGTACTGGTGCTGATGGCTTACAAGCCCTGACTTGGCAGCGCCCTCTAACTACAGGCATTATGCTAATGCGTCCACTTTTAGAAATTACTCGCACACAAACAGAGCAATTTTGTCAAGAATTTAAATTACCAATATGGGAAGATTCCACCAATCAAGATTTGCAATATGCCCGCAACCGCATTCGCCAAGAATTGATACCATATTTGCGAGATAATTTCAATCCGCAAGTAGAATCAGCCTTAGCCCAAACAGCAGAACTTTTACAAGCGGAAGTGGAACATTTAGAAAAAGCTGCCCAGGAGTTGCAGGATAAGGCATTGGGCATGGGTGAGAATGAAGAATTACCTCTTTTTCCCCTACTCCCCACTCCCCACTCCCCACTCCCCTTACGCTTAAATCGTCGGGTATTGCAGAAAGCACCATTGGCGTTGCAACGTCGCGTGATGCGTCAGGTGTTGCAGCAAATATTGACTGATGCGCCTAGTTTTGAACACATTGAAAAATTAACGGCTTTAATTATAGCGCCCAACCGATCGCAAACCGATCCATTTCCTGGTGGTGCGATCGCTCAAGTAGAAGGCGATTGGATCTGTTTGAAATAGTTTTGAGTATTGCTATTGCAAAGCAGGGAGAGGTTTGTCGAATTCACGTTAAATCACACTCTCGCGTTCTTCTAAATTGCTATCAAGATTCATTTATAAAATAAAGATGTACTAATAACTGAGGAACGGTAAGCTCATCATGCTAAATTACGATCCATCAGATCGTTTGCCCTCTTTAAAAGAACTACCTGACTCTGACGATACCCCAGTAGATAACGAATTACAAAAATCAATTCCCGATTTACTCAGAAGCGTATTAGCAATGGTTTGGGCAGATAGCATGGATTGGTTTTTTGGTATTCGTATGGGGATTTATTACGACCCAAATTTACCAGCGATAGTCCCAGATGCGTTTTTGAGTTTGGGTGTTAAACGATTTTATAATGAAAATCTCCGCCCCAGTTATGTGCTTTGGAAAGAAAAGAAACTACCGATATTAGTACTTGAGGTGGTATCTCAGATAGATCGCGGTGAGTACTCAACCAAGAAGGCAGAGTACGCAAGATTTGGGTTTTTGTATTATGTAATTTACAACCTATTTCGTTGCGACAAGCCACGTTTAGAAGTTTACAAATTATTTAATAATACTTATGAATTATATGATGGAAATCCAGTTTGGTTGCCAGAAATAGGTTTAGGAATTGGCATCGAACGAGGAACTTATCTAGGCATACCACAGGAGTGGATGTATTGGTATAACCAACAAGGACAACGGTTTTTAACACCAGAAGAAGACAAAAAACTTGCTCAACAAGAAGTTCAGCAGGCAAAACAAGAAGTTCAGCAGGCACAGCAAAAAGCTCAACAAGCACAGCAAGAAATCCAATTATTACGAGAACGGTTGCGATCGCTCGGTGTAGATCCTGATTTAATCTAAAATGGAGTTCAAAGACTCATCCACGAAGATCAAAGCCTCATTACAGCAATTTTCTTATAATGTAATCATATCTCATCTAGCAGAGGTAAAACTATGACTATTGAACAAACAGTTCTACAAACATTCCGAGAATTACCACCAGATAAACAGCAAGAAGTTTTAGATTTTATTCAATTTCTCAAATATAAATTGTCAACTAAAAACCCCTTTTTTACATCTGAATATCAAAAAAAATTAAGGAAAAATAAAGACATTACTGATTTTTGGTCAGCCTTACAAGACTTTAGACAAAGGGTTGATTTAGAAAGTATTGATGATGACACTTTTGAAAATCTCCGGGATAAGTCACCAGGAAGAGAAGTTAATTTATGAGTCTAAATTATTTACTAGATACTAATATTTTGTCGGAGGCTAAACGACCTCATCCCAACGAGAAAGTAATGGAAAAGCTAAGATTATATAGACAAGAAACAGCCACAGCTATCCTAGTTATCCATGAAATGTTATATGGTTGTTTACGTCTTCCTATTTCTAAAAAACGTCAAGATATAGAGGATTATATCAACAACGTAATTTTAGCATAAATCCCTTTATTCGATTACGATCTAAAATCTGCACAATATCATGCTCAGGAAAGAGCTAGATTATCAAAAATTGGTAAAAATCCTGGATTTATTGATGGGCAAATTGCGAGTATTACAGTTACAAGTAACTTGATTTTAGTAACGAATACTGTAGCAGATTTTCAAGATTTTGATGGTATAAATATATAAAATTGGTTCATTAATTAAGATACCGCATTGTTTATTCAATTTGCTATGCGTATTGCTTTGGTTTGGACATCACCAATGCGTTCAGTTATTTCCAAAGACTGATTGTAGAGTGCGTAGGCGTAGCCCGTCGTAGACATCGCTCGGCATAGATCCTGATTCTCTCACCTAAATTGCTGTAATACCATTTCACTAAAACCCTGATACATATAGATTTCGCGTAGGGACACGGCAATGCCCATTGGTGTCAACTTAAGCCAAAAATAGCGTACTCATTGGGTGTTGTTCACCCGCCAGCCCGCCAGGGAATATAATTCCCTGACTAATAGCGCAAGTCTACTGAAGTAGACTAGGGATTTTTGGCGATATTTTAGTCATCTTCAGATGACTTTAGCTATGAGACAGGGATTTACAATCCCTGGCGGACGTGCGGTTTCACGTTAAGTTGACACCAATGGGCAATGCCGTGCCCCTACCAACGTATTTGTATCATAATTAAAGTCAAACAGTATAAAGACTCATTAACGAAGCTCTGAGGTTCATTAACGGAGTTCAAAGACTCGTCCACGAGTATAAAAGACTCATTCACGAGTATAAAAGACTCATTCACGAGTATAAAAGACTCGTCCGCGAGTATCAAAGACTCGTCCACGAGTATAAAAGACTCGTCCGCGAGTATAAAAGACTCATTCACGAGTATCACAGACTCTCGCGCGAGTATCAAAGACTCGTCCACGAGTATTAAAGACTCATTACAGCAATTTTCATTTATTTAGAAAACACTCTCGCGTTCTTCTTTGCGCCTTTGCGTGAGACAAAAAATCTTTCCGTCCTGTAATTACGAATTACGAATTACCCATTACCCTATCAAGACTTGCGCTCACACTTTCAGCATCCGGTGACTTCAATCGCTGCAAAATCTCCAAAGCTGGTTGCAAATAGGATATCGCTTTAGTGTATTCACCCTGCTGTTCTGCCAAATCTCCTAACCACCACAGAGTCATTGCTTTGCCTTGGACATTACCAATGCGTTCTTTTATTTCCAAAGACTGATTAAAAAGTGCGATAGCTTCATCCACATCCCCTTTATTGGCGTAGATACCTTACGCATTACCCTATCAAGACTTGCACTCACACTTTCAGCATCCGGTGACTTCAATCGCTGCAAAATCTCTAAAGCTGGTTGCAAATAGGATATTGCTTTAGTGTATTCACGCTGCTGTTCTGCCAAACCTCCTAACCAGCACAGAGTCATTGCTTTGCTTTGGACATTACCAATGCGTTCAAATATTTCCAAACACTGATTGAAAAGTGCGATCGCTTCATCTACATTTCCTTTATTAGCGTAGATATGTCCCAGATTGTGCAACGTCGCGGCTTTACCTGCGACATTTCCAATGCGTTCAGTTATTTCCAAAGACTGATTGTAGAGTGCGATCGCTTCATCTACATTCCCTTTATTAGCGTAGATATGCCCCAGATTGTGCAACGTCGCGGCTTTACCTGCGACATCACCAATGCGTTCTTTTATTTCCAAAGACTGATTTAAAAGTGCGATCGCTTCATCCACTTTCCCTTTATCAGCGTAGATACCTGCCAGTTCGTGCAACGTAGCTGCTTTGGTTTTGACATCACCAATGCGTTCAGTTATTTCCAAAGACTGATTGTAGAGTGCGATCGCTTGCTCCACTTCCCCTTTGTTGGCGTAGATACCTGCCAGTTGGTGCAACGTCAACCCTTTAGTTTGGACATCACCAATGCGTTCTTTTATTTCCAAAGACTGATTGTAGAGTGCGATCGCTTGCTCTACTTCTCCTTTGTTGGCGTAGATACCTGCCAGTTGGTGCAACGTCGCCGCTTTGGTTTGGATATTACCAATGCGTTCATTTATTTCCAAAGACTGATTATAGAGTGCGATCGCTTCATCCACTTCCCCTTTGTTGGCGTAGAGAATTCCCAGTTCGTGCAACATCGCCGCTTTGCCATGAACATCACCAATGCGTTCTTTTATCTCCAAAGACTGATTGAAAAGTGCGATCGCTTCATTCACTTCCCCTTTGTTGGCGTAGATATTCCAGACATTGCAACGTTGTCGCTTTAGTTTTCACATTACCAATGCGTTCACTTATTTCCAAAGACTGATTGAAAAGTGTGATCGCTTCATCGATTTTCCCTTTATTGGCGTAGAGAATTGCCAGATTGTTCAACGTCGCTGCTTTGGTTTGGACATCTCCAATGCGTTCAGTGATTTCCAAAGACTGATTGTAGAGTGCGATCGCTTGCTCCACTTCCCCTTCGTTGGCGTAGATATGTGCCAGATTGTGCAACGTCGCTGCTTTGGTTTGGACATTACTAATACGTTCATTTATTTCCAAAGACTGATTGTAGAGTGCGATCGCTTGTTCCACTTCCCCTTTGTCGGCATGGATACCTGCCAAACAGTGCAATGTCGTCGCTTTGCCTTGGACATCACCAATGTGTTCTTTTATTTCTAAAGACTGATTGTAGAGTGCGATCGCTTGTTCCACTTCCCCTTTGTTGACGTAGATAATTCCCAGTTCGTGCAAAGTGTTCGCTTTACCTTGGACATCTCCAATGCGTTCAGTGATTTCCAAAGACTGATTGTAGAGTGCGATCGCTTTATCCACATCCCCTTTGTTGACGTAGATACTTCCCAGACAGTGCAACGTCGCTGCTTTGCCTTGGACATTTCCAATACGTTCATCAATTTCAAGGACTTGATTGTAGAGTGCGATCGCTTGTTCCACTTCCCCTTTGTTGACGTAGATAATTCCCAGTTCGTGTAAAGTCGACGCTTTGCCTTGGAAATATCCAATACGTTCAGTTATTTCCAAAGAAAGATTGTAGAGTGCGATTGCTTCATCCACTTCCCCTTTCCTAGCTTTTAGCATCCCAAAATGATGATAAATTGATGCTAATTCTTGTTCATCTTCTGCGGGACAAATATTTAAAGCTTGTTGGTAATAATTTAATGCTCCATCAACCTCACCCATGTTGTATTCACAATAAGCAATTTCTCTAAGAACACTATGGTTTTTAGTAATTTCTAAGGTTGATTTGCACAGATGTATTACTTCCCGAAAACGGCTTTGATTCCGCAAGCGGTTCGCCAATAAATTACCTATTTCCACCGCAATGTTTCCATCTTTGCCTAGCAAAGCCAAGCGATGAATTTCTAACATTTGTGATTCCGTAGAACTTTCCGCCTCTTCCCACCACAGACGATACAAAATTTGTGCAGCTTGTTTATACAACTCTTCACCCTTGGGGTTTTCTGGAAACTCTAGCAACGGTGACAAAATCCGGGGAACACGATACAACCTCTCTGTGTTGTTGGTGAGGGTAACTTCCAACAAACCCAAAATTTCAGCGCGTTGAATATGACTTTCCCAACTTGAGATATCCTCACAAATCGGGGAAATCGCAGCTTGAGGAACAGGTAACTCATACACCAACAACTTCCCCAGCATAAGACGCAAAGCTGGAGTTTGCTGCTTCAGCAATTCCTGTGCCAAAATATCCTCACGAAATTCCTTTTCCTTATCTGCCATCTTTTGCAGAATCATCTCAACTCCCCTCTCGGCTGACGGCGACTTCGGGGAATTTTGCAAAATCTGATCTAACCATTCCAACAGCCGAGGATTTCCATCTGCTGCTTGTTTGGCACGTTCGGGCAAATCTGGCTGAAATTGCCAACTGCCATTAAACGAATCCAGACGATTATACTTTTTAATTAAATCTGCCCCACCCAAAGCCCCCAGAGGTTCGCGGTACAGACGATGATTCAGTTCCGACAATGTGAAATTGTAGCGACAGGTAATAATTACCTTGTGGGGAAGTTGGGAATTTTGCATCGCCTTCAGCAACGCCAGCAGTACATCTACAACTTGTGGTTGCAAGACATAAACCCCATTTCGTAAATCCAAATTAGCCTCAAAGTCATCCAGCACAAAGGCAAAGCGCTGTTCTTTGGTATTCAGTCCTTCAGTGAAAAACTTGGTGAGGCGCTGCATCAACGGTAACTTGCCATTGAGAATATCATGCCCCCGTTCCGAGGTACATTGTTCAGCCAGGGTTTTGAGCAGTTTGTCCTCATCCAGTTGCCGAAAGTTCACCAGCCTGTGATAGCCAACCATCCTTTCCAGAAGTCGCGCCGTCACAGTACTCTTACCCACACCCCCCAGTCCGTGAATTAGTACCCCTAATGAAGTGCGAATAGCTTTGAGACAACGTTGCAAAGTCCGCCGTCTCCCAACAAACTCCGAGGGTTTCGCCACCCGCACCTGTTGGGTATCGGGGTCTAAAAACTGTTGGTATGCAGGTTCCGGCGCTGAGGGTGGGATATCTCCCAACACTTCCACCAACGCACCCGGACATTCTCCCTGGACATATAACCGCAACAAATGCCAGTCACGCACTTTCTGTTTAAACAACTGCTGGTAAGTGCTAGCGAGTGCTTCAGCTAATTGATATCCCGCAGCCAATTTCCCGTAGAGGTGCGCGGCGGCGGCTGTAGCTGTCCGATCTTCCACAGGCCGCCCCCAACTTAAAACCGCCCTCGCACCTTGGGCAATTAGTGCCTCAGCCATTGAAGGGACAGCGCCTTTATCTGGTGCTTGTCCAGTCCGACACCCAGATAAAAACACCAACTTGGGAAAACGAAACCGAAAGACTTCGGCCAGTTCTGCGGCTGTGGTTTCGTGGCGATCTCCGATTTCCGTCTCAGTGATAAAGTAAGGCGTGTAAGGTGCTTCATCTTTAATAGAGGCGTGTCCTGTGAGGTGAAACACATCAAAGTCATTAAAATAGCGACTCCACACCTTACCCAACTCGCTAACGCAACCGCTTTCTTCCACCCGCAAATCTACAGCAAAATCTCGCGTATCAGCCAGAATTCTCGCTTCTTCCTGTTCAAACTCTAACTTTGGTTGCACATCTTCCGGGTCGGTTGCCATAAACAATACTCGCAATTGTCGTGCTTCCACAGAAAACCCTTCCGTTTCTTTTTCAATCCAGCGCAGAGGTAACACCACTGGATTAACCCGCTTCACCAAAAAATCCTTACCATCATGCAGCACTTCCCAAGGTAGATGTGCCAGTTTTTTCCCGGTATCAATGGCAATTACCAACCCCTCACCGCGACAGTTAGCAATTCCCCGACTCAACCAGCGTCCATCGCCATCCAACCAAAAAAATAACTGCTTCCCGATTCCTGGTAAATTGGGCAGCAGTTTATAGTAATCTCGTTCGCCTTGCTTGAGGAAATCAGCGATTTCTGCTAATTTTAGGCGACGTGATTCATAGTGCTTTATTTGAGGTAGCCAATACCTGAGTTCAACTGTTTCCTGCGTACTTTCCCGAAGTTGAATGCGGATAGTTTGCACTTATTTGCTGATAGATTTGAGGATTTCCGTGATTTCCTCTATAGTAGCTTCTTCGAGTAAAATCCTGTTTCCAGTATCAGGGTCAAGAATTATTACATCAAATTGCTTCCCTGGATGAGATTTATGCCATTCTTGATACCATTTGCGGATTTGTTCAGCTAAAGTCGCAACACCACCCACAATACCGATAATAGTAGCAACAGCTGCTAGAGTTGCCTCTTTTTGGGTTGGAACTTCATAGCTTCCCGATATTCCAGGAATTTCTAGCAAAGCCTCGGCTGCTGCTGGTGCAGCTTCGCCTTCGATTCCGATTTGAATTTCTGCCATCAACTTACCTGCGAATTTATACAATATTCTGTATATTATCCGTAAATAGTGAAGCTACGCGATTGGCGCTATCAAGCTTTAAGTGCGATCGCTCAAGTAAAAGGCGACTGGATCTGTTTGAAATAGTTAGGAGTTAAGACTTATAGGAAAAATGACCCTTACTTTTAATCCAGATAAATACAAGGACTTATTAACAGCCTATCTTCCTAAGCTGATAAAAACTGAAGCTGAAAATGAGCAAGCTTTGGGGATAGGGGAAGATTTAATGCACCGAGAGCGCACCCCAGAAAAAGATGAACTTTATCAGCTATTAATTACTTTAATTGAAAAGTTTGAACAAGAATATTATCAGCCGATCTAGCAGAATAATCCTCTATCTATATTGTTATTTCTTTTAGAAGAATCTGAGAGAAGTAAAGATGATTTAGTATTAGTTTTAGGAACAGAAGATTTGGTTAATAATATTTTAAATGGACAAGAGAAGATAAATACAGAACAAGCGCGTAGGCTGGGAGAGTTTTTTAATGTAGAATCTAGTTTATTTATAGAATAACTAAGCTCAGAGTTTGTACTTGGGCTTTAACTAGGCTAAAGCCCCAGAACTTTTTAAGACGCTAGTAATTCCGGCTGAGGTATTAAACCTTGGAGAGTATGACGCAACTGAGCGATCGCTTGGACTTGAGAATCACCAGTTTCCTGGAATTGATCTAAAGATTCTCCAATTACTTGCAGCTTTTGCCGTAATCCATCTAGAGAATCCTGAATTGGTTGTAGCGCTTCTTGATAAAGATTCACTCGGCCAGAGAATTCAGCAGTTGTCCTTCTTAGGGATAGCAAATTTTCCTCGAGCGCTTTCATATCTTGGCGCTTTTCATCCAGATCGTGAGTTTGATTGTCAATCATTCCCTGATTTAGCTCAACACCAGAACGAATTTGCTCAATCTCACGTTCTAGCTTTTGGATTTCCTGTGAATATTGTTGTCTCTGGGTTTCAATTTGTAGCAGAATCGGTTCTAAATTAATTTTGTTGTTACTTTCTTGTTCATCAGTGACAGCATGTCCTTGGCGTCGCAGCATTACAGCTTGGTGTTGCTTGAGAAACTTCTGATGCTGTAGCATATTGCGGCGTTGTCCCACCAAGCTGGAATTTAGCATCTGATAGAGGTCTTTTTCATCTGTTAGTTCCAGTTCCAAATTGATATGGTCATGGTCAGATGCATTATTTAATTTAGTTTGGAGTTCTTCTATAGTTTCTTGTTTATATGTCAGTTCTTGTTCTTGATCGTGAACAAAGCTAGCATCTATTTCTAACTTATGCTCCAAGTCTTGTACGATCTTTTGCAGTTCTTCTAAAGGCATTTTCTCCAAAGCTTCCACATCAGCTTGCTTGCCAAGAACTACATCACCAGCTGTTGCAGCTAAAGAGTGCATCTGTTGATATAACTCTTCGGAGTTTCGTAACTGCTCTTTGATGATCTGAGCGTACTCTTGCTTGCTGGTAAGGTTTGCTGTATTGATCTGCAATTGGGCTGTTTGCTGGACTAGAGAATTTTGTGCTTCTTGTAATGCATTTTGGCGATCGCTAAAAGTTTGTGACAAACCCTCTATTTCTTGTTGCTGTTGAGCGATCGCACTTTTATGCTCCTCCAGTTTTTGCCAGTGCGGCGTCAGAGTCGCTTGCTGCTTTTCGACCAATTCAAAGGCTAGATGTAAATGTTCTCTAACTGCTTCAGTGGGAGCAACACGACTAGACAAGCGATCGAGTAACTCACTCATTACCCGACTTTGTTCCTCATCCAAAACCGTCCCTTGTTTAAAATCCGCTTGACGTTCCTCTAGGCGACGCTGCTCGCCCCGCAAATGCTCCCAAGCGCCTTCCAACTCTTGACGGTTGCGCTCAACTTCTCCTTGCGATCGTTCAATTTCCTGGCGGGAGGTGTCAACTTCCTGTTTTTGCTCCTCTAGGTGTTGTAACTCTTCCTCCAGTTGTTGCAACTGTTCTGAGCGTACCTCCATATCCATTTCACGGCGATTCAACTCTTGTGCCTGAAACGTTAACGACTGCTTCCACTGATCGATTTCATCTTCCTTGAGCTTAAATTTCTCCAGTTGGCGGGAAAAATTCTGCAAAATGTTGACGAGTGGACGCCCTGCTTCTTGAATCCGCTGTACTTGACGATTTGGATTCAGTTCAGCTAATACCAAAGCGCCGTCATTTAATTTGCTTGCATCCTCAGCGGCAATCACTTCTTCCGACACAGTACTCCAATTCTGGTCAGTTCGCTGACAAGCTAGCAGTTTCAGTTCGGTTTTAGCACCGCCACCGAGTAAACCACCTTTCTGTTTTTGTACTTCTGCTAAATACAGCACACCGTTAGTCCTTTATTGATGCACTTAAAGTTCATGTTTTGAAATATACCTTAAATAATTCTGTTAACTTGTCTCACTAAACCGAAGCTTAGAAGCACAAGACAGACAAAACTATAGATACGAGATATTACGTCTTGATACTTATAAAAGCGATCTGGTCGCGCCTTTATATTTTGTACTGATGACAGTGATGATGACTTCCGTGTTAACACTAGCTTTGTCGAAGTATATTACGAAAGATTAAGGTTTATAGTTTAATGTATTCCCTAATGACAATAAGAAGAGAGTAACAATCTTTCCAATAATCCATAATCAATACTTAAAGAAGAGGTCAGAACTCAGCAATACTTAAATACTTAAGGAGTACTTTTTAGCTAAATGCAGGGAAATTTAAATGAAATTGATATTTGCAGTATCCTGCAATTGATTGAGTTAGGACAACGAACCGGTCAATTATGGATTGAAGCTCATAGCTCTCACCATAACAACAAATTAGGTGGAGAGGGAGCAAACATTTATCGCCCCAAACAACAGTCTTGGTTTGTCTTTTTCTTGAATGGTCAAATTATCTATTGCCAAGAAGGCGAGAGTAGTTTATCCAGAATTAGCGATTATTTACGTCATTACCGAGTTGAGACGCGACTCACCGACAAACAAATTGCCTCCCTACCACCAACCGACGCGCCAGAGTATGCCTATCTTTGGGCACTCTTGGAGCGTAATATCATCAATCCAAAGATCGCTGGTAGTATCATTCAGGGCTTGGTGCATGAAACTCTCTTCGACTTGCTGAGTTTACGCCAAGGTAACTTCATTTTCCATCAAGGTGTGGCCCTTGCTCCGCAATTAAACACCTTCGAGATTGCTCCATTTGTGACAAAAATTACGAAGCAGGTGCAAGAGTGGAAGCAACTCTATCCACACATCCAGTCTCCAGAACAATTACCAGTACTATCTGACAAAGTTCAGCTACAATCTTCCCTACCAGAAGCAACTGTAAATAAACTACAACATTGGGCTGATGGTAAAACATCCTTGCGTCAACTAGCTCGCCATCTCAACCGAGATATTTTGACAGTCGCTAAGGCAATATACCCTTATGTGCAACAAAGTTGGCTACAACTAGTATATTCAGAAACAAATAAACCAGATACACACACGGATAGCCGAGAATTGAAAGGAAAACCGAGGGGGCGGATAGTATGTATTGACGATGCGATCGCCATCGGTGAGACTATAAATTCCATCTTACAACCACAAGGTTATGAAGCGATCGCTCTCACCAATCCTTTAGAGGCACTGAGTCTGGTTTTTCAACTCAAACCAGATTTAATTTTATGCGATATTGCCATGTCGGAATTGGAAGGGTACGAGGTTTGTTCCATGCTGCGACATTCAACAGCATTTCGGCTCACACCGATTATCATGCTTACTGGTAAAGATGGGTTTATCGATCGAGTCAAAGCTAGGATGGTCGGGGCAACAGATTATTTAACAAAACCGTTTACAGACAATGAGTTACTCATGCTTGTAGAGAAATATATCGACAAACAATGAAAATTGGGCCTGGGGCATTGGGAAAGAGGAAGCAGGAGGCACAAGTTCTTTAAAATTTTGTTAGCGCAGCGTTAGCGAGTCTGCGAGCGTCATTTTGAATTGATTTCTCCCCCATCTGTGAAGCGTATAAAGAGATCAAAAGAGATCAAAGATTTGTTGATCTACTAAAAGATGAGTTAAAAGATGTTATCACAGAGTCAGCTAACTCAGTGAAACGTCAATCTACGGGAAAATAGTGAAGACATAAAATTAATTTATACAGTTAATACTTGCGGAGGAATCAGGGAATGTTCCAATTAGGAACGTCTAAATCAGGAGGTAAATGACATTTATGAGTACAGTTCTGATTGTGGAAGACAGTATCGCCCAAAGGGAGATGATTACAGACCTCCTGAAAGCAACTGGCCTAACAGTTACCCACGCCAGTGACGGATTAGAAGCATTAGAGGCAATTCAAATAGCACCTCCAGATTTAGTGGTATTAGATATTGTCATGCCCCGGATGAACGGCTATGAAGTTTGTCGGCGGTTAAAATCCGATCCTAAAACCCAAAATGTTCCAGTGGTGATGTGTTCTTCCAAAGGTGAAGAATTCGATCGCTACTGGGGCATGAAGCAGGGTGCAGATGCTTACATAGCCAAACCGTTTCAACCAACCGAGTTGGTAGGAACAGTCAAACAACTGCTGCGAGGATAAGGATAAAAACAACATGGTCAGCAAACCGGACTTTTTAAGTGGCAGCGGTCAAGACCACTTCCGACCAGAATTACAAGTAGAAAGTCCTGAAGGTGAGTTACATTTGAGGTTTTACATTCCCTCGCATCAGGAGTTTGCACTACAAGCAACTGGCATCCGGGAGGTAATTGAACTAAGTCCTGATAGAATCACCCCGATTCCTAATGCTTCTCCTTTACTTTTGGGTACTCTAAATTTACGAGGTCGAGTTATTTGGGTGGCCGATTTGGGTCAATTTCTGGGAGAAGCAAGTGCATTAAACACGGATAGAGCTGAAATTTCGGTGATTGCCATTGAAGAACAAGACACAATCGTGGGTTTAGCAGTAGAGGAAATCGGTGGTATGGATTGGTTGGATGTCCAAAATCTCATGCCACCAACTAGTGTTCCAGATACTATGGCGCCCTTTTTACGTGGAGAGTGGTCATTAGGTGCTAAAAAAAATCAGTGTCTACGACTACTCGATCAAATGGCAATTGTACGGAGTGCTAGGTGGGCAGGATGAAATTGGAGGAGGAAATGGCAGCAAGTATTGATAATTACGAGCCAACATATCAACAGGCGATGACCGCCTATGTTCAAAGGAATTATGAGGTTGCGGCCACTTTAGTTGACCAAGTGGTGCAAAATTTACCAGATGACCCTAACTCCCATTTGTTAAGGGGTCACATCTACTATGTTTTACAGCAGTACGATGTAGCAAAAGAAGAATACCAACAGGTATTGGGCTTGACTAATGATCAAGAAATTATTAGTTTTGCCAATAATGGAATTGAGAATATCAATCAATATTTACAGTCATTCGGTGGGCAGGTTGATACATCAGAAAATCAAGAGCAAATAAATTCCTCAGAGATATCCGATCCACTGGCATATATTGAACCAGAATTAGAAGATTTGAGCGCTAGTGAGGAGTTTGACAGCAACAACCTTGACTTGAACTTTTTTGGAGAGCATCAAGAAACTGTGAATGGCGTTGAAGAGATATCTTCAAAAAGTCCATTTGACATCCCCACAGAAGATAGTATTGGAACAGTCAAAATATCAGATTCTTCTACTCCTTTTGGTGACGATCCTTTTGCTTTAGATGAAGACTTACAGCAACAAGATTCAAATAACAAATGGGAGGAAAACACAGAATTAGAGTTGCCTGCTTTTTGGCAGGAAGATATATCAGAAAATATTCTGGAAGAATCATTAGTAAATAGTCAATTCTCAGATAATGAGATAGATTCTCCTCACGGAAATTCAACTATTGACAACAATAACTCTTCAGTTTCTAATCCACCAAACGATAATAGCGAGAATAATTTCACTGATTTGTTGAGTGAGCCAAAGTCTCCAGAACAGAATATTGGAAATTTAGAATATAAAAAATCTAGTTTTCGAGACGAAACTTTACTGATTGTCTCAGAAGAACTGGGAACTGATTCGCCAATAACAAATGTGGAATCTGTCAGTCAAGAACATTTGCCGGAAACCGAAGCACATAGTTGGTTAAAATCAACAGATTTAGATTCAGAGCCAGATTTATCTAAGAAATCTTCATCTTTTGGTAGTAACTTACCTCAGAAAGAAAAGCAGTTTAACTCAAACGAATTCAGTAGTCAAAATAGCTTTGACGATCATGAAAATTTTGACATGGAAGCATTTGAATCTGCCTTTGGTTCAGATGGTTTAAGCTCTTATGAAGACTCTGCTACTATACTGAATGGAGAAAATTCTAAAAGCAATATCGAGTTTTTAGATGACTTTGAGGAATTTGACGATTTAGGCAATATTCCAGGGTTTGACATGATCGAAGGAGATTCTAACTTCGGCGATCTAGCAATGCATTCTGCTCCAGCAGAAACTCGTGACAGTGGACGCTCTCAAGTAGCAGCAAGTACCACAGCCGATCGCGAAGAAGAATTATTTTCGATGACTGGTTCCCATGAAGCCGTTCCAGTCTTTAGCCAAACAGATGTCTCGAAATTAGAACCCAATGTCAGCATCGAGCAAGGATGGTTAGCACCATTAGAGAATGCTTCCATCGAACGGAAGCAATGGTTAATTGCTGGCAGTGTGGGGATTGTTTCAGCGCTGGTTGTAGCCACAGTTAGCTTTGTCGCTACCACATTTTCGCCACCCCAACAACGAGAAACAGTCAGAAACACCGGTTGGGCAATGTCATTAGCTGCTGGAATTGCAGGTTTTGCTACCGCAGGCTTCATGGGAAATCTGGCACTGAAACAAATTCGGCGCACAACTGACGATCTCCAAAATCAGTTTGAGGCTGTGCGTCAAGGAAATCTCAATGCTCAAGCCACAGTGTTTTCCGAAGATGAATTGGGACATTTAGCTACTGGCTTTAATGAAATGGCGCGGGTAATTTTCACAACCACAAGTGAAGCCCAACGCAAAGCTGATGAACAAGAGGAAGCCAAAGAAAACCTGCAACGTCAGGTAATTCGCCTCTTGGATGATGTGGAAGGTGCTGCTAGAGGTGATTTAACAGTCCAAGCGGAAGTGACAGCCGACGTACTGGGAGCTGTCGCTGATGCCTTTAACCTGACAATTCAAAACTTGCGCGATATTGTGCAACAGGTAAAAGTGGCGGCGAAGGATGTAACAAAAGGTGCAACCAACTCTGAAACCTTTGCCAGAGCCTTATCTAGTGATGCTTTGCGCCAAGCGGAAGAGTTGGCAGTAACGCTGAATTCTGTACAGGTAATGACTGACTCGATTCAGCGGGTAGCAGAGGCGGCGCGAGAAGCTGAAACCGTTGCTCGTGATGCTAGTACGATCGCTCTCAAAGGTGGCGAAGCAGTAGAAAATACCGTAGCAGGGATTTTAGAAATTCGGGAAACCGTGGCCGAAACCACTCGCAAAGTGAAGCGGTTGGCGGAATCTTCCCAAGAAATTTCTAAAATTGTGGCGTTGATTTCTCAAATTGCTTCCAGAACAAACTTGCTGGCACTCAATGCCAGTATTGAGGCGGCAAGAGCCGGAGAAGCGGGACGCGGGTTTGCGATTGTAGCAGACGAAGTGCGCCAGCTAGCGGATAAATCTGCTAAATCCCTGAAGGAAATTGAACAAATTGTGATGCAAATCCAAAGCGAAACAGGCTCAGTAATGACCGCGATGGAAGAAGGCACACAACAAGTTATTAAAGGAACAAAATTGGCAGAAGAAGCCAAGCGATCGCTCGAAAACATTATTCAAGTGGCGAATCGCATCGATATTCTTGTGCGCTCCATTACCAGCGATACTGTGGAACAAACGGAAACCTCCCGCGCCGTCGCTCATGTAATGCAATCAGTAGAACTGACCGCGCAAGAAACCTCTCAAGAAGCACAGCGAGTTTCAGGTGCCCTACAACACTTAGTAGGTGTATCCCGCGACTTAATCGCCTCCGTTGAACGTTTCCGAGTAGAAACTATGGAAACCAGATAAATTGTCATTTGTCCTTTGTTATTTGCTAATGACCAATGACCAATGACTAATGACTAATGACCAATGACTAATGACTAAAAACTATGCTGCCGGAACAACAACAGCGGATTTTGGGTTACTTTATTGAAGAAGCCAGGGATCACCTGAATACCATTGAGCAAGGCTTGCTGAATTTAGAGGGTACTCTGAACGACCCGGAAATGATCAGTGAAGTCTTCCGGGCGGCTCACTCCATCAAAGGAGGAGCGGCGATGCTTGGATTAACTAGCATCCAGCATACCTCCCACCGTCTGGAAGATTGTTTTAAAGTTCTTAAAGATAATCCGGTTCAGATTGACCAAAAGTTAGAGTCTTTATTTCTTGGTGTATCTGATACCTTAAAATCGCTGTTAGAGCATTTGAGTGGGCCTTATGGTCTTTCCGAAGATGCAGCTAATACTTTGATGTCAGAGACAGAGCCAGTTTTTAAATGGCTGTATGAACATCTAGAACTACTTGTAGAACAAGCAAAGAGTGGAGTCGCCAGCAGTTCTGAGGCCACAGAACTACACACAAACTCTGTAGAGAATGTCTCCACACTTACAGAACTTTTCCTGCGGCGAGATATTCCCAGTTTGGCAGAAAACGCCCATCAGGAATCTCCAGACTCGGTAATACCCCAGGAAGTGCGAGACACCCACGGACTTGCGCCAGTCACAGCTAAAGAAAATAATTGGGGCGAGTTTCAAGCCCAAGTGCTGCAAAGACTGCGGGAAATGTTGCAGCTATTTAAGCAAACCACAACCCCTTCAACTCGGCAAAACCTCCAGCAATGCTGTCACCAGTTAGTCAAACTTGGTGAGACTTGGAATTTGCCTAAGTGGTGCGGTTTGTGCCAAGCAGCAGCCAGTGCGATCGGTAATCCCGAAAATACTTATCTGACTTTAGCTAAAATTGTCATTACCGAAATCAAACAAGCTCAAGAATTAGTTCTGCAAGGTAGAGAAGCCGAAATTGCAATCAGTCAGCAACTAGAAGCACTTTTGAGCTTTGCAGAAATTGAGTTATTAGAAATTACGCCTGATTTATTTGATGAAGAGTCTGCGGCTTTGACAGAATCAGAGCCAATTCTATCTGCTAACACCGAGCTGTTAACCCAGAAAACAGAAGAACTGAATCTAGAAGAAGATAGAAGCGATCGCGATCGCCCATATGTTCTGCAAGGGACACCACTAAACGCTGCAACTCATACCAGTCTTGCTTTCACCACACATGACGAAGCACATCCAATTAGTAACAATATTGACCCCCACGGGCCAGAGGTAGGAATAGCTGAGTTAAATACCCTTGCCGATTTATTTGAAGGTGAAACTCCCGAACTAGACGAAAGCTGGCATCAAGAAGAAACCTTAGATATTGTTGCTACCGATGACTTTGGAATTGACTTCAGCAGCACTGACGCTGAGGCTGCTGATGGCGATTTATCCGATTTACTCTCCTTTGATGAAGACACAAGCAACACGCAGCAACCAGCAACCACAACTGCGGCAGAAGATTTATCCCTGTTATTTGGCGACAATTTCCTAGAAAAAGATAATTCCGAACCGCAAAATCAACAAACATCTGCTACGACTTTAGAGTTGAGTGGTATTAACGTACTTGATATAAATTTAGACTCTTCTTCTCCCGAAAATTTACAAGAATTTATTGATATTCCTAGTGATATAAATCAAACTCCTGAAAATATTGACCAAAATAGTGTAGTTGAAGATTTATTGACACTGGCATTAGATGAAGAAGAACTATTGCCAACAGATGAAGTGACTCAACCCGAAACTGAGGCCTCCGCCAGTGTGGAACTATCTAACAACCAACAACACAGCTTTGATAACTTATTCTTAGAAACTAGAAATGCAAATTGGGTAGAAGAAATTACCCCTAGTGACTATATAGAATTACCCCAGCAAACAGGCTTGTCTTTTGACAACCTATTTGCAGATATGGAGGAACAGACACTACTGCCGACAAGTGAATCAGAAAGTGGTGATTTATTCGATACATCTCCAACAACCGCACCTGAGTTTTCTCAATCAGAAAACGATCTGAGCAACTTCTGGAGCCAGGAAACCACAGAGGAAAAAGACGAATTTGATTCCTTAATTGAGCAGAATGTGGAAAGGGCGTTAGATGAGAGTTTGTTTACTGCGGCGGCTGATGATATTTTTGCCGATAGTCAGCAATCCATACCTTCTTCTATAGCCAGTTTTGATTTAGAAGAAGACTTTGATATCAATTTCCAGCATCAAGAAGAGCTAGATTTGATATTATCATCAAATTCTGGAGATGATTTATTTGATGAGTTAGCACCAATTAACTCAACTGCTTCCCCGATAATCAATGATGCCTCTACGGCTGAAACACCGTCGTTCGCACAACAACCAGAAGCTTTAGATTTTGCTCCAGAATTTACTAATCAGCCCTCAGAGATATATGGTATTGCTCTGGAAGCTAATTCATTAGATCCCTTTGATGAAAATCCGCAACTGCTATTTGAAGATGTAGTTACAGACTCGACCTATATTCAGATGGAACCCACAGATAATTCTGTGGATGAACTATCAGAAACTATTAGTTTTGGTGAAACTTCAGATGCAGCATCAGCCGAAGCACAGCCAGGTGATTTGTTCGCTCCATTCGATGAAAATCCACAACTGCTGTTTGAAGATGTAGTTACAGATTCCACCTATATTCAGATGGAACCCACAGATAATTCTGTGGATGTATCAGAAACTATTAGTTTTGGTGAAACTTCAGATTCAGCATCAGCCGAAGCACAGCCAGGTGATTTATTCGCTCCATTCGATGAAAATCCGCAACTGCTGTTTGAAGATGTAGTTACAGATTCCACCTATATTCAGATGGAACCCACAGATAATTCTGTGGATGAACTATCAGAAACTATTAGTTTTGGTGAAACTTCAGATTCAGCATCAACCGAAGCACAGCCAGGTGATTTATTCGCTCCATTCGATGAAAATCCACAACTGCTGTTTGAAGATGTAGTTACAGATTCCACCTATATTCAGATGGAACCCACAGATAATTCTGTGGATGTATCAGAAACTATTAGTTTTGGTGAAACTTCAGATTCAGCATCAGCCGAAGCACAGCCAGGTGATTTATTCGCTCCATTCGATGAAAATCCACAACTGCTATTTGAAGATGTAGTTACAGATTCCACCTATATTCAGATGGAACCCACAGACAATTCTGTGGATGAACTATCAGAAACTATTAGTTTTGGCGAAACTTCAGATTCAGCCCCGATAAACTCAGAAGTTTTAGAAACTGATGAGAATAATAATTTAGAAACGACCTTTGAATTTACAGAAAATACAGATTTTGGAAATGATTTATTTTTGACAGCAACGACTCTGATAGCAACAGTAAATCAGGAAGAATTAGGGGAAAATACGACAAAAATTGACTCAGAAGATATCAATGACTTCACACAAACGGTTATTCAGGAAGATGTAGAAACTGATTTGTGGAATTTAGGAGAGATATCTGAAGTTGCAGAAAATCCTATCATTGCCCCGACTGAAGAATTAGCAACTACAGAACCTATTGAAGAGATTGCTTCAGAAGATGAATTTGCAGACTTGGAAGCATTACTAGGAGAGGAATTAGCACCAATCTCCAAAACTAAGGAGATACCAGAAGTAGATTTTGCTGCCCTGGAAGAATTATTAGGTACAGATAGCGATCGCATCCAGCCCCAAGACATTCAACCAGTCTTGGCGAAAAATCCCATTCCATTACCAGCAATCAAAGATGAATTTGGCGATTTGGAGAAGTTGCTAGCAGAAGCAGATCAAACAATATCCCATTCTCCTGTAGTCAAATCTAACACCAACAAAGCTACCGGCCCCTCTACTCGTCGGGCTGCGAGATTTGAAGAAACAATGAAGGTTCCAGTGAAACAACTGGACGATATGAGTAATTTGGTTGGGGAGTTGGTGGTAAACCGCAATACCTTAGAGCAAGATCATGAACGGCTGCGGCAGTCATTAGATAACTTGCTGATTCAGGTACAACAACTCTCAGATGTCGGTGCCAGGATGCAGGAGTTGTACGAGCGATCGCTTCTAGAAGCCTCTCTGTTAGCTGGACGCAAAAAGAAAGACCCAGGCTTCCAAGCGCCAGATTTCAACGCTGATAGGGGTTTTAGTGAGTTAGAAATGGATCGTTTTACTCCTTTCCATACACTCTCACAACAGATGATTGAGCGCATTGTGCGAGTGCGTGAGTCAGCTAGTGACATTGATTTTGTTACCGAAGAAACCGAGCGAGTCGCAAGGCAGTTCCGCCAAGTAACCACCCAGTTACAAGAGGGATTAACTAGAGCGCGAATGGTACCTTTTGCCCAAACAATCGATCGCTGGCGGCGAGGAGTGCGTGACAACGCTATTAAGTGTGGCAAACAAGTAGAGTTGGTGATCGAAGGTGGTGATACCTTAATTGACAAGATGATTTTAGATCATCTGACCGATCCGCTGACTCACATGCTGAATAATGCGATCGCTCACGGTATTGAAACACCAGAAGAGAGGCAAGCTGTTGGTAAACCACCTGTAGGAATTATTACTATCCGCGCCTTCCACCAAGGCAACCAAACGATCATTTCTGTCGGTGATGATGGCGCAGGTATCGACTCTGCACGAGTTAAGGCTAAGGCGGTGAAGATTGGTATGCTTACAGAAGCGCAAGCAAAAGCCATGTCTCGCCTGGAAGTCTACGATTTGCTGTTCCAGTCTGGTTTTACGATTAAAGACCAAGCTGATGAAATTTCCGGTCGTGGTGTGGGTATGGACGTAGTGCGCTCCGAGATTAGCGAAATTCGGGGAACAGTAAACACCGATTCTGCTGTTGGCAAGGGAACCACCTTCACTATTCGTTTACCACTGACTCTAAGTATTTGTAAAGCCCTCTGCTGCGTCTCCGATCGAGCCAGAATTGCCTTCCCGATGGATGGTGTAGAAGATACGCTAGATATTCCCGTCAAAAATATTCAACATGATGCCAATGGGCAATCATTTATTTCCTGGCGTGATACAGTGCTACCATTCCGACCTCTGAAGGAACTTTTAACCTTCAATCGCCAAATCAGTCGCGGTAATGTTTATGGTGGCACCAGAGATGATGATATGGTTTCTGTGGTTGTGGTGCGATCGGCAAATACCCTGATTGCTCTACAGATTGACCTGGTGTTGAGCGAACAAGAAATTGTAATTAAGCAATTTGAGGGGCCAGCGCCTAAGCCAATCGGTGTAGCTGGTGCTACAGTCCTGGGTGATGGTCGGATTATGCCCATTGCTGACGTGCTGGAAATAATTGACATCTTCCAGGGACGGATTTCTACACAAACTGGTGGCAATTCTTGGCAACAAAAAGCTACTCCAGATACCTCTCCAGCGAAGATTGACCCGACAGTGCTAATTGTCGATGACTCGATTACCGTCCGAGAGTTGCTGTCCTTAACTTTTAATAAGGCAGGTTATCGCGTAGAACAGGCGCGTGACGGTCAGGAAGCTTGGGATAAACTCCGCTCCGGTCTGCCTTGCGATATCGTATTTTGCGACATCGAAATGCCCCGCTGTGATGGACTGGAGTTACTCTCTCGTATTCAGAAAGACTCTAACCTCAACCAATTACCGATCGCCATGCTCACCTCACGGGGTGCAGACAAGCACAGACAAATTGCGTCTCAACTCGGTGCTAGTGGCTACTTTACCAAGCCTTATCTTGAAGAAGCTCTCCTCGAAGCCGCAGGGCGGATGCTGAAAGGGGAGAAACTCATTACCACTACAAGTAACGCTTAGTTTCACAATTTTGAGAAACACCTTGTAGGGCTGTTGTCAAGGCAAAGACTGATTATTGTAGAGAGGGCGATTCATCGCATCTCTTGTCTTAACCTGAATACGCTTGGGTTAAGGCCTACTGGCAACAATTTTGGGTTTTCGAGACGGCGATAAATCGCCGTCTCTACAAGTGTTTGGCTTGACGAGAGTCAGAGTCTCTCAGAATACGTTCCCAGGCTGGAGACTGGGAACGAGTTCAGGAGTGCTGTTTCGGTGATACCTCTCTCTGTTTCTATACTCCACGTCTTGGGTCTATCTTTGTAGTATGTAAAGAAGCACTTTTGACTTAAGACTATGACTGATTCTGAAAAGCCGCTCACCTACCCATCCAGCCATAAGAGTAATCAAGTCGATGATTACCACGGTACTTTAGTCGCAGATCCTTACCGTTGGTTAGAAGATCCTGACTCTGAAGAAACAACGACTTGGATTGAGGCACAAAATCAAGTTACTTTTGGCTACTTGAGTGAAATTCCTGCTAGAGAAAAAATTAAACAACGCCTTACCAAACTTTGGGATTACGAAAAATATGGTATCCCTTTTAAAGAAGGCGAACGCTACTTTTATTTTAAAAATGATGGGCTGCAAAACCAAAGTGTCCTTTACACTCTGAAAACTCTCGACGATCAACCCAAAGTTTTACTCGACCCGAATAAACTCTCAGAAGATGGCACTGTTGCTCTTTCGGGATTGTCTATTAGTGAGGATGGTAGACTTTTAGCTTATGGTCTATCGTCTTCTGGTTCTGATTGGCAAGAGTGGAAAGTACGCGATGTTGAAACTGGTGAAGACCTCCAAGACCATCTAAAGTGGATTAAATTTTCGGGTGCATCTTGGACACACGATCATCAAGGTTTTTTCTACAGTCGCTACGATGAGCCAAATGAAAAAACTCAATTAGAAGATGTTAACTATTATCAAAAGCTCTACTATCATCAATTAGGTAAACCTCAATCAGAAGATGTTTTAATTTACCATCGCCCTGACCAAAAGGAATGGGGTTTTAATGGTGGTGTTACTGAAGATGGACACTATCTAATAATTTCAATTTGGCTGGGTACTGACTCTAAAAATTTAGTTTTCTCTAAAGATTTGACTAACTCTAATGCGGAAGTCATAGAACTAATTAACCAATTTGAGGCAGATTACAGCTTCATTGACAATGATGATAGCGTCTTTTATTTCCGCACAGATTTAAATGCACCACGGGGAAAAGTGATTGCAATTGATACGAAAAACTCTGCATCAGAAAATTGGCGAGAAATCATTCCCCAATCTGCGGAAACTTTGGAAAGTGTCGGTATACTTAATAATCATTTTGTCGCTGATTACCTCAAAGATGCTCATAGCCAAATCAAAATTTTTGACCTCAAAGGTGAGTTTATTCGAGAGGTAGAACTACCCGGACTTGGTTCAGCCGGAGGCTTTGGTGGTAAGCGTTATGATACTGAAACTTTTTATAGTTTTACTAGCTTTACCATACCAGGCACTATTTATCGCTACAACTTGGTGACAGGAAAAAGCGAGGTTTTCCGCCAGCCACAGGTAGATTTTAATCCTGATGATTACGAGACAAAACAAGTATTTTATCAGAGCCTAGATGGTACTAGAGTGCCAATGTTTATTACCCACAAAAAGGGCATTAAATTAGATGGTAATAACCCTACTTATCTCTATGCTTATGGCGGTTTTAATGCCTCAATGACACCTAGCTTTTCTGTGAGTCTGTTGGTGTGGATGGAGATGGGTGGTATCTATGCGATGCCTAATATCCGCGGTGGTGGAGAATACGGCGAAGAATGGCATCAAGCAGGAATAAAAGATAAAAAGCAGAATGTCTTTGATGACTTTATTGGTGCTGCTGAGTGGTTGATTGCTAACAAGTATACTAAGACAGAGAAGCTAGCGATCGCAGGTGGTAGTAATGGCGGTTTATTGGTGGGTGCTTGCATAACCCAACGTCCTAATTTATTTGGTGCAGCTTTACCAGCAGTCGGCGTCATGGATATGTTGCGGTTCCACAAATTTACCATCGGTTGGGCTTGGACTTCCGAATATGGTTCAGCAGATAACCCAGAAGAGTTTCCCGCGCTGTATGCTTATTCGCCACTACACAACATCAAACCAAATACAGCTTACCCAGCAACCTTGATTACCACAGCCGATCATGACGATCGTGTTGTCCCTGCTCATAGTTTCAAATTTGCCGCAGCTTTGCAAGCAGCTCACACAGGTAATAAACCAACCTTAATTAGAATTGAAACTAAAGCCGGACATGGTGCGGGTAAACCCACAGCTAAAATTATCGAAGAAGCCGCAGACAAATGGGCTTTTTTGGTGCGTACTTTAGATGTGAAGTTTTAGCAATTTAGTGTTCTTCTCCCAAAGGGAGACACCAAAGGCAAATAATCAGTGGCGGGTCTGAATCCACCACTTATTTATTCTGATTCCTGTTACCGCAGGGGCGCGTAGCCCAATCTGAATTCTGAATTCTGAATTCAGATTGTCCCGACAATGTACGAGTGTCAATACAATAAGATAGTCACGCACCCAATTTCTGGAGTTTTAGCAGTGGGCTTATTTGATGATTTGAGTCGGTTTCTAGAAAACCGTTTAGAAGAATTCTTGCGTAGCAATCCACATTTGGAGTTAGAGGCGCTGCTAGAACAGCTGCGTGAGCAAGAAGAAGACACATTAAAGCTGATCGCAGATTTACAAGTACAAGAGAAGCGATCGCAAGAAGAAATTCTGTCCACCGCTCAAGAAATTCAGCGTTGGCATATCCGTATTCAAAAAGCTAAAAACGCTGGTAGAGAAGATTTGGCGGCGGCGGCGGGTGAGCGAGAAGCAGCCTTGTTGCGCGAAGGAAATCAGCGTTGGGGACAGATGCAAGGGCTGAAAGAACGCATTCAGCAATCTCAGGAACTACTGCAAAAAATTCAGCAACGGCGACAAGAGGTACAAGCTAAAGCCGCTGAAGCGCAGACAGCCCGTGCTAAAGCACAAACCCAGCAGCGTTTTGAAACCGTTGGCTGGTCGAATCAAACTAGCAGTTATTCTAGTGGTTTTGATGACTTAGAAGATAAGTTTCGTAGCTGGGAAACTCAGGATGAACTAGAACAAATGAAGCGGAATCTGCAAAAGTAAAATATTTTACTTTCAGTCTCAGGTTGCGATCGCTTGATAGAAAAAATCGAGATAAACTAGACAATGGCTAAATAAGGATTCACTAATGATATTGGAAACTCAACGCCTATTGTTGCGGGAAATGACGCATTCTGACCTCGACAGCCAGGAAGCTAATTAACATTAAGGCAGCGAAAATTACAAAATCTGGTGAATCTATGACAAAGTTTCTGGATCAACACCAAGTGCATTCAACCTTTCAATTAACATTTTCACCTGTTGTTCTGCTTCCACGCGTCGCTGTTCTTCAAAAGCTGTGCGTTCTTCTGCCTCTCTGATGCGTTCTTCTGGTGTTAGCAATCTTTGCCCTTCTTCGTCATACCAGTACAACCACTCCCGCACTATACCTTGATAAACTCCCCGTTCTCGCCCAATTCCTAAACCAATTTCTGGTAGCCAAACGGGATTTCCTGAGATTAAGATATACTCCTCATCAACTAGGCGATACACTTCCAAAGGTGTCTTTTTACGCCGCAGGGGACTATATACAACGTAGTACAAAATTCCTAAATCTTTTGCATAAAATTCTTTCTTGGTACTATATTCTTCTCGATATATTTGAGAAACAACTTCTAGTGCTAAAATTGGCAGCTTCTTTTCTTCCCACAGCACATAACTTAGGCGTAAATCCTCATCAACGAAGCGTTTAACTCCTAAACTGAGAAATCCATCAGGGACAATGGCTGGTTTGTCTGGGTGATAATAAATACCCATATCAACACCAAAGAACCAATCCCAGCGATCGCACCAAACCAAAGCTAGTATCGTTTTTAGCAAGCCGGGAATTAAATTTTGTAGTTCATTATCCACAGCGGTATCATCTGAGTCGGGTAGTTCTTCGGAAGATGGCAAACAATGCAGGGGATTGTAATTTGACATTAGCGGTTTTACCACATCTGATTCTACCTTGATTGTAGAAAATTTATCGATACTTAAGTAAGTATACTAGGGACAATTGATTGTGGATTACAATATTCACATAAATGTGACGAAAATCAGCTTCTTGGATGAATATGACCAATATTAGCGATGTCTATGACGGGCTACGCCTACGCGCTGATTTTGATAGCCCTTGGAAAGAAATTATAGAAGCTTATTTTCCCCAAGCAATGCATTTCTTTTTTCCAGAAACTTATGCATTAATTGACTGGGAACGTCCCTACGAATTTCTAGATAAAGAATTTCAGCAAATAGCTCGTGAAGCGGAACAGGGTAAGCGATATGCCGATCAATTAGTCAAAGTTTGGCAAACCCAAGGGGAAGAACTTTGGTTATTAATCCATGTTGAAATTCAGGCACAAAAAGAAGATAACTTTGCCAAGCGGATGTTTACCTACAATTTTCGCATATTTGACCGCTTCGATCGACCAGCGATTAGCCTTGCAATTCTGTGCGATTCAAACCGCGAATGGCGACCAAACAATTACAGTTACAATTATCCCAACACTCGCTTAAGTTTTGAATTTGGTAGTGTTAAACTTTTGGATTATGAAAATCGCTTTCACGAGTTAGAAAATAGCAATAATCCATTTGCAACTGTGGTCATGGCGCATTTGAAAACGCAGCAGACGCGCTCATCACCCGAACAACGCAAAATATGGAAATTTAGTTTAATTCGCAGACTATATGATTTGGGGTTAGAAGAGCAGGATATTCGCAATCTATATCGATTTATCGATTGGGTTATGATATTACCAAAGGCATTGGAAAATCAGTTTTGGGAAGAGTTTAAACAATTTGAACAGGAGCGGACTATGAGATATGTAACTACAGGTGAGCGCATCGGCTACGAGCGTGGTAAACAAGAAGGTAAACAACAGCTTATTTTAAGGTTACTACAAAGACGAGTGGGAGAATTATCACCAGAATTGCAAGAGCGCATCAAATCTCTTTCTTTAAATCAATTAGAAACCCTTGGCGAAGCTTTGTTAGATTTTACTGCTATGGAAGATTTACTTAACTGGTTGCAAATAAATCAATCAGTTTAAAATCTATTTTTATAGAAAATCTAAAAAATACATCTACTAGTTTGTAAAATTCATTTTGACGGTTAGAAAGACGCGATAAATCGCCGTCTCTACAAGGAATTTATCCGTTAGTTAGTTATTGTTACTTATCTTATACAGGATTTTTTTAACTCAATTCGATGAGTTGTTTTTTACTTTACCAAATCAAAACTTTTGAGTGAATAACAAAAAGGGCGGGTAAAAAACCCGCCCTCAAAGTAATCAATATTTAAACTAAACTAGCGATCGCAACTTAATTACCAATTTCCGGCGCACTCAAAGAAACCTTTAGCGTTTCTTCTTGTTGCTGTGCTAATGTCGGCACGGAATCACGCAATCTTGCTGTCAATTGTACAGTTGTAGCGTCGTACATCTGAGTTAGCAATTTGGGATAGAAACCAATACCAATAATCGGAATTAACAAACAGGCAATGATAAATACTTCACGGGGTTCGGCATCTATCAAAGCTTGGTGAGAAACTAATTCTTCGTTCTCTTTACCGTAGAAAATTTCTCGCAACATCGACAGCAGATAAATCGGAGTTAAAATCACTCCCACTGCCATCAAGAACACCACAATGACTTTGAAGGTAGAGCTATAAGCATCGCTAGTAGCAAAGCCCACAAATACCATCAATTCTGCCACGAAACCGCTCATCCCTGGCAATGCCAAAGAAGCCATTGAACAAGTGGTGAACATGGCGAAAATCTTCGGCATTCTCTTGGCAACACCGCCCATTTCATCCAACATTAGAGTGTGGGTGCGATCGTAAGTTGCCCCGACGAGGAAGAACAAACTCGCCCCAATTAACCCGTGAGAAACCATTTGCAATACTGCCCCACTCAATCCCAAATCGGTGAAGGAGGCAATACCAATCATCACAAAGCCCATGTGAGAAATTGAGGAGTAGGCAATTTTTCGCTTCAGGTTTCGCTGGGCAAAGGATGTCAAGGCGGCGTAGATGATATTAACTACCCCCAAAACTACCAACACTGGCGCAAAATAAGCGTGGGCATCGGGCAGCATTTGGGCATTCATCCGAACTAAGGCATAACCGCCCATTTTCAGGAGAATACCTGCTAATAACATGTGTACGGGGGCTGTAGCTTCACCGTGGGCATCTGGTAGCCACGTGTGCAAGGGAATAATCGGCAACTTGACGGCGTAGGCAATCAGGAAGCCAGCATAGAGGGCAAGTTGGAAATTCAGGGCGAAATCTTTTAAGGCGATCGCTCTCATGTCAAATGTTACCGTATCGCCGTAAAATCCCATTGTCAGGGCAGACAGCAAAATAAACAGCGAACCGCCGGCGGTGTATAAAATAAATTTAGTCGCTGCATACTGCCGCCTTTTGCCTCCCCAAATCGACAGCAGGAAATATATCGGTACTAGTTCCAGTTCCCACACCAGGAAAAATAACAGCATATCCTGGACAGCGAACACGGCAATCTGACCGCCATACATCGCCAAAATCAAGAAGAAAAATAGCTTAGGCTTGAAGGTGACAGGCCAAGCTGCTAAAATCGCCAGCGTGGTAATGAATCCAGTCAAAATAATTAGGGGCATGGACAAGCCATCAGCCCCTACTGACCAATTCAAACCCAGTTGTGGTACCCAGGGGTAACTTTCCACCAACTGCAAATCTGGATTGGAGAAATCATACCCAGTATAAAAAGCATAAACAATTAGTGCAAAATCTATCAGCCCTACGACGAGGGAGTACCAGCGCACTGTTTTGCCTTCTTTGTCAGGGATGATGGGAAGAAGTAGCGACGCCGCTATCGGAAACAGAATAATCGTCGTCAGCCAGGGGAAATTAGCTATATTCATCACAATCAATCTGCTATCAAAATCATGTTTGGCAAAAAGTCACTAGTTATTAACTAACAGCTTTTTAGCAATTTTTCCTTCATTGTTAGGTTGATTTAATTAAATTGGCAATCCCCCATTTGGTATCCGAGGAATCTATTTTTACTTGAGGGAATTCAGAATATCAGTTTAAATACTGGTATTTAAGTCAAAAATTTACCCTAGATAAAGCCGCTAAACTAGAATTTAAGCAATGTGCGATGTCTACGACAAGCCGCTCCGCGTCTACGCGTAATCCAACCCATCGCTAACAATACACTATGCTGTTTGGTGGTTGTTGAAAAAAGCGATTTGGTACAAAAATGCATCAAAGGAGAAATAACCATAATGATAATGGCACAAATTAAAAATCAAATTCGTTATCTCACTAACGTAGATGGAGAAACAACAGATGTACTCGTCCCTATAGAACTTTGGCAACAGCTTATAAGTTCCATAAATTCTGATAACGCCAGTGGTTTAGCTTGGATTGATGAACAAGAGCCAAAAGCAACAAATATTAGCCGATTTGCAAGAGTCCGTGCGACAAGCAGCAGCAGGACAAACTTTCCCAGTTTCAGAGCTTTGGGATTACAGTAGGCGATTTGATTGAGTTTTTTTAGTAAAATAAACAGTGAAAGTTGATAAGGGAAATTCGATTATGTCATCTCCAGCGATCGCTACTGTAATTAAGATGATGGAATCTTTATCTGAAGATGTACAAGAAAGAGTTGCAGAACATCTTCGAGAGTACCTGGAAGATTTGCAAGATGAATTGAAATGGAATAAATCATCTAAGAAAACTCAACAACAACTGATTGCATCTGCCCAATCTGCTAAAAGAGAGATTGCAGAAGGACTTGCAAAACCAAACTAAAGCAGAAACGCCAATAAGAAAACTAAGCTGCATATCTAATAATCTCTAATTCTGCTCCATTATTAATAGCTGACTCTGCTTTTTCTGAAACCTGTTCTGTAACTGCATCACTTAAATAATATTCATCACAATTATCACAAATTTCTGCCGGAACTTTTTTTAAGACAATAATACATTCATCTCTTTCTAATGTCACAGTTACTAAACCTGGTTTAGTTTCTCCGTGCTGACAAATTACGCATCTCATCATCTTTGTATCCTAGTTGTAAAACCATCTAAGCTTCTCTCCGCTTTTTCCAGGAGTCTTTTTTTCATATCATATTTACCTCCCTGCGTAACTAATCCCCGCGAGTTGATTACAGATGACTGTGTGAGGATGCCAAAGTAGGAGTTAGTGAGTCAGATTTATGAGCAAAAACTAATAATATTTGATAACTCGAAACTTCATGCTTAAAACTAATTTGTCACTAGCTCAAGAAAAGAGTTTGGATGTTCTATAGATAAAAGTTAATAACAGTAATCGAGAAAATAAATTATTTCGTAATGCGATCATCTGGCAACCAAACCAGGAAATCAAGAAATTAATGTAGGGGCGGACGATCGCCCACCCCAATAAAAATCAGGTAACACCAAAGACAATCACTAAGCCTAAAACCGCCCCAAACACAATCAAGGCATAGAATTGAGCGCGACCGTTTTCTAGGTACTTCAGACCTTCACCGCTAACAAGGGTGAAAAAGCCTGTGAGGTTAACAGCACCATCGACAACGCGGAAGTCAACTTCCATAACTTGTCTAGCTAGGCGACGCAAGCCGAGGACAAAAACCCGATGGTAAATGTCATCAAAGTACCACTTGTTGAGGGATAACTCGTAAAGTGGTTTGATTTTAGAAGTGATCGCAGCCGGGTCAATTTTCCCTTGCAAATACATCAGCGAGGCTAAGGTAATCGCAACTAAGGAAATTCCCACTGAGGCACCCGCCATAATGTAGAATTCCGTCGGATTGAACTCGGCAGCCTTTTCTATAACTTCGGAGAGGGTTTCACTAGGAGGAAAGATAAACTCTTCAAAATAATTGGCATAAGGAGTTCCCACCAAACCAATCAAAATCGAAGGCACAGCCAACAGTGCCAACGGCAGGGTCATCGTCCACGGCGATTCGTGGGGGGAGTCGCTGTGATGCCCGTGGGAGTCATGGGAATCATGATGCTCACCAGTGGCAGCCAATTCTCCTTTCTTCATCGCCCCAGGCCCAAAATTCGGCGCTAGTTCTTCTGACTCTAATTCCAGGACAATTGTCGCCGCCGCCTTCTTAAGTTTTTGCTTGATTTTCTCGTCAGTACCCCGGAATTTGCCTTCAAATGTCGAGAAATACATTCTAAACATATAGAAAGCAGTAATCCCGGCAGTTAGCCAGCCGATGAACCAGAGGAGTGGATTAGCCTCAAAAGCCTTCCCTAGAATTTCATCTTTTGACCAGAAGCCAGCAAAGGGTGGAATACCAGAAATTGCCAAGCAACCAATCAAAAAGGTAATTGACGTGACGGGCATATACTTTCGCAATCCGCCCATCAAGCGCATATCTTGGGCTAAGGCGGGGTCGTGTCCAACAACACCTTCCATACCGTGAATTACGGAACCTGAACCCAAGAACAGCATCGCTTTGAAATAGGCGTGGGTCATCAGGTGGAATAATCCAGCGCTGTAGGAACCTATGCCCATTGCCATCACCATGTAACCGAGTTGGGAAATGGTGGAGTAAGCCAAGCCCTTTTTGATGTCGTTTTGGGTAATGGCAATGGTTGCCCCCAAAAATGCCGTAAACGCCCCAGTAAAGGCAATGACATTCATTGCAACTGGAACGCCTTCAAATACTGGGTACATCCGGGCAATCAGGAAAACACCCGCTGCCACCATTGTTGCCGCGTGAATCAAGGCAGAAATGGGGGTGGGGCCTTCCATTGCGTCCGGTAGCCAGACATGGAGGGGGAATTGGGCTGATTTCGCAACTGGCCCTAAGAAAACTAAAATCGCAAACAGGACAGCGAGAAAATTGCTGATGGAACCTGATTCGACGAGTTGGGCGAGGCGATCGCCCATGATATTAAAATCAAAGCTTCCTGTTGCCCAGAATAGCCCCAGAATGCCGAGTAATAGACCAAAGTCGCCGACGCGGTTGGTTACAAACGCTTTTTGAGCGGCATCTGCTGCTGACTTGCGATCGTACCAAAAGCCGACCAGCAAGTAGGAACACATCCCGACCAGTTCCCAGAATATATAAATCTGTACTAGGTTGGGGCTGACCACCAGACCTAACATTGAAGAGCCAAACAAACTGAGATAGGCGTAAAACCTCACGTAACCGGGATCGTGAGCCATGTAGCCATCGGTGTAAAGCATGACTAAGCAGGCTACCGTTGTGACAATCACCAGCATTAGGGCTGTCAGGTGGTCGATCGTGTAGCCCATGCTCAGGTGAAAATTACCTGCTGCTGCCCATTCAAAGGTGCGGAGATAAGGCGCGTGTCCTTGAATTTGACTCCATAACAAGGCAAACGACAGCGCCATAGCTGCTGCCATCATGGAGATAATCACCACAGCGTTAAGCTGCCGTAGGCGGTTTGTCACCTGATTCAACGAGATTAACCCTAGACCGACCAGCATTGCCCCAAAAAGCGGGAACACTGGAATCAGCCAGGCATACTGATAGATTACTTCCATCACTGACGCCTACTTTTAGAATTCTTGATTAGTGTGTCCAAACTGTTAATAATTGTGACACACACCCTTTAGCATAAAATAACCCACCCAAGACTGATTGGGTGGGGTATTAAGCATGGTTTTAGATTTGGTCATCTGTCATTGGTCATTGGTCATTTGCCCCATACCCTTCAGGAGTGCTGAGTAAAGAAGTGAGATTCCCCACTCAGCACGGGCTAAACCTAACGGAACTCGGAACTGTTTTGCCCCATGCCCCATGCCCAATATCAATATCCATCAGGCTGATCGATATTCTAAATCCATTGTTTTGGAACTAGTGTAGATTTTCGGGCAATTGCTGTAGCTGACTTTAATCTCTTCTAAAGCTAGACGTAAATCTTCTCTGCCGCGAAAGCATTCCAAGCGATCGCGAACAGTGCCATTTTCAATCAATAGTAAAGTAGGTAGTGATTTTAGCCTATAAGTAGTTGACAATTTAAAATTTTGATCGGCGTTAACCGCAACTAATTTAATTTCTTCCCCACATTGGGCTTGAAATTCCAACAATAGTGGGTGGATAATCCGACACAAGCCACACCAAGGTGCTTCAAAATTAACTAAAACAGGAATAGGGGATTCTAAAACTTCTTGAGTAAATGTCCGCTCACTAACCGACAACACCATGACGCCTCTTGGATTATAAGGTTTTTATATCAAACTAGCTATCAGGACTGAAGTGAAAGATTGGCAAGTCATTGAATGCCGATAGATGCTTTCAGGACACAGAAAAATTGAGCGCGTTAATGTGTCTCTGACAAAAAAGCCACCGTGGAAATCGCGCTGGCTTTTTTGGATGTTAAACTCCTGATTGCCGTGGCTGCCTGGAGATTTAACTGAATCTGCCGCGTTTTCCCAACTAAAGGCAACTGACCAATGACTACCAATATAAAATTTCAAACTGACTCAATGCACCCTCATTTATAGATGTTTGAATTTATCCTACATTGATTTGGAGCAATTGATAAGCTGAAATTTCCTCTATTTCGGATTTTTTGCTGACACTGGGGATCATCTAGAGTTACCATCCTATCCTACTAGTTGCTTCCTGTAACAGAGGGTGAGACCACCAAAGCAAAGCGATAAAAATAGTAACTCCCAAATAGGCAGGGCGGAGAAATTCCTGCCATTTGAGAGATTGACGCCCGTCAATAATTGCTTTAAAGGGAATAATTGAAGTCCGCTGTTTGGCAACTTCAAAAGCTTCGCCATAGCGATCGCTCAAACGGCGATCCCCGTGCCAAACCCCAAACAAGTGATGCAATACCAATCCAATGGAAGTCACAAGAGTAAAGGTAGTTCCCAACCAGAGAGTATGGGCAACACACCAAATTATTTGCCCTACCATTTGGGGATGACGGGTAATCCGAATAATTCCTGTTTCGTAGAGATGAACTTGGGGCTTTTGAATGGCAGCAATTTCTAGTAGATTGAAGGTAGCAGGATATAAAAACAAAAACGAGATTGCTGACAGCAGCCAAACAAATTCTCGCACTCCTGGCACTCCTTGTACCTGCCAAAGTTGCAAACCATCATAACGGTGCCCAAAAAAGTAAATAATTAATATCACAGCCAACGGTAGGCTGACTAATGCAAAGAGAATGCGATAAAGCCTTGGGCCAATGTATTTTTCGGCCCTTGGACGCAAAGCAGCGCCTCCACTGTGAGCGATCGCAAAAACTATTTGTAACCCCAGTATGACAAAATGACTGGGTGTCAACCAAGAAATCAACGGCATATAAACGAGTGAAGTAATTTAAAGAAAATTGAATTCAGTACAACCAATACCACAAAGTATTCAAAAGGGGACTTTAGTCAAGATGTTGTGCCACTGTCTTTTTCGAGTCAAGCCTTCAAGTTCAATATGCAACAAATCATACCTAGCTGATTGCTGCTAAACCTGATTTGTTGTGTGCATCCGCTCCTTTCAAAGTTTGTGGGTTGAGCCTTATGTCTGACCTTCCTTTCACTTTAGATCAGTTACGTATTTTAAAAGCGATCGCCCAAGAAGGAAGCTTCAAGCGTGCCGCTGATAGTCTTTACGTCTCCCAGCCCGCCGTCAGTTTGCAAGTCCAAAATCTCGAACGGCAACTCGATGTCCCCTTATTCGATCGCGGAGGACGACGCGCCCAATTAACCGAAGCCGGGCATCTACTCTTAAGCTACGGTGAAAAAATCCTCAGTCTGTGTCAGGAAACCTGCCGCGCCATTGAGGATTTACAAAATCTCCAAGGTGGGACTTTAATTGTCGGTGCTTCTCAAACCACCGGCACTTATCTCTTACCGAGAATGATCGGTATGTTCCGACAAAAATATGCCGATGTGGCAGTGCAATTACACGTCCACTCTACCCGGCGAACTGCTTGGAGTGTCGCAAATGGACAAGTTGATCTGGCGATTATCGGCGGGGAAATTCCTGGTGAACTCTCAGAATCTTTAGAAGTTATTCCTTACGCTGAAGACGAACTAGCCCTGATTTTACCTGTCTTTCATCCCTTCGCCAAACTTGAAAAAATCCAAAAAGAAGACCTATATAAATTACAATTCATTGCCCTAGATTCCCAATCGACTATCCGCAAAGTAATTGACCAAGTGCTAGGACGCTGTGAAATTGATACCAGACGTTTTAAAGTTGAAATGGAATTAAATTCCATTGAAGCGATTAAAAATGCTGTGCAATCTGGTTTAGGGGCTGCTTTTGTTTCAACTAGTGCGATCGCTAAAGAGCTACAAATGGGCGTTTTGCATCGTACTCCCATTGAAGGTGTAGTCGTCAAACGGACATTGTGGTTGATTTTTAATCCCAATCGCTATAGATCCAAGGCCGCAGAAGCCTTTAGTCAAGAAATTTTGCCCCAGTTCGCTAACCCAGGATGGAATCAAGATGTGTTAAAATTAGCACAAAAAAACATAGTATTAACTACATTGGAGGTAGCAACACCCAGCTTATCCGGCGAAGACTAAAATCAGGTTATTAGTCATTTGTCCTTTGTTTTTTTGTAAATGACCAAATAATTCGTAATGACGCTCCTCTGTCGCTCTAAGCGAAGCCATGCCAAAGGCTTTACGCTACGCTAACGTAATTCGTAATGATTAACTCATCGATGTTTGTACAGGATGCCGTAGACAAGCCAAGGGTTTGATATTAGGAAAAAAGGTTCCTGTTCTCCAATTAATAAATTTAGCTGTTCTGTAACCTGAACTAATTACGAATTACGTAGCCTGCTTCTCGCTATTGGCGTAACATCTCGTAGAGAAGGTGAATATTATCAATTACGAATTATTTTGACTAATCACGAAAATGGAAGTTTACTGCACTCGTCCACGTTGTCCACGCCCACAAAACTATTTTGCCGATTTAGACGATATTACGACACTGAAAACAACCCAGCAGAAGTATTGCACTACCTGTGGTATGCCACTGATGCTAGATGGTCGATATGTGCCAATAAAGCTATTGGGAAGGGGCGGTTTTGGAGCAGCCTTTTTGGCACGCGATCGCCGAATACCAGGAATGCGTCAATGCGTGGTTAAGCAGTTTCAACCAGCGGGAAATTTAACCTCAACTCAACTGCAACAAGCGCAGTTAATGTTTGAGAGAGAAGCAGAAGTTTTAGCACAGCTTGGTAACGACCACGAGCAAATTCCTGATTTATTTGCCTTCTTTCCAGTAATAGTTAATAGCTTGCAATCAGGACAAGAAGACCAATTTTTTTACTTGGTACAAGAATACATTGACGGGAAAAACCTAGAGGAAGAATTAGTTCAACAAGGCAAATTCTCTGAACAGCAAGTGTTACAGGTATTGCAAGAAATCCTGAAAGTATTAGAGTTTGTCCATGATAGAGGCATTATCCACAGAGATATCAAACCTTCAAACATCATGCGTCGTCGTGATGGAAAACTTTTTTTACTAGATTTTGGTGCAGTCAAGCAAGTAACAAACGCTCCTTCTGCGGCTTCTTCCACAGGAATTTATTCTATGGGATTTGCACCGCCTGAACAGATGACTGGAGGTCAAGTATTTCCATCTACGGACTTATACGCTTTAGCTGTCACTCTGATTACCTTGTTAACACATCAGGAAGCAATTCAACTATTTGATGCCTATAGCAACCAGTGGAAATGGCGATCGCAAGTAAATATCAACCCCCGCCTTGCTGACATTTTCGATAAGATGCTGCTACCTGCTGCTAATCAGCGTTTTCAGTCAGCGCAGGAAGTTTTACGTGCCCTTAGTTCACAGGCTTTAGCCCCTACACAACTTAATTCATCCTCTGCAACACTCCCACCACAAGCATCCAAAGGTTCCAGTATTTTCGCCCGCCGTTCATCAACTCAACCAGCGTTTTCTACATTGGAATTATTGGGTGGGGCGGCATTTAGTGGATTTGAGGGGGCATTAATCGCGATCGCCCTCTTCAGTCTAGTAAAATCACCAATAATTGTTTTTACTACTTCCGCCCTGATTTTAGGTATACTAATTTTTGCTCAAACTAGGCGGTGGATTGAAAAGTTCGATTTATTAATTATTCCCACAATTACTTTTGCGATTATTTTTTTTCTCCCATTTTTACGGGGTGGTCTTGACATTCTGATAGTGGTTACTTTAGCCGTTGCAGCTGGCTTAGTAGCTATTTCACTGACAGCCATATTTCGACTTATTTATAAATTATTATCTCTCTTACTTTAAAAAACTCCTGGTGCTAACAGCTACATAATGTCTCAGAAAAACGAAACACTTAGTCTTTTTTTAGCCATTATCATCACCATTGGTTTAATCTTTGGTGGTCTATGGTTTCTTATGGAACGCTGGGCGCAATTAAACGGAACTGTTTCTAAAGCTTCAGGGAATAGCAACACAGGTAATCCCATAAACCAGTTTGTCAACAACAATAAATGTAATGTGCCAAATCTCCCAGAGGGAACATTCAACTATGGTGGTAGTACAACCTGGGCCCCCATCCGTAAAGATGTAGACTCAGTATTAGAAAGCCTGTGCCCTCAGTTTACTTTACGCTATACTCAACCTCCTTCAGTCCAAGCCGGCTCTGGAACTGGGATTCGGATGTTGATAGATAATCAACTAGCTTTTTCTCAATCTTCTCGCTCAGTGAAAGCCGAAGAAAATACCGAAGCTAAACAAAAAGAATTTAGTTTGAAAGAAATTCCGGTGGCCATTGATGGTATTGCGATCGCAGTTAACCACAATCTCAATATTCCAGGTTTAACTGTCGCCCAACTCAAAGACATCTACACGGGCAAAATTACTAATTGGCAACAAGTGGGTGGCCCAAATTTACCAATTACAGTCTACTCTCGCGGTAAAGAAGCTGGGGGTACAGTAGAGTTTTTTGTGGAAAATGTTTTAAATAAAGAGAATTTTGCTACCAACATTAGTTACATTGGTACGACCACAGAAGCCGTGCGAAAAGTAGCAATGAATACTAGCGCAATTTACTATGCTTCTGCCTCAGAGATTGTACCCCAGTGTACGATTAAGTCTCTACCATTAGGGCGGATAAGCGGTCAATTTGTGCCTCCCTACCAGGAACCATTTATACCTCAATCTGAATGCCCAAGTAAGCGGAATCAGTTGAATAATAAAGTATTTCGGAGTGGAGAATACGCAATTACCCGCAATTTATTTGTAATTGTTAAACAGAATGGTCAAACAGATCAGCAAGCTGGAGAAGCTTATGCAAATTGGCTTTTGACATCTCAAGGTCAAGAACTGATCGAAAAAGCTGGATTTGTCAGAATTAAATGATCAAAATGGTTAGATTTAGCCAAATAATTAAATTAGGACTTATGCAAAAACTCTTGGTAGCATCTCAATTTTGTAAATATACCTGGCGATTAGAAATCGCGGCTATACAAACTAAGTCCGCCTACGCGGACTTAAGAAATTGGAAACCCGCTTACGCGGGTTTTGTCTGTGTAGCCGCGAATTCCATTCGCTAGGGCTTTTTACAAAAGTGAGATGCTCCCAAAACTCTTATTGACTCCGTGTTCTTTGTGTCTGGAGTAGTTAGTTTTTTATCTTAATCCGTAGGTTCTACAAATAGTAAACATTTTTACTTTATTCAAACTTGTTCATGTCACAAAAGAATGAAACCAAAATTTTAGCCTTGGCCTTGCTGCTAACAGTTGCCATAGTTGGTGGTGGTTTTTGGTTGTTTACTAAAAATGGGGTCAAAATTGGTAATACTGCCATTCAAAATCAGGATGCAGGTAACAATACATCCTTACAAGACCGTATTAGTTTTGGGGAAAAATCCTTGACTCCAGGTGAGATTTCTCCAGTAAAAAAAGAAGGATTACAGGCGATCGCTGCTAAAAGTTATGATAAGGCGATCGCCAATTTCACAGCTGCCCTAAAACTCAATCGTAACGATCCAGAAGCATTAATTTTTCTCAACAATGCCCGCATCGGTTCTTCTAAGAGCTATACCATTGTGGCTTCTGTACCATTAGGCACTGACCCCAATGCTGCTTTAGAAATTTTACGTGGCATCGCCCAAGCCCAAAATCAAGTTAATACCTCTGGGGGAATCAAGGGAGTACGGTTGAGAGTAGGAATAGCTAACGACGACGATAATCCAGAAATAGCCAAGCAAATCGCTTCCAACCTAGTCAGCAATTCCGAAGTATTAGGTGTAGTTGGGCCGAATACTAGCGATTCCACCTTAGCCGCAGGTAGTATATATAATTCTGGACAACTTGTAGCAATTTCTCCTACTAGCACATCTGTCAAAATTTCTAACTTTAGCCGCTACGTTTTTCGCACAGTTCCCAGTGATTTTATGGCTGCGAGAAGTTTAGCTAACTATATGGTGAAAACTTTGCAGAAAAAAAATGCAGTGGTTTTCTTTAATTCTCAGAGTAATTATAGCCAGTCTTTAAAGTCAGAGTTTGTCTCATCTGTTTCTCTAGAGGGTGGACAAGTAGCCAGCGAATTTGACTTATCCAAGGCTGATTTTAGTGCGGCTAAAAGTGTAGAACAAGCAACTAAACAAGGTACAGAAGTGTTGATGTTAGCTGCTAACACTGAAACTCTCGATAAAGCGCTGCAAGTAATTCAGATTAACCAGAAAAAGTTAACTCTGCTGGCGGGAGATGATGTTTACACCGCTAAAACTTTAGAAATTGGCAGAGAGCAAGCGGCGGGAATGATAGTAGCAGTTCCCTGGCATATTGATGGCGATCCTAAGTCAGATTTTCCTCAGAAATCGCGGCAGCTATGGGGTGCTGATGTGAGTTGGCGAAGCGCCCTTAGTTATGATGCCACTGTCTCTTTAATTAAGTCATTAGAACGTAATCCTACACGATCTGGAGTCCAAGAAGCATTGGCGTCCTCTGATTTTTCTGCCAGCGGTGCTTCTGGTACAATTCGATTTTTACCATCAGGCGATCGCAATGCGCCAGTCCAACTTGTAAAAATTGTTCCTGGTTCTCGCTCTCGCACTGGTTATGACTTTGAGCCAGTGCGTTAATCAGCAATAAAAAATTAAAAATTAACCAATACTTAACCTAGAGAAACTCTCTACATGGGAAATTGAAATTTATGGGAAAAATTTTAGTGTCCTTGAGAGAAGAGACGAATAATCTAGGTGAAACTTATCGTACCTTGGCTTCTAAAGGACTTCCAAATAAAAAAACATCCCAAATTTTATTATGGGGTGCGGATCTTGTCGTACCTAAATCTGAGAAAGGTGGGGACACACATCCCACAAAATAGATCATTTATTTATTGAAAGTCTCGCAAGTAAGTAGTCAGAAGTTAGGATTTATCAGAATTTGCTAACAAAATACCCGTCCTCCAAATACAATCTCAAGTAGCAAGTACTTATCAAGCACTTATATTGAATGGACGCGGGAGTAATTTACTATGTCCCAAAAAAATGAAATACCTATTCTTGTATTATCAATTCTGATTACAGTTGGGCTAGTTGCTGGAGGTTTTTGGTGGTTTAGCAGAAAGTCTGGTCTAGAGCTAAATACAGTTAATTCTGGTAGCACAAATACGCCCCAAGCCACATCAGGAAAACCTAGTGGCGGGACTTTCTCTTTAGTAAAAGATGTTCCTACAGGATTATTCAATTACGGAGGTAGTACATCTTGGGCACCAATTCGACTAGTAGTTGACCCAGCAATTCAAGCCGCGCGGCCAGAGTTACGGCTGCGCTATGTCGAACCTAGCAATGCTTCTCCTGGTTCTGGTACTGGCATTCAGTCCCTAATAGACGGTCAACTAGCCTTTGCCCAGTCCTCCCGACCAGTTCTAGATCAGGAATTAAGCCGTGCCCAGCAGCGTGGATTCAGTTTAAAACAAATTCCTGTGGCAATTGATGGTTTAGCGATCGCAGTTAATCCCAACTTGAATATCCCAGGACTAACGGTAGACCAGTTAAAGTCAATTTACACAGGCAAAATCAATAATTGGAGCCAGGTGGGCGGCCCCAATATCCCAATTAAGCCCTATTCTCGCCGCATTGCTGATGGCGGTACGGTTGAGCTTTTTGTCCAAGACATCTTGGGTGGTCAAGCTTTCAGCCCGAATGTGGAATTTATTTCCACAACCACCCAAGCCTTGCAAAAATTGGCTAGTAGTCCTGCCAGTATCTACTACGCTTCTGCCCCAGAGGTGATTCCTCAATGTTCAATCAAAGCCTTGCCGTTGGGGCGGACACAAGGACAATATATTGCTCCATACCAAGAACCTTCTGTCCTCCCGTCTGAATGTCCTGGGAAACGGAACAAATTGAACATTGATGCTTTCCAATCAGGAAAATACCCGATTACCCGCAATCTGTTTGTGGTGGTCAAACAGAATAATCAGACTGAGCAGCAAGCAGGTGTCGCTTACGCCAACTTACTGCTGACTGAGCAGGGACAGGAATTGATTAGCCAAGCTGGGTTTGTCAAAATTCGCTGACTCTTGCGATCGTCTCCGGCGGGGCGTAGCCCATCGCACTCAGACAGAGTGGCGGAAATCGCCGCTCTGAACTGTGCTTTAACCAGCTCTATTAATCGATTCTGCTGGCAAGCAAATGAGGTTATCGCCTTGAGTCAGGATTAAGCCACGTTGACGCAGCTTACCCATCAAGCGGGTGACAGTAACACGAGTGGAACCAATCGCGCTACCAATTTGGGCATGGGTGAGGGGGAAGGGCAGAGCATAGCCGCGAATCACATCAGGATCAGTGTCGCTCATGGCTGGTTCTCCATATTCCTCAATTAACAATGTGAGAAATCCTAAGAGTCGGTCAATTGTGCGGCGTTGTCCCAAGGCACTCAGCCACAGCAGCTTACGCTGGTGCTGATACCTAAAGGCATCCATAACTTCGCGACGGAAGTGAGGCCAATTGTCTAAATCGTGCCAGTACATCCACAGCACCGCAGTTTGATCAACATGGGCGTAAGCCTGGAGTGTGAATGGTGATTGAGCAACAATTTCAAATGGCTGTCCCGCTCCCACAAAACCCAAGAACGCTTCTTCTGGAGTTCTGTTGATTCGTCGAGACGTTAGCTGACTAGCAGTCGCACTAACTTGTGCGGTTCCTACCATGCGGATCGCACCCCTTTGCACCAAATACAGCAATCCAGGCCGGGCTGGAATGCGCTCATCTTTGCTAAAGGTGCGGCAGCGGTAGTGTTCTTGAGCCCAGTCAAGAATGCGTTGCCAAGTCAGAAAAGGCCGTGATGCCTCAGAAAAGGAGGATGGAGATTGCATAGGTAACAAAGAGCGTTCGGCTGAAGACAAAGACGTAAATAAAAGGGTGCAAGGAGTGTCTTTGTGTTGACGAGGCAGGCTTAACGCCTAACAGCGCCAGCCAATCCAAAGAATAGAAAGCAAATTACTCTCTACTCTTTTGTTATACTTCCTACTGTACAATGATGGTAGTAAAGTTTACTTACTATTCATCGATTATTCATCAAATTTTATCCTCTTCTCATTTTTCTTCATCTAAATTAAATTTATACCGCAAGATAGATGACAGAAATGTAACAAATTTATCTTACATGACTATTTAAATAATATTACGTGCATCATAGATTACCAGTTAGCAAATATACGTCAATCAAGCAGCTATTGTATAGTTATTTAATAAAATCAATAAGCATTGATACTTACAAAGCAGAAAATGAATGCATAAAAGATGAAAAAATTCCTCTACATAAAGGTAGAGATGATAAGAGAGTTTTATACACTTCAAGTGTATCCTTGCGACTATCAAAATCTCAGAATCGAAAAGCGATGGAGCTTGCTAGTGCGATCGCCTCAGATTTATCAGGGATTTGTGAAGACGTTTTTAGCATCCAAGCAGTTCCTCCTGGTTGGATACATTTTGAATTAACTCACTCAACCTTAGCGACTTGGTTACAAAGTCTCGTAGTTGGAAGTTTGGGGAGATTGGGGGCTGGGGACTGGGGACTGGGGACTGGGGGTGATGAGGGGACAAGGGGACAAGGGGGACTACTAAAACCAATCCCCAATGCCCAATTCGCTGTTCAATATGCCCATGCACGCTGCTGTTCGTTAGTGCTTCTGGCTCATCGAGAGGGATTGATTAAATTTAGAGAACCGGTTCCAAGTACTAGCCCAGATTTTTGGGATGTAATCTCTCCTAACCCTATACCTTGGCTTAATTGTGACGGAACACTACAGCTAAATCACCCAGACGAGCATCGTCTAATTGACGAATTAATACAAGTAGTAGACAACATAGAGTGCCCTGATGTTAGCGGTTCTGTGAAATGGGAAAAAGTAGCGCTGAATTTGAGCCAAGCTTTTGAAAAGTTCTGGTCTAATTGCCGGATTTGGGGTGAGGTGAAAATTACGTCGCCAGAGCTAGCTCAAGCCAGACTTGGATTGCTCATGGCTACTCAGTCAGTATTAAGATATGTTCTAGAGGAAAACCTGGGGGTTTTTGCGCCCTTGGAGTTATAAATCGGTAATGTTGCTTAGGTAAAAATAAAAACTTTAATATAGCTATTGACTCAATGCACCACCTCGGCTACATTAGCAGGAGTGTGAGGAGCGAACCAGCTAGGGCACCGAGACGAAACACGGCCAGTCGTCGGTGTCCTTTCTGATTTATATGGGTTAGGTTAGAAAAAATACCTTCACTACAGCAAAAACTTTTCAATTGCTACTGCTGCCCCATCTTCTTCTACGCTAGGAGCTACCCATTGTGCGATCGCTTGTACTCTTGCTGGTGCGTTGCCCATAGCGACACCGAGGCCAACATATTCCAGCATTTCCACATCATTGAAGTTATCGCCAATGGCCATCACATTGGCTAACTCTAATCCCAACAACTCTTCGGCTAGATAACGTACAGCAGTTCCTTTGTTTACAGAAGCGTTAGTTGCTTCAAAAAAGGTAGCAACAGATGTTGTCAAGTAAAGTTCAGCGGGTGTGTACTGGCGGCGTAAATTTTCTAATAGCTTGTCGATTACGTCAGTGTCATCAGACAAAGCAAGAATTTTTGTTGGTTCATTCGTTAAGATTTGGTGCAAATCACCTACGGGAATTGCAATAACACCAGAACGTTCTGCATAAATTTTGGTTTCTTTCGTTAATTCACGGACGTATAGCTGATCGTCAATGTAAAAGTGGACAGATAGGAGCGATCGCAACTCAGGTTGTTCAAAATAGTCGATTAGTTGGTGGGCGATTTCCCTGGAAATAACCCAATGGCGATGAATTTTTTGGGTGATTGGGTCTTGAATCCAGGCTCCTTGATAGGCCATTAATGGTAAGGTAGAGCCGATGTCTTGGTGAAAACGCAAGGCTGAACGATACATTCTACCTGTGGCGATCGCCACTTGAATTCCTCGTGCTTGCGCTGCCACAATAGCTTGCTTTACACATGCACTGATGGTATTGGAGTGCCCTGCGATCGTGCCATCTATATCCAAAACTAATAGTTTAATGTCTTTTGCAGCAGCCTGGCGATCGGTAGATGCCAAATGAGTGGCAGATGCTTTCTGCATAATTTCCTAGATTTTAAGTTCCAGTTAGAGGTTAACAGGGTCTAACGACCAGTGGGGAGTAATAACAAAAATTGGGTTCTCTACTCAACCTAATTTTTATAACATAAAGATGCTGAATCACAATATTTTAGATTGCTATAGTATTTTTTAAATATTGCTCATAATTCTGGATAATAATCATAACAAAAAACCCCAATTATCGAAAAAATCGGGGTTTTTAATTTATAGAATGGAAAAAACTACTTATTCAAGAAAGTCTATGAATTTTACCCTTTGATCCAGCTTTTTTTGCGTTGTGACAACAGACAAAGCCCAGCAATTAACCCAACTCCAAGGGTGGTGGAGGGTTCAGGTATCGATTTAACATTATCGTAGTCATAAGTTACTTTGATATTTGCTTTGGCAAGGGTTTGAACATAAGATGCTATATTGCCCGAACCTGAAACTACTGAATTGGCTGTAGCTGAGAACAAAAAGTCTATGTTGCTATTACCAATGAAAGACTGCAAGAATTGAGTATTAGTGAAAGACTGAGTACCAGATTGTGTGGCAGTTAGTCCAGAAAGAGTCTTTCCTGATGTACCACTAAAATCAATGATGTTGTCAAATTTACCAACTTCGTAACTGAAGCTATTTTTTGGATTTAGCGCAAATAGAGGCTGATTATTTAGTTCTAAACGGAGTTGACTGGCAAGATTTACTGTTATATTGGTCGAGCTTTTACCCGTATTTTCAAAACCTGCATTTCCCAGGATGTCGCCAGTAAATCCTATTGTCACACCCGTAAGTGTGCCTAGAGATGAGTCAAATTGTTGGACGCTCAAAGGTGCATCAGTGATATCTGTCAAATCGTAATCAATGGAACTGGTGTACGAGAGAGAAGCTGCATTAGCTGCGCTAGATGTTGCAACTATTCCTGCCAACGTTGTGGCAGCCGCCAGAGTGTTCAATAGTTTTGTTTTCATGATGAAAGATTTTTTCTAAAACGAATCATTACGGGATTACCAACTTACTTTCTAACTCTGAAACTTTACTTGTAGGCTTGATAAATACACGTAACTTTATGTAAAGCTTTTATATTCAAGTCCCTTCGGAAAGTATGGTTCATGATCGATACATATAAAGTTTTCTTAAAGAAGAGAGACTTTGTATAGTGGTAGTCTTATATCGAAATACTAAGTTAGTGTTTGTGGTTCCTGAGAAGTAAGCTAGGTCTATCTAATTAAACATAAAACCTCAGGAGTATAGATCCCAGATTTCTGCTGAAAAGTTGGGGATTTATTTACTATGTTGATACTAACGTACTTAATTAGGGTAGTATCCCTGGTAAAAGTTGGTTCTACTGGGCTTCCGTACTAGAACTGTAAATACTCAGACTTTTTAATGTATAAAATCATACATAATAGGTTGCACTGAATAAAGTACGCTATTATCGCCAAAGCCAAGCTGAACGAGCATCTGAAATTGCTAACTATGTGACAAAGCTTCTGGCTAAAATAGGGCTATGTCTGAAACTTTCACTTCTGTAACCGCAACACGCCCCACGTTCATCCTCGTAGATGGACACTCGTTGGCCTATCGTTCATACTTTGCTTTCGCTAAAGGGCGGGATGGAGGACTGCGTACCAAAGCAGGCATTCCCACCAGTATATGTTTTGGTTTTGTGAAGTGCCTGCTGGAGGTAATGGCAACACAACAGCCTCAAGCAATGGCGATCGCTTTTGATTTGGCTGAGGCAACCTTTCGCCACGAAGCGGACGAGACTTATAAAGCCGATCGCCCGGAAACGCCAGAAGACTTTATTCCTGACTTGGAAAATCTCCATGAGTTGCTGAATGGCTTCAATCTACCCTTTTTCACTGCCCCTGGTTTTGAGGCTGATGATGTTTTGGGAACCTTAGCACAAAGAGTAACTGCGGCTGGGTATAGGGTGAAGATTCTGACTGGCGATCGCGATTTATTTCAACTGATCGATTCTGACAAAGAAATCACTGTTCTAAATTTTAGTCCAGATGCCCTAAAGCGCTCTACAAATAGCATCACGGAATTTGAAGCAGAACAAGTCAAAGAGAAGATGGGCGTTTTGCCTTCACAAATTATTGATTTCAAAGCTCTTTGTGGTGATAAATCAGATAATATTCCTGGAGTCAAGGGAATTGGAGAAAAAACAGCAGTACAACTGCTAAATACTTATGGTTCACTTGAGAATGTTTATGCTGCCTTAGATGAAATTAAAGGTGCAACTCAGAAAAAACTGGCAGCAGGTAAAGAAGATGCCGAGAAATCTCGCTATTTGGCAACTATAGTTTTAGATGTTCCTATAGAATTTAATTTAGAAGATTGCCAATTAAAAGGGTTTGATACAAGCGTCTTATCACCAATTTTAGAAAAATTAGAATTCAAGTCTTTTTTAGGCAGGATAAACGACCTTCAACAACGGTTCGGCGGCAAAGTTGAAGAGAAGCAAGAAGCCAAAAAAGACGCAAGTGATACTAATGCTAACTCAGAATTCAGCGCTGATGAAGATAATGATTTGTGGTTTTTTAGTGCTAGTGATACAGCCGCAGTTCCACAACAATCTACTTCCCCAATTACACCACGCATTATTAACACCGAAACCAAACTAACTGAGTTAGTGAAACTTTTGCAAAAATTCACTAATCCAGAAACACCCGTTGCTTGGGATACTGAAACCACCGCTTTAGAACCAAGAGATGCTGAGTTAGTAGGAATTGGCTGCTGTTGGGGAACCCAAGCAGATGAAGTAGCCTATATTCCTGTGGGGCACAAAACTGGAGAAAATTTAAATAAAGACTTGGTGTTAGAAGCATTACGCCCAATTCTTGAAAGTACCGATTATCCCAAAGCTTTACAAAATGCCAAATTTGACCGTTTAGTTCTCAGGTGTCAAGGAATTAACTTGGCGGGAGTGGTATTTGATCCCATGCTGGCAAGTTACATTCTAAATCCCGATTCAAGTCATAATTTGATGGATTTGTCGCAGCGATATTTGGGATTGATAGCTAAAAGTTATTTAGATTTAGTTCCTAAAGGCAAAACTATCGCTGATATAGATATTTCCGCCGTAGCTGACTACTGCGGGATGGATGCTTATTCTACTTTTGGTTTAGTGTCAAAATTGCGTGAGGATCTGGAGAAAATTCCGTCTTTGTCTAAGCTATTAGCAGAAGTGGAACAGCCATTAGAAGCAGTTTTAGCCGAAATGGAATATACAGGTGTTCGCATTAATTCAGCTTATTTACAAGAACTTTCGCAGCATTTAGAAACAGAGTTAGCCAGGTTAAAAGAGGAAGCAACTGAAATAGCTGGGGAAAATTTTAACTTGGGTTCTCCTAAGCAATTGAGCCAAATCTTGTTTGAAAAATTGGGGTTAAGTACTAGACATTCTCGTAAAATTCAAACAGGATTTTCTACAGACGCAGCAACTCTGGAAAGACTTCAAGAAGATGATAACACTGGGTTTGTTGAGGCGATTATTGAGTATCGCACCCTATCTAAATTAAAGTCTACTTATGTTGATGCATTACCTGCATTGGTGCGTCCAGATACCCAGCGAGTGCATACTGATTTTAATCAAGCAGCAACATCAACGGGTAGGTTATCTTCTTCTAATCCAAATTTACAAAATATCCCCATTCGTACAGCTTTTAGTCGCCAAATTCGGAAGGCGTTTTTGCCTGAAGCTGGTTGGTTAATGGTGGCTGCTGATTACTCACAAATTGAATTGCGGATATTGGCTCATTTGAGTCAAGAGCCAATATTGGTGCAAGCATATCAGCAAAATGAAGATGTTCATACTGTTACCGCGCGGTTAGTGTTTGAAAAAGAAAATATCACCTCAGAAGAACGAGGAATAGCAAAAACTATCAATTTTGGCGTGATTTATGGAATGGGTTCTCTCAGGTTTTCGCGCTCAACTGGGATAGATAAAAACATTGCCAACGAGTTCATTAAGCGGTTTAATGAACGATATCCGAAAGTTTTTGGATATTTGGAGCGAGTGAAAAAAGAAGCGATCGCTCTTGGTTATGTAGAAACTATTTTCGGTCGTCGTCGTTATTTTGACTTTACTAATAACAGTTTACGTAAATTAAAAGGCAGTAATCCTGAAGATATCGATCTGAGCAAGTTGAAGAATTTAGGCCCTTTTGATGCGGGTTTATTACGCTCTGCGGCTAATGCACCAATTCAAGGTTCTAACGCTGATATTATCAAAATTGCAATGGTGAGGTTGCATGAGGTTTTGAAGAACTATCAGGCGCGCTTGTTGTTGCAAGTTCACGATGAATTAGTGTTTGAAATTCCTCCTAATGAGTGGGAAGAATTACAAGTGCAAATTAAATCGGTGATGGAAAACGCAGTACAGTTGAGTGTGCCATTGCTGGTAGAGGCGCGTGTCGGTGAAAATTGGATGGAGACGAAGTAAGTTTAACTGGGGATTGGGGACTGGAACAATTACATTGAGATGGGCGTACATTTGTTTTAGCAGTTACAACAGGCCTAATCGATATCAATTTTAAAGGATGCTTTAATAAGTATTGGGCGATTGGAAATCGCGGCTACACAAACAAAGTCCACCTCCGTGGACTAAGGAAACTCCAAGAAATAAATTATGCAATATTGTGGGGCGGGCGAGACGCCCACCCCACAATAGTTAATTGAATATTTTTTTATTTGGAAGTCCCTAAGAAAAAATTAAGTTTTTATAACCTGCGGAGGCAGGTTTTGTCTGTGTAGCCGCGACTTTACAAACATTCTGTTATACCATTCTTAGTCATATAAGGAATTTTAATATGCATCGTCGTTGGCTCTTATCTGCTTTAGCAATTTTGTTGAGTATAGTTTTAGTTGCTTGCACCACTGCAAATACTCAGCAACCACAAACCAAAGTGGAAAATAGCACTGAGGTGACTAACACGAACTCTCAAAAATTATCAAAAGGATCGGCAAAAAGAGTTGTTGCTCTTTCTTCTCTTTCTGCTGATATCATCTCTCGACTCGAACCAACAAAAATTGTTGGAATTACTGGGAGTAGATTATTTAAGAATGACTCAAGATTCAAGGATATTCCCCGCGTTAGTGAAGGTCAAAGTCCGCCAAATTTAGAGAAAGTGGTAGCACTCAAACCAGATTTAGTTATTGGTGTTGAAGGTTTTTCTAACATCCCAATTCAAAAACTTCAGCAGCTAGGTATTCAAACTTTGCTTACTAAGGTGAATAGCTGGGAATCTCTAGAAGAACTTACTAAAAAACTGGCTGGGTTAATTAATGCCGATCCTCAGCCTTTGTTAAATCGTTATAAAACTTTTTTGCCAGATAAGCCAACTCAGAGTCCTTCTACTCTAGCGCTGGTTAGTCGTCAACCAATTTTAGCGCCGAACAAAAACAGTTGGGCGGGGGATTTGCTGGCGAAGTTTCAGGCGAAAAATATAGCCGCAGATTTACAAGGAAAAAGCCCAGTTGGCGGCTATGTGACGCTTTCGGCTGAGAAAGTTTTAGAAGCAAATCCAGAGGTGATAATTTTAGTTAATTCTCCGCAAGGAAATTCGGAAGCAGCACTTTTAGATTCTTTGAAAAAGGAAGCTTTTTGGCAGCAATTACAAGCAACTAAAAATAACCGAGTTTATGTGTTTGATTATTTTGGTCTGGTGAATCCAGGTAGTATAGATGCAATTGAAAAGGCTTGTCAGCAGCTTAAGCAAGCGTTGTTTGCATAACAAGGCACTTAGTACAGCTATAAGTTCGTAACTTTTTTAAACGCAGAGGAACACAGAGGTAAACGCATAGGCGCTTCTCTACGAGACACTACGCGAACGCCTTCCCGCAGGGTAGGTACGCAGAGTTTTGCCAAAGTTAATTCGCTATGAATTAATGAAATGTTGTAGTAGCTATTTACAGTGTTGTTGAAGAAGGGATATAGCTAATTCAAAACTATTCGGTTGAGTTTGTACTGCATAGGCTTCTCTTTCTAAATCTTGCCGTTTAACATCGGTATAGCGTCTAAAAAATGGTCGGGCGTAATTGCTTGGTTGAATTTTTAAACCTAAAGTTTGTATTTTTCCTTTTCCGGCACATACCTGTGCTGCATGAACAGTTTCATGGATTAGTGTTTGAGTCCCAATATGTAACTCAAAGACTACGGGATTAATCCAGATTTTTTTGTCAGCTTCTCTTAGTAACCCATAAGCTCCTCGCTTTGGTGGCAGTGCAATGATTACCTGAAACCCTCTCTTTTCTAACTGATTTTTTAAATCTACAAATTTTGACTCTAGATTGGGTGTTTGAGAAAGTAGTAGTAAGGAATTTAATATAAAAATTTTGCTCACTGCCTTTTTTAAAAGAAGAATTCAGAACTCAGGAATCAGCATTCAGCATGAATTCTGTACGAGTGGGTGACGAATATTGCTTAAAATATCGCCCGAAGTCAAGCTAAAAAAATTAAAATATTTTCACATTAAAACTCTATCCTTTTATGGGTAGAGTATTTTTAATTCTGAATTCTGACTCCTGTTTTATTACTTCAAAACATTTCTATTCAATTCTAATGGCATGATGAAAGGAGAAATGCTTTCGTAAGCTTTAGCTGCTTGCAGTACTAGTAAATCTCTATATTTTGCAGCAACAATTTGTATCCCTACAGGTAAACCATTTGTAGTGAAGCCACAAGGTACAGACGCAGCAGGTTGTTGTGTGAGATTAAAAGGATAGGTAAAAGGTGCCCAATCGCGTTGCGGATTGTTAATAGATGATTGGGGTCTGTTTTGTCCAACTGGAAAAGCAACTGTAGGTGTTCCCATTCCCAATGCAGCAGCAACAGCTGCCCCACCACTACTACCTCCAGGAGTCAAATCTGTATTCCAAGGATTGCGGGTGATTCCTGTTAGAGGGCTGTCGGTTACACCCTTCCAACCAAACTCTGAGGTTGTGGTTTTTCCTAGTAGTACTGCTCCTTGTTCGCGCAAACGAGCCACCGCCGGGGCATCTTCTGGCCAAGGTTGATTGGAAGTAATCGCTTTACTGCCTCGTCGAGTTGGCAAACCCTTGGTTAAGAGTAAATCTTTGACGGTAAAGGGTATACCATCCACCAAGCCAAGGGGATTTCCATTTAGCCAACGCACCTCGGAAGCCTCTGCTTCAGCAAGAGCGGTTTTTTCATCAACGATCGCAAATGCATTAACTTGGCTATTGTAAGTATTAATCCGCTCTAGGGCAGCTTTGGTTGCTTCTGTTGGTGACAACTGGCGATCGCGATATAGCGACAAAAGCTTAGAAGCCGAGAAATCAGCAATCTCTGACATATTTAGGTTTGAAAAAATGATTTGTGAGCAATTTTTGGTTAAAAATCCGGTATAGATATCAACTTACCGTAGTTTGTCTCACAACTCAATCTTCAAACCAGTGGTGGATGGTAATTGATCGCTAAAGCGATTCCCAGTCTGAAGACTGGGAATGAGGCAAAAATCTTAATCTTTTGCAGAACTAATTGGTTTTTGACCAAAGGGGATATTCTTTTTAACTTCAGGAGAAGCACCTCCAAGGCTGCGGAAATACAGTCCTCCAATGGTAAGTAAAAATGTCACATATCCCACTGCTTGCACAAGATAGAGATTGTCTCTATAGCCAAATAAAGATTTGAGAATAATCCCAGGAAACTGTTCGTCAGGCAAGATTGTAGAAGTGTTGGAAACCATTGGCCCCAAAATACAGGAGTGGACTTTTGTAAAACGTTCGTAATAAAAACAAAGGTTTTCTGTGGCACGACTGCTCAGGGCAAGGTTCGCTACGGCTTCGTCAAAGTGTTTCAAGGCTGAAACTACCAACCCAGCGACAATCAACACTAATAAAACGCCCATTACCTGGAAAAACTGGCGGATGTTAATTTTGACACCCCATTTAAATAGCAGCACTCCAATACCAGATGCCGTTACCAAACCAGCAATAGCGCCCAAGGCTGGCATTAATCCCTGTTGAAAATTAGCAGCAACAAATAGAACAGTTTCAAAGCCTTCGCGAACAACGGCAATTAAAATTAAGGTAAAAACACCCCAGCCAGCATTTGAATTTTGTGTCAGCGCTTCTGTTACTGCTCCCTCAACTGTCGCTTTCATGAATCTGGCTTGTTTAGTCATCCAGATTAGCATCCAACTGAGCATTGCGATCGCTAATACACTAAACACACCTTCTAGTGCTGGCTCAACTACAGTGGTGTATTGAGGATTCGCGGCTCCCAGTATTTGAATTAACCAACTGAATAGCACACCTATTAAGGCACTGACGACAATGCCAACGCCGACACCAGCATATACCCAAGAGTTGAGTCGGGATTGTTTCGCTTTTTTCAGCAAAGCTAGCACAATGCCAACAACAAGGGCAGCTTCCACCCCTTCTCGGAGTGTTATTACAAAAGTAGGTAGAGCAGTACTAAAATTCATCTTTTGTCCTTTGTCTTTTGTCCTTTGTCATTAGTCAGTTGTCCTTTGTCCTTTGTTTTTGACTAATGACTAATGACTAATGACTATTAACTAAAATCACGTAGCATCTTTTTCAGTTCGAGATTATGCATCTCTTCTTGTCCAATCATACCGCGAGCGAATTCTTCAAGGTAAATGCTGGCATTGGTGACAGTTTCGAGCAATTTTTTATACAGTTCCAATGCCTTTTTTTCATGGGATAAGCTTTCTTCCAAGATATCCTTGACTTTATGCTGATAGGTTTCTTCCATTGGAGCGATTTTCAGGGAGGGATGCCCATCTAAACCGGTGAGAATTTCTCCCACTTGTTCGGCATGAAGTAAAGACTCACTTGCCTGTGCTTTGAAAAAAGCCACGATTGGAATACGGTTAGGGCCTGTTACCATCAAAGAATAATGTGTATAGCGCACTACCCCTGCTAGTTCAAATTCCATGATGGCGTTCAGCAGGTCAATGGTCTTTTTGTAGTCAAGTTCTTGCATCAGTTGTTAGTTCAAGTAACGAATGGAGTGTAATTAGTTAGGAGTTAGAAGTGAGGAGTTAGGAGTTAGAAGTTAGTAGTTTGGGATTCATAACTCATAATTTATAACTCTTAACTCATAACTCTTAACTCCTAACTCCTAACTATTTTAAACTCCTGAACCTATACTTACCATTAAATTAAAGGTAAGAATTCAGGAGTCAGAATGGGCGGCGCTAACAGAATTCAGAATAGTTAAAGAATCAGGAGAACATTTGATGAATAAATATACCAATTATTCTAGATTACTGATAAATTCTGGCTCCTGACTCCTGGGTGCTGAATTCTTGCAATTAAAGTGTTATCGCTGTGCTTGGGTATTGGATTTATCAACCACTTTTTGAGAGTTTTCCTCAATGGTTTTCACTAGCTTGGTAACATCATTAGGAGTTTTAACTGCTTTTGTTGGTGGGATAGCGGCTGGCCAAACTTTTATTAATTCAGCAAAACTAGTATCGATCGCTTTGTGTGCTTCGGGATCTGCTTGAGCTACTTGAGTAGAAATTCCTTTGTATAATTCATTGGCGTAAAAGACAAAACCACGGGAGTCTTGATACTCGATTGGTGCGGTTATTTTACCATCTGCGATCGCCGCGCGATATTCTGAGTTGGCTGAATCTAGTAGTTCGTTAATTACCTGTAGCGTAAATCCTGGTTTTGAGCGTTGAGCTTCTGGCAAAGCTGCGATCGCTCCGTCAACTGCTTGCACTGAAGAAGTAAAATTAGTTTTAACTTTGCTATCTTTGGGGCTAGATTTCACTAAATCTTGCAAACTTACCAAAGTTGTCTTAAATTCTTTGACTTTGCGCTCATTAAGTTGATCTTCTACGTCAACATAAATTTCCTCAACTGGATGTCCTATATGAGGTTCTGCCTGTTTCGGCTGATTTTGATCTAGCAATTCTCGTGCTACTAAAAGATGCCCTTTCATTAAGCCTAATTTCGACATATAGTCAACATCTTTGGCCTCACCTGTGAGTACTACTTCTTGAACACCAACCTGGTCTTTAATTTGGTCGAACTGTTCTTGAGTAATTACTTTTTTAGTAACTAAATCTTCTGGGCTACCATAAGGACGATTTGCCTGGATTTTGTTTGATAAAGCTGGAATACCTAGTTTGCCTTCAAACTTATCCAATTCTGACAATATAGCAGTGTTAATGTTAATTTTTTCTTTGCTACTGTGACCACTATGACTGTTATTACTTACTGCCTCTGTAGCCGCAGGGCTACTAGTAACGGGTGCTGATGGATTTTCTGCGGTTGGCGTACTACTACAGGAACTCAAGGTAACTATTAAGGTGGCTGCTACTGCTAAACAGATATAACGAAGTTTGATCATCTTTGCTCCTCGCACAACTAAAAAAGGTATTAATTGAAACATTTCAAACTATACTAAAAAGTAGTTTGTTTGACAGATTGTCATAGATTTTACTGTTGCATATCATGATATTTTTTATCAACTAGTTACCTAAAATTTTTATGAATTAATTACAAATTACTAAATAATCTTGTCAAGAATGTTTAACAGGATTTTGAGAGTTATTTTCAGCAAGTACTTCAAATTGACCCATGCAACCGTTTTCGGCGATCGCATCCTGATGGGGATGGAACATATACTTACCTGGATAACGAAAAGCAAATTCTAAGATGTGCCTTTCTGCGACACCCATCGTAATCACATCTGCTTTCTCGCTAGGAGTCATAGTCATGCCATAGCGATAGACATCAAAGAAGTTGGCGTGGAGATGAAAGGTAACAGCCGGATCGTATTCAATGATGTTGAGGACATACAGCCGAATCAACTGATCTTTGTAAATCTGAATCGGGTTATGCATGTAATAGTGAGGCAGACCGTTGAAGGCGTAATAATCGTTATGGCTATCATCATTCACGTCATACCCACCCATCACTAATACAATCTCATCAGCCGGGGGACGGGGAGTCGGTGGATCGATGATAAACATTCCGTACAGTCCCTTAGCAATGTGACGGGTGACTGGTTCAATATGGCAGTGGTATAAGTGAACCCCATAAGGTTCAGCATCAAATTCGTAGATTGTGGCACTACCATTGCTGATTGGGCGAACACCATCCATTTCTGCTGGATGAACGCCATGAAAATGTAAAGAGTGGGAATGTCCAGCATTGTTGAGAAATAGTATTCGGATGCGATCGCCCTGTTTTGCCCGTAGCGTTGGCCCTGGTATGCGACCGTTTAAATCCCAGATGTTGTAAGAGACAGCACTATTGAGTTTTATGATGGAAGAACCAGCAGTTAACTGAAATTCTCGGATAGTCCGCCCATTTTCTTGCTTCACCGTCCCATAATCAAAATCCCTTAACATCTTCATTGGATTAGTAGCGTCGTCTGGTGCTTCTATATTGAGTGGTGGCACTTTGACGGTTGACTTACTTTGTAGATTTAGCATCTGCCAAAGTCCAGCTGCACCAGTCACTCCAGCACCCGCTAGACCCAGCTGCAATAATTGACGGCGGCTCCAAGGTTTGCTGTTACCCAGAGCGAAGTTGTTGGGCATGACATTGTAGTTACAGTTAGCGCTATAAAAGAATTGCAAAAGATTTGCAATTGCTTTTAAATATTAGAGGAATTAATAATTATTGTCAATAATTTTAGAGTGCTTCCCAATTGCTACTGTAAGTTATTAAATTTAGAGCAAGCGAGAATTAGTCCCTAGAAACTCTAGCGAAATTTTCTTAAAGTTAACAGTATTTATACGCTTATTTATGTATAAATAATACTGAAAATAAACTAACTGTTTCATGCCGATTCCTGATATGCTTATTGTCTGAGCAGTACTTAGAATACAAACAATGTGTATAGTAGCACCTTAGAAGATATGGATGCAAGCAAGAAACTGTCGCTAATCTCTAGCCTATTTAATTAGCTTAGAGATAACATAAATTGCGTTTCTTCAAGTTATTTTCGATGCTTGGCAACATGAGCATTTTTAATTTTTATCTGTTACCTTCGTGTTGTTAGCATTGAAAATACCGTTACTCTCAACCATGTGTCATTCTTTTGTGATTTGTATGGACTTTGTGTGTATAATTCTGCATCGTGATGAGCCGATGTTCAAAGAATAGTATAGTATTCACTAAAGCCGAATTACACAATACATTTGATACACACTTGTCAAATACAAAGTTGATCGTATATCTTTTTCCAATCAAGGGGTGTCATACCCTTTGATTGATGGATTACCCAAATTTATTATAGGATGTCAAAAATGACTACTTTTTCTCATATTTCAATATTGCAGAAGACCGCAGGTATTACCTTATCCAAGCCTGTGCAGGTAACGCTCTATATGCTGCTATCTTCTTTAGTGATCTGGACTGTGTTGTTCTCCACTTATCCTGCGGTTCATAACACAGCACACTCAACACGTCACCATACATTAGGCGTTGCATGTCACTAAATTATTATAATCCCAATATTTTTTAGGTGCATGAAGCTTTGCTAGGTAACATAACAAAGTTACAACGCTCAAATAGCGCGGATTTTGCGCCATTGTTTTTGATTGGAAATTAGCTTTTAGGTTTTGTAGAGATGCTTTTTTCATCTCTACATCACTTTAACTTAATTTAAATTGCACTTAAATTATTTTACTTAGTAATAATAATCTAGAATAACTTTCATCTACTGTTATTAAGGTTTCAGTCGCAGAAAGGACGTAAACTTAACATTTACCAGAAGCTATTATGAAAAAATATCGACTTTTCGGAGTTATCAGTGCTGTTTGCGTTACTTTATCAATACTTTATTCTTTTGTGGGAAATTCCCAAACTCCTACATCCAGAGTGCTACTCTCCACCAACCCACCTTTAGAACGTATTCTGCCCTTTGAGGCAGAGGCAGAAAAACCACAATCTCCTGTTAAGCTGACGCTACAAGCTGTTGATGCTGCGGGTAAATCTTTAACAAATGCCAATATTAGTTTACAAATTCTGACACCGCCGCGTAATCCTTGGTTAACAACGGATTTTCCCATTGTCGAGGGAACAAAATTGTTACAGATGAATGCTAATGCACTTGATGGTAAGCTAGAAATTCAGCAGATGTTACCCATACGTGGTAATTATCAACTATTAGTTAAAGTGTCACCTTTGGTAGCAAATACTTTTGCTGCTTATGAACAAACTTTAAATCTGCATGTCCGAGAAAATCCAGTCAAATATAAATATTTTGTTGCGATCGCAGCTATATTACTGTCACTTGGATTATTGGGTGGTTGGGTTATTGGTGGACAAGAAGAACTACAACAAGGAGAAATCGCACCCCAGTCAGTCCGGCTTTTATTAAGTGCATTGACTGTAGTGGCTATAGTGACCCTATTAGTTATCAACATTAGTGCAGAAGTTGCCGAAGCTCATGGTAGTGAACATCACCCAGGTAGTACCGAAGTAATCGCACCATCATCTCAAAAATCTCAGGGATTAGAAATTAACCTTGAGGGAGATAAAAATGCAACTGTCGGAAAACTTGCAAATTTAGCGTTACAGGTGAAAGATACCGCCAGCGGACAACCAATCATAGATGTAGCATTACAGGTGAAAGCGATCGCCACAGAACATAATTTAACAGTCTTTGATTACAAAGGTATTCCCGACGATCAAGGTAAGCTAATATGGCAAGAACAATTTTTTGATGGTTCACCCCACACAATCGAGGTAGAAGCAACTCCTATAGCAGGATCTAACCGTCAATTTACACCAGTAAAAGTAGCGCAAGAAGTCGAAGTTAAAGCGATCGCACCACCAATTTATATCCGATTGATTGGTTTATTCTACTTTACAGCCTTTGTCGGCATTGGTATGGCGATTGGATTGCTAATACAAAATCGACGAAAACCACAAACAAGGACAAATTAGTAATATCAGTGCTTTGGTAAGAATTCCAGCTAATATATAGCGTTTCCTAAACAGCTGAGGTACACCCAAATCTTTGTTATGAAGGGTTAGTTAGTAGCTTTGAAAACTACCTCAGCAGATCGGGAACCGCTATATAGTTCGATATTTATGATCAATAGACAATCAGTGCTTGCAAAATATTTTCCTCCTATTTGGCTACGATTTTTAATCATTATTTTGTTAATATTAGGGATCTTTTTTCGCTTCGCCTATCTGGATCGAAAACTCTACTCTCACGATGAAGCTTATACCTCATTACGAATTTCTGGTTACACTAAGACAGAATTTGTTCAAAAAGTGTTTAATGGGCGCGTGGTTGCTGCTAGACATATACAAAAATATCAACAGCCTAATTCTGAAAAAGGTTTAATCGATACAATCAATTCTTTGGCGGTGGAGGATGCTCAACATCCTCCACTTTATTACGTAATAGTTAGATTATGGATGCAAGTGTTTGGCAATTCAGTAGCGACTACGAGAAGCTTATCAGCCATAATTAGCCTCCTAGCCTTTCCTGGCATTTATTGGCTGTGCTTAGAATTATTTGAGTCGTCCATAACAGCATGGATAGGCGTAGCTCTTCTAAGTATTTCACCCTTCTATGTGCTGTACGCTCAAGAGGCAAGGGAGTTTGGTTTGTGGATGGTGACTATTTTGCTAGCTAGTGCTGCACTGCTGCGGGCTATAAGGCTGGGTAGCAAGCAGCTTTGGGGGGTTTATGCATTAACAGTGACTTTATCAATATACACCTTTTTGTTTTCTGGATTTCTAGCGATCGCCTACGGGATTTATGTATTTACAATTGAACGCTTTCGATTTACCAAAAGCGTTAAAGCTTATCTAATAGCAACTAGTGTCGGTTTTTTAGCTTTCGTTCCTTGGATTTTAACTGTTATTCATAGCTTATCTGAAATTGAAAGCACAACAACTACTGCTCAAAGCAGACAATCTGTGTCAGTTTTGGTTTCTGGTTGGATTAGTAATATTAGCTATCTATTTTGTGATTTTTGGCGCTACGAACCATTTTTTCCAGATTTGAATTTGCCAGTTTTGCGCTGGGGTCGATTTTTAATTCCCTTAATACTAATCTTGGTAGTATATTCCTTCTTATTTCTTTATCTTCAAGAGGGAAAACGAGTTTGGTTATTTATTTTTATTTTAAGTGGATTACCTGCTTTAGCTATCATGTTGTCTGATTTAATTATTGGAGGTAAGCTAAGTCTGCGACCTAGATATGTCATTCCATGTTATGTAGGCATTCAACTATCTGTTGCTTACTTACTGGCGACTCAAATTATTTCTTCTAAGTTAATAGCCCGAATATTTTGGCAATTAGTAATAATAGTAGTAATTTCTAGTGGAGTTATATCATGTGCTGTCAGTTCTCAAGCCGAGACATGGTGGAATAAAGGCAGCCATTTCAACCCTATAATAGTTCGCATCATCAATCAAGCTAATCACCCACTATTAATTAGTAGTAATTATTCTTTCAATATTGGCGATCTGATGTCTCTAATTAATATGCTAGATGACAAAGTGCAGATGCAATTGGTAATTGAACCAACTATACCAAATATTCCTGATAGTTTCAGTGATGTATTTTTGTATAATCCTTCTAGAATATTTAGATATGAACTTGAGAAGAAATACAAATTGGTCGATGTTTTCCAGTATAGTAGGCTGTGGCGGCTAGAACATAAAAACAGCTAAATTTTATTATTTACCAGATTATAAAATTAAAATTTACCGAGAAATTAAGAAAATAATGCTGACAAAAATTGCTGTTGAAAAAATTCTGGAACGTGCCTTGATGGGGTACGATTTATCTCTCGAAGAGGGAGTGGTGTTGCTACAACAAACTGAACCGGAGGCGATCGCAGCAATACGTACTACATCCGACACACTCCGCTATACTCAAGCAGGCGATACTGTCACCTACATAATTAATCGTAATATCAACTTTACTAATATTTGTGAGCAGCACTGTAGTTTTTGTGCTTTCCGTCGAGATGATGGTGATGTCGGTGCATACTGGTTAGATTCGGCACAAATTTTGGAAAAAGCGACAGATGCAGTGCGCCGGGGTGCGACGGAAATCTGTATGCAGGGTGGGTTAAATCCACAAGCGAAAATAAATGGTAAATCTTTGCCTTACTATCTCAAGGTAGTAGAAACCATCAAACAGGAATTTCCCCAGATACATCTGCATGCTTTCTCTCCCCAAGAAGTGCAATTTATCGCCAGACTAGACGGACTCGAATATGCTGATGTGATTACCGCTTTGCGCGATGCCGGAGTTAATTCAATGCCAGGAACAGCAGCAGAAGTGTTAGACGATGAAGTAAGGCGGATACTGTGTCCAGAGAAGATTGATACAGCCACATGGCTAGAGATTGTCAGCACCGCTCACAAATTAGGTTTGCATACCACTAGCACCATGTTATCGGGGCATATTGAAACCCACGAACAGCAAATCGGACATTTAGAAAAATTGCGATCGCTCCAAAAAACCGCCATAAATCAGGGATATCCAGCAAGGATCACAGAGTTTATTCTATTACCCTTCGTTGGTCAAGAAGCCCCCAAATCCTTACGTCGCCGTGTCGGACGCGATCAACCAGTTTTAACCGATGCATTACTATTAGGGGCTGTAGCGCGGATTTACTTAGGTAATTGGATTCCCAACCATCAGCAGAGTTGGGTAAAACTGGGGCTTGCAGGTGCGACAGAAGCCTTAGTTTGGGGTTGCAACGATATCGGTGGCACTTTGATGGAGGAGCATATTACCACAATGGCAGGTGCTTTAGGCGGTACGTGTATGGAAGTGGAAACTTTAGAAACTGCGATCGCTTCTTTAGGACGACCTTACCAACAACGAGATACCCTTTATCAGAAAATATAGAGATATCCATTTTCCTGCAAATATTGCTCAAATGATTCAGTAGGTTTTGGCTTGTCGATCCAAGTCCAAAGATTTTCACCTTCTAATTCATGAGAAGCATCCCAGTCTAACTCATCCACCACTTGCCAAATCCAATCATTGTTTTCCCCACTCAACAGATAGCCAGAATAACCATGACTTATCCGCATCTGAATTTTGTCAATATGATCTGCAAAGTACAGGTTTAAGGATGTTGGTAAATTAGAAATCTGGGTTGTGTGCAGACTATGCCCAATTGCAACGTATAAATTAGTTCCCATATCCTTCTACCTTGTTTTCATGTCCTAACCCGACAATTTGGTGCAACACTGGGGGATATTCTGACAAAACCACACGTCAAATGTAGCCTCGATTTTGGTACTATTGGCTCATCTATAGTTATTGTATCAATACCGAAAGTTTGTATTATCTTCATAACTCTCAAGCAGAAAAAACTAATAGTGGCTAGGATTTATAGTGATGAATCAAATTTAAATATGCTACAACAAATTTCTAATTTCTGGTTGCGTCATATACATCCTCGTTTGGCTTCTTTAATTGCCACAATTGGTATTGTTGGACTTGCTAGTTGTCTCCTCATCCTTTTTGTTTTAGCAAAACTGGCTGAAGAGGTTTTGGAGCGAGAAGCTTTTGCATTTGATACTACTTTTCTATTATGGCTACATCAGTTCGTCAATCCAAATTTAGATAATTTAATGCTGTTTATTACAAATCTTGGTAATCCTAGTACAGTGGTTCTAGTCGCAGGCATTAATGTCTTGTTACTTTGGTGGCGACGTTATCAAGAAGAAGCAAAAGTTTTTGTGCTTGCTTGTTTAGGGGGGTTAATTTTAAATACAGGGCTAAAGTTGTTTTTTTCTAAACCTCGCCCAGAACTATGGCATCAGTTGATTACTGAAAAATCTTTTAGTTTTCCTAGTGGTCATGCACTAGGTTCTATGGTGCTTTATGGTTTTATTGCTCACGAATTGGCAAATCACTATCCTCATTTTGCCAAAATTATTTATAGTTTGACAGTTATTTTAATTGCTGCTATTGGTATCAGCCGCTTATATTTAGGAGTTCATTGGCCCACAGACATAATTGCAGGTTATGGAGTAGGTTTTTTGTGGCTGATGATATGTATTACGATACTTAAATTGCAAAGATTGAGGTAGAAAAAGCTACTTGCTTAAATCCGATCAGCCTCTAATTCTATAACTTCGCAGAGAAGATATCGCAATGATAATTGTCCAATTAGATTTTTTAATAACCTGATTTTTTTGCCCAAGATGCTTGTAAATGAGCGCCTTTTATGCAATTCAACAGCCTTTTGCTTACTCCCATACTCCGCACTCCTCACTTAATTGATCCCCAAGTTACCAATCCAAGATAGGATGGACGTTGATTTACGTATTCTTTTACTTAATGCATATGAAACGCTATTGGTCGCGTTTGCTTGCGCTGGTTTTGGTTGTATCTATCGGCTTAATGGGTTGTTCTGGTAGTCCAGATAGTTTGACTGGGGATTATCGTCAAGACACCTTGGCTGTGGTCAATATTATGAGACAAGCTTTGGATCTTTCACAAGATTCGCCAGACAAAACAGCAGTTCAAGCAGAAGCGCGTCAAAAAATTAATGACTTTTCCGCTCGCTACCAGCGGGTTAACTCTGTTTCTGGTCTTGGTTCTTTTACAACCATACGAACAGCCCTCAATTCCCTAGCTGGACACTACAGTTCTTACCCAAATCGTCCTGTACCCGAAAAACTCAAAAATCGTCTAGAGAAGGAGTTACAGCAGGTAGAGACGGCGCTGAAGCGTGGTGGTTAGCTATTAACTATTGCTTATTCCATCATCAATAGTCAGGAGTCAAAATTTTTGACTCTTGGCTATTTTGTCGAATTTATATAAACCTGAGCTTTTAATTTTTAACTATGTTAACGTGAGTCTCTGTTGGAGGCGCACCTTAATCATTGGTGTCAACTTAAGATGAAAGCAAGTCTATAACTAGCTTTTAGATTGCCTCGTTCCCAGTCTCCGACTGGGAATGCTCGTCGTTGAGGCTCCGCCTCTCGAACTCGCGGCAGAGCCGCTTTTGAGTTGCATTTCCAGCCGGAGGTTAGAAACGAGGTTTTAAAGAAGTTTCAGCTTAAGTTGAAACCAATGCACTTTAATATAAGCCGATGCCTTGGTATCAAAGTATACTGCCATATTTAATTCACTACGAATTAATGAAATATTGTATCTATCTAAAAAATATTACTATTTTTGTCAGATTTTATCTAACTAAGGTATAAGCAGAATCTACCCAATAGTAGACTAAACTTGCCTTGTATTCAGGTATTCTATACTGCCACTTATACGTTTATGTGTTTATAAAATAATACGGCAACAGAAATATGTTCTTGGGAGTCTTAAAAAAGTAGGTTTTAGAATCTTGCTAATTAAGTGTGTAATTATATACACATTTTCAATAGTTTTCTGATTTGGGATTGATTTGAAGTTTGAATTTGTTCATCTACTACTAGGTATGTCTAACCGTCCCTTGAACTTTATCAGATCGAGATTATTTTGGCGGCGCTTATTCGCTGTCGTTTTCACTAGTAGTTCGTTGCTCCCCAACTTTGGGAGCGAACCAGCAAGGGCGCAAGTGAGTGAGTATTGTCAGTTATCATCAGCGGTGGCGCAAGAAAAAGAAAGCTTGCGTTTGTCAGCCCTTAAAGGCAATGAAAATGCTCAAACGCGTTACCAAAATATGCTAAAAGAGCAGGCACAGGAATTACAGGAGTGCCGGACTCGGACTTGGCCGCAAGTTCAAGCTATTTGGTTGCGCTTGTATCCTTGTGACATTCAGCCAGGAACAATCGATCAGATTATGGATCGGATTGTTAATCGTGGCTATAACCAAGTTTATGTAGAAGTATTTTACGACGGGCAGGTTTTATTACCAGCAAAAGCTAACCCAACGGTTTGGCCTGCCGTAATTCGCACCCCTGGGGCAGAAAACACTGATATACTCGCCACAGCAATTAATAAAGGTCGGCAACGTGGTTTGAAAGTCTACGCCTGGATGTTTACCACAAATTTCGGCTATACTTACGCCCAGCGTCCAGATAGAGAAAGTGCGATCGCTCGTAATGGCAAAGGTCAAACGAGTTTATATGTGGTGGATAACGGCTCTCAAGTATTTATCGACCCCTACAACTTGCAAGCAAAACGCGACTACTATCAATTGGTACAAGAAATTTTGCGTCGTCGTCCAGATGGCTTGTTATTAGACTATGTGCGTTATCCCCGACAAGCTGGAAGTGATTCCATCGCCACTAAAGTTTCAGATTTATGGCTATTTACCCCCGCAACCCAAGAAGCTTTATTTAAACGGGCACAAAATTATAAAGGGCTGGAGTTGATTCGCCGCTTTTTGAGTAAGGGATTTGTCACTGGTGGAGATATAACCGAAGTCGATAAACTTTATCCCCAAGAAGGAGAACCCCTCTGGCAAGGACGCCCTCTCCCACCATCTGAAAAATCAATTCTGCCTGCAACCGATAGACAGCCGCTTTTACAATGGGAGTTGTGGCAGCTTGCCGTTGCCCACGCCATGCAAGGAATTCTAGATTTTGTCACCATTGCTAGTTACCCAGCAAAGCAGCAAGGTATTTCCACAGGAGTGGTGTTTTTCCCAGATGGCAACCAAACTGTAGGACAAGGGTATGATTCCCGCTTGCAACCTTGGGATCGGTTTCCCACTACATTAGAGTGGCATCCGATGGCTTATGGAAATTGCGGTGATGTTAGTTGTATTGTGTCGCAAGTGCAACGGGTTCTGAGTATGGCAAAACCAGGTACACAGATTATCCCGGCTTTAGCTGGTAAATGGGGAGAATCCGTCAGTAATCGTCCATCCCTAGAAGTACAAATGCAGGCACTCCGAAAATTTGCCCCCCAACTTAAGGGAGTGAGCCATTTTGCTTATTCTTGGCAATATCCTGAGAGTGATAGCGATCGCAAATTCTGCCGAGTTAAGTAGACTTATTGCAGTAGTAATGAGTAATGAGTAATGAGTAATGAGTAATGAGTTATGGAGATGAAAGAGATGAAGGAGAAATCACTCCTGCTCCCTGCTCCCTGCCCCCTGCCCCCTGCCTTATCCCAACAATTACGCCGACTTACTTAGTGTGCCGCGAGTCGTTGGAATGCCGATGGTGCTGGATTATCTGCGAGGTGCTGGCGGATCACCTCAGCACACGCACCTGGGCTTAACAACGAGGTATCAACTTCCAGATCATAGATGCCAGGGATGTGGACTTCACGTTGCCATAACTGAACCGGATGTGGTATCGGGGAGTCGGCTGTACTTCCCACATTCCACCCCGTTTTTTGTCGTCGTTCCATAATAATCTCGATGGGACAGCGAACACCTACAAACAAAACCGGCAATCCGTTCAAACGTCGGGCACTATCAGCCAGAATGCCCCGTTCTATTGCGTAGGCATCATGGTGTCCGACATCAACCACGACATTCAGACCCAAACGGCTATGGGCGGCGATGGACTCATACATAGCGCTGTACAAAATGGGAACCACGGGTTCAATATCCTGGCGTTCTCCCCCTGGACGCAGACCGATCCCAGGCAGGTATCGTGCGGGAGTCATTTGCATAAACCTATCGACACCCAAGTTCATCCATAGACCATCAAATGTCTCCTGGATAACTGCGACAATGCTTGATTTACCCGATCGCGGGACACCATTCAGGATAATAATCTGTCCTAGTTCCTGTGTCTGCCCCATGATCGCTCCTCGCGTTCTTGATAATTCCAGTTCATATAGTTAGCACGATTCAATCCCCAGTCGCAAACTCAACTTAAAGCCAAGTCCTCTGGTGTATTACAGTTAAACAGCATTTCGGGTTCTGCCAAGGGCAAAACTTCTACCGGATATTGCCGCAACCACTGCTGAAACGATCGCCCCCCTTGGTTGATAAACTCTAAAAGTTGTGGCAAACAGTGGCGGCGATAAAAACCACACAGAGGTTCCCAACCTTTAGGATTATGAGTTAAAGCTGCGATCGCATTATCTCCTACATCATCAAGTCTAGTTACCCATTCTTGCAACACCTCAACCCGCAATCTTGGTAAATCGCAAGCTAGCAACAGCACCCATTCTGTCTCTACTTGCGCTAATCCTTGAGCAAATCCAACTAAAGGCCCGTGGGCGAGGGATTCGCCAGATAAAGGTACTTCTCGAATAAATTGGCAACCAGGTAAAAGCAAGTCTTGATAGCGTTCTGGCCAGGAAGTGACTATATAAATAGTATTTGCACAGCTTTGAGCGATCGCACAAGCTCGCTGCAACAACGGCACTCCTTCAATAGGAATCAACGCTTTATCGTGACCCATGCGAGAACTCTTACCCCCAGCTAACACAATTGCGGTTAATTCGCTTCGGTTCGTCATAATTTCGTAAGTTCGTAGCAAATTATCTTAAAAAACTCTGCGTACCTCTGCGCTTTCCTCAGCGTCCCTTTGCGTTTAAAAACCGCTATGAATTAATCCAAAGCTCTATTCTGACTTTTCTCCACCTGCTGCAATAAATGCTCTAAACTTTCTGCTGGTGCAAGGCACTTCAAACCTTGGCAAACTAATCCAACGCTTCCCTCTGGTAAATCAGATGTGATGGCAAACACAACCGCCGGCAGAAACTTGGGGATCAGCGAGTTTATTTGCTCAGTTGTACTGCGAATCAAGGTAGAATTACGATACCAATCTAAAGCTGTAAACAAGTTGGGGCAAGCTTGGGGAGCGCGATGCATTACACTCTTAAAAGCTTTTAAACCAAGTTCCGCTAAATCTAAATAATCTAGATTATCGGTGAGTAGGGCGAGACGGACAAGGTTAGCGATCGCAATTCCATTAGCTGAGGGTGTCGCATTATCTGCGTAACTACGTTCTCTGACAATTAAATCTTGACTAGAGTCGCGTGATGTGTTATTATACCCACCTAACTCTACACTCCAGAGAAATTCGTTGAATTGATCTTGGATAGCGCTCGCATTTTCTAACCATTGCTCCTGCTCAGGGTTGGAAGCTTGTAAATCAAGCAGAGCTTTAATAAACAAAGCGTAATCTTCAGACTGAGCTAAAACACTTGGTTCTCCTTGATAGTTGAGTCGCTGAAAACGCCCATCTACAAATTGATTTTCCAAGATAAAATTCGCTGCTTGTGCTGCTAATTCCAGATATAACGGTTGTTGGAAAACCCCAGCAGCCTTAGCCAGACCGGAGATCATCAAGCTATTCCAAGCGACAATCATCTTTGTATCTGTCACTGAAGGAATGCGACCCGACCAATTAGTGGTTTTTGCTTCCTGGTTGTTACGAGCCGGGGGAAAAGTTTCTAGCGACTCAGAACTAACGCCATAACGAACGGTAAACAGCTTACTCAGCGAAGTTTCGAGCGTTGCACTCAGTTTGCCAGAATTCCTTCTTTGTAAAACATTACGTCCTTCAAAGTTGCCGTTAGGGGTAACAGTAAATTGCTGTTGTAATTCCGTTAATTCTTCAGGTGTTAACAGTTGTTGTAATTCGCTGTAACTCCAAACATAAAAAGCTCCTTCTTCTGGTTCTACTGCCGTGGCTTGGGTGAAGCTATCGGCATCTTGAGAAGCATAGAAGTAACCTTCAGGCGCGGTCATTTCCCGCTTTAGCCATTGTACAGTACCAGCGATCGCCCTTTCAAAGGCTGGCTTTTGAACTCCGGCACTCCATAAAGAAGCCAGATACTCGACAATCTGTCCATTGTCGTAGAGCATCTTTTCAAAATGCGGTACTGTCCAAGTCGGGTCAACAGTATAGCGATGAAAACCACCGCCTACATGGTCATAAATACCTCCCAGCGCTAAGTCTAATCCTCGCTGGGTACAAACTTGCTTGCCATCATAGCGAGATTCAAAATTAAATCGAGTTCCCCGCAGTGCTAATTCTGTGTAGGGAATCATTGGAAAGCTATTGCCAGATTGACTAGGAGTAATTATGCCTGTACTGGTTTCCCAACCTTGGCGGAGTAATTCATGGTCTTCAAGCTCATCTGTTGTACCGTCTTGCAACACCGCAGACGTGAGCAGAGACTCAACAATCAAGGCTTTGCGTTGCTGTAAATCTGCTTTTTCTGTATCGTAATAACGGCGAAGCGCTTGCAACACCTGCAAAAATCCCGGACGACCATAGCGTGGGTCTATAGGGAAATAAGTACCCGCGTAAAATGGCACTAAATCTTCTGGAGAAAGAAAAATATTTAAAGGCCAACCACCTTGACCACTCATCATCTGCAAAGCCTGCATATAGATGCTATCAAGGTCAGGTCTTTCTTCCCTGTCTACTTTGATGGGAAGATAATTGGCGTTCATGTAGTCAGCGATCGCAATATCAGAAAAAGCCTCGCCTTCCATGACAGTACACCAGTGGCAACTAGAATAGCCAATGGAAAGGAAAATCGGTTTATTTTGCGCCCTTGCAGTTGCAAGTGCTTCGTCACACCAAGGCCACCAATCAATGGGGTTTTCGGCGTGTTTACGGAGATAGAGGCTCTTAGCTTCAGCAAGGCGATTAGTCATGATCAAACGCAAATAGTTGCCTTCTTTGCTCAGTCTACCCTGTTCCCAAGAGTGTTAGCCTAGACGGCTATGTACATAAGCAAGAAACCCTGAGTTAGAAGGTAGCACTATAATGGTTTTGATATCGCCTAAGTAAGTTTATGCAAAAAATTACAGGTTTGTAGTCAGCCAGCACTGACTACAAGGCAATAATCATTTAGATAACTGGGTTTATTTGCGCCCACTTACTTACAACCTGTGCAACTTATGAAACATTCTTATTGAAAAGATCGCAACAGCAAGCTAACAATATTTGGTGGCGTTTCTTGCATAGGTGATGCTGTCTTTGTCTGAATTAAAGTATTTGGGCTAAGTCCTGCTATCAGATGGAGCAAGAAGGTGATGAGGGCGGCTTGTATAAGTTTTTCCAGCATGGCACGTCTCTCTCTGAGTGGATAGCATTTTCAATTAGGACTAGTTATTCTAAATACACCTCGTACTATCGACTTACCGAATCTAACAAAAATAACTTGATAATTGCCGAGGGAAATCCTAAAAAAATGTTTAAAATGTTACCGAAAATTAACATAATTCCCTAAGCAAGTCGGATTTCGGTTATCGGTTTAGGGACTTCCAAATAAAAAATATCCATCTAATTAACTCTTGTGGGGTGGGCATCTTGCCCGCCATATTATGGACTGGGCTATCGTGTCGCCCACCGCACAATATTGGATAATTTATTTCTTGGATTTCCCTTAATCACCACATCGCCAAGGTTGTGCAGCAAAGGCCGAAACATGAGATTGGCGATAGTTGGAGTTTTTTGATTTGTTCTTCCCTAAATCGGGATATTCTCTTAGACAGCTTTTGCCGCTAAAAAGTGCCCTTAAAAGTTGAATCCATTGCAAAATGTGCTTTTAGTCTCTTGTTGGATAAGGCAGAATGGGAAAGATTTACTTTTATCTACCTGGGAACAGTAGAGATCAGCCCCAGTTTCGTGCTGCCACCGATAAAATGTATTTAAAGTAGCCACAAACACGCTTCCATGATTCCTATCGTTATTGAACAATCGGGTCGAGGTGAACGCGCCTTTGACATCTACTCACGGCTATTACGTGAGCGCATCATCTTTTTGGGACAACAAGTTGATAACAACATTGCTAACTTGATTGTTGCCCAACTGCTGTATTTGGATGCTGAAGACCCGGAGAAAGACATTTATATGTACATCAATTCTCCCGGTGGTTCGGTGACGGCTGGTATGGGCATTTTTGACACTATGAAACATATTCGCCCTGATGTCTGTACAATTTGTACCGGATTGGCGGCGAGTATGGGTGCTTTTCTCCTCAGCGCGGGTGCTAAGGGTAAGCGGATGAGTCTACCCCATTCTCGGATTATGATTCATCAACCTTTAGGCGGCGCTCAAGGACAGGCGACTGATATTGAAATTCAGGCGCGGGAAATTTTGTACCACAAGAAGCGGCTAAACGACTATTTAGCTGACCATACAGGTCAACCAATTGAGCGGATTGCTGAAGATACTGAACGTGACTTTTTCATGTCGCCAGAGGAAGCTAGGGAATACGGTTTGATTGACCAAGTGATTGACCGTCACGCCGCCGGTAGCCGTCCAGCCGTTGCAGTTGTTAATTAATAGTCACGATTGGCAAATGGTGATTTACCACTTTAAATTCTCTTAAACCACAAAAATAACCCCTCTTTACTTATGAAGAGGGGTTATTTTGTGAATGGATGGTCTGCTCAAGTACTTAATATTCCGCGTCAATATCCGTGGGATATTCTACCGGAGGTTGAGATTCTACGTATTTGAGGAATCCTAGTAGTTTTTCTTGGATAAGCAAATTTCTACTGGGATATTCTACTGTAGGTTGAGATTCTATGTATTTGAGAAATCCTAGTAGTTTTTCTTGGGTAAGCAAATTTCTACTTTGCTTGCTAGAAGTTTTTATAAAAATTTCGTCTAATGCTGGTGTTGGTTGAAATACAAGGTATTGGAGAAAGTCTAATAATTCTACTTCTGTCAGCAAAGTACGCGATCGCTTATCGTAGACTTTAATCAGATGTTCTCGTCCCTGTTCTGGTGTCCAGCCTAAGCGCTGCATTTGGACATCTGTTTTAGCAATTACATCCGACAAATCTGCTGGTGTTGGTTGAGATGCAAGGGATGCAAGGTATTGGAGGAAGTCTAGTAATTCTACTTCTGTCAGTAAAGTACGCGATCGCTTATCGTAGACTTTAATCAGATGTTCTCGTCCCTGTTCTGTTGTCCAGCCTAAGCGCTGGATTTCGATATCTGTTTTCGCAATTACATCCGATAAATCTGCTGGTGTTGGTTGAGATGCAAGGGATGCAAGGTATTGGAGGAAGTCTAGTAATTCTGCTTCTGTCAGCAAAGTACGCCCGCGCTTCCCATAGTTTTTTTGAGATGTTCCCGTCCATGTTCTGGTGTCCAGCCTAAACGCTGCATTTCAACATCTGTTTGAAAAATTACTTCAGAAAAATTCACAGTTTCCATAGCTTCGTTACTGTTTCAAGAGCCTATGTTATTAGTCATTAGTCCTTACAAATGACTAATGACCAATGACAAATGACTAATCAAAATCCCGCTATTGGGTCTGGCTGCGATTGTAAGTATTTGAGGAATCCGTGTAATTCTTCTTCAGTGAGCAAAGTACGCCCTCGCTTACCGTAGGTTTCAATCAGATGCTCCCGTCCCTGTTCTGGTGTCCAGCCTAAACGCTGAAGTTCGACATCTGTTTTCGCAATTACATCCGATAAATCCACAGGTTCAGCTTTCTTGTTTCTCTTTCCTTTCCCTGACGAGGTGGCGACATTTTCTTGAGGGCTGTAATTCCGGGGTGTAAATGGTGTGACATTATTGGCAGAAATTGCCGGAAAGGTTTGATTTTCTAACTGGTTATCAAAGGTTATTTCCAAGCTTTCAACTGGAGGATCAAATTCTAACTCTCGGTTGGGAGTCACAGGAAAGTTTTGACTTAAATTCTGGCTATAGGTATCGTCATTTAGGGGCGCAGCATTGCTGTACCCATACTGTTCGTTACTGCTTGTTACTACTTCTGGTTTGATGTTCAGTCCTTTGGAGGGCGATGTAGATATTTCTTTGTCGCTGACTGCTGACCACTGATTACTAACAAACTCCTCATCCTTTACGGAGGAATAGGCAGCAGGCTCATTTAATCCTACTTTGGTATTCAAGGAAGAGTTTTGCGGCGCTGAGGAAACTGGATTTGAGGTAAATGCCACTGATTCCTGTGGCGCATTTGTAATACCCAAAACTATCAACGCCCTGGTTCTGGCTTGGTCTTCTGCTGCTTCTACTGTTTCGGCTGCTGCCATACCCGTAGCACGGGTTACGCCTTCAATTTGCACGCTTGCCCGAACAATATATTTTCCTTGAAAAATTTGCACTAATTCAGAAATCAGACTACCTTTGGGATACAAGCTCTGGAATTGAGCCAACATAATACTGCTACCAATCTAAAGGGGAATGGGGACTAGGGACTGGGGACTAGGGACTACGAGTTTTCCAAGGGAGCAATGCTCTAACAGTGAGGTTGGGAAGCAGGGGAGGCAGGGGAGGCAGGGGGAGAGAAAGAAATAAGTGTATTTAGGATTATTCCGGTCGTAAAAAATACTAAAATTTTCTCTTCACTTCCCCTGCTCCCCTACCTCCCCTGCTCTTTTCACGATGATCTCACTTTTTCGCGTTGCTCCCTTTTCCAATGCCCAATGCCCAGTCCGTTTTAAAGTTATATTTTTGCTTTGCCTTGTGTCCTAATTGTAGCAGTAGGTGTTTTTTGACGAAACTTTTGGCTAGTGCTAACTTGTCTGGGTAGTCTTGCTTGCAATGCTATACTGATTACCCGACTCATATCTAGAACTATTTTCTGGAAGTGCGCTCTAAATCTACAATAATGGAGATAAGGTTCACCCTCGCTGCTTATTAAGCTGCTCACCTAATTGTTACCGATTCTACATGTGGGAAAATTGGGTTCACCGGCAGTTCCTCCTAGTTAAACATCAGAGTCTAATGGCGTAAAATTACCTTCACTCTAGACAATCAAACACTTGTAGTTTCCACGCCACTTGACGGTAGTTGCTCCACTTGGGGAGACCCCAGACGCTCGCAGACTCGCTAAGGCTTTTAGTGTCTCCCCTTCTCTCAAAGGCAGAAGACCGCAGTGGCTCCCCTGCATAGGGCTTTTGGGCAGTATGGATTCTCTAAACCCAGCTTCTCAAAAACCCGTCGCGTAATTACCTAGCGGGGCTAAATTCTAATCAGGCGTGCAATCTTAAGTTTGGTTTAGGTGAAGGGACTTGAATGCAGGCAAATTCTGAGAGCATCTTGCAGTGAGAAGTTCGTAGACACCCAGAGTTGTCCGTGGGTCGGCTTCCTTTGCTCGGAACTGTGGGCGTATTTTCCCGCTTTTGCTGGGTTGGGCTTCCTTTCCTGAGAACTTAGGAAGTCTTGCTTCAGGGCAATTAGTTTCCAACTTGTTTCTGTAAGCCGTGAGGGTATACAGGAAAGAACCAGATTAAACAACAAATGATGTTTTGACCAAAGGTCGGTTCACTGCATGGAATTTTCAATCGCTACACTCCTTGCCAATTTCACCGATGATAAATTGGTAGCTCGGAAGGTTTTAGAAAAGAAGCTTGGCTGTGAAGATGAAAAAAGTTTACAAAAACTTCACATTGCCTTAGATGTTCTCGAAAAAATCGGTATTTTAGTGAAGGAACGGGGCAAGTACCGCCGTATCTCAGAAGAGGGAATAATTGAGGCGAAACTCCGTTGTTCTAGTAAAGGCTTTTGCTTTGCTATTCAAGATGTGGAAGGCGCTGAGGATATTTACATCCGCGAAAGTCATCTGAGTAATGCTTGGAATGGCGATCGCGTTTTGGTGAGAGTTCTCAAAGAAGGCAGTCGCCGCCGCTCTCCTGAAGGGGAAGTCAAGCTGATTCTGGAACGTTCTAACCACACGTTACTGGCACGAATTAAGCAGGTGGAAACAGGTTTCCGGGCTGTGCCTTTAGACGATCGATTGCTATTTGAACTCAAGATTCAACCTAACGAGGCAAAGTTAGAAGAAGCGATCGATCACCTGGTTCATGTGGAAGTTTTGCGTTATCCGTTGGCACAATATCCTCCCCTCGGTAGAGTCGTGCAAATCCTCGGTAGCGATGCCGAAGCTGCTGCTGATATAGATTTAGTTACGTGCAAACACGACCTTTCCCGGACTTTTCCAGATAATGTTGTTGAAGCAGCCGCTAGGTTGCCCAAAAAGCTGCTGAAAGCAGACCTGAAAAATCGGCTAGATTTACGTAATTTGTTTACTCTCACCATTGAAGGAGTAAATGGCGGCGACACCAAATTTATCGAAAACGCTTTTAGTTTAGAAAAAAACTTAGCCGGAAATTGGCTTTTAGGCGTTCATATCACTGATGTTTCTCACTATGTCCAACCTGATGAACCCCTAGATAGAGAAGCACTCAAACGGGGTAAATCAGTGTATCTAGGAGAATTGGTGTTGCCAATCTTGCCCCCAACGGTGGCAGAACGCTGTTCTTTAGTACCTGGGAGCGATCGCTTAACCATCTCTTTTTTAATTACCATTGATCCCAAATCGGGAGAAGTGTTGGAGTGGGAAATTCAACCCAGTGTCATCAATGTAGAGACTGCACTAAGTACAGAACAAGCTCAAGCAATTCTTACAGGTGAATCTCAAGATAAATCTCCCCAGGTTTCCCAAATACTGCAAGACCTCCAAGCCTTGCAAACAGCCGTGAAACAAGTGCGGTTAACTCGTGGTAGTCTCCAGTTGAATCTGCCGCCTAGCCAAAACGCCTATTATGATGAGGGGATTTTAGGCGCTGTGGTGGTGAATGATTTACCAGTGCGATCGCTACTCACGGAGTTGGTACTGTTAGTTAACCAACTATTTGCAACTCACTTAAATGCTCTTGGTGTTCCGGCTATCTGGCGAGTCCAAGGTACACCCGATGTTGAAGATGTCCAGGAAATGCTGAAATTGGCAGTCAATTTAGGCGTTGACCTCACACTAGATCCAGAAGTCGATATCCAACCCTTAGATTATCAACATTTGACCACAGCTTTTGCCGAATCTCCCTCTGAGCAAGTTCTTACTTACTTATTACAAGATACCCTGAAGCCGTCTGCATACAGCACCACCAAAGGATCTCACTTTGGTCTGGCACTACCGCAATATGTCCACTTTAGCGCTCCCTTGCGGCGTTATCCAGATTTGCTGATGCAAAGAGTGTATTACACCCTACTCGAAAACGGGCGCGATCGCCGCAATACCCGTGTCAGAGAACGCGTTAACCTGCGCCACTCCTCCAGCCACGAGGAAATTAACTGGAACGTTTTACCCCCAGAATTGCAACAAGAACTGCAAAGCGATTTGACTAGGGTAATTGTCCAAATTAACGACCGAGAAAAGGAAGTCCAAGAAGCTGAAGCTGATTTAGCCGGACTGCAAAAAGCCCAACTGATGAAGCAACGCATCGGTCAGGTATTTCAAGGCGTAATTACCGGGGTGCAATCCTACGGTTTCTTTGTGGAAATTGAAGTACCAGCCGCCGAGGTAGAATCCAGCAGTAATCCTGGTGTGCCTTTGCGGGTAGAAGGATTGGTACACGTCAGTTCCCTTAAAGATGATTGGTATGAATATCGCGCCAGACAACAAGCACTTTTTGGTCGCAAAAATCGCGCTTCTTATCGATTAGGCGATCGCGTCGCCGTCCAAGTTAAAAGTGTCGATTACTACCGCCAGCAAATCGATTTGGTAACAGTCGGCAGCGATGGCGTAGCCAAAAATCTAACTGCCAATGATTCCAATGACGAGCTTTCAGACCTCTATTTACCAAATGATATTGAGCCTGATGACCTAGATCCTTACTCGGATGATGAGTAAAATTAACTACGTTTAACGTGTCAAATAACACTAGTCCTTTAATTTTAGGCGTATCGGGCGCATCTGGTCTGATTTACGCTGTTCGCGCGATCAAATTTTTGCTAGAAGCTGAGTATAGTATTGAATTGGTCGCCTCTAAATCAACTTACATGGTTTGGCAGTCAGAACAGGAAATTCGGATGCCACCAGAACCAACCGGGCAAGAATTATTCTGGCGAGAGCAAGCTGGTGTTGCACTTGCGGGTAAACTACGCTGTCATCCTTGGAGCGATGTTGGAGCCGGGATTGCTAGTGGTTCCTTTGCCACTCTGGGGATGATGATTATTCCATGCAGCATGAGTACAGTGGCAAAGCTAGCAGTTGGCTTGAGTTCCGATTTACTAGAACGGGCAGCGGATGTCCAACTCAAAGAAGGGCGAAAGCTGGTCATTGTCCCGCGGGAAACGCCTTTTAGCCTCATCCACCTACGTAACTTAACTTCTTTAGCAGAAGTTGGAGTTAGAGTTGTCCCCGCTATTCCCGCCTGGTATCACAATCCCCAAACCATCGAAGATTTAGTTGATTTTGTAGTTGCCCGTGCTTTAGATCAACTAGATATTGACTGTATCCCAATTCAGCGGTGGCAAGGTCGTCGCTAACGCCCTCAGTGGACTCATCGGAAATTTCACAATAGTCCTAAAAGGGTAATGATAGAGATGGCTGATAGTGTCAGTAGTCAGTGAACAGTAATTAGCGAAGAATAATCAGACTGATAACTGACAACTGACAACTGACAACTAACCACTGATAACTGACAACTGACAAAATTGCTATGGCTGTAATTCGCTTAATTCTATTGGTGGCAGTACTGGGAGGACTAACGCTGTTGTTAGTCCAAAATTTCTCACCTGCCCTATCGCTAGTATTTTTGGGCGCGCGAACTCAACCATTACCACTAGCGATATGGATTTTGTTCAGTACTACCACTGGTGCTTTCACATCGATATTGATTGCTACCTTGTTTAAATTATCCAATTATTTTCCGGGAGGACAACGCCAAACTCCTAACAGAGCAACCGCCGCTTCAACTCGTGCCAAGGCAACCCGGAGAGAAGAACCGACATCCCGTCCTGCCAGTCCTCCGCCACCGGCTAGTAAAAAAGAAGAGCCTAGCAGTGAGGTATTTGATGATTGGGAGACAAATAGCAGTGGAGATGATTGGAACTTTGATGAAAATTCCGAGGAAGCACCTACCCCTAACCCTCAAGCTCAACAGCCAAGAGATTCAACAACTTACGAACGTCAATCAGAAGCCAAAAGTAGTTCTCGGTCTGGTTCAGTTTACTCCTACAGCTACCGCGAGCCAAAAAATACGGCTGCGGGAAAAACTGAATCAATTTACGATGCTGATTACCGAGTAATTATCCCCCCTTATCAGCCGCCGGCTACCAATCAAGCGGATGATGATGATTGGGAATTTTTTGAAGATGATGATGATTTTAAAGATGATGGTAAACGCCCCCGTCGGTGAGATGTAGCAGGCTACATCTCTACTTAATGCCACACCGCTCTCTAGACTCCTGCTTGACCTTACCAGTCATGGCAGCTTCCTGCAAAGTCATGAAAGCATTAAAATCTTCCAGATCATATCGGGTAGTCAACAGTTGCCGTAGTTGATCTTCAGCTTCCACTGTCAAATAGCCAGTTGCTAAAGCTCTTTCTACAACGTCACGAATTCGAGTCATGGTTGACACCTCATTCATACTATATTTATTCATTCAGGCTTATTGGGGTGAAATATGCAGTAGTCTTTGTGTCGAAACTTCAATTTTGTAAGGTTTTTTTGAGCGATCGCAGCAAATAAGTCATTATTGACACCTTTATCAAAAACATTTAATTGAGCAAGGCTTGTTATAACTGAACTTTTAGAAAAACCATACTGTCCTTTTAGAAACACAGTATTGTGTATACTTAAAATTATCCACCAGAGTAAAAACCCTGATTATTCAGATAGACAGATATTGTTTGGATAAAGTTTCAAACAAGCTACGTTAATTTTTTTGTTAAGTACCGCGATCGCTATCCAGCAATTACCAAGTTACCTCAGGAAATTTACTATATTCTTTACAAAATCATTATTTATTACTTATGAGAATTTCACAGAATAATGGTTAAGTTATTGCTTAAGTTACTTTAAACACATTATTAGCAAGTAATAACAGCAGTTAATTCCGATCAAATAAAAGATGAATTTGTATTATTTAAAAAGATTTGAAAGTTATAAAAGTTATACGTAAGTTAGATATCCGCAAAGGAAAAAGCCTTGACATCCGTTGAAAATAAATTTCTCAGAGGTTTAGTTTATAGTTGTATTCCTGCGGAAATTGCTAATGTCGCCGTTCAAAATCGTAGTAGCAATCTTGTGTAGAGTTATCTTTTGAATGAATTATATAATACGCGTAGGTATTCCTCAAAAAAGCTTACTGTATTTCTTTCTTACAGGAAACTACGCGAACATGGAAGCAAGCTACGCATGGCATCTAGTTTTTTTGCATTTGAGTAAAACAATAATAAAAGCTTTCAGAGAAATTCAAGTTGATATCTCATCTCTTCTGGCTCAAGCACTTCCCAGATTAAAATTAAACTCCTCAATATTTCCCCAATTGAGCGGCGGTTCTGAGCGCAGTAAATAATTCCTGTATGCATAAAAAGGCCACCTTGATGAAGTATTACAAAGTCATCATCATGGGTGAAAATTACCCGATTCTGAGACATTGCAAAATAAAGCTGTTCTCCATCTGATGCAGCTATCAGTCCTGTTTCTGATGTAGTCGTTACATCAATACCACGACGACGTAAGCCTTTGGCTATAGCATCACTGACATTTTCATCTAGGTGGAATCGAATTTTTTGTGTCATTTCGATTCTTCAGTTTTTCTTGCAGAATTGAAGGAGTTTGAGCCTGTACTTCTCTGACGAAGGCTTCTCCTTGTGCAATTTCTTGCCTGATCTCATCTTGATGATCGTGGTAATAAGCTAGAGCAGCATAGACATCAGCTAAAGTGATACTCGGATAATGATCAACGATTTCGTCAGGGGAAAGTCCCGTTCCTTCATGCCAAATCACAATATCTTGCACTCTAATTCGGTGTCCAGCAATGCGCGGTTTACCCCCGCACACACCTGGAGTGATTTCTATGTGTTCTGAGATTACTGGTATCTTAGACATCTTATCGAGAAACACTCCTATGAGAACAAATTATATTCTAATTATCAGCTTATTAGCGATCGCTTTTCCAGTTGCAGCTTAAGTCAGGCATTGCTTGAATACGCATGTATGAGTCGTTAAGTTTATAATTTGAAACTGTGACTCAAAACTCATAATTGGAGCGAAGCAACTGGTGAGCAGTTTATTACAAGGAGTCAACCTGTACTTAATTGGGATTATGGGCGTTGGTAAGACGACGGTAGGGCGCTTACTAGCAAAGGAATTGGGTTATGGATTTGTGGATACCGATGATGTCATTGCCCAAGCGACAGGTAAATCTATTAATCAGTTATTTACCCAAGAAGGTGAAGTAGGGTTTCGTCAGTTAGAAAGCGACGTACTTTCAAAAGTTTGTGCTTTTACAAAGTTGACTATAGCAACTGGTGGGGGAATTGTTCTGCGGCGAGAAAATTGGGGTTACTTGCACCACGGTTTGATAGTATGGCTAGATGCACCAGTGGAGATAATTTACAACCGTTTAGCTGAGGATACCACAAGACCACTGCTACAAGACGCTGATCCTCAAGGTAAATTGCGATCGCTCCTCGAACAACGAACACCACTTTACTCTCAAGCCGATTTGCACATCATTGAGCGAGAAGGGGATACACCTGAAGATGTTGCCAAGCGAATACTTGAGGGAATTCCTAGCATCCTGAAAAAAGCTGTTTCTCATTAATGGGGAATATTGATCTAACTGTGTCTGCAAAAGATATTTTTCATGAATCAGTTAAAAAAGCTTTGCAAAAAGAACAATGGATAATTACAAGCGATCCATTAAAATTCAAATTTGGGGAAGTCAACTTCCAAATTGATTTAGGTGCAGAGAAAATAATTGCCGCAGAAAAAGGAAATGAAAAAATAGCAATTGAAATCAAAAGTTTTTTAAACCCCTCGGCAATTACAGATTTTTATTCTGCCTTGGGACAATTTCTTAGTTACCGTCTAGCATTAGCAGGATATGAACCAGAGCGAGTTTTATACTTAGCAGTCCCATTGGATACGTACAAAACATTTTTTCAACTAGAGTTTACTCAAACTGCGATCAAACAGTATCAAATGCTATTAATTGTTTACAATCCAGTAGATGAGGTGATTGTAGAGTGGATAAACTAGCAAAATATCAAGAGTATGTCAAAACATTGTTGACGAACTATGCCAGTGATGATGTCTCAGATAACGATGTCGAAGTCCAACTCATTTTAGACATAGAACGTAATCATTATCAATGGATGAATGTCGGTTGGCAAGGATTTAATCGTATTTATCGATGCGTAATGCATTTTGATATTAAAGATGGCAAAATCTGGCTGCAACAGAATTTAACCGATCGCAATCCAGCAGAGGAATTAGTGATGATGGGAGTAGCACGAGAAGATATTGTCTTGGGTTTGCAAGCTCCATACAAGCGTCAGTATACAGATTATGGCGTAGCGTAGTGCGATCGCTCCTCGAACAACGAACATCGCTTTACTCTCAGCGAATACTTGAGGCAATTCTTAACGTTCTCAAAACACAAGTTTCTTATTAAGAAGACTCAAATTACCAAATTTTGGTCATTAATTACCAAATTTTGGTCATTCGTAGGATAAACCCTGATAATTCTGGATTACCCGTAACTGCTTCGGGATTATCCAAAATTTCAACTTCTCGATTCGGACGGTAAATGTAGACTTTTCGATTCTGCCGATCAATTAACCAGCCTAATGATGCACCGTTATCGATGTACTCCTGCATTTTCTCTTGTAATTTTATCAGGCGATCGCTCAAGGAGCGTAACTCAATCACAAAGCTGGGACAAATTGGTGCAAATGAGGCTTTTTGGGCATCTGTTAAGGCTTTCCAGCGCTCTAGTTCAATCCAAGAAGCATCAGGGGAACGCATTGCTCCATTGGGTAGTGTAAAACCTGTACTGGAGTCAAAGCCTATGCCAGTGCCATCTTGTTCAGTCCAATACCCAAGCTGTGCAGCAATGTTAAAGTTACGGTTGCCCGTATCTGAAAAAGCTGGTGGCATAATGATAACTTCCCCATTGGCAGTACGCTCAATTCGCAAATCTCCATTGGCTTGACAAAATTCGTAGAACTGCTCATTTGTCATCTGCACAAGTGAAGGAAAATTGACTCTCAAAGGTGTGCTTTCAGTTTGGATTAGCAGCGTGGTCATTTTCGTTCCCTAGCTTCAAAGCTGTACTTTTCTAGCCCGTTTTATATTTAATTCCACTTACATACTTATCCTGGATCTCTGCTAATTCCTGTCTCAGTAATTTCAGCCTGTGGATAGAAACAAATTTGCATTGCTAACTGTATGAGCTTTTCTAGTTCGAGTCCTTTAGCATACTGCGCCATGTTCCAAAGGCGAGGAATCCAAGTATTATGAGGCTTATACATTTGAATGTATTTCTCTGAAACAGCCTTTATAGTCGTTTCCATATCACCAGTACTCAAGATATCCGCAACAAGCTCTTTTGTATTACGTTCCCAAACTGCTCCCCAACGACCATCATTGCAGTCAGCATCACCCTCGTTGACTACCATACGCAATGATATTAACTTAGTATCTGAACTAAAAATATCAAAGTCAAACCAGTAATACTTTTCGATGTGACGAAGATAGCTGCTGCTGTATCGAGCATTTTCTATGTGGTGTTCAGGGGTATTAGGACAATCAATATATGCAGCCGTGCTAAAGTTACCTAAAAATGAAACTGGACGAATAGGGATGACCATTTCATCTTCATTAAAGATCGCTTCTTTATTAAAAGCCTGCTTTATCCATTGAGGTAGCTCTCCTGTTTCTAAAGCATATTTAATAGGTGAAAGGTTTTTGATACAGGTTGGCCACATAGCTTCCTTATTTTTATGCTTAGATACATCTGGGTCATTTTGACAAGCGATCGCTTTTTTCGCCAGCCTGCTTAGTTAATATTCTAAGGATTTCAAAACCAGAGGTTATCAGTTGGTTAACATTGGCAAGTCAAGAAAATTATTAGAGTCATTATAGTACAAACATACTCGACTTTGGCATCAGAGATTGTGAGGAGTTACAAAGTCTTCTACACTGACTGAAATATGTTTTAACTCTCTCTGTTAGGCTCCTCATGACGGACAACGATTCTGAATACATCAGGCAAACTGAAGCCACTCGTGTACGTGTACTAAGCGAAGCACTACCTTATATTCAACAATTCGCCGGTCGCACTGTTGTTGTCAAATATGGCGGTGCAGCAATGAAAGATAGCACACTCAAAGACAAAGTTATCCGCGACATTGTATTCTTATCCTGCGTTGGCTTGCGTCCAATAGTAGTACACGGCGGTGGCCCAGAAATTAACAGTTGGTTAGATAAGCTGGGCATCGAACCACAATTTAAAAATGGTCTGCGAGTCACTGATGCCGCCACAATGGATGTGGTGGAAATGGTTTTAGTTGGTCGAGTTAACAAAGAAATTGTCGCGCTAATTAACCAAGCTGGTGGATTGGCTGTGGGACTTTGCGGTAAAGACGGTAATCTATTTACAGCCCGTCCCCAAGGTCAAGAAGGCATCGGTTTTGTGGGGGAAGTCAGCAATGTGAATATCAAGATTTTGGACACCCTTGCTAGCAATGGCTATATTCCGGTGGTGTCCAGCGTCGCCGCAGATGAGACGGGGCAAGCTTATAACATTAATGCTGATACTGTAGCTGGAGAAATTGCCGCAGCATTAGGTGCAGAAAAGTTAATTTTACTGACCGACACCAGTGGAATTTTAAAAGATTACAAAGACCAATCTACTTTGATTCCAAAAGTAGATATTCGCGAAGCCCGCGAGTTGATTGCTAGTGGTATAGTCAGCGGTGGGATGATTCCTAAAGTGAGTTGTTGTGTGCGATCGCTTGCTCAAGGAGTCCGTGCTGCACACATCATTGATGGTCGCATTCCTCACGCCCTATTACTAGAAATCTTTACCGATGTTGGGATTGGGACAATGATTCTCGGTTCGCAGTTTGCTTCCTAGAGGAAGAGGTGCAGAGGAGACAGAGAGAGTAGGGGGAGCAGAGGGAGGTGAATATTAAAGACTCGTCCACGAGTAAAAAACGAATTTTAATTTAGACCAAATTACAGTTAAAAATCATTTCCCCTGCCCCCTGCCTCCTAACGCGGATAGGTAATAATAACCCGCGATCGCCCGCCACTAAATGGTGTACGACGCCATGAATTATTGATAATCACCGGATTAACTATGGTTGAGTCTCGAATTGACGGATTAACCAGAGTTGGATTAATCAGGGTGGAATTTCTCACATTTTGCCTGAATTGGGGATAGGAATAATCGCGAAAATGATTGCGTTGTGGGATTAATCCTGTTGCTGGGTCTACAGGCATAGGTGTAGGAATCGGACTACCATAAATAAAGGAACCCACAGCAGGTGACTGCCTGACTCCATAACCACCATCAATCACGATCGCACGCTGGGCGGAAGCCGGAGTAATAGTTACACCCATCACTGCTAAAGTCATACTTGCTAAGAGCCAATTCAGTTGCGAATGCTTGATTTTCAACATAATTTTGCTCACCTGCATAAGATACCGGAATTTTTAATCAGAAAATAGTCGCAGCTACTTAGTTAAAATTTTAGAAGTTTATCCACTTTCAGATTGCCAGCTTTTGAAAAGATTCCAAAAAGATTGCTGACATTGGCAAAATTAAAATAGTGCTGATTTTTTATAGAAAACGTGAGTACAGAAAGTTTAGAAATTGCTCAAAGCCGCTACCAGACTGGGAAATTTGCCTTTGAAAATGGGCAATACCGCGAAGCCATAGAAAATTTAGAAAAGGCCAGCGCCCTGTTAGCTCGTAATTCTCGCCTTGGGGGCGAAGTAGAAATTCATCTAGTGACAGCTTATGAAGCGGCTGGACGCACAGATGATGCGATCGCTCTTTGCGAAAGACTCAAACGCCATCCCCATTTTGAAATCGGCAAACAAGCGCGGCAGATGCTTTACATCTTAAAAGCACCAAAGCTGAAAAGACCCAGCGAATGGATGACCGAAATTCCCGATTTGGGTGCATTACCAGATAATGAACTCAAAATTTCTATACCTGCTAAGTCTCCAAAATCTTCTGTGCAGCAAAAGCCTAAACCTACGGAGCCAGAATTTGTTGACCTTAGTCAGGTCAATACCAGAGATAATCGCTTTATCTGGGTGGCGCTGATTGCTATCGGTTTAACCATCTCGTACTTGCTTTGGTTGAATTTTTCAGGAACCCCTGGCTGATAACAATTTTAGATTTTGGATTTGAGATTTTAGATTCTTTTGGTTCATGTCTCACCCACAAGGGGTAAGGGATAAACCAAAATCCAAAATTTAAAATCTTTGAGCTTTATCCGTTTATCGGTGGGGTCAATCCAAAATCCAAATTGCGCTGGAAGCGCACCAAAGGTGCGACCTAAAATCCAAAATATGTTGACTTTTGGGGAGATTTATGGTTTCAAATTCTTCAATTTTTGGAAAGATTTTCTTGTGGTTAATTAGACCATTCCGTTTTATATTTACACCGAATGGTCGAAATCGGATGAACCGCGTCTTTCCCATGCGAAATCCTATTCTATGGCTAGTGCTGTTAACATCACTGTTACTGACTGGTTGTGTTAAGTACGATGTGGGGCTTAACTTTGATAATTCCAATAGTGGTGAACTAGTACAGCATATTAAGTTGGGAGAACGGCTAACCAGTTTTAGCGGCGATTCTGTATATGAATGGTTGAACAGCATAGAGCGCCGCGCCCGTCAACTAGAAGGAAAAACCCAGCGAGTTTCCCAAGAAGAAATCATTGTCACAATTCCTTTTAGTAGTGGTAGGGAATTGCAAGAGAAGTTCAACGAATTTTTTAATGCCCGTGCAAATCAACCCTCTGAGTCTGTGCAGAGCGAATCTGACTCAGAACTGCCCAAAATTGAATCAAACGTCCTCTTGGAGGAAAACAATTTTTTACTTTTAGTTAGAAATCGGTTAATTTATGATTTAGATTTGCGATCGCTCTCTCTAATTGCCAGTAAAGGTAACGTTCTAGCTAATGCTGGTTCAATTCTCGACTTAGAATTTAGCTTGAAGACTCCTTGGGGAGCCAAGAATATTCAACTAACTGAAACTGCGATTGAGCCAGAAAAAAATGGCAATCAATTAGTGTGGAAACTCCAGCCCGGTGAGTTAAACCATATAGAAGCTATTTTCTGGCTTCCTAGTCCCCTTGGTATTGGTGGGTTATTAATTATCCTGTTTGTATCGGGAGGATTGTACTTGAGATACAATTTTATGCCAGATCCTAGAATTCAGTTTCCTCCCAAAGCAGCAGCAATTCAAGAACAGTAGACTATTCATCTGTTGAATATTATCAGTTAAGCCGATGCGTTCTCCATCGGCTTTTTTACACTTTATCCAGCTTTTTGTAAAAATGAGTCATAGCGAATTAGCCAAAGAAATTGTTCGTATTTCCTATCTGAAAGGCGAGTTTCAGTTACGTTCTGGTCAGGTATCTGACCATTACTTTGATAAATACCAGTTTGAATCTAATCCTTTTTTACTGAAGCAGCTAGCTAAAGAAATGGTAAAAAAGATTCCACCAGACACAGAAATTCTAGCAGGATTGGAATTAGGGGGAGTTCCTTTAGCGACTGCAATTTCATTAGAAGTTGAATTACCAGTTGTCTTTGTTCGGAAGACAAAAAAAGAATATGGTACTGAGAAGCTAGCAGAAGGAATTGATATCCAAGGCAAAAAATTGTGTATCATTGAAGACGTGATTACAACAGGTGGTCAGGTTGTAAAAAGTACCGAAGCGTTGCGTAATGAGGGTGCGATCGTGGACTTCGTAATTTGCGTAATCTGGCGCGGAAGTACACAAGACAATACTCTCGAAAAAGCTGGTATTCAAAAGCTTCCTCTATTTGATATGGAGGATCTTTCGGTGTGGATGGAACTGTCTTAGCGAACTCCAAGAAATAAATTATCCAATATTGTGGGGTGGGCGTCTCGCCATTGGTGTCAACTTAACGCGAAACCGCTTGTCCGCCGGGAATTGAAATTCCCGTCTCATAGCTAAAGTCATCTGAAGATGACTAAATATCGCCATAAATCTCCAGTCTACTCCAGTAGACTTTAACTATTAGCCCGAAAATTTATTTTTGAAGTAACAAGTAATAACTAATGAGTAATGGGTGTTACTTATTACTTATTACTTATTACTTATTACTCATTACTCATTACTCATTACTCATTTATTTATTTCCGGGCGGGCATGGAAGCTAACAGATAAGCTATTTCCAGCTGAAGTTGACACTAATGAGCATTGCTGTGCCCCTACAGCATGGTCTATTTACGTAGTTTACCGCCGTAGGCATCGCAGGATAATTAAGAAAAGCCTGAAAACTTCCTATTTTAGGTAATCCACATTACGACGCATTTGTACAGTGCGTAAGTCCTAGTATAATTAAACTTTTAAACCTCACCTTGACAAGGATGAGGAGTGTTTGAATCAGCAAATACGGGGTGAAGTGACCACTGTATATGTTATAACTTTGTACGGTTGATGTTTGGTGAAGCTCACATAACTTCAGGAGTACTTACGGTGAATCAGATACAACTGACTTTAACTATTAGTTATTTGTTAATGTCATGCTATTTTTTAAGCAATTGGTTAATATTTTCCCTACGTCATCCCACTTCCACTTCCGAAGATAAATTTTTATCCTTTGTGATGTTTTTGATGACAACTATCTTCTGGCCTCTGATGATTCCTATATCTTGTTTAGAAATAGCTCAAAAAAAGCGAATAGAATTTAGTAAAATAATTCCTGTTCTCTTAGCAATATTTGTATTTAGTATTTCATATTATTTGACCGAATAATTCATCATTCTTCGTCACCAACTGCATAGATTCAAGAAGATATTTTAAACATTTATTTTCATATATTTTGACGATTAGAAATCACAGCTACACAGGTTAAAAACCCTTGATTTTGCATTAATCCACGGAGGTGGACTTTGCTTGTGTAGCCGCGACTTCTAGTCGCTTAGAATTTCCTAACGGCGTCTGCTGCCAAAACCAGTTGAACGACGGGGGGCTGTACTACGCCCACTACCAAAGCCGCTACCAGAATTGCGTTTGGTAGTGCTGGAGTTACCAGAGGGTCTTAAGTTACTGCCGCCAAAACCAGAACCAGAAGGACGGTTATTACCTGTAGTGCTACGCGGTGTATTGCGTACATTTGAATTTCCAGGATATGACCTTCTGATTGTCCCTGTATTACGGAACGCAGTACGGTTTGTCACGGCTGCGGGTGGAGCGTTGTAGCGAGTTTGATAACTTTGAACTGCTTGGCCATAGCTTCCGCCATATCCACCGAAGCCACTTAATCCTTGTCCTGGTTGATAGACAGGGGGTACATAATACTGGGGTCTAAACAACAGACTACCAATTGCCTGACCCGCCAAGCTACCAGCCACAGACCCCGCAAAGGGTGCCCAGAAGCTATTTTCTCGACGGACTACAGTCGTCTCTTGTTGTCCTGTTTGGGGATTGGTTTTATTTTCGGTAACGTTGTGGACGTACTCAAGTTTAAAGTCTTCTGTTAGATATAAAATCGGCTGTCCTTTTTCTACCTTCAGATAGGTTTTCTTACCTTGCTTGATTTCATCATCAGTTAACCGTGCCATTTGTAAATTTTCGGTTGAAAATGTCGGTGGCTTATTGTTAAGTAAAAACAAGCTGTACTCACCGCTTGCATCGTCATAAGTAGCTTGTTGTATTTGATACTGCCCGTCACTCAGCCTGGTGGTATTAGAGGTTTGGTTAACGTTCTTAGCTGGAGACTTGGTTTGATTTTCGCCACCACAGGCTACAGTTGTGATACACAAACTCAGAGCTAAAAAAATGGCTGTAAATTTACGTACTATGGTCATGATCATTGGATTATTGTCCTACCTCTGAGCTTAACAATTTCTCGATGTGAGTAGTAAGTACGGACTACCCAACAGATTACAAAGGAATCAATTCGGGATAATATTGCAACAGTTGATCGCTAGTGAGTTCATCGCCTAACTGTGCTGGCGAGAAATGTACCTGGATTGCCTGGAGCTTATGTTTATAGTGTAGGTTGATTAAGGCTTTCAAAGCTTCCTTAAGTGCCTGAACGTTAGAAAGGTCAGTTTCCAACTCTGGTACTTCTCCTTCGTAAGCTACTGTAAGCATCACAATGACATTACGGGTTACAGGTATTGATAAAGGTTCATTCAATCCAGAGTCAGAATTGTAATCTGGTTCACTGAGATATCTTTGGGCAGAGTCAGTAAATAATTCATTGACATAATCTCCCGCCTCGCCTTCACTCCAAAATACATCACCTTCGTTAGCAGCAGAAAGCCAATATTCATCATATTGCAGCAGGGTTTGGCTAATTTCTACTAATCCTTCTCCCAAAACTTCTAAGTCACCATCGACATCGATCGCATCTCGCCCAACACTATTTAATACTCCCAAAATTGGCGCTACTTCGCCTCCTCCTAAGTGCAGAAATAGGCGGAATACTACATAGCGGGTTCGACCGATCATTTTATTAAAAATGTTGCTCATTTTCTTCCTCCATGTTTTTTTCATTAGTCATGAGGCATTAGTCCAATACCCCTTGACATCCTCACCGTCGTGAACGGGGAAGAAGGAGTAATAAGTAATAAGTAATGAGTAAATACCCATTTTTCATCCACTCATTACTCCTTACTCCTTACTTTAAAGCCGTGCTGGAAGCACGGGGTTTTAAACCCATTTTTCTGATAACTAATGACTAATATAGTGAAATCCTTTAATGAAATCTATCACCATGTCTAAGGAAGGTAATATATATTTTGTTGGTTCACTAGATATATCATCATAAGCTGAAGCTTTGAGAGCAGAACGATTAATAAATCTTTTTCCAAAGTTGGGATGGTCATGGACTATCAAAAGGTGGGCGCTGGAATTCGTTAAAATTATTTGAGTTGGGGCTTTACAAAAATTTAACTTGGCGGCGACTTCAATATTTTTTTTCACCTGTTTAATTGTTGTAGCCTGACTTATGGCTTGTTCTAAAAGAATATTTAATTGTTTCACCATATCGGGTGATTTTAAATCTTGGTTCCCAACAACTTGACTATTAATCATTTCCACCATGCTGGAAATATTATTTTGAGTAGATGCGGCATCTAAAAAGGGAAGAATCACAATGTAAGCAGTGGAAAATAATGCTTCGTCGCTATCTACATGAAAGGTGAAAATAGTTCGACGACGACCGCTTTCGATGCTTGGGGGTTGTTTTAGCAGCCGATATTCTTGAGCAATTTGGTAGTAAGCGCCTGCGATCGCAAAATTGGCTTCGTGTTCTAGGGCTGCATCAACTATAATCCTGATTGTTGGCGGTGTTTCGTTAAAAAAATCTCGTGACTCTTCAGAATGGAAGTTTTGGACAATGGAGCGATCGCCATTTGGACTCAGATCAACCCATTCACAAATCATCCCTTCAGTTTTTAAACCAAATCTGGAGGTAGCATAAAGCTTGGCTCCAGTTAAAGTTGCTCCTGTTAAGTCAGCACCGACCCATTCTGCTCTAATTAATTTTGCCTGAGTTAAATTGGCGTGGACTAAACTCGTATTCGTTAAGTTCGCATTGCTTAAATCTGCGCCAATTAAATCAGCACCGCTCAATTTTGCCCCGCTCAAATCTGCCCACCGGAGATTTGCACCGCTCAAGTCTGCCCAACGGAGATTTGCACCGCTCAAGTCTGCCCCACTCAAGTTAGCATGGCTGAGATTGGCTTGTCTGAGTTCGGCTTCTCGCAAATTTGCACCGCTTAGATCGGAACGACTGAGGTCACTGGAGTTTAAATTAGCCATCTCCAAATTAGCTCCCGTCAAGGAAGCACCTTTCAAGACAGTCTCATTCAAGTTAGCGTGACGGAGATTCGCTTGGCGGAGTGTCGCCTCTCGCAAATCGGCACTGGTGAGATCAGCTTCCAATAGATCGGCACGACTGAGATCGGCACGAATTAACTCGGCGCGGATTAATGAGGCTCCTCTTAGTTGAGCGCGACTGAGATCCGCTCGAATCAAATTAGCGACATTGAGACTAGCATTGTTCAAAATAGCGCTGCATAGATTCGCGCCACTTAGTCTTGCTACATTTAGCTTGGCATTGCTCAAGTTAGCTTCACTCAGATTCGCGCCACTCAGGTTAACTATACTCAAATTAGCATCCCTAAGATTCACACCACTGAGTTTGACCCCACTCAAGTTAGCTTCTGGGAGGTCAACACCACTAAAGTTTAAGACTCCTGCTGCATATTTTTCCAGTAATTCCTCTACAGTCATTGATGCTACCCCTTGGATGCCAACTTTAATAGTTGGTAAAGTCATAAAAACAGAATGTCAAAATCAAAAATGAATATTGGAATTTTAGGATTGGGACTGATTGGCGGATCTTTGGGTTTTGATTTGCGATCGCAAGGACATCATATCTTAGGAGTCAGTCGCCGTGAAGCCACCTGTGAAAAGGCAGTTAGTCTCGGCAGTGTTGATGAAGCATCTGTTGATCTGAGTCTTTTAGCAGCCGCAGAAGTTGTATTTATTTGTACACCCCTAGCCCTTATTGTGCCCCAATTTGAACAGTTAATCGCTCATTTGTCTGTCGCTACAGTCGTAACTGATGTGGGTTCGGCGAAAGCACAGATAGTCAAAGAAATTTCTCCCCTTTGGGATAATTTTATCGGCGGTCATCCAATGGCGGGAAGAACAGACAATGGTATAGAAGCTGCACAACGGCATTTATTTGTCGATAAACCTTATGTTCTAACACCAACGACTACAACACCAATTAGTGCAATTACAGTTGTAGAAGAAATTGTGCGATCGCTAGGAGCAAATATCTACTATTGTCAACCAGAGCAACACGATCGCGCTGTGAGTTGGATTTCCCATTTACCTGTAATGATCAGTTCCTCGTTGATTGCTGCTTGTTTGAGTGAAAGTGACCCCGATGTTTTGCAATTAGCCCAAAAGTTAGCTAGTTCCGGTTTTCGGGATACCAGTCGTGTAGGAGGCGGGAATCCAGAGTTGGGCGTGATGATGGCGCGGTATAATCGTCAAGCATTGCTGCGATCGCTCCAACAATATCGTCATCATCTTGATGAGTTGACTAACTTAATCGAGCAAAAAAATTGGGCAGTTTTAGAAGAAAAGTTTAAATCAAGGCAACAGGCACGACCTGATTTTGTTAAATAGTTGTTGGGTGCGTTAACGATAACTGAACGCACCCATTTTTATATTTGGTGAGATAAATTATCCAATGTTGTGGGGTGAGCATCTTGCCCGCCCAGTTTAATATGGCGGGCGAGACGCCCACCCCACAAGAGTTAATTGAATATTTTTTTATTTGTCAGTCCCTTAGCAAGTATTTTCGAGTCGCTTCTTGATTCTGACTCTTTAATTCTGAATTCTGTTAGCGATAGCGGGGCGTTTAGCCCATTCTGACTCCTGAATTCTTTTCTCATAAAATCTTTAAAAAATGCTACTCAACAGTTTGATAGCCACCAAACCGATGTACTATACAGATAAATTTACAAAAATCAACAATGGTAGAACGCCCAATCAAAAAATCGGAACGTCAGTCTCAAGAAAGCACTGACAAAAATTCCGAGAATACGGATTCTGTAACTCCGATTGAATCCAACCCCAAAAACTCAAAACCGAGCCGTAATCGCTCGGCTGATAAAGGGAAAAAATCATTAGGGGATGAAAACAGGCATCAGGGAAATCCTGCCCTAGCGCGTGGCCCAAAACCCGTTAAACCTCCAGCCCCCAAAGTCCAAACAGAAGAACTTGAAACCGAATCAGAATCCGTCTCTGAGGAATCTCAAGAGTAGTATTACTATTGTTGCGTGTGATGTGGGAGGCTACAAGTATATGAAAACTGGGATTTCTGGCTTTGAAAGCAGCGATCGTGCCCCCCATCACCTACCGCGAGGCGGAATTAAAAATTAAAAATTAAAAATTAAAAATGAATACAACGTAAGCGTTTCGTTGATTTGGAATGGATGGTTTATTTGCGCCGTTCTGTATTAGGTTATTTTTAGCGATCGCATCATCTCACAGGTTTCCTGTATATAAAATGCGCGGAAGGGTAGGTGTACAAATTCCGCAGCCTCAAAAAAGTGCTTCTATCTCAACACCAGCAAGCATTTGACTCCATTAATGACTCGATCATCATCCGCGCGATGTCTGAAAAGCTTACAAAAACTGGGTGTCAGCCTTCAATTTTTCCCGAAACTCTTCCCAAAGAAATTCTCTAATGCTATGATTACCCTAGATTCGCGCAACCGCACCTTGAAAACTAAATATAGCTTGGCTTTCAGCCTGCCGCATTGCAATTCATCAAAATCCCTATTAGGGATTGAAACCGCGCAGGAGATCCGCAATAAAGAGTTTGGAGCTTACAATTGCAATTCATCAAAATCCCTATTAGGGATTGAAACGGTAGCACTTGTGCTACTGCCCCCTTGCCATCCGTCCTTGCAATTCATCAAAATCCCTATTAGGGATTGAAACAGTATAAAGGATTCTATAGGGATGGCAAACATTACTTGCAATTCATCAAAATCCCTATTAGGGATTGAAACCCATTAACTTGGGATGGAACAGAACAAAAGATCGTTTGCAATTCATCAAAATCCCTATTAGGGATTGAAACACTTTCGTTGCAGTATTTCACATCTAGTCCACAATTTGCAATTCATCAAAATCCCTATTAGGGATTGAAACACAGAACCTAAATATCTAAGAGATATATATCGTATTTTTGCAATTCATCAAAATCCCTATTAGGGATTGAAACATTGCAAAGAACTCTTGAGCTTTACAGCATTAATTGCAATTCATCAAAATCCCTATTAGGGATTGAAACGCCCCGCTTGGTTCGCGTGGTAAACCTGTTGAGTTGCAATTCATCAAAATCCCTATTAGGGATTGAAACTTTTAACTAATCGTAGTTCTTTAAATCCGTATGTAGCATTGCAATTCATCAAAATCCCTATTAGGGATTGAAACCTTAAATAAAAAAGTAGTCATACTATTGACTACATTGCAATTCATCAAAATCCCTATTAGGGATTGAAACAACACTTATATTCAGCAAAACATTACCCCCGTAATCGCATTGCAATTCATCAAAATCCCTATTAGGGATTGAAACAACTGCAACCTCTTTAATTCAACGAAATGATAAATTGCAATTCATCAAAATCCCTATTAGGGATTGAAACAGCCCAGAAAAAATTTACTCCTTCTGCGATCGCTGATTGCAATACAACACAGCATAAATTATCCTGAAAAATTTTTCAGGATGATTTACTAGGAATGATCGCCTAATCCATTGGATCATCTCGTCCGATGCCAAGCGATCGCAACTTTGCTTTCACTCCCTCCACCTCAGCCCCGCAGTAGTAGTATTTTTTCTGACGAAGATCCGCCAAGTAATAGCCAGATATCCCGCCGTTGATGCGGAATAATTCAATGGCTACTTGTTGCTTGGATATTCCGTACAGCAATTTAAAATCATTCATGTCAACAGCAAATGGCAGCTTCGAGTAGAATAACTCGCCAAGTTTTAAAAACCACTTCCCATCACGACGTTCAAGAACTCGATAGTAATCAGGATGGTAAACGTTTGTATTCATAGCAGATGGCTTGCTTGTAAACCTTATCCGTGGTTTGATTAAAGTACGGCATCTGAATCAACTTAGTGTGGTTTGTTGACGACTCGATTATCTGAATTAACTTGTCAGCCACAAAGTAAATACAAAACTTTCCATGCCTATCCAAACCATTGGTATTTTAAGTCCGGGTGATATGGGACAAGCGATCGCAGCTGTTCTCAATCAACATGGATTGAAAACTATTGCAGCCCTAAACGATCGCAGTGAACGAACTCGGCAACTAGCAGCCGCAGCCAACATTCAAGATGTGGGTTCTCTCACGCAACTGATAATTGAATCTGATGTAGTGTTGTCAGTTCTAGTACCCGCAGCAGCTACCCAAGCAGCGCAGCAAGTAGCTGAGGCGATTGGTAATGTTGGTAAACCCATTCTCTATGTTGACTGTAATGCGATCGCACCCCAGAAAGTCATCAGTATCGGCCAACTCATTGAATCAGTTGGGGGAACATTCGTAGATGGATCAATTATTGGCCCACCACCGCGAGTTCCCAATCGCACCCGCATTTATACTTCAGGAAAACAAGCAAATCAACTCCTACAACTGCGGGATCATGGCTTAGATGTGCGGGTGATTGGTGATGAAATTGGTCAGGCTTCCGGCTTGAAAATGTCCTACGCCGCCCTGACAAAAGGACTTACAGCAATCAGCACAGAATTACTAATTGCAGCCCATCGTTTAGGCTTAGATAAAGAACTATGGGATGAAGTATCTAATAGCCAACCAGAACTTGCTAGCATATTAACCCGTTCCATTCCATCGATGACACCAAAAGCCCATCGTTGGATAGGAGAAATGGAAGAGATTGCAGAAACCTTTAAAGAGTTAGGTCTAACAGAGCGCATTTTTTACGGAGCAGCCGACGTTTACCGTTTGGTAAAAGAAACCTCCTTGGGTAAAGAAACACCAGAGGAGTCTAATCGCGATCGCCCGTTGAGTGAAATCATTACCATCCTTTCCGATGAAGCAAGCTCTGACACCCAATCTTGAGTATTTTAAAGATGGGGTAAAAAGCGAGAATCTATGACTCAAGAGCAATGGACTGCGGTCGATCGTTACTTTACCGATTTGCTTGTACCATCAGACCCCGCACTAGATACAGCCCTCCAGACTAGCGCCGCAGCCGGACTGCCGCCACACAACGTTTCACCAAACCAGGGCAAGCTGCTGCTACTATTGGCGCAAATCCAAGGGGCGCGAAGCATTCTGGAGATTGGTACGCTGGGCGGCTATAGTACAATCTGGCTGGCGCGGGCGTTACCCAGTGACGGCCGCCTAATCACGCTGGAGGCTGACCCAAAACACGCTGAAGTCGCCCGTGCCAATATCGCCCACGCTGGTTTGTCTAAACTGGTTGACCTTCGGCTCGGACAGGCACTTTCTACGCTGCCACAGATTGCCGCCGAGAATCAGGGGCCATTTGACTTGATTTTCATTGACGCTGATAAGCCAAGCAATCCCAAATATTTCGCCTGGGCGCTCAAACTTTCCCGTCGCGGCAGCCTGATCATCGCTGATAATGTTGTGCGTAACGGAGCCGTGATTGATGCTGCTAGCAGCGATCCTAGCGTCCAGGGAGTACGCCGCTTCAATGAACTGCTTGCATCTGAGCCGCGTGTCAATGCTACAGCAATCCAGACTGTGGGCAGCAAAGGATACGATGGTTTTGCGATCGCGATCGTCATCTAAGGAAACTCCAAGAAATAAATTATCCAATATTGTGGGGTGGGCATCTTGCCCGCCATACGGACTGGGCGGGCGAGACGCCCACCCCACAAGAGTTAATTGGATATTTTTTTATTTGGAACTACCTAATTGGAGAGTAGGAAAATGTTGAAGAAGAATTCAGAAGTCAGAATGGGCTAAACGCCCCGCTATCGCTAACAGGAGTCAGAATCAATACGGGCGAATGGAATTCGCCGGGGCTTAAGTTGACACTTATATTTAGAAGTTCCTAAAACACATTTAAGTCTTAATCAGGCGGTGGATCGTTGGTAATAGTGAAATTTGAGACAAAATCACTCGACTTGCCGCTCTTGATCGCATCAAAAGTACCTTTAATGGTTCCAGCAATGGGAACAGCAACCAGCGTCCCCAACAACCCAGCAATCTCAAATCCCATCAAAATAGCTACAAAAATCCAGATAGGATTTAGCCCGATAAAGTTGCCGAGTAACCTGGGAGCTAACAGGTTATCTTTAAGCTGCTGCATCAAAATCGCCGCGATCGCAACTTGAACTGCCAACCACCAATTTTGCAACAGTACTAAAATCGTCACCAAACCAATACCTAAAGACGCCCCAATGAAGGGAATAAGTTCTGAAATACCAATTAATATAGCAAATAACAGAGCAAAAGGTACTTTCATCACTAAGAAAATTGGCGTTAGGGTTAGCACCATGAATAGTCCTAGCAACAACTGGCTGAGAAAAAAGTTCTGGAAATTTAGGCGTAAGGATGCGGTCAGGGGATCTGCAATATTAGAGGGCAAAAGATTGACTAGACCATACCAGACGCGATCGCCATATAAAAGCATATAAAATGCAAGCACAATGACTAACACTACGTCAAGTAATCCTGAGAGCAATGTTCCAGCAAATCCCACTGCACCAGAAGCTAGCTGTTGCACCAAATTCTGAATATTGGCATTGATTTGACTACTCACAACCCTCAAATCAATTGGCAAACGTCGTTGTTTAGCCACCATTTCAAACTGCTCTAGGTTTGCTTGACTAGCGGTTAACCAATCAGGAATCTTATTTAACAGTTGGATGGTTTGGTCAATGATCAACGGCACTAAGGTAACGCCTAGAATCCCAAGCAGGGTTAAGGTTGCAAGTAAAACGATGATCACCGCCTGAGTGCGAGTAATCCGAGCGCGTTCAAAGAACTTAACTGGGTAATTTAGGAGAAAAGCCAGAATCGTCGCAATACTCAAGACGGTAATGGGATGCTGGAAATAGCGAAAAAGTACGGATAGTAGCCAGACATTGAGAGCGATAATCGGGCCACTCAGACCATAAATTAACAGGCGTTGAAGGGAGGCTGAACGGCGCATCTTATGCAACCTATATTAGGTATTCCTTGAGAGAACTTGTAAAATTCTTGATGGCACTGATTATTATCTAATCATCATAGATATTTTTAACAAAGATATGTATAAGCGTATCTGATAGCAAGGAAACAAATCAAAATGGACAAAACCGTAGCTGACCTCCGCAAAGACTACACCTTGGAAGGTTTAAGCGAACTCGAAGTAGACCTCAATCCTTTTATCCAATTTAAAAAATGGTTCGATCAGGCACTAGCAGCAGAACTCCCCGAACCCAATGCTATGACCATTGCCACTGTTACACCAGATGGTAAGCCTTCAGCCAGAATGGTCTTACTTAAGGATTTTGATGAACGCGGCTTCGCCTTCTTTACCAACTACAACAGTCACAAAGGACAACAACTAGCAGAAAATCCCCAGGCGGCTTTAGTCTTTTGGTGGGCAGAACTGGAACGTCAAGTCAGAATTTCGGGGTATGTGGAGAAAGTTTCCGAAACTGAGTCTGACCAGTATTTTGAAAGTCGCCCTGCTAAAAGTCGCCTGGGTGCGTGGGTATCTAATCAAAGTGAGGTGATCGCAAGCCGAGAAATCCTGGAGCGACGCCTGCAAGAATTCTATAGCAAATATGAAAATCAGGAGATTCCTCGACCGCCTCATTGGGGAGGCTTACGAGTGATCCCCACAGAAATCGAGTTTTGGCAAGGACGCCCTAGCCGTCTGCACGATCGCTTGCTTTATAGCCGCTTAGATAATACTTGGAAAATTGAGCGGTTGTCGCCATGAAGAAGAGGCAAGGGAGCAGGGGAGCAGGGGAGCAGGGGAGAAGTTTTTCTCCTCTGCTCCTCTGCCCCTCTGCCCCCTGCGTTCCTCTTACCACTGGGCGATCGCATCTTGAATTGCTGCCCGTGCTTCTGATAGAGATTTGGTACGGGCATCATTTTCGTTTAGACTATTAGCGTTAATAAATTGAATGTCTGTAATCCCAATAAAACCAAATACCGTCCGTAGGTATGGTTCTTGGAAGTCATAAGCGGCATAAGGAGAGGTGGCGCTAAAGTCACCGCCGCGAGATGTGATGATAACTGCCTTTTTACCCTGGACTAACCCCTTAAAACCTTGAGCTTCTATTGCAACAGTCCGGTTTATGCGAACAATTTGGTCAATGTAAGCCTTGAAGGTGGAAGGTATAGTAAAGTTATACATTGGCACTCCAAAGACGTAGCGATCGGCTGCCAAAAACTCATCTACTAACTCATCAGAAATCCTGATGGCCTCTGTTAATTCTGGGGTATGGGTTTCTGGTGGTGAGAAAGACGCTGCAATCCAAGCTTCATCAACGTGAGGAACTGGATGATGCCCTAAATCTCGGTAGGCGATCGCATCTTCAGGATGCGCGGCTTTCCAAGCACTGACAAATTCCTTAGATAGTTCTCTAGAGTGCGATCGTTCAGCACGGGGGCTGGAATCAATATGTAGAATGTTTACCACCAAATATCTCCTGATTAGCTAAGGTTTCTGCTTTGACTGTTTTTGAGTCTAAATTTTAAAGCATTACATCAGATACTAAAAGTAACTAGTTACTAAAGTAAAGTAGTTACCATAAAGTAACTGTAGAAAATTTTAGCTAACTTATCGATCCCATATTCAGCAACTAATTTAAGAGTTAATGTCATAATCATTGACAATGCCATGATTCGTTTAGTGTTTTTCAGAAAAAGCTTTTACTTCAACACTTATTAGATATTCTGTTGCTTTCCCCACACAAAATTGACTAATAATTTGTGATGAACAATATCCCCGACTGATTGAAGAATTCGGGGATAGACAATAGTTTCATTAGATATCTCCAGAAATTAAATATGCGTTACCCATAACCCTTGTAGAGACGTAGCAGTGCTACGTCTCTACATTCTTTTTCGGAGATGTCTATTGGAATAATTAAGCAGTCTTAAAAAATCGAATGATTTCGCGCACATGATCGAGAAATTGCCCGTCGGTGGAAAGTTGGGCGATCGCATTTCTGGCTTCTCTTGCCAAACGCTCATGTTCGGTTTGATTTGTCGCTCGTAATTCCTCGAAGTTAGCTGCAATTCGGGCTAAATCTCTGCGAGTCTCTTCAGCAAAGCGTTGTTGAGTTGCAGAGAAAGAATAGGGCTGTTCTGGGTTGAGTTGATCTTCCAACGACTGAATTTTTTGTTCCAATGTAGAGAAGCGATCGCGCAGTTCAAAAATATCTTCGCGCGGATACTTCCATTCTTGGCGAATCATCGCTAACCGCGCATATAAATACTCATAAGCGCGAATCGCAGGACGTAGAATTGTTAATAACAAAGCTGCACCAGAACTTATATACCCCACCGTACTAATACCTGTAGCAGCCAGAGTATAAAGACCAACGGTTGAGAATAAGTGTAAAGCAATGGCAACCCAGAGCGATCGCTTGGCCAAAAGTGTGACATACTTCACTTGTTTCCCATCGACTGGAATTCCTTTCTCAGTTGATTGTGCTGCTTCTGCTAAGACTTCTTTGGCTTGAAAATGCACATTCCACGGTACGGTAACAATTACCAATAGCCACCAAAAACTAGCACCACCAATCACCCAATCAAGAAAGTTACCCGCAGGGATGTGCAACCATTGCAGTAGTCCAAAAGCCGCCAGCACTACAACCACAATTCCAGCTATGGAACTGATAAAAAAGTTAATATACATCTTGCCCTGTCTCCGGTGAAACTATTACCTCGATCATGACTGTAACCCAGCATTTGTACGTAAATTATTGTGATGGTTTTTCTCTTTGCACACACCAGCTTTTCGATCGGATAGCTACGCCAATTACAGCAAATTTTAGGTAAATAGACCACACAAAACCAAGGCGGTTTCTAACCGCCGATTTAACTTGAATTTGATAAACCTCTCCCTGTCTTGAACTAAAGTTCAAGCCTGTCCCTCTCCGAGTCGGAGAGGGACGGTTTTGCGTAGTAAAACCAGGGAGAGGTCTTTTTTACAGCTAATTGACACTATATGACTCGTCGAATTCACGCTGATTTAACGTTGGGTTGACTACCTTTTTATGAAAATAGCAACAGAAAGGATTGTGATGGTTTTGATAGTTGCACATACCAGCTATTGAATGAGATAGCTACGCCAAATTGATTGAGTATTTTTACTACCTTTTTCTGGAAGCAGCAATCGCCAGGTTTTACCTTCTTGCTGAATTTGCAGGTAAACATCAAAGGGTTTTTGTGGTTGCGTCAAGCTTCGTTTTGGTAACTTAACAATCAAGTCATAAGTTCCCCGAACGTGGAAAGCTGGTAAATTTTCAATCGTCAGTGGTTGTTCCTGGGTAATTGATAGCCGCTTGATTTCAAATCCTTGAAAATCTAAATCCAACTGTTGGCTAAGTTTTTGTTGAGTTTGTTCTAGCCCAAGTGCGATCGCTTTTTGCACTAACTCGCTAGTTGGTAGCAGTCCAATACTGCCACAAGCTGTTACTAACACTAGCAATATTGCTGTCAAAACTAACCGCACCATGTTATTCCTGAGATTCCCCTTATCAGCGATAGTATAACTGTAGATTCTCTTAATTTTCTCATCTACCATGCCAAAACAGTCTATAGGTCTTGATAACCAACTCTACAATTATCTTTTATCCGTTTCGCTGCGGGAACCAGAGATTCTTAGGAAGTTGCGCCAAGAAACTGCCAATCATCCCCGGAGTGGAATGCAGATTTCACCAGAACAAGGGCAGTTTATGAGACTTCTGGTACAGTTAATTGGAGCGAAAAAAACCCTGGAAGTTGGAGTGTTTACAGGTTATAGCTCACTTTCTGTTGCTTTGACACTACCAGATGATGGGAAAATCATTGCTGCGGATGTAAGTGAAGAATTTACTGCGATCGCCCGCCGATATTGGCAAGAAGCTGGGGTTGCCGATAAAATCGATTTGCGATTAGCACCAGGTTTAGAGACTTTAGATCAGTTATTGGCAACTGGGCAAGCCGAGACATTTGATTTTGCTTTTATTGATGCCGATAAAGAAAATTATGATGGATATTATGAGCGATCGCTGCAATTAGTCCGTCCAGGTGGATTGATTGCGATTGACAATGTTTTATGGTCAGGAAAAGTTGCTGATGAGCAAATTCAAGATGAAAGCACCCAAGCACTCCGGGCGCTCAACAAAAAGTTACATCATGACGAACGGATAACACTCTCCCTTGTCCCCATCGCCGATGGACTTACTTTAGCCATCAAGCGACCTTAGAGTGCTGAGTGCTGAGTAAGAAAAAGAGTACTCAGCACTGAGTATGGTAAAAGGAGTTGGGAAATCTTGAGGGGTAGATGTTGGGTTTCACTACGTTCCACCCAACAAAAATAGTCGTAGACCTTTAGGGGATAAACCAGTTCTGCACTTGAAAAGGGGGTAAAAGCTGGTTAGAAGCAGGTTTTTTTCAGGATTTTGCGTAAATAAGCTGCTAGCCAATGTTTTGTGTCCATAGTCCAATATAATACGGTAAATCAATAAACTTATCGGGCATTGCCGTAGGTTTACTGAAATCTAATATTTATTGATCCCTGAAAGCAGAGTAATAATGTTGACTAAGTTCTCTCCAACCCAACTGTTAGGTATGGCTTTTGCCTTCCTCCAGAGGTTCCAACAACGAAGAATCCGCACTTTTTCCATACTATTTGCAGTAGGACTTGGCTTAACTTTAGCTCTCTCTGCTTGTTCTCCAAGTGCAAGCGACAACTCTAACTCTGGCACTGGCACACCGCAGACAACCCAAACCCCCACCCCTAGTCCAGCAGCTAGCGGTATTACAGTTCGCATCGGCTATCAGAAAGCCTCAACTGTCCTCTATGCGCTCAAGGGAAGAGGGGAATTAGAGAAAGCTTTCGCGGCTTCAGGATCTTCCGTAACTTGGTCGGAATTTCCGGCTGGCCCCCCAATGCTAGAGGCATTGAATGCAGGCAGTATTGATTTTGGCTATACCGGAGAATCACCACCTATATTTGCTCAAGCTGGGGGTATTCCTTTGGTTTATGTTGCCTACGACCCCTGGAGTCCCAAAGCTGAAGCCATTCTAGTACATAAGAATTCACCTATTAAAAGTGTAGCTGAACTCAAGGGCAAAAAAGTTGCCTTTGCCAAAGGTTCTAATGCTAACTACCTATTAGTGAAGGCGCTGGAAAAAGCAGGGATACAATACAGTGACATCAAGCCAGCAACTTTGCCCCCAGCCGATGCTCGTGCTGCTTTTGAGGGAAATAATGTTGATGCTTGGGCAATTTGGGACCCTTACTTAGCCGCAGCAGAAGCAGCAACAGGCGCACGTACTTTAGTAAATGCGACGGGATTAGCCCCCAATCGTGGTTATTATTTGGCTGCAAAATCTTTTGTTGATACCAAGCCGGATGCTTTGAAAGTAGTTCTGGATGGAGTCAAGAAAGTTAGTGACTGGGCAAAGAATAATCCTAGTGAAGTTGCTAAGTTTCTTTCCCCAGCTTTGGGTATAGATGCTCCTGTGTTGGAAACAGCAGAAAAGCGGCGTGAGTATGATGTACTTCCGCTCACTGATGAAGTGATTACTAAACAACAAGAAGTTGCAGATACCTTCTACAAAATTAAATTGATTCCAAAAGAAATCAAAGTTAAGGAAATTGTTTGGCAAGGCAAGTAAATAATTCGTAATTTGTAATTCGTAATTCGTAATTTACAAATTACGAATTACGGTGAATAATAATCATGGATAAGTAAGTATATACAACTAGATTTAATTTTTTCAAGAGTGATTTATTGCTCGATATAAGGTTTTAAAAGGCTATAAATCAAAGTCAGTCATTAAACATTTGTTTCTAGTATCAATACTGTGTTAGAACTTTACAGCTATTATCGTTCAACAGCTTCATACAGAGTCAGGATTGCACTAGAGTTAAAAAAAATCTCTTATTTGTATAGAAGTGTCTCAAAACTACGAAAAGGTGAGCCTGAATTTGTAGATGAGTATCGCAAAATCAACCCTCAAAAATTAGTTCCAACTCTCATCGATGGTCAGGCTATCATCACTCAATCATTAGCTATTATTGAGTATCTGGAAGAACGTTATCCGCAACCAGCACTTTTACCATTAGATACTTTAGCACGAGCTTATACACGACAAATTGCGCTTTTAATCGGCTGTGATATTCATCCCTTGAGCATCATGAGAGTTCGTAAATATCTGACCTCAGCAATAGGTTTAAATCAGGCGGATAAAATGAATTGGTATCACCACTGGCTAGGAGAAGGCTTAAATGCACTCGAAGATATTCTGGCTAACAGTAAATTGTGTGGCAGTTTTTGTTATGGTGATGAGCCAACGATCGCAGATGTATTCCTTGCACCTCAAGTATATAATGCCGAGCGATTTAAATATTCTTTAGATCCATATCCAACTATTCGTAAAATTCACCAATCGTGTATTTGTCATCCAGCCTTTATTGCTGCACAACCACATTTGCAACCAGACGCTTCTGAATACAGCCCTGAAGATGAATATTAAAATTAACTTATGAAATACTTGCTATGGAATATTGATAATACACTAAAGATTATTCACCACTGATGAACTCTAAAATTTATTATGCCTTTGTTAGGTCAGAAAAATCGATTTATCAGTAAGCTTAATCGCCGAGATTTAAATGCTAGCCAGTTAAGTTTGCTAATTATATCTAGCATTTTTTTATTTCTAGGAACTACTGGTGGCGTGGCGCAAGTCAGAACAGCACATAAGTCAGGGTTCACACTGCAACTTTTACATACTTCCGACCAAGAAGCCGGTGTCCCCGCGCTGAAGGATGCACCGAACTTTTCGGCGGTGTTGAATGCACTCAAAAATCAAGATGCTAATGGTGACGGGAAACCTGATTATCCGAATACCTTAATTCTTTCATCTGGAGATACCTATATTCCCAGTCCCTTCTTATTTGCCAGTGACACAGTTTTTGGTGGTCAGGGACGAGGAGATATTTTAATTCTAAATGCTCTTGGTTTTAGTGCGATCGCCTTTGGCAATCACGAATTTGACTTGGGTACGGGTGTTGTTGCTGACTTAATCCGCGCTAAAGAAGATTACCCAGGTACAAAATTTCCCTATCTCAGCACGAATCTCGATTTCAGCACTGATAAAGACCTGGCAAAATTAGTTACTGCTGATGGACAAGAAGCAAGTAAAATTCCGAATAAAATTGCCCATAACACCATTATTACCGTCAATGGTGAAAAAATTGCTGTAGTTGGGGCGACAACTCCCACACTGCGAACTATTTCTTCTCCCGGCGGTGTGACGGTGTTACCCAAAGAGTTTAATGACCGTAATGCCGCAGACATCGCCGCCTTAGCTGCTGAAATTCAAACTTCTGTTGATACACTGCTAACAAAAAACCCAGAAATTAATAAAGTTATTTTATTGGCACACATGCAGCAAATTGCCATTGAGCAAAAGCTAGCAGAATTACTCAAGGGAGTAGATATCATTGTTGCTGGTGGTTCTAATACCTTACTAGCCGACAAAACAGACCGTCTTCGAGTGGGTGATAAATCTGCTGGAACTTACCCAATCATCAAAAAAGCAGCAGATGGGAATCCGATAGCGATAGTTAATACCGATGGAAACTATCGCTATGTTGGTCGTCTAGTAGTTAACTTTGATGCTAATGGAGTGATTATTCCTCAGAGTATTGACCCCAAAATCAGCGGTGCTTATGCGACTGACTCCCAAGGAGTCGCGGCTGTAGGCGGGAAACCCGACCCCAAAATTGTCGCCATTACAGAAGCACTCAAAAAAGTGATTATTGCCCAAGATGGCCAAATTTTTGGGAAAACCAACGTTTTTCTCAATGGCTGGCGGGGTGATGTCCGCACCCAAGAAACGAATTTAGGAAATTTGACAGCCGAAGCTAATTTAGCGATCGCTAAACGATACGATCCTAAAACTGTCATTTCCATTAAAAACGGCGGTAGTATCCGTGACAATATCGGTATATATACCTTTCCCCAAGGTTCGACTCGCTCACAAGATGTTATCAAACTACCACCCCAAGCAAATCCTGTGGCAGGCAAGAAAGAAAAAGAAATTTCCCAACTTGATATCACCAATGCTTTACGATTTAACAATGGCTTGACTTTAGTTACTCTGAATGCTGTGGAATTGCTGACAGTAATTGAACACAGCGTTGCAGCCATAGCACCAGGTTCTACCCCTGGCAGTTTTCCCCAAGTAGCGGGATTAGCCTTTAGCTTTGACCCAAACTTGCCAGCAGGTAAGCGTGTCAAATCCCTTGCTATCAAAGATGGGAAAGGCAAAATTATTGATGTAGTAGTTAAAAATGCAGAGTTAGTGGGCGATCCTAATCGGGTTTTCCGCACTGTTACCCTCAACTTTCTAGCAAGTGGTGGTGATGGCTATCCTTTTCCTAAAAGAGAACGAGTTGATTTGACATCAAAGGATGCTGATAAGAGTAAACGCACAGGTTTAGCCACCTTTGCTGCTGATGGTTCTGAGCAAGATGCCTTAGCAGAATATCTAGCTGCTAAGTTTAAGCAGATTCCCTTTGCTCAAGAGGATGTACCACCGGCTGAAGATACTCGCATTCAAAATCTCAAATTCCGTAAAGATGGGGTGTTTTAGGGATTGGGGATTGGGGATTATGAAATTTCTTGCCCAGTCCCTAATACAGTTCAGAATGAGCAACAAAACACTTGTAGAGACGGCGATAAATCGCCGTCTCGAAAACCCAAAATTGTTGCCAGTCGCCCTTAACCCAAGCGTATTGCCCCAGTCCCTAGTAAAGAGTCTGAGAGCGCCCATTATATCAAGTCCGGCTAATTAGTTATGATTCCCGAATCTATCAAAAACCCTTCCCCTCTGCCCCCCTGCTCCTCTGCTGCTTTAATGATAAGTCTTTAACCGGACATGATATTACTTGCCCTCAAGTTTGGTCAAAGTTGATTTCGGGCTTTGAGTTGCAGATATCGCTCAACTAACTGATCGGCAATTTGATTTGCTGGTGCATCTAGTACCAATACACCTTTTTGTTTTAGTTGGGCATAAGCCACTTGTCGTTGCATTAATAAATCTAGTGATACTGCACGGGCATAAGCACCTGTAACATCATCGGTGAAGGTGTTTGCTAGACGATCAACTTGCGGATCTCGCAGAGTAACGCAAAAGGGGAGATAGCGGGGCGCTAGTTTGGAGAGTGCGGCTAGGAGTTCTGTAGAGGCGGTGACATCAACTAAATCGGTAATCACTACTACCAGCGCTCTGCGAGTTTGTCGCTGTAAAACGTTTGTCACTGCCCCTAAGTAATCAGATTCCAAAAACACTGGTTGAATGGGAGTTAGGCGATCAATTAGCTGATTCAGATGATGTTGACCGCGTTCTGGGGGAATCCACGTATGCATCTGGCGGTCGAATACACCAACACCCACGCGATCGCCTCGATGTAAACCTGCCAAAGCTAAGGATAAAGTTGCATTTAAACCCCAGTCAAATCGCTGCAAACTCTGCACTTTTGCTGTCATTAACCGTCCGCGATCAAGTAATATCAGTAATGTTTGTTCCTGTTCTGGTTCTAGAACTCTCACCAGTGGCATAGCATTACCATAAGCGCCAACCCGACGGGCAGTAGCTTTCCAATCAATAAACCGCAAATCGTCACCAGTGCGATAGTTTCGCAATTCGGCAAACTCTGTACCAATACCAGTTTTGCGAGATTGGCGCATTGATCCCGATGATTGCAGTGTCAGACGAATTGTGAGCGATCGCAATCCGACTAAATCAGGATAAACTTTCACTGGCAGACTTTGAGGGATTTGCCAATCATCCCAAGCTAATCCCCAAATCCCCAACTGTCGAACTTGGATATTCCCCCAAGGAAACTCTCCGCGCTGTGTTGGATGTACGGTATACGTCAATTCCTCCGTGCTGTTACTGGGAATAATCGCATTTAGTGTAGGTGCAGAAACGCCAAATCCTGTTGGATAATAGTCGCAGATTTCAATTTGGGCGTTGGTATTTGGCGATGTCACCTTCAGCACCACGGGATTATCCCGCCCAATGGATAACCGTGATGGCAACTCGCGGGTAATTTGCACACGAGAACGCCGCATCTGTAAACCATCTACAACCATCAGTCCGAGAACGATGGCATCAAATAGCACAGTGATGGCGATGGCTGCTCTAACGTTCAGAAATAAGGATAGGATCGGAGCGATCGCTATACCCAAAACCAATAATAAATAAACTCGTTTGGAAGGAACCATTTTTTAAAGCGAGAAGATAAGTTAAAGCGGGAATAAGACAGAAATTATATGAAAGTTTACGAAATTCAAAGCAACGCCGGAATTGATGCCCTAGCGTTAGGCGATCGCCCCCAACCAAAACCCGCAGCTGGACAAGTTCTCATTCAAATCAAAGCAATATCCTTAAATTACCGCGATCTGCTTGTTATTGAAGGATCTTACGGTACTCGACAGAAATATCCGTTAATTCCGGTATCTGACGGTGCAGGGGAAGTGGTGGCGGTGGGAGAAGGTGTGACACGGGTAAAAATAGGCGATCGCGTGGCTGGTATTTTCTTCCAAGACTGGATTTATGGCTCTTTAACTAAAGAGAAAATGAAATCCGATCTCGGAGGCGGGATCGATGGAATGCTGGCTGAGTATGTTGTATTACACCAAGATGGTTTAGTGATATTACCTGAATACTTATCCTATATTGAAGGTGCAACTTTACCTTGTGCAGCAGTTACAGCTTGGCACGCACTAGTGACAAAAGGCAATATTGGCGCAGGTGATAGTATTTTATTACTCGGTACTGGAGGAGTTTCAATTTTTGCTCTCCAGTTTGCGAAGATACATGGTGCGAGAGCGATTATTACTTCCAGCAGCGATGAAAAGTTGGCACGGGCGAAACAACTTGGTGCTGACGAGACAATCAACTATAAAACAACACCAGATTGGGAAAAGCAAGTTTATCAATTAACCAATCGTACAGGTGTAGATCATGTAGTCGAGGTAGGCGGTGCAGGTACTCTACCAAAATCGCTACAAGCAGTCCGCATTGGGGGACGTATTAGTTTGATTGGTGTATTGTCAGGCAGAGGAAATGAGATTGACCCCATGCCAATACTTTTTAAGAGTTTAACAGTTCAGGGAATTTATGTTGGCAGTCGCGAAATGTTTGAGGCGATGAATCAGGCGATGCAACAACATCAAATCAAACCGATTATTGATCGAGTTTTCCCCTTCACTGAGGCACGAGAGGCTTATCATTACCTCAAAAGCGCGGCTCACTTTGGAAAAGTCGTAATGACGCTCGCGGACTCGCTAACGCTACGCTAACGTAATTTGTAGTAGGGAACTCCAAGAAATAAATTATCCAATATTGTGGGGTGGGCATCTTGCCCGCCCTATGGACTGGGCGGGCGAGACGCCCACCCCACAAGAAGTAATTGGATATTTTTATTTGGAAGTCCCTAAACAGCAGCGAGAGTAGGCGCAGCGAATTTAGCATACCGCTCGATGTAGAATTCCTTAGAATGAGCGATCGCTTTCACTGATTCACGCTCTTTCAAAGCCCGTTTCCACTGACGTACACGGGTGAATTGCTCTGGGATTCCAAAGCCACGATACTGCTTGAGTGCAGCCCAGCGCTCAAACCAGGGGAAGTAGGTGAAATCGACCAAACTGATGGATTCACCAAACCAGTAGGGGCCTTCTTTTGATAGCTTTGCTAAACCTTCGTTTTCAATGAATTCCAGGTGTTTGTATAGTTCCTGTTTAGCTTCTTCTTGTTTTTGGGGATCAGAACTCCGCAACAGGGTAGAAAAAGCGGGAACGAACCTGGTGTTGGCAAAATCGATCCAGATGCGAGCTTGTGCCTTAGCAATAGGGTTGCTGGGTAACAGTGGTGGATTGGGAAATACCTCATCGAGATATTCGTTAATTACCGCAGACTCCCAAACTCGGTTATCGCCATGAGCGATCGCAGGAACTTTACCATAGGGGGAAACTTTGGTAAACCCTTCCGGCTTATTCTGCAAATCAATCTCAATCAAATCAAAGTCGATGCCTTTCTCTTGGAGTACCAAGCGGGTACGGTGAGCATAAGGACAAACAACTGCACTGTATACTTTAATTTCAGCCATGTTTAAGTACCTTGGTAAATAGGACTTGTTAATCGCCATTGGGAATTGAATTTTCATCCAAAATCCCAAATCTTAAATTGTTAGTGTCACAAAATCCTTTTTGAGGCGTGTGTAGCGTGAAAAATTCTTGACACTAACCAAACTTTAAAACTGGAGTAATACTCAAATAACCCAAAATTGTTGGTAAGGATAGGGGGTAAAGAATAGGTAATAGGGATTAATTATTTCCTCCTCTGCTCCCCTGCCCCCCTGCCTTCCCCTAAAGCCAGGGCACTTCTTCAGGTGCATACCGGAAGGCGCGAAAAACTGTATTTTGTTCCCCACTAGTTACGGGCGACTTCTCACCAGGAATATTTCTAACTGCAAAGTGGGGATTGATATATTCCCAAACAATTTCACCTGTAACTGTCACCTCGAAAATTCGACCATAAGCACCTTCTGTAATCAAGGTATTGCCATTGGCTAAACGTTGCGCTCCTGATATGTAAGAGCTAAAGAAATTTTGGGGCGGGTTGTCCTTGTATTCCCAAACTATCTCTTTGGTTTGGCGGTTCACCTCAATTACACGGGAGAAATTGAGAGCGATGTTACGACGATGTGCGCCATTGTCGAAAATCAAGATATTACCGTTAGCGAGTTCGTTCGGGAAGTGCTGCTGTGCTAGCACATCATCACCCAACGTCCAGATGATTTCTCCGGTTTTGCGATCGATAATGACAACTGTGGAGATATTGCGAAAGCTGACTATAATGTTGCCATCCGCGAGTTCACCCACAGTATTCCCATGAGTCCATTCATGTCGATGATCTTGGGGTGTAATCGTAAATATATCTGGATCGAGGTGTTCGTGAGCGTGCCAAGTCCAAACAATTTCGCCTCCTGGAGTCACCTCATAAAGCACATCAGCATATATCTCACCATTTGGTTCTGTACCTGCTACACCGCCTTTGATCCGGGGAACTAACGACTGAGGTATCTTTTCAATGGCGAGTATTATTGTGTTGCCATTGGCTAGTCTGCGTCCATCATGATGATGATCTGGATGCTTATATTCCCAGATAATATTTCCTTTGGGATCTGCTTCTAAAACAACGCCACTTTTGAATGCAGCCCACAAAGCAAAACGTAGTGGTTCTTCTGGTGGAGTCTTACCGTTATAAAAAAGGTTGCCATTGGGCAAGAGATAACCATATAACCCTGGTGGATAAGGCAGATTCCACTGGTGTACTACTTCTCCTTCTAGATTTAGGAGGTAGACTTCACCTTGGCCTGTTAGAGGTGTGAAAAGTGTGTATCCTTTGAATACTTTTTCGGGATTGTAAGCCTTTAAACCAGTACCCCGACGACGAATAGTATTTTGATCAACTGATGTTGCTGTAAAAGTCATATTTTACCTAATATCTAGTTTTGAATCTAAGAACTCGGACAGAGTGCATCACGCACTTCTACTCGTTTCTGAACAATTCCCTGTTTGTATATCCAATCAGCAGCACTCTGTAAATCAGCAATTACTTTTGGTTCTAAGGGAAGTACTCCATCAACAGGCCGGCGTTCAAATGTACGCTTTACAACTTCAGGCTGTAATCCTGATACTTTTTGGTATACTTTTTGATTCTCCTGGGGATTTTTATTTAGCCATTCAGCTTCTTTAGCAAGAATTGCAATAACTTCCCTAATCGCCTGAGATTTTTCTTTTAGTGCATCCCTATCCACCATATAAAGGGAGTAATGGGGGACTTGTGCAGGCAAAGGAATTTGGCGGGCATTGTATTTGAGTTCAGCAGTAGCAACCCAAGGGTCCCAAACTGTCCAAGCATCGACGTGATGAGATGCCCAAGCGGGTAAGGCTTCATCGGGTTTCATGTAAACGCGACTTACTTTCTCTTTGGGAATATTTTCTTTTTCTAATAGTTTCAATAGCAAATGTTCGCTGATTCCGCCTCGATTCACAATGACTTTTTTACCAATCAAATCATCGAATTTCCGAATGGGTGAATCGGCATGAACTACAATGCCTTCTGAGTTGCGATTAGCCGGTCGGTAGGCAATGATGCAAGCATTAATCCCACCAGATAAAGCAGATAAACCAGCAATATCACCGCCTGCTCCTAAATCAGAACTTTTAGCATTGATTGTTTCTAATACAGGTGCAAATGATGGGAATGTACCAACCCACTCAATTTTTATATTTTTGGGAGTGAGTTCACGCTCTAAAGTGCCGCGTTCTTTTGCGATCGCAGACAAACTTCCTTTAATATAACCAATGCGAACTACTGTCTGTTTTTCAGTTGCAGAATTTTGTGCTGTTGAGGAAGTTTGACTCTGGTCACTCACAGGTTTTACTGTGGAATTAGCAGAGTTCGTTGGGCTACATCCAGAAACCATCAAACTCAAGCTAGATTGCGTTACCAATAACCAGATGAGTGCTTTGGTTGAACCCTGTTGACCAACTCGAAGCAAACTTTTTAAGCTACACCGCAAATAAGAATTTTTAAATTTACTCGTCAATGATTTATTGCTCCATAAAACTAAGATAATTCCAGACAAACTGGAAATTGATTAATGAGAGCCAGAGGCTCAGGAAGGCGTTACCAAGCTGGAGCCTGGTAACGAGGCAAAACTCCTCAGGCTTGCGCCGTTTATAAGTTAGTTCGGTAATTCACCACTCATCACTCATTACTCATCACTCATTACTCATTACTCATTACTCATTACTCACCACTCCTACGGTGCCGGGTTTGGTGACTGAGCATGAACTATATCCAACTCTTCCAAAATGTCTTTGTTGAGAACTACATCCACACTTTCCAGATTCTCTTTGAGTTGTTCTAGTGTGGTAGCACCAATAATTGTGCTAGGCACAAACCAACGACTCCGCACGAATGCCAAAGCTAGATGTACTGGACTAAGTTGATAGCGCTTGGCAATTTCCACATAAGCTTCTACTGCTTGACTGACTTTTGGTTTCAAATAGCGCTGACCAAAATTTTCAAACAACGTAACTCTTGCTTTCTCTGGTTTGCCATTTAGGTATTTGCCAGTCAAGTAGCCAAATGCTAAAGGACTATAAGCTAGTAACCCAATTTCTTCGTGATAGACTGCTTCTGCTAAGGCTCCGTCAAATACTCGATTTAGCAAGTTGTAAGCATTTTGAATCGAAACAACTTTGGGCAATCCTAATTGTTTAGCAGCATTACTAAATTGGGCAACTCCCCAAGGGGTTTCATTACTCAAACCAAGATAGCGAATTTTCCCTGCTTTAATTACATCATCAAAAACTGCTAGCTGTTCAGTTATGGGAACAGTTTTTTCCACCTGAGTCGGATCGAATACCGTTTGCCCAAACCGTGGCACGTAGCGATCTGGCCAATGAATTTGGTACAGATCGATATAGTCGGTCTGTAATCTTTTTAGACTATCATCTACAGCTTGTTTGATATTATCACGATCAATTGCTTTGGCTCCACCACGTACCCATTTAAAGCCTCGTCCAGGGCCAGCAATTTTAGTAGCTATAATAAGTTGCTCTCTTTGTTGACGTTTTAACCATTCCCCGATGTAAGTTTCAGTTAAGCCATAAGTTTCAGCACTTGTTGGCACAGGGTACATCTCTGCCGCATCAATAAAATTGACTCCTTGGGCAATAGAATAATCTAGCTGCTCGTGGGCTTCTTCGATAGTATTTTGCTGTCCATAAGTCATTGTGCCCAGACAAATTTCGGAAACCTTTAAGTCACTTTTGCCAAGTTGGTTATACTTCATATTCTTGTATTAGTCTTAGGTCAGAAACGCGGTTTTTAGATAATCTATCACACAAGCTTGACTCTAAAAGATTTTCCTGTTTAATATAATTTTGATGCAGTAAATTCTCTATTTTTTATAATTGCTTGTAAAACTCATCGATAACATTTGTCCGCTAAAAAATAGACGATATTTTCTGGAATTGAAATACTGTAAAGTTTGCATTACACTCATTTTGAGTCGATGTTCATCATAGAGCTTTCGTCATACAACTCTTTTGTCTCAAAACTACAGTCGTCTGGCAATAAACCAATAAAAAACTATCAGCAAAATCTTTATGTGCTAATACTACGTTAAATTGATACACAGCAAGTATTTAATGGACGTAGTGAACCGCCAGATAAGTAATCTAGCTTGGAGTGATAAAAAATCTGAAATTGTAGTAAAAAATACTTGCTTTTATTGAGTTTTTGTGAGTTCGACTTTTTCAGTCTAAGCATATACTCCGACAAATGGACTGACTTACCGTAGTATACCAAAAAGTCTTCAGATTCTTCTAAAATTAAAACTTAATAAATATTGAAAAGGATATGAGGCTTCGGTAGACGATCCGATACAAGCCGAAAGACTTAGACGAGTTAGCTTCTTTGTGAGTTTATTTGGACTCAAACAAGTCATTACTCCTTAATCATTAGTACCAATGACCAATGACCAATGACTAATGACCAATGACTAATTTTATTTTTTCTTAATTTCACTACTAAAAAAACCTTTGGAAAGAACCGTGATATAAAATATACTAAGAATAAATACAGAGAACAACCAAGTAGTTCTCTGCAATTACTCATTTTTTCATATAAAGGAGCGAATTATGGAATATCTTGCTTATTCCCACATGTTTATTGCTCAAGAAGAGGCATCTGGAAACCCTAAGTATAATCTTCCTAAACCTCAATTCAATTGGAAAAAACTACTTAAATCTTCGGCTTGGTTAGCTTTAGCTGGTGTTGGTGTATTACTTGGTGCTGTCAGCCAAATTCAAATGAGTTCGGCTGCTTATGTAAAAACTAACGGCAGTTGTTTACGTATCCGTACAGGCCCAAGTACTAACTACTCTTATGTGGATTGTGTATCAAATGGGGCGACACTTCCAGAGATTGAAAGGTATGAAAACGGTTTTGCTAGGCTTTCTACGGGTAGATACGTTTTTGCCCGATGGATTGGTGATAAACCTAACAACCCTCCTGTGACTAAACCTGGTGGTGTTGGTGGTTCGGTGATTCTTACCCCTGGTTCTAAAGGTCAGCTGGTCAGAGATGTTCAAACAGCTTTAGGTAATCTCACAGTTGATGGAATTTATGGTCAAGAAACTGTTAGCCGAGTCAGAAGCTTTCAGCAAAGTAAAGGTCTACTGGTAGATGGTGTTGTGGGGCCCGAAACTCGATCTGCTTTGGGTATTTAGCCAGAAGCTATCTTTGAAAAATCTCCTTTCCAAGTTCTACCTGTTTTCTGGCGCAATCGAGAGAAATCATAAATCAGGAACTTAAATCAAAACTTCGCACCGTCTCGCCCGTCCTCAAGCGGGCAAGATGACCTCACTAGACAAAAACTGGTAAAAATGAAAAACCGGGATCAAAACTGATTTTATACACCATACAAAACAGAAATTTTGCACTTTGTTTAATCTATAAGTTCCTAAGTTGATGTTTCTGATGAAATACCCAAGTAATTTTGCACAATCTGCAAAATGCGCTCTGCGGCATGACCATCTCCAAAGGGATTGATTGCATTTGCCATCGCTTCATAGGCATCTGAGTCACTGAGTAACTCGCTAGCAGCCGCAAAAATATTCTCACTTGTAGTGCCTACAAGTTTGGCTGTACCAGCTGTAACAGCCTCCGGTCTTTCGGTAGTGTCTCTCAAAACCAGTACTGGTTTTCCCAAACTGGGGGCTTCTTCTTGCAAGCCACCAGAGTCAGTCAGTAAAAGATGCGATCGCCCAATTGCTGCCACCAATTCACCATAATCTAGAGGTTCTGTCAAGAAAATTCGGGGATGATTCCCTAAAAGTTCCTGCAATGGGACTCGCACAGTGGGATTGCGGTGCAATGGTAAAAGCAAAGCTGTATCAGGAAACTTGTTTAAAATTTGTAAAAAGCCCTCTGCGATCGCTTCGAGAGGTTCTCCCCAATTCTCCCGCCGATGCACTGTTGCTAACAGAACCCGATATGATTCCCAGTCTAAACCTGGCACATTACAAACTACTTGGGTTGCCGCCACATTCAACAAGGCATCAATTACCGTGTTACCCGTCATGTGAATTTCACCCAAAACACCAGAACAATGCAAATTTTCCACAGCCCAAGGAGTCGGCGCAAAGTGCAACTGAGTAATTTGAGAAATCAACCGCCGATTAGCTTCTTCTGGGTAAGGATTGAATATATCATCAGTCCTTAACCCTGCTTCTACATGACCAACAGGGATTTTTTGATAAAAAGCTGCCAAAGCTGCCGCAAAAGCCGTGGTAGTATCCCCCTGCACGATTACTAAATCTGGCTTTTCCACCTTAAATAATGCTTCTAACCCTTGTAAACTCCGGCAGGTAATATCATTCAGAGATTGCTGAACCTGCATAATTTCCAAGTTATAATCTGACTTGATATTAAACAGTTGCATAACTTGCTCGACCATCTCCCGATGCTGTCCAGTTAGAATTACTTGCAACTTAAAACCTGAATACTTCTGGAAAACCTGAATCACCGGAGCTAGTTTGATCGCTTCTGGGCGAGTACCTAAGATAATGCAAACGCGTTTTTGATTAGTCATTAGTTATTGGTCGTGTGTAATTTGCCAATGGTTATAGTCAATGGTCTTTGCTCAATAGTCAAGAGTGGGCGGTCAATCATCACACAAACCATAAATATAAAATCATAAATCACACAAGATACAAAAAAACCCGGCTTCACCGGGCAAATGCACTATTTATTAAAAGCGGTGGGAAACACCATCCCGCAAATCGGTGGAGAGGGATAGCCGCCCCGCCGCTTTAGTGATTGGGCATTGGTCATTGGCACTAATGAAAGCGAGTTCGACTAGTCATATCATGTCCACCCAAAAGACCTCTCCCTGGTTTTACTACGCAAAACCTGTCCCTCTCCGAGTCGGAGAGGGACAGACTTGAACTTTAGTTCAAGGCAGGGAGAGGTCTGTCGAACTCACGTTAATGACTATATTCTTGATCTCACAAATGAAAAAACCCGGCTTAACCGGGCAGACGCACTGTTTGTCAATTCACTTGTAATAACTATTTGATCTCACAAGTTAGAGGGCAAGCAGCATAAACAGTAGTCTGCGTTTGGTCTGCCTCTCCATGCAGCCAGCTTAACCATTTAACTTCACTAGGATGAACTCCTTTAACAGTTAGCACACCCGCAGCCAATACAACTGCCATGACATTAAACATGATTAAAGCGCCTGCTACCAGCAAAACCGCACTAACAGGCATCACCGATTGCAAGATAATCGACAACAGACATCCGACCGTAGCCATTAAAACAACTAGTGGAAAACCCACAACCAACAAGCATACTGCTAATGTAAAAGTCCATATTAAAAAGCTTTTAATCATCAACAAGGAGTAGGTCTTTCCTAGATTAGAGCTTTGAGCAGAAACCATGACTTTTCCTCCCAAAATACAGAGCATATTTTAATTTCAGTCATATCTCGCTTTTTGCAAGTAAAACTGAATTCTTTCAGTGAAATTCAGTATATAAAAACTAATGGGAAAAATGAGCATTTGTTTACTAAAGTTTACAGTTAATTTTTTGTAATTATGGATATAAACTCAATTTTCTATCTATTTAAAAAACTTGTTTACTGCATCTATCTTGAGATATATAACCTAAAAGCTCACACCTTTTAACCTTGATCCCCACGATATCGCTTCTATTCAACTTAACATTTCTTATAAAAATTAGCAGTAGTTCTCATAATTCCTAAATGGGCTGAATAAATGATCTGCCAGTATTTGTGCTGTTAATTGCTGGCAATTCGTGTCCATACCTAAAATAAATTTCTCATCTAAATCCTAATAAAATTCACCTTAAAACTTAAGTATTAAAAATTACTTTTAAATCAATGTATATTTGCTGAGGTGTTTTGAGTCCTTGCGTGTGTTAAACCAGGTTAGATAAGTTAAATAATTTATCTAAATTTTCTGAGTAGTAGAATCTCAGGAAAAAAAGATACCAATTGAGGTGGATTAAATGGATTGACCGTGGTTCTAGAGTTTCAATCGTCTTACATCACTGCTAAAGCTTGCAGACAAGCATTTTTCAAAAGTCATCAAAGCAAGTGACTTGACTTCTCGTTAATTCAACTTTTTAATTGCCAAATGTGAAGATATATGACAGAATCACAGTCTCCATTAGCTACTAACTCTGCTCCCGGACGTAACCTGCCACCAATGCCGCCGCCACCACCGCCAACCCCAACCGTTAGTACGCCGCGGCAGATGACACAAACACTAGATATGTCAAGTAACCCGCCTGTTGCAGGTCATCGTCCGGGTAGTCCACCACCAATACCGACTTCAGTTCGCCCTCAGAACAGTAAGGGGCCAACTTTAGAAAAGTTAATTAGGGAAGCTTACGACCAGGGATATTCTGACCTTCACTTAGGAGTAGGTGAAGTACCACGCTTTCGCAGCCGAGGAGAAATTCAATCAATGGATTATCCCGAAACAGATAAAGAAGCTTTTATGAATTGGCTGCGGGAGGTGATGAGTGAGGCGGAAATTCAGCGCTTTGAAGAACACTTAGAATTTGACGGAGCAACTCAATATGATTTTGCTCGCGTGCGGATTAATGTTTTTGGTACTCTTAGAGGGCCTGCAATGGTGTTGCGGTTAATTCCGCTAAAAATCTTAACTATGGAACAGTTGAATTTACCTCCAATCTTTCGGGATATTTGTCATCACCATAAAGGTTTAATTTTGGTAACTGGGCCCACTGGTTCTGGAAAGTCCACCACAATGGCAGCGATGGTTGACTACATCAATAAGGAGATGGCCAAGCATATCATCACCATTGAAGACCCGATAGAATTTATCCATCAAAGCCGCAAGTCTTTAGTCAAACAGCGGGAAGTGGGAATGCATACTCGGAAATTTGACAACGCTTTGAAAGCAGCTTTGCGGGAAGACCCAGATTTGATTCTGGTAGGGGAAATGCGGGATAAGGAAACAGTTAACACCGCCCTAAAAGCTGCTCAAACAGGTCACTTGGTCATGGGAACCCTGCACACCAATAGCGCTGTTAAAACCATTGAGCGGATTCTTAACCTCTACTCTGGTGACGAACAGGATGCAATGCGGGTGGCAATTTCTGAGTCTTTAGTGTCAGTAATTGCTCAAGGTTTGTGTCGTACAACTGATGGTAAGCGGGCTGCTTTCCACGATGTGCTGATCAATACCGAGGCTATTAAAGAATGGATTAAAGACGGTAAGTATGATGAAATTGGCGAGTTGATGAAACAAGCTAGCTTTGATGGCATGATTACGATGAATCAGTCGTTGCTCAATCTCTATCAAAACGGCCGCATCACTGAAGAAACGGCTTTAGAAATGTCGCCAACTCCTAACGAAATGGCGCAGTTTCTCCGAGGTCGGGTTTAGGATTGGGGAATTGGGGATTGGGGATTGGGGATTGGGGACTGGGGACTGGGGATTGGTCAATATTTAGTAGTCAGTAATTTTCCCTCATCTCCCTCATCTTCACTTCTGTAGAAAATGTACTCGCGATCGCAGATTCATCACCCTCATCTTCACCCAGTCCCTAGTCCCTAGTACCCAATTCCAAATATCTTTGCGATCCTGGTTGCGGTTATAGCTAAGGTAAAAGGTAAAAGAGAGAATTTTTTACTTTTAGCTTCCTAACCTCTGTGAATAACTTGACGACAAATAAACTATCTACACCCCAGTTGTTTAAAGGCATTGCCCTATTTACACCTGGAGGAGATTTAATTTACTGCATCGACCCTAGCAAGCAGGGTCGATGGCATTTGCATTTGTGTTCGGCTTTGCAAGAAATTCTAGATTTGCCAGAGCCGCCGCATTTTTTAGTGCCTTGTTATACTGCAACTATTGACAACTGGTTAGATCCGCGCACTCAGCAAGTGCGAACTTTTGCTGAAGCTTATCCGGCTGTAATTAGACATCAAGCTTTACTTAATGCCATTTTTGGCACAGGGGAGTTAGTATGGCAAGCAGCTCCCTGGCAAGAGGGGTTGTGCGATCGCATGGTGTTAACAACTTATCGTTCCTCATTCCCGCAGCTTTGGGAAGATCACGATTTAATTGTTCGCCTAGACCTTTCTGAACCTGTGCCAAAATACCACCAACCAGTTATAGTCCAAAAAAAAGAAGCGATCGCACAAGGCTATGTTCTCCGCTTGTTTGTCGCCGGACATAGCAGTACTACTGAACGCATCCTTCAGAATTTACATGAATTATTAGAGCGATCGCTCGGACATCCTTATACTCTGAAGGTGATTGATGTTTTAAGTCATCCAGAACAAGCAGAACTCAATCAGGTTTCTGCAACTCCTACCCTTGTCAAGGTTTGGCCTCACCCAATTCGGCGCATCGTTGGAGAGTTGGATCATGTAGAAAAGATTTTACAAATGCTAGCTGCTAAGGAAACATTTTAAATAATCGACTAATTTTCTTGCCAAATGCGCGAATGGGTGGGTGTTGGAGAAGGGGTAACAACAAAAATGGCTAGATCGTCGTATATACAAGGATTTCAGGGCTATATCATCTTTAAACCATCCGCGCACCTTATGTAGACTGACTTTCAGCTATTTACATCTAGCACAATTACCACTCCTTATGTTATGATTTCTACATTCGCGCTATTGAACCTTGAAAACCAAATAACACAAAGCTCTCAGAGGCCAGCGATTGCAATCAACTAAAATCCCTATTAGGGATTGAAACTTTTCTCCAGTGGTGGAAAACTCCATTAACAAATGATTGCAATCAACTAAAATCCCTATTAGGGATTGAAACTTTTCTTATTTGTAGTTAATGACAAGCTACCGGTAAAATTGCAATCAACTAAAATCCCTATTAGGGATTGAAACCATACTAGAGACAAAAATGTTGCTGCGTAGGCATCAATTGCAATCAACTAAGTAGGTAGGTGAGAAAATTTATAACTATGTCATTGCGAACGTAACGAAGTGGAGTGAAGCAATCACAAAGTTTTCACCGCTTTTACTTTTCGTTACATAGTTGTATTTATTTGTGCCTGCCTACTTAAAATCCCTATTAGAGATTGAAACTCACAAAATCAATTCAACGAGATTATTATGCTTATGGATTGCAATCAACATTAGTAGAGATTGAAACGAAGTATCATAGGGATTTGATCTACTGATTATTTAGTATAAAAGAATACAAATTTTTGCAACACAGGTCATTTCACATCCAGATTGAGGGCTGTGATATTATGGGAGACTGCTACATACATTTAGAAAAACTAGAAACTGAATCGATCATGGCCCTCACGCAACTGCGGAAACAAGAAATAATTTCCACCTACCAAGTTCACGAAACCGACACTGGCTCGGCCGATGTCCAAGTTGCCATGCTCACTGAGCGCATTAACCGCCTCAGCGAACATCTCCAGGCAAATAAAAAAGACCATTCTTCCCGTCGAGGATTGTTGAAGCTAATTGGTCAGCGCAAGCGTCTTCTAGCTTATATATCGCAGGAAAGCCGGGAAAAGTATCAAGCTTTGATTGCTCGCCTTGGTATTCGTGGATAGGACTATCGCTTATGTCTGCTGAAGAATCTGAACGCAGTCGCTTGCCCTTTGAACCAAACAAAAAGCGCCAAAAACCCGCAAAAACTCAAAGTAAACCAGCAGCACAGCCAAAAGAATCTGCTAAACAGGCTGATAGAAAAGCGCCTTACACCAAACAAGAGATGGCAATTCCCCAAGTAGTCAGCCAGCGGATGATTCGACGGGTTGCTGGATTTTGTGGTGTACCAACAGCTTTGGGCATTAGCGCTCTGGTAGTCAGCTATCTGCTTGCTATCTACTCCGACATCAAACTACCTCCCATCGCCGTGTTATTGGTGAATATGGGATTATTTGGTTTGGGGGTCTTAGGGATAACTTATGGCGTTCTCTCTGCCTCTTGGGATGAAGAAAAAGTTGGAAGTTTGCTGGGTTTTGGTGAATTCAACACCAATTGGGGACGAATGGCGCAAGCTTGGCGCGAAACTCGGCAAAAAAACTCATAAACGAACGGCGCTCAGGAATTAAGTAACTGCGGTATTGGGTAAATGAAAAAGTGAATGTTGAAGTTGAAATTTTATCAAGAAAGAATTCAGGAGTCAGGAGCCAGAATTCAGAATCAATTATTGGCGAGTCCGAATCCTCGACTAATTTGATTCTGACTCCTGAATTCTGAGTCCTGAGTTCTTTTTTAAAACCTCAACATTGCCAATTAAAATTATAAAATCTTTTTTATACCCAATATTAAGTTATTTATTAGTGAAAATACTGACTGAGCGCCACATTTATTGACTTATTTTGTAAACAAATTTTATTTTTAACTACTCGTAATTAGCCAATAGGCAACAATAAAGTTATCCCATTTACAGAAAATTTTACTTAATTAGGAACTTTAATATGATTATAGTAATGAAAAGTGGTTCCCCAGAGGCGGAAATAAACCGCATTGATGAGGAACTAACTAGCTGGGGGCTAACTCCAGAAAAAATTGTTGGTCAACACAAAGTAGTTATTGGTCTAGTAGGTGAAACCGCCAACTTAGATCCATTACAAGTTCAGGAAGTTAGCCCCTGGATTGAGCAGGTATTGCGGGTTGAGCAACCTTACAAACGAGCCAGCCGCCAGTACCGCCACGGTGAAGCTTCGGAAGTAGTGGTTAATACTCCCAATAGAGCGGTAGTATTTGGCGAACATCAGCCTTTGGTAGTTGTGGCTGGCCCCTGCTCAGTAGAAAATGAAGAAATGATTGTGGAGACAGCGCGGCGCGTCAAGGCTGCTGGAGCCGCATTTTTACGTGGAGGGGCATACAAACCCCGGACTTCACCTTACGCCTTCCAAGGACACGGTGAGAGTGCTTTGGATTTATTAGCAAAGGCGCGGGAAGTCAGCGGACTAGGTATTATTACAGAAGTAATGGATGCTGCTGACCTGGATAAAATAGCAGAAGTTGCTGACGTGATTCAGGTGGGGGCAAGGAATATGCAGAATTTCTCCTTGCTCAAAAAAGTGGGAGCGCAGCCGAAACCAGTTCTTTTAAAGCGGGGAATGGCGGCTACGATTGAAGATTGGTTGATGGCGGCTGAGTATGTTTTGGCATCTGGCAATCCCAATGTAATTTTGTGTGAACGGGGAATACGCACCTTTGACCGCCAGTATACGCGAAATACACTGGATTTATCAGTAGTGCCAGTGTTGCGAAAGCTGACTCACCTACCAATTATGATCGACCCTAGTCACGGCGTAGGTTGGTCTGAGTTTGTGCCTTCAATGGCAATGGCTGCGATCGCAGCTGGTACAGATTCCCTGATGATAGAGGTTCACCCCAACCCTGCCAAAGCTCTATCTGATGGGCCCCAATCTCTGACACCAGACCGTTTCGATAACTTGATGCAAGAATTAGCAGTCATTGGCAAGGCTGTCGGACGTTGGCAGCAACCAGCAGTCGCTCTAGCTTAAAATTTAGTTGCAACCTCTTGATATAGCAATTTTGAATCATCTGTAAGAAAAAAGATCCCCGACTTCTGGAAGAAGTCGGGGATCTTTAGGGTTGTAATTCTTACAAATCAAAGAGGATTGCTATACGCATAAATAAACTAACGTGAGTTCGACAAACCTCTCCCTGCCTTAAACTAAAGTTCAAGTCTGTCTCTTTCCGACTCGGAGAAGGACAGGGTTTGCGTAGTAAAACCAGAGAGAGGTCTTTTGGGTGGACATGATATGACCAGTCAAACTCACGTTAAACTAAAGTTTGTAATCAAGATTTCCGCCCTGATAAATCACAGTGATTATTGTACTTGTGTGGGGAAAGCGCCAGGTTGCACAGCTATGTTAATATTCTGGCCATTGCGACTTAATTCTAGACGTAAATCGCCTCCAACTTGGCTATTTTCTACTGCCTTTTGGACACTGCTGGCATCTGTAACTGCTTGGCCGCCAAGCTTTTGGATCACATCACCAGCACGTATCCCGGCTTTCGCTGCTGGGGAATTTGGCACAACCTTCACAACTAATACACCTTTATCTTCATTCACACTCAAACCGCTATTGGGATCTGAGTTGATATTTTGTTTGAGTTGAGGCGTTAACCCCACCATCTGAATTCCCAAATAAGGATGTTCTACTTTGCCTGTAGCTATTAATTGACTAGAAATGTGTTGTGCTGTGTTGATGGGAATTGCAAAGCCTAATCCTTGTGCCCCTTGAATAATGGCTGTATTCATGGCAATTACCTCGCCACGGGCATTTAGTAGGGGCCCGCCAGAGTTACCAGGATTAATCGCTGCGTCGGTTTGAATATACTCGACTCGCTTATCGGGAGCGCCAATTAAATTGCTACTGCGTCCGGTAGCGCTGATAATTCCGGTAGTTACTGTATTATCTAGTCCAAGAGGGTTGCCGATCGCGATCGCCCATTCTCCGGGTTGCAGCTGATCTGAGTTACCCAAAGCTACTAACGGTAGATTATCTGCCTGAATCTTGACAACAGCAACATCAGTTAACTCGTCTTTTCCTAACACTTTTCCTTTAAAGCTACGCCCATCTTTGAGTGTAACTGTCACCGTATCAGCACCATCGACTACGTGGGCGTTGGTAAGAATACGACCATCAGCACTAATAATAAAACCTGAACCAGTACCCCGTTCTACCCGATTCTGTTGTTGTGGTAGTTGAGAGCCAAAAAAGCGTTGAAAAATTGGATCGTTAAATTCATCTGGTAACTGGGCTTTTATCGTTCGTGAAGAGTCAATTCGCACCACGGCTGGCCCAACCTTTTGTACCACTTGTGTAACAAAGTTAGGATCTGTACCTGCTGCTAATGGAGGAGCAGCACTGACTCGACTCACCGCTAAATTAGATGCAGTCTCAGACACCTGCTGAGAATGTCCGGCCATATAGCCACCTGCCAACGTCATACCTGATCCCAGTAGCACCAGCGATAGAGAGGCAGCAGCCTTTTTCCAGGGCGCTCGATTATGGTATTTGGTGTCAGCAGTGTTGGATAAAATGCTATTTGATGGGTTTTCTCCATCGTGAGATTGGTTTTGCATTGCTGTCTGGAAAGATATTTAGATGTATTACTAATGTAGATATTATTTATGACAGTTTTGTTGCGAGGGTATTGCGTTATTGTGAAAGGTTTGGTATTTTACTTACCGCATCTCACCTGATACAGAAAGGCAGGGGTAAAAACGATTAATAAGCTGTTACGTATACAGCTTGCATTATCTGGGCGCTCATGTTGCCCACCCCACAATCATATTGAAAAAATATTAGTGCAAATTAAAGACGCAACAGCTTAGTCATTCATTGTTAGGGGCGCACAGATGTTATTGGTGTCACGGAGCCTCAAAGACGAGCATCCCAGTCTCCGACTGGGAATGAGGCAATCTAAAAGCTAGTTCTAGACTTGCTTTGACATTAAGTTGACACCAATGAACAGATGTACGCCCCGATCGCGTATTATATCTATGTCTGAAGGAATAAAATGGCACAGGACAAAATCTTACTTCAACCTGGTACTTTATGGACAAGTGTCAAAAAACAGACAGAACATGCTTTGCAATGCGGGGCGTTGCTATCCATACCGACGGAATTTGAATTTGTCGAACAGGATAACGTGCGCTTTTTAGTGCGGATTTTGTCTAACCTGAATCGCAAAAAAGCAGCCGACGAAAAACAGAAAAAACAATCTGTGAAGTCTGGCCAAGAGTTTAATCCTTTTTTGCCCTATGAAGAAGATTTATTTGTGGCAGATATTTCTGATACTCATTTATGTATTTTAAATAAATTCAATGTTGTTGATTATCACCTGTTAATTATCACCCGTCGCTTTGAGGAACAGGAAAGTTTACTCACTCTGGAAGATTTTGCGGCGATGTGGGCGTGTTTGGCTGATTTCGATGGTCTAGTCTTTTACAACAGTGGTAAAACCGCAGGTGCTAGTCAGCGACACAAACACTTGCAATTAGTTCCCTTACCACTTGCACCTGAAGGGCCGCAGATACCTATTGAACCTCTGGTGAAGTCTGTACAATTTCACAACTCGAATGCAACTTCACTAAAACTTCCTTTTGTACACGCTTTCGCACCACTAAATTCCAATTGGGCGCAGTCGCCCTTTACAGGGGCACAAGAAACACTGGAAGTTTATCGCACTTTGCGTCAGGCTGTGGGTTTAGATGCAAAGCAATGTGGTGCTTACAACCTGCTAGCGACACGAGAATGGATGTTGATTGTACCGCGATCGCAGGAGCATTTTCACTCTATCTCTGTAAATTCATTAGGATTCGCTGGTGCTTTGCTAGTGCGAAACGCAGCAGAAATGGAAATTCTCAAAGCCCAAGGGCCGATGAACATCCTCAAAAATGTTGCTATATCCTAATTACCGAAGAAGAATTCAGAATTCAGGAGCCAGAATCCAGAATGGATTTTGTGCGACTGGATGTAGAATTAAGGTTTAAAGCCCCCGATTTTAAACGCGCGTGTTCGCTCTTAGCGTCTCCCTTTGGGAGAAGAAAAAATTCTTGTCCTTACTGTTACCCCTGACTCTAAATTTATTTATGGGGATTGTAATTTTTAATTTTTAATTCCCGTTCGCGTAGCGTCTCGCAGAGAAGGGGTTGACTTCCTGTACAAGAGCCTCTAGTTGATAACTGTTAATTTCCTCTCTAAGTCAAATAAAAAGCCGTGGATATATTCTTCAGTCCATTCAGCACCGTAGAAGCGTTTAAACATCCCTCGTGCTGGATCTTTTTCAGCCCGATATCTTAAATATCGCAGTTGGGCTTGCTCAATGGCTTCTAAATTTTGGGAATTTGTTATGGGTTCTGCTTGCTCCACGAAATCTAGATAAGCTTTCAAATAGTCTTTGAAAGCGGCAAACACCTGAGTTTCTACTACAGCCGTTTGTTGGGGACGAGTCCATAAAAAAGCGGGAGAGAAGAAGGGCTGTGCTTCTTCTGGAAAATCCCCTCCCCAAGATAAATGCTGTTGATGGGCGTGAAAAATGGGCAGAATCGGTTCAGTATATTTTGCCTGATATGCTAAATCATCACGAAATAAGGGCTGCATATCTAAAGCAATGAGATGCCCGCCTGGCAATGTTACCAAATCCGCCCCAAAAAAGGGTAAATCGTAGTTGAGGTGGGGGAAAATTACAAAATTCAGTACTTGCAGCGAATTGCCACCTTGTACGTGAGCTGCACGAATCTGCCGTAATTTTGTGGTTTGAAAAGCATAACTGGTGGTGACAACCTCTTCTTCGTTCTTTCCCTTGCCCACAACAGCACTCTTTGATTCAAACCCAGCCGGAATAGGATAAGGTTGTAAATCCAAGCGCGATCGCATATAGGCGATCGCATAATCGAGAAATGGCTGATACAGTGTCACAGTCGCTTCGCTCCAATTAAAAATTCAAAATGACGCTCTCTACGAGACGCTGCGCGTAGCTTGCTTCTCTGTAAGAGTACGCAGACTCGCTAACAAAATTCAAAATTAAAGAACTTCTGCCTCCTGCCTCCTCTTTCCCAATGCCCAATTCCCAACAATAGTCATCTTTTGCCGACAGCAACCGCTAAAGGAACAGCATCTTCAAATAAGAATTCATGGAGAAACCGCTCTGCCCATTCATGGCCAAAGTAGCTGCTAAATAAACCAGATGCAGGATCGCGGTCTGCACTATATTGGTCATAGTCTTTTTGGGCTTTGACAATCCGTTGGATATCTTCTGGATCTTCAAGCGGTTGGGCATCTGCTAGCATTTGCCAATACAAGTTTAAATAATCTTGAAAAGCTTCAAAGACTCGCGTTGCAACTGTTTCTGGGTCTGTTTTGGCAAACAATAGGTACTTAGAAAAATACTGGTTGGCATCGTAAAACTTCATTTCTAAGTTTTGCGCCAAATCTGGGTATTTATCGTGGAGAGATTTTAGCGGAACGATATATTTGTTTTGATAATCTTCATCCTGAAACAAAGGCTGAAAATCAAGCACAATCAGGTTTTTGACTTTACCAAAGGATAAAAAATCAATCCCTAACAGAGGTAGATCGTAGTTATGACTGGGATAAACTACGCTGTTAAAAATTTGGGCACTTTCCCCGGCATCAATGTAGGTATAGCGAATTTTCCGCAACTCTTGAGATTGGTAACACCAACTGCGGATAGTTGCTGGGTTTCTGCCGCGATCGCTAACTTTGAATTCCAAACCAGGGGGAATAACCCTACTTTGTAAATCAAACCGCTGAAATAGCTCTTTTTCTAAAAATTCCAGGAAAGGCTTATACATGGAGCATGATTTGTTAACCCTTGCATGAAAATAAGTTATGGCAATCATGCACGTCTCATTTATGAGAAACAAAGCAACATTCCTTAATGGGGCATGGGGTACAAGAGGCAGAGGGGAAAAATTTACTGTAACTTCTCCTCTGCTCCTCTGCTCCCCTGCTCCCCTGCTCCCCTGCTTCCCCCTAACGCCGAGCATGATTCCGACCGATCATTTGCTCCAAGGCTTCTTGGGAAATACAACGACGCTCAGAACAATAAGTCATCAAGTTGACTCCGTTCATCATTCGTACTGTACTGACCCTGACACGAAAATCATCTGTAACAAACCAACAACGTTCCTGACCTTGATTATTGTCATAGTCAGTATCAATGGTCAGCACTCCATCATCGGCAAACCGATACCGACTCACAACCGGGATGCTCTCAACATAGCCCTGGTTGCGGATCAGTTTTCCAAAACGCCTGGTTTCGTCAGGAACATCAACCAAAATGGCGGCATTATCAGTATTTGGGAGCCTGGTATCCAGATTAGCCTGCCATGAAAAGCTAGCACCGCCTGTTGCTTTCGTAGCGTCTATTCCTTGGGCTATACAAACTTCTTGAACTTTTGGATCGTCCTTTTCTAGGACTTTAATAATTAAATTCGATTCCCCTGACTCATCCGCCGCCGAGTCAAAATGATGAACGGAACGTTCCGTAAACCATGTACCCTCACTTTTACGGAAGAATTCGATCATTGCCAAGGGCGGTATTATATGCATCTGTTTTGAAACCTCGTTTTATCAAATTTTGGCGTTATTAAATGATGAAGTCGCGATTTAGCTAAAGTGTAGAATAACTCCAAAAGTTATATTTTAATCAGCTGATGACAAATAGTGAAATTCAACTTATTACAAGCGTTCGCCCCAGTCCAACTCCAGAAATCTTAACAGCCCTTAAAGGCGGAATTGCTGTGGATTGGGTCGATTTGTACCAATTCAACCTAAGAGAAGTCGATTTACAAAAAGCTAACTTGAGTAAAGCCAAGCTATTAGGAGCCGATCTCAGTGGGTTGGTTTTGAGTCATGCCGATTTGAGTCGGGCAGATTTGCGAGGTGCGAATCTGCGAGGAGCCGATTTAAGTGGGGCTGATTTGCAGGGAGCCTATTTAAACCGTGCCGATCTTCAACAAGCAAATCTCAGTGGCGCAAATTTAGAGGGAGCCAAACTCCAAGTAGCGCGTTATGATTCACAAACGAAATGGCCCCCAGAATATAATTACAAAGCTTCTGGAGCAGTAGGACCGGGTGCTAATCTCAATGGTGCTTTTCTGAATACAGCTTCTTTAAGAAATGCAGATTTACAAGGTGCTAATCTGCGTGGAGCCTATCTGAGTGGTGCTGACTTGACAGGAGCTAATTTGCAAGATGCCTCTCTGAGTGGGGCTGACCTGACAAAAGCTTATTTGACAGGGGCTTGCTTGCGAAATGCTCGATTAACTGGAGCCGATTTGCGGGATACAGACCTGCGAGCAACTGACCTCAGTGATGCAGAGATGGAACATCTTCAAAGTATCGCTGGAGCAGATTTTACTCTTGCCCAAGGACTGACAGAAGCAACTAGAGCCATGCTGTCCAGCCGTCCATATTCAGAACTCGACGTTTGGAACGCTTACACCCGCAAAACAACTCGTGAGAGTTTGAGTACTTGAGCAAACTGAGTACTAGAGAGTGCTGGTTTCCGAGTCCTGAGTCGAATTCAGGAGTGCTGTTAACTGACACATACAGCAACTTTTAGGCACTCAGCACTTTTTAGAAAGGCTGCCAGTTTTTCAGGAGCGCTAAAAATGTAGCGTATCCTTCGGAAAAGCCGGGCGGATCGGGTAGAAGATATTGTGGAAATTCTTTATACGATCACTAAGGTTCTAAAGCATTATGCCGTAAATGTAAGGCGCATTCTGAGGAACTTGGTAATCGCCAAGTCATTTTTAGGTTTTCAAGACGCGATAAATCACCGTTTCTACAAGTGTTTTGGGATTATCTGATGCTTCCTGCTCCCTGCTCCCAGCCCCCTGCCCTCTGCCTCCTTCAATTTGGCAACAAGTCTTCTAAAGCAGCACCGACAACTCGGTGATCCTCATCCTGTCGGAGTTGGTTCAGGGCTATTTTTGCTTCCGGCTCGTGAAATCGTTTGAGGGCATAGCTAACTCGCACACGCATCCGCCAAGATTCAGCATTCACTAACGTTAGTATTTGGGATAATGCCGCAGTATGTTGGCTAGAATTAGCTAGTAAGCCGAGTGCATCCACAGAAGATTCTTGAGCGGTAAAATCTTCATCTTTTAAACCCTGAATGCAGATATCAAATAGTTCTTCAGGGCAATCCATTTCAGCGATCGCGGCCAAAATGCTCCGCCGCACTAGCCAGTGGTCATCCTGATAAAATGCTAGAACTAGATGAGAAACTGCAACTCTGCCAAATAGCGATAAAGAATTTGCCGCCTCTGCTCGCACGTTGGGGGTATCGTCAAATTTCATAATTTGCATCAAAGCCGCAAAAGATTCTGCTGATTGTTGATTACCCAAACCCCTGGCCACAAAAGAACGCACCAAAAATTCTGAGTCATGAAGTTTACTCGTGAGCAGAGGAACTGCAACTTCTGATTCATAATTATCGAGGGCCGCGATCGCCTTCAGACGATATTGAAAATCTGGGTTCTTCAGTTCAGTTTGGATTTGATCGATTTCCATAGGTGCATTTACTACAACTATTCTTTACTTTATTTTACAGATGCCACCAAATGGCGATCGCATTCTCAGAAGATTGAACCAAGGGCATTGGGCATTGATAAAGAGGCAGAGGGGCAAAGTGCGGGGGGCGGAGGGGAAAATTCTTCTCCCTGCTCCCTTGCTTCTCCCCCAGTCTCCAATCAGATACTAAAAAAAGCTGAAATTTTCTCAATCTCAAGTATTATTTAACTTAATAAATTTTAATAAATATAGCTTCATCATGGTATCAGAATATATAAAGTCAAACAATGCAAAAACTAAAAATCATCAAGACTAATAAGGGTTTAAAGTCTTTATGGCTTCCCCTTTGTCAGAGTGATATGAAGTTTTTTTACATTTTATAAACATCCTTCTCATAAAATTTAGTTGTTAACTGGGAGATAGTTTAAATGGCTTTCAGACCAGCATCACGGTTAGAAATCACTTTGTTTGAAAATACTGACTCTATTGATTGTGGTCGAATTGCTCTATGAAAATGGGGATTGGTAAGACTATTTGAGGTTTGATGAATTCCGCCGTCAGTTGTCACATACGAAGATATTTAACGCATTTTTACAAACTAAAGTTTTACAAAAGCTAGTCAGTAGCAAAAATAACTGACAACTGAAGGGAAATTCTACCTCTTAGAGGTAGGATGCTCGGAAATTTAATTAGCGTTTTTCAGGAGATACTTCAATGTCACTTTGGGCAATTGATTCACCTAATGTTGAACTGCGTCCGAACACCAGCGAAAGTGAATTACAAACATTAATTCGGGCAGTTTATAAACAGGTTTTGGGCAATGCTCACTTGTTGGAAAGTGAGCGACTAGCCACAGCAGAATCGCAATTACGCGATCGCAAAATCAGCGTCCGTGAATTCGTTAACACCGTTGCTAAATCAGAGCTTTATCAATCCCTGTTTTTCAGTTCTTCTTCTCAGTATCGGTTCATTGAACTGAACTTCAAACATCTGCTAGGCCGTCCTCCTGCCGATCAGGCAGAAATTTCCGAACACGTCCGCATCTACAACGAACAGGGCTATGATGCTGAGATCGAATCCTATATCGATAGCGAAGAGTATCAGCAGAATTTTGGCGAGAATATAGTTCCTTATGTTCGTAGCACTAAGTCCCAAATCGGAATTAAGAATGTTACCTTTAACCGCACTTTTACCTTACTGAGAGGAGTAGCTACCAGCGATAGCGATCGCAAAGCTAAACTGATCAGCGATGTTGGTTCAAATCTACCCACATCCATCAAGGCTCCTGCTGCTGGTTCTAGTGTAAACAGCACCAGCAAACGTTTCTTGATTAAGGCAGTCAAAGGTTCAGCAAATCCACCTACCCGTCTGGGCAAGCTGGAATATGTAGTTAACTACAATCAACTGTCTGGGCAAGTGCAAAACATTCATCGGACAGGCGGCAAAATTATCAGTATCACTGAAGTTGCTTAAATAGAGGACTGGGGACTGGGGACTGGGGATTGTGGGGAGAATAATAACTCAGCAGTCAGCACTCAGTACTCAGTACTCAGCACTCCTAAATGCAGTTGCGATCTAGGAAGCTAGTATTATATAGACTAGGAGAATAACTTTTTAGCCAAGATATCTCTTGGATTTTAAGCTACTTTTTAAGATAACTTTTCTAATGGAAATTACTGAATTCTTTGAACTTTCAATTGGACGATGGCGATCACAGCGTAGCGGTCATCATTTAGCATTCGCCCATTTTGAAGAAGTACTGTCTAACATTGACATTGAATCTCTATCCACCGACGATCCGGCAGTACTAGCAATCTGTCAATTGTATGGCACTGACCCCGCCAGTATTACCCACCCCTTTCGGATGACTTGGGAAGGTGAGTCAGACTGGGATGATAAACCAATCTCTGGTACTACTGTGCTAGTGCCAATTCCCGATATCGAAAATCCTTCTAGAGGCAAATTACTACGAGACAAGGGATACGCCGAAACGATTCCCGCAGTGGCTAAATATCATCTGAGTGACGATGGTGTTTTTACCCTGCTAACAGAATATGAACTTGCTGCTGCTGAGGAGCGAATTTGGTTTGCTAACCCAAATCTCCGATTTCGGGTAGCGATGATTAAAACCAGTGATGGTAAAGGTGTGACAACAGCTTCCTTTTCTTCAGAGATTCGCTCTTTGTCAAATTCAACCAGTTAGCAAATATCAGGTTAAAACATAAAAAGATACAAGCTCCTAAATTTATTTATGAGGATTGTAATACGTGAATTTTGAATTTGGAGCGAAGCGACGTGACTATAGCGCCCAGAGAATCTAGCACCAACGCCAGCGATTTGCTCACCTTAGCCTGTTGGATGGCAGGAGATTTTAGCAACTACAAGCAATCTTTTGTAAATCCGCAACTTTACGCCCACATTCACATTTATTTTCGCCCTTTACCGATTGAATTTTTTTCCGCCATCGGTTTTTATTCGGAACAAGCTTACGACCACGATTTATGGACACCCTATCGCCAAGGAGTACATAAACTAGTTGATTGGGGCGATCGCATTTATATCGAAAATTACAGCTTAAAAGACCCCATACTCTATGCGGGTGCTGCTCGTGAATTAGATATCCTCAAAACCATCACCCCAGAAAGCATCGAACGGCGTTATCACTGTTCAATGGTTTTCCAACGAGAAGGTGAAATGTTTCGAGGCAGTGTAGAACCAGGCAATCAATGTCTGATTAAGCGTAATGGATGCCAGACATATCTAATCAGCGAAGTAGAAGTAACTGAGAATACTTGGATAAGTCTAGATAAAGGTATGGATATTGAAACCCATCAGCAAATATGGGGATCAACTGCTGGCCCATTGCAATTTGAAAAACGAGAAAGTTTTGCTGATGAATTACTTGCGGTGAACGCATTATGTTAATTCAGCTTGAATCTATTAAATCCAAAATGTTACCTCCACAGGCTGAAAGAAAGATGCGCTGCTGGATTCGCAGCCGCCACTTGATTTGTTCGGGTAATTTTTTTATATTCGAGACATTAGAATATACAACGATTGAGAGATTCTCTCAATGTGTTGCTTCTTTAGGAGGAACAACAATATCCGTTGACCCCATTAATAAAATTTGGATGGGCGCTCATCGTCAAGTTATCTTATATCAGGCAAAAGCTAGTTTACATACGCCTCATCATACCTTGAAACAATACTGGATAAAATACGGTGCTTTCTACACTAGATTTGATGAGCGTCCTTGAGAGTCTTTATCCTGTGGAAATTTTTCTGACAACTTCAAAATTTAATTTTGAAATTTAAATACTCCCCAAGGGGGTTGACGGCTAATTGTTAATGTCTAATTGCTAATTTCTGTTTGTGATTAGCTGTTAGCTATTAACAGTTAGCCGTCTAAGTTTGTTAGAAAATGTAACTAAAAAGCTCCCCAAAACTTGATAAATTAATCGTGACTGTAAAGGGAATTAGCAAAGCTTATACCAATTTAATGTGAAGTTGCAGATATCTTGATCCCCCTAAATCCCCCTTAAAAAGGGGGACTTTGATAGACATTTTCCGATTCTCCCCTTTTTAAGGGGGGCTAGGAGGGAGCGAATTCTATGCAGCTTCATAAAGAATTGGTATTAGTAGTTAGGCTTTAGTAGTTATTGGTAAAACTAAGTGCTGAAAACTAAAAACTAACAACCATTTAGCATTGTTGGGCAAAAGTAAGCAGCCAGATAATAACAGGTTGAAAGCTTAGGCAAAGAAGTTTTTAGACTTTTGATTTTTGAGAGCAAGTTGCTATTTTGCGGGTTCTCAAAAGTCTCTTAACCTAACACATCGGCTACTTTTGACTTCTGTATTTCTTGCGTGTCTCGTAAGAGAAAGGTGCTAATTCCCATTACCTTTAAAAGTCATTAGTTACTCCTACCCACACCAACCCAAATATGCAGACCTTCATCGACGACAAAACCGGCCGACGCCAATATCAAGCATTTTCCCAAACAGAACCCATCGAACTATGGACTATTGCTTCAGCTGATGACATCGAAATTGTAATTCGGGCAGTTTATCGGCAAGTATTGGGTAATGCCTACGTTATGGAAAGTGAGCGGCTTATCGTTCCAGAATCCCAACTCAAGCAAGGCCTAATTGATGTTCGTGAGTTTGTGCGTCAGATTGCCAAATCAGAGTTGTATCGCTCTAGATTTTTTAATAACGTTTACCGCTACCGTGCCATTGAACTGAACTTTAAACACCTACTGGGCCGCGCTCCTGATGACTACTCCGAGACGATTTATCATAGCAATATTTTAGATGAGAAAGGTTTTGAGGCAGATATTGATTCTTATCTTGATAGTGACGAGTATCTAAATGCCTTTGGGGATAATATAGTCCCATATTACCGGGGTTACAAAACCCAAACGGGTCAAAAGATATTGGAATTTACCAATATGCTACAACTGGTACGGAGCAATTCTAGCAGTGATAAGAACCTAGTTACGAATAATGAAGCCCAACTGGTGCGATCGCTAATTACCAACACTCCTTACGGTAAACTGAAACCCACCGATGTGAGTGCAATACTTGCTGAAATATTCAAGCCAAAGCCAGAAACTACTGCTCCAGCCTTTATTGCAACTCCCACAGCAGGCGAACAAAGCTTACGGCAAAAGATTCAAGACCAAGAAAGTCAGATTACAGCTTTGCAACAACAACTAGCAGACTTAAGACCCTTTGCTAGCATCGGGGCAACAAAATTTAGTAGTAGTTGGCAGTCTTCCAGTTCTGTTAGCAATACAGGTGAATATACATCTTTACAACAGCAAGCTGACGCCCAAGCAAAACAGATTGCAGTTTTGCAAGAGCAAATTGCTGATTCTCGACGGTCTGCCACAATTGGAGAAGCCCGATTGAATAAGTGGCGCAGCCGTGTTTTTAATGGCTAATTTATCTATTGTTTAGTTTTGTCAGGTGGGTTAGGCTTTTGTTAACTCACCTCTTTTATTTCCTGATATTTTCCGAGTCGGCTTGAAACAACAAATAACCAGAAAGTGTCTGAATTATTGTTTTAATAGACTTGTAATTTATGAAAAAAACTAGCGTTTATCAATATCGTACTTATGGAATAATTGGGTTAATATCCTTAACTGCTGTATTAAGTACAGCTACATCTGCCTTAACACAGTTAGCAGGCGATTCCCCCATCCAGCAAACTCCTATCCCTGCTTCTAATTTAATCTGGCCGACTCAAGGGTTTATTTCTCAAGGCTTCCGCAAATATCAACATGAAGGAATTGATATCGCCGGGTCATCTGGAACTCCGATTGTTGCTGCGGCATCCGGTATAGTTGTCAAAGCCGGTTGGGATAATTGGGGATTGGGAAATGCCATAACCATCAAACATCTCGACGGTAGCACTACTGTTTATGGTCACAATCGCCGTTTGTTGGTGAGCAAGGGTCAACAGGTCATTCAAGGTCAAATTATTGCCGAGATGGGATCTACAGGCAATAGCACAGCACCTCATTTGCACTTTGAAGTTCATCCAAATGGCCAAATAGCAGTTGACCCCCTTCGTCTGTTGACATCCGTAACTGCAAGTATTGGCTCTGGTTCTAGAGTTCAGCAACTCGATAACCCAAATCAGCCAGTCTCGACACCCCCAGTAGCAAAGCAAATTTCACCTTCACAGCCAATTCCAAGAGATTTTGTACTTATAAGCAGTGATACTAAGTGCAACGGAACTACCATCATTGAAGGTGAGACTGCAAGCACTCGTGTAAAAGTCTGTAAAGAAAATGGTCAGTTATTTTATATTGGGCAGTTAAAGCAAGATTCAAGTCAGCCGATAAAGATACAAGCTTTGCATATTGGTAAAAGCAGATATCGAGCAAATAATGGTAGTTTTTCTTATTTAATCACTCCTCAAAAAGTGGAAGTTTGGCGAAATGGCAGTCAGATTCGTTCTGACAGTTTTTATACTCTAACAAAGTCGCCATAAAGTATTGGGCGATTAGAAATTCCTACTCAGTAGTGAGTAAGTAAAAGTACTCAATACTAATGTTATTGGTAAATTCCCGCTACAAAGACAGTATAAATATAGAGCAGAATTATCCTGATCTCATAACAAAATCAGTGTAGATACTAATTTACAGAGTGTTAGAGAAATCACAACACCAGTTCAGTTAGTATCAACAATTTTATGCTGTCTAATTTAGATTTAGTTAGGGAGTTTGTAGGCAACTCTATCCAGAAAAAAGATATTTTATTGGCAAATCCGTCTTTAACAGCACAAACAGTTTATAAAATTAACCATTTGACAGCAAAATCTGAAGGTATAATTAGCACTGCCCAACTGAATGCTACAATATCTGAATTTTTGATTTTGTCTAAATCATCTCATTGGGAATTGTTGAATCAGGCTTTAGCAGAATACAATTACATTCTTAAGGGTAACATAAATAGTCATGGCTTCTATTGCTATCAATACTGCCAAGTTCCTCAAGGCTATAGGTTGCAATGTACTAAATCTGTCCTTTTATGGCGAGCTTGGTGGAAATATCGCAAGAATACTTTACAACTAGGAATTTCATCTGATCTTTTAATCCAGACAAGAGATTCATGGTATCCAATCAGAGATTTAAGCATTAGTGATGGACTTCTATATGTCAAAACTTTAGGAAGTGAGATAGAAGTTCATGCAGATGACTTAGTAATTTGGTTAAACAAAATTGAGGCAAATTATCAAAATTAGTCATTGGTTATCAGAGACCAATATAACTCAATACAGTTCAGCTTCTCTTCTTTATCTTCCTTTGAGTATTATGATTTTCAAAAATCTGTGCAGCATAATCAATCGGATGTAGTGGCGTACAGATGTATACCACTACTTATAAAGTAAAATTTTGAGATTTTGTTAACCGAACTTTATTGTTAGCGGCTGCCGCCGCCACGAAGCATAAAACTTGCAGTTAAAATACATCTGTTAAAAGTTAGGTGCTGATTGAAGCAACTGGCACAGAGCTATTTGAAACAGAGCCGTTATTTAGGATAGGTTGGCGGGTATTCAGGTCAAATTTGAAGCCATGTGGCAAAATATGAAGCTTTGCTCCACAAATTGCCAAAGACTCATCCTTCAAAATTTCGCCCATATTGTTATATGTAGCCTCTGATTCATCAACAATCGTCACCGCGCCTTCACCAATCACTTCAACTTGATTATCTGTAACTACCATCGCGGTATTTTCGTCAATACCAAATCCTAAGACAGCAGGTTCTAGTATTAAAGCTGAAATTAAGCGCCCCAAACGTCCACGCTGAGAAAAATGCTGGTCAATTACTACCCCTGGTAAAAATCCCATACCTGGGCCCATTTCAACAGTTTCAATCCGAGGATGTGTCTGGGAGTCACCTTCTACAATCATTTTATCTGGCATCACAGCAGCGCCCGCGCTTGTACCTGCGACAACTACACCTTCAGAGAAGCGTTTGTGAATTGCCACATCGATTTCAGTATCCTTAAGGATACTGGTAATCCGAGCTTGGTCTCCTCCTGTAAAAAATATACCAGTTGCTTTCTTAATAGCTTCCAAGGCGGTAGATGAAGATGCATCTTCACGAGTTTCTGTATCAATGATGCGAGTAGTTTCGGCTCCCAGGCGCTCAAACACTCTGATGTAATTTTCTCCCACTTCTCTTGGTAGTTCTGTCGCCGCTGTCAGAATGACAATGTACGCTTTCGTCCCGCCAGCGCGTCGTACAAAGTCTCGCAAAATTACGGAATCTCCTTCTTTATCTTCGGCTCCCCCAATAATTACCAACTGCCGTTTGATATTATTTTCTACCATGATGCTCCCTGAATTTGAGTTAATAAATTTCACTAAACCATGACAATTAAAGCTATCAAATCATCCCTTTGGTAGATTACTTGATACAAATAGGATTAACATTTGCGATCGCAATTAGACCAAAAGATTTATCCTAAAAAGTACCTAAATCTTCGTCTACTCAGTAAAATCCACAATGTCAACTGCCTCTAGAAAATACTTCTAGAGGCATTGTTGGCTATGTGACTAAGAGTAATTGGTATATAACTCTAGCTGAGTGCAACTAGATGATATTTAATGGCAAATGCTAATGAATCCGGCTTCTGTAAAGCAAGTTAGTTAAGAAAAAACGTGCTTGTTCTAGTGGGAGATGCCTGGGTTTGCCTTGGTAAACAATTTGATACTCATCCATGTCAGCCCCATCTCCGTGCCCAGAAATCAGCTTTTGGTGAAAAGCTTCTTCAGCAAGTTCTCGAATTTCATCTCTTAGAGCAGCTTGTGTGCTATTCATACTTTGCTGTCTTTTTGATACCCCACATTTATTTATACACTTTCTTAAGTGAGTGTTGTACCTTTCAAAAGTTATATCTCTGATGATTCATGAGGATGAATTGACTGTGCTTGATTCCTGGCTGAGGAATGGGGATTTAATTATGCCTTGAGATAGTTGAAAATGCTTACTAATAGAGTTAGCTTAGGTTCTGATTAGTTGAATGGCCAAGCCATTACTCTCCAAAATAAATGTCAACTAATCTACAGTCAACAATTCTGAGTAACCATAACTCAGCGTTTAAAATTAAGGGTGTTCAGCCAAAGGTTCATAAATCAATGGTTCTACAAAAAAGCAGTGAATTAGTCCGCGTTAATGCTAGAAGAACGGATGTATTCGATATTTTCAACTTCAAGCATTATATTGGGCCCAACCCCTATTTAGATGTTGGGGCGCTAGTATTCGATTTTGCTCTAATTGACTCTAGAGAGCCTTTGCCCATTGAAGATTATATTACGAACATTGGCGATCGCTATCCAAATCTTCGCGATCAAACCTACGAATCTTATGCCCATCTCTTTGCTCAAGTTGTCTCCGAAGTCGGCAAGTTAGATATGGATTTACACCTTAACCATTGGAGTGTTAAGCCATATCCACATCTCACCCAAATTAGTGTCCAATCATTACATGAACGCACAACTAGAGAAGTAGTTTACTTTGTTTGGGATTGGTTTGAAGCCATTACCCAAGACGAAGACTTCACCTTTGATGAGCAGTTGGTGAGGTTGCAAGATAGATTCCGCGCATCTGTCTACGGCGGCCCCACGGTTTACGCCCTATTGCGAACCGCCTACGAGAAAGGTATTCCCGCCTTTTATTTGTGGGAAGAAGGATTGATGCAATATGGGTTGGGAAAAAAACACGTCCGGGGGGTAGCAACAACATTTAACTGTGATAGCCATCTAGATTCGGAGTTTACCACCCGTAAAGATGACTGTAAGGCATTTCTAAAAACCTTGGGTTTTCCGGTACCTGAAGGTAATATTGTCTTTTTCGAGAAAGAAGCCTTAGCAACAGCAAGAGAAATTGGCTACCCAGTGGCAGTTAAGCCAGTGGTAGGTCACAAAGGAATTGGCGTTACGGCTGATGTACAAGACTCAAAAGAACTGGTATCTGCTTATAATCGCGCACTGGCAGCGATTCCCGAAAATCAGCAAACCCGAATAATTGTTGAAAAAAGCATCTCAGGATCGGATTTTCGTTTGTTGTGTGTCAATGGTCGATTCGTTGCCGCCACAGAACGCCGTCCGGCATCGGTTGTTGGTGATGGGTATTTAACGCTTGCAGAGTTAATTCGCCAAGAAAACCGCAAACCTGCACGTTTAGACACGCCAACTTCGCCAATGAGTAAAATTCAGATTGATGAAGCGATGGAACTCTATCTAGAGGAACAACGCTTATCACTAGAAAGCGTGATTGAGAAAGGACGTACTGTTTACCTGCGTAAAGTCGCCAATCTTTCAGCCGGAGGTATAAGCATTGATGCAACTCCGACAGTTCATGCTGACAATATTATCTTGGCCCAAGATATTGCCCAACATTTCCAGTTGACTTGTCTAGGGATTGATGTGATTACCAAAAGTCTTGCAGAATCTTGGAAGTCTAGTAACTTTGCCATCCTGGAAATCAATGCTGCACCAGGGGTTTTAATGCATCTTAAACCTTCTGTTGGTGAAAGTGTTGATGTCCCTTCTCATATTTTAGAAACCTTTTTTGAGTCGGGTGCAGATGCCAGGATACCAATTATTACCTTTAACAAAATCTCAGTTGAAGAACTGCAAGCGACAATTGACCATATCCTGTTGCAACATCCCAACTGGATAATAGGCGCTGTTTGTCGTGATGCCGTTTTTGTGAATCGCGCGAAAAAAGTATTAAGCAAAGATTACAACAGTAATGTCCAAACTTTGTTGCGTCATCCCAAACTTGATTTGCTAATTGCCGAGTACCCTGAAGACATCCTCGAAGAACAGGGCATATTTTACCAGAATAGCAATCTCGTAGTTTTGGATAATCCCACCGAAACTGAGACGATTTTGGTGCGGGATGTTTTTGATAGTTCGACTGTGGTAATTAGAAAAGGCAACGGTATTTCTATTCGTCGCAAAGGGTTGATTGAAGATTATACTTTGGGTGAAGATGAACCATTTACGCGGGTTTATTTGAAAGAAACCGGGGCAATTTTGTGAGTTAGGGACTTCCAAATAAAAAATATCCAATTAACTCCTGTGGGGTGGGCAACACGAGAACCATATCGACTGGGCGCTCATGTTGCCCATCCCACAATATTGGATAATTTATTTATTGGAGTTCCCTTAACTAGGAATAAGAATTAAATAACTAGGACTAGCCCTTTCAAGGTGGCAAACGAAGATACGCTGTTCCAGTGCTACCACCTTGAATCCTCCGCCTAGATTTGGGGATTTTTGAAGGTCGAAATAACCAATCTTCGTTCCAAATTTCACCACCTTGAAAGGGCTAATAACTAGGACTTACGCATTGACAAGAAATACCAAATATGAGTAAGGTTTTTAACCATATCTTTCGTAAGGGCGCAGCAATGCTCATTGGTGTCAACTTAACGTGAAACCGCTCGTCCGCCGGGAATTGAAATTCCCGTCTCATAGCTAAAGTCATCTGAAGATGACTAAAAATCTCCAGTCTACTGAAGTAGACTTAAGCTAAAAGCCAAAAAAATTTATTTTTGAAGTAATAAGTAATGAGTAATGGGTATCACTTATTACTTATTACTCATTACTCATTACTCATTACTCATTTATTTCCGGGCGGGCATGTCAGCCAACAGTTAAGCTATTTCCAGCTTAAGTTGACACCAATGAGCAATGCTGTGCCCCTACAGCATGGTCTATTTACGTAGTTTACCGCCGTAGGCATCGCAGGATAATAGTAAGTCGGTTTGAGAAACTGGTGCATCTGCTTTTGCAAAAAGTGATGATAGACACACAGTTAATAGTCAAAATAGTTGCTGCATCAAAACCTAATTTGTTTCATTTATGGCTTTAGTCATTGCTGGGGAACGTAGTGGGGTGGGTAAGACAACAGTCACGCTCACCCTTTTAGCATCTTTACGCCGTCGCGATCGCTTAGTACAATCTTTCAAGGTAGGCCCAGACTACATCGATCCGATGTTTCATCAACACGTAACCGGTCGGGCTTGTCGTAATTTAGACCCCGTGCTAACTTCCGAATCCTACATTCAGCAATGTTTTGCCCATCATAGTCAACTGAGTGAATATACCCTCGTGGAAGGGGTGATGGGATTATTTGATGGAGTTTCGTCATTTGTAAAAAACAAAGGACAAATGACAAATGACAAAGGACAAATTACAGACTTTGCGAGTACGGCACACATTGCGCGACTTTTAGATTTGCCTGTGGTGTTGGTGATTGATTGTAGTCGTTTATCTGGTTCTGTGGCTGCGATCGCTCACGGCTATCGATCTTTTGATCCCCGAATTAAAATAGCTGGAGTAGTGTTAAATCGCGTCGGGAGCGATCGCCATCTCTCTCTCCTCAAAGATTCCCTAGAACCCTTACAATTAGCCATTTTCGGCGTACTGCGGCGTCAAGATAACATCACAATTCCCGATCGCCACTTGGGTTTAGTACCCACCGCCGAACTCCCCGAACTCAATGCTTTAATCGATCGCCTCGCCGATTTAGGAGATACTTGCTTCGACTGGCAACGCTTGTTACCTTTATTAAAATCGAAACCTCTCCCCTCATCTCCTTCATCTCCCCCATCTGCCTCATCCCCAGTTAAAATTGCAGTAGCCCGCGATCGCGCTTTTAATTTTTACTACCAAGACAATCTCGATTTGCTACAACAGCTTGGCGCAGAACTGGTTTTCTGGAGTCCCTTAGAGGATGCTGACATCCCAAAAGATATCCAGGGAATGTATTTTGGCGGCGGTTTCCCGGAAGTTTTTGCCCAGCAATTAGCAGAAAATACCAGCGCTCGTGATGCAGTAAAAACGGCAATACTTAAAGGAATAACTACAATTGCCGAATGTGGCGGATTGATGTATTTGTGTGAGCAAATTGTCGATTTTGAGGGTAAATCTTGGCCAATGGCCGGAGTTTTACCGACATCTGCTGTGATGGGTGGGCGTTTAACTTTGGGGTATCGTCGAGCAGTAGCTTTGCAAGATAATCTGTTAGTGAATACAGGTACAACTGTTTACGGACATGAGTTTCATCGTTCCCATTTAACGTCAACTCCCACTCAGCCCCTATTTGCAACTTCTCGCTACGACTGTGACGAAAATATGGGATACGAGGGATGGGGTTTGCCTGCAAATGTTTATGCCTCTTATGTGCATCTGCATTGGGGAGAAACTGTAGAGATTCCCCAGCAGTTTCTTAAAGAATGTCTGAAAGTAGCATCTCTGAAAGCTGAAATTATCGAAACAGAATTCAGGTGTCAGGAGCCAGAATGGGCTAAAGCTTAGAGAATAAATTCTGTGTAACTGGTGGATAGCGCAGCAGTAGAGAGTATTTTCGAGTCGCGTCTTCTTAATTCTGACTCCTGAATTCTGAATTCTGACTCCTGAATTCTTCTTCAAGAGTTCGGAAATGAGTGCCGATCTTACTCTCTGCTAAAAACCCCCGGATTTGTTCGCGGGGGATTCGTTACACTCATATCGTCATTCAATCTGCGAATCAGACGGGATAACTCACGAATGATATTCACCGCGATTTCGGGAGTTTCTTCGATCGCATCATAAAGTTGCTCTTGCGTCAGTTCTAAAAATTCACAAGGTTCTAAAGTCGTGGCAGTGGCGGATCGGGGTTGAGTATCAAATACTGCCATCTCACCAAAGTATTTTCCCTGTTCCACTTCTGCAAGTTGTTTGTTTCCAATGTGAACTTTAACTCGACCTGACACCACAATATAGAGCGATCGCCCTTCTTCTCCCTGCCGAAAGATGGTGTAATTAGCTGGAAATGACAATTCGTTCATCACTGAAGTGAGCCGCACAATAAAATCATCCCGCAATTCCTTAAAAATCGGGACTCGCCGGACAAATAATAAACGGTCAACACTGGTTAGCATAATTACAAGTTAAAATCCAACATTACTGAACATCTCAAAACTGAAGTTGAGGGCAATTAGTCATCTTAACCGATGTTAAATGCTAGTCGCCAAGAATATCTCAGCCTTTAGCATTTGATCGGGTTTCTCTTCTATAGGAGCAATGCCTACGGCGGTAAACTACGCACTTAAACTTCTCAGATATTAACTCAGTATTTGGTATGACGAACTGCTACTTTTCTCTATGCGGTTTAGCCGGAAGAATTTTTGTCAATTAAAGTACATTTGTCAATCACTTTTATTTATCCTTTTAAAAAATAAGAATATTTGATCTTATTTCCTTGAAAGCCATAATATTAACTCCATGAGTTCCCAAGGTACCTTGCTGAGAAAAAAGTACCAATTTGATTGCAGGCGATTGCCTCTAAAAATTGGGTTATTGGCTGATTAACAACGAATCTCGATCAGTTGTCGTTAGGTGAAACAGCCACAAAATTTCCTTAACTGCTCTCATTGGCAGAAGCAGAGAAGGACTAAGACAAACAGCATTGAATTACTGTGAGTAAGAATTATGAGTTGGCTAATTAGTACGTTAATTATCGGAATCTCTGCTGCTTTTGCAACCACCTTTGACGATAACTTATATTTGACGGCTTTCTTCGGAAAAGTCAATCGCAGCTTTCGGCCTAAGCATATAATTATCGGTGAATTTCTGGGATTCACTGCCTTAGTGTTTGCTAGTTTGCCTGGTTTCTTCGGCGGTCTGATTATTCCCACTACCTGGATTGGTTTGCTTGGTTTGCTTCCCGTAGCTATTGGTATCAGTAATCTTATCAATCGAGAAGAAGAGGGAGAGACAGTACAAGCGGTATCAGTTGATTTAACCTCTCCTGCAAAATCTGCACGCCAGAAGAAATCACTATTAGCAACCATCCGCGATCCGCAAACCTACCGCGTTTCCAGTGTCACCATTGCCAATGGAGGAAACAACATTGGAATTTATGTACCATTGTTTGCCAGTAGCAATCTTCCAAGTTTGGGTGTAATTCTCTGTGTTTGCTACTTCACTGTTGGAGTGTGGTGTTTCCTCTCTTACAACCTGACTCGTAATCCTCTCATGGCTCCCGTTTTAACTCGCTATGGTCGAAAAATCTTCCCCTTTGTCTTAATTTACTTGGGACTCTCCATCTTGATTAAAAGTGAAACATATCGACTTTTACCTAGTCTGGCAATGCTTGGGAACTAAGTATGAGGCGATCGCAATTCCTGATCTAAACAAAAAATCAGCGATCGTTTCCCATCCACAAAGATTTATTAATCACTTGAATTTATCAATATGAATAAAAATAATATTTGCTCTTATCAATCAAGTTATCTAAAGTGAGAATAAAGCACATTATCGATGGCTCTTATAAAAGCAAGCCCACCAATAGGAATCAGATTATGAAGGAACTAATGAATCAATCGAACTCTAAAAAATTAACTCAATGGCTCGTAAAAGTAGTGTTTTTGGTAGTTGTAGCGGGATGTACTCTGCTTATCCAGCCTAGCGCTAAAGCCCAAACACTAACACCATCCATACCTACGGAATCTGAACTAGCTCCAGTTGAATCACTAATGGAGCCTGTAACCGCACCAGTCATATCACCGATATCGCCAATGGAGCCTGTGACAACACCAGTCATATCACCGATTGTATCGCCAATAGTGTCTGTAGCAGCAAACGTTAGACATTTATTACAAACCAATGAATGTGTCGGCTGTAACCTCGCTGGGGCAATGTTAAAGGACACAAACTTGCAAGCAGCAAACTTGGAAGGTGCTAACTTACAAAATGCAGACTTAGAAAGGGCTAACTTGCAGCAAACAAACTTACAAGGGGCTAACTTTCAAGGAGCAGATTTAGGCAAGGTAAACCTTTGGGGAGCAAACCTGATGGGAGCAAACCTTTTTGATGCAGACCTAGAAAAAGCCAACCTCTTGGGAGCAAATCTGCAAACCGCTAACTTACAAAACGCAGACTTGGAAAATACAAATCTCACAAATGCAAACATCCAGGGAGCTAACCTGATGGGCGTTGATTTGGAAGATGCAATCAGACCGGAAGGATTCGCTATTCAGTAATTACCACACGGTAGGGGCACGGCAATGCTGTGCCCTGATTGTCCAAATTGAATAACAAACATCAAAAGCCTGTATTCATAGCTGAATCAGGCTTTAATTAATGTGTATGTAATTCGTAATAAACGTAGACACAAAGGTGCTTGTCGCAGGCTAAACCTGACTTTTCACGTTATGTTGAAAAGCTAACGATTGACCTAACCCCATAGCCCCCTTCCCGTTTCGGGAAGGGGGAAAATTCAAAGTCTCTCTCCTACAAGGAGTGAGATTTAGAGAGAGGTTTTTCAGATACCGTGAAAAGTCAGGGCTACCAACCACAGAGACGCAGAGAACACAGAGAGAGGAAAAATAGAGAGGATATTTAAAAAGTATTTTTGGTAAATCAAAGCCTCTTCCCAGAGGGCTTTATAGGATATTTTGCGACTTTTCAAACATTCTCTTAATGGCAAAATATTGTTAGTCAATTAATTCCATCAATTCTTTTGTTTCCAAATTAGCTACTACAGGTTGAGAACATGCAATCTGAGGAGAGATAGAGCAAATCGCCTCAGTGGTTGTTTCAAAACAATTTGATAATCCAATTGTTTTTAACAATCCTGTACGTTCTAGTAGTTGTTGGACTTCGGGTTGTAAACCTGTGAGAATTAAGCGGCAATTGTGCCGTTCTAAGTCATGATAAATATCTTCTAAGGCTACTAACCCAGTTGTGTCCATATTTGGTACAAATCGCAACCGCAGAATTAAATACTTTACTTCCGGTTCATCGCGGAGGAAGGTAGCAAACCGTTCAGCAGCACCAAAAAATACGGGGCCATCTACCCGATAAACGGCAATTTCTTTACCTAATTCTAAAGGAGTACCAGGGGGAAATACTTCGGTTTCAGGTATTTTAACTAAACTTAAATCGCTCATCCGTTTGATGAACAAGGCTCCGGCTGCAATCAATCCCACTTCGACGGCGAGAACTAAATCAAACAAGATTGTCACTAGCCAGGTGAGAATCATCACCGCAAAATCTGAGTAGGTAGCACGCATCAATAAACCAATAGCTTCCCACTCAATCATTCGCAGGCTAACCACCATCAGAATCCCAGCGAGTGCAGCTAAAGGAATCTGTGCTGCTAGGGGTGCTAAAGTTAAAACGATGATGGCTAAAGCAAGTCCGTGAATTACTCCAGATAGTCGAGTTTTACCGCCAGAACGGACATTCACAGCAGTCCGAGCGATCGCACCTGTGGCAGGAATACCACCAAAAAATGGCACAATCATATTAGCCAAACCTTGACCAATTAATTCGCGATCGCTATTATGTTTCTCGCTAACAGTCATCCCATCAGCCACCACCGCCGATAGCAACGATTCAATACTTCCCAGCGCCGCTAAAGCCAAAGCTGGATTAATTAGTTCTCGAATCACACTAAAATCATTCCAGTGGGGAATACCTTGAGGCATCGGTAAAGATTGAGGAATCGTGCCAATTGTTGGTACATTTAGATGAAAAGCAGAAGCGATCGCAGTTGCTAACACCAGTCCCACTAAAGAACCTGGGATTGTCGTATTGATTCTGGGCCATAAAAGATTAGTTGCAATCACCACAACTGCTAAGGTAACTGCTGCCCAGTTTAAAGCTTCTACATGACTTAAACTTTGCCAAAGTCCCGGTAAAAAATGTTCGCTACGTGGTAATTTTAAACCAAAGAAATTATTTAACTGACCACAAAAAATAATCACGGCAATACCATTGGTAAAACCTGCCGTCACTGGATAAGGAATAAACTTTACTAACTGTCCAAGTTTGGCAACCCCCAAGGCAATCTGGATAATCCCAGCCATTACCCCAGCAATCCAAACTTTCTCAAGGCCGTACTTGGCGACAATTCCCACCAAAACCACAGCCATTGCACCTGTTGGCCCTGTAATCTGTACTGAGGAACCACCAAAAATTGCGGCGACAATTCCCGCCACAATCGCAGTGTAAAGTCCCGCCTTTGGTTCCACACCACTAGCCACCGCAAAGGCTAAAGCTAAAGGCAATGCTACTACTGCTGCTGTTAGTCCTCCCGTCAAATCGCCACGCAGTCCACCAAACAAGCGACTCAAGCGCAAAAGCAATGGTTCTTTGAGGATCTCAGATGTTGCCATATCGTCATTTTCAACTTTTGTATACAATTTGTTGAAGCACACCCAAATGTTATTCGATCTTTTCGGTAGATTTCATCAGAATTGTGGAAGATTTTACCATCGGGTGTGGCTTTCTTGTTCAAGTTCGCCTACTTGCTGATTAATAAAAGCGCAGGTTGACTTGACAAAGTAGATATAGTGTATATACAAGAGTTAGCGATCGCTACAGAGTTCTTTAGCAGGGAAAAAATTCTCTCATCAGGTTGAGAGCGATCGCTTATATTTATCCGCAATAATAAATTAACTTATAGGTTTTTTGTTTATTTATTCTCACCCTTCAAAGTTCACATGACTAAAGATATGCAACGCGAATTTACCAACCGCGATGAGTTGTTAGCTTACCTGCGCGAACAATTTCCAGGTGCAGCAGAACGCGATGGCCACATCAGCGAAACTGTGGGGGGACACAAAGCCGCACAAAAAACGCTGCAAAAAATTGACCCAGTTCGCTACGCCCAAACACGTAATTTCTTCACAGGTGCAGTCACGCGACTTTCGCCTTATATTCGTTATGGAGTTTTGAGTTTGCGAGAAATTCGAGATTATGTCCAAAACTCGGTACAACACCAAGATGATGCTACGAAACTAATTAACGAGTTAGGTTGGCGGGACTACTGGCAACGGTTGTATATAAAATTAGGGAATGAAATCTGGAAAGACCAGGAAGAGTATAAAACTGGTTACACTGTGGGCGAATATGCACCCGAATTACCGCAAGATATCAGAGAAGGAACCAGTGACAGAGTTTGCATCGACAGCTTTAGCCGTGATTTGAGAGAAACTGGCTATCTACATAACCACGCACGAATGTGGCTAGCAGCTTACATTATCCATTGGCGGCGTATTCGTTGGCAAACAGGAGCCAAGTGGTTTCTTGAACACCTTTTAGATGGAGATCCTGCTAGTAATAATATGTCATGGCAGTGGGTTGCCAGCACTTTTAGTCATAAACCGTATTTTTTCAACCGTGAGAATTTAGAACGCTACACCAAAGGCGTTTATTGCCAAAAATGTCCGCTTTATGGTCATTGTGATTTTGAAGGCAGTTATGAAGAATTAGAACAGCGACTTTTTCCCGAAGGCGAATTTAGCAAACAAGCTAACAGCCAAAGTTGGCAGCGTGGAAAGAAGAAGTAGGGGAGGACAAAGAAGAGAATAATGACAAATGACAAATAATAAATGACAAATGACTAAACCAATTGTTTGGATACATGGAGACTGCCTTAGTCCAAATAATCCCGCATTACAAAAATACCCCGATGCGCCAGCTATTTGGGTTTGGGACGAGGCTTTGATAGAAGAATGGCAATTGAGTCTCAAACGCATCGCTTTTATCTACGAATGTTTGTTAGAGTTACCCGTTGTTATTCGTCGTGGCAATGTGGCACAAGAAATTTTAGCTTTTGCTCAAGAACATGATGCGAATTTAGTTGTCACAGCTAATAGTCCCAGTCCCCGGTTTAATGATATCTCTAATCAAATGGAGCCTTCCATAGCAGTGGAAGTGCTAGAGATAGAACCATTTTTTGACTATGACGGCTATATTGACCTGAAACGGTTCTCGCGCTATTGGAAAGTGGCTCAAAATTATATTTCCTCACCCTAAGTCCTTCTCCCAAATTGGGAGAAGGGGTTGCGGCAATACGCTTGAGTTAAGGCTAAAAACCTTAAGACTTACGCATTGACAGACATGAAATCCAGGGTAAACGCATCTAAATATTGATGAGCGTAGATAAAAGTAGAAAGCACCAGAAGCTAGACCCCATAGTACTTTTAGAAAGTTAAACATCAAT
>NZ_JBALFY010000011.1:0-128665 GCF_036916655.1 Nostoc sp.
TACGGATGTTATTGAAAAATGGGTGGCTAAGATGCTTATGGGGGAAGGCTTTTAGCCTTAGCGTACAATTTTCCCGTTTTGGCACGGTGATGCCAGACGGGCTTCAAAAACTAGATATTTCGACTTCTACTTTATCGTGAGAAATTGTCAGGACATGAGGCTGACATTGCTTGATTAGCGGAATGTGGGTTTGAAATCCTAAATGTCTTTATTTATCAGGTAACTTTGAAGATAAATGGTAAGGATTCAAGTCTAATATTTAGGAAGCAGTGATGGGCGAGACAGATAACTATTAGAATTAGCCAAAGGAATAGGACTCAAAAAAGACAATAAAGCTAGTGGTACTTATATCCTTCTACAATTCAAACTCGGTGATAAGCGTGTAGCTAAAGCGTGTAACTGCGCTTTTACGATGGATGGGATAGCTAACGCACTCAGAAAATCTATTGTAGCTATCCGTTGCAATTCTGTCTCATAGGGTAGATTGGTTTTATCCTGTGAGAGAAAACTGAGAGAAAATAACCTCTCGATTTTGTGGTTAGTTTTGTAAAGGTAACGAGCGCGGAGGGATTTGAACCCCCGACCCACAGAACCGGAATCTGTTGCTCTATCCACTGAGCTACGCGCCCTCATTATTTCTAATTATAGCACGCCTGCGATCAAGTTTGCAGTTGAATTGGCAATGACTTAAAGATAATCAGTGGGGTTGACTGGTGTACCATTGCGACGAACTTCAAAGTGGAGGTGGGGGCCAGTTGAGAAACCCGTGGAACCGACAGCACCGATCGCTTGTCCGCGTTCAACTGCTTGTCCTTCGGTGACATACAACTCGCTGGTATGACCGTAGAGTGTCGTCAGACCATTGCCGTGGTCGATAATTACTGCTCTGCCATAGCCACCATACCACCCAGCAAAAATTACTTTTCCTGAATCGGCTGCCCGAATTTTACTGCCATAACTAGCGGCAAAGTCTAAGCCGGCGTGAAAACGACGATAGCCAAGAATAGGGTGTATCCGCCAGCCAAAGGGACTGCTAGTAGGAGCATCGCTGGGATATGTCATGACACCAGTTCCCCGGATGATGATATTTGTACGGCTGTTGGTTTTTGTTTGGGCTTCTTCTGAGGATCTGGCTTCTGCTACTTTTTGTTTAATCAAGACTTCGAGATTTTTCGATTCCCTTTCTAGCTGATTTTGTGCTGCTTCCAAGGCCAGCCGATCGCTATTGAGGCGTTGAATCAATTCTGATTGCGATTGCGCCTGAGTTTGATAATCGGCTTTTTGTGCCAGCAGTTGCTCACGAATCAAGGCAATTTCATTTTTTTGCTGTTCTACTTCTGTTTTTTGTTGATCGATCAGCTTTGCTTGGGTGTTGAGTTTTAGCAAAATTTTCTGGTCTGCCTGATAGACTAACTTCAACTGATGACGGCGGCTGAAAAAGTCGCTGATATTTTCACTTTCAAGCAAAACTGCCCATCCAAAAGAAGCAGGCGATCGCTGGAGATAACGCAATCGTGCTACTGTTGCTACTTGACGCTCCTGATATGAACGTTCCGCCACATCTAAATCAGCTTCTAACTTCTGGAGACGTTGGGCGGCGAGTTGTAATCGTGATTCGCTCTCTTGAATGTAGCTATCTGTAGTTTGCACATTTTGCTTTAAGCCAGTGAGGTTTTTTTGAGCCTCTCGTTGGAGATTTGTTAAGCGATCGCGATCTTGAACCACACTCTGATGCTGCTGGTTCATCTGTTGTTGCTGTTGTCGCAAATTATCAATAGATCCTGTGGATGTTGCGTAGGCTGGAATTAATGCCAAGCAAATCCACAAGATGCAGCAAAATGCAATCGAGAAACAGCAATAAATCTGCTTTTTTTCTAGAAATCGCGCTCTCATAGTGCGAAGCCCCACCACAACTATGCTTTCAAACACTATGAGGATTATTCCCAAAATCTGATTCACCCACTCCAACGCATTATTAAATTGGTCTGCCAAGTTGTAACACAAGGATTCCAGCTATGTCAGCATTGAGCAGATATATTAGCAGGTAGTATATATAAATACACTGATAGTAATTCTCTTAATCACTTTGGTGTGTCCAGGTTTAGCGGTGGTGGGAGTATCCTTGTATTGGTTTAATCTCGATTATGCAGTACCGATCAAAACTGAAAGATATGTAGAAAACCTGGTAGAGGTGGGAAAACATAGTTTGATTTATTTTTGCCCTCTTACTGATCCAAATGTAGTGTAATTGCTGACACCATTGCCACCAAAATGAGTTAAAAATGAGCAGTCATTGGCCTGGAAAGTGAACATCATTAGAACTATTCCTTGGGAAAAATTATTGTTTTCCCAAGAAAGTACTTGCAGGGTTATTTGTGCCCTGGGTATGCCCTCATTTTCATCTCCGCATCGTAAAACCGTGATTTCTTCAGGAGACACTAACTCATGGACTCTCAAAATCCTTTAAGCAAAAAATCCTCCCGCCGTGGGGTAATAGTGAGTGGAGCAGTTGGTGGTATAGCGACTGCGTTAGGTTTGCCGCTGATTGCCCAGAAGGCTGATGCTCTAACAACTGCTGGGCGAAACGATATAAAAATTCTGAATAATGCTCTTTATTACGAACACCAGGCAATTTGGGCTTATGGTGCTGCTGCTGGCAAACTAACTAGTACTGAGGTTGGTAAAACTGTTTTAGCTTTGGCACTCCGCAACCAAGCGGATCATAAAAACCATCGAGATGCTTTAACAGCTACGATCAAGAGTTTGGGAGGAACTCCAGTAAAAACAGGGTCTAGTTATGATGTTTCATCTTACATCAAAAGGGGTGAGGGGAACTTGGATAGTGATGTGAATATTGCCAAGTTGGCTTTAGCTCTAGAGATAGATGCTGCGATCGCTTATAGCCAAGAAATTGCTAAGTTGAAAACTCCAAAATTGATTACTATCGGGGCGAGTATCGGCTCTACTGAGTCTGCTCATGCTGCTGCTATTCGTGCCACTTTCAAAGCCCTCGGAGTGGATATCGAAATCGTACCAGCGCCTTTTGTTAGCTCTGAGAATCGTCAAGCTTGGGTGCTGAAAGTATAGATGGGGAGTGGGGAGATGAGGGAGATAAGTTAATAACCAATGCCCCATGCCCCATGCCCAATGCCCATTAATTACGATTAACTTTCCAGTTTGCCAAATCAGCTAAAGAGCGATCGCGGTAACGTCCATAACGCTCTGGTTTACTTTTGATTTTCACTCCTAAATCGGGAAAAATCCCAAAGTTGGGCGGCATTGGTTGGAAATGCTTGGGCGAAGCAGAACTAATAAATTCCAATAACGCACCCATCATTGTTGTTGGTGGTAAAACCAAAGCTTCTTTACCCAAAGCTAACCGTGCTGCATTAATTCCCGCCAAGCAGCCACCCGCAGCCGCAGCGGTGTAGCCTTCAGTACCAATCAATTGTCCAGCAGCTAATAATGTCGGACGCGCTTTAAATTGCAAGGTAGAATGCATTAACTGGGGAGCATTAATAAAAGTGTTGCGGTGCATTACTCCCAGCCTCACAAACTCCGCTTTTTCCAAACTGGGAATTAACTGAAATATGCGCTTTTGCTCGCCCCAACGCAGATTAGTTTGAAATCCTACCATATTCCACAGTTGACCGGCTTTGTCTTCTTGTCGTAACTGCACCACAGCATAAGGACGTTCCCCTGTGCGAGTATCTGACAATCCTACTGGCTTTAGGGGGCCGTAACGCATGGTATCTTCCCCCCGATGTGCTAATTCTTCTATGGGTAAACAGGCTTCAAAAAATTTCGCTGTTTCCCGTTCAAAACCCTTGAGTTCTATTTGTTCAGCTTTACAAAGTTCTTCTCGAAAATGCAAGTACTGCTCTTTATTCATTGGGCAGTTGAGATAAGCGGCTTCGCCTTTGTCATAACGTGATGCCATAAAAGCAATGTCACGGTTAATCGATTCTCCGACAATAATCGGACTCGCTGCATCAAAAAAGCTCAGGTATTCCATACCTGTAAAGCGGAGCAAATCTTCTGCTAAGTCGGGACTAGTTAAAGGCCCGGTTGCTAAAACCACAATTCCTTCGGGAATCGCAGACACTTCACCCCGACGGAATTCAATTAAAGGATGGCTGGCTAAAGTTTCAGTCAAGTCTTGGCCAAATTGTCCCCGATCCACAGCTAGCGCCCCACCAGCTGGAACGGCGTGTTCATCAGCTTTGGAGATGACGATAGAACCTAGTTGGCGTAACTCTTCGTGCAATAATCCTGCTGCGCGATCGCTTGCCATTGCCCCAAAGGAATTACTACACACTAGTTCTGCTAAATGTTCTGTATGATGAGCAGGACTAAATCGCTTTGGACGCATTTCATGCAGAATTACTGGTACTCCCGCTTGAGCTATTTGCCACGCTGCTTCTGTCCCAGCTAGTCCACCTCCAATTACTTGTATCGGCTGTTTTTCCATAGTTAAATTTTTAATTCCCATATATATAAGTATCCATCAGCATCACAGAAATGATGAGTAATGAGTAATGAGTTCTGAGTTCTGAGTAATGAGTAATGAGTTCTGAATTCTGAATTCTGAGTGTAGCAGTAATTTAGTACGTTTGTACTAAATTACTGCTACAATGCCTTACAAGTCAGCTAGCCTTACTTGAGGTAGTAGTATGAAAAAAATTCAAACCACGGACAAAAAGCCCATTTTGTTGAAAGTTTCGCTGTTGCAGCCGACATCTGTAACTACTGCTATAGTGCCATTGCAACCCCAAGAGGAAAAAGTCATCAGTGAACAGGAGCGTTTAATCACGCAAGTCGAACGCATTAATCAGATGGCAGCGGAGTTAGAAGCAGCGATATTGGAGTTGAAAGCGATCGCGAACACACTAAATACTCAAAAACGTTACCCAGCAGTAATTCAGGACGCATACAAAAATATTTGTCAGTATTTCGCAGTTAGCGTCCCTTGGGTGAAACGAAAGCCGGATGAATCATTTGTTTTGACAACGCGAAGAGTTGATTTATTCCGAGCCGAAAGGGAAGCCGCACTCTTAGCACAGCAACTTCGTCAGCAAACCAAAAAAAGATTAGCATCGCAGCGACATAGAAAAAAGAAGAGTGGCGCTAAGGCTAATACCAAATGCTTGTTCAAAAGGGTATTAGTTAACAAATCTTAAAATTATCGACATTCAACGGCATCTCACCCTTGAGGTTGTAGCAGTTATGCTGATTGAAGTGGTGGAAAGAACTTCTTTTTCAAAATTGCTTGACACCACAATGCCACTTGCTAATTGCAACCATAGTTGCTAGCAAAAAGGCAAAGCTGCCCTAATATTTGCACTTCCGTAAAACTAGAGTGCAACAATCAGGGAAAATCAATCAGCGCACAGAAGAGGTAAAAAGAAGGTGTTAAAGACACTTTTAGTGATTGCCGTTGGTTTTTTACCGTCCCTGTTTTCCCTGTGGATGATCCGCAAAACCCAGCGATCGCGCTTACGGATGAGACAAGCAGCGACGAATTTTCCTGTGGCGCAGGGACGGCAAAATTTGAGAGCGATTGCAGGCGATCGCTATTATTTAGAAGGCGTGGGTTATCTAATTGGCGATATCAGCTGCAAGTTTAATGCTCGATCTGGCTACATTCGCTGTGCCATCAATCCCGATGGCCCGTGTAATGGTTGCCGTCACTACGAACCAAAGGAATTAGCTGGTAGTGAAAAAAAGACTTAAAATTTCTGACTGAATACTCAACAAGCTAAAATTTCCTGGTTAACACAGACGCTCTAACCAGGAGATTTTGTCAGCGACTTCATAGCACTAGAAGAGAGGAATGATAAAATCATTACTAATTATAATAATTTGTATTTACAAACACTTTGAATATTTCTCTTTGCATGGTGAAATAAGAATGATTTAATAGAATTCGTGCAAAAGTGTAAATCTGCGTCACTTGATTTGCAGATTAGGAGCTTTTTACGAATATCTCATAACTACATGATTGTTTAACGATGAATAACGCGATCGCTCGGACAACAGCATTATTATCAACTTGTGCTTTACTACTAACAGGCTGTGGTGGTGGTGATGGTGGTGGTGGCAATACCCCTCCGATAAGTTCTCCAACTAATAGTTCAAGTACCCCAAGTAACACTGCAAGCGATACCGCCACATTATCAGGTGCTATTCCCATCGGTATTGCTGTTGCTCAAACTAGCAATGTGGCATTACTAGGACAAGAGGAAGTTGCTGGAGCTAAACTTGCCGAGAAGTATTTTAATAGTAAAGGTGGGGTTAATGGCACACCAATTAAATTAGTTTTTCAAGATACTAGTGGTGATGAAGCCGGGGCAATTAACGCTTTTCAAACTCTCATTAACAAAGATAAAGTTGTCGGTATTGTAGGCCCAACTTTATCACAGCAAGCCTTTAGTGCCGACCCCATTGGCGAACGTGCAAAAGTACCAATTCTTGGGCCATCAAATACTGCTAAAGGCATTCCCGAAATTGGTGATTACGTTGCTCGTGTTTCCGCACCAGTTTCCGTTGTTGCCCCTAATTCGGTGAAAGCTGCACTTAAGCAAAATCCCCAACTGAAAAAAGTCGCAGTTTTTTTTGCACAAAATGATGCGTTTAGCAAGTCAGAAACAGAAATTTTTCAACAAACAGTTAAGGATCAAGGGCTGGAATTAATAACAGTCCAAAAGTTCCAAACTAGTGATACAGATTTTCAAAGTCAAGCCACCAATGCCATTAATCTCAAACCAGATTTGATCGTTATTTCTGGGTTGGCTGCTGATGGTGGTAATTTAGTCCGACAATTGCGAGAACTTGGTTATAAAGGCTTAATTGTCGGTGGAAATGGTTTAAATACATCGAATTTATTGCCAGTTTGTAAGGCCCTTTGTGATGGTGTATTGATTGCTCAAGCTTATAGTCCAGAACATCCAGGTGAAGTTAACGCGGCGTTTCGTAAAGCCTATACTGACGAATACAAAAAAGAACCACCCCAATTTAGCGCTCAAGCTTTTACAGCAGTACAGGTTTATGTCGAAGCACTCCAAGCTTTAGATAAAAAGAGTAAAGTCAACAAATTACAGCTACCAGAACTGCGGACAGAATTGAACAAACAGATACTTGCCGGAACATACAATACACCGCTAGGTGAAATTGGTTTTACTCCCATAGGTGAAGTTGTGCAAAAAGATTTCTATGTTGCCCAAATCAAGATGGAAAAAGACGGGAGCAAAGGTAAATTTACATTTCTAAAATAATTGCTAAATGAATATTAATCTATTTTTACAGCAATTATTAAATGGGTTGTCCATCGGCAGTGTCTATGCAATTTTTGCCTTAGGATATACCTTGGTTTATTCTATTTTAGGCATCATTAATTTAGCTCATGGCGCAATTTTTACCTTGGGTGCATATTTCACTTACGCACTTATGGGTGGCAACTTTGGATTTAATGGCTTGTTAGCTAATGCAGCCCTGCCGATAAAATTACCATTTGCGATCGCCTTGATTTTAGGAAGTACTTTGGCGGGATTGGTAGGGGTAGTGATGGAACGCGTTGCTTTTCAACCTCTGCGCCGTCAAGGATCTGATCCTTTACTAACTGTTGTTTCCAGCTTGGGGGTAGCAGTGGTAATTGTGAATTTAATCCAGTATTTAGTAGGTGCAGAAAGTTATACATACCCCGCAAATACTTACGGTAATTTGCCACCAGCGATTAATTTTGGTAGTCCAGAAAACCCAATTCCGATTCGCAGTGTTCAGGTGGTAATTTTTACTGTATCAGTGGTGATTGTGGCAATTCTTACCTATTTTATCAATCGGACTAAATATGGTAAAGCAATGCAAGCGATCGCAGAAGATCCAACTACAGCTAGTTTGTTAGGAATTAATAGCGATCGCTTTATCATCCTAACATTCTTCATCAGCAGTTTTTTAGCAGGATTAGCCGGAACTTTAGTTGCTTCTAGTGTTAGTATTGCAGGGCCATATTTCGGTATTGCTTTTGGTTTGCGGGGTTTAGCGGTAATTGTCTTAGGTGGTTTAGGTAGTATTCCTGGTGCAGTGGTGGGAGGCTTAGTAATTGGATTAGTGGAGGCGTTTGTACCCACCGAATACTCTGGATATAAAGACGCAGTAGCCTTTGGAATTTTGTTTATCATGTTATTAATTAGACCCCAAGGTTTGCTAGGGCGGCGGTTTATTCAGAAAGTTTAAATATACATAGTGTAATGAAAACATACACCAAACAAAAGTTAACTTTTGAGCAATTTTTAGAACAATGTCTAGAGTCAGGTTTATATGAACTTGTCGATGGAGAAATTGTAGAAGTGCGTGTAACTAGAAATCATGATGATGTAGCTGACTTTACGGCTGACTCTTTCAAAGATGAAATTAAACGTCTAAATCTAAATTACGTAGTAAAAAATCCAGCAGTCTTTAAAACTATAACTGCCAATGGCATAGAACAAGGGCGCAAGCCTGATGTAAGTGTCATAGACAAAGATAAATGGCGCTCAAATCGTTCTGCTTATGCTGCACTTGAAGAACCTATCCAGTTAGCTGTAGAAGTAACATCAACTAATTGGGAAGATGACTACATTGATAAGTTAGATGAATATCAACGCTTAGGTATTACAGAATATTGGATTGTAGATTATTTAGCAATTGGGCTAAGAGAGTATTTAGGAAATCCAAAAGTTCCGGCTGTGTTTATTTTTCTACCGGCTGTGTTTATTTTTCTATTAGATGCTGAGGGAAAATATCAATGTACGCATTTTAGAGGTTCAGAACGAATTGTGTCACGAACTTTTCCTGAACTGACGCTGACAGCAGAGCAAATATTAACAGCTTAAGAGTTGATAAAAGCGATAGTTTAATTGAGCTTATATGGAAATACTTTAAAATAAATGGCTGATTTTTTCGCTACTTACGCTTCTTTAATTGTCTCTATGGTATTGGGGGCGCTCTTAGGACTGTCACTTTACTTACCGCTAATGACAGGGCAATTGTCTTTAGCTAGTCCAGGATTTTATGCTTTAGGTGGGTATATTGCAGCAATTTTATCCACAAAAGTTTTAACTCCTAGCAGTGGTTTATTTCCTATTCCATTGTTGTTATTGGAGATGTTGATTGCGGGTATAATTTCTGGTGTATTGGGTGTAATAGTGGGAATTCCGGCGTTGAGATTGCGAGGAATTTATTTAGCGATCGCAACTATCGCTTTTGTGGAAGTTCTGCGCGTCATCTCCCTCAATCTGGATATTACAGGCGGCGCTGTCGGAATCTTTGGCGTTCCTCAACCTTTCCAAACACAACTTGAATATTTATGGATTGCTTTGCCATTACTATTAATTAGTATGGTGCTGCTTTACCGTTTAGAACGTATTCGCGTGGGAAGAGCTTTTATCGCTATCCGCGAAGATGAATTAGCTGCGGGTGCAATGGGAATTGATCCCACTTATTACAAAGTTTTAGCATTTACACTAGGGGCTATACTTGCAGGGGTTGTAGGTGCTATTAGTGCCCACTTTCTCAATACCTGGAATGCTCGTCAAGGTACTTTTGATGCGAGTATTATATATTTAACTTTTGTTTTAATTGGTGGTTCGAGAACTTTTTTAGGGCCGGTAGTTGGTGGTATGGTATTTACAGCTTTACCAGAGATTCTGCGAAGCCTTGCTGATACTGGTGGTTTACCTAATTGGTTAGCGCAGTTTTTGCGAGATGGGAGATTAATTATTTTTGGCTTACTTATAGTAATAGGTACAATCTTTTTTCCTCAAGGTCTAATTACTCCAGATATTTTTCAAAGAAAAAAACGAACCGCAAAGGGCGCAAAGGAGTAAGATTTTTAGAGAGTTATTGCGTAAGTCTTATATTCATAATAATATGCAAAAATGTCACATAGTATTCCAATAAATAACAGCAATATCGTTTTAGAATCAAGAGCATTAACTCGCCGCTTCGGTGGTTTGGTGGCGGTAAATAATGTGTCTTTTAGTGTTAACAAATATGAGATTTTTGGATTAATTGGCCCTAATGGTGCTGGCAAAACAACACTGTTTAATTTGATTACTGCCTTTATTCCACCTTCTAGCGGTAAATTAATTTATCAAGGTGCAGAAGTTTCTCAACTGCGTCCCCATCAAATTGCGGCTTTAGGTATCGCCCGCACCTTCCAAAATATTCGGTTGTTTGGGGAATTATCAGCGTTGGAAAATGTGATAATTGCCCGACATTTACACACTAAAAGTAATATGATTACAGGTGTTTTAGGATTACCACCAGCGCCTCGTGAAGAATTGAAAACCAAGCAAAAAGCTTTAGATTTATTGGAATTGGTGGGATTAAGCGATCGCGCTGACGAAAAAGCCAAAAACTTTGCCTACGGCGATCAGCGACGGCTAGAAATTGCCCGTGCTTTAGCATTACAACCGCAAATCTTACTTCTCGACGAACCGGCGGCAGGGATGAACCCCAACGAAAAGCAGCAATTGAGTGAATTTATCCGCAGCCTGCGCGATCGCTTCAATTTGACGATTATCCTTATAGAACACCATGTACCATTGGTTATGGGTTTGTGCGATCGCATTGCTGTATTAGATTTTGGTCAATTAATCGCTTTGGGTGAACCATCTATAGTTAGAAATGATCCGGCTGTAATTGAAGCTTATTTGGGAAATGAATGAATTTACGTAGACAAAATTACCACAAATTCTTCTAAAGAACTCACAGCGATCGCGCTATCCATTAAATTTTCTAATTGCTCCACACTTTCGCTCTCAAGCCTTGCTTCTACCTCTTGGGAAATTTCACCAAAGCGTCGTCGCAATACTCGGATTAACTGCTGTCGCGCACCCTGTTGAACGCCTTGCTGAATACCCTGCTGAAGACCTAGCTGAATACCTCTTTGCTCAATTTCCTGATACCAAGGCGATTCTCGCAATACTGCCATATCCCACCTCATGATTTGTTGCACTAAAGGCGTGTCTAACACAAAGCTAGCAAAAAATGCTAGCAATGATTCTAATTGGTTCAGTTGTTCATCTGCTCTTAGCGTCTGTAATGCGCGTTGCACAACTGATACTTCTCCCCCTCCCCGCAAGATTGGCACAAAGGGTAACAACGATGGTAGCGGTTGCTGAAAGACTATTTCAGCATCGATTTCCCATAAATTGATCACGCGATAATCTTGGATGGCACGTAATCCTAAAAATTCCTGCTCGTAACTATTAACAATAGTTAACGTAGGTGGAGGCGGTAAAATGTTGATCAGTACTGGGTAAGTTGGCAATCGATACCGTTTTTGTGCCAAAGCAGCATAAGCTCTCATCCGTAGAGGCATCTGTGCAGTGTAACGCAGTTGTAGTTCGTTGAGTACGAGAAAATCGCCGTGAGTGGCACTGTATGCCTTCACCAACACATCTGTTTCCCGGCTAATCCACTGAAATTCAGAACCGAGAATTTCTTTCGCCACGACTTCAGGACGCTGTGTCACCCATTGTACCCATGCATCTGGAGCTAAATTAATTAGTCGCTTGCTACCAATATCTGCTACTTTTGCCACGGGACGCTTGATATCTTTATCAGTAATTAATGGTACATCATAAAGATTGCAGTATTCTGGTCTTTATTTCTAAGTTGAAGCAATTTCTCGGATGGGGTACGCCTACGCACTGTTTTAAGAAATGTACGATTGATGTATGTTAGGTTTTGAATCAACATTTCTGGATGTAAACTGCCGATGAAAGCCGATAGTAAGCCAAACTATACAATTTTAGAAGTTCAAGAACTTGATGTAAATTATGGCGGTATCCAAGCCCTCAAAAAGATTAATTTAATTATTCAAAAAGGCGAAGTAGTTACTTTAATTGGTGCTAATGGTGCTGGTAAAACCACTACACTCCGCGCCATAAGTAAAGTAGTTAATCCTAAAAATGGTCTAATTATCTATAATGGACATAATATTACCCGCCGCCAAACTCATGAGGTTGTACAACTTGGTATTGCCCATTGTCCAGAAGGACGCAGAGTGTTAGCGCGGCAAACAGTATTTGATAATTTACTTTTGGGTGCTTATATTCGCTCCAATCAAGCCGAGATCAAAGCAGATATTCAGCGCCAATTTGAGCTATTTCCCCGCTTGTCACAAAGACGCAATCAATTAGCAGGAACTCTTAGCGGTGGTGAACAACAAATGTTAGCGATCGCACGTGCTGTCATGAGTAAACCACAACTCTTACTTTTAGATGAGCCTAGCTTAGGTTTAGCACCTGCGATCGTCCGAGAAATCTTCTCAATTATTGAAAATCTCCGTGCTACAGGTGTGACTATTTTGTTAGTTGAACAAAACGCGAATTTAGCACTACAAATTGCCGATCGCGGTTACGTTCTAGAAGCTGGTTCTATAACTTTAACAGGTGCAGCATCAGAATTGATTAGTGATGAGCGGGTTAAAAAAGCTTATTTAGGGTGATGATTATAGTAGAGTAATAATCCAATAAATTTCTTATGAACTGGATTAGTGTCGATGAAATAAAACGTGACTTATTAGGCTACCTTCAGCGCGTTGAAGCTGGGGAAACTCTTGTAATTATACGTGGTGGAAAGCCAATTGCTGAAATTAAACCGACGGTAAAAGCACCCGATCTCTCTAGACCATTCGGACTCTGTGCAGGAGAGTTTATTGTACCCGATGATTTTGATGAACCACTGCCAGAGAATATTATAAGTGAGTTTGAGGGTAAATGAAACTCCTACTAGATACCCATATTTTCCTCTGGTTTATTAGTAGTGATCGCCGTTTGTCTAATACGTTTATAGAGATTATTCGTAATGCTGATAATGATGTATATCTAAGTATAATTTCTATTTGGGAAGCAACCGTTAAGTATCAATTAGGCAAATTACCTTTGCCTCAATCACCTGAGATTTATCTGCCGATACAGCGTGAGCGGCATTTGATTACTAGTCTTCCTTTAACAGAGGATAGTGTTGTACAACTTAGCAAGCTTCCTAATATCCATCGCGATCCGTTTGATCGAATGCTAATTTGTAAAGCTTTGCAGCATGACCTTACTATTGTGACTGTCGATGATGCAATTCGTGCTTACCCAGTTAAAATTTTAAACGATACATAATTTATTGTTGTATGTAAAAACTTAGGAAATCTAAGCAGATGGTAAAATCACCAACTAAACCCCTAACTTTAGAAGAGTTTTTGAAACTACCAGAAACAAAGCCTAGCTCAGAGTACATTAACGGTCAAATTATTCAAAAGCCAATGTCACAGGGAAAGCATAGCAAATTACGGGGTGAGCTACTTAGTGCTATCAATGAAATAGTTGAGAATCGAAAGATTGCCCTTAGTTTTCCAGAATTGCGATGTACTTTTGGCGGACGTTCAATTGTCCCTGATGTCGCTGTGTTTGCTTGGGAACGGATTCCTTTAGATGAAAATGGAGAGGTAGCAAATGTTTTTCACACGTATCCAGACTGGACGATTGAGATTCTTTCGCCAGATCAAAGCCAGACTAAAGTAACCGGAAATATTCTACACTGTTTAAAGTATGGTAGTAGTTTAGGTTGGTTAATCGATCCAGGCGATCGCTCTGTTTTAGTTTATCCGCCAAAGCAGCAACCAGAACTTTTACAAGAAGAACAAGAAATATTACCAGTTCTCGATTTAGTTAGCGATTTTAAATTAACTGTAGGGCAACTATTTGAATGGTTAAAATTATAAGTAATTGTATATATTCATATATGAAAAATACGAAAAACTTATTCTCAGTGGAACTAACTCTCTAGAGATTTTAGTCGATATTGCTTTAGAAACTTGGCTAAAAAAGCTTTAAATAAAACTAAATTGACAGTACTTATAACTTTTCCTAATCATTAGTATTATTAAATATTATTACGTTTTTGTCATACTATATTAATATTTGTAGCCCTCCTTGCAGATATCTATTATTTGTTTAGCGGCGAATTCTATTCACCGGAATCATTAAACCTATGAGTCAAATAGTCTGGATAGCAAGACACGCTAACCGCCTCGACTTCGTAAACCCCGATTGGTTTCTCACTGCCGAACGACGCTACGATCCACCCTTATCTGATGATGGTATGCTTCAGGCACAGCAGTTAGCTAGACGTTTGAAAAAAGAAAATATTGGCCATATTTTCGCTTCCCCTTTCTTGCGAACCGTGCAAACTGCAAATGCAGTTGCAGAAATACTCAAATTGCCAATCAAACTCGAAACAGGCTTGAGTGAATGGCTAAATCCAGTTTGGATGACGGAAGAACCCGAAAGACTCTCAACTCGAGCCTTAGCAGAGTTATTCCCCAGAATTGACACCAGCTATACCTCGCGCATCGCTGCTAAATATCCTGAAACTCACGAAAAAGTGCGAGAACGTTCTGGGCAAACTGCTAGATGTTTAGCTACTGAGTTCTTTCCAGAGGATATCCTGCTAGTGGCGCATGGCGCATCTGTGTTGGGTGGGGCAATGGGGCTAGTGGGGGAAATTGCCAAAACAGAAGTTAAAGCTTCCTTGTGTTCTCTGGTAAAAGTGGTACGCCAGGAACCAGAATGGTTATTAGAACTAACGGGAGATACTTCGCATTTAACCCACATAGAAGAAGTTATTCGATTTGCTTAAACCTTTGATAGAGATTTGCATTCATGGCTTCTGGTACGTTGGGTATATCCTACAAAAAAAGTAATTAATTCACGAATAAATTCTATGACTTTGTTACTAGCAGGAGACATCGGCGGTACGAAAACTATTCTGCGATTGGTTGAAACATCAGATTCACCAGCTTTACGTACTATTTATCAGGAAAGTTACCACAGTGCTGATTTTCCCGATTTAGTACCCATAGTGCAGCAGTTTTTGGCCAAAGCTAATACACCAATACCAGAAAAGGCTTGTTTTGCGATCGCCGGTCCCATTGTCAAAAATACTGCAAAACTGACCAATTTAATCTGGTTCCTAGATACCGAACGTCTACAACAAGAATTGGGTATCCCGCATATTTCTTTGATTAACGACTTCGCCGCCGTTGGCTACGGCATTTTAGGTTTACAAACACAAGACTTGCACACGTTACAAGTTGGCAAATCTCAACCCGAAGCCCCCATTGGCATTATTGGTGCTGGTACTGGCTTAGGGCAAGGATTTTTAATTAAACAAGGAAACAACTATCAAGTCTTTCCCTCAGAAGGTGGACACGCTGACTTTGCCCCTCGGAACGAAATCGAGTTTCAACTGTTGAAATACCTGCTGGGTAAACATGATATCCAGCGCATTTCTGTAGAACGCGTGGTTTCTGGAATGGGAATTGTAGCAATTTACCAATTTCTGCGCGATCGCAAATTTGCCACCGAATCACCAGAGATTGCCCAAATCGTCAGAACTTGGGAACAAGAAGCGGGACAAGAAGAGAAAAGCGTCGATCCTGGTGCTGCTATTGGTACGGCTGCACTGCAAGGTAGCGATCGCCTCTCGGAACAAACTTTGCAATTATTTATAGACGCTTATGGTGCAGAAGCCGGAAATCTTGCCTTGAAACTCCTACCTTACGGCGGTTTATACATCGCTGGCGGAATTGCACCCAAAATCCTGCCCTTAATCCAAAACAGTGGTTTCTTATTAAATTTCACCCAAAAAGGTAGAATGCGCCGCCTCCTGGAAGAAATCCCCGTGTATGTAATCCTTAACTCGCAAGTCGGCCTAATTGGTGCTGCTTTATGTGCTGCTAGGTTATAACAGCTGGCATCATCAGTGAGAGCGGCATCTCAAAAGGTAAAAGTTATGACAGTTAAAAGTCTGTTGCCACTAATCGCCGCCACCATAGTCTGTGGTGGCTCTGTTCTCGTGGAAGCGCGTCCAGTCAAACCTCCGGTGGCTGTTGTCAAACCAACAGTTTCTCAACCCGTGCAGCCACAATGGAAATTGTACAACGCTCCCGATGGACGCTTTAGTATTTTGATGCCAGGAAACCCAAACAGAAATACCGAATACCAAAAAACTTACATGGGGGAAATTACCTTAGAAATATTTGTCGCCCAACCACCAAAACAGCAAGTAGCATACATCGTTGCTTACAATGATTTTCCTTATAGTTATGGTCAAATGGCTGACCCCCAAGTTGTACTTAATAATGCACGGGATATGGCTTTAAAGACTACGAAAAGTAATTTAATTAGTCAACGAAACATTCGTAGTTCCAATAATCATCCTGGCAAAGAAATTGAGTATATCAATGCTGGAGGAAAAATCACTAGAAGTAGAATGTATGTTGCCGAAGGTAGATTATATCAAGTAATGGCAATAACTACAAAAAAACAGCAGAAGACATTAGCTAAAACTATTAATGGGTATTTAAATTCCTTCCATGTAGTTTTGAAAAAGTAAAATAATTCAAATATCATTAGTCTGAAATAGCTTATCTCTCGTTGCCTATTAGAGGCTCTGCCTCCAGTCAAAGATTGAGTCAGAGACTCAATGAATGCATTCCCAGTCTCCGACTGGGAACGAGGAAATAACAATGGGAAATCTCTCGTTCCCATGCAGAGCATGGGAATGCCTATTAGAGGCTCCGCCTCCAGTCAAAGATTGAGTTAGAGACTCAATGAATGCATTCCCAGTCTCCGACTGAGAACGAGGAAATAACAATAGGAAATCAAGCTTTTTCGACTGTGATTTATGCAAGTGGTCAATTAATAATAACTGCCAGATTTCCGATGTTCTAAAGCAGTGATACCATCATTTTCCAATACCTCACCGTGATTGATGACAGCATAAATTAACCATCGATCGCCACATTCCAGCTGATTTTGCACCGTACATTCTAAATAAGCTAATGCCTCATTTAGAATCAGACAACCATTAAGAGCAGTTTTTGTGGCAAGATTTGCAAAGGGATTATCTCCTAAAGTGCTATGACGAGAAAAATAGCGTCGCAAATTTTTTCCTTCTTTGAGGATATTCAGCACAAATTTATCACCAGGATGATGCATTAAATCTGCATTTTGCTCGTTAGCGATCGCAATCATAATTCCTGGTGGGTTAAAAGTTGCCTGAGATATCCAAGAAGTTAAAACCCCTTTGTGAGTTTCTTCATCACGAGTTGTCACAACACATAAAGAACCAATAATTCGCCCCACAGCTTGTTCTGTGCGATCTACATGGGTTTCTGTGACAATCTGGCGGGAAGTACGCAGCTTTTTGGTTTTCTTCAAGTTTTGGGCAAAGGAAGCGCCTGCTTCTTGACACTGCTGGAGAATCTCAGGAGTAGGACTAAAACGCACCCGAATTGTTTCAAATCCTAGTTGATAATTTGCATCTTTGAGCTTGCTTTCGATTAAATCGATTGCTTCTCCACTCCAACCGTAAGAACCAAACACCCCTGCTAACTTAGTTTTAGCTGTCACCGAGAGGACTATTCCTAAAGCTGTTTGAATTTGAGTTGGTGCATGTCCGCCTAAAGTGGGTGAACCGATAATCAAACCATCACAGGTTTCGACAATGCGGGTAATTTCTGCCGAGTCTGCTAGTTCACAGTTGATTGATTCTACATTAATTCCATTTTGAATCAAACCTTGAGCGATCGCATTTGCCAAAATTGCTGTATTTCCATAAGCAGAAGCATAAAGCAAAGCAACACTCAACTCCTGAGATTTTTGCCCTTGACACCATTGACGGTAATCATAAGTAAAACGACTCAGGCTGTAACGAACAATTGGGCCGTGTGCAGGGGCATAACATCTAGCTCCCAAAACTGATATTTTATCTAATGCTGCTTCAACTTGTTTAGCTTGGGGCGCATGGAGACATTCAAAATAGTAACGGCGTTCTGCATCTAATCCCTTCCAATCTTCATCAAACAAGGTATCTTCGCAAATATGAGCGCCAAAAAGTTTATCTGTGTAGAGGATTTTGGTAGCGGGATCGTAAGTACAAAGTCCATCTACCCAACGGGGAGTTGGTACGGTAATAAATGATAGATTGTGTCCTTGTCCTAAATCTAAAGTATCTTGCGATCGCATCGCTTGAATAGGTGATTCAAATTCGGGAAAGGCAGTTTTAAGAGCATTGGCGGCGGGACGAGAACAAATTATCGTGGCTTGAGGAACCAGAGAGAGCAATACTTGTAAGGTGGCTCTGCGGTTGGGGTTGACATGACTGAGAACAATGTAATCTAGGGTAATAAAGTCTAGATGTTGTGCTAGTTGCTCAAGGTAAATTTCGGTAAAAGATTCGCCAGGAGGGTCAATTAAAGCGTTTTTATCGGCTTGAATCAGATAAGAATTGGCCGTAGTTCCTTTTTGGCGGGAATACTCCACCTCAAATTTTAGTCTGTCCCAAGTCCGCGATCGCAGAATCAGAGTATTTTTACCAATTTCAGCAACTTGTACATCTCTAGGATGGCTGGTAGTTAAAGTATTTGCAGACATAATAACCTCTGGTAATAATGGGCATTGGGCATTGGGCATTGTATATGGCAAAAGATTCTACTCTTAGTACAGACGCGATTAATCGCGTCTCTCCCTACTCCCTATTTTTAATGACCATTGGTTTGTATTAATTCAGACTTGGCTCGATTCCTATAACGTTTAGATATTTCTTGTTCAGGATCGATACCTTCAAAGGTTGGGGGTAGCCAAACTCGGAGGAACTGTAGTACTCCTAGTACTAATAAAAAGGCGCAAGTTGCTAAAACTTGACTCCAACTTGTTTCTAGAACACCTTTAACAATGACTTCTCGCAAGGCAGAAACGATAGAAACTTCAACAGCTACCCCAATAGATACTCGATGTTCCTGTAGATAAATAATCAGCAGTCGGAATAACTCAACTAAGATGAGTAAAAAGAGAATATCGGCAGTAACAGCATGAAAATCTAGAGGTGGAAGCAGGGAAAGAAACATATCTTTCACCTGAAGCACCATAAAGCTAAATAAACCGATACACAAACAAATCACAATCACATCTTGGATAAATTCCAAGGTTCGCACAACGCGCCCTCGATTGATTTCGTACATATCAATTGAGTTATTTTCAGCAGATTTATACATAGTTTTTTAGGAGTGTATTGTAGAGACGCGATTCATCGCGTCTATGGATGACCAATGACCAATGACAAATGACCAATTAATAATGATTGCCCATTTTGCGGTGATGGGCGGCAGTAAGTGCATTTAACTTGGCAACTCTTCCAGTTTGGACTGTGCTATAAATTACCCAATGATCTCCACAATCCATACGGCTAGTAATTTCACATTCCATGTAAGCTAAAGCTTCAGCTAAAACTGGCGATTGATTGTTAGCTGGATATGTTTTCACTCCAGCAAAACGATCTGCACCAGGAGCAAAACGCTTCAGGAAATGTTTCATTAATCCTTGATATTTGCCTTCTTCTAAAACGTTTAAAACGAAGCGATCGCCAACGTGCATCAAGGATTCGATTGCCCGATCTTTGGATACTGCGATCGCTACTCCTAAAGGCTCAAGACTCGCCTGGGTCACCCACGAAGCCAGCATTGCACTCTGAACTTCTCCTTTTTTGGCGGTGATAATGTATAATCCTGTGCTAATACGCCCTAAAGCTTTTTCTAGCTCGGTATTGATGGATTTAATTTGTTTAATGGTGCGATCGCGGTTCAACCATTGACCCATATCTGTACCCGCTTCATCACAAAGTTGTTCCGTTGCTTGGGTAGGAATTTCCTTAACTAAAATCGGTGCAAAGGCTTCAATTAATCCCAATTCTTGAAATTTATTGCGTAAGGGGTAAACCGGTTCATCTTCTCCACCTCCTGACTCTAATAAACCAATTGCCTGTTTCTTATGAACAGCAGCTAAAATGGTACTTAAAGCAGCTTGAGCCACTCCCGAAGATTGATTTGGCATTCCAATTACTAAACCAGAAGCTTGTGCAACTAATTCTCGAACTTCTTGAGGTTCAGCACTATTGAGGTCTACTAATTCTACTGCTGCACCTGTTTTTGCACATCCATGAGCTATAGTACGGATTAAATGCTCGCTATACCCGTAATCTTCAACATAAAATAGAGCCACTAATGTCTCTGTTTTGGCTTGTTCTAAACTCCAGTTTTGATACCGTCCAAGCCATTCGGAAACATAGTTTTGTAATAAAGGGCCGTGTCCGGTCGCAACTGTGACTATTTCTAACTTTTCAATCCTTTTTAAAGCTGCCAAAACAGACCGGGCATTGGGGCCCATGAGACAATCATAGTAGTAATGAAAATCTTCTTCTATTAAGCTAATATTTTCATCATAGGTGTGGTCATCACAGTAGTGCATCCCAAACACATCACAGGTGTAGAGAGTGCAAGTTTTGTGGTCATAAGTCAAGATTGTATCAGGCCAATGTAAGTTAGGTGCAGAGATAAATTCTAATTCGTGTCCGTTGCCTAAATCTAATCGCTCTCCACTTTTCACCTGCATTGATTTAAAAGGCTGGTGAACCATATTTTCTAGAAATTGAATAGCTACCTTCGCACCAACAACAGTAATCGCAGGCGCTAATTGTAAAATATTTTTCACTAAGCCACTGTGGTCGGGTTCTGTATGGCTAATAATCAAGTAATCTATTTTTGCCGGATCTATTAATCCCAGCAGTATCTCAAGATATTGCTGCTCAAACTTGCGGTGAGATGTATCGACTAAAGCAATCTTTTCTCCCTGGATTAAGAAAGAATTATAGGTCGTCCCATTCCTTAAACCAAACTCGATATCAAAACGTTCTCTATCCCAGTCAAGACAACGAATAGCTGTGGTTTGAGGAGCAATTTCAACAGTTTGAATCGTCAAACGTCCGGGATTGGGAATAACTTGAGTAAGCTGTGTGAGTGCAACCATAATTTTTCCCCAAAAAAATATTGTCTGGAGCGAATGTTCTGTTTCTTATATTTACCTGAAATACTCAATTAGTAAAATGCTAATTTCTAAAGCTAATCATCAGAAAGATTTATTCTTTGTTTTGATTGATCTACCATTGAATTTATCAATGTTTATCATTACTTTTATATTCGATGATGAACGTGAGAGAATGTAAAATCTAAGTTAGAATGCTGACAGATGTCGTTAATCTTTATTGCTCCTCCTCTACAACTCAACACCAGCGAAATTGCCCGTTACGCTGGTGTTGATTTATATGTGCTACGCCTCGATCTCATGCACCCGTGGGTTAACGGCAATAAGTGGTTCAAGCTGAAATACAACCTTTTGGAGGCTAAGGAGAAAAATTTCACAACGCTGCTGACTTTTGGCGGCGCTTATTCTAATCACATCTATGCAACTGCGGCGGCTGGTAATCTGTTCGGATTCCGTACCATTGGCGTAATTCGTGGAGAGGAAAGGCTACCCCTGAATCCGACACTGAGTTTTGCTGTACAGCAGGGTATGGAGCTTGTGTACCTAAATCGGGAGACGTATCGACAGCGCAATACACCAGCGCTACATGAATATCTGCAACAACGTTTCGGTAAGGTGTTTATCATTCCCGAAGGTGGTAGTAATTTAAATGGTGTGCGCGGCTGCACAGAGATTGTTAACGAAGCAATCGCCTTTGATTATATATGCGTCGCCTGCGGTACAGCTACTACACTGGCTGGGATTGCTCTTTCCTTACATCAAGGACAAAAAGCGATCGCTTTTCCCGTTCTGAAAAATGGGGCTTTTCTTGCACAAGAAATAGAAAGTCTGTTGACAAATTACCTCGCCTCTGGTTTACCCGCACCATATAGTTCTCCAGCTTCCTGGGAACTGGTGTGTGATTACCATTTTGGCGGCTATGCAAAGGTTAACAACGAGTTGCGGCTGTTCAGCCAGCAGTTTACACAGGAGCATGGCATACCCCTTGATTATGTATATACCGCTAAAATGTTTTACGGAGTGATGGATTTACTAAAGCAGGGATTTTTTTGTAGAGGCGATCGCTTGCTGCTGGTACATACAGGAGGTTTACAGGGTAATATCGGTATACAGGAGCGATGGAGCGATCGCAATACAGTTTAGTTAAGCCAAAAACCATATATAAAGAGTTTCTACCTCGTGCCTCAAAACCTGTAACTTTGTACTTCATGCAAAATAAAACTGCTGTAAATGAATATTGAGAGTATTCGTCTAAAAAACATCAAAGTACAACAAAATAGTATACTACAAAGAATTTTTCATTTAGCCTCAAATTCTAATTATGATTCCATCCAAATCCGACATTTAAATCAAACTTTAATTAACACAGCAGCAACCATTGAAACAATATGTTCCAACAAACAAGCAACGCCAGCAAATCTGACTCCTGCATCCCGTAAAATTTATTCATGGATTAAATTTTTGACAGATGAACAGTATCTACAACTTCACTTGAAAGCTACTGTCTGTATGTTAGAAAGTGCTAAACAACTTCTGAATATACATCGTCAAAACTCAGTCCAGCTAATGATTGAAATAACTAATTTAGCTGGACTATATCAGGGTAAAAGGTCTGCGAGTGCAGCGAATATCATGATTAATGAGGGATTTATCAATGCGCCAAAAGCAGTTTTGCAAGCGTTAGTAGAATCTGCTCTTGTTGGCAAGAGTCAAGATAATACACAACTTATCAGGTCATTTGCCAGTACAGGAGAATATACCAATATTTTATTAGAGCTTGATTTGATTGCCGAGGTAGTGGCAGAAAACCCCCAAGGCAAATTTTATAACCTAAATGATTTATTTGATAAAGTAAACCGTGAATATTTCGCGGCAAGTCTTGCTAAACCACGCCTAGCATGGAGTCGAATTAACACTTACCGTAAATTTGGACACTACGAATCAGCAAGAGATAGAGTAGTGATGAGTTTAACCCTTGATGATCCTAAAGTACCTGGGTTTGTAGTTGAGTTTGTGTTGTATCACGAATTGCTGCACAAGTACCACGGTATAAAGTGGGTTCAAGGAAAAAGAATGGTTCACACTAAAGAGTTTCGTGTTAGTGAAAGCCAGTTCAAATCCTACAAGGAAGCATCGAGATGGTTAGGGGCTGACAAATAAAAAAATATCCAATTAACTCTTGTGGGGTGGGCATCTTGCCATTGGTGCCAACTTAAGCTGGAAATAGCTTATCTGTTGGCTTCCATGCCCGCCCGGAAATAAATAAATGAGTAATAAGTAATAAGTAATAAGTAATACCCATTACTCATTACTTATTACTTCAAAAATAAATTTTCGGGCTAATAGCTTAAGTCTACTGAAGTAGACTGGAGATTTTTGGCGATATTTAGTCATCTTCAGATGACTTTAGCTATTATACGGGAATTTCAATTCCCGGCGGACAAGCGGTTTCGCGTTAAGTTGACACCAATGGCAACATGAGCGCCATATCAACTGGGCGCTCATGTTGCCCACCCCACAATATTCGATAATTTATTTCTTGGAGTTCCTTTAGAAAAATTGGCCCTTCTCCCTTCCACCGCACTCAATAAGGATTTGAATCAATCCGTCCCCTTTTAACACTCCTGAGATAGTACCCAGAGGTTGGTCTGTTTCTCAAGTTAAAGGTGTCGCCACTGCGAACTTTCCAAATTTTGTAATTAGAAAAGGTCAAAGGCTTTCGGGGTTCGCATACTTCCGGCTGATGATTGCCAAGTACAAAATACGCCGCCCCCCTACCCATAACTTTCACCAAACCGTTTTTATCCACAAGAACCGATGTACTTTCACTAACCGCTATGCCTAAAACACTGCTAGATACACCATCCTTAATTTGACGGGCAATAAAAGTCATAATTCTACCCATTCTTTCTCGCCTGTCAAAGTGTGTGTCTACAATAGTTCCCTTCAAATTACTCCAATTAAAAAAGTTGTAAGTAAAAGTAATATCTCGGTAAGGATCTTCGAGTGCGTCTCTAGTTTCGATGCCTTTTTCGGAAGAAGCGCAAGCATCATATACACAATCACTTTGAATCATTGCACCCGCACTAGTGCCACCGACACCACCTCCCTTCAGGTAAACTGACTTAACGGCGGTTTCAAGCTTGGTATCTTTCCAGTTGCGGATATACTGACATTGGTCGCCGCCAGCAAAGAAAACTACATCAGCATTTCGGACTTTTTCAAAAATCTCGGATTTGTTTGCTTCTTCTCTACTGCTAACCACAAGAGTTTCTACAAAGTTTACGCCCTTCATGGCATAAATTAGCCGATTGTAATCGTGATTACCACTCGTGCGGATAACTACAACATTAACTTTGCTGTTAGAGTTACTACTTCCCCGAACTTGGTTAATCATCCACTGAATAGCATCGTCGACATCAGGGCCACCCCCGCCCAAACTCAGAACTGGCCCCCCTAAGGAAGGACGGATATCATTGGAGGGAGAGGGGTGGACATCAACAGTGTCACCCAGGAAGTAGCGTTTCCAGTTTTCAATAAAACGGGTTATTAGGAAGGTTCCCATCTTCAACAACTTGATTCCTATATTTTTCAAGCGCCTTGCTATGCTTGGGAATGCCTTTGTCATACTAAGCTTCTAGAGCAAACTGCAATTATTGCTAGGCTGTGACGCATTTTGATGGCTTATTTATTCGTGAAATTAGTCCTTTGTTATTAGTCATTTATAGCAGGGGACTGGGGAAGGTGGGGCCCCCTCTGGGGATAAGGGGTAATGGGGACTAGGGACTGGGTTGAAAGTCTGTTTGTATATAGGTTTTATCATCAGTTAATGTCCTAACCTCCAAGTCCCTTGCTATATCAGTCACCTTTTGTAAATAATCAATAACAAATGACAGTCTTGACGAAAAATGTGCAATCTAGACGCGCCTTAGCTTAACTGTCGCACTAGTGAGGGTAAAATTTCCAGCGTACAGGTCTTGTACTGTTTTTTAACGCAAAATAGCGCAGAGTAATCATTTATTCTTTGCGCTACTGTGTGAAAATCTCCACATTGCTTGTAGCGTTTAATTCCAGCCAGATGAAATCTAAAATAGACTACTAGTCATGCTACCAAACTTGTATTAATCATAACCCCCAAACATAAACAGAGAAACTTGTTCATCAGTAGCATTCATTAAAGCGTGGAGATTACCACCTTTGAGCATGGCAAAGTGTCCAGATTGTAGTGTACGGATTTCAAAGCAGCGTTCTCGCTCTGGCATTTTACACCAATCACCTACTACCATAAAGCCTTGGCCATCCATCATCAGAAAAACTTCCTGATTATCACGATGGCGATGTAAACCAATGCCACAGCTAGGATTGAGAACGTGTAAATCTATGTAATCTACGGCAAAGAATCGTTCAAAACCGTTGCCATGATTTTTAGTACCAAAGGCGTTAAAGTTCCATGATTCTAACTGGCGTCCTAATTCGGGTTTACTGGAGTAGCGCCCATAATTAGACATCAAATTACGATATTCCAAAAAGCCAACACCACCGTGAGGGTTAGGACTGATACCTGTTCCCAAAAAGTGATCCCATCCCCGGAGGATCATGTTGAATTCGTAGTGGTAGTTTGCCCCATTTTGGGAGTCCCAAATTTTTTCGCTAAAATCTGCCCAAGCAAGTTCCACGTGGAGGGGTAACACAGGATGCATTGTGTTTGTGGGGGCAACGTCCAGTATATAGCGATCGCTTAATACTTCCCGATTAAAGTCTGCGATGCTGCCATGTACTAAGTCAGTCCGTACCTGGAGTTCGCCGCGCTCAAAGGCATTGCGTCCCTTGTCGTCTAGCTGACTTCGTAGATCGTTACCTGGATAACCCCAAAACTCAATTTCATAGCGATCGCTCAGTGGATTATACGGCACTACAAGCAAAGTCGGAGTTGCTACACCTGCAACATTAATCCAGAGTTTAATTTTTTCTCCTAGTTTATGATTGGTAGCAACGGATAATTTAGTATCAGGGCCGCCACGGTAAGAAACTCGCAAAAATGGCCCTGTCCAGTCTCCCACTGTCACCAAACCCCGAATTAAAAAGGTATCGGTACTAACGAAATCCTTGACATTTTGCTTTTGGAAATCTGTTTTATTGTCCTGCTGAGTTGGATCGAGAATATTCGCATCATTTCCCTGAGGCCCATATAAAACTAGGGATTCATAGGGAAATAAATACTGGAACTCCCCACTCAAATAAAAATCACGTTCAGCCGCTAGTTGGGAACGTTCGAGAAAGTTTAACAACTTCAGCAGCGGATTACCCCGACTATACTCAGGTGGGGTATTGGGATCAACTTTAAAAACACTGTCAGAATGAAGGATAAACATGACAAAGATGGGTCAAAGGATTTTGGATTTTGGATTTTGGATTTTAGATTGACCCCATACTTGAAAGTAGGGACGTAAAGAATTTTAGATTTTAGATTTTAGATTTTAAATTTTGGATTGGAAATTCAAAATTTAAAAATAACAAATCCCAAATCTAAAATTCGGTTTAGATTGTGTGATACAAGAAAGCAACGAATTTTAGAGGTTGTGTACCAGGGTTACGAATGCCATGCATCCCCCCGCTTTTGGTAAAAATGATGCTACCTGATTTCACCGGCAGTTCTTTAAATTCGCGTTTCCCCAGTCCCATCACTTGACGTTCTACAGTTGGGTATTTGTCGGTTGCGGGATCGTCACCGACGCGCATATAAGCGATGCCCTCTCCCTCGGTGATGTAATACAATTCTTCCGTACCAATATGTTGGTGAGTGCCTTCGACTTTGCCGGGAGGAATTGTTACTTCGTGGAAGAAGATGTTGGAACCACCTAGTTCTCGTTGCACAATCCAGCGCATATCAATAATGTTGTCGTCTCCTCGATCTGGATTGTCGGCATCCATCATGGCATTGCGATAGCGCACAGGCTGAATGTCAGGTGCTTGCAAAAACCAACCGCGCTGGAAGTTGATCAGGTAATTTTGATCCGAGATCGTATTTTGTGGTGAACTAGGTTCTTGGGTGCGGGGTTCTTGGTGCGATCGCGAATAGTCATTATCCCAAGCTGTATCAGCATCACTAATTTGGTAGCCAGTGGGTAAATTGCGATCGTTTTCCCGAAATGCCAATTCTATCTGCGTCAGTGCTTTGATATCTTGTAAAGCTGGGTTAAATGCTTTGACTCGCGTAATTGGCCCGTTACGCCCCATCTGATCCAAAATCTGAAAATCGTGGTAGCTGGTGGCGGGAGCTTCTAGGGTTTCCCAAATCTCCACCTCATAAGCATCAATCCACGGGCAATAGTGCAGCTTGACCCTAGATTCTGCTTTTTTGCTTTGATCTTCCGGTAACAGCCTCACCCAAGCAATTACACCACTACTGAGTAACCGCTTTTTCTCGCGTACTTGCTCTACTAAACGACTGCCTCTGTATTCCAGTCGCAGAAAATTACTGATAAACTTGCCATCGAGATATACTTCTCCCTTCAGGGCATTGATACCCAGGTAGCTACGAACCTCGCGCACATTGTAACGGTAGCGGGGACTGCGGGTAGCGTTGAGGTATTCAGCATGGTAAATGCGATCGGGAAAAAAGACGACTTTAAAAATCTCGTTCCACGGATTAGTTTGAATATCGTTAAATGCTGGGTCCATAAAGTTAAAGCCTCTTAAGTAATTCGTCAGCTACCCGAAAAGAATTGGCCTGAATTGTCAAGGTGGGATTCGCGCCTCCTGAAGTGGGCATAAATGAGCCATCGGTGACATAGAGGTTATCAAAGTCCCAAGCTTTGCAATTGCGGTCTAGCACAGAATCATTACGGTCATTACCAAACCTTGCTCCTCCAAGAATATGGTTAGCAATCCGTGCCAAGGCATTTTCTGCCAGGTACACGCCACCCTGACCTTGAAATTCAAATTTGAATTCGCCGGGAATTGTATTACCACCCAATTTCAAAATCTGGCCACATATTTCAGCCAAGGTGTCCATGAGATATCTGTCGTGACTGTGCCATTGTTTGATGATGTGAGCTACAGGACGACCCCATTTATCTTGAATTGTGGGATGGAGTTCAATCCTATTGGTCTTTAGGGGTACTTGATTGGCCATAAAGCTGACGGATAAACCCCTACCTATGTTGTTGTCCAAAAAGTCAGTCAACCCTTGAGCCGCTAAACTGGTATCCTCAATAAAGCCTTTCCAAAGCGTGTCTAAATCTCGACTACCGTGGGTACGTCCGAGGGAAATAGGCAAGGCTTGATCGGAAGTATTGTTATAGACTGCTCCACCTGCCCAAAGTCCTCTGCTTTTGAGAAAGTCGTCAGTGGCGCAAGCATCGGTTGCCCAATCAGCATCGAGAGCTAAAGTTTTATCGCTACGGGTGGGCATGAGGGCGCTAGCACCTCCAAAACAGTGGGTAAGGAAGTATTTACCCAGTAAATCATTTTGGTTGATGCGTTTATTGAATTCGGAACTTAGCTGGGCTGACAGTTTCAGCAAGCGAATCGATTCAATGGCAGAACAGGCTACGATTACCAACTTTCCTTGAACAAACCGGGTTTTGCCACTAGGATCGCGGTACACGACTCGGCTGATTTTCGCTCCCTCACTTTCTAAATGGGTAACTACGCAGTTTGTGCGAATTTCAAAGTTTGGTAAATTAGCGATCGGGCTGAGTAAAGATACCCAAGTACTCGATTTCACACCCAAAGGACAGCCAAAGCGGTTCACATAACTGGTTTTGAGGGTTTCGGGGTCTTTGGGAACTTTGCGCCCACTGGGCTCATGGTCGCGGGTAATCACCGCCAGGGGTGTGCGGTAGGGCTTAATCGGCTTACCAGCACCCAATTGTTCACCTAGCTTGTCCATACCCGCTTTGGCATAGTTACTAATTGGGTTAGGTTCTAGGGGCGGTTGATAGCTATCTTTACTAAAAGGCTTGAGTTGGTTGTCAGCAGTGCCGTTAAGACCTACAAGGAATTCAGCTTTCACATAGTACGGTTCTAATTCGTCGTAACTAACAGGCCAATCACGCGCTTCTCTCTGGACATCGCCATTCGGGTCATTTTTTAAGTCATTACGTCCAGCATTAAAGCTTTGTAGGCGTAAATCGGTAGGCGTAAATCGCAGGGAAACACCACCATAAAGTTGAGTACCACCGCCTACTACTTGGGCTGTATAGCCTTCGATTGTGGCTCTATCTTGTCCATTGGGATCGCGGTAAATATGCGGTTCGTCGTTAATATCTGGTTCAACGTGGCTAGAATAAAAGGCTTCATTGAAGTTAGCAACTCCCGGAATGCGGATGCGCTTTTCTGGGCCATCAGCAAACAATTCGTCCCGCTTAAAGTCACTTAACCCCTGAGGACTCTGATATTGGGGTCTAAATAGCGGGCCTTTTTCCAGGATCAGCACTGATTTCCCAGCCTTGGCTAAAGTGTAGGCTATGGGCGAACCCCCAGCGCCACTACCAACGATCACTACATCAAATTCAGTTTGCATATATCTTCTCCTGAGGAAATCAATTAGCCCCGATAATCGCTGTTAAGTCCAAGGGGCGCTTCTATCGCCCTGCGCCAATCAAATAAGGTTTTGCCGTTCTGATCTGTATATCTTTCTGAGAGATAAGCCCAACCTGTTCCTCCCACATTTCCGCCATATTTCGGATGAGAAAATGCACCTGTAAATGTGTGACGGCGCAGTAATTGGAGGAAGAAACGGGGTTCTTGGTATTGCTGATAATTCCAACCGTTGACGTTGTTACTAGCCATTTCGTTATACAGATCGATGTACAACTCTTTAGAGACATCTTTTGGTTCAACGTAGGGATTGCGCTGTCTCAATATTTGGTTAATTTGACCTAAGCAAATTTTGTAATCAATTAAATGATGATTTTCTTCTCTAGCTAAAATGTTGTCAATAAAGTTTGCTGCTCCTACAGATTCATCTAGACGATAAGCATAGGCATATTGCACTTGTTTATCTTGTTTACCCAAAAAATTATAATAACGGTTCAAAAAGTTTTCCCCTTCCTTGGTTCGGAAAGGTAAAATATGATCTACTAATCGAGCTACAATGTCAAATTCCCAATCTTCAAAGTTCAATGGTTCAGTGCATAATTGGGTAAAAAACCGTGACCATGATTGACCGTTATCAAGCTGGGCGCGCTGGGGATTGATTGGGTCTATAATCGCCTGCCCATCAACGATAAATTTATAGGTGTGAAATTGTGCTTTCGGTACGACAATCGATAAAGCATAATATCCTGTAGGTTCCCCAACAAAGTTAACAGGCTTAAGTGGAATTGGCTCGTAAAGGTTGGCAAAAGTACCGATTACAGCAACATCTTTTGGTGGTGTTGCTCCTAGTTGCTGATATACGAAAGTTACTACGTTGGAAGAATAACTTTTAACAAAATCTTTGCCATCGCTGTAACTATCGATAATCGGAAATCGCCAATTTTCGGCAATCCGAGAACGGGGATCATCGTCAGTCAATTGTCCAAAATTATGACGGGGATCTTTATTATCTCTGGCGATAAATTTAGTGCAGTGGTTAAGTACGTATTGGTCATCTGTTTGGAGAATTTCAATAGCCATTATTTTTTCGTGGTAGATATTTATCAATGGGTTTTGGCGTCAGAAAAGTTTTGTAGTGTAGTCCTTTTACACCCCCTATTTCATCTATGGCGATCGCTTTTATGAGTGTACTACTCACTTACACAAGAACTTTCTGAAACTCTGATTTTTTTGTATATAGCGGTTCCCACTCAAATGCGGTACAAAATTATATCGCAAGGTGTAGGGGCAATTCATGTAGACGCGAACGCGAGTGCGTCGAATTGTGGCTGACCGCAGGGTATTGCCACTACGGGTGTATTTCACGTGAATGAGAACCGCTATATATGTGCCTTTTGCGGTAGCTTTCTCTTTCGGATATCTACGCTAACGCATCTATGTTTTTCATAATTTTGCGTCAGTCCGATGGTTAAGAGAAAATCAAGACGCCATAAGCCCCAATCCCAACATTGGCACGGAAGGGCATACCATCGGAATCATTGGGATTGCTGCGATCTGCAAAGGGATCATAACCAGATTGATCGATTGCATCAAACTCCAGCCTTCAGGAATATTATTTTCAGGCTCGTTGTTCTTGCCGTAAATATTACGAATAGTGAGTCTTGTTCAAAAATTAAATAGGAGTCCCATATCACATTTTTATATGTAGATTCATACTGCAATTGAGCAACGTCAAAACCAGGTGAAATTTGTACTGCTGAAAAAATTACAGCAGTGCCTCTTGTAGAATTATCAAAAGCTGATTAAGAATTTATGCAGGCTTTAACAAAGTTTACATTTATTCACTTACAGCAGTTTGCAAGTAAATGAGGTACAAAATGCTGGACTCCAGATTCAGATATAAACCAATATGCTTGGGTTAAGGGCTACTGGCAACAATTTTGGGTTTTCGAGACGCGATAAATCGCCCTCTCTACAAGTGTTTTGGGTTGATCTGAACTGTATTGAGATATAAACGGTTTCAATCCCCTGTCTCCTGACTCAAAACCAGTAGCTTTTGTCCTTCATGCAAAAGAAAACTGCTGTACTTGATTGACTACCACGCAATTTGCGATCGCTCTTGCACAACTTGCTGATAAACTCGATCGGTTTGCTTGGCTAACTTTGGCCAGCTAAAGCGCCGTTCTAAATCTTCATAAGCGTTATCTACCAGCCATTGGCGATAACCTGGATTTTTCAACACTTCCAAAATTCCCCAAGCTAAAGAATCGGGATTGTTCACCCAAGTTACAATACCTGTTTTGGTATGTTGCACGACTTCAGGAAAACCACCAGTATCAGAAACTACGACAGGAACACGAGAAGCAAAGCTTTCTAAAGCCACAATTCCAAAGGGTTCGTAAAGACTTGGAAAAACCGCGCAGTCAGCGACAGTTTGAAATTTATCTAAGTATTCATCGGAGAGAAAACCGGTAAAATAGCAATGATGCCAAATTCCCAAATCCCAGGCTTGACGTTTGAGATGGTCAGTATTGCCGCCACCAACGATCACAAATTTAACATTACCTTCCATTTCTGAAAGTATCTTAGGTGCGGCATTGAGCAATACAGGTACACCTTTTTCGTAGGTCATGCGACCGAGGTAGTAAACGATTTTCTCTTCGTCTGCGGCAAATTGGCGACGAAAATCTAGAGCATGGAAATCTATATGATGCTGTTTCTTTTCGGCACGGATACCGTTATAAATAACATCGATTTTATCCCAAGGACTATGTAGCGCTCGTTCTACTTCTTGGCGCATATAGTCGCTACAAACAATAATCCGCCAAGCATTGTAAGCCAGCAAGGTTTCTTTGCCATTTATATAGCCTTGGATGTCTGTGTGAATACCGTTGTAGCGTCCGTATTCTGTAGCGTGAATTGTGGCGATTAGTGGTATTTTAAAATTATGCTTCAGAGCGATCGCAGCGTCTCCGACTAACCAATCATGGCCATGAATTAAATCAAAGGGCCCTTCCTCCAAAATCAACTTCCCACCATGATCTCCCATACTCAGGTTGAGATTGACTACCCAGTGGAAAAAGTCGTTACTATGTGCTACTGGTACTCGATGTACTTTTACTCCCTCAACTACCTCATACATCGACGCTTGACCAAACTCCGCTGTAATCAGGTGGATTTCATGTCCTAGCTTTACCAATTCCGGGTACAATTCCGCTACATGCCGCGCAATTCCCCCAATAATCCTTGGTGGAAATTCCCAACTCAATACCAGTATCTTCATCTACTAGACTCCCCGACGCATTACAAATATCTAATATCTAAACAACTACATTTACCTAAAAATACAGGTCTAGCGAATGTAGTGAGTACTTTTACTAAAATTTTTAGATTTTTTAACAGTGATTTCATTAAAGGTTATCAACCGTAGGCTAAGGATAGGAAGTAATATGCTACTAATTCGTAATTCGTAATTAGGACTATTGTCTGTTTTGCAACTTAGGCTTTAAGAAGGAGTAACGACGGAAACAGCATGAAATCGATCGCGCCCTTGCTGTTTAGCGATATAAAGTGCTTTATCTGCTGCATTAATCAAGTCTGGCGGCGAAATTTCGGAATTTGGTACAATGCTGACAACGCCTAGACTAACGGTAACGCGATCGCACACGCGAGACTGAGCATGGGGAATGGCTAAGTCGCGGATTGTTTGTCCAATAATTTGAGCTACACAGATTGCTCCTTGAATATTTGTATTAGGCAGAATGACCGCAAATTCTTCCCCACCGTAACGGGCGACTAAATCGGCTGGACGCTTGACAATATTTTTCAGGGCACTTGCTAATTGCCGCAAACAATCGTCCCCCGCTAAATGACCATAAGTATCATTGTAGAGTTTAAAAAAATCGACATCGAACAAAATTAAAGACAGTGACACTTGTTCGCGTTTGAGTCGATGCCACTCAGCTTCCAGATACTCATCAAATCGGCGGCGATTGGCTATTTGAGTCAAGCCATCTAGGGTAGCTAATCTTTGCAATTCTTCATTGGCAGCTTGCACTTGCTGGTAGAGTACTGATTGATGAATCGCGATCGCTACCTGACTTGCTAACTGCTGCAATAAATTAACTTCAAATTCTTGCCAGTAACGAGGTGCTACACACTGGTGAACAATGAGTAAGCCCCATAGATGGTCTCTATTCAAAATAGGGGTTATTATAGCAGCTTTAATCTGATAGAGTTGTAATAACTCAAAAAGATTGGCTGAAAAATCAGACTCCTGAATCTCATGGAAGACTTTCGGTAATCCCTGGTAATAGTCGCTAAAATCTCGGTTGAGCGAAAATGGGTGCATTGTCAGTTCTAATCTTTGAGGATAGTCATCACGAACTGATTCGGCCGCAAAATGTCCACTTCCGTCAGATTCTAACTGGTAGATAGCTACCGAATCTGAACCCAAGCACTGGCGAATACTGTTGACTGTTGTATTCAGAACTTCTTCCAAATTCAGCGATTGTCGAATCTGTTGAGTTACTTCAGTAATTAGCCGTTCTCCCTCAGCCTGCTGTCGCAACATCACTTCAGCTTCTTTGCGAGTACTAATATCTTCTACCGAACCAAGAATCTGCGTTGGAGTGCCGTTAGCATCTCTGGCAAATACTACTTCTCGTGTATTCAGCCAACGCCACTCTCCATTTTTGTGTCGGAATCGGTATTCGGTAGAAAGTACTTCATTGTCTTGAAGGTGGACGAAGCGATTTGATAAGCTATGGCAGAGGTGTTGATCGTCTGGATGAAAGCAATTTATAATCCACTGGGGATCGGCGTTACAAAATTCCTCTGGAGAGTAGCCTAAAACTGTCACACTCTTCTCGTTCAGATAAACACTTGTTCCTTTTAAAAGGTCAAACACATACAAAATATGCGGTACGCTATCAGCAACCTTTTGCAGAAAGTCTTGGCTTGAGCGCAATGCTTCTTCAGCTTGGTAGCGTTCGTGCAGGGCGGCTTGATATTCAGTAATATCTCGTCCCTCTGAGATGAGTAATGTCACACGCCCAGTTTCATCGAGTATCGGACGTACTGAAAAATCAATTGCGATCGCTTCCCGATCTCGACCGAAAACTTCAACTTCATAGCGAACCGATTCACCATTAGCAGCAGATGCGATCGCAGCTTTTAATTGCGCTTGGGTATTTGGAGAATTTATCCACCACTTTGCTTCCCAAAATAGCTTGCCAACTACTTCTTCTCGATCGATTCCAGCAAAATCTAGCGCTGTTTGGTTAGCTTCTAATACAATACCATCCGGCTGAAGCAATCCGATAAATTGAATGGTTTGATTGAAGATCGCCCGGAATTTTTGCTCATTTTCACTTAAAGCTTGTTCTACCAATTTGAGGTCAGTAACATCTCGTCCAACAGATTGAAGTTCTACAATTGTTCCCTGGTCATCAAATATCCCACGAACAATCCACTGTGTCCACCGTATCCCTTGGCAAGTTATGGCCCGATTTTCCAGGGTAGTCATGGGATTTTCTAAACTAATGGAATTTACCAGACTAAACACACGTTCCCGATCTTCTTCAAACACAATCGGTTCGTAGTGCTGGGCGATAATCTCTTCTTGCTTCAGTCCAAAAAATCGACAAAAAGCTTCATTAACGTAGGTAAAAATGCCATCGGGCAAGCATCTAGCAATCAGTTCTGTTTGGTCTTCAAGTATGGCACGATAACGCGCTTCGCTTTCTTGCAGTGAGGCTTCTACCTGTTTGCGTTCGCTAATATCAAACACTAAACCCTGAAGTACCTGAGTTTCTCCATCGGCACATAAAACGAGATTGGCTTGGTTTCGTACCCAAATTGTTCTGCCATCGCGCCTGATCATCCGATACTCGACACTCAAAAGCTCTCCGGTGTCAATTGTAGTATTTACAGCTTGCCAAAAGCGATCGCGATCGTCTGGATGAGTGAAATCTAACCAACTTTTGAATAAACCAGAATTCCAGTCTTCGGGGGCAATGCCTAATAATTGTTGCAGTTGTGGACTAATATAAGCTTCTTTAGTTGTGTCATTAATGGGTGAGACATAAACAACACCGGGAATTCGTTCTACCAGAGTGCGATACTTTTGTTCTGCCTCAGAGAGTTGTTCTTGGGCTTGCTTGCGACTCATGATGTTTTGAATTTCTAAAATAAATTATCATTTTTTCTGTTAGAAATCCTGCACGAGAGACACACTTAAGAATAGTTAAACCTGCCAACAGCAGGCTGGAACTCATTTGAGGCTTTTGTAACGAAAATTAATGAATGTTGAAGAAGAATACAGAATTCAGAATTCAGAATTCAGAATAAGAAATTTGGTGGGGGACTGAAAATAGTAGATTTAGACATTGCTAGTACAGTACGGCGTAAATAAACAGACCATTTCAAATAGTGTAAGAGCTTGGAATACAATTCTTTTGACCAAGAGGCAGGGGAGCAGGGAGCAGTAGGCAGGGGAGAAAGATTCTCCAAGCCCCCTGCTCAAAGGGTTTCAAGCCCCTAAATTTATTTATGCCCTCATCTAAAATATTTATTTCGAGATGCGTAGGACGAGAAATAATGCGTCCGTTTTCAAGCCCATAAATTTATTTATGGGGTTCTCCCCCCTGCTCCCTGCCCCCTTTCCTCTTCGCTGACTTCCGCCTTGCGGTACTAGCTTGCTTCTTTGCAGGAGTACGCGGACTCGCTTTGCGTAGCGATATCCGCCACTCGGACTCAAATTCGTTCTGACTCCTGAATTCTGACTCCTGAATTCTGACTCCTGAATTCTGACTCCTATTAGTTTTGATCTAACCGCAGTACTGCCATAAAGGCTTCCTGGGGTACATCTACAGTCCCTACAGATTTCATCCGCTTTTTACCTTTTGCTTGCTTCTGTAAAAGTTTTTTCTTCCGACTGATGTCACCACCGTAGCATTTGGCTAACACATCTTTCCGCAAAGCCGGGATATGTTCGCTGGCAATAACTTTACTACCGATAGATGCCTGAATTGGCACTTTGAATTGATGACGGGGAATTAGTTCCTTAAGTTTTTCTGCCATTGCCCGCCCGACGTTGTAAGCTTTATCTCGATGCACAATCATCGCCAAGGAATCCACAGGATCGCCGTTAATCATGATATCCAGCTTCACCAAAGGATTTTCACGGTAGCCGATGATGTGATATTCCATACTGGCATAACCGCGCGATCGCGATTTCATCTGGTCAAAAAAGTCAGTTACAACTTCCGCTAAAGGTAACTCATAAGTAAGGGTGGTTCGTCCTTGAGTGAGATATTTCATATCTTTGAAGATGCCACGGCGATTTTGTGACAACTCCATCAAGCTGCCAACATAAGTTTCTGGCGTAATCATCTCTACTTGGACGTAGGGTTCTTCAATTCTTTCGCGATCGTTGGGAGAAGGTAAACGGCTAGGATTATCGATGTACAGTTCCTCACCTTTGAGGGTAATCACCTTATAAACCACCGATGGGGCTGTAATGATTAAATCTAGGTTATACTCTCGCTCTAGGCGTTCCTGAACGATTTCCATGTGCAGCAAACCCAAGAACCCACAACGGAAGCCAAAACCCATCGCGCTGGAAGTTTCTGGTTCATAGTGCAGCGCTGCATCATTGAGTTCCAGCTTTTCCAAAGCTTCCCGCAAATCTTCAAATTGATCGGCATCAATGGGGAACATCCCACAAAAAACCATCGGGTTCGCTTCTGCGTAACCTGGTAAGGGTGACTCTGCTTTCGCCTTACTTAAGGTAATTGTGTCTCCTACCCGTGCATCAGCGACAGCTTTAATTGCCGCACCCAAATAGCCTACTTCGCCAGCGTGCAGTTCATCAACTTGCTTTTGAGTCGGAGAAAGGACACCCAACTCATCAATTTCAAATTCTTTACCAGATGCCATTAAATGGATGCGATCGCCTTTTTTCACTGTGCCATCCATCACCCGGAAATAGACAATCACTCCCCGGTAACTGTCGTAATAGCTATCAAAAATTAACGCTCGTAAGCGCTCATTTATGGTATTGGGCGGTGGCGGTATCCGTTCCACAACTGCTTCTAAAATCTCATCAATTCCAATTCCTTCTTTAGCAGAAGCCAGAATTGCACCACTACAATCTAGACCGATAATTTCTTCAATTTCGCCAATTACCCGTTCTGGTTCAGCCCCCGGCAAATCGATTTTATTCAAAACCGGAATAATTTCCAGGTTACTCTCTAACGCTAAATATACATTCGCCAAAGTTTGTGCTTCCACACCTTGGGATGCATCTACTACCAATAGCGCTCCTTCGCAAGCAACAAGAGAGCGAGAAACTTCATACGAGAAATCCACATGCCCTGGAGTGTCAATTAAATTCAGTACATACTGCTGGCCATCCTTAGCTGTGTAATTCATCCGGGCAGCTTGCAGCTTAATCGTAATGCCGCGCTCCCGTTCCAGATCCATGTTATCGAGAAACTGTTCCTTCATCTGTCGGTCTTCAACAGTGCCAGTAGCTTGTAGCAAGCGATCGGCGAGGGTTGATTTCCCGTGGTCGATGTGAGCAATAATACAAAAATTGCGAATGCGAACTGCGGGAACGTCAGTCATATACTATCTTTGCCTTAGCAGCAACCAAAGTTAAAAGGGCAATTTACTTAATGTATTTTAATGCTTTCTTAGCCAAGACGCTCCGCTTTTAGTGCTGAGTTAGGAGTTACGTTAGCAGTAGCGGGGCGTTCAACCCGTGCTGAGTGGGGCAGAGGGGAAATAACCCTTAACTCATTACTCATTACTCATTACTCAGCACTCATTACTCAGCACTCCCTTCACCCCATCTTTAACTTTCGATCTCAATAGGTGGACTTTTAAGAATATTATGAAAGTCTATTTGTCGTTGCTAGTATTCAACAGCTAGGAGCGTACAATAAATGTAAATAAGTACATGTAGGGATCGTGTAGCGATCGCGAGCAATTGCAACCTGTAATTGCTCAGAATCACTGATTGATCGGCAAAACATCTAAAGTCATTGTCTAGTCAGTTATATGAAAAATGCGATTTGAAACTTTAAGCTGTTACTTTGGTGCTATTTCAGGGAACTATTTAACTGTGCCCTTAAAGATTTCTCCGTAAATTAGCCCAAATAATGAATATAACTACTTTACAAAACTTTAGACCAAACCAATTCAGAGAATTCAGAGTATATAAACCTATGAATATGCAAGGAAAAACTACCGAAGCGGGAAACACACAAACCGATAAGGTAGAAATTGCTGTCCGCTTGGACTCAGAGTTACTAGAGCAAATCCAGCATCTTACGAATGATCCAAGTAAGGTGATTGAAGTGGCAATTCGCCAGTGGTTGCGGGGTGAAATCCTCAGAGATGACGAACTAACGCGCACACCTGTGCGTACTCCTGTTCCTCCTCGCGGTGAATGGAACGATTGACGCCATTAGTCAACTGTCAATGCAAGTCAAAAAAGTAAAGTTTGCCAATCTGGTTTCCAGAACGCCAAAAAATACCCAATCAAACACAAAAAAGCTGTAAAAATTTATGTATAAATTTGAGCGGCTTTAGTAAAATTACGGTCGGACACCCTTTGTCTATCCAACTCAATTAATGACTATTACTGCCAATTCCCAATTGCCGAATGTATTTTCCCAAAATCTGGAATCTATTACCAGTAAGACTGACGGCTTATTACCAACTCTAGGAGCCGAGTTGATTTATACGCAAGATGGGGCAGGGCGCTATCTGACCTTTTGTTGGCAGTACAGCGAACTTCTGGGGTTAAATACTGAAAAAATAGTTGACGATCTGAACCAGACTCAAACCTTTGCCCCGGTGGATAAGGTTAGTTATTTGGAACGATTGCACCGAATTTTGACAAATTTAGTGCCAGAAAGGTTTCAGTGCTGGTTTAGCTACCACCAGGAATTATTTGAGTTGGACTTAGTGATTAGTCCAATTATGCCGAGTTTGGGAACCACTGCCACTACAGTTTTAGTGATGGGACGCTTAGTGCAAGCGACACTCAACAAAAAACAAGCGCGTGTGGCATCAAAAACGCCCACACAAATAGAGTTGGCTCTACGTTCGCAGCAACACCAAAAACTGGTAAATCGCATTACCAGAAATATTCGTCGGACATTAGATTTAAATATTATTTGGCAGCAAACAGTTGACAGTTTAGGGAAAGCACTGCGACTAGAACGCTGCATTATTTGTCCTTATCAGCCCTCAAGCTCAAAAGTGCAGGTGAAGGCTGAGTATCGCCAACCAGACCTCAAATCAATGCTTGGCTCAGACATAGATATCGTTTCTGAGGCTGCCTTTGCTCAAGCCTTGGCAACTCTAGAACCAGTTGTGATGGAAGTGGCTGGATATATGGGGTCTGGGCGGCAGAAAACTTTGGTGGTTGCTACTTGCTATCAAGATCAAGCGAATGGATTGATTGCCTTGAATTGGCAAGATGAATGCTACACATTAACAGAATCGGAATTAGAACTAGCCAAAGAAGCAGCAGATCAATTGGGAACTGCGATCGCACATGCTACTTTATATGAAGAATTAGAAATAGCGCGTCAAAAAGCCGAAGAAGCTTCCCGCCTCAAAAGTGAGTTTCTAGCCAATGTATCCCATGAAATTCGTACCCCCCTCAACGGGATGATTGGCTTTTTGAAGCTGATTTTAGAAGGTATGGCAGATGATCCAGAAGAACAAAACCAGTTTTTGACAGAAGCTCATCAATTATCGATACATCTGCTCAATATCATCAACGACATTTTGGACATTGCCAAAATCGAAGCTGGTAAAATGGAGCTAGCTTACGCTCCAGTCAAGCTAGATGAGCTATTCAGTCATGTAGAAGGTTTTATGCGTCCCCAAGCAGAAGCGAGAAACCTCAGTTTTCGGATGCAAATGCCTGCTACCTCTGATGAAATCATTGTCCAAAGCAACTATCAACGGTTGCTACAAGTGATGATCAATTTAGTAGGTAATGCCATCAAATTTACCCATGAGGGTGGTGTCACCGTCAGCGCCGATTTAGTACTCAAAAAGGCGAACTTTCAAGATCAGCAATTTCCTGGCATGGTGAGAGTACGTGTAGCAGACACCGGCATCGGTGTTTCTTTAGACAAACAAGATAAACTATTTCAATTATTCTCTCAGGTGGATGGTTCCCGCACTCGCCAGTACGGCGGCACAGGTTTAGGACTGGCAATATCCCAGAAGCTAGTAGAGGCAATGGGTGGCGAGGTACATTTTTACAGTCTGGGCGAAGGACTTGGCTCAACAGTCACATTCACCGTGCCACTATATCAACAACCAGTTATGGTTTCGTCTAATGATAGCGACTCAACAAGTGGTGCTGAATGTTGAGTAATGAGTAATGAGTAATGAGTAATGAGTAGAATTCCTTACTCACAACTCGGAACTGTTTTGCCCCATGCCTAGTATGGTTATTAAATAATAATTACTAAAAAACTTTAAAGTTTAAAACTCAAAACCCAGTATTACCAAGTATCCAAACTCAGCACTCATTACTCATTACTTAGCACTCATTACTCAGCACTCTTGAGGGGTATTGGGAAAAAACCTTCCTTGTCCTCACCTCCTGGCGTTCTCTTCAGTACTTTAAACGCTAAAGTAGAGTAGGAGGGCTTGCACTACAAATTGTTCAGCTAATCTAATATCAAATTGCTAAAATCAGCAGTGGTTGAGTCAAAAGTCATTAAAAACTGACACCTGACAATCTAGCGGCAATTAGATTTAGGAGCGATTTAACAAAGCTGAAAAATAAAATTTTGGATAATGGTAAATGAGTAATGGCGCATTTGGTCAAGGGATCATGATTATTCAATGCCCAATGCCCAAGACCGCACTGCCTCCCCAATGCCCATCCTTAACTTAGCAGGTCTAAACTATGGAACTCACAATTGACAACGTTGAAACAGTTTTAGATGAAATGCGCCCTTATCTTATGTCTGATGGCGGCAATGTAGAACTCGTAGAACTCGATGGGCCTGTTGTAAAACTGCGGCTGCAAGGTGCTTGTGGTTCTTGCCCCAGTTCTGCAATGACCCTAAGAATGGGTATTGAGCGCCGTCTTAAGGAAATGATTCCCGAAATTGCAGAAATTGAGCAAGTAGTCTAGGGATTGGGGAAGGTGGGGCCCCCTCTGGGGTAATGGGGACTGGGGATTGGGGAAGAATGGATTTTTTCATTCATAATTTATCATTAATACCTAATCCCTAATTTGTAATCCCCAATCCCTAACTCCTAATCACTTGCTATGTCCCATCCTCTCTACATTGCTTTTATCTGGCATCAACATCAACCGCTGTACAAATCTCCTGGCAGCGGTGTTTCGCTATCTCAGAGTCAGCAGTACCGTCTACCGTGGGTACGTTTGCATGGCACTAAAGATTATTTGGATTTGGTATTGCTGTTAGAGCGATATCCTAAGTTACACCAAACGGTGAATTTAGTTCCATCGTTGATATTGCAACTCGAAGATTATATTGCTGGCACTGCTTTTGACCCTTACCTCACAGCCAGTTTGACACCGGATGAGCAACTTACCTACCAACAGCGGGAATTCATCATCCAACACTTTTTCGATGCCAATCACCATACGCTGATTGACCCTCATCCCCGCTATGCCGAGTTGTACCAGCAAAGGCAGGAAAAAGGGCAAGCTTGGTGTTTAGCAAATTGGGAATTGCCAGATTATGGCGATTTGCTAGCTTGGCACAATTTGGCTTGGATCGATCCTCTGTTTTGGGATGACCCAGAAATTGCTGCTTGGTTAAAACAGGGATGGAATTTTACTTTAAGCGATCGCCAGCGCATTTATTCCAAACAGCGAGAAATTCTCAGTCGGATTATCCCCCAACATCGGAAAATGCAGGAGGCGGGGCAGCTAGAAGTTACTACCACGCCTTACACTCACCCGATTTTACCCTTGCTAGCTGATACTAACTCCGGTCGGGTAGCTGTGCCCAATATGACACTACCAAAGCAACGTTTTGAGTGGGCAGAAGATATTCCCCGCCACTTGCGAAAAGCTTGGGACTTATATAAAGAGCGCTTTGGACAGATACCTCGTGGTTTGTGGCCTTCGGAACAATCAGTAAGTCCGGCGGTTCTTCCACATATTATTAACCAAGGTTTTAAGTGGATATGCTCAGATGAAGCTGTCTTAGGGTGGACGCTGAAACACCTTTTTCATCGGGATGGGGCGGGGAATGTGGAGCAACCAGAATTGTTGTATCGACCCTATCGCCTACAAACCGCCGAGGGTGACTTGTCAATTGTGTTTCGCGACCACAGATTATCAGACTTGATTGGTTTTACTTATGGTGCAATGCCTGCAAAACAGGCAGCCGCGGATTTAGTGGGACATTTGCAAGCGATCGCTAAAATGCAAAGAGATAGTCAAAGCGAACAACCTTGGTTAGTTACCATCGCCTTAGATGGGGAGAATTGCTGGGAATTTTATCCCCAAGATGGCAAACCCTTTCTAGAAGCTTTATATCAAAGCTTGAGCGATGAACCCCACCTCAAACTCGTCACTGTCTCCGAATTCCTCGAAGAATTTCCAGCTACAGCCACCATCCCCGGAGGACAACTACATAGCGGTTCTTGGGTAGATGGCAGCTTCACAACTTGGATCGGCGATCCCGCCAAAAATCGTGCTTGGGATTATTTAACAGAAGCAAGAAAACTGCTGGCAAGTCATCCCGAAGCGACGGAAGAAAACAACCCGGAAGCGTGGGAAGCATTGTATGCCGCCGAGGGTTCCGACTGGTTCTGGTGGTTTGGTGCAGGACACTCGTCAAATCAGGATGCCATCTTTGATCGGTTGTTTCGAGAACATCTGTTTGGTATTTACAAAGCATTGAATGAACCTGTACCACCCTATCTTAAGCAACCAGTGGAAAACCACGAAGCACAGGGAAACCAGACACCACAAGGATTTATTCATCCCGTCATTGATGGTAAGGGTGATGAGCAAGATTGGGATAAAGCTGGGCGTATAGAAATCGGCGGGGCGCGGGGGACAATGCACAATAGCAGCGTCATCCAGCGACTTTGGTATGGAGTCGATCACTTAAATTTTTATTTGCGACTGGACTTTAAAGGTGGCGTTGCACCAGGACAAGATTTGCCAGCAGAGTTAAATTTGCTGTGGTTCTATCCAGAAAAAACAATGGTCAATAGCCCAATTCCCTTGGCAGATGTACCAGATGCAGCCCCACTTAATTACCATTTCCACCATCTTCTGGAAGTTAACTTGCTGACGCAATCGATTCAGTTTCGGGAAGCTGGAGACAATTATCAATGGCAGCCCCGTTTTAGTCGCGCTCAAGTAGCTTTAAATAATTGTTTAGAGTTGGCGGTGCCGTGGGCAGATTTGCAAGTGCCGCCAGATTATCCTCTGCGCCTGATTTTAGTGCTTGCTGATGAAGGGCGTTTTTCCAACTACTTGCCAGAAAATGCTTTGATTCACATTGAGGTGCCTTAGAACTCAATACCCTTGGTTTTACGAAATACCTTTTAGGGGCATACAGATGTATACCCCTAAAGTTGATTTATTTGGAAATCATATTTAATTTTTCTAGTTCTATATCTAAATAATCGAGCAGTATTGGGATGCGATCGCCTACGCCCAGATTTCTCACGCATAGTGTAGGCCTCAGGGGAAGAGGAGTGTGGGGAGTAAGACTTCTTCCCCATCCTCCCACACCCCTTGGATTTCTCACCTGTGAGAAATCCAGGCTACGGTGGGGTAAAACGTCATCCTTGGTGGAAGATAAGCAATAATCGAGTAACATCCAGATTCAGGAGTTGGTGCATGACCGATAACGCAGATAGTACAGCGAATAGACACTTCAGTTCAGGTACTAAAAAAATCAAAGACAAAGCTTCTCGAAATCAAGTGATCACGGCTCCATTACCAGACCCGATTGCAAAAAATATTGAAGCGATTATTTCACTTCATAACCAGGAAGTTCGAGATATTCCCGTCCACCAGCGGATACTAGAAGCGATCGCAACATTCTTTGGGCGATCGATATTTATGTATAGTTTGCTAATCATACTGGCCATCTGGATTTTTAGCAGTTTTTTTGATCGCTTTTTGCCATTCAATCTCCCCTCCTTTAGCTGGTCAGGTCAAGGCTTAGACGCAGCGTCATTGGTAATCTCAACCGGAGTACTGGTACGACAAACTCGCCAGGAAAACTTTGCCGAACAACGGGCGCAATTGATGCTACAGCTTAACCTGCTCTCCGAGCAAAAAATTGCCAAGATTATTGCTCTATTAGAAGAACTCCGTACCGATTTACCTGATGTGATAAATCGGCTTGATTCGGAAGCGAAATCGATGCAGGAACCGGCTGACCCGATCGCAGTATTGGAAGCACTCCAGAAAAACCTGGCTGAAGAACTCTCACCCACAGAAGAAAACAATATGAGTTGAGCGCAGTTTTTTAGTAGATTTTTGTTTCTATTAAAAGACAAAAAATAAAACTTAATGTACAGTCATTGTGTCGCAAATCACAATTTATCGTAAATTTTATTAGAGGGATAGATATGGCTCAACTGAATGGTGTAATGATGCAGTACTTCCATTGGTATATCCCTCCAGATGGCAATCTTTGGAATGAATTTAAAGATAAAGTCAAAGAGTTAGCTGATGCAGGTGTTACATCTGTTTGGCTACCCCCAGCTTACAAAGGAACAGGGGGTGGCTACGATGTCGGCTATGGAGTCTATGATATATACGATCTAGGCGAGTTTGACCAGAAAGGCTCGGTTCGGACAAAGTACGGCACAAAAGACGAGTATATCGCTGCTGTTAAAGCGGCTAAAGCTGCTGGCATTCGAGTATATGCTGATGTTGTGCTTAACCACAAGTTAGGTGCAGACAAAGAAGAAGAAGTGGAAGCAACGCCCTATAGTCCAGACGATCGCACCCAGCCCATCGGTGAGATGCAAACAATTAAAGTGTGGACTCACTTTACCTTTCCAGGTCGCCAAGGCAAATACTCCGATCTGGAATGGCACTGGTGGCACTTCGATGCGGTTGATTACAACGTTTACAACGAAGGTGAGAACGCAATTTATCTATTCAAAGATAAAAAATTTGATGATAACGTTGACCTGGAAAAAGGCGCTTTCGACTATCTCATGGGATGCGATCTGGATATGGAAAGTCCAGAAGTGCGCGAGGAGTTGAATCGCTGGGGTGAGTGGTTTGTAGAAACCACTGATGTAGATGGCTTTCGTTTTGATGCGGTTAAACACGTCAGAGCAGGCTTTTTCCCAGAATGGCTGCAACACTGTCGCCAAAAGGCTGGTCGCGATCTTTTTGCCGTCGGTGAATATTGGTCTTATGAAGTTGAAGCGCTGCACCATTTCATTAGCATCACCGGTGGCGATGTGTTGCTGTTTGATGCGCCATTGCACTATAACTTTAGCGCTGCCAGCAAACAAGGCAATGACTACGATCTGCGGCAGATATTTGATAACACCTTGGTGCAACAGCAACCTGCTTTAGCCGTCACCTTAGTAGAGAATCATGATTCTCAACCCTTGCAGTCGTTGGAGTCTGTAGTAGAAAGCTGGTTTAAACCGTTAGCTTATGCGTTGATTCTACTGCGAAGTGATGGTTATCCCTGTATCTTCTATGCGGATTACTATGGTGCTAATTACAAGGATACGGGCAGCGATGGCAATGAGCATGAGATTTGGCTCGATAGTCACAAATGGCTAATTGATAAATTTTTGCACGTTCGTCAAACCTATGCCTATGGCGACCAATACGATTATTTCGATCACGCCAATACAATCGGCTGGACACGCTTAGGAGATGAAGAACATCCTGGCGGTATCGCGGTTGTTCTGAGTAATGGAGGAGAAGGAACTAAGTGGATGGAAGTTGGGCAACCCAACACCACTTACATTGATATTACTGAACATATCAGCGAACCTGTGACAACGAATGATGAGGGCTGGGCTGATTTTCGATGCGATGCTGGTTCTGTTTCTGTGTGGGTTCCACAGTCTTAGTCGAGGTTTTAGTTGCATTCGCGCAGAAAGTTACGCACTGGACAAAATACTGCTTAAGGGACTTCCAAATAAAAAAATATCCAATAACTCTTGTGGGGTGGGCGTCTCGCCCGCCCAGTTCATAGGACGTTCATGTTCCCATACGTGTCAACTTAACGCGAAACCGCTTGTCCGCCGGAAATTGAAATTCCCGTATAATAGCTAAAGTCATCTGAAGATAACTAAATATCGCCAAAAATCTCCAGTCTACTTCAGTAGACTTAAGCTATTAGCCCGAAAATTTATTTTTGAAGTAATAAGTAATAAGTAATGAGTAATGGGTATCACTTATTACTTATTACTTATTACTCATTACTCATTTATTTATTTCCGGGCGGGCATGGAAGCCAACAGATAAGCTATTTCCAGCTTAAGTTGACACCAATGCTCATGTTGCCCACCCCACAATATTGGATATTCTATTTCTTGGAGTTCCCTAAAAGAGAAATTAAGCAGTATTTTGTGGATAAGCCACAACCCTTATTATTCCGTTATAAAGCAATTGAACATTGCCTAAAAAGATTCAATTTAGGCAATGTTTAGTTTAAATTTCATATATGCTTCTTACTGAACCTGACTATTTGTAGAACTATGGTTCAAACTATATATTTAGAATTAGGTCTGAAAACGGAGAGGGGGGGATTCGAACCCCCGTTAAGTTTCCCTAAACAGACTTTCCAGGTCTGCGCCTTAAACCACTCGGCCACCTCTCCAGGTGCCACAAGTTCCGATTATACTATAGAATCCTAGAAAATGCAAAGATAAAGAAAGATATTCTAGATTGAATCTGAAAGTCCTAATCCCAAAACGCAAATCCAGATGTCTCGTACATACACAATTAAAGTTCGCGATCGCGCCACTGATAAAACATACACCTTAGAAGTGCCAGAAGACCGCTACATCTTGCACACTGGCGAAAAACAAGGGGTAGAACTACCATTTTCCTGCCGCAACGGGGCTTGCACCGCTTGTGCAGTGAGAGTTTTGTCAGGAGAAATTTATCAACCAGAGGCGATCGGGTTGTCGCCAGATTTACGTAAGCAAGGTTATGCCTTGTTGTGTGTGAGTTATCCCCGTTCTGACTTGGAAGTGGAGACACAAGATGAAGATGAAGTCTACGAACTCCAGTTTGGACGCTATTTTGCTAGGGGGAAAATTAAAGCGGGTTTACCCTTAGATGAGGAATGAAGAAGAATTCAGAATGGGCTAAACGCCCCGCTACCGCTAACAGGAGTCAGAATTCAGAATTCTGTCTCGATAAACAATTCAAAATCACCGAATTTCTGATGCCTGTAAATTTTGGTGGCTGGGTGCGAAAAATAGCGATTTTGGCTTGCTTATTGCTCTTGGTGAGTTGCCAAGCTAAAAACCAACTGCCGAACAGTGAAGCCCAGGTGAAAGTAGCACGGGTAGTTAGTGGGCAAAGCTTAGAAGTGTTAGGTATGGCTGAACAACCAAATTTGATTTCCCAAGTGCGGTTAGTGGGTGTTGATGCACCAGATTTGCGACAGCGCCCTTGGGGGGAAGCAGCAAAAGAACAGTTAGAGAATCTAATTGGTGGTGTAGAACAATTGGTAACGCTGGAGTTTGATTTAGAAGCAAAAGACAAAATCGGACGAACTCTAGCTTATGTGTGGAAAAATAAGGTGTTGTTAAATGAAGAACTAGTCAAACAAGGGAATGCAATGTTTGTGGGGCGATCGCCTAACCACAAGTACGATCAGCGTTTAGAACGTGCCCAACAATGGGCGAGACTTATGGGGCAAGGAATCTGGAACCCAGAAAAGCCCATGCGCCTCACTCCCGCCGAGTTTCGCCGCCAAAATCTTTGAAGAATGGGGACTGGGGAAGAAGCAAGGGCGCAGGGCGCAGGAGGCAGGGAGACAAGAAGAATAACCGATGCCCCAATGACCAATGACCAATGACTAATGACCAATGACTAATGACAAATTTACAAATTTTTCTAGATATTGCTACAGAAGCAGCCTTAGCTGCTGGTGCTATTTTGCAAGGTTACTTGGGTAAGTTAGAAGACGCAATTATTGAAAAAGGACGCCCTGGTGATTTAGTCACTGCTGCTGATAAAGCCTCAGAGGAGTTGATTTTAGAAATTTTGCGTCGTCACTTTCCTCAGCACTCTATCCTCGCTGAAGAATCAGGGAAATTAGGTAATCAAGAAAATGAATACCTCTGGGCAATAGATCCTTTAGATGGCACAACCAACTACGCTCATCAATACCCATTTTTCGCTGTTTCCATCGGGCTGTTAATTAATGGCATTCCCCAAGTTGGTGTCATTTATGACCCCTTTCATAATGAGCTATTCAGTGCTGCTGCTGGCTTAGGGGCAACGCGTAATCATCAGCCCATCAAGGTTTCAGCAACATCTGAACTGGGTAAAAGCCTACTAGTAACAGGATTTGCCTACGATCGCCGTGAAACCTCTGATAACAACTACGCAGAATTTAGTCATCTCACCCATCTTACCCAAGGAGTCAGACGCAGTGGTTCGGCATCGTTAGATTTGGCGTATGTTGCCTGTGGACGTGTGGATGGTTACTGGGAACGGGGGCTTTCCCCTTGGGATATTGCCGCCGGAATAATTTTGGTACAAGAAGGTGGGGGCAAAATCACCGCCTACGATGGTACTCCTGTCAAAATTGAGTCAGGTAGACTTCTTGCCACAAATAGTTATATTCACGACTCCCTCAGTAACGAACTTTTACGGGTTCCACCACTGTCAGCCTGGGTGTAACAGATGGGGGCTTTCTCTACGACTTTGGGTACACTAAAAGCAATCTAACTGCTCCTTTAGTGTAAAACCTCTATATGTCTTTTAAAATAGACCGCGGACTATTTAAATATGATTTCATAGATCATCACGCAGTATTGTGCGTTCCAGTTGATGCGGATGTCAAAGAGATTCGCAAACGCTATCTCCAAGTCGCCCGCCGTTTGCACCCAGATAGTAGTTTTACTGAAACGGCTGCTCAAAAACAGCTAGGTAACGAATTGTTATCAAAGTTGGTTAACCCAGCTTACGAAAAACTTGTCGGCGATCGCACTCGCACTGAATATATTCTAATTTTGTCGCAAATTGGCAAGCGCCTGGTACAAGAGTCTACTTCGGTAACTCTCAACACCGACTTGGCTAAACAGTTAGTTGAGGCGGCTAATACCGATCATTTCTATAAAACTGCGATCGCAAAACTAGCCCAAACTCAATATGATTCTTTAGAACAAGCGCTGCAAGTCATTGCCCAAGCTAGCGAATTGAATTTAGTATATTTAATGCGGAGCGTGAGCAAATTACCCACAGCATCGCCATCGGCTCAATCCAAAGTCCAATCAGCTGCTACGCCTCAGCCAAATACACCAAAAAATCCCTTACCAGCGCCAGCAGCAGCGCCAGCAAAAGATGGCTTGGTTGTAGAACAGTATGTTCGTCGCGCTCAATCTTTGATTGAGAAAAACCAGTTTGCCCAAGCCAAAGTAGAGTTGCAAGAGGCCCTAAAGCTAGAACCTAAAAATAGTCGCTGCCATAGCTTAATTGCAATGGTGTATTTGAGGCAAAATCAGCTAAAAATGGCCAAAATCCACTTTGACAATGCTTTAAAACTAGACCCTAGTGACGAAACGGCTCTGCAATGGAAACCTAAAATAGATAAGGCTTTAGGACAACAAATTAGCGATCATAAGGTGACTTCATCCCCCAATAATGGAGATAAGCAACCAGATAAATCTGGTAGTGGTGGTTTGTTCGGTGGTTTGTTTGGTGGGAAGAAAAAATAATGGTGTATCAACCAGCAGCGGGAGCCAGGGATTTATTGCCCTTGGATGTGGAGAAAAAACGCTGGATTGAAGATCGGTTACAACAAGTGTTTCATCGTTGGGGATATCACAGGATTATCACCTCGACTTTAGAACGGATGGATACCCTGATGGCGGGGGAAGCAATCCAGCGTCAGATGGTGATTCAACTACAGCAAAATGGCGAAGATGATGAGTTAGGGCTACGTCCAGAATTAACAGCCTCTATTGCTCGTACTGTTGTCACTCGGATGGCAGGTCTGCGTTATCCACAACGGCTGTACTACAATGCCAATGTGTTTCGCCGCACTTGGGAAAGTAGACACAATCGCCAACAAGAGTTTTATCAAGCTGGAGTAGAGTTGCTAGGTGCTGGCGGATTGCTAGCAAACGCCGAAGTCTTGCTGTTAGTAGCAGACTGTTTAGAAGCACTGGGTTTACAGGGATGGCATTTAATTTTAGGTGAGGCGGGAATTACGCGATCGCTCCTGAGTGCCTTTCCTGACAATCTCCAACATCAAGTTCGCAGTGCGATCGCTCATCTAGATCGCATTGCCATAGATAATTTACCTCTGAGTGACAAACTACGCGATCGTGCCCAAATCATCTTGGATTTACGTGGGTCAAGTGCAGACGTGTTGCAAAAAGTCAGTAGTTTGGATCTCGATGAAGAACAGCGAGAGGCAGTGAATAACCTCAAATCCCTAGTAGAATTACTAGAATCCGAGAAAAAACTGCCGTTAATCCTCGATCTCAGCCTCATCCAAACTATAGATTACTACACTGGTATCGTCTTTGAGGTTGTCAACGATACCGAATCCCAAGCCAGAGTTTTAGGGCGTGGTGGTCGCTATGACCAGCTTTTGGGTCTATATCATCCTCAAGGAGAAAACATTCCCGGAATTGGTTTTGGACTGAATATCGAAGATTTATACCAGGTTTTATTATCTACCCAGCAATTACCACAGGTAACTCCAGCGAGTGACTGGTTAGTAGCACCAGAGACAGCCAGTGCTAACGCCGCCGCTTTTGCCTACGCGCAAAAACTCAGAGATTCAACTGATTTGGTGCGGGTAGAAATTGATTTAGGAGGAAGGGATGCTGAGGCTATTCGTCAATATGCAGGCGATCGCAGCATAGCCCAAATTGCCTGGATCAAAGCTGACGGCTCACCAGAAATTGAATCATTGCGTTAAGTGAGTTGGGCATTGGGCATCGAGAAGAGACAAGGTAGACAAGGAAGAGAGGGGAGACAACGGAGAGACTTGTCCAATAATTCCCCCTTGTCCCCTTGTCTCCCCTGCCCCTCTGCTCCCCTGCTCTCTCCTCCCTCCTCCCTGCTAGGCTAGAAATAGCCGATACAGAAAAGAGGGAATCGAGAACATGCCGCACACAATTGTTACAGAAGTCTGTGAAGGCGTTGCTGACTGCGTAGATGCCTGTCCAGTAGCTTGTATTCATGATGGTCCAGGCAAAAACGCCAAGGGAACTGATTGGTACTGGATTGACTTTGCCACTTGCATCGACTGTGGTATCTGTCTCCAAGTTTGCCCAGTAGAAGGGGCAATTCTTGCAGAAGAACGACCAGAGTTGCAAAAAACCCCACAATAGTCCATAGTCAACAGTCAATAGTTATGTTTGACTGTTGACCAATGACAAATGACCAATGACAAATGACCAATGACAAATGACTATTTACTAGATGTTCAAAATGTCCACGCTGGATACATCAAAGATGTAGATATCCTGCAAGGTGTGAATTTTCAGGTTTCACCAGGAGAATTGGTGACAGTGATTGGCCCCAACGGTGCGGGGAAATCTACTTTAGCAAAAGCAATTTTTGGGCTTTTGATTCCCCACACAGGCACAATTACCTTCAAAGGTGAAAATATCGTGGGGCTAAAGTCTAATCAAATTGTCCAGCGAGGAATGTGCTACGTACCGCAAATCGCCAATGTTTTCCCCTCTCTCAGTGTTGAAGAGAACTTGGAGATGGGTGCTTTTGTGCTTAACGTTCCCCTGAAGCCAATTAAAGATAAAATATTTACCATGTTCCCCAGACTAAGCGATCGCCGTCGTCAACGCGCTGGTACTCTCTCTGGAGGAGAACGCCAGATGTTAGCGATGGGCAAAGCTTTGATGTTGGAACCTGGTTTGCTGATTTTAGATGAACCATCTGCTGCCTTGTCGCCGATTTTAGTGACACAAGTGTTTGAGCAGATTAAACAAATTAATCAGGCTGGTACTGCGATCGTATTAGTAGAACAAAATGCCCGTAAGGCTTTAGAGATGGCTAATCGTGGATATGTATTAGAGTCGGGACGTGATGCGATCTCCGGCCCCGGTGAAGAATTGTTGAATGACCCGAAAGTGGGTGAGCTATATCTGGGAGCGGGTAAGAGACATTAATCCTTCTTAATCACTCTTGACCCCATTCAACATAACACCAGCTTAAGATAGGAGCTTCACTAGGCGATAGCGATGCCTAGCTTAGGCTGCGCCTACGCTATTCTATAACTAATATAAATCCTGCCACTGCCGCGTCCGTCGTTTTCGATGCTCAAAGAATTCTCCCCAATAATCCTTGCGTTTCTAATCACATCTACAGCTAGTCAAAAGACAAAACAGGACATTCATTGAGGAAAAATTGACCAAAACGTAAATTACCCTATTTGCCAGAACCCTCATTAGCAATTTGTAATTATGTTGAGCGCTTTCGGCAATTTGGCATCCAAAATTTTTTTGTTGCAGTTTTAATTGATATATCAGCAGGGTTACAGGGAAATTGAGAAAATTCTACAAGGGATTAATTCCCGTCTCAAAAACCCCACCCAATGGCCAGTTGTTGACCTTGACGCTCTCCGAACCACCTTAAGGTGGATGCAGCGCCAACGTCTCCGCTTCACTACAACTGGCTAGAAATCAAACAGAAAACACATAGTACAAATGGACTTATGCCATATCAGGTATTTCCTGAAATGGATGTAGGGGCCTACAGTCGATTCATTCTGCTGTAAATATTTTTGGCGGAGATATTAACATACTCAGGCGATCGCTACCATTTATTTAATCTGTAATCGCTTTATTTTATTATTTGCCGATAGTAGTAATTCTTGAGCTTTCAAATAGGTTGTTGTGCCATTTTGTACCTTTTCTAATTGATTAATAATACTTTGCAATTGACTCAACACACGATTGCGCTCTCCATCATCAGCATCCGTAGGAATTGAAGCCGACAAGCTTTTGATTTCTCGTTGCGCTGCCTCCAAACCCGGATTTCTCACGCATAGTGTAGGCGGAGGAATGTGGGGGGTTGGGGGGTGTAGGGGGTAAGACTTCTTCCCCATCCTCCCACACCCCTTGGATTTCTCACAAGTGAGAAATTCCAGGCAAAGCCTCCACGGCATCCGCCTCAGCTTGCCGTCTAACCTGAACTTGACCTAAATTAGCCTCATATCAGAACTCAAATTGGTAGGAAGAAACTTGTTTTGTCCACCCTGCTGCAAAAAGTTTCAGTTATCCTGAAATAAGAGTTCGCAGTCAGCCGATTCGCCTCTATTCAATGGCTTAGGTATGTGGACATGAGTAGTAAAACAGTATTTGGGAACAAAATGATACTCATTTACGTTTTAAGCTGTTGCGCCTGCAAATTGCATCACAAGCATGATTAGACAAAACCTCTAAATCCTCTCCCTTGCTCCCTGCACCCTGCTGCCACAATGTGCAAACTATAATCACAACAGCTTCTAAGTGTCTCGCCTCTAATTTGGAATGACGCACATTAGCAGGATAAAAATTCTGAAGAGTGATTGCGATCGCACAGACTTCCCATCATCATAAGTACTTTTATCTTCGGAATACGCTTATAGAGAGGTTTAAAAACAGTCAGAAACAAACTCAGTGAATCCTCGTCATTAAATACATCACATACACAAAGGATAATGCTCTTATGACTCGCCTACATCAATGGAAATATGGAACCGCTGCATTTATGGCAATGGCCGTTACTACAAGCACCATTAGCCCTCTATTCAGCTTGGCTCCTGCTAATGCTCAATACAACATTGGGCAAAACAGAAATAGTCAATACGGAAACGTGACCATTCCTTCTGGGGTTGCTTTTCCTGTCACCTACGAAAAAGAGACAATTACTATTGCTCCTGGGGAAAGTAAATCTATAACCTTGAGAATAGCCAATGACATTATCGACAGAAATAGAAATGTCTTAATTCCTGCTGGTACTAAAGTTAATGGACGGCTAGAATCTGTTGACTTAGATAGTTATTCAAGAGATACAAGAAATACAGATGATAACCAAGGAAAAGGCGTAAGGTTTGTAGCTCAAGAATTAGAATTTTCTAACGGTCAGCGTCAGTCGATTAATGCAACTTCTCGGACATACACCACAACTCAAAAAGTCACACAAGGGCCTAGCACCAATCAGGTTTTAACTGACGCAGCTATTGGTGGGGGTGCTGGTCTTTTAGGTTCGCTACTTACTGGTAATCGCAGAATTGACGATTTAAAACCTGTTCTCGGTGCAGCTGCGGGTGCTGGTGCGAGTGTGCTATTGCGGAAAAAAGAAGCAAATGTTTTTGTCATTAGACCTGCACAGGATTTAAGACTGACACTGAATTCTAACTTGAATTTAGTACCATCATCTCGCTACTAGATTTAGCTTCATTCAAGTCGTGAGTTTAATCATCCCTTATCTGCGATCGCCACTTTAACTATAGTGTGCGATCGCCTTCATTTTTAAACCTAAAAAATTATATTTACCAGCAACTCTTTTACCTCTATATCGTCTTAATTTAGTATCAATATTTATTGGAATACTTATTTAAGTATGTTATAGGAAAACTAGTAAATTTGACTCTATTGTATTCTCTATCCAAAAGAGTATTCAAACTTACGAAATATCCTGGTACTTTTATTAAGTAGTGACGATAAAGGAGTCTTTGATTATGGTACTTCAAGGTTTCGGTTTAAGTGCATATTTGGCAATTCCCATAGTATTAAATATTTTAGCTCCAGGAGAAAGGATAAAAGTATCTTTAGCTGAAAACGACCGTCAGGTTTCCACTAACAAGGAAATTAACTTATCCAGTCGTGAGCTAATCAGCGCGAATTCAACACCAAAAACATACTATGTTAGTGGTAACGGAAACGACAAAAATAACGGACTCTCTACATCATCCGCCTTTAGGACAATTCAAAAGGCAGCAGACCTTACCAACCCTGGCGATACAGTCTTGATTATGAACGGAATATACAAAAATTCACCCAAAGATGGGAGTGTAATAAGTATTAAACGTTCTGGAACTGCAAATGCCTGGATTAGGTATAAAGCATATCCTGGGCATTTCCCGAAAATCCAACACAATACATGGAACGGTATCCTAATTTCAAGTGGAGCTTCGTATATCGAGATCAACGGGTTGGAAGTAGTTGGAAACAATGCCAATATAACCCTTGATTATGCGATGAGTGAGAAGACTAACAAACAAAATCCGCTGACAAGTGGAAACTGTATCAACGTTGATGGACGAACTAATGGTCATGTTCATCACATCCGTATTGTCAACAACAAAGTGCATGACTGCGGAGGAGCAGGTATTTCAGCGATTCAATCAGATTATGTGACAGTAGATAATAACGTGGTATTTAATAATGCCTGGTATAGCGTTTATGGTTGCAGTGGCATTTCGATGTTGAGCAATTGGAATTTTGACAACAACCAAGGATACAAAATGTTTGTTACTAACAATAAGACTTACAACAATCGTATGTACATCCCTTGGATTGCAGTTGGAAAGATCACAGACGGGAATGGCATTATTATTGATAGTACAAGAAATGATGGCAACCCCAAATTAGGTGAATATAAAGGACGTACTTTAGTTCAAAATAATCTTGCATTTAACAATGGTGGATCGGGTATTCATGCCTTTTTCAGCGATCATGTTGATATTGTAAATAACACAGCGGTTTTAAATAATCAGAGTCCAGAAATTAAAGGTGGACAAATATTTGCTCATACATCATCTGATGTCAGAATTCTCAGGAACATTCTCTATGCTTTTCCTGGGAAGGATATTAATAACAACACTAAAAATCAAAACGTTGTTTATGATTATAATATCTACCTAAATAGTTCTAATATCAGTGTTAAAGGGCCTCACGATATTGTTGCAGACTCAGACTTTTTAAGTAAGCATCCCACTATAGAAAAAATATCTGGTGATTGGAAATCGCAACTAGATAAACAAAATCCGCCTACACGGACTGATGTAGAGCCTAAGTTGGCAAGTTTTGTTTGTGAACCAGTGACTTATCCTTCACAAGAGAAAGTTACCAAAGTGGGATGTTCCCCGCTATCTTTAGCTCAAACTGCTTTTTCTGATGTTTCATCTGACTATTGGGCAGCACAATTTATTCAGCAATTATCTCAGCGAGGTGTAATTGCTGGATTTCCTGATGGCACTTTCCGCCCAGAAGACCCGGTGACACGCGCTCAATTTGCCGCGATGATCGATAAAGCTTTCCAAAAAGCACAGCAACGGCAGGCAATCAATTTTACTGATGTGCCTAGCAACTATTGGGCATCTAGTGCCATTCAGCAAGCTTATGCGATTAGTTTCTTATCAGGATATCCTGGTAATCGCTTTCAGCCTAACCAAGCTATTCCCCGCGAACAGGTTTTAGTTTCTCTCGCTAATGGTTTGGGATATACTCCTGGCGGCAATACTAAAAGTACTCTGCAATATTTCAACGATGCCTCTAACATTGCTAGCTATGCCCGTAGCCCGATCGCAGCCGCAACCGAAAAGCAAATTGTGGTCAACTATCCTGATGTGAAGTTACTGAAGCCAACTGCAAATGCTACACGGGCGCAAGTAGCAGCTTTTATCTACCAAGCATTAGTCAGTTCTAATCAAGCTTCAGCAATTAACTCGCCTTATGTTGTGTTAAGACTCAGCAATTAACTCGCTGTATATAGTGGGTGTTGGGTCTACTACTTCAACACCTGTATCGGTCACAATTAGAATCTCTTGACTTAGATAGCTATTCAATAGGCGATCGCCACTTTAAATATAGTGTGCGATCGCCTAAATTTTTAACCCTAAAAAATCCATTTTTCGGCAACTATTCTATCTCTGTATCGTCTTTACTAAGTATAAATATTTGGAATACTAATTTTGTCAAGAGGTAATAGGGTGATGATACTACTTCTATTATCTACTCTGGCTCATGGAGATTTTTAGATTATCACTATATGACTAAAGTAATGGCTTTTACAAAAAGCACAAAAGAATGGAACCTAATACTTTAGTAAATGTCTAATTAATTAACAGTAAAAAAACTAATTGAACTGGAGTAAAAAATAATGTTTAACTTAAATCGTTGGCAATCTAGAACAGCTGCACTTATGGCTTTGAGCGTCACAGTCGGAACTGTAGCACCTTTCATGACAGCTTCGCCATCTTTAGCTCAAACTACTTTTTCTGATGTTTCATCTAACTATTGGGCAGCACAATTTATTCAACAATTGTCACAGCGAGGTGTTATTGCCGGATTTCCTGATGGTAGCTTCCGCCCAGAAGAACCGGTGACACGCGCTCAATTTGCCGCGATGGTCAATAAAGCTTTCCAAAAAGCACAGCAACGGCAGCCAATCAATTTTGCTGATGTGCCTAGCAACTATTGGGCATCCAGTGCCATTCAGCAAGCTTATACCATTGGTTTCTTATCAGGATATCCTGGTAATCGCTTTGAGCCTAACCAAGCTATTCCCCGCGAACAGGTTTTAGTTTCCCTCGCTAACGGTCTGGAATATAACCCCAGTGGTAATACCGAAAGTACTCTGCAATATTTCAATGATGCCTCTAGCATCGCTAGCTATGCCCGTAGCCCGATCGCAGCAGCAACCGAAAAGCAAATTGTGGTGAACTATCCGAATGTGAAGTTCCTGAATCCAACTGCAACCGCCACTCGCGCCCAGGTAGCAGCTTTTATTTACCAAGCATTGGTTAGTTCTAATCAAGCTTCAGCAATTAACTCACCCTATGTTGTGGCTGTCGGATCTACTAACCCAACACCTACATCAGTGACAATTGCTCAAGGGACTGCTATTCCTGTGAAGTATGACAAGGCAGAAAAAATTCTAGTTACAAAGGATGAAACATCACCTTTGACATTGACAGTATCCCAAAACGTGGTTACGCAAGACGGATCTGTAGTGATTCCTGCTGGTAGTCAAGTTATTGGTCAACTCAAACCGGCTACAGGCGGTTCTCAATTTATTGCTGAGAAACTGGTTTTAACCAATGGTCAAGAGTATCAACTTAACGCTAGTTCTAACGTGATTACCAAAACTGAAACCGTCAACAAGGGTACTAGTACTGGTGCAATTATCAGAAATACTGTATTAGGCGCAGGTGCAGCCGCAGCGGTATCTGCTGTCACAGGCGATCGCGCCATTGCCACAGAAGAAGTCTTGGGTGGCGCTGGTATCGGTGCATTGATTGGTCTGTTCTTCGGTAAGAAAAGTGTTGACTTAATCGCTATTGATCCAAATACCGATTTACAAATGACAATCAATCAAAACTTGTTGGTTTCACTAAGATAGTCATTAGTCATTAGTCATTGGTCATCGGTCATTGGTCATTAGTCTTTACAAATGACAAATGACAAATTCTAAACTTCCGGCAACCAAATAATAAATGTAGTTCCCGGTGCATTGGGTGAAGTTAGCTTAGAGTTGATTGCAGGGCTGAAAACCTCGATTTCGCCCTGCATTTGCTCTATTAATTGTTTAGCGATCGCTAACCCCAAACCTGTACCGGGGATTTCTGTTTGCGCTTGTACACCCCGATAATGTCGTTCTCCAAGATGTTCTAAATCTTGGGGTGGAATTCCAGGCCCGTTATCACTAATGACTATTCCCTGAAAATTCGCTTTTTTTTGCCCCGCCTGAATCAAAATTTTGCCACCAGTGGGAGTGTATTTTAAAGCATTATCAATAATGTTAGTTAACACCTCTCGTAATGCTTTGACGTTGGCACGTACTAGAGATGAATTTTGTTGAATTTCAGTTATGAGTTTTAGCTTTCGCTCTTGGGCGATCGCTTTGGCTGATATTAATAATGGTTCTAATATATCTGCTAGGGAGCAGTCAACTGCTTTATCTCCTGTTCCCGGTAATAATAGCGGCGGTTTCGCGTCTTTTTGGATAGTTGCTTCTACAAATACTTCATCTTCTGTCAGATGTAATGGTGCTAAATCTGCCTCCGTCAAGTCAATTACTTGCTCAAATTGTTGCAGTAATTCTTGGAGGCGATCGCTTTCCCGCACAATACTATTTGCCACATCTCGGTTAGCGTCTGCTGGTCGTAGTCGTTTCAACAGCAGTTTGCCAAAAGTCCGCAACGCCGTTAATGGGTTACGAAACTGATGCAACAGGTTATCCAGTAAATCCTGCTGTTTTTCTTGGAGAATTTGTTGCTCGCGCAACTGCTGCTCAAACCAGGCTCGTCTCTGATCTAAAATACAAGCGATCGCTAATGTTTGGGCTATCCGTTGAATCTGACTTTGCTCATGTTCATTCCACGCCCGATCTTTTCTACCTGTCACTAGTAACCCCATCATCACACCCTCATAGACCAGAGGTAAAACAATTTGGTTGCCACTAAGTAGGTATTCCTCTTTTAGATCGGGTTGAGACGCATCTGGTATCTCAGACTCTCCCGACGAATTTGGAGATTCTAAACCTGCTGTCAATAACCTTCCCTGATGATTGGGTAATACAAACACATTTCCAACTTGAAGTTGCTTGTATGCCGTCGCTTCAGCAGTCTCCTCCCCTGGTGGTAATAATGCCGTTTCTGGGTAAATCACCACAGGAATAAGTTTTGCATCACCCGCAGGAGTTTCTACCAATTCTTGTGTTAAGTACACAATACTTAAAGTTGCTCCCAGCCCTTGGGTTAGCAGCGCTATTTGCTCTCGACACAGAGCAAGAAAATCGGAACTGGCAGACATTAACATTTTTTAGCTCTTGCTCAAGATTATAGATTTTGAGGCATGATGTAAGAGAGGATACTTAATTTTTACCTCACTCATTTAATAAAGCTTAACTAAAATTTTCTTAGAGATGGTTTCTACTAAGGGATTATATTCTTAGGTGATTTTGTTTTGTCTATTTTCAAAGATATTAACTTTCTTATATTAAAAGGTTAAAAACTATTGATATTCTGAACTAGAACCTATATAATGACGACGGATTTTGTAGCTATCACTACAATCTATAGCTTGAAAGAGGAGGACAATAGATTGGCAAGGAGACGCAAAAGGAAGAGTCGTCGTCGTCAGGAAGGACGGCGCATTTTGGAACACGTGCCTCAATATAGCATCGAAAGTGGCGAAGAAAAGCCTGTGACAGCAGCGAGAAGATTCATTCAAGCTGAAGGGATTTTGCCACCAGCGTTGCTACTCGTAAAGCGCAATGAACACACTACAGATCGTTATTTCTGGGCAGAAAAGGGACTGTTTGGTGCTCAATACGTAGAGGAAAACCATTTCTTGTTTCCTAGTTTGAGGGTGTTAGAACCTTCGCCAGGTCAGGAACCTCTTGCTTTAGCTGGTAGGTGAACCATCAATGGTCATCTTAGGCATTGAATGTGGCTCCTGACTATCATTAACTGGCAAAATTGCTAAGTTTATGCAAAATTTAATTTTTTTTTAGTTTGTAGCTGATTGCCAGTAAATCTAGTCCAGGTAGTTGGAAAGTAAACCTGTCTCAAACCACGCTAGATTGCATGGGTTGATACTATTTTGATGATGCAGAAGGGAGTTGGTATGGAGCCAGGCGCGTCTAAAAGTGCTAGTGAAGTTGCGCTCTTATGCCGTAGATATTGAGAAAGCTCTGTCAATGAATTTAAGTTAATGAATTTAAATTTTTTCCCCGCGACACAAGTCGTGGGGAAAACTGACAAAGCAGTGGTCTTGATTTCCTCCTTCCTACTTTCCATTGCCTAAAGAGTAGGTCAGGTCAGAAGTCTGCATATCATAGTTAAAAGATGGTCACGAAAATCAACAATTATTTCCCAGGCTTTAACTGTAGAGTCCTTTGCAACTCACTGAGTTCATCTCGATGGGCAACTACGGTGATCCTACTTGAGGAGGTTTGTTCGCTCTGAGTTGTTTCTACTTTGAGCGACACCTTCTCAAGTCTTCCAGACTTTTTCCAATAAAATAGACCACTTAAAGGCGACAGCAGAACCATCGCCAGAACAACAGTACTCAGGCGAGGAAAAAGCAGGGATACAACCAGAGATAAACAAACAATCCCGGTAGCTGCAAGTAAAGTTAGGAATATAGCTAAGAACCAGCTGGGGCGAACAAAACCTTCAAAAGTCACTTGGTTTTGTTCTCGGTCTACCGCTGCCACTCGGTAAGACCGCGATCGAAAATACTCTTTTAATTGAGACATCAAAGCAGCTTCGTCTTGCTCGGATACCAGTTGCACTATTTCTGTGCGGTCTTTAGTCGAGGCACGAATAAAGAAAAACAGCCCAACCGATAACAACAAGGTTAGCAGGAACGTAGATGGCAGAATAGCAGTATCCATAACGAATTGTTAATGTTTGACTGGAGGAGACTTATTCATTATCAATTATTCGTTATACCAATTTGAACAATGATTGCGACAAATAGAGTGCCAAAAAGCGATTACCAGCGACTCTTACACAATCTAAAATCCTATTACTTTGTCCTCCCGTTAATGTAGTGTTGCCAAAGAACAGCTAAATCCTGAGCTTGAACTTGCCATTCGGGAGAAACTTGGTACATCCGCCTGGGGCGTCCTCGTCCTTCGAGTTTCTTCCAATATCCAGTGATTGCCCCTTGGTCTTCCAGAAATTTGATTGCACTATAAAGTACGGTATCTGAAAGTCGATAGATGGGATACTCAGTTTCTAATTGCTCGATCAACTCGGTTCCGTAGGATTCACCTTGTAATAAAACAGACAGTATGTAACAAACTGCAAGTTCCTGACAAAGGTAAGTTGGCGGAGGATTCTCAAAAAAATGATATATATCCTCAAGTTTCATGGTTAGTGAATGGCTAAAAAAATGCCTTAGGGTAAGGTCTACAATCCTTGTAGTCAGTATACAGTGCTACTGCTAAGTGAGTAGTACATATAAAGCTACTTAGACTAGATATCCATTGCGTAAACACCAAATAATCACCCACATCTGTGAAGTTGTGGGAAGAGTTTGCGAGTTCTAGGGGTACAAAATAATGTATCCCTACCCAAGCTCGATACAGTGTGTTGAGGAGCGAACAGACAGTGGCGAAGTCACTATCTTGGTGTTAAGTGATGCCAAAGTGGTTAGAACAGCTTAAGCAATAAAATGCCATCGAAGAAATTTTACAGGTAAAATGCTATTTTGTCTGTAAATGTTAATAAACACTTTGTTTTACAGTAATTTTCCCAGTGCGGATTATCAAAGCTTACGCTAAGGGATATGTCTGGGTTAAAGCTGCTACGCCAGTGAAAACACTTAAGTAGCAACCATTGCTGTCTCTTGTGGCAAGTGTGATAGTAAATTTATCAAATAAGACACAAGGGAGGTGGGTAAAAAACTCTCCATGTCCCCACGTTCCTGTTTACTCTTGTCCCTTAATCAAGCGCAGCACATTGGTACTATGTCACAAACTCCTGATGCCCCATCATCTTCCTCAACTCTGCGGGCAATTGCCCAAACTTTTCGCCTGACAGGTTGGATTAGCTTCTGGATTCAGCTAGTACTAGGCGTTGTTTCTAGCATAATTGTGCTGCTGTTCGCCGTCTTTAATCAAAGAACTGGCAGTCCTAGTAATAATCCTGGGACTGGCTTTGGTGTATTTTTAGCAATTTGTGGACTGGTTGTTTTGGGTGGGGGGATTTATTTAGCTTACCGTTATACGAGAATTGGCAAGCAATTAGAATCCTCCAATCCCAGCAACCGCCCTCGGAAAAGCGAGACTGTGCAAGTATTACGCTTAGGGGTGTGGGTGAATTTAGGGGGAACGCTAGTGACTCTTTTGGGGGCGCAGGCGATCGTTGGCACACTGGTAGCACGATCCATATCTCCGCAAGCGATAACTACCCAATTTTTTGACCCTACCCGGATTATTAGCGGTCTAGATATGCTTGTAGTACAGGCAAACACCAACACTGTCTCAGCCCACTTTGCAGGGCTGGTGGCGTCACTTTGGTTACTCAATCGCATTAATCGTCCTTAATACAAGTGGGGAGTCGGGGAGAGTAAATAATTTCCCCTGATCTTTTTTTATTTAGCAAATTAATTGCGTAATCCTATTCTACTTTTCCGTAACATATAGCCCAAGGTGTGAAGACAACTATAGATTATTTGAAAAAAACATCCTGCTAAAAAGTGGCACAGGGATGATAAACATCTTTTTTGGAAGTCTTACACTATGAAAAATCAACCAGGACGGAAATTTAATCAAGAAGCTTGGAGATTTGGCGTACAGGTTTTCTTTAGTAGCATCGTACTGGGACTGTGCATTTTCAAACTTGGTTCACTAGGGGATGAGAAGAATATTGCGCTTTACTGGGGTGGTTTATCAAGTGTACTTGCGTACTGGCTACCTTCACCTGGGCAAAATAGAGACGAGAAGGAACCACCGAATATCACTCAAAAGACGTTTTCCGCAACTGAAAACGCTAATGGCAATGGTCAAATTTTAGCTCAGGTTGCTGAAACGACAGTGACTTCAAATACCAGTCCATGATTAGTTAAATGCATTATCTGCTTTCGTAGCCCTGGCAATGATGCTAGGGTAAAATTTTGATAATAGGTTAAGACTAATTTTTCTAAAAAACTTTGTTTTTCCAGTCATAGCAAACCGAAATTACTATATGCTGGATGCTTATGTGTTAACTGTATTGACAAAAAGATAATAGGCTAAAAACTGAGAAAAATCTGTGCTGGATATCAAGCAAATACGAGAAAATCCGCAATTCGTTCAAGAACGATTGAATAGTCGTAGTGGTAAATACGACATCGAACCGATATTACTGTTAGATCGGCAACAACGGGAACTTGAGGGGACGCGTAGTCAACTCCAAGCCCGGAGCAACGAAATTGGTAAAATTGTCGGTCAGAAGATTAAATCTGGGATCAATCCTCAAGACCCAGAAATTCAAGCTTTGCGGGATGAAGGTAACTCTGTTAAAGCGACGTTGAGTCAACTGGAACCCCAAGAAAAAGACCTCAAAGCTGAAATTGCTCAACTTGTCTTGGCACTTCCGAACTTACCAAGCGACTCTACACCCCTTGGAAAGAATGAGGAAGATAACGTAGAAGTGCGCCGTTGGGGTGATGAGTATATTCCCCAAAATGCGAATATTCTCCCTCACTGGGAAATTGGCGAAAAGCTGGGTATTCTCAATGTTGAACGAGCTGTAAAAGTTGCCCAAAGTCGCTTTGTGACATTAATGGGTGCTGGTGCGGCATTGGAGAGGGCATTAATTCAATTTATGCTGAGTCTCCATACTCAAGCTGGGTATGTAGAAGTCAGTCCGCCGTTGTTAGTGAATACTGAGTCTTTGACGGCGACCGGTCAGTTACCCAAGTTTGCGGAAGAAAGCTTTAAATGCGCTGATGATGACTTGTGGCTGATTCCGACAGCGGAAGTTCCAGTTACAAATCTCTATCGGGGTGAAATTCTCGCTGCTGAAGATTTGCCTATTTACCACTGTGCTTTTACTCCCTGTTTTCGCCGCGAAGCTGGTAGTTATGGGCGGGATATGCGGGGATTAATTCGCCTGCATCAGTTTAACAAGGTGGAAATGGTGAAATTTGTCGAACCCAGTACATCTTTTGATGAATTGGAGAAATTGGTAGGGAATGCAGAAGCAATTTTACAGGCGTTGAAGTTGCCTTACCGAGTAGTAAATTTAAGTACTGGAGATTTAGGATTTGCCTCTACCAAAACTTATGATTTAGAGGTTTGGTTGCCCTCTTCTGGCAAATACCGCGAAATTTCTAGCTGTTCCAATACTATAGATTTCCAGGCGCGACGGGCTGATATTCGCTTCAAAGAGGCGGGGAAGAAAGGAACTCAGTTCGTACACACTCTGAATGGTTCGGGTTTGGCAGTGGGAAGGACAATGGCAGCAATTTTGGAGAATTATCAACAACCTGATGGAACGGTGAAGATACCAGAAGTATTGCAACCTTACTTGGGACGTGAAGTTTTGTAATTTGTCCTTTGTTTTTTACTAATGACCTATGCTCAATGCCCAATACCCAATGCCCAATTAGAATGGAGATAACTATAGCTTAATATCTTCACTAAATTTACTCTATGTCAGTTTTAGCAGCGATCGCAGTCTTGGCTGTTTTGATCTTGGTACACGAGTTGGGGCATTTTGTTGCAGCACGTTCTCAAGGCATTCTCGTTAACCGTTTTTCTTTGGGTTTTGGCCCAGTTCTTTTGAAGTACCAAGGTTCACAAACCGAATATGCTGTCCGCGCCTTTCCTTTGGGCGGCTTTGTCGGCTTTCCCGATGATGACCCCGATAGCGATGTTCCACCCAATGACCCAAATCTGCTGCGTAACCGTCCAGTTTTAGACCGGGCGATTGTCATCAGTGCCGGAGTAATCGCCAATTTAATATTTGCTTACTTGGTGTTGGCTCTGCAATTGGGTATTGTTGGCATTCCCAAGGAATTAACCTATCAAGCTGGTGTCCTTGTACAGCCTGTTAATCAAGAATCTGTTGCCTATCAAGCAGGAATTCGAGAAGGAGATATTATTCTGGCTGTTAACGGTCAAGAACTCCCGGCTTCTGATAAATCAACTCCTTTGCTGACAAAAGAAATTCAAACTCATCCTAATCAGCAAATTGAACTGAAAATTCTGCGTGAAAATCAACAACAAACCCTGAAATTAACGCCAAAACTGGGAGGCGATGGCAAAGGTGTAGTTGGTGTGGCACTTAGTCCAAATGCTACAGCAATTTATCGCCGTCCTAATAGTCCTTTTGAAATTTTCGGTCTTGCTGCTAATAGATTTCAACAATTATTTGTTGGGACACTCAGCGGTTTTGGTCAGTTAATTACCAACTTTCAACAAACTGCTGGACAAGTCTCTGGCCCCGTTAATATCGTCAAAATAGGCGCGAAATTAGCTGAGGATAATAGTGTAAATCTGTTGTCTTTTGCAGCAATTATCAGCATTAACTTGGCTATTATCAATATTTTGCCTTTACCAGCTTTGGATGGCGGACAACTAGCTTTTCTGCTGATTGAAGGTTTACGCGGTAAGCCCGTACCTGCCCGGATTCAAGAAGGCGTAATGCAAACCGGTTTGGTGCTACTCTTAGGGTTAGGAATTTTTCTGATTGTCAAAGAAACTACCCAATTAACTAGTCAATTGGAGTGGGTACAAAAATTATTCCAATGAAAATAGAGAGCGGGGAATAGGGAGTGGGGAGTAGGAAAGAGAAACTTTCACCTTTAAAGAAGCGATCGCTAGAAATTTTAGCTCGTCTGAAGCGTCTTTATCCAGATGCTACCTGCTCTTTGAATTACTCAACACCAGTACAACTATTGGTAGCAACGATTCTCTCGGCTCAATGTACTGATGAGCGAGTGAATAAGGTAACACCAGCTTTATTTGGTAAGTTTCCTGATGCTGCAAGTTTAGCGATTGCTGACTTGGTAGAATTAGAAAGTTTGGTGCGTTCCACAGGGTTTTATCACAACAAAGCCAAAAACATTCAAGCCGCCTGTCGGATGATTGTCACCGAGTTTAACTCTGTTGTCCCCAACCAAATGGAGCAATTATTAAAGCTTCCAGGTGTGGCGCGGAAGACCGCAAATGTAGTATTGGCTCATGCTTATGGCATTAATGCCGGCGTGACAGTAGATACTCACGTCAAGCGCCTCAGCGGACGTTTGGGTTTAACTGAACATACAGACCCCGTTCGCATTGAACAAGATTTAATGAGTCTATTGCCCCAGCCTGATTGGGAAAATTGGTCAATTCGGCTGATTTATCATGGTCGTGCTATTTGTAAAGCTCGCTCTCCCGCTTGCTTTGCTTGTGAGCTTGCTGATTTATGTCCTGCTGCGAATCAGCCAGTAGTTGTAGGGTAAGCGACACAAGTAACCCCAGAATTGATGGCGAGACTGTAGAATGGAAAACGGTGTCTTTAAATTAAGTTAGAGAATTTATGGCAAAAAAGAGCTTGATTGAGCGCGAGAAAAAGCGCACCAGGTTGATAGAAAAGTATGCTGACAAGCGAGAAGCGCTTCTAGAAGAGTTCAGAAGTGCAGCATCTCCTTTGGATAAGCTAGAAATCCACCGGAAGATTCAACAGCTACCCCGGAATAGTGCGCCCACCCGCCACCGCAACCGTTGCTGGTTGACTGGTCGTTCTAGAGGTGTTTACCGCGATTTTGGTTTGTCTCGGAACGTACTGCGAGAATGGGCGCATGAAGGTCTTTTACCTGGAGTTGTTAAGTCTAGCTGGTAGTCGAGAGTCATTAGTCATTAGTCATTAGTCATTAGTCATTGGTAAAGAACAAATGACAAAGGACAAATGACAAATGACAAAATATTATTGACCACAACACTTATCAATTCCCAGACTTTCTAAGAGTAGATCGCTGACGGCGTTGGCGATCGCAAACTCTCCGTAAAAGCTATTAGAAAAATCATAGGACTGCATCTCTGTGACAATGGCAATTACCAGAGAACCAAGGTCGTTTTCTCCTTCCATCCGTTGACGCACAAAAATCTGTGCGGCTCGTTGGGCAATATTTTGGTTGACTGCTTCGGGGATAAATTCTGTATCTAGCCACCGTTGTAGGCGTTCTCGTAACCATTCACCTTCGAGCAGAGGGTTTTCGGGTGGTGGTAGGGTGATGGGTGGAATTGGTTGAGTCATTTTTTTTAAACGCAGAGGGACGCGGAGGGAAACGCAGAGGAATGCTGAGGTTGACTGTTAGCATCAAATTGCGTTTCTAAGAGTGTTTTTTTATATTTATTTATGCAATATGATATCGCCGCTATTGTTGAGGGCTATGCACAAGGCTATTTTCTCATGGCTGATGAACGCGATCGCCTGAGTTGGTACGGAAGTCGCGATCGGACTTTGATTCCTTTGGATGAACGGTTTCGCTACCCGAAGTCTTTACAGCGCGTTATCAATCAAGAACGGTTTAGTGTGGCGATTAATCAAGACTTCCAAGCTGTGGTGGCTGGCTGTGCTGACAGAGAGACAACCTGGATTTCACCAGAATTACGAGAGATTTATTCGCTACTTTACCAGAATGGTTATGCTTATAGTTTTGAAACTTGGCAGGGTGAGGAACTAGCTGGGGGAATTTTAGGGATTGTCATTGGTGGCGCTTTGATTGGTGAGTCGATGTTCTACCGCATTCCCGAAGGTTCAAAGGTAGCGATGGTGAAGTTGGTAGAAAGATTGCGCCAGAGGAAATTTGTGTTTTTTGATGCCCAAATGATGAATCCCCATTTGGAAAGGTTTGGTGCTTATCGGGTTGGGGATAAAGAATATCAAATGCTACTTCAACAAGCGTTACAACGTGTTTGTAAATTAGTATAAATAATGACAAAATTATTAATATTTAATAAGTGGTTTGATTAATGGTTTCCATTGGCAGGTCTAATCCCGCACAGATTCATTCTGACTTCTGAATTCTTCAATCTGTTTCGGTCAGATGCCCAATACCCCAATCTAGATGCATCTTATGGAAGTTCCTCAAATCTCAATATCCATAGGAGACTAAAGAAGGAAGAATAAAAAATATCTCATAAGTCTTGCAGTAGCGAAGGCTGTAACTAGTTAAGGAGAATTTATGCGTGCAGTACTGATGGCAGGGGGTTCGGGAACGCGGCTTCGCCCATTAACTTGCGATCTGCCGAAACCGATGGTGCCGATTCTAAATCGACCAATTGCCGAACATATTATCAATCTCCTCAAAAGACATCAAATTACGGAAGTTATTGCGACATTGCATTATTTACCTGATGTCTTGCGAGACTATTTTCAAGATGGCAGCGATTTTGGCGTCCAAATGACTTATGCGGTTGAAGAAGATCAGCCTTTGGGTACAGCCGGCTGTGTGAAAAACATTGCCGAACTTCTTGATGAAACTTTTTTAGTCATTAGCGGTGATAGCATAACAGATTTCGACCTTACAGCTGCGATCGCATTTCACAAACAAAAGAAGTCAAAAGCTACTTTGATTTTAACCAGGGTTCCCAACCCGATTGAGTTTGGGGTGGTGATTACCGATGAGGAAGCGCGAATTCGGCGATTTTTAGAAAAACCCTCTAGTAGTGAAATTTTTTCTGATACCGTCAATACTGGTACTTACATTCTCGAACCAGAAGTTTTGGAATATCTGCCAGCAAATATTGAATGTGACTTTTCCAAAGACTTATTCCCCTTACTATTAGCAAAAGATGAGCCAATGTATGGTTACATTGCTCAAGGTTACTGGTGTGATGTCGGTCACTTAGATGCCTATCGGGAAGCTCAGTATGACGCTCTAGATCGGAAAGTCAATCTCGATTTTGCCTACAAAGAAATTTCTCATGAGTTATGGGTAGGCCAAAATACTTACATTGACCAGACGGCTGTGATTGAAACCCCAGTAGTGATTGGTGATAATTGCCGCATCGGTGCAAGAGTCCAAATTGAGGCGGGAACCGTAATTGGGGATAATGTCACTATTGGCGCTGATGCTAATCTCAAACGTCCCATAGTATGGAATGGGGCATTTATTGGCGATGAAGCACATCTTTCGGCCTGTGTAATTTCCCGTGGCACTCGTGTAGACCGCCGCGCCCATGTATTAGAAGCTGCTGTTGTGGGTTCCCTTTCCACGGTGGGAGAAGAAGCCCAAATTAGCCCTGGTGTGCGTGTTTGGCCTAGTAAAAAGATTGAGTCAGGGGCAGTTTTAAACATTAACTTGATTTGGGGAAACACCGCCCAACGAAATTTATTTGGGCAACGTGGTGTCCAAGGATTAGCTAATATCGACATCACCCCAGAATTCGCCGTGAAATTGGGATCTGCTTACGGTTCTACATTGAAACCTGGTTCTAAAGTAACGGTTTCCCGCGACCAGCGTAATGTCTCTCGGATGGTGACGCGATCGCTCATTGCTGGTTTAATGTCAGTAGGTATTGATATTCAAAATCTCGATGCCACAGCTATTCCCATTGCCCGCACAGTTATACCCACAATGTCGGTAGCTGGTGGTATCCATGTGCGAGTACACCCCGATCGCCCTGATTACATTTTGATTGAATTCATGGATGCCAAGGGGATTAATATCTCCAAAGCCCTGGAAAAGAAAATTGAAGGGGCTTACTTTAAGGAAGATATGCGGCGGGCGCTAATTCATGAAATTGGCGATGTATCTTATCCTAGCCAAGTCATGGAGCGCTACTGCACTGCTTTTGAAAAATTGTTGCATGTTCATACACTCCGCAACAGTCGGGCAAAAGTGGTGATTGATTATGTTTATGCCGTATCAGGGGCAGTTTTACCCCAAATGTTAGATAAATTTGGCGCTGATGCAGTAGTGTTGAATGCCAGTGTCAATAAAACGGCAATGTCAATCACTGACCGCGAAGCATTGCTGACTCAATTAGGCCATGTTGTGGAAGCATTAAAAGCTAACTTTGGCGTGCAAGTATCCGCGAATGGGGAACAACTAATTTTAGTTGATGAATCAGGCTACCCAATTCGTGGAGAAACTTTAACTGCACTGATGGTAGACATGATTCTGACGGCTAACCCCAGAGGAACAGTAGTAGTACCAGTTCATGCTTCCAGTGCGATTGAACAAGTCGCCCGTCGCCATGATGGCAGAGTGATTCGCACCAAAGCCAACCCGACAGCTTTAATGGAGGCTTGTCAGAAAAACCCAAATGTGGTATTGGGAGGTAGTGGAGAGACTGGTTTTATTTTCCCGCAACTGCATCCGGGATTTGATTCTATGTTCTGCATTGCCAAGATCATTGAGATGTTGACTATACAAGAGCGATCGCTTGCGGCGGCGCGATCGGAATTACCCCGTGTAATTCACAAAACTTATACAGTCCGCTGTCCGTGGACAGCTAAGGGTGCTTTGATGCGTTACTTAGTGGAAACTCACCCAGCCCAAAACCTAGAGTTAATCGATGGAGTGAAAATTTGTCAACCTTATGATGACAGTTGGCTGTTAGTTTTACCAGATGCCAGCGAACCACTGGTGCATTTGTATGCAAATAGCAACGATCGCGAATGGGTAGATGAGACTGTGAGAAACTACCGCGCTCGTGTCCAGTCGTTTGTGGAAAGACAACAAGAATATCAACCCGCAGAAGTGTAATTCGTAATTCGTAATTAAAGAATTACGAATTACGAATTAGTAATTACGAATTATGCTGAGAGGTGTTCACAATTCTCATCGCGGACATTCTGGTAAACTTCTCTCAGCGTAATTGCAATCAAAATAAATTAGAGCTTCTCTACTAGAAGCAAATGCTCTAGTTGTGGAGTGTGCGTCACTGTTTTGACTTGCTTTAGATGACCAAATTTTCAAGTAGTAACCACTGTTATCATCACTAGACCATAATTCATAACGGTAATTACCTCCTGAACCCTGACTATTTAAATAGTCAGCTAGTGCTGTATTGGATGTAGATACAAAGCTAAATACAGTCAAAACAGGAATTACAGCTACCTTTAGTATTTGGATTAATTTCATATATCCAGAAAAAATTTACCTCCTCTAGCTTCCTGTACCGAAGTGATTTTTGGAACCAGTAATTACCAGGAATGTTTTGTGAGGATATCATAAGTAAGCGGACAGAATTAATTACAGTCATTGTGTAATTAATTTTGTTTATCTACTTAATGTCTAACTTTTGCTGAAACGGCCTAATACAAAAGCCTGCTTGACTGTTAGATAAAACCTAAAACCCAATCCCTACTTGTCTAAAGTTAATACAACGACTTAATCCACTCCCATTCCCGTGTCAAACCCTCTCTTAGGGAAACTTGCGGCTGATATCCCAGGAGTTTCTGCGCTTTAGATACATCAGCAGCCGTGTGGCGGGCATCTCCCATCGCCTTTTCTATGTGGTTTCTTTTAATTGGTTTTCCGACAATTTCTTCAATCGTATCCAAAACTTCTGCTAAAACTACTCTGCTACCACCACCGATATTAAAGATTTCTCCCACGGCTTCGGGTGCGGTGGCGGCTGCTAAATTAGCGGCAATGATATCACTAACAAAGGTAAACTCCCGCGTTTGCTGTCCATCGCCGTAAATAGGAATCGCCTCATCTTGCAAAATGGATTTAAAAAACTTATTAAATGCCATATCTGGGCGCTGTTTAGGGCCATAAACTGTGAAATAACGCAATGCCACACAGGGTACGCCAAAGTTTTTGTGATACACTTCACATAAAAACTCCGCTGCTAGCTTCGTAATGCCGTAAGGAGAAACTGGTTGAGGACAAATTCTCTCATGGGTAGGTAATGTTTCCGCATCACCATATACACTTGATGAAGAAGCAAACACTAACCTTTTCAGGTGTTTAGCATCCTTAGCTGCTTCTAGCAAAACTTGTGTAGCATTAATATTTCGTTCTGTATAACCTCGAAAAGATTTACCCCAACTTGCTCTGACACCTGCTTGGGCTGCTTGATGGTAAACTACATCAACATCTTTTAGGAGTTGCTGCCAATCTAAAAACTGCATATCTCCTTCAATTAAAGTAAAGCCAGGTGACTGATGTAAGTGTGCAATATTTTTAAACTTTAACATCGGATCGTAGTAATCATTGAATTCATCAATCCCGATCACTTCTTCCCCTTGTTGCAGCAATGTTTCTGTAAGATGAGAGCCAATAAAGCCAGCGGCTCCAGTAATAATAATTTTAGCCATGTTGCTTATTTTTTGATATTTTCATTAATCTGCATATTCACAGGTTAATACTTGTAATCAATGATCGTCATTACCTGAAGATGATTTTTTACTCAATTATTTCAATGCTTAAAAAAATCATTATAAACACTTAAGCTTTATACTTATACTTTAAAACCCTAAGTATATTTATTGAATTATTGCTATTAATAACATTGATTACATCTTTGCTTACAGCAGTTTTCATGTATTTGAACCACATCTGTCGTAAGGGCACAGCAATGCTCATTGGTGTCAACTTAAGCTGGAAATAGCTTAACTGTTGGCTTCCATGCCCGCCCGGAAATAAATAAATGAGTAATGAGTAATGAGTAATAAGTAATAAGTGATACCAATTACTTATTACTTATTACTTCAAAAATAAATTTTTTTGGCTTTTAGCTAAAGTCTACTGAAGTAGACTGGAGATTTTTGGCGATATCTAGTCATCTGAAGATGACTTTAGCGATGAGACGGGAATTTCAATTCCCGGCGGACAAGCGGTTTCGCGTTAAGTTGAGACTAATGCCCCGTGCCCCTACCTCCTCTACCTTTAGTTAACTATTTTGGCTGGAGGTTTAATGGGAATCTCAATCCAGAACTCTGTACCTCTGCCTGGTTCTGAAATGCACTCCATTATTCCCCCATGTTTTTCGACAATAATCTGATAGCTAATTGACAGTCCCAAACCTGTACCCTTACCTACGGGTTTGGTAGTGTAAAACGGGTCAAAAATTCGCTTTTTCACTTCTTCAGTCATTCCAGTCCCATTGTCACTAATACGAATCAACAGACGAGAGTTGTCTGCTGAGGCTTTAGTAGAAATCTGAATAGTTGGAATTGGGCATGAATTATTCTCCTCATCTCCCTCATCCCTATTCCCTAGTTCCCACTTTCGACTCGCCACTCCCAAAGCATCTATGGCATTGCTGAAAATATTCATGAATACCTGATTCATTTGACCGGCATAGCATTCTACCCGTGGAATGTTGCCATAGTCTTTGATTATCTCAATGCGTGGAGATCCAGCGCTTCCTTTTAGCCGATGTTGCAAAATTAATAAGGTGTTGTCAAGACCTTCGTGAATGTCTACGCGCTTGTTTTCAGCCTCATCTAAGCGAGAAAAATTGCGTAACGACAACACTATTGAACGGATGCGATCGCTTCCTACTTGCATTGATGTCAGAATTTTGGGGAGGTCTTCTATCAAAAATTCAAAATCGATCGCTTCGATCGCGGCGATAATTTCAGGATGGGGATGGGGATAGTGTAGTCGGTAGAGACGTAAAATTTCTAGGAGTTGTTCGGTGTAGTCAGCGGCATGGCAGAGATTACCGTAAATAAAGTTAACGGGGTTATTGATTTCGTGAGCGATACCTGCTATCAACTGTCCCAAGCCAGACATTTTTTCGGTCTGAACCAATCTTGTCTGTGTTTCTTGGAGTTCACGTAGGGTATGCTCTACCTGAACAGCTTGATTTCTAGCTTCAATTTCAGCATCGTAGGTTTGTTTGTAGAGTTGTGCTTGTTGAATAGCGATCGCAGCTTGATCTCCTAACTGTTGCAATAAATCAATTTCTGCATCTTGCCAATTTCTGGGAGCCTCACATTCATGGGCAATTAATAAACCCCATAGTTCAATACCTATATTAATCGGAACTATTAAGTTTGCTTGCACTTGCAGACTTTCCAAAAACTCTCGATGACAATCACTTAAAGAATCCGCTGCAACGTTGTTAATTGCCCGTACCCGGCCCTGAAAGTATAGAGGGGTATACTCATCAGGAAAGCATTCTAGTGGTGCATTCACTCCTATAACTGACTGCCAATCGCCATTAATCTCTTCCACAATTACCGATTTACTCTTCAGTTCAAAAATCAGCACTCGGTCGGAATTTAGTAGGGAACGGACTTCCCGAACGATAGTTTGTAGGGTTTTCTGTAGGTCTAATGTACGGCGAATATGCTCTGTAACTTGCTTGAGTACTTTGGTAAACAATAATGATTTTTCCAGTTCAGCAGTTTGCTCTTGCACTCGCTGTTCTAGGTTGGCATTCAGGGCTTGCACCTGTTTATACATCTGTTGTTGCTCAATTGCCATTGAGAAATGCTCACATAAGGCTTGTGCCAATAAGATGTCTTCTGGCTTCCACTCAGGTGATTGTCCCTTTTTTTGCTCTCGCCAAACATCAAAGGAAACCTGGGGTAATAGTTGTCGCCGATTTTGATCGCATTGTCCCGCCCACAAAATTTCTGTTTCAAATTCAGAGCGAAAAATACTTAATACACCGATAAATTCTTCACGGTAATGTAGAGGAATCACCATGAGTCCGCGAATTTGAGTAGAACGAAACGCTAAAGCCAAAACTCGTAAACGTGGTTCTTTGTATAGATCAGGGGTTGACCAAATATCACCTTGTTTACACTCAGCCATCCAGTTTTGCCAGATGGGATGCTGTTCGAGAATACTGTTATCTAATTCGTAAGGAAGTGTCGGTTGGTCGCCCCAAGTATATAGTTCTCCAGTCTGTTCAATGTAAAGTCTGCCACCGACTCCACTAAAGGCAACAATAACTTCTTCTAGCGCTCCCTGTAATTGGATTGTCGGCAGTTTATGCAATAGTGTGGTAACTCGATTAATAGTAGCTTCTCGCTCTTGTTTGGCGCGGGCTGTGGTGAGTATATTACTTTGAGCGATCGCGATCGTTACCTGGTCAACAACTTGCTGCAATACTTTTAGTTCCCGCTTCAAAATCTCTCGCGGTTCACTGTGGTGAGATACCAATAATCCCCACAATTTCGCTTTTGCTGATTGTTCTTGTGGATCGCAATGTAAAATTGGCACTACTAATGAAGACTGCACGCCCATTGCCTTTAAGTATTGAATATGGCATGGGTCTACCTGCCGATAGTAGATATTAGTTTGTAGACGTTTACCAGTTTCTTTTGACTGTAGAGGCGATAGCCCAATCTTCTCATTTGCCACATCCACAATTGAGCGTTGCCCAGCTAACAAAAACATCTCTCTGGCGGCTTCTGGAATATCGTGAACTGGAAAGCGTAACCCCAATACAGACGGCAGACGTTGCTCATAAATAGATTCAGCGATGACTTCACCACTACCATCAGCATCAAAGCGATATACCTTTACCCGATCTGCACCCAAAAATAAACGCACTTCGCTCACAGTAGTCGTTAATATCTCTTGAAGGTCGAGCGATCGCCTGATCTGTTTTGTCATCCGGTGCAGTAAACTTTCTTGGTCTACTAAACTTTGCTGCAATCCGTTTGGTTTATCGCTAAGTGTCATTACTGGTATATGCCACAATTAAAGTATAATTTTTTATAATCGTCTCTGATAGTAATTTCTAACTTACAATGCTTTGATTTTCACCATATTTCCAGGATTTTCCACTACAAATTTATTGCTAGAGGCGTACATTCATTTATTGTAAATACTTTTGGAAATGGATTCAGAGGATATTTGAAAAGCATCAGATATTTTGCTTGATCCCCGTAGCCCTTCTAAAGTGGATTTAGAGAGATATCAAAACGCTGTATCATTAAAGACTTTTAAGTATCATCTCAAATCTAAAGTTCAGAAAAGTTTAATCATTGACACTTATTAATTTTATATTCTCACCCATTAAACTATTCCAGTAATTTCACTTAAATTATTTAGGCAATAATTTAGTGAAATTAAAAATATTTTTGATCATTTTTGCCCATGAATTCAATTAATTAAGATTTTTTAAAATCACTTCCTAAATTATTGGTAACTTTTTTAAATATTTTTGACTGGGGAATTTCTAAATTCCCCGTTTAATTGCTGACTTTATATTGAATGTAACAATTTTGATTAAACTATTCGTAAACTATCGTTAAAGATAGTAAATTCCGAATTTCTTCACGCACACTCATGAGAGTTTTACCGAGATAGTTTTGACCAGCTTGATTAGCACCACAGCCCCAAAAAGAATCGGTTGGGGAGTTTTCCACCAAAATCTCATCACCTGTCTTCAAGAGAACTTCTCTAATATCAGTATGAGTAAGAAACTTTTTGAGTACAGCCTCTCGCATAATTTGAGTTTTGACCAAATTCCAGTCTTGACGGAGTTGGCGAGTGCTACATCTTCCCAAAATGGCAGCTTCTTCTGGAGTGGCAGCGGCATGGATGAGGGGTATAATTGCTGCATCTGTGCTGCCGACAAACTTTTGTGCTTGATAATAATGCTCAACCGTTGGCCAGTAAGTACCCTCGATGTGGATTCCGTGGGGAGAAAAGTTAGAAAAACAGCCATAAGGCTGCCAAACCTTATAAAAGTAAATGGTCATTTTAAAATTGCTCTTTCATATATCAATTTCAGGGTAACTGAAAGTTTAGGATTCAAAACCGTTCCTTAGGATGAAGGGTTTTAACATTAGGTTAAGGGAATTATTTTATACAACTTTACACAATTCCTGGAACCAGCTAACTTATGATATTTTTTTCTTGTAGCAAAATAACCACCTACAGTACTATTTTTTTGGGTGAAGTAGCAAATTATATTTTGGACAGGTGAGATGAGAATCTTGCTAATCGAAGATGAAGAGGTTTTAGCAAGTGTCTTGTTGAAGTCGCTTACTAAACAACATTATGTTGTTGATGTAGTACAAGACGGACAAATGGGTTGGGAATATACGCAAAGTACTAACTACGACTTGCTCCTAATAGATGTTGGACTTCCGAAACTGGACGGTATTACATTGTGTCAGCGATTGCGTTCTGGTGGTTGTTTCACTCCCATTTTGCTGATGACGGCGAAAGATGGTAATAGAGAACGGATTCAGGGACTTGATGCAGGTGCAGACGATTATCTGATCAAACCTTTAGATTTGGAAGAACTGCAAGCACGGATACGGGCACTAATCCGTCGGGGCGATCGCCCCCGTACCCCAATACTGGAAGTAAGCGCACTACGACTAGACCCTAGTAGTTGCGAGGTTAAATATAACAACAAACTGCTGGAATTAACAGCCAAAGAATACAGCTTACTAGAGTTATTTCTACGGAATCCATCGCGTGTTTTTAGTCGGGGGGATATCATTGAACACCTGTGGACTTTTGACGATCCACCCCAAGAGGAGACTGTAAAATCACACATTAAATATTTACGACAAAAGTTGAAAGCCGCTGGAGCAGTAGACTGGATTGAAAATGTTTATGGTTTGGGATATCGGCTGAATCCTGGAAGAGGAGAGGCAGCAGAGAGCAGGAAGCAACGGGAAAAAGAAAAACCTCAAATCCCTAGTCGTGATGTTGAACAGCAGTTTAAGCAAGCAATGGGCGGCTTGTGGCAGCAATATCAGGGGTTGATGGTGCAGCGGTTGAACGTATTGCAAGAATTTGCAGCCGCATTATCAAGTAAAACGCTGACTAAAGAATTGCGGCAATCGGCAGAACGAGAGGCGCACAAACTAGCTGGTGTCTTGGGAATGTTTGAGCAAGACAATGGCACTCAAATAGCGCGGAAAATTGAACAAATTTTAGGTAAAGATGGTGATTTTGCCGCAGGTGAAAAGCGGCAATTGCTGTCACTGATTGAAGATTTGGGTAGCTTAATCAATCTGATGGGGCAAAATGCAGATAACCAGATTTCAGGTGCGATCGCACCTGAAATTAGTACCCGATTGATATTAGTTGACCCCAATCCGCAACTAGGCGATCAGCTGCAACAACTGGTTGAAGGCTGGCAGCAAATCTCCAACTTAGAGGAGGCAAAAAACGTTCTACAAACCACATCACCCGATTTAGTAGTCTTAAATGTCGATGATGCCGGGTGGCGTAAAGAAAGCTTGGCATTACTTTCGGACTTAGCAACACGTACCCCACCCGTACCCGTTCTCGTGCTGGCTGCCACTGATGAGTTAGCAGAACGGGTAACTTTCGCTCAGTACGGGGCGCGGGGTTTTCTGGTTAAGCCTGTAACAGCTGCTCAGGTTTGGGATGTTTCGTCTCAACTATTACAACGCACTCGTTCTTTACGGGTAAATATACTAGCAGTAGATGACGACCCGCTAATTTTAGCAACACTGCGCCCAATGTTAGAACCTTGGGGCATACGAATGACCGGATTAGAGAATCCGCTACGTTTCTGGGAAGTACTGCAATCTACTGCACCAGATTTGTTGATTTTGGATGTAGAAATGCCTCATGTCACTGGTATCGAACTTTGCCAAGCAGTTCGTACCGATCCCCGATGGCAGGAATTACCAATTGTGTTTCTGACTGCTCACCGAGAGATGGAAACTGTGCAGCAAGTGTTTGCTGTTGGGGCCGATGATTATGTGGTTAAACCTGTTGTTGGGGCAGAATTGTTGGCACGCATTACCCATCGTTTAGAACGCAGCCGTTTACTACAGTCCCTTTCTAGCAAAGATTCTTTAACCGGATTAGCAAATCAGTTTCAGTCTAACCGCGACTTGCAGAATCTAATTGCTCAAGCCGAGAAAAATCAGCAATCTGTTTGCTTGGCGATTTTAAGCGTGACTGATTTTCGGCAAATTAATATTAAATATGGTCATCAGGCTGGAAACCAGGTATTGCAAAGATGGAGTCGTTTATTTCAATTGGGATTTTGCAGTGGTGAAGTGCTGGGTTATTGGGGTAATGGTGAATTTGTCATGGGAGTTTCTGGGTTAACCAAAACAGAAATCAGCGATCGCCTTAACGACATTTTAACTACCCTCCGTCAGCAAATATTTACAGCCTTCGATGGCGATCGCTTTCAGGTAACATGTAATTTTGCTGTAGTTGAATACCCCAGTGATGGACTAACGATCCAATCACTATATCAAGTTGCCGCTGGGCGTAATTTTTAATTGCGATCAACAAAGGCAGTCCCGATGAAACAAGTTTCACAGCCTTGAATGAAAATGACTGGGGGCTGGGGATTGGGACTAGTATTTTTACTCATTACTCATCACTCAGCCCTCAGTTCTTCTCATGCCATCTTCTATAATTAATAGAACCTGCACACCCTAATTTTAGGCATGAGACTGTGACCGAACCAGGAAGTTATAAAGATACTGTAAACTTACCCAAGACTAACTTTGATATGCGGGCAAACGCCATCAAGCGCGAGCCTGAAATCCAAAAATTTTGGGAAGAAAATAAAATTTACGATCGCCTCTTTGAAAATAACCCCGGCGAATTATTTATACTGCACGATGGGCCTCCCTACGCTAATGGCTCACTCCATATTGGTCATGCCTTAAATAAAATTCTCAAAGATATTATTAATCGCTACCAACTACTAAAAGGTCGTAAAGTTCGCTACGTTCCTGGCTGGGATTGTCACGGATTGCCAATTGAGTTAAAAGTTTTGCAGAACATGAAGTCAGCAGAACGGCAGAATTTAACACCTTTACAACTGCGGCAAAAAGCGAAAGAATTTGCTCTAGCTACGGTAGACGACCAGCGCCAAAATTTTAAACGCTACGGTATTTGGGGCGATTGGGACAACCCTTATCTAACTCTGAAGCCGGAATACGAAGCGGCTCAAATTGGCGTATTTGGTCAGATGTTCTTAAAAGGCTATATCTATCGCGGTTTGAAGCCGGTTCACTGGAGTCCTAGTTCTAAAACAGCTTTAGCGGAAGCTGAGTTGGAATATCCAGAAGGTCACGTTTCCCGCAGTATCTATGCAGCTTTCCCAATCACGAGTTTGGCGTCAGCTGTAAAACCACTGTTGGCGGAATATCAGTCAGATTTGGGTGTGGCTATCTGGACAACTACACCTTGGACAATTCCGGCGAATTTGGCTGTGGCGGTGAACGCGGATTTGAATTATGCAGTGGTGGAAGTTTCCCACCCAGAAGCACAGGCGCAGAGTAATTTCAAATACCTGATTGTTGCTGCTGACTTAGTAGAACGTTTATCTTCAACGTTGGGAGTTGAGTTAACTCTAAAAGCCACGTTCAAGGGGAATGATTTAGAACATACTACTTACCGTCATCCTCTATTTGACCGCGAAAGTCCGATTGTTGTGGGCGGTGATTACATCACAACTGAGTCGGGTACTGGGTTGGTACATACTGCACCTGGTCATGGTCAAGAAGACTACATTGTTGGTCAGCGCTACGGTTTGCCCATCCTTGCACCAGTCGATGACAATGGCAATTTTACCGAAGAAGCGGGACAATTTGCGGGGTTAAATGTGCTGGGTGATGGAAATCAGGCGGTAATTGATGCATTAACGGTTGCTGGTTCCTTGTTGAAAGAAGAAGCATATCCCCACAAGTACCCTTATGATTGGCGGACGAAAAAACCAACGATTTTCCGCGCGACTGAACAATGGTTTGCTTCGGTGGAAGGATTTAGAGAAGAAGCACTAAAGGCGATCGCCACGGTAAAATGGATTCCAGCCCAAGGTGAAAATCGCATCACGCCAATGGTAGCGGAACGTTCCGATTGGTGTATATCTCGTCAGCGTGCTTGGGGTGTACCCATTCCCGTTTTCTACGATGAAGCCACGGGAGAACCACTGCTGAATGAGGAAATTATCAATCACGTTCAAGGAATCATCGCCGAAAAAGGTTCTGATGCTTGGTGGGAACTTTCGGTTGAGGAATTATTACCAGAATCCTATCGCCAAAATGGCAAGTCGTACCGCAGAGGTACAGACACAATGGATGTATGGTTTGATTCTGGCTCATCTTGGGCTGCTGTCGCTCAACAGCGTTCAGAGTTACACTACCCTGCTGAGATATATTTGGAAGGTTCCGACCAACATCGCGGCTGGTTCCAGTCAAGTTTGCTCACCAGTGTAGCGGTAAATGACATTGCACCTTACAAAACTGTGCTAACTCACGGCTTCGCTTTGGACGAACAAGGGCGAAAGATGAGTAAGTCAGAAGGTAATGTGGTTGACCCCAATACAATTATTGAAGGCGGGAAAAATCAAAAAGTAGAACCAGCCTACGGTGCAGATGTCTTGCGATTATGGGTATCATCGGTAGACTACTCCGGCGATGTCCGCATTGGGAAAAACATCATCAAACAGATGAATGATGTTAGAGGCAAAATTCGCAATACAGCACGGTTTTTGTTGGGTAGCTTGGATGATTTTGACCCCGAAAAAGATGCAGTCCCCTTTGAAGAATTGCCAGAACTTGACCGTTATATGTTGCACCGCATCACCGAAGTGTTTGAGGAAGTAACAGAAGCTTTTGAGAGTTTCCAATTCTTCCGCTTCTTCCAAACAGTGCAGAATTTCTGCGTCGTAGATTTATCCAACTTCTATTTAGATGTTGCCAAAGATAGACTCTACATTAGTGCAAAAGATGCTTTCCGCCGTCGCAGTTGTCAAACGGTGCTGAAGATAGCAATAGATAATTTAGCTAGAGCGATCGCACCAGTATTATCCCACACCGCCGAAGATATCTGGCAATATCTCCCTTACAAAACACCTTACAAATCAGTGTTTGAAGCCGGTTGGATTCAGGTAGAGGAAAAATGGCGTAATCCTGAGTTAGCAGAATTTTGGCAAGCGCTGCGACAACTCCGCACCGATGTTAATAAGGTCTTAGAACAAGCCAGGATAGAAAAACTCATTGGTTCTTCCCTGGAAGCCAAAGCTTTGATTCATATATCTCACAAACAGTTAGGCGATGCTATCAAAGCCTTTAATCCTGTTAAAGGTAACGGGATTGACGAACTGCGGTATTTATTGCTGACTTCTCAGGTGGAATTATTAGATTCGGCTCAAGGGTTGCAAGGATTAGAATACACCGCGCAGACAGAAGACTGGACAATTGCTGTAGTAAAGGCAGATGGGCAAAAATGCGATCGCTGTTGGAACTACTCTACTCGTATGGGAGAATCAGCAGAACATCCCTTAATTTGCGAACGATGCGTTGCCGCCTTAGCCGGAGAATTCTAGTAAATATACGTTAATTCGCCGAACTTCTCCCTATTTTTAACTAAATCTCCAGTCTTTCCCTCTCCAAATCGGAGAGGGATTGTTTTACGTAGTAAAACGAGGGAGAGGTCTTTTGAGTCAGCGCTGAAAATAGATATTTTACGTAATACACATTATAGTCATTTTGTAAAGTGCGTAAGTCCTAAGGGCAATATATTTTAGAACAAAAAAATCTAGTATTTTTACTGAAGATGGCTACGTATTTTAACTGTATCTTCTTTAAAGAAAGGGAAGCCGCTAGATTGTTAAGAAAATACAAAAGTATGGATTAATACGTAGATTTTTGACTAGAACATCCATTAACTCAAAATTCAAGAGAGAAAAAGATATGTCAGATACAGTTGCTAAAGAATTGGCAGATTTTTTGCTGCAAATAGAACAGCGATCGCAGTTTCACGCAGGTTATCCATATAATTTAAGTTGTGACTACAGTGCGATCGGCAAATTTTTCAATTTTCTGTTGAATAATGCTGGAGATCCTTACGTAGAGCCAGATTTTGGACTGCATTCTCGGAAGTTTGAGCAAGAAGTATTATCTTTTTTTGCTAACCTCTATAAAATTCCAGAAAATAAGTTTTGGGGTTATGTTACTGCTGGCGGAACTGAAGGTAATTTATATGGAATATTCTTAGCAAGAGAAATCTACCCTAATGGGATTCTTTACTCATCACAAGATTCTCATTACTCAATACCCAAAGCAGCCAAATTATTCCGCATCCAACACAATGTTGTTAATTCGCAAATTAACGGAGAGATGAATTATGAGCATTTTGAACAACTCATTAGCGAAAACCGCAATTGTCCAGCGATTGTAAATTTAAATATTGGGACTACTGTCAAAGGTGCGATTGATAACTTAGACAAAGTTCTAGAAATTTTAGAGCGCAATCAGATAAAAGATTACTATATTCATTGCGATGCTGCACTTTCAGGATTAATATTACCTTTTCTAGATGGCGCTCCCCAAGTTAACTTTCAAAAACCCATAGATAGTGTAGCTATTTCTGCTAAATTCATTGGTTCTCCCTTGCCTTGCGGTGTTGTTTTAACTAAGAAAAAATGGGTAGAAAAAGTTGAAACAGCAATTGAATATATCGGTTCAACAGATACAACAATTCTAGGTTCTAGAAACGGTCACACACCTCTGATTCTCTGGTATGCAATAAAAACAAGAGGTTATCACGGATTAGCTAGAGAAGCAAAGACCTGTATTGATAACGCCCAATATCTTTTCCAACAACTTAAAATTAGAGAATATCCATGTATGCTCAATGATTTTTCCAATACCGTAGTGTTTCAAAAACCTTCTCAAAGGTTAATTAAAAAGTGGCAGTTAGCAACTTGTGAAAACTGGGTACACCTGATAGTCATGCAAAATATAAATCGGGATAAAATCGATATTTTTGTGAACGAACTTCTGTTAGAAGAAGGGTTAGTTAATAATGTCGATAATTTCCAGCTACAACCAGCACTACACTAATTAATCTAGATGTAGTTAAGCGACTTTATGGTTAGAGTATTCTGAATTCTGAATTCTGACTCCTGGTTTATCTCTTTAAAAAGTTTTTTCCGTACAAGTTAGCAGCAAGTAGTAGTTCCACTTCTGCACGTTCCATAGGTGGTAAGAAAAAATACCCTTGTCCATAATCACATTGCAAAGCCTTCAATTGTGCTAATTGCTCTACAGTTTCTATCCCTTCTGCCGTTACAGACATATTCAAATTATGAGCCAATGTTACGATCGCTCGAATAATTTCTAAATTTTCTCCTCGACTACCTATACTGGTGACAAAAGAGCGATCGATCTTAAGAGTTTTGATTGGTAGACGGTGCAAATAACTTAAGGATGAATAACCAGTACCAAAATCATCCATGTGCATCTCGACATTCAGCGCTGTTAACTGAGAAAGTACAGTGATAGCCAATTCAAAATTATCCATCAGCAAGGTTTCAGTAATCTCCAATTTCAAGCAGCACGGCTCCAATCCAGTTTGCTGTAATATATGTTTCACCTCTTTAAACACATCAGGTTGCGTAATTTGTTTACCAGAAAAATTCACACTAATTGTCAGAGGTGTTGAGGTAGGAAATTGTTTGTGCCATGTATGCATTTGGTGACAGGCTTCATACAGCACCCATTGTCCGATACTAACAATCATTCCAGTTTCCTCAGCCAGAGGAATAAAATCTTGAGGAGAAATCAGTCCTCGTTCTGGATGATACCAACGTATCAGGGCCTCAAATCCAATAATTTTGCCAGTTGTCAGTGAAACAATTGGCTGGTAATCAAGGCGAAATTCTTCTTGCTTGAGTAGCGCATGACGTAAAGCAGTTTCTAACTCCAAAAGCAAAGCTGCACCCTCGTGCATCTTGGGATCAAAAACCTCATAACGTGCCTTCCCAAGTGATTTAGCGCAATACATTGCCACATCAGCATCGCGTAGAATCTGCGCTGCTTGCTCATAATCTGCTTTACTTAAAGCAATGCCAATACTAACGTTAGTAAACACCCGATGCTCATTTAATTGAAATGGCAAAGCTAACACTTTTTTAATTCGCTCGGCTACCTGTATGGCGGTACTGATATCCTCAATTTCTTCAATTAAGATTGTGAACTCATCTCCACCAAAACGAGCAACTATATCTCCACCTCGCAAAACTGACTTTAGCCGATGAGAAATTGCAATCAAAAGTTGATTTCCTAGTAGATGTCCAAGGCTGTCATTAACAACTTTAAAGCGGTCTAAGTCTAAGAAAAGTACAGCAAATAAATAATTATTTTCCTGTTTACTATGTTCTATTGCCTGCTGCACCCGCTCCATAAACAATCGTTGATTAGGTAATCCAGTTAGCCCATCATGAAGACTATTATGCAGTAATTGTTCTTGTGCTTCTTGACGCTTGATAATGTCTTGTTGCAGTTGTTGATTAACTCTAATAAGTTCAATAGTACGTTCTAGCACCAACTGCTCAAGCTGATAACGATACTGGACTAATTCTTCCTCTGCTAGCTTCCGCTTAGTGATGTCACGGACAATCACAACATACTCCCGTAGCTGCGAATTAAATGGCTGTGAAATAGTCGATTCAACAATTCGTAAACCTTGGTTGATTTTTAAAGTTTGCTCACTTCTAATAGACCATTCCTCCGGTTTGCCGCGATAGCAGATTAGAATTTGATTCAAATTTTGCCCAAGTAACTGCTGAATACTTGTTTGAAATAATTCTTCAGCAGCGGCGTTTGTTTGAGAGATTGTACCGTCTTCATCTAAGACTAAAACTGTGTCGGGAACAGTATCGAGAGTAGTAATAAATAGGTTTCTGGCTTGTTTGCGTGCTTCGTCAATAGCAATAATTTGTGGTAAAGTTGTCCAGCAAGCGATCGCTACTCCTGCAAAAGAAAGCGTTACTAATAAAATAGCTAGTAAAGAGTTTTGAGGATTGTCAGAAAATCTATCTAAAAAATCACGAATAATCCAACTGATTGTAGCAGTAGTACAAATTAATGACACTAAAACAATCACTTGTAATACTACAAAATCGGGGTTATTTCTAGTAGACCTAGTATCGTAACGCTGTGTCCACCAGTCCGGGTGTAATGGTGCAAATCTAAGGCGACGTAGTGCTAAATCTCCGCTCATCAAAATAATCGGTAATAATAAGCCCACTAAGAAATCTCTCCAACTCCAAGCTAAACCTCCCACTATTAGCACTACCGCTTCTACCAAGAAAAAACCCAGTGACCACCAAGGCCATAACACGTGGGGTTTACCGCGACACAGCCATAATCCCAGATGTAATCCCATAATTGACATGAGATAACATGTACCTGCCACTGTGACAAGTTGAGATACATTTCCCAAATTTAGACAAAGCAAACTGAGTATAAAGGTAACTAAAATTGCAGGCCCAAGGACACCTTGACGAGAAACCAATGCAAATATGGGAGAAAGCTGTCGATCGCAGGCAAGTTGGTATAATATCCGAGGAGAGTTGGAAACCGCCGTAGCAGAACTTAAAAGGCAAGATATAGTAATCAGAAGTGTTACTAAAAAAGGGGCAGATTCACCCCAAAAAGGCTTAGAAGCTGCCACCAGATTTAAGAACGTATCGTTACCTATTATAGGATTTTGAGCCGAACACATTAATACCCAAGAACCACCTAAAAACACTGGAGGAATTAACCAAGCAGCAACAGTTAAGAACTTTAAAGTTTTATATGGGTGGCGACTATCAGCAACAAAAGAAGAAGTAGTTTCACAAGCATAAATTGAATAGCTAGCTAAAAAAAACCACTTTGCCCATTCTTCAAAACTCAAACTATGTGTGCTAGTTGAGATCAATTTAAAACTAGCAGATGAGAAGACTAACCAGAATACGCCTTGAATACAAAACAATAACATTAATAAAATCGCTGGGAACACAAAAAACAGATGCAGGAGCGCTAAAGCACGAGTACCACTGAAGGCTAAAATAAAAGGAATCGCTGTAAATAAAACTCTTAATAAAGTTTCTGGACAAGAAATACCTAATGTTTCAAAATTGACTTTAATTAGGTCGGTGAGAATAATCGCATACAATGCTGGTGCTGCTGCCCAGCTAAAAAAGTATCCTAAAGCTGCGTAACGGCCTAATACAGGAAAGTTCTTTAATAGCCTTGTGGTATAGTTTGGTGTTCCTCCAGCGATATCTGGCCAATGTCTACCTAAACTTTGTACCTGCAAGTTAAGTAAAAAAGAAATAATCGTGCCAAAAAACCAAACTAAGATAGCTTTTGGCCCTAACGCTGCATGAATGATAGGGGCAGTACCAATCCATCCAACATGACCTGTTAACCCAAAGCCCCAGGTTTCGAGATAACTCAGAGTCCGTGGTAGGCGTATTAGCAAATGCTGATTGTTCTCTACCCGCGCAGAATCGTTACTAACCATTAGTTTCTCAGTGAGTTTCTTAGTGAGATTTACTTACCTTTTCACTCAATAGCTGAATCTCACCAATTATAGCTTCCGTATAACTGCTGAACTTTAGAAAAAGATAAATTATTTGTCACTGAATTGTGGATTTTAGACTTTAGAATGACCCCATACCTACAAGAATTTTTTTTTAATAGAGAATTTTAAAATGGGGATTTAAGATTTGTTTTACGTAGCTTTTTTTTTTGCCGAGTAAGTATAAATTCTCTTTCTTTAAAGCTTTATAAAAATCGAAAGATTCAGATTTCCGACCTAATTTAATAGATATATGCTGAAATTAATTATTATTTGTCGAAAACTCTTGTGTAAACGCTAATTTTCACGTCTCTACATTCATTTTTACTCATATTGCTAATTTCTTGAAGAATTCAGAAGTCAGAATGGGCTACGCCCCGCTCATTTGTGTCAACTTAAGCTAAAACCCTTTTCAAACCTCATTTCCAGCCGGAGGCTGGAAATGCTGCTCCTGGTGGCTCTGCCGCCAATAAGAGAGGCGGAGCCTCAAAGACGAGCATTCTCAGTCTCCGACTGGGAACGAGGCAATCTAAAAGCTAGTTATAGACTTACTTTTACGTTAAGTTGACACAAATGCGCCCCGCTCCTGACTACTGAATTCTGTTGGATAAGTCGGAAATCGTTTAGCTCATCAATGATTAAGTAGGGCTACAGCTTTTGCAACAACTCCTGAGTTAACTGAAAGAATGCTTTTGAACCTGCTGATTGGGGAGCATTTAAAACAGCTGGCATAAAACTATCAACAGCTTTAGCAACATTGACATCAACTGGTATTTGTACTTTACAAATTTTTTCTACACCAAAATCTTCAACAACGCGGTGCATTACCTGTTTGTAGTATCTACCAGTGAGCAGGTTAGCACTGGACATACTAAATACGATTCCCAGCATTTTTATATTTATCTTGGTTTCATGTCCGTGACTATCTTTTAATTGGGCAATTCGTCTTTCTAGCAGTTGAATACCCACTACAGATAATGGTTCTGGTTTAGCAGGAAGTATGTAGAAATCACTGGCAGCTAAAGCGCTACGAGTCAATAGATTATAGCCAGGGGCACAATCGAGCAGGATAAAATCATATTCTTGACGTACTGGTTTTAAGATATTATTGATCAAAACCCTTTCAAAGCGATTCCAAATCGTTTCAAAGTCTTGTTCGCCCAAAGCAGTTGCTTGCTTATGCAGCATTTCTGAAACAACAAATTCATCATATAAATCGATGTCTCCTGGTAATAAATCCAGTCCGGGAAGATTACAAACCGGGGATTGAATGATATCCTGAATTGTGAGTTTTGCTTGTGGATCTGGATTGATAACTTCGTCTATCAGATATCTAAATGTCTTGCTTTGTTTACGGCGCTTGGCAAAATCTAAAGGCGACATCAAACTGAGTGTGGCGCTAATTTGGCTATCTAAATCAAGGACAAGCACCCGCTTGCCATGATTTTTAGCTAAACAGGTAGCTAAATTGACGGTGAGAGTGGTTTTACCAACGCCACCTTTCATATTTGCAGTAGCAATTACATATCCCATTGATTGAGTCCTCTATTGACGCATTCCCGCTGGTCTATCAAGAAATAGTTGAGGGGTGTGGATTGTTTGTAGTTTGCGCTAAAGTGCAAACTACGAACCTATCAAATTAAACTTGACAGACTACTAGGTAGCGTACACCCTTCCTGATATCTTAAATCTTCCATTAAATTTAATATTTTCGGAAATTTCAAAGAGTTGTTTCAGCGATATTTACTCGATTGAGGCAGCAAGATGTAGTGGGTTCTTTACCTGGAATCGAGCTAACAGAATCCTTTGGCTTAATGCCGTAATAGCGATCGCACTCATCAAAGTAATTATAGAGGTATTGACAAATACAGTAGCCATAAATCAATTGTGAGAAAATAATAGTGTTGCGAATGTAACTAAGTATTGGGTGCAAAATGTGGATGCATTTGCTAATTGAATTGAACGAAGCGGATTGATAATTTCGTGAAATCAAAGGCGCATTTACACACAAACTTATAAGGTAATTAAAATGACTTACGATTCTGAAGATGTAGAACAAATCCTGCAAAAAGCACTCACTCGTAAAGACAAAGGTGAATTTTCACGAGAACAGCTTTTAGAAATGGCATCTGAGTTAGGTATTTCTTCTAAGACGTTGGAAGCAACTGAACAAAAATGGTTGGCTCAACAAGAAGAGGAACGTTTACGACACAGATTTAATACTTTCCGACGCAGAGCCTTTGGGACACACGTTGTTTCTTTCCTCGCGGTGAATTTATTCCTCATTCTCTTAAACTTAATCACTAGTCCTAGTTATTTTTGGGCTATTTTTCCAGTATTAGGATGGGGATTAGGACTATTTTTTCATTGGTGGAGTGTTTATCAGAGCAAATCAGAGGATTACGAGATCGCTTTTCAGAAATGGCGTACACAAATTTAACTTCTCTTTTAAGGATAAATCCTGATATTCAGCGATCGCTCCAAATTTGTGCCTCCTTCTAGATAAAATCTTCCCATGAACTACTCACACTCACCCTTTGCGGTGAATGTGAGCTTTGTAATTTATGGCAATCACCTCTGACATCGCCAAAATAGATAAATTTGGACAACTTTAAACTTGAGGAGTTGTATAATCACGACCTTCGATCCTTATCCTTGTGCTTGCCAATTTGCCAAAATAGAGCTGTAGGCTAGAATAACCACGCTTTAAGAAGCTTGATTGCCTACACTCAGGAGCAAGGGGCGACTGGTTAATAAGTTAAGAGGAAGGGAGTATGGACAACAACAACTGGTTACAACAGCTAATGATGGTCGGTCTTGGCACAACGTCTATAGTCGCAGAAAAACTGCGGCAAGTCAGCGATGATTTAGTTAAAGACGGTAAGCTCAATCCTGAGCAAGCCAAGGCAGTAATAGATGATATTGCCCAGCAGTTAAAGTCGGAACAGGGAAATTTCGATATCCAAATGCAGCGGCAAATGCGAAATATGATGCAGGATTTGGGGGTGGCTCGCCAGTCGGAAGTGGACGAACTGCGGGGTAGAATTGACCGTTTAGAGCGTCAATTGCGCGATTTAGAAAATAAGCTTTGGCGTTAAAACGCCCTTTCTGATTTAAACTAATTGTGTCCTGTTGGTAATGTTTTTGCCAGGATACTTAAGTAAGGAGAACTGATTTTGAAACCAATTTTCCTCAGCGTGGCGTTCATGCTGGTGTGTGTTGTGCTTTTATTTGTGGGGCAAGTAGGCAGTAAACAGAGTACTGCCATTGCTGCTGAGTTAACCCAAACTCCGCCAGTATCCACAGCTGTAACTGAAAACAATATCTTAATTGCGAGTAATACTATGTCAGATGCTAATGCTGTAACTACCCCCTCTGGATTAAAGTACGTCGATTTAAAAGAGGGGACTGGGGCGACTCCTAAACCTGGACAAACGGTTGAAGTTCACTATGTCGGCACTCTAGAAGATGGTACTCAGTTTGATAGTTCACGCGATCGCGGCCAACCGTTCAGCTTTAAAATTGGCGTTGGACAGGTAATCAAAGGTTGGGACGAAGGAGTTAGCACTATTAAAGTCGGCGGTCGTCGTAAGTTAATCATCCCATCTGAATTAGGCTATGGCGCTCGTGGTGCTGGTGGCGTGATTCCGCCCAATGCAACTCTAATTTTTGATGTGGAATTGCTGGGAGTAAAATAGCGACTAGGAACTGGGGATTGGGTACTGGGGACAAGGGAGAATTATGAAAAGAAGTTTTCATTCTCTGTGTTCTCAATGCCCAGTAACCTATCAAATAAATTAAGTATTTTAGAGTACGGATAGGGCAGAAGTACAGCTAGAAAACATAAGAAAAGTATCTATAACTTTGATCGGATTGCCGCGACTATACCAACAATCTAAAGGTCAAACTGATACGTCCAAATGTTTCTGGTTGCTTAAGAATTCCATGCTTCCAGTATTGCTGTGTCTTCTGAGGCATAAAAAGTAGATAACCACTTTTGAGTAAGTAACTATGTTCAATGCTTTTATCTTGTTTATTCTGAAATGTAATGATTCTTTCAGCTCCTAACGAAATAATAGAGATCCCAGTATCGTCCATTAGTTCATCAATTGAGTCAGAGTGAAATCCCATTGTTGAGTTACCATTTGTGTAGTAATTGACTAAACAATTGTTTGGTCGAAACCCAAAGTCTTTTTCAAGCCTATCAATAATAGGAAGTAACTCATTCAGCATTGGAGATGAATCGTAAGAAATGTTTGAGTAGTTATATGGTGAACCAAAACTAGCTGTTTTTCGTGCCCGTATACGCTCATCCCAGTTAATTATGGATATAAGACTATCAAATAGAGAATGACTATTTGGTAAAAATACATCATTAATGAGTAAATCAGGCTCATTCATTGCTCAAATAATTACTTAGGCTGGCTAAATTTTTAAATTTTGAAACTTTGTAAATTGTGGATTGAACAAAAGTTTCGCTGTACCCGTAGGCCCATTGCGGTGTTTAGCTATAATAACTTCTGCAATGCCGCGATCGGGAGTATCGGGAGAGTAATATTCATCGCGGTACAACATGATTACTAAATCCGCGTCTTGTTCAATTGAATTGTGAACAATAATATTATTTGCAACAAAATTATGCAAACCAGGAACGGTGAGGTCAAAAACTTCTTCCTCGCCGCTATATTGGATTGAAACTATTTCATCCCAATAAACATCACTTTTGGCAAGAGCGATCAGTTTAGATGATTTAACAACGTTGCCGACTTTTAAAGCTCTTTCTCGACTTAAATTTACTTTATAAAGGGTAGAGCCACAATAGGATGTTCCAATGGAGGAATGTAATAGCCGTGTGGTCAAGCCAACAGATTGCATTGCAGGTACAACCTGTGTTTTCCAAACATCTTTGGGAATTATATCTCTGTTAGTGTTATGAATACACTTTTCAAGGTGTTCAGCAATTTTTTCTAATGAACTTAGCTTATATTCTCCTACTGCTCCAACGTTTTGAATGAATAACTCAAGGTCAGGCTTGCCAGTGATTGTTACATGATATTGGTTTCTACCCTTGCCAACTTGAGGAACTGTTCTTAGTGTTGCATTAATACCAAGCCTTAATAAAAGTGTCTGTACATCAAAAGCTAGTCTCTCACTACTGCTTGCATAAAATGCAATAGGTCTTGGCTTTTTTCCTGCAATTAAGTTGATACAACCATCTGTACTCCAAAGGTGTCTTAGAAAGCAACCTATTAACTCTTGGGGTTGTGAGAACAATTCTTGAGGTACAAATTTTTCATAAGACCTTAAACCAAAAACACCGAGAGAGTCTAGCCATTTGGCTATTGGATTTCTTACACGATGAGTTAGATTCTGTGCTGCGGATAAGTAAACTTGATACCACCCACGTTCAGGTGAAATTCTAGGAACAATTGAATATCCAAAAACTTCTGTTGCCAAGAAAGCAACATTCTGAGCTAAATCTATCTCTCTGGTAGTGTACTGTATGGTATGACGTGGCAATGTACAACCGTCACCAATTAAATGCCCTAATAATGCAACTTCCGCATAAGTCATGGTCTTTTTACCAAAACTAGAGAGATGTCTTGGTAAACATAGATGTTGTTTAGGAGTTAATTCATCAAGTCTTTTCCAGCCATTAATTGTTAAAAACTTGTGATTACCTGTGGCACGTATTTTGCGGCCCAATCGAGTTGTTAAAGTAAACAGAGGCTTTACACCGGTGGAAAAAGCATTGCTAACAATTGCTTTTTCTAGCTGCATTGTAGCTTCGTTCAACGCCCAAACTGCAAAACCAGATTTACCTGCTAATTCCTTAATTGGTACTTGCAATCCTGTATCTGCTAATGTCACCAGACTATCGCCTGCTAAACAACCAGATTCTCTCAAATCAGATAACATCGGGCGTTTATTAGTACGCGCTTCCACCCCGCGACTCAACTGAGATAAAGCAATAACTGGTACAGATAATTCACGCGCTAAACCTTTGAGTTGACGCGTAATTTTTGATAATTCTTGTACGCGATTATCGCCTGCTCCTTCCATCAATTGCAGGTAATCTATTACAATTAATCCTAATTCAGTTCCTATTTCAGCTTGCAGTCTTCTTGACTGACTACGCATTTGTGTGACTGTAATATTCGGCGTGTCGTCAATATAAATTGGCATCTCGGAGAGGATACCAATAGCACGGCTTAAAGGTTCCCATTGTGTTTGACTTAGGCGGCCAGTTCGCAGATAACTACTTTCAATTTGCGCTTCGCTAGCTAATAGACGTTGCGTCAGTTGCTCTTTAGACATTTCCAAGCTGAAAAAAGCAACTGGTAATTTATAAGAAGCGGCAATATTATGAGCTAGGTTTAAGCAAAATGCTGTTTTTCCCATTGATGGCCTGCCAGCGATAATAATCAAATCAGAACGCTGAAAGCCGCTAGTCATAGCATCTAAATCGTAAAATCCGCAGGGAATTCCAGGTAAAGCGATGCCTTGATTTCTATCTTCAATATCCTGAAAATTATTAATTAAAGTATCAGAAATGTGAACTAAACCCGATTGCGGACGCTCTTGAGTAACGCCGAAAACTTTCTGTTCTGCCTGATCTAAAACCTGTGGTAACTCGGTTTCTGTCTCGTAACCAAGATGTACAATTTCATTGCCAGCTTTAATTAACTGTCGCCGCAGATATTTTTCCATCACCAACCCTGCTAAGGCGTCGATGTTAACGGCTGACACTGTACGGTCTACCAGAGTTGCTAATTTATTTCTGCCACCAATGCGGACTAGCATTTCATTGTCGGTTAGCCAACTGGTAACTGAGAGTAAGTCTGTGGGTTTACCTTGGGTGTGGAGCCTCACAGCTGCCTGATAAATATCTTTGTGAGCGCTAATGTAAAAAGCTTCGGGAAGGAGGCGATCGCTAACTCGACTAATCGCTTCTGGATCTAGCAAAATACCACCCAAAATCGCTTCTTCCGCTTCTATATTTTGGGGCGGGAGGCGTAGTTTACCGCCGTAGGCATCGCTACCATCGCCTTGAAAACTCCGTTCTTCAGCCATAAACGATTTTAGTTTTGATATTTTGCTAGAGACGCGATTAATCGCGTCTGTACAGGAGTTAGGAGTTATTATCCACTTTTACTTCCCTTGCTCCCTCATCGCTCTCCTAAGTTAGCTAGCCACGACTTGAATATTGACTTGCGCCGCTACTTCCGAATGCAGCTTGATTTCGGCTTGATAAGTACCAAGGTGATTGATATCGGGGATGGTAATTCCACGCCGATCGATTTCTTGACCGGTGGCTGCCTTAATTGCATCTACAACATCTTGGGTGGTGATAGTACCGAAAATTGCTTCGTTTTCACCAACTGGCTTGGCAATTGTCAAGCTGCCAACTTTTTCTAAAGATTCTTTTTGTTCAAGAGCTTGTTGTCTGAGTTCTAATTGCCGTTGACGTTCTTGCTCGCGACGGCGTTCTACTTGCTTGAGAATACCAGGGGTGGCATTGGTTGCCAATTTCTGGGGAATCAGATAGTTACGAGCGTAGCCAGGAGCTACTTCTACTAAGTCGCCAGATTTGCCCAGCTTGCTGATATCCTGATTTAAAACTAACTGCACACGTTTCGCCATCGTTTTTCGTTTTTCCTGTAAAATCTGATTAATTTGGGTTTGGGCAGCATAGCTCACAATCTCAGTGCTGTATTCCAAGCTTTTTGGCCTAATTCCCTAAAGCTTACAGATCGTAGCGAAAGAAAGGGTGCGATCGCAACTATTAGCGCTAGAAAGTTGGAGGAGCAGGGGAGCAGGGGAGAAAAATCAATACCCCATGCCCAATACCTAAAAGTTATTTTTCATTTCCCGTATCCGCGCAAAGGTTTGCACTCCATCGCTACCCTTAACGGTTGATTGTAATGATGGTTGATCCCAACGTAAAAAGGGATTGGTTCGCTTCTCCACTCCCAGCTGCGACGGTATGGTAGCTTCTCCTCGACTACGGTAAGCCTTTACTTCATTGAAGCGTTTTTGTAAGTCGGCATTGTCGCCATCTACAGTTAGGGCAAATTGCAGATTATTTAAGGTGTATTCGTGGGCACACCAAATATATGTATCATCAGGGAGAGAACGTAGTTTGCTTAAAGAGTCCACCATTTGGGTTGGTGTTCCTTCAAACAAGCGACCGCAACCACCAGAAAATAAGGTGTCTCCGCAAAATAAATCGCCTGTCTCACCAACGTTTTCGGGGGGAAAGTAGTAAGCGATGTGAGCGCGGGTATGTCCGGGGACGAAGATAACTTCACCTATGCGGTCTGCAAACTGGACGCGATCGCTTTGTTGCAAAAACACCTGCTGTCCAGGAATTCTCCCACGATCTTCGGCTCCTCCGTAAACTATCAGTTGGGGAAATTCTTCTATTAATTGCTTGTTACCACCCACATGATCGTTATGGTGGTGGGTGTTGAAAATTGCTACCAACTCAGCTTTTAATTCTGCCAGTTTTTTTAATACTGGTTGAGATTCTGCTGGATCGACAACGGCGGCAATATTTTGTTTGCGATCGTGTAATAAAAATATGTAGTTGTCTGAGAGTGCTTCCAGACGGATTATCTGCATTACCTCTGTCTCCCTTACAACATAGATGTTTGGTATCGGTAACAATCCTAAGTCTCAGCAATTAATCAGTGTACTTGTATAAAGCTTATTAAGCATTTATATTTGCTTTCGTACTAATCTAATGCTTCATCAATAGTTATTATAGTATACAACCGTGTTTATACGGCAAACATAGCAGAATAAAGTATAAGGTGTCTAAATTTATCAGTGAATTTTCTCTGGGAAAAACCGCAAATACAAAGTTAGATTTATTTTGTTATTTTCTGTTCTCAAGATACCAAAAATCTATCTAATCATAGGGAATATTTTTTCATCTGTTAGGTCTGATAGAATTTAAATTTTATGTATAGATATTTATATATTAAATATTCAGTAAATCTGAGCATAGTTTATTTTTAGAGGTTTTATATATGTTAGTAATATCTGCAAAGTCTGGACAACTAGGCAACAGGTTATTGTTATCTGCTAATTTTATGGCATTTGCGAGTGAAAATAACTTTACAGTTATCAATCCAGCATTTGAAGAGTATGCTGATTTTTTTAGATCGACATATCAAGATTTTTTATGTTGCTATCCTTCTAGACCATTTTCAATTGCCGGAAACAAATGGCTCCGCAAATACTACTATAATATCAATCGTTATTTGGCGGAAAGTGGACGTTTTAACACAATTAATATTAAGCGTGATTACCCTTTTAACTGGAGCAATTCAACAAGCATTACAAAAGAGTTGAAATCACAGAATATAAGCTTTTTTCAAGGATGGATGTTTCGCGATGGATGGTTTATAGACGATATATCAAACCTACAGAAACATGGAGAAAAAATTCGTGCTTACTTTCAACCTTTAAAAAAGTATCAATTAAATGTAGAAAAGCTCATATCTAATATTCGTAGCCAGGCGGATATAATAATTGGAGTCCATATCCGTCATGGAGATTATCAGCAACATCAAAATGGTAGATTTTTTTATTTAATTGAAGACTATTTGAAGGTGATAGAATCAGCAAAGATATTATTTTCTAACAAAAAAGTGATATTTTTAATTTGCTCAAACCAAAGGCAAAATGACGATTTTTTTCAACATTTATCTTATGTTTATGGCAATAATCATATAATTGAGGATATGTATTCCTTAGCTAAATGTGATTATATTATTGGCCCTCCTAGTAGTTATAGTATGTGGGCATCATTTTATGGTGAGCGACCTCTCTATATGATTAGAGACGTAAATAAAATGTTAGAACTCAAAGATTTTGTTCACTTTTATCAATGGCAAGGAGTTTTCCACTATAACGAAGACTGGAGTAAAAGTTTCTGGGAATGGACACATTAAATTAGATTGAAGGACTAGGATTAAAAGTAACAATTATTTAGCTTATTTATGAAAAAAGAAACCAGAGGATTTATTACTATTTTAACCGGACTTTACTCTTTTCAAGATTGCATTCATTTTTTAGCCGCAATTAGAAAGTTTCATCAAGAGCCAATCATTATTTTAATTGACCAAGTTCCAGTAGTTCTCTATCCGTTACTAAAGGCTTTCAAAAATGTAATTTTAAAGCCGTCCCCTACAAATGAAAATACTGTTTTAGCATCTAGGCAAGCCAAACTGGCTTTATATGCAGCATCGGAGTTTGATAAAACGATTTACCTCGATTCAGATATTTGCTTACTTTCTGATATCAACGATGTATTTGAGTATTTAAATGAATATGATTTTCTGTTAACTGAAGATGTGCAACCTTCTATTCTAAAAGCTACAAATTTACTACGTGGAAAGCAAGAAGACCTTTTACCGAATGTTTTGCCGATTTTGCAATCTGTAGGGTTACCATTACAAGCAGATAGTGTCCAGTATAATGGCGGTTTTATGGCTTTTCGTAAAACAGAAGTAACCAAGATATTCTTTGAAGAATTTCAACGTTATTTTGAGATTGTCAAAAACAATCAAGATAAATTGCTTCTAAAAGATCAAGGGGCTTTTGCATCTGCGATCGCATCTGTACAACCCCATAAAAAAATACTACCACCTACCTATAATTATCTCAGTAAGTGGGAAGAGGATTATGATATTCAAGATAAAATTAAAGTTCTTCATTGTACTTATCCTTATCGACCCCAGTATGCTAAAAATATTACTCGTTCCTTATATACAAGGATTTTTGACAGATTCGCTCAAGTATTTTTACCGAATCAAGTTACAAATCCTTGGCGCACTAAATAAAAATAAGTATAAAAATCGTGAAAAAATTTTTCAAGATATCGCTGTTAGTTTCAGATTTATCAAGTGCAGCTATTTTGCGTGCATACTTGATAGCAACAGCCCTCAGAACTTTAGAATATGAAGTTGAAATTATGGGGTTTTTATTTGGAAATAACTTATATCGAAATTTACCATCGGAATTAAAAGTTTATAATTTGCCAGGCAAAAATTTCCCAGAGTTTTTTGGAGAAATTAGTAAATTTTTACCAAATATTAATGGAGATATAGTTTATGCTATCAAACCACAAATAGCGAGTTTTGGAGTAGCTCTACTAAACAAAATATTTAGCAGAAAACCATTAATTCTAGACATAGATGATTGGGAACTCAGTTGGTATGGTGGCGATGACTGGCATTATAGTCCCACACCTAAAAAATTAGCCAGGGAATTATTGAAACCAGACGGCGCACTCAGGAATCCTTATCATCCTTTGTATGTGAAATGGATGGAAGGTTTAGTAAGTCATGCTGATGCTGTGACGGTGCATACTGAATTTTTGCAGCAGCGTTTTGGCGGTACATTTGTTCCTAATGGTAAAGATATTTCTCTATTCGATCCCACTCGATATGATGCTGAGTCCAGCAGAAATCGTTATGGTTTATCTGAATATCGTATTTTAATGTTTCCTGGTGCGCCAAGACCCTACAAAGGTCTAGAAGATATTCTTATGGCATTGGATAAAATTAATCAACCAGACTTAAGACTAGTGATTGTAGGTGGTAGTCCCTATGATGATTACGATCGACAACTCCAACAAAAGTGGGGACGCTGGATTATTAAATTACCAAAGTATCCAGCTGATGTTATGCCTGATTTAGTAGCAGCAGCTCATATTGTAGTCGTTCCCCAGCGAAACACCCCAGAAACTCGCGCTCAATTTCCCTTAAAGTTGACAGATGGAATGGCAATGGCTAAACCTGTATTATCAACGCGTGTTGGAGATATTCCTAAAATTTTAGGTGATACTGGTTATTTAGTCGAACCTGCTTCTCCTGAACAACTTGCTGAACAAATTCAATTGATTTTTCAGAATTTAGAGTCAGCAAACCAGCAAGGTATCAAGGCAAGAGAAAGGTGTGTGAAACACTATAGCATAGAAGCGATGGCTTCCACCCTCAAGTTAGTAATTTCTCGGTTATGAATCTTGATTTGGGATTAGGAATCCAACCAAATCTTAATCATATTTTCTTTCCCAGTACCCAGTCCCGTATTTCTTTGATGATTAGCTTTATTTGGCAAGTAATTTTGTGAATAATATTAATAAGTAAAAGTGTCATAAAAATATCCAATGTCTACCAGAAAACTACTACTAAGATTCGCTAAACCATATCCAGGGTTGATTTTCCTAACAATATTGTTAGGATTTTCTGGAGCTTTATTTAATGGGATCAGCACAGCTTTAATTGTGCCAGTGGTTTTAAAAATTGTGGGGCAACAAATAGATTTAAGTGCGGCTCCCCCAATTCTGAAAAAGATTATGTCTCCCTTTGATAATACTCCAGAGGCTTACCGAGTAGGAGTAATGGCTGGAGCGATTATTTTCACAATTATTTTAAAGAACTTAGCTAATTATGCCAGTTCATTAGCATCAAGCTCTTTAAGCCGAAAGCTGACATCAGATATGCGCGAAAATGGCTTAAGGCTATTACTAGATGTTGATATAGATTATTATGCCAAGACAAAGGTTGGTGATTTAATCAACCGTCTTGGTGGAGAAGTTGGCCGGGCTGCTGGTGCTATCAGTAGTACGGTCAAACTAGTTATTGTGGGAATTACAATTTTAGTTTTTGTTGGTTTATTACTGTCAATATCTTGGCAGTTGACAATTGTTGCGACACTTTTGCTATCGTTAGTGACGTTAATAAATCAATATGCGATTTCTCGGTCTAAAACTTTTGGGAAGCAGCTCAGTGAGATGTCTAGAGCATACTCAATCTCTATACTAGAAACCCTGAATGGAATTAGACTGGTAAAGGCAACGGGAAATGAAGAAAAAGAATATCAACGGATTAAAAAATTAATTCGCGATCGCGAAATAGCAGATTTCAAATCTCAGGTTAATTCGGAAGCGATTACACCCCTAAGTGAGGTGATGGGTATTACAGCTATACTGCTGATTGTACTTTTGAGTAAAACCTTCTTTGCTAACCAAGTTTCTTCTCTTTCTACCGTACTTCTGACATATTTATTAGTGCTGCTGCGAGTACTACCATTGATTTCTCAGTTAAATACGATTCGCAGCAACTTTGCCAGTAGCGCCGCTAGTGTGGATGCTGCTAACGAGTTTTTAAGCTTGCATGATAAGCCATTCATGGGCAAAGGTAAGCTTCCCTATACAAAATTAAAAGAAGGGGTGTCTTTTAATTCTCTTTGCTTTGCCTACCCTGGTCATGAGAAGTTGGTACTCAAAGATGTGAATTTATATTTACCGCATGGTACGACCTTAGCATTAGTAGGTGGTTCTGGTGCTGGTAAATCGACTTTAGCCGACCTTTTGCCCAGATTCTACGATCCGATCGCTGGCAGTATTAGCATTGACGGCATCGATTTGCGGGAGTTCGATCTTGTATCCCTGCGAAAGCGGATGGGAATTGTCAGTCAAGATACCTTTCTTTTTAATGATTCGGTGCGAAATAACATCGCTTATGGGCAAGCAGAGGCTAGTGATGATGAAATTCTGATAGCAGCCAAGCGGGCTAATGCTTATGAGTTTATTAGCAAATTGCCTCAGGAATTTGAAACCTTAATTGGCGATCGCGGCGTCATGTTATCTGGTGGACAAAGGCAAAGATTAGCGATCGCCCGCGCCCTCCTACAAAATCCCGAAATTCTTATTTTAGATGAAGCCACTAGCGCTTTAGATACGGTTTCCGAACGCTTAGTACAGGCTGCACTCGACGATCTAAGTCGCGATCGCACCACCCTAGTAATTGCTCACCGCCTTTCCACAGTCCAAAAAGCTCATCAAATAGCCGTACTAGATCAAGGACAGGTAGTAGAGATCGGAACCCATGAAGAACTTTTACACAAGGGTGGCTACTACTCACGTTTGTACTCAATGCAATTTGCAGAACGTCCTGAAACTGCTGCCAAACACAATCAAAGCTTGCTCCGTATCTCTCACGAAATTCGGACGCAGATGAACTCGATGATTGGGTTCCTACGTTTATTACTTGATGATTTAGTAGACGATTCCCAAGAACGGCACGAATTAATTGAAGACTCTTATAAATCAGCCTTGAGAATTCTCAACACCATTGATGTTTTTGAGGATGTTATTAACTTGCAAATCCGGGGGCAAATGCTCTCAATTTCTGATCAAAATCAAAATGTTATCAGTAAGCATTATCAAGTTTTTAATCAAATCTCCGTTGAGTTTCGGACTTCTCTTAACATCATACTTAGCTCTCTCCGCTCTCTAGCTGATAATTTGACATACACAACAGAAGAACAAAATGGATTAATTGCTGAAAGTTATGAATCTGCTATATATCTACTCGATGATTTAGGAAAATTTGAGGATAGTATTAATGTTTGAAATTCTGAAGAATCCTAATTTAAAAAAACACTATATTTTTTTCATCGGTGAAGAGTTGCCGCAGCCAGAGGCTCATCTAGTACAGTCTACAAATGCAGCTAACGCCGCCGCCAACTTGGGATACTCAACAGTTTTGGTGTACCCAGATAAAGGATCAAAAGCAATTAACCTAGTTAATCTAGCTCGTCCTTTTCAACCGAGACAAACACCCATAGAACTTATTAAGTATTACAATCTTCATGACAAATTAAAAGTTGCTCCCTTACCGATGCCTTGGCCAATTGACCATTTTCGGAGCAAATTTACTGACTCTAACACCATTGCCAGCAAGTATTATTTACCGTTTCACATACTTCCAACTACTAAACTTGTCCATAGTCGCAACTGGAACTTTGTCAAAGCTGCCATCAAAAATGGCGTTCCCGCAATTTACGAACATCACCACCACGAAGACAAGCCATTTGAGCTAGAAATTGTTACAAATCCGCTGTTACAAATTGCTGTCACAGTTGTAGACACCATCCGCGAAAGTATGATTAAAAATGGGATGCCACCAGAAAAAGTGATTAAGCTACACAACGGTTTTAATCGCTTATTTATGGAGAGACAACCGGAAAAAGCGGCAGAATGGCGTCAAAAACTCTTGCAAAACGACAGCCAAAAGTTGGTAGTTTATGCGGGAGCGCTACAACAATTTAAAGGGATTGATGTCCTAATTGATGTAGCTAAAGAAATGCCTAATGTGCAATTTGCCTGTGCAGGTGGTAAGCCAACAGAAGTTGAATATTATCAGCAATTGGTAAAAGAAAAGCAGGTTAATAATATTAAATTTTTGGGATATATTTTGCATCATGAGTTAGCATCTTTGCTACAAGCAGCCGATGTTTTAGCTCATCCCCATTGTTCGGGAAAAGCGGCAAGTTTTACATCTCCTTTAAAGCTGTTTGACTACTTCGCCTCTGGAACCCCCATTGTTTCGACGGAGATTCCATCATTAGTTGAGTTTCAAGATACCCAAGCGATCGCCGCTTGGTGTGAACCAGATAACCCCAGCAAATTTACCGAAAGTCTGAAGCGGGTTTTAGAAACTCATCCCAGAAAAATAGAGGGTTATCCAGATAGTATCGAGTTTGTCAAGCAGTTTTCTTGGGAAAATCGAGCGGCAAAAATTCTTAGTTATGTTGATAAATCTCTACTTCCCCATTTATCGCATAAGGAAGAATAAAGGAGGTTAAATAAAATAACTAATGACTAATAACTAAAATGACTATTACAACTGTTGGAATGATTAGCAGCTATCGAGGTTTAGAAACTAGAGCCGATTGGCTATGGCAACAAACCCCGCATCAATTTGGAACTTGGGGCAATATACAAATGCAAGCACTAGCAGAAAAACCAGATTTTCTGCTAATGTATCAATTTGATTTTCCCCAAGCATCGCCACAAAAATCTTGGTTAGATAGTTTTCGCAAACGCCAGCAAAAATCAGCAGTTAATGTTGATTCTCTACTGCGTGGTGTGAATAAAGAGCGGATTATTTATTTACTACGAGAACCGCCTTTAGATGAAATTGTAGAAGTAACTAATTATAATTATCAGCAATCACAAAAATATTGCGGTTACATTTCTGGCCCCGATGATTTTGCTCCCACCCCCAACTATATGCCTGCTATTTGGTATCACTCAAATTCATTTCAAGATTTGAATGAAATGCCACCGCCTCAAAAGGTTGCTCCATGTAGTTGGATTACTTCAGGAATTAACCGCACTGCTAAACATCGTGAGCGTTTAGACTTTTTGCAGTCACTACAATCTAGTGGTATTAAGTTTGATTTGTATGGGCGGAACTTACCAGGATGGGCGAATAAATCGGGAGAGCTAGGTAACAAATGGTATGGCATGGCACCATACTATTACAATCTGGCAATTGAAAACTATGCTGATAATAATTGGTATGTAAGTGAGAAACTTTGGGATAGTTTGCTTGCTTGGTGTTTGCCAATTTATTATGGCGGCCCGGCAGCTGATAAATTATTGCCACCGGGTAGTTTTTTAAGATTGCCCAGTTTAGACGAAAAAGGCATTGCTTACATCAAAGAAGTGACCGCTACACCTGATGCTTGGCATGCTGCCAAAGATGCGATCGCAGAAGCACGTCAAATTATCTTACACAAATTAAACCTGCTTAACTGGTTGTCAAACTTTGTCGATCAACACTCATAAATTATGAATGGTATTTGTACCCTTGGCAATGATTATGTTTTCGATCAACTGGTAGCTTTGCTCAACAGTATTGATGTTATTTTGGGGACGGAAACTCCTGTTTGTATCTATCCTTTCGACGATCAGACACAGCGAATTGCTGATGAAATAGCTAAACGCCCTAATGTATTTCTTTACGATAATCAAGAATCAATCAACCACTGGGATCAATTTATGCTCTCAGCAGCACCAGAACGATTGAATCGGAGTAAATCACGGTTGTATGGCGCTCACCGTCGTTTTTGTGCATTTGATGGGCCATTCGATAAGTTTATTTATTTGGATGCAGACACCTTAGTGATGAACTCTCTCGCGGCGGTGTTTGAAAAGCTAGATACTTATGATTTTGTTGTCTACGATTTCCAGTTTAAAGACGTTAGCAAAATATATAATGTTACTTCTCCAAAATTACTAGAAACTTTTGAGCAAAAACGGATCGATTCCGAAATATTTTGCTCAGGTTTCTATGGCGCAAAACGGGGAATATTTAACTCACAACAAAGAGATTTACTGATATCTTATTTAAAAAATGGGGAGGCAGAAATTTTGTATGGCGGTGCTGGTGAACAACCACTACTCAACTACATGGTAATGAGGTCTAATCTTGCTATTTATAACTTTGCTCGCCAACTACTAGATAATGAAAAGACGGGATGTTCTGCCACATCTAAGCACTTTGAAGAACGAGAACACCTTCTTTATGACAAAGGTAATCGACTAACCTACCTTCATTATATTGGTATTCCTCCTAATATTAATCAAGCAGTCTGCGCTGGAGAAAATATTGATTTTCCCTATCGGGATTTATTTCTCTATTATCGTTACCTACATGAGCCAGAGAAGCGTCCAGTATTTATAAATCCTCCTAGAAGTTATAATGACGCTCCAGTAACAAATTTACTTACAAGAGCTTTGCGAAAACTTAAGTTAATTAATCAAGGATAATTATGAGTAGGGGCATTTATATAGTTGCCAATGATCGAGTTATTGATAATGCTATTGCTTTACTTAATAGCATTCGTTGCTATGACCAAGAAGTTACCGTTTATCTCATACCTTTTAATGACAATTATCACAAAGTAGCAGAACAACTTGCTACCTTACACAACGTCCAAATTTTTCCAGATTTAGAACTTATTGATACATTTACCAAACGCATCGGAGAAATTTTTGATCGCGATTTCCTTGCCTTACCAAACAAAATGCGTAAATTGGTGGCGTGGTTTGGGCCTTTAGATGAATTTATTTATATTGATACGGATATTGTCGTTTTTGAAAAAATCGCCGACAATTTAGACAAACTTTCAGAAGTCGATTTCTTCTGTTGTGATTACCATCATGCTAATGACAAGCTGCGAAATATCTTTTCCCCATTTGTGAAAGAGCAGCAAATTTTTTCCGATGCCCAACTTCAAGATGTCTTCAACAGCGGTTTTTGGGCTTCGAGAAAAGGAATTATTACCGAACAACAGATGGATGAAACTTTGCGCGAGTGTGCAACGCATCGCGAATATTTTGATTTTTCTGAAGGAGTTACAGACCAACCAATTTTAAATTATCTTGTTCTCAAACTAATTGCCAAACGTGGAAATCTCGTCAAAATTCCTGGGGGAGGCCCTGGTAGTTGGGCAGGTTCGCAAAATTTCCAACAGCGAGAATATGCTCTTTATGACCGAGGACAACGATTAAAATATCTCCATTGGGCTGGTACACGGATGAAAACTGGAAGTCCTTATTGGCAATTATGGGAACACTATCGCTATCTCCACGAGGGTAAATTCGCTTTCATCCCCAAACTGACTCGCCGTTTATTTCCCTTTGTTGTTGCCCGCACTTAATATTTAGGAGTATCCCAATGATTGATGGCATTTACATCTTAGCCAATGATGTTGTTTATGACCAATTGATTGCGTTGCTCAACAGTATAGAAGCTAATGCTGGTAGGAAAATTCCTATTTGTATACTTCCATATAATAATCGGTTAGACAAGGTAAAAGCAGAGATTGTATCTAGAGATAATATCACTTTGTTTGAAGATGCTGATTCCATCGCTTATTGGGATAACTTTGCTACTCAAATATGGAAAAATTATCCTAGAGCGCAAAAAACTTGGCGAGAGTGGGGCTTTCCAGAACTCTATGAGTTACCAATGCACCGGAAATTTTGTGCTGTGGATGGCCCCTTTGATAGATTTATTTATTTTGATGCAGATACCTTGTTAATGGGGCCCGTAGATTATGTATATGAAAAATTAGATAATTACGATTGGGTAGTCAATGATTTTCAGTATAAGTCTGATTTGAAATTTATTTTTGATGGTTCACCAGAGCTTATGCAGCAAGTTTTCAAATCAGATAATTTGCAATCTAAAGTATTTTGTGCTGGTTGGTTTGCCACTAAGAAAAATATTTTTTCTGCAACTGTCAGAGCCGAATTAATTGAAAAGTTAACAGCGGGTGAAGCTGATGTCATGGCTTTTTTAGCGCCTGACCAATCTTTATTTAACTACATGGTATTGAGAAGTGGAATTTCCTATTATAACTTTGCTTTTTATGACTGCGAACAGGCAACTGGTAATCACTGGAGTTCTCAATTTGATGTGGTAGATAATATCCTCTATGACCAAGGGCGCAGATTGACCTACTTACACTATATGAGTGTATCTTCTTCAGCTTTTGTGCGGCTTTGTGGGGGGGAAGATGTAGATATTCCTTACCGTGATATTTTCTTATATTATCGCTATTTTAAATCACCTGAGAAACGTCCTCAAAGTTTTACCCGCCCAAGCCAGATAACGCTTTTGCAAAAGTCTACTAGTAGTTTTCTTCAACAAAGAGTGAACAATATGAAATTAAAGTATCGTAACTTCAAAGATAGAATTAATGGTTACTAGTAACGTACCAAAGATATGCCTATTAAATCAGCCTGTTGATGTTTTTTGAAAGTTTCCTAGTTGATAATAATTAAAATTACTGAACATGCTATATACATTTTCGCAGTTTTTGACCCCTTTTTTTATCTCTTTGTGAGAAATCTAGGTTAGGAGGCATCCAGATACATTACTCCATTAGATGTTGCTGAACTTGGGAAACTAATTCATTTGTCCAGTGGTTGGCAAGGTCTGCATTGGCGCATTCAACCATAACTCTGATTACTGGTTCTGTGCCAGAGGCGCGAACTAAAATCCTACCAGAATCACCCATCGCACCTTCGGCAAGGGCGATCGCTTTTTGTATGGGTTGGCAATCTTTCCTAAACGGCGATCGCGGTCTACTGTCTACAGCTAAAACGCGATCGGCATCGCCATCAAAAGCAAAGCCTAAGTCGGCGTTGTGTTCCGCGCTTCAATTTCTGCTTGCAATACATGAGATAACTTTGCACCATTCGTCCGCGAATCCCATCTGTACCAAACAGAGGAGTTGTTGGTAAAGGGATTAAATTCAATGCAAAACTGCTATCAATACCTTTACCCAATCCATTAGCATCAGAAGCAGAATCCCCAGTAATACCAGAAATTCGAGTTATAGGTGAAACCATAAGTTTAAACACTCTACACAGTCACACTTTCATTCAATTCTGCCATTTGCTTATTCTGTACAGTTTAGAGCTTTTCTTCCTGCCATTCGATTCTGTACTTTATTTCTCTATAAAAATGCATGATGGCTTTGCTAAGTTTAAAGGCAATTTTCCCCAGGATAGAGCGTTTAGGATGTGCAATTCTTTTGTGTTCTTCAAAATACGTCAACATTTCATCCATGTTTGATTGTCCCTTTTGAATTTTAATCAGTTCGGTTTTGTTATTAAAAAAGGAAATACCTGACATCTCGCTCCATCTAACTGGCAGCCCTGCTTTATAGGCAGCTAGACCTATGGCATTGCCTTCGCCTTCATAAACTCCATTTCGCTCAAAATATTTGGCAAGGATTGACCATGTTTCTAAAAACTCAACTTCTTTTCCTGTTGACTTAGTAACAGAAAACAAATACTCATGGACAAACGTAACATTTTTACATTCTGGATCTAAATTTAAAAATTGTGCAGCTTTTTTAATTACTTCAATTTCTCTAGAAAAATTCTTGTCAGTTTTTGTTAAAGCTTTGGCAAATTTTTTCGGCATTTCCATACAAGCCCTAGCACTTATTCCTGGCTCTAAAAGCCATTCCATATCTTCTGGCACTGGTGCTAAGATTCGCATATCTGAATCAATAAATATACATGAATTAAATAGAGATAATGCCTTAGCAATGGCAAATTTTTTGTCGTGATAACACTTAACACCCTGCTGCTGATGCTGAAATGCTAAAACCTGAGGATATTTGCTAAACTCTTGAGGATGATCGGTGAGAATTATAAAAGCAGTATTGGGTGAATATATCTCTAAGTCTTTTGCTAATAAACCAGCTAGTTCCCGATACACTTTGCCTAATGCTAAAGTACAAAAGCAGAATTTTTGTTGACTCATATTTGGAGGATTTTATAGTAAAGCCTTGAAAAGGTGAAAGAACTTAATTAGTTAATGCAATGGATTGCTTTTTAGTAAGGTACTAATATTTTTCTGAGAAACCTAACAATCCTGGTTGACTCACAAAAGTCTGATTTCAAAAAAAGGAGAAGTAAAGGGTAAAAGTAAATTAAAACCCTTTTTATTTCCGCATTTACTGATAAGTATTGAATTAGGTACAGGATTTTATTCTACAAACAAGATAAAAAGCCTTTTTTATTCTTGACCAGAGTCTGATTTGAAAAAAACCTCATAAGGCAAGAAAAACCTCCAGAGGAAACCAGGGGGAAGTACGGCACTCGATTCAGCATCTATAGGTAAATATTGAGAACGGTAAATTTCAATAGCCTGCTTTTTCTTAGATTGCACTTGATGAATTGCAACTCGATGAGCGCCTAGTAATTCATCAAATTTCAGGCTGCTAAATAATAAAGACTTCCAAAGCAACCAGATGGCATATTGCCACAATTCTACTGTCACTTCTGCTTTAGCAATAGCAGCTTTAACCAATTGATAAGTAGTTTCATGATCTGGGCTGCGATCCTGTTTGTGAGTAACGTACACCTCTTGTGGTTTAAAACTACCTAATAATTGGGCAATTTCTTCAATGGTTTGCTGTTGTTCAGTTTCTGTCATTTTAGATAATGCACCATCACATTTATCAAGAAAGTGAATATCTGTTGATTCCACCCCTAAAATTTTCAAAGCTGCTAGCGCTTCTTCTCTACGAATTTGAACAATTTCTGAACGCGAAATCTTAGTATGACCTCGATGAGAACCTCCTCCATCTGTAATAAAAACAACTTTAATTGGTATCCCTTGTTCTCGCTTGAGTGCAATCATACCCCCACAACCTAGTGCTTCATCATCTTGGTGAGGAGAAAATACAATTACCGATTTCTGGTTAATATTTAGTTGTTGACTCCCTTGATACAGAAGCCAATAGAACTGTAGTTTAATCAGTAGTTCTCGAAATTTATAATTCAACAACCACCACTTGTTATGCAGACCTAACTTTAAGCGGTGAAGAAGATATCTTATTTTCATAGCATCAGATATGATTGTCAAATATGAACTGTTCCGGTATACAATCGTTTTGACTTAGAGTCATACTTAAAACTGCTGTAATTCTTGTGCAATATAGATTTTGGTAGTTTTTGACCCCTATTTATTCAAGCTTTCTAATAAATTTGGGGTTTAGAGACAGCAGAATTATGCAGCGTCCTCCGATTTAAATCAAACACTATATTCACATATACAATGTGGAAACTGACTACTGTAATAGTACTTATTTTTATCTAATTACTAAATTTATATAATCTCTAAAATATGTTAATATGCGACTAATTGCATTTGTACAAAGCATCGACGAGTGCTTAAACAAAAGTATAAATGCTCACCAGGTATGGTGAGCATTTGGGTTTATTGGTATATTACTGAAGTATCCTAAACCTCAAGACAGTTCAGTTAATAATAACTTAAACATATTGTTACCAATCTAAGAAAAAGAATCTAAATCTAAAGATTGCATACCTTCACGTTCTATAAAAGTCATCATACTTCCCAACTGCAACCAAACTAATAAACAAGTAAAGAGACTAATTGGTAGACCAACTCCTAAAGCTAAAGAGGAGGGAAAGCCAAATATCTCTAAGCCTGAAGAGAGAAATAGGCAAGTACCGCCAGTTATGCCGATAAATGGTACAAGTAGTTGTTTCAGTGAAGAACGCGGTTTAGTATTTTCTGTACGCTGGCTTGGCCATTTCTGCACAATTAATTTTAAAGTGCCAGATAATGCTAAACCAGATGTTAATGCCGTCAGAAAACCAACCAGTAAGAGAAAATAAGGCGGTTGCTCAGGGAAATAGTACATGAAAACTCCTGATTTATATTAAAGATTTTTTAGTTTGTATTTGTTGACTGGTTTTCAGCAAAAGATCCAAGTAATGTAGCTTTTGGGAGGATAGCCGCTGCGCCTTCTCTGGATAAGTCTGTTAAAATACCGATCGCTACATTGAATAAACGATCTGGTTTTAAGTCATCTTTAACCAGGTTCCACAGGCGTTGGACATCTTCGGTGTGCAGGCGGTCATCTTCGGTGAGAGCAAGCACCAGCTGGCGCCGGAGAAACTTGCCTTCTTCCGACATTAAGAATTGGAATCCCATTTGGGCTGTGGGCAATACATCAAAGTTGTTATCAGTACGTGCGATCGCAATTAAATTCTCTAACCGCTGCCACTGAAATTTACCATCTTTGAACAACACATTCAATAACCGCCGCCGTAATTCTGGTGATTCCCCTGTCAGCAACCGCCGCGCTATGTAGGGATAACCCACTTCCACAATTTTGAAATCTGGGTTAAGGCTCAGAGCGATACCTTCTTGAGTTACCAGGGAACGAATAATCAAAGCAAACTTCGCTGGGACTCGGAAAGGATATTCATACATCAGTTCCGAAAATTCATCGGTAATAGTTTTGAAGTTAAAATCCTTGACATTTTTACCAATAGCGTTTCCTAGCACTGCTTCTAATGCTGGCACTATTGGACAAATATTCGTGTCTGGAGTCAGAAAGCCTAATTTTACAAAGTCTTCGGCTAAATCGGTGTAGTCTTTATTCACCAAATGCACTAGCGCATCTACCAATGTTTCTTTGGTGCCTTCTTCCAACTGATCCATCATACCGAAGTCAATGTAAGCCATACGACCATCAGGCACGGCAAACAAGTTACCAGGATGAGGGTCAGCATGAAAGAAGCCATATTCTAAAAGCTGTTGCAATCCTGAGGTAACGCCAATTTGGATAATTGCTTCTGGGTCTAAACCTATTTCGCGGATGTGTTGAGTATCCGTCAGCTTAAAGCCATCAATCCATTCCAGGGTTAAAACGTGGGTACTGGTATAACGCCAGTAAATGCCTGGAACTTTTACTTGCGGGTCGTTGCGAAAGTTGCTGGCAAATTTCTCGGCGTTGCGGCCTTCATTAATATAGTCAATTTCTTCAAATAACTTTATGCCAAACTCGTCCACAATTAAAGTCAGGTCATGGCCGAGATTTAAAGGCAACCAAGGAGCTAGCCAACTTGCCGCCCAACGCATCAGATATAGGTCGCGTGTGATTACCGGGTGTAAGTTGGGGCGTTGCACCTTGACAGCGACTTCTTCGCCGCTAATTAAACGACCTCGGTATACTTGACCCAAGCTAGCAGCCGCGACTGGGTTAGGTGAGAGTTCGCTAAAGCTTTCGTGAATGGGGCGGTCTAGTTCAGTTTCAATTATCTGGTAAGCGATCGCATTATCGAAAGGTGGTAACTGATCTTGTAACTTGATCAGTTCTTCTAAGAAGTCTTTGCGTATCAGGTCTGGTCTGGTGGAGAGAGCTTGACCAACTTTGATAAAAGTCGGGCCGAGGTTGGTGAGCAGTTCTCGCAACTGGATAGCTCGTTTACCCTTGTTCTGCTCAACTTTATCTTGCCATTCGTCCCACTTCAGATTGAATATAAATCCTGCAAAAGAGGAGATAATTCTCAGCAGTCGCCCCCAAGCTAACCAGGGGCGGTAACTATAGTAGCGAGCGATCGCATCTGGATTATAGAGTTTTAGCTGAGTAGGTTGATACTGACCCACGCCTTTTTTTGCCTCTTCAACTGAAAAATTTACAATGATTGTTTTTCTCTTGACTCACAAGTTAGTTGCAAGTTCAGGATACCGGTAGTTTTTTATCTAAAACAACTAGAACTCTACCTTTGGGCATAGTGTTCGAGGCGATTTTAGTATCTATATACTGCCTAGATTTGTTTATCTTTTTCTTAATTATACTTTATAAAACTACAACTAATTATCCAGCCTCTAGACGATTTTATCTTTTCTTAACTATCCTTTATATAAATATAGATATTTGCTTATGTATGCAAATTGAAGGAAGATATGAGAACTCAGTAACCACTTACAACATAAAGATCCCCGACTTCTAATAGAAGTCGGGGATCTTGGTATTATGTTTATTTATACCCTGCGATTTAAGTGGAAAATACGATATTTAGCGTGTCCACAATAAAAATTACTAGGTTAAGTAAAAATTTAGTAATTGGTAGTGGTTTCGCCCCAATTACCAATTACCAATTAGCTACTTTTAATTATCATGTAGTGTTATTTAGATTTGGCCTCCAAGTTTTCTAAACGGCTTCTCAATTCCTGGTTTTGTTGTTTGAGTTGGTCGAAATCTTCCCGCAATTGACGTAGAGTTTTTTCTGAACCAATATTCTTTTGCACCTTGGAGATTTCTTCTTCAGCAGAACGACGTACACGCCCATCAGCTGTTTGTTCAACTAGCGATCGCAAAATACCCACTGCTTTAGGTGTTTCCATTTGTCCTAAGGCTGCGGCTACCGCTACTTGGGTTAAAAAGAAGGTTTCTTTGGCTAGTTCTGTTAATTTTTCTAAAATCCGTTCCAAATTAGCCGGACTTTGACCAACAGAAATCTTTCCTAAAGCGCGAATTGTGGCTAAACGTAGGGGTTGTGCTACACCGAGTTTGGTGTATTCGATCAGTATATTTAAAGCTGCTTCTGAGGTTTTGAATTCAGCTAAACCAGCAACAGCCCCACTCCGCACAACTTCATTCCAACCTGCTTTTTCTTCTAAAACTGATTTCAGCAGCTTTAATACCTTGTCTTCCTTGGGTTTGTCTTCCAAGTTTGCGGATGCAATCGCCCCAATTACACGAGAAGCAGCAGCTTCCACGTAATAGCTAGGATCGCCCTTTTGCAAGATTCCTCTCAACAGTTTATAGCTTTCAGCAGTTTTGATTTGATTAAGTGCTTCCACTACAGATCGTCGCACGTAAGCATTTTTATCTTTTAACCCAGCGACTAAGGCATCAAAAGCTTGATCTAAATTGATTTTGGCTAGTTGCTTCGCCACTTCCACACGCACACCCCACAATGGGTCATTTTTGAGCGACTTAGACAGTGCAATGATTGCTTCCAATCCGCCTTTTTTCGCCAAAGCTGTTGCTGCATAAATACGCGAAATTGGGTCGGGATCAAATTCTAACTGTGCTTTTAACTCCGCGATTGGATATTCTAAAGCTACTGTTTTTAGGTAATTATTCCCAACATCAAAGCTGATAAATTGGGGCTTATTTTCTAGGGGAAAATAGAAGCTTTGTTCGCGTTCATTCACGCGCACTGTGAAAGTAGTCAGTGCTGAAAATGAAGTGCTGGCTTTGGCAGATGAATCCTGCTGTACATAACCAAAACCGATAGGTATTTTTAAATCAAACAAATCCTTACTGCCATTTTTACCCTCAGCAGCTTGGGTTTGAGTTACTGTTATTTTTGCCAAATTGGCATCCCCATCCCAAGAGTAAGCTACTTTAAAATCGGGATGACCACCACGATAAACGTATTGGTCAAAGAGGAACGAAAGATTACGTCCGGTAGCTTTTTCAATCGCCCTGAGTAAGTCTATTGTCTCTACGGTTTTGTGAGCATTATCTTGGACAAATGTTTGAATTGCCTGCCAAAATAATTCATCTCCCAATTGGGTGCGAATCATGTGATAAACACAAGACCCTTTTTCATAGATGTGGCGATCGTAAAGTTCAATAGCTTCTCTGTAAACGTGCGTTACCATCGGCCGGCGATAACGGCTGCTATCTTCGCTTAAGTAACGACGAGCTTCCAATAAACGATAGTAAGCTGCTTCTGGGAGGCTATATTCTTGTTCTGTCCACATCACCTCAGAATAAGAAGCCATCCCTTCTTTAATCCAAGCATGAGACCAATGCTTAATCACTACCAAATCACCAAACCACTGGTGCGCGAGTTCGTGGACTACTAAAGCTTCGGTATTGCGGTTATCTAAAACAGCCCGTTCATCCAGCAAACATCTATCTGTTAACAGCGTTGCGGAGGTGTTTTCCATGCCGCCAAAGATGAAGTCATCGACGCAAACTTGAGCGTATTTCGGGAAAGGGTAGGGATAACCATACTTTTGACTCAAAAATTCAATCATCCGGGGAGTTTTTTCCATGCTGCGTTTAGCATCTTCTTCCCGTCCCTTCTCTACATAGTAGGTGACTGGTTTACCCTTCCACTCATCCCGAATTTCCGCAAAATCACCTACTGCTAAAGTCATCAAGTAGGTAGGATGAACTTGTTGTTGTGACCAATGATAGATTTTGTAATCACCATCTTCTGTGGTGTCAATTAATTCGCCGTTGGAAATCGCCACGAGAGGATTGGGAACACGGACACGAATTTCCGAAGTAGACAGTTGTCCTGGATAGTCAAAGCAGGGGAACCAAAAACGAGAGTCTTCGTCTTCTCCCTGAGTCCAAACTTGAGTAGGCTTGTTTGGGTAGTGCTTGTCTGGTTGGATAAAGTAAATCCCGCGTTGCGGTTTTGCTACGGAGTAAGCGATCGCAATCAGCAAGCGTTTACCAACCTGGGTTGCCTCAGAAAGTTGAATGGAAAGCTGTTCCCCGTCATAGTCAAAATTTTGTGGCACTTCGTCCACCTGCACAGATTCAATATTCAGGTTGACAGCATCCAAAGTTAAACGATCAATGCCATTACGGATTGGTAAGAGGCGAGTGCTACAACTGCCCTGATAGCTTTGCTTAGGAATATCCAAACTGAGATCGAGAAAAATATGCTCTACTTGTCCGGGGCGATCGGGGTTGTAGTGTGGTCTTGCTCCCGGTAACTCAAAAGGTTTGTGTCCGTTATTATCTGTATCAAAATAAGACTTCGACATTGATCCTTACTGACCTTGTAATCCTGAAAAGTCTGGCTTGGTTGGATGTTGTTAAGCTAAATAGCGGTATCTGTATTTCCCAAATTAATAGGGCATTATGGAGGTGAAAATTCACCTTGGGGATTGGGGGATTGAAATAAATCTCACCCGAACTTCCGAAGATCGGCTAGCGAACCTGGGAATTTTTCCATATCCCTACCGCATTTATTTTTCCTGATGTTTTGCACTTTTTGGTCATTGAGTCAAGAGTCTCTTGCACCTCGATAAATTCTCATTAAGTACAAATACTCCTAATTATTCTTATAACTTAGGATAGCTTGTTGCTACTAATCAGGCTATTTTGTTTGAGAGGAACAGCATATCATTTGCGGATTTGCTCATCATCTCTTGGAATTATTTTTGAGAGGTAATTCTTAGACTGCTAACTTATAGGACTACTAATTTTATCAGTAAATACCGATCAATAAGCGGAAAATATTAATAAATCCGAAAACTCTACAGTGACACTTGTATAAATCTCGGTGACAATCTGAGCAAAAGAGGATAATAAAATGCCTGAAAGTAAATCAAAATTTCTCATTCCTGCTGTTGGTGCTGCTGTAGTTGTAGTAGGAAGTATAGTAGCTTATACGTATTTTAAAGGCGGCCCATCGGGAGGTAGTTCAGACGCTCTAGGTAGTGCTAAGGTAGTACCTTCAACAGCATTGATGGCAACTTATATTACTACTGACCCTGAAGCTTGGGCAAAATTACAGCAGTTTGGCACTCCAGAAGCACAAAAATTAGTGGCGAAAGGTCTGGAAGATTTTAATAAGCAAATGTTCAGTGATAGTAACGTTTCTTATGAAAAAGACATCAAGCCTTGGGCTGGTGGTGTGATGATTGCTGTACTGCCACCAAATCCTGTAAAACCAGCACAGTTAAATGTACCCTCTGGCGCACCTAATGTACCAGCAAATTTAGAGCAGGAAGCTAATATCCTGATAATAGTGGGAATCAAAGACAAACTTAGCGCGTTGAATTTTGCTAACAAATTGAAGTCACAAAAAGGGGTGAAATTACAAGAATCTGACTATCAAGGTCAAAAAATTGTCGAAACTACCCAAAATGGCAAGCCGACATATAGCGTAGTTTTAAATAATAGTCAGCTGGTATTAGCCCCCGAAAAGCAAGCTGTAGAAAAAGCAATTGATACGTTTAAAGGACAGTCTTCTTTCGCGAGTAAAGAAGGTGCTAGCAGCATTCTGAAAGGAGTGGATGTTAAAAACAGCCTTGCCCAAATTTATGTACCAGACTATGCCGGAATGGTACAGCAATTAGTAGCTGCAAATCCGCAGGCAAAGCAATTACCTCCGCAAACCTTGACGCAACTAAAGCAGATCAAATCTGTGGTAGCGGGTATTGGTGTTGATGATGCCGGAGTGCGGGTAAAAGCGATCGCTAATTTAGATCCGCAACTAAATAAATTTCAGTATCAATCAAGTCCTGGGAATATAGTCGGACAATTTCCGACTAATACCTTTGCTCTGATTAGCGGTAATGGCATCAGCCGTAGCTGGGAAACGCTAGTAGAACAATCAAAAGATTATCCAGAAATGAAGCAAGCTCTGGAACAAGCGCGAGGACAACTGAAACTCGTGAATATTGACCTGGATAAGGATGTTTTTGGCTGGATGAATGGGGAATTCGCCCTTGGTGCGATTCCATCAAATCAAGGAGTATTAGCGAGTGTTGGTTTTGGCGGTGCTTTAGTATTTGATACTAGCGATCGCAAAACTGCCGAAGCCACATTGACAAAATTGGATACCCTTGCCAAAACCCAACAAATCAACGTCGCCAATAGAAATATCGGTGGTAAAGACGTAACTGAATGGCAAATCCCCCGACAAGGAGCTTTATTAGCACATGGTTGGCTAGATCAAGATACTGTATTTGTCGCTCTTGGTGGCCCAATTGCTGATGTAGTTAGCGATCGTAAAAATCCATCCCTTGATACTAGCGACGCCTTCAAAGCCGTTACTGGTTCTTTGCAAAAGCCCAACGGCGGCTATTTCTACCTGGATATGGATAAAACTAAAACTGTGCCCCTGATTAATAGTTTTGTATCATCTAACGCTGATACCGTCACTATTCTGAATTCTATTCGTGGCCTTGGTTTTACCGCCAATAGCCCTGATAAATCTACCAGTCAATTAGAGATGTTGTTAGCTCTCAAGCCTACGGCAAAATAGGGTATGGGGCATGGGGTATGGGGCATTAAAAAGAGGCAGATGGGCGGGGTGCTGCTGGTTGCTGAGGGGAAAACTTTTCTCCCCTGCTCCCTGCCCCCTGCTCCCTTGCTTCTTCCCCAGTCCCCAGAATGTTTTTCAATTTGCATCTAGACTGGCCTCCAGCAACTATGTCATAAGTAGAAAAGGCTCTTCAAATGCAAACTGATTTATGACTGTTGCTGTAAACACTAATCCTGGTTTAGCTTCCCGTTTGGTAAATGGCATACTGGCAATCCAGCCTTTAGCTAACCTAGCCAAGCATCAAGCTAGACAAATGATGATTAAACGTGCTGAAAGAATTGGTGTGCCTTGGACGCAAGAAGTCAAAACACTACAGGCGCTTGATTGGAAGGACGAGTTAGCTCAAGTAGAAAATCCTCAGCTTTCCTATCCCGATTACTATGTAACCTCATTCCATGCCTACGAAACCGGAAATCTCAGTTGGCAAGCCGCTTTTGAGGTAGAACCTGCTGCTTACGCTGTCCACGCGAAGATTTGGCAAGACGCTGAAGACGCACAAGGCGATCCGATGCTGCGCCAGAGTTACCACAATATCCTGAAAAGTCAAATTCCCAATGAGCCGCAAGACATCTTAGATGTCGGGTGTAGTGTTGGCTTGAGTAGTTTTGCCCTACAAGCAGTTTATCCCCATACCAAAATTACAGGCTTGGACTTGTCTCCCTACTTTTTAGCCGTTGCCAATTACCGCGCTGGGCAACGTCAAGCTAATATTAACTGGCTTCATGCCCAAGCGGAATCTACCGGGCTACCTGATGCCTCTTTTGATTTAGTTTCCATTTTCCTGATGTGCCATGAATTGCCACAATCGGCAACCCGACAGATTTTAGCTGAAATGCGGCGCTTGCTGCGTCCAGGTGGCTACTTGGCAATCATGGATATGAATCCAAAATCTGAAGTTTACAAAAAAATGCCAGCCTACATTTTGACTTTGCTCAAAAGTACTGAACCGTATTTAGATGAATACTTCGCTTTGGACATTGAGCAAGCTATTGTTGAGGCGGGTTTCCAAACTCCTACTATCACCAACAACACCCACCGTCACCGTACAGTGATTGCTCAGGTGAGTGGTTGATTTATCTCTAGTGTTGTGGGCAGTAATACCACCTTTGCTGCTGCTAGGCTACTACTACTGTCGAGTGCCATTTGCTCCACCTCTGTTAAAGTTACTGATATTCTTTATCACTGGGGCAATAGCTGGGATCTTAGCCCTTAGCCTCGAATGGGTTTTTGAAACTGTAGCGAACTATTTTGTAGACTGGCAACAGTTCAAACGTTGGCTTCCTGGTATAGCCTTGCGGCAGCTTGTGGAAGTAGGCACAATTGAAGAAGGCTGCAAGTTAGCTGCGGTTTTTATCCCAACTTACTATCTGCAACGCAAATATCGATTACTTCACTCGACGGTTTTCCTCTTCACCATCGCCGTTGCCCTTGGATTCACTGCCGAAGAGAACTGGATTTACCTTTTCCACGATACCGCATCAATTCTTGACCGGACTATTGGCACACCAGTCCACGCTATGTTCTCTGCTCCTTGGGGATATGCTTTAGGAATTTATATTTCCTCTAATACTCGGTTAAATCGAGACAAGAAGTTTATTTTTAGGGCTTGGCTAAATTCTGTAATCTGCCATGCCCTAGTTAATGTCCTATCTAGTGCTTGGCGTTACTCACTACCCTTACGTTTCCTGAGTTATGGTTTATTTCCCTTTCTGTTGTGGATGTTTTGGCGACTAGAACAATTACTGCGAAAAGTGCAGGGTAAAGCTGTAATTACCCTAATTTCAGACCGTACAATTCAGCGCCGTTACTGGCAGAGGAGTTTAGTGCTGTTTGCCCTCGTGCTGGGTGGAAATGCTATTTTTGGTCTGTTTCTCTTAGCCAGGACTGTTAGCCCTTTGAGTCCGTCGAAGCTTTTTGAAAGTGATATTTTGTGGTTTATAGTTAGTCGCTTTTTACTAAATCTCTTTTTTGGAGTTTTAGCTTGGGGCATTTATCGCTATTTGCGACATTCCGCCCGTCGTCGGTATTTTTAAAAGTATGATTAAAAAAAGGCTAGGGGGTTTCTATGCAAACAACTCCAGTGCGTTGGACGACTGCTGACCTAGAGCTATTTGCTAGCGATCGCAGAAATCGCTATGAGATTATTGATGGAGAACTATTTGTGACTAAATCACCTAGCTGGGATCATCAATCAAGCTGCGTCAATATTGCTACAGTTCTTAAGATTTGGTCAGATGAAACTGGTTTAGGTAAAGCTGCGATCGCACCTGGTATTATTTTCTCAGATTCGGATAATGTGATCCCTGATGTGGTATGGGCAAGTCATGAACGCTTAAAAAACTTGCTAGATGAAGCTGGACACCTGACGGGCGCACCAGAGTTAGTTGTAGAAGTTCTCTCACCCGGCGAGAAAAACGAGAAACGTGACAGGGAAACAAAGCTGAAGCTGTACTCAGTGCAAGGGGTTCAAGAATATTGGATTTGCGATTCTGTACAGAAGAAAGTTGAGGTTTATCGACGTGAACAGGCTGCATTAAAGCTAGCAGCTACTTTATTTAGTCAAGATGAATTGACAAGTCCTTTGCTGCCTGGTTTTAACTGCTTAGTTAGTAAACTTTTTTAGTTGGGCATTGGGCATGGGGATGATATAAATTCCCTATGTCCTATGCCTAATTTTCAATTAGCTAAACTCGCGCCAATACTGGCTGATTCACGGCTGCACTGGCTGAATCAGATTCAGACTCCGTGCAATAGATTTCGCAGGAGTTATTGGGACTTTCAATCAGTTTTACTTTGTAAAGTTTAGCTCCCAATTCTTCAATAGGCGATCGCAGTAAATTACTAATGTAAAGTGCGATATTCTCAGCAGTGGGCACAACTTCGGCAAAGTAAGGAATGTCTTTGTTTAAAAAGGTGTGATCGAATGGCTCTACCACATAATCTTCCACTGCTTGATTCAGGGCACCTAAATCAATAATCATGCCAGTACGCGGGTCAATTTTCCCTTTGACAGTGACTTCTAGATGATAGTTGTGTCCGTGACCGTGGGGACGAGCGCACTTACCATAAACAAGCGTGTTTTCTTCGTTACTGAGATTAGGATGAGCTAGCCGATGGGCGGCGCTAAAGTGAGTACTGATGGTGAGGTAAGCTTCCATTGCGTTTCCCATATAATCTGCCCAAAGTTCAGGATGTTCAAATAACTGCACACGGACTAAAGGCAAGTGTGGTGCTAGTCGTTGCCAGATAATCCGTGCAATATTCTCAGTAGTGGGCAGAGTTTGTTGAAATTCTGCCCACACATCGTTGAGATAAGAGAAGTCCAATTGATTGGTAACTTCTTGTTTAATTACGTGTTTCACATCAGATAAGTTCAGCACCATACCATATTCATCCAATTCCCCAGCTAGGGAGATGAACAAGACATAGTTATGTCCGTGTCCCGGAAATCTAGAGCCAGCACCAAATTTCTCAATATTCTCGGCTTCACTCAGTTCTGGCAACCAATAGCGATGACTTGCTGAAAACTGGGCGCGGCGATTAACAATACATGGCATGAGTACACTATGAGCAGAATTTAAAATTTCTTAACCTTTTTCTGTTTCCAGCATAAACCAATTTCTTAGTCATTAGTCATTAGTAATCCGGCGAAATTGACCCATGCCCAATGCCCAATAACTATGTAACAGAAGCTTGTGCTTCACAGTGTAATCCCGTAGCTATGCGGAATAATTCTTGACCTGTGTGTAAATAACGCTCATCGTAATTCAAAGGAAAGTAACCTAATTCATCAAGTCCATCTGCTACTTGATTGAGGCTGTAGTAAAGATGAGCCGCCGTTCTTGCTAAACTAGGCGGATTCGGCAGGGAGCGAAAAGTAATTTGTGCCTGCTTGAGGTCATCTCGACAGGCTTGTAAGTATTCCTGAAATTCATCCAACAATTCATCATCAAAGGGATCAGCCGCTAATTGATCCATTTGTTCTTCTAACGAATAGAGAATGTTACAAAGTAAGCGATTAACTGGTTGGTAAACTTGCCGCAGCCATACTTCAACTTGCTCATCAACATCCCGCCCAGTTTTTCGTCTTGTCTGGTAATGATTTTGGGCTGATGCTGTACGCTGTTGGCGTAGGCCTAGCCCGTCGTAGACATCGCTATTTAATTTGTGAGAATCATCTTGCAGTTCTTGGTCATAATTGCGGCGATTTTGGTTATCGCCTAAGACTTCATAAGCTGCATTAATGCGGATAATTTCCTCGCGATCGGCTGTATCCTGATTACTGTCAGGATGAAATAACTTAACCAAGCGGCGATAAGCTTGCTTAATCTCCGCAAGGCTTGCACTTGGACTAACTTTGAGAGTTTCGTAATGGTTAGAAACGTGCTTAGAATTGACCATTAATTCAATGTAGCGTTAACTAACGCTAGCGGCTAACCTTGCATCCAGGTCTTGGAACAACGGTGTACTTAAATACCTCTCACCAAAACTGGGCTGAATCATCACAATTAAACGCCCTTTGTTTTCTTGACGTTGCCCAAGACGAATTGCTGCACATAAAGCGGCTCCACTGGAAATACCAGATAGTAGCCCTTCTTCTTTTGCCAAACGCCGACTGTAGGCGATCGCTTCTTCATCGGTGACGGCAATCACTTCATCAATCAATTTTATCTTTAACACTTGAGGAATAAACCCAGCGCCAATGCCCTGAATTTTGTGGGGCCCCGGTCGTCCCCCAGATAAAACTGGGCTATTGGCTGGTTCAACTGCGATCGCTTTAGAACTAGGCTTGCGTGCTTTAATTACTTCTGCGACACCACTGATCGTACCACCTGTACCCACTCCCGCCACGATTATATCTACCTGTCCATCAGTATCTTCCCAGATTTCCTCTGCGGTTGTTTCCCGATGCACTTTTGCATTGGCTGGATTGCGGAACTGCTGCAACATATAAGTATTTGGCGTAGTATTAACCATTTGCTCCGCCCTCTGAATTGCTCCACTCATGCCCTCCATTCCTGGCGTTAGCTCTAGTTCTGCTCCATAAGCCCGCAACATTGCTCGTCGTTCTGCACTCATCGTTTCTGGCATTGTCAAAATTAATCGATAACCCTTAGCTGCTGCTGCCATTGCTAGGGCAATTCCTGTGTTTCCAGAGGTGGGTTCTACCAATACTGTCTTCCCAGGAGTAATTAGTCCGTCTTCCTCTGCGGCGTTAATCATACTCACCCCAATCCGGTCTTTGACTGATGCCGAGGGGTTCATACTTTCCAACTTCACCACAATTTCCGCAACACATCCTTCTGTTTGGGGAATGCGGTTCAACTGCACTAGAGGTGTACGACCAACCAGTTCTGTAATGTTACGAGCTATTCGCATAATTTAGTCCTTAGTTATTAGTTATTAAGTAAGTGGGTATTAATAATGAAAGGTTTGTAATCAGCAGCTACAGCCTATTCTCAGGCGAAAAGCCGCTTACTACGAGCTAATTTAATTATATTTACATCGCGTAACATAGTTTGATTTATTCCTACCCACTTACTTTGTTATTAGTCATTAGTAATTAGTCATTAACAAATGACCAATGACCAATTACTAAATGTAGTACATGATATCCAACTGCCGCCGCGAATCTCTTTTTTCACAAAGATCCTGGAGTGTATATTTTTGCAACACTGAATTTGCCGCGCGACTTGCTTCTTGCCAAATTTCTTCTATAACCGAACTGTCTAGCGTTTTGGGATTAATATTTTCTTGACCAGTACCCGCCTCCAAGCCTTCTAAACATTCTAAAATCTCAAAAACAATGATTTTCCGTGGTTCTCGCGTTAACAGATAGCCACCTTTTGATCCGCGCTGACTTTTGACTATACCACCACGCCTCAAGGTTGCTAGTAGCTGTTCTAGATAGCGATCGGGTATGTTTTGTTGTGCTGCAATTTGTCGAATTTGCAGCGGTTCGCCACTTTCGTAATGAGCGGCCATTTCTAATAGAGCGAGAATTGCGTATTCCGATTTACAAGATAGTTCCACAAGCAGCAATAAGTTAGGGGTTAAAAATTAGGAGTTAAGAGTTAGGAGTTATTTAATTTGGATTTGAGATTTTTCCTTCAATCTAAAATCCAAAATTCAAAATACAATTGCCAGAGTTAGGACATTACACAAAATGTAACTTTATACTGCTAACCTCTATTAGAAAAGCTCACTCAGAAAAAGATGCTCACGGCATAAGTCACTTGTAAAGTGGGCATTACAATGACCACCTTACTCTGGTCCATTCATATAAAACCCGTCATAACTCCTAACTTTTTCTAGTATACTCCGGTTAACTACTGGGGATTATCCATTGCTGCTACTGAAAATAAAAAGCCCCGCCATGAGGCGGGGACAAATAGATTTAAAAATTGCTAGTGGATAGTCAACACCCTAGAAGGTGAAAGTTGTTCTCAGCGTACCGATAATTGCATCGTCGTTAGCGCTGTTTTGACCAGGAGAAGTCAACCAAATTACACCAGGGGTGATTGAGATGTTATCTGATACACGATACTTGTAGAAGCCTTCAAAGTGATATGGTACATTGTTACCAACAAAACCTGGTCGGTTAAAGGAATAGGGTTCTGCACCAGCGAAGATACCTAGAACGTTACCCTTTTTACCGAAATCAGGTAAGGCTACTCCAAGACCATAGCTCCAAGCGTTAAAATCATCATTCGCACCGAAGCCAGTGACCTCGTGGTAAGAGACGAAGCCACTAACTGATAGCTTGTCACTAGGTCTAAAGGCAGCCTCTACACCGTAGGAATTGCTGGAACCTGCATTTATTAAAGTGTTAGCTTGATTAGTACCGACTGCTGGTCCAATTCCGTTTCCGTTTACCGCAGTTGAGTTGAACAACGAACCACCGCCGGCATTATACCCGTGGACGTAAGTTGCAGCTAAAGCCACGCGATCGCCAACACTAAAGTTCAACTGTCCTAAAGCAGCATAACTCCCGTTCGTCAGACCTGAATTAAGACCAGGATCATTAGCATTCGATGCCAAGTAACCCGCAGTGATTGAGCTATTTCCTAGAATGCCGCCACCTTTACCAAGGGGTACATTCAGGGCTATACCTGCACCGCCACCAATCCGATAGATGGGACTTTCAGAAGCAAAGGTAGATAAAGCGCCGTTACCACCGTCAGTGTTGTCGAAAAAGTAAGGATTGTTGACAGCAGCATAATGGCTATGCTGTCCGCCACTTGCTGCTAAGTAAACATTGGCTGGTCCAATGGGAACTTCATAAGTCAAGCGGTCTATACGGACACTGTTGCTACCACTACCTGCACCAACTTGAAATGTTTGTGTGCCTTCAGCACCGGTGTTATTACCATCTAGTGTAAAGGGTATTGCATTACCAGCAGCAAGACGGGTGTGTAAAACGTCTCTACCAGTAAAGCTCGTTTGCAAGTCTAAACGTACCCGATCTTGGAAGACAGTATTATTATTGTTACCATTTCTACCACCAAATGCATCAGTAACACCAAAAATGGCTTCACCGACTAGTTTTGTGGTAGTGGAGAACTGATTAGCTTCCAATTCAGCAGTCCGCGCTTCTAGGGAATCTACGCGACCGCGTAGAGTTGCCAATTCTGCGGAAAATTCTTCTTGTAACCGCTGCAAGGTCGCTAAGTCTTGCTTAGTCACCAAGTCAGCTGTAGCTGTAGCAATTAATTCGTTAACCCGATCCAAACAGGCATTTAAACCAGCGGCAAATTCATAACGGGTTAAAGCACGATTACCGCGATAAGTAGCATTCGGATAACCTGCAATACAACCATAGCGCTCAACCAACGACTGTAATGCTTGGAATGCCCAGTCAGTGGGTTGTACATCAGAAAATTGCGAAACTGATGTTACTTGAGACTGAGAATTATTTTGGTTGCCTTCGTTGCTGTAGCGATTAACTTGATCTATCGTTGTTTGAGCCAAGATTTCTGGCTGTTGGGCAACTTCAGATACACCTAGTTGTTTAGCTGGTGATACTTGAGTGGTTGTGCTTGGAGCCGCCATTGCTGTTGTCGAAACTAACAATGTTGCTCCCAAAACTGCTGGGCTAACCACCAAGGATTTCCACAATAGATTAGACATCTTCACTTTACTCCTCACACCTTGTTTAGATAATTGGTTTCGTTGCACTTAATTCTCAAAAATGCGACATTTTACTGAAACCTGTGGATGAGGCATAGTTGCCACTACTACAATTTTAGTTTTTGCAAAGCTAATAAACGATTAACTAGGGGTTAAAAACTGATGTGATTAACTTATGCAAAAACATATCTTTATATCATAACATTATAAAACATCTGATCTAGATGACAAGATTAGAGCGATCGCCTTAATAACTGTCACACCTACCGATCTAAATATCTAAGCTGGGAGTAGCGTTTAGGGCATTTGCTCCTACTTGGCTAAATTGCTGAAAGCTTTAGACACTGAGCAGCTTCTCATCAAAAATCACTACTTCTACTTAGCCTGAGCATAAAGTTCACCTCAGTTAGAAGACAGTTCTTTGGCTATATAACCATAAGCAAAGCGTTCTCACCGAAACAGTGCCCCGGCTTAAAGTAAAAAAAGTAAGGGAGTGACAAATAAAAAATATCCAATTAACTCTTGTGGGGGTGGGTGTCTCGCCCGCACTATGGACTGGGTGCGCATCTTGCCTGCCCCACAATAAATATTATTGAATAATTTATTTTTTAGAGTTCCCTAATAATCGCACTGGCTCAACGCCCCGCTAACAGTACTCAGCACTCCTGAATTAGTTGATTTGGGAAATCGCCCGCGCTACATCAAAGTCTGGCTGCGTCAACCCACCTGCATCATGTGTTGTGAGTATAATCTTAACTTTGTTGTAGGAAATCTCTATATCTGGATGATGTCCCGCTGACTCAGCTGGCTCTACTAGTTTATTGACAAACTCAATTGCTTCAATAAAATCTTTGAATGTGCGGGTAATCTGCAATTTGGAGTCTTCAACAGTCCAATCTGCCAGAACCTTTGCCTGTTCTTGAATTTCCGCTTTGGTGAGTAGTTGTGCCATATCAAAAAATTCCTGACTATAGACTATATATTATTTGTTACATTTTGCATTTGAGAAAGGCAAATTTCTTTTATTCTCGACACAAAAAGTATAGGAGGATAGATTAAGACATAATACGTATGTATATTTAAATCAGACTTCGTAGATAGACACTATTACTCAAATCCGGTCAGTCCCCAAAGTTGGATGTAAGATACTAATCTTTAAAAAAAACTTAAATTTGTTGGCTTTACCTGAACTTTTCTACGCGAGGATGCGCCAACGATAAAGCTTAGTGACTACCACAGGCATCTCCATTTAAAGTTTTCAAAAGCAACCAATAAAAAAAAGTCACCCATAAAAAACTATCCGCCCTGATTTAGATCGGATGATCTAAGTCAGAGCGGTCTAGCGGGTCTTCAGGTTGCAACCAGACTGCCGGAAGGAACTCCGAGCTTGCCTAGCTACTTGAGCTAACTTAGTATCTCAAAGATGACTAAGGCTAACTTTTAGAGAACAGCCCCGGCGCGCAGCCGGCTAACTGCAACCTGATGACCCATGCATTTACTACTTTCTATCATGGGCATCACCTCCTTATTGCCTAAGCGGTCTTAGTTTTCAAAGGGCAGAGTATTTACTCTGGGTTTATAACCTTCATCTAACATAACACATAAATTTAGAGATATTAACTATATACAGAAAAAATCTCCCACCTTTTGGTGAGAGATTATTTAGAGAATGGCGAATATTGACACTTTCTTGGTTAATTACAAGGAGATTATTTCATCTGGGTGGTGTCAATTTTTATCCACCACAATCCTAATTCAGGACATAGCCGGATTTTAATTCTTAGAGAGCGTTACCACGTGGTAGAACTTCCTCAGGGAAGACAAATTGTTCGTGGGGTTGATCTTGAGGAGCCATCCAAGCGCGGATACCCTCGTTCAGCAAAATGTTTTTGGTATAGAAGGTTTCAAACTCAGG
>NZ_JBALFY010000012.1:0-109881 GCF_036916655.1 Nostoc sp.
GCTGTTCATTGTCACCCAAAGGAGTAACTCTGTGGTAAAGTTTGTCACCATTGAATAAGACTAGTGTACCAGGAGTTAAAGAGAGCGATCGCTTTGCTTCAGTGCGTTCCGTACCCTACGGGTTCTCCGTTCGCGTAGCGTTCCGTAGGAAAGGAGTACGCAATGACAAAGTATGTTTTTAGAACATTTGGGATGCTCCCGTGATTGCGAGCAAAGCCATTGGTATAAAGAGTGCTGAGTTTGTCTAGTTCCCAGTCTCCTACTGGGAATGCCGTCCTAAAGGCTCCGCTTCCCTTGCTGGCGGCAGAGCCGCTTTTGAGTTGCATTTCCCGATTCTGGCTAGAAACGAGGTTTTAAAGGAGTTTCAACTTAAGTTGATACCATCTGTAAAGCAACGCTTAAAATTACTGCTAAAAAAAGATTATAAAAATAAAATTGCTATCTGAATCTGAAAAATTACCTAAAAAAGCTTTTTTGGGTGTGCTATTTGAAGTATAAGGCGGAGTAAGATGATACAAAAAGATTGGGGTGTGACGGTATGGTTCACTGGTCTGAGTGGTGCAGGTAAAACTACTATCTGTAAATTCGTGGAAAAGGAATTGCGGATACAGGGATACAGAGTTGAAGTTCTGGATGGCGATGCGGTACGTCAAAACCTATGCAAGGGGTTGGGTTTCAGTAAAGAGGATCGAGAGGAGAATATTCGGCGCATTGGCTTTGTCGCTCACCTTCTTACCAGAAATAATGTAATTGTTTTGGTTTCGGCAATTTCACCGTACCGCGAAATTCGGCAAGAAGTGCGCCAAAGTATTCCATCTTTCGTTGAAGTTTACGTCAATGCATCGTTAGAGGTTTGTGAACAGCGAGACGTAAAAGGGTTATATAAAAAAGCAAGAGCCGGGGAAATTAAGCACTTCACTGGTATTGATGATCCTTATGAAATACCGCTCTATCCTGAAGTTGAATGTCAAACTAACCAAGAAAGTGTTGCTGAAAGTGCAACTAAGGTTTTGGAAAAGCTGGAAGAGTTGGGTTATGTAGCTGCTCAATGAATTACAGCAGTTTTCATGTATTTGAACTACATCTGTCGTAAGGGCACAGCATTGCTTATTGGTGTCAACTTAACGCGAAACCGCTTGTCCGCCGGGAATTGAAATTCCCGTCTAATAGCTAAAGTCATCTGAAGATGACTAAATATCGCCAAAAATCTCCAGTCTACTTCAGTAGACTTAAGCTATTAGCCCGAAAATTTATTTTTGAAGTAATAAGTAATGAGTAATACCCATTACTTGTTACTTATTACTCATTACTCATTTATTTCCGGGCGGGCATGGAAGCCAACAGATAAGCTATTTCCAGCTTAAGTTGACACCTATGAGCATTGCTGTGCCCCTACCGCGTGATCTATTTACTTGAAAATAGCTGTAAAGAAAGTTTTTGATTCATAACTTTTACTACGATGCTAATAATTGCCGAATTAATCTAGCTACAGCCTTTTGAGTGAAGCGGTTGGCAATTTGTTGACCTAAACGTTGTACATCTGAATTTACCAATAACTGAGCAATTTGTGATGCTAGTTGAATTGGATCAAAGCCTTGTGTTTCTCGGAGAATGCCTAATATACGTTTGATATGCTCTAAGGTTTGTTGTTGCTCAACTGTTGCTGCTGGAGTTTCATTAACTGCTGTCAATCCTACCCGTTCCCGCAATAGGGAGGTAAAGTTATGCAAAACATTTTTACTTAAAGCATCGAGTCCGTTAACAGATTCATCCACTAGTTTGTCACGAATGAAAGCGCCGCGTTCAGATGACAGAAATTCTATGCCCTGATTCAGCACTAAGTTAAAGTCGTAATCTTGACTATTACGCGCATTTTTTAACAAGTTTTCTAAGCGATTCCAGCGAAATCTGCCATCTTTAAATAGCAAATCTTGCAATGATGCTCTTAATTGTGGTGCTGGATCTGTTAATAGGCGTTTAGAAACGTAGGGATAAGCTTCACTGAGGACTTTAAAGTTAGGATCTATGAATATTGCAATGCCTTCCAGCGTCACGAGGGAACGAATAATTAAGGCGTAGTAGGGTGGTACGCGGAAAGGATATTCGTACATCAAAGCCGATAGTTCATCGGTGATGCTTTTAATATTAAGATCGGCAACACTGGCTCCTTCGGCATCAGCAAAAACTCTCGCAAAAGCTGGGATAATTGGTGTTAAATCGGTTTCTGGTGATAAGAAATCTAATTTAACGTAGTCTTTTGCTAATCCTTCAAAGTCGCGGTTGACAACGTGGACGATCGCTTCAATTAAACCATAACGCTGTGGTGGCTTAATCTCGCTCATCATCCCAAAGTCGAGATAAGCTAGCTTACCATCTGGTGTTGCTAACAAATTACCAGGGTGGGGATCGGCGTGGAAAAATCCGTGTTCTAGCAACTGACGCAGAGAACACTGCACTCCCACTTCAATGAGGTAACGAGCATTTATGCCTTGGGCACTAATTTCTGCTGTCTGGGTTAATTTTGTACCGTTAATCCACTCCATCGTCAAGACGCGACGATTAGTATATTCCCAGTAAATTTTCGGTACGTATATGTCTTTTATATGACCGTATAGCTGGAAGAATCGTTCAGCATTTTCGCCTTCGTGGATGTAGTCCATCTCTTCAAAAATGCGATCGCCTAATTCATCAAGAATCCCAACTAAATCACTTCTTACCTTTTTGACCTTTTTCTGCACCCAAGCCGCGAGGTTACGCAAGATATACAAATCAATGGTAATCCCCTCTCTTAAGTCGGGGCGTTGAACTTTAACAGCGACTTCTTCACCAGTTTTTAGCTTACCTTTATAGACTTGCCCCAATGAAGCCGCAGCAATAGGCTGGGCCGAGAGTTCGGCGTAAACATCTTCTGGAGGTGCGCCTAATTCTTCTCTGATAAACTGGTAAGCAATTTCGTTGGGAAAGGGTGGTAATTGGTCTTGTAGCTTAGTTAATTCTTCTAAGAAGACGGGAGGAACTAGATCCGGTCTAGTGGACAAAGCTTGGCCAATTTTGATGTAAGCAGGCCCCAATTGAGTCAGCAATACCCGTAGCTGAGTGGCTCGGCGGCGGTCATTTTTGACGACAATTCCCCGTTTACTATCCGACCACAACCCAAAAACAAAAGATAGAACTGGCCCCAACACGGCGAAAATCCGCCGTAAAACTTGCACTTTTCTATTTCGGTAATGCGCCGCTATACCCACGGGATCGTAAAGTATCTCAGGTTGCGCTGTTGTCCTCAACTGTTGAGCGGCTAGGAGTCTTGGCGATGTCTGCGACGAGCCTATCTGCGGTACAACCAAGCTTTGTCTAGCATTTTTTTCTGGCACTATATCAATAACGTCCAGTTCACCTCGGCGATTTGTGCCGTTGTGACTGTCCTCCTGAATTGGTCGGGAACTAGGGGGAAGTGTCTTAACAATCATGAAAAAGGCCACCAGTCAGAACGATCACATTAAGTATTGTAACAATATGTTTGAGGATTGGGGATTGGGGATTAGGGTTCAACTAATTTTTTTCTAGCCCCCAGTACCCATTACCCTGTCCCCAGTCCCCAGTAGTTTGTTACACTGAAATGAGCATACTAGTCCAATAGTAGTAGGTATTGCTAGTTGCTGAAAGATTATACTTATTGTCCTGTAAATTGGAATTATCCGGCATCTGCCTTCATGGAGAATTTGGCTTGATGTTGCTCTGCCTAAGAATTGAAAACTTTGCCCTGATTGACCAACTGGAATTAGAATTTGGCGCGGGACTAAATGTGTTAACAGGTGAAACTGGCGCGGGAAAATCGATTATCTTGGATGCCATTGATGCTGCTTTAGGCGGTAAAGTCTCTAGTCGAGTTATTCGCACGGGGACAAGTCGGGCGATGGTAGAAGCGACTTTCACCTCAAATGCACCCCTAGCGGCTTGGTTGACTGAACAAGAAATAGATTTGCTTGATGAAAATTCTGTAGTTATTAGCCGAGAAATCACGGTGACTGCTAGTAATATCCGTAGTCGATCGCGGGTAAATGGGGTGTTGGTAAATCGGCAGATTATGGGAGGAATGCGCGATCGCTTAGTGGAAATCACAGCCCAAGGTCAAACTGTACAAGTGGGACAATCTGCCCAAGTCCGGGACTGGTTAGATTTATATGGCGGTGACTCCTTGATGCAGCAGCGTCATAAAGTTGCTACGAGTTTTAGTACTTATCAACAAGCGCATTTAGCACTAGAAAAACGCCGAACATCAGAACGGGAAAGGTTGCAACAGCTAGATTTGCTCGCTTATCAAGTGCAAGAATTGGGAGCAGCCAACCTGAGCGAACCTAATGAATTGGAACAGTTGGGACAAGAACGGGAACGCCTGAATCATGTCGTCGATTTGCAGCAAATGAGTTACAAGGTTTATCAGGCTTTGTATCAAAACGATCATGAAACTCCCGCCGCCGGAGATTTATTGGGAGACAGTGAGGCGATATTAAATGACATGGTGGAATATGATACCCAACTACAACACCTGTTGGAATTGGTGCGAGACGCGCAAGCTGCGGTAATGGAAGTGGGAAGGCAGATTAATGCTTATGGGGACGGTTTGGAAGCCGATCCGCAGCGCTTGGAAGAGGTGGAAGAACGGATTCAGGAATTAAAGCAAATTTGCCGCAAATATGGGCCAACACTGACAGAAGCGATCGCATATTACCAACGTATCCAAGGAGAATTAGCCCAACTGAACGACAGCGAACAATCTATTGAAAAATTGGAACAGCAAGAAAAAGCGTGTTTTGAAAAACTCACCCAAGCAACTAATCAGTTAACTCAATTGCGGAGTAAAGCGGCTGCTAATTTAGAATCACGTTTGATCGCTGAACTCAAGCCCCTAGCGATGGAAAAAGTGAAGTTTCTGGTTGAAATATTACCAGCTGCGCCAACTGCGATGGGAGCAGATAAAATTACCTTTACATTTAGTTCCAACCCTGGAGAACCACTGCAACCGTTAACCGAAATTGCCTCTGGTGGGGAAATGAGTCGCTTTTTATTGGCGCTGAAAGCTTGTTTTTCTCAGGTTGATGCGGCTGGGACAATGGTTTTTGATGAAATTGATGTCGGGGTTTCGGGAAGGGTAGCCCAAGCGATCGCAGAAAAATTACACCAGCTAAGTCAACGCAACCAAGTATTATGTGTTACTCACCAACCCTTAGTTGCGGCAATGGCGGATCGGCATTTCCGCGTAGATAAGCAAACTATTAATCAGGGCAAGGGTAAAAAAGCTAACAATGTCAATGCTGATGAACAGCGTACCGTTGTCAGAGTTACTACTTTGGATAATTTAACCACTCGCCGGGAAGAACTAGCACAGTTAGCTGGTGGTAAATCTGCAAGTGATGCGATCGCTTTTGCCGAATCTCTGTTATTACAAGCTGCTAACCACCGTCGTGGAGAACATACTTGAGCGAAGAGGCAGGGGGCAGGGGGACAAGGAGGACAAGGTAAGCAATATTTCTCCCTTGTCTCCCCCTTTCCCTTGTCTGCCCCCTTCACGCTGCCAATTCGGAAAGGCGTAAACCAGCAATATTCTCGCAGGAAAAAGTTTCTTTACCCGTCCATTTGCGGCAGATTAGCTCAATAATTTGGCCTGCCCAGTTGCGGAAAAACCATTGGCATAAAGAGCCATCTTCTTGAGGAGTCATAGATAGAGGAATAAAGCCTTTGTTCTGCCATACCTCTGCTGCTTTATAGATATCATCAACAAGAATGGCAACATGATGGACAGTATTAAAACCTTGCTGCTGGCATAAGCTAGCGATCTGTTCATCTGGTGCGTTAGGTGCAAGCAGTACCAAAATCATACCTGACGGCATTAAGGCTGAGAGAAAGTACATACCAGCATCTTCAGGCAATAGGTTTTGCTCTGGACAAAAATCATCAGGCCATTTTCCTGGCCCTTCCGTGATTTTGGCATCATAACTGACCAGAGTTTTAGCATAGTCTGTGAGAGTTCCTGAATCAGGAAACAACAGTACATAATGATCTACAACAACTAGTTCCCCAAATAGATGTATGCAAAAAGATGAGTTTAAAAATTCTGGAGTTTTGCATTCTTGTTTATACAAGAGCAATCCGTCAGTTTCTACAAAAGGCGACTCCTTACTCATCGAAGTCTCCTAAGTTGAAACCTTCTACAGCGTTTAATGAAAGGTTATTGCTCATAATGCTCACCTATAAAAACGATCTTGGTATTTAATATTGTGGCTTACCAACTGGGCTTGTATCAACAATCATAACTAAGATTACTTTCAGCCAATCTCAAGCATTGGTGGTAAATCTGTAAATGACGCGATCGCATTTGCAGAATCCATCTGATTGCAAGCTGTTAACCTTATTGCCCAATCTTCAAAGTAATTCCCAATTAATACAGAAAACGATTATTGATTGGTTGAGTAAATTAGCGCCTTCTACAAGCTTTGGGATGCGATGATGCTTATGCTTCTAGTAATGACTGACCTAAATAACTGCCTTTATCTTTAACGCCAGGCAAAGCAAAGAAATATCCACCACCAATGGGGCGAATATATTCCTCCAAAGGTTCCCCAATTAAGCGATTTTGCACTGTCACAAAGCCTCTTTCTAAATCAGCTTGAAAACAGACAAACAACAAACCCATATCTAATTGTCCAGCTTTATCAAACCCACGTGAATAGTTGAAACCACGCCGCAGAATCAAACCCAATTCTGATTTGCGTGGATTAGCAAGGCGGATATGAGCATCTAGGGGGATTTGTTTACCTTTAGGATCTTGAGCATAATTGGGAATATCTTTCTCGTGCTTCATCCCCAAGGGTGCCCCAGAGTCTTTACTGCGCCCAATAATTGTCTCTTGCTCCTGTAGTGGTGTACGATCCCAGCGTTCAACTAAGTTACGGATCACGCGCACCACTTGATAGCTTCCCCCTACTGTCCAAGCTGGTTCGTAGCTGTTTGGCTGTACCCAGACAATCCGGTTAATCAACTTTTCATTGCTAGCATCTAGATTTGCTGTACCATCTTTGAAACCAAGTAGGTTCCGCACTGTGGTTTTGCCGAGCTTTTTATGAGTATTCGGCGGTAGAAAACCTTCTATTTGCCAGCGCAGAGTTATCAAGTCAGGCAAATTCTTGATAATATCCCGTAAAGCGTGGATGTTCGCTTCCTCTGTGTTGGCACAAAATTGTAGCAGTATATCCCCATGACACAAATCTGGGTCAAGTTGGTCATTGGGAAAACCTGGCATGGTATTTAACCGTTTGGGTTTCAAGTTACCAAGTCCAAAACGGTTATCGAACAACGAGTCACCCACTGCTAGGGTGATTGTGAGGTTATCGGGAACCACTACAGATCCCAGAATTCCCGAATCATTGGGCGGAAATTTGGGATCGCGTAGCTTGGGTGTTCCCCCTGCCATGAGAAACTGAATGCGATCGCTCAAAGTTTGAAATAACCGCACTAAATCCGCTTTGGTTTTAGCAGTTGTATCAAATGCCACCATCAGAGCAGAAGCCGGGGCAGGGGTGAGAATACCTGCTTGGTGAATACCAAAAAACGGTACAGCCTCTTCAGATGGGTCTTCAGTAGTTTCTGAAAGAGTGCGATAACCCAAACTGGTCAAAGCTGCGACTCCACCTGCTGCGGCCATACCAAGGAGCAAGTCACGACGGCTGATTCGGGGAGTAATGCGTAACCTTGGTTGCTCTGAACTAGACATAGTTTACTCCTCTGGAATTATTGATGGAGAAGAATTCAGAAGTCAGAATTCAGGAGTCAGAATAAAGACATGACGCTTTCTACGTTCGCGCAGCGTGTCGCAGACAGACGCTAAAAGCGTAGTTTGCTTGTCTGTAAGAGTACGAATACTCGCTATTGCGGACTCGCTCTAAGTGTTGGCGCAGCCTCTCTAAGAGTTGCTATACCATTCGGGTTAGCGTCTCTGAAAGAGAAGGCTTTGTACAGAATTGATTCTGAATTCTGAATTCTGAATTCTGAATTCTGACTTCTGACTTCTGACTCCTGAATTCTGTTTCGATAAATTAGTTAACGCCTAGAGTGCCACGTAGCTGAGAGAGGTCTTCAGAAAGAGCTGCGATCGCAGTTTTCATCTCTTTCTTGTCTGTTTCACTCACTTTGTCGTAGGTGGCAAAACCACCATCAGGAGTTTTGTATTTAGCAAGTCCTTGGTTAACTTTGGTGAAATTTGCATCCACACGCGCTAGTAAATCGGGGTTGGCTTTTTGGATGACGGGGCGCAATAACTCTACAATCTTTTGGGAACCTTCGACATTAGCGCTGAAGTCCCAGAGGTCAGTATGGCTGTAACGGTCTTCTTCTCCAGAAATTTTGGTAGCAGCCACTTCTTCAATCAAGCCAGCAGCACCGCCTACCATATTTTTTGGTTCAATAGTCAAAGTAGCAATGCGTTTTTGTAGTTCTAGTCCATCTTTCTGTAGCTTTTGGGCAAAAGGTTTCATGCCTTTTGTAGTTTTGTCCTGAAATAAAGCTTTCTCTATGCGATGATATCCAGTGAATTGTGGATCGGCCTCTTTTTTCGCAAAGTCATCAGCACGCGAATCCATCGTTTTATCGAGATCGGAGAATAGTTCAGCTATCGGTTCTGCACGTTCCCAGTGAACATGGGTAGAGGCATAGAGTTTCTGAGCCTTAGCAAGATCGCCAGCAATCACGGCATCGGTGAAAGTCTTGTTGTCTGCTACTAGTTGGTCAGTTTCTTTAGTGACGTAGACTTTGTATTCTGCGATCGCCCCCACTAATTTACCCTGATCTACAGTCCCTTTGGCTTGCGAATCTCCAACTCCTGTTTTCACTGTGAGTTTCCCTTTGGGATTGCTGCGTAAACCGCAAGCCATGTCATACTCACCTGGTTCTAGATTGGTTTTAAGTTTCTGAACGAATCCAGGAGCAATATTTTCCCGTTCTTCGATAACTTTTACCCCAGACAAAATTTCCCATTCCAAAGGTTGGCTGCTTTTATTGGTAATTACAAAGCTGTTTTGTCCAGATGTCAGTGTTAGCTGATTGGGTTCGCAACCTTTATCTGTCACAGTCAAAGCCGTTTCGGCAGTGTTGGTGCTAGAAGTATCACTAGCTACCTTAGCTTCAGGAGAATTACTCCCTAAAGTATCGCTCGATTTGTTAGATTCACAGGCGGCTACTGTCAAGGCAATTAGACAGATAATTGTTGAGTGCTTTAAAAAATTTTTCATTGTTGTATTTTCCTAAAAATTATTCAAGTAGCTAAAAATGCCTTGCTGTATTCTTCTGTCCAGCCTTCTCTCCCAAGAAGAACAGCAACATGGTAGGAATTAGATAGCCAAAATAGGCGATCGCCTCGCTGACAGTAGGAGCATCGTTATATCCAAAAAATCCCGCCAAAAGTGAACCTAAAAATCCATTATTGGGAAGTATCCCGCTAGCATCAAATACCACTGTTTGCAGTAAATTCCACACTCCCGCTTCATGGAAAGCTCTCACCCCACTTGCTAAGAGTCCCGCAGCAACCAGGATAATGAAGGCTCCTGTCCATTTAAAAAATCGCTTTAAGTTGATGCGGATACCACCCTGATAGATGCCTACACCAACGGCTACTGCGGCTGCATATCCAAACAATGCCCCCACGGGAGCTTTAATTCCTAAATTTTGCTGGAATGTTGCCAGTAGAAACACTACTGTTTCCAAACCTTCCCGCAGCACAGCAAAAAATGCCATCCCCACCAGCGCTAGTCCCCATTTATCGCCCGATTGAATGGCAGTTTCAATTTGAGACTGTAACTCACCTTTAAGAGAACGAGCTGCGCGGCGCATCCAGAAAACCATCCAGGTGAGAACCCCAACTGCAACAATAGAAATTAATGCTGCAAATAATTCCTGTTCTTGTTGGGGGAAATCCTGGCTGGTTATTTGCAATATAATTGCAGCAACTAGACAGAAAAAAGTCGCTAGAGCGATGCCAATCCAGACTGACTTCATCAAATGGGTACGTCCAGTTTGCTTTAGATAACTGGCAATTATCCCCACGACAAGCGCAGCTTCAACGCCCTCTCTGAACATAATCAAGAAGGGAAAAAGCATGGATAACCTTATTAACTATAATTACTATCAAATCATCATGAGAATAATAACTTACTTGAGAACCTTTGTATATAAGTGCAAGTTAAAAAATCTTTAACATCTTAAAAGAATAAATTTTCCTTTGAAGGAGGCAGGAGGCTCTGTTGGAGCAATCCACTTATGGGATTCGACCCCTGCTGAATTGAAGCCACTGAATTCTTATTCAGTAGGGATCTTAAACCCTAGACCCGAATGGCTCGCGGTACTTGAGAGATAGCGTAGCTCTCTTCAAGTCTTCTCCCTTTGAGAGAAGGGGGAACGAGCGTCGAGCAGTTTTCCTTCTGCCTTCCTCGATAAAAAACTCCCATAACGCATTGCTAGGAGTTCTTTCCAGCTATTTTTTCGTTAGGTAGAATTTTCTATATCCAATCGACAGGTTAATATTTAAGGTCGCAGGAGGTATATATTAGGATGCTGTATTCTAAACTTCAGTGATAAATTGCTTTTTGAATAAATGCTTAATTTTATTTCCTGTTTGTTTTTGGCTCAAGCATCGCCTTCTCCTGCACCGCAGGAAATTTTTGTTCCCCAACAAACAAGACCTTTAACAGGACATCTTGACGAAGTACCAGTTTTTAACAGTAATAACCCGGAAGTAGTTCAGAGTGAAGGAATTCTGCTGTCTACATTTCCTCCTCAAGGTAAAAAAGTACCCAGCGCCCACCTGAACTTTCCATTTCAGGGACGGTTTGATTTATTTTCTCACCATATTGCTAGAGCGATTGAGACGCCAAATGATTTGCGGACTCTTTATTTAGGAGTGATTGTTTACAATCCCAGCGATCGCCCTGCAATTGTCAATATCTTGCAAGCAGCTAGTTATGTGAGTCAACCTGATGCACCTTTTGTCAAGCTTCCTCCCATGCAGGACAATAATTCGGGAGACATTTATGCTGGGCCAGGCGATCGCGTGATGAACGATGTGCTACGAGTCAGACGGCAAGGATGGCCAGCCCAGTTGGTAATTCCACCAAAACAAAGCCGGATGTTAATGAATCATCCAATTCCTGTGCGGCCTTTAACGCCGCCATTAAATGGACGTTCTACTTTGTTACGTTTGTATAGCGATCGTCCTGTTTATCTGGCGAACCTGGCCATGTTTGCTAAACCCAATCCCGATGGTAGTGAACGAGCGCCAACTTTAGAAGAATGGGAGAACTTGTTAGAAAATGGTGATTTTGCAGGGCCCCGCGAATCGGCTCCCAGTCCTCCAGATAAGCTTGAAGGAGCAACAGAAATTTACGGACGGGTAGCGGGGGTAGGTGTTGGCTCTCGTTGGCAAGCACAAGTTACCGACTCTAATAGTTCATACCTGACAATTCCCAAATCAGGACAAGCTTTTTCTTACAGTTTAAGTACGCTTTTAGCAGGCAAAATGGGTACTGGACAAAACCAAACTGCTAAATTAGTGGCGCGTTATCCTGGTACTGCTTACGAAGCTCACGGCAACTACGGCATTGAATACAATATCTCTCTACCATTATTCAATAATACGGATAAGCTGCAAACTATAAATGTACTTTTCCAAACGCCTATTAAAGAAGATGAGCTAAGTAAACCAGGGCTGCGCTTTTTTTCACCACCTGAGCCATCTGTCTTTTTCCGTGGCACTGTTCGTATTCGCTACAATGACGATCGTGGCTTACCCAGAACTCAATATTGGCATTTAGTTCAACAACGGGGACAGATGGGAGAACCACTTGCACAATTAAAAATATCTCCTGGCCAGCGGCGACTGGTAGAAGTGGATTTTCTCTACCCACCTGATGCTACGCCCCCTCAAATGTTGACAATTCAAACTGTAGACCAAATTTAACAATTTAAAATTCCAAATGATGATCTTTAAGAGACGCTGTGCGTAGCTTAGGGACTTCCAAATAAAAAATGTCCAATTAACTCTTGTGGGGTGGGCAACACAAGAGCCATATTATGGACTGGGCGGGCAGGATGCCCACCCCACAATATTGGATAATTTATTTCTTGGAGTTCCCTTACTGCAAGCCGATGCATTCACAATGCAAGCCGATGCATTCACAATGCAAGCCGATGCATTCACAATGCAAGCCGAGGCATTCACGATGCAAGCTGATGCATTCACGATGCAAGCTGATGCATTCACAATGCAAGCCGAGGCATTCACGATGCAAGCCGATGCATTCACGATGCAAGCCGATGCATTCACATTGTCGGGTATTGCTAAATTTAATTTGCTACGAATTAATCAAATGCTGTACTAAATATATAGGACTTATATTTGATTTTTGAACAAAATTCAGTACACCTTTATTCCTTCTTCTCAGTCCCCAGTCCCCAGTCTCTTACCTCTATGAGTGATTCAGAAATCAAAGACGCTCGATAGCGCAGCGTTAGCGACGCAGGAGCGTCTGACTCGCTACCGCTTCGCTATCGAATTGCTATAGCTTTGCGTTCTTAGTCTTATGGAATACAGGTCTTTAGTTTAGTGCAATTTCTGATAAAACAGATGTTGTTCTTAATCTACTGGGGCAAAATAGAAAACATGACGATTGAATCCAATTCCTCTAATCTACCAACCCCAGAACCAGGCCCCGAAAACGATTCGCAACCAAATGACTTTGACGGTAGTGCAACTGAGAAAAACCTTAATTCAGAAGTACTAGCGTCACAACAAGCACTAGCGGCGATCGCGTCTTTAAAATCTCCCCAATATACAACTGCTTTACAACAAGCTCGTTCTGAAGTCAAGCAACCCACTACCAAACAATTCACAGTTAAGCCCAGGGCATTGCTGATTACTCTAATCGCGATCGCCACCACCTTTATTGGAATTATCCTTAATAACTGGATCGTCGGCATTATTGGAACGCTGATGGCTTTGCTGTTATCGCTGGCGATATTATTACCTTGGTTCCAAGAAGTTTTAGACGAGTGGTTTTCACCCCAAGAACGTACCCTATTTGTAGCCTTTTTTGGACTATTAGTAGCCATCATCGGTACGATCAGATTCACAAGTGTAGGCGATCGCTTGCTGGTTTTAGGACGCCAAATTAATTGGGATATTGCTGGAACCCTAGCAGATTGGTTTGGCGCATTGGGGCAAATTCTCATCGCCATCATTGCCGTTTACGTAGCATGGCGACAATATGTTATTTCTAAAGACTTGACAATTCAGCAAAACCTGCTGACAGTTCAGCAAAATATTATCACCCAACAACAGACCATTGATTCCTATTTCCAAGGCGTTTCCGACTTAGTATTAGATGAAGAAGGATTATTAGAAGATTGGCCTCAAGAAAGAGCGATCGCAGAAGGACGTACAGCAGCAATTTTAAGTAGTGTCGATGGTAGTGGGAAAGCGAAAATTCTCCGTTTTTTGTCACGTTCCAAGTTGCTCTCACCCCTACAACGCGATGGCCGATTAGGTCGAGCCATTCTTGACGGGAGTGGTGGATATGCAGAAGACCGCCTTGAAGGTGTTCGCGTCATCGATTTAGGCGTAATGCTAGCCGCCGCAGACCTTCAAGGCACTGATTTGCGTTGGACTGATTTGAGCGAAGCTAATCTTGTCCGCGCTAATCTGGTCGGTTGTGACTTAGTAAAAGCTAACCTTTCTCGTACAATTTTATATAATGCTAATCTCAGTGGTGCTGACCTGAACGGGATTCGCCTATTCTACGGTGTACTGGAAAAAGCATCACCCCGCAGTCGGACTGAACGACCAGATTATGAAACCGGCGAACACACTGGCGCTGTGGTGGAAAATGCCGATTTTACGAATGTGCAGCGAATGTCTGAGTCTGCGCGTTGCTATTGTTGTACTTGGGGTGGCGAAAAAACCAGAGGTACGATTCCTGGTGGTTGTGAAGGTATTCCCAATAAGTTGGGAAGATAGTTATACCAAGTTTAAATACAGCAACCGACCAGGAGGTTAGGACATTAACTGATGATAAAACTTATATACAAACAGACTTTTAACCCAGTCCTCAGTCCCCAGCTATACATTTCCCCAGAGAGCGTTATATATTCCCCAATCTCTAACTCTAGCGGCCCGCAACAAATATCTGTTCTGCGGTCAAATTCAGGTCTGGAAATGTTTGGGAGATGAGACGTTCTGTTCCCCTAAACTGTTATCCTTGATAAGTTCCATCAATTAACCGATAAATCGTGATTACAGGTTGTTTGGATAAGCCAATGTAGCGTTTTCCTCCTAGCCCTAGATAATCTACGATCCAATACTCCCCAATACCTAAAGCTTCGTAGTCTTCCACTTTCCTAGCTTTTATCTTAGTCCACGGAGGTGGACTTCGTTTGTATAGCCGCGATTTCTAATCGCCAGGACTAGGTGCAATATCTGAGACACTCAAAATTGGATTTAATTTTAATTTGGTTTTAGCGGATAGTCTTTATGGAGAAAGTCCAACAATTATTGCTGTGTTATCCAAGTACGAAAAACATTATTTATTAGCGATAATTTGATTAAGCTGTTACGCCTTTAATTTGCACTAATATTTTTCCAATATAATTGTGGGGTGGGCATCTTGCCCGCCCTGATAATGCAAGTTGTATACGTAACAGCTTACTTGCCAATATTTCCGACATAGTAGCGCCTGTATTAAGCTAAAACACATTTAATTTGCATATTAAAACTTTATTAATATCTTGTGGGGTGGGCATCTTGCCCGCCCTGATTATGCAACTTGAATGCTGATTAGCTTATTCACAACCTTCAAGGAATTTCAAGAATCTCAGCAAATCACAGCATTTTTATCTCACCAGAGAGATAAAAGAGCGCTAGTCTCCAGACTTAGTAACTTTTATCACTATTTTTTTTCATAACTTTCCTGATATACACTAACTTTATCTGTCAAAAGAGATATTGGTGCAAGTCAAATGAAATACCATGAGTGATATTAGTCTACTGATGGCGGGTGTGCTAGTAACAGCGCCAATATCTGCGCTCAATTTACCACAACAGCCTATAAATACGTCAGAAAATTCCGTGCAGCAGTCAATACAGGAAAATTTTTCTGAAGTTGTCTCACCTGCTGAAATTACACCGCCTGAATTCGTGCAACCAGATATAACCACTTCACCAGCTATAAAGAGTAAGTACGAAAATATACTTAAAAAAAGCAGAGAAAAAATTCAATTTATCAGTTCCCCTAATTTACCTGAATTAAAAAATACTCAACCTGTAACAGAAGTTGCACAGAACCAGAAAAACACAGAAGAATTCTTTCTATCTCCCCATCCCTCAGACTCAGACAATCGAATGTCTCAAGTCACTTCAGTATCGCAACTCCAAGATGTGCAACCTTCTGACTGGGCTTTTGCTGCTTTACAGTCTCTAGTAGAACGCTATGGCTGCATTGCTGGATACCCAGATGGGATTTATCTGGGGAATCGTAGCATCAGCCGTTATGAATTTGCGGCTGGTTTAGATGCTTGCTTAGAGAAGATTAACGATGCGATGCCTGCGGCGGGCTACGCCTATGCTAACAATAAAGTTAATACTGTTAATAACGAAGATTTAGTCTTGCTGCAAAGGTTGCAAGGCGAATTCAAAGCCGAGTTGCAGCAATTACAGCAGCGTATCAAGGCTGTGGAAAATCACAATAGTGAATTACAACGTAATCAGTTTTCCACAACCACTAGATTATTTGGTCAAGCTATTTTTAGCGTTCAGGGAACCAATAGCCCCAATGTGGATTTGTTTCCTAGAGATGGAGTACCTGAACGTCAGGGAAAAACTAATCTGACTTTTACAAGTAGCGCCCAACTCACCTTAGCAACTTCATTTACAGGGCGAGACTTGCTGTTAACTGGGCTATCTGCTGGTAATTTGGGTTCTAATGCATCGTTGCTATCTAACAATATGGGGCGGCTGGGTTTTGAGTCAAATACCAACAACAATCTAGTTATTAGCGATTTATCTTATCGATTTCTTCTCTCAGATAACTTGGGAATTGTCGTAGGTACGGCGGGAGTCAACCCCATTAACACCTTTCGCGGTATTAGCCCTTTAGAAGGTTCTAGCGACGGTGCAATTTCTCTATTTGGTCAGCGAAACCCGATTTTAAGTATTGGTAACGGTAGTGCTGGTATAGGCTTTGATTGGCAGATTAGCGATCGCATCAGTTTACAAGGCGTTTATAGTGCAGAAATACCCAATTTTCCGGGCAATATCAACCAAGGTGGACTCTTCGGCGGTAGATTTACTGCTGGCGCTCAGTTAAGTTTAGCACCCACTAATAACCTCAATATCGGCGTACATTATCTTTATTCTCACTCCCCAGATGGTTTATTAGCAAGTGGTATCGGTGATTCTCAACTGATTTCGCCTTTTGCAGATCCTACAGCTTTCAATACCCAAGCAATTGGTGCTACCGTTGCTTGGCGAATAAACCCTAACTTGCAATTGGGTGGTTGGGGTGGCTTTACTTCTTCCAAACCATTAAACCTTCCTGGAAGTGTGGAAACCACCAACTGGATGGTATTTGCGGCTTTTCCCAATTTGCTGCGCTCTGGGAATTTAGGAGGCGTTCTCGTCGGACAACCGCCCAAAATTACTTCAAGTAGTTTACCCGAAGGCTTTAATTTTCCTAACTTTTCAGATGGTGGAACAGCAGGCGGACGTAGTGACACATCAATTCACATAGAAGTTTTTTACCGCGCCCAACTCAGCGACAACATTGCCTTGACTCCAGGTTTATTTGTCATTTTCAATCCCGATCACAATACTGCTAACGATGCATTGGTAGTTGGGGCATTAAGAGCAACTTTCCGGTTCTAATTTTGTACTGATGTAAATGTAATAAAATGCGCTATTTACATACTGACTAATTCAGTATTAGATGCTTTCATTCTTCAGTGAAAGCAAGAAGAACTCGTGTGTAGAGATATACGTATTTTTTGTACATGATTAAAGGAGCAAATGTTTCATGAAATTAGATTCATTAACTCATCGCACTGGGAAAAATGTCGGCGACAGATGGATTTACACAACTCAGGCGCAGAAGGTAATTCCCAATCCCAAATCTAAGTTGTGCTGGAAGCGCACCAAAGATGCAGCCCAAAATCCAAAATTGCATCAGTTGGGTTGTGCAGTTGTTACTAAAAGCTGTTTAGCCGCAGTCTTCATCGGTTTAGGTGGAACAAGTGCTTCTGCTCAAATCACAATTCAAAGCACTGGCACATTATCAGGCACTATCCAACTTCCCAGCATAAATCCTAATTTCAATGGCAGCACTACTCGTGTTGATACAGACAACACGGGGACTTACTCCCGAAACTTAGGTACTAATAATAATCCTAATTACGTTCCTGTATACAAGTCAGACTATGTGAAGGTACAAACACGCTCTGATGGTAGTCTGCATTATTTTGTTGACTTTAAAGGCATTCCGATTGTCTCCTTTAATGGCGTTCTAACTTCGCCGATTCTCTCTGGCGGTGAGTTGACACCTTATAAATATCAGGGAAGATTGGCCGGAACCACATTTCAAGGAGTAGTTCAGGATGAATTTAATCTCACAAAAGCCTTATACACTGGAATTGTCACCGATCCTAGTACTGGAAATCAATATCAGGGAACCTTTGAAGTGAGTGGATATGGAGTCCGATATAGCGATCGCAATGGTGGGGCAACCCCCACAGTCTTTGATTTCAAGTCAGATATCCCAGGTTCGCCAAAAGTGACATCTTTGGAAATGACTAACTCACCTCTGGCCAGAATACAAATCAAAGTACCTGCAACTGCAACTCTTATAACTCCCTCACCAGTAACTAACGGTGGCAGCACACCTACCTCCCCGCCGATAACTAGTGGTGGAAGCATACCCATTTCTCCATTAGTAATTGAGAGTGGCAGCACACCGACTTCTGTACCCGCAGTTGGTGGTGGTAGCACACCGAGTTCTACACCTGTAGTTAGTGATGGTAGTGCGATCGCTACCTCGACACCTGCAACCTACACATCTGGGACTAATTCTCCATCGCTCTCTACTACACCTAATATGGAATTGAGTAACGGTAATTCCTTAGAAGTCAATCAAGTAGTCGTCAACCCTGCAACCCTTGCTCAAGCCGCTTGTTCACAGGATTCTGTCAAGAGTTGTGCAATATCCACTTTACCTAAACAAGCGATCGGCCCGCGTAGTCGAGTGCTACTGCGTTAGTTAAGGACTTTCAAATAAAAAATATCCAACTACTTCTTGTGGGGTGGGCATCTTGCCCGCCCTTAGAGTACTCTACATAAAAAAATGCCCAATTGTCATTGCTTCGCTTCGCTCGCAATGTCATGTTTTGGATCATTTATTTCTTGGAAGTCTCTTAAGCAAAAGCTGACTTGACCAAGGGACCGGAGAGAAAGATTCTGGAATTCCCCTGCCATCCGGGTTTCAGAGCCAATAAATTTATTTATGGGGTTCCCCTCCCTGCTCCCTGCTCCCTTTCCTCTTCGTTTTTCTGGCTATACTAGGGCTTAAGCTGATTGATAAATTTCATCTCCCACTATGAAACATACAAAAAACTCGCAGTTTTGGATATATCTTAAGTGTACATTTACTTTTAACTGAGACAAAAATCCTGTCTGAATATTGGAGGGGGTTAATTTTTTTGTGTCTATAAAAACTCGATCAATCAATCACTAAGCTTAACACTAACACTACAAAGTAAATCTACATTAATTAAACATATTCCGAGTAAGCACCTATGAAAGAAGAATTGATAGCCAGAGTTGTACATGTATTGCGAATTAATATGAGTTGGATGACTTGGAATTTGTTTCTGGCTTTTATACCTTTGGCTTTAAGTGTGTGGCTATTTCGCATGAGGCGGGGTGGTACTTGGCTGTGGTGGCTCGGATTCTTAGTTTTCTATGCTTTCTTACCAAATGCACCATATTTGTTGACTGATGTAATTCACTTGATAAATGATATCCGCATGATTCAATCGGTGTGGATAATTACTTTAGTACTTATTCCTGTGTATCTCGTAGTAATTTTAGGTGGATTTGAAGCTTATGTAATATCGTTAATTAATTGGGGCCACTACTTACATCGTATCGGTAAAAGTCAATGGATTTGGCGCGTTGAGTTGATTACCCATTTTCTTTGTGCTATTGGCGTCTATTGGGGAAGATTTCTGCGTTTCAACAGTTGGGATTTTATTACTAAACCCGATGCCGTACTAGCTGAAGGTGTTGAGGAAATTCTTGGTAAACAGCCATTGGTGATTATTGCTATCAGTTTTATGATCCTTGTTGGACTGTACTGGATTATGAAACGAGTCACTTTGGGTTTTATCAGGCAACCAAAAGATGCATATCCTCTCAATACACAATCAGCCGATACTAACACCCCAATGCTGGATGAGTAAAGGTTTTTCGTCAGAATTCAGGAGTCAGAATAATTAAATAATAAGGCGAATAAGGCGTTGCAACAAATCATTGGGTAAAGACGCGATGAATCACGTATCTACAAATGGTCTATTTGTCACATTCTTTTTTGAAATTGGTATTAGAATCAAAGACACTTTAAAATTTTGCATAACTCTGCTAATTTTAGATTTTTCCTTCAATCCAAAATCTAAAATCCAAAATTGAATCACTCTTAACTAATGCAGTTTTCGTCGTGCCGCTGTTAAAATTAGGCGTTGTTCGGCACGAGCGATCGCTTGATATGTTCGCTCGACTGCTTCCGGTTCCACGGAAATGGAAGTAATACCCCATTCCACTAGCTTGTCGATAATTTCTGGATAGAGGGCTGGTGCTTGACCGCAGATTGAACAAGGTATACCAGCACTTTCAGCCATTTTGATTAGTTGTGCGATCGCCTTCATCACAGCCGGATGGCGTTCATTAAATACTCTTGCTAGCTGTCCTTGTTCTCGATCTACTCCTAGTAATAATTGGGTCAGGTCATTACTACCAATAGAAATTCCGGCAACACCTGCTTTAACATATTCTGGCAATAAAAACAGTACGCTTGGCACTTCTGCCATCATCCACAGTTGAAACTGCGCTACCTCAGTTAAAAAAGCTTGTTCAACTTTGCGACGGCAAAAGATAAATTCTTCCACAGTCCGCACAAAGGGTAATAGTAGGTTGACATTGCTGTAGCCAGCTTGCTGTACACTCGCCAAAGCTTTCAGTTCAAGCTCAAATACTGCGGGATTTTGTAAATAGCTAAAAGTGCCGCGTTCCCCTAACATCGACTGGGGCGAAGATTCTAAACTATCACTCAATGATGGCAAATCTTGCGATCGCCAATCTAAAGAACGATAAAAAACTGGTCTTGGTGCAAATGCCTGGGCAAACTGCATAATCTGGTCTGACCATAGCTCTAACAATTCTGCCTGACGCCCGCTTAAAATCCAACTATTAGGATGTTGCCCAGACAATATATTTAATACCATCAATTCTGAGCGCAACAATCCCACCCCATCCACAGGTAAGCTTTGCACTTGTTCGATTAAAGTGGATTGACTCAAGTTAACCAGTAATTGGGTAGCAATCATAGGTAGATGAGACGTAACAGCAGGATGAGATACTTTTGGGCTGGGGTGACGGGAGGAAAGAAGATTTTCTTCTCTTCCTTTGTCCATCTCCTCCTTTGAGTCTCCTTTGATGCGATAAACTTCTCCTCTGTCGCCATCAAGCAACAGTCGTTCACCAGTTTGAATTAAAGTTGTGGCAGATGTGGCGTTTACTACGGCGGTGATACCTAATTCTCTAGCCAGAATTGCCGCATGGCTGGTTAATCCCCCTTGTTCTGTGATAATACCAGCAACTTGTTGCAGTAATGGCAACCAATCAGGTGTAACTGTTGGTACTACTAAAATTACTCCTTTGGGTAGTTGTTCGGGTTTCTGTTGGGGATTAATAATTACCAGCGCTGTGGCTACAATACGTCCCCCAGCTGCTCCCAGTCCCCGAATGAAGTGTAAGTGGGGAATTACAGATTGGGAAGGACTAACTTGTGTGATGTAGAGCTTGCTAGATGTAGGTTGTTGAGCAAGAGTCCATTTAATGGTGAAGGTTTTACCTAGTTCACTCACCAGTTGAATTCCCAGAGCAATTATTTGTTGTAAGTATTCTTCTTGTAAAGCGTACTGTTTTTGTTGGGCTTCTTGAAGTAAATAGGTAGTCAGACAAGTGTGATTTGTTGTTAGCACTGAATTCGCCACGGGTTGCGAAAAAGCTCCAGGCGCGGCATCATCAACACTATAAGCGAGCATTTTATTACCCAGTTGTTGCTCAAGTACGACCCTAGTTTCCGGTTGAATGTAGTAGATATCTGGCTGTACTTCGCCAAGAGTGATCGCAATTCCTAATCCCCAAGTAGCTTCAATTTCCCACCCAGAGGGGTCGGCTGTGAGCAAGCCACTGGCGATCGCATTCTCAACAGGTTGCACCAAAACTGCAAGATTAATTTGTTGCAGATTAATTCCTGAGTGCTGCCAATATAAAAGACTCCGGGCCCGAAATATCTGGCTCCAAGTACGCTTTAAAGCTAAGGCGATCGCTTCGGGTTCGCACTGGCAAAATACCGACTCCAGCAAACCAGATATATTCTTCATTCCTGGGGTAGTAGTTGATACTGCTAAAGTCGGACGAAGAATCAAACAGCCAGTTTGCCATTCTGTAGCTGCTTGGAAAATTGTGCTTACCCATTGCTGTGGCACAGTCGCAGTCAGAATTTCTTGGCGCAAGCGACTAGCCACCTGCTGAAGTTGCCGCCAATTAGTGACATCCAGGTGTAACGAAGAATGGGGTAAGTCAGCCACTAATGACTCTGAACTATTGAGATTTTCGAGAAATTGCCGTAAAGTTTCTGCCGAAACGACAAAACCAGGCACCACCGGATAGCCACGCTGGATAATTTTGCTCAAGTAAAACGCTTTGTCACCTACTTTGGAGCGGTCTTGTAGTTTAATTTGGTCTAGCCAGTAGAGTTTATCCACTCAATTTGTTAGTTGTCAGTTGTCTATTTGTAGGCACAGCCATTTCTTCCTGGTATGTTATCAGCCGTCAATCCATTGACTCTTGAATCAGTGCTGAGTGCTGTACGGGTTCATATTTAATTATTGAGTGTATAGGTTAAATCTAGCAATTTCAGGCGGTATTTTATAGTTTAGTTATTTTAAATAACCGAAAAACCATTTAATAAACTTAAAACTTATGTAGTTTGCCCAGATTATGATATTGGTGATAATTGAGCAATGCAAACCTCCATTGGTTGAATAAAACAAAACGTTATTAGGAAATAATTCTAATAATGTAAGATGTTAGTTCGCAGTTTAAAAAGTATTCCTGAATTGATAAAATCCAACTTATTTGGATTAAACTCCATTAAAAAAAGATTAGAGTCTTTTGTACTATTTGTATAAAAGCATTACCATTTAACCTAGTATATAAGATTATCTATATCAAACTTAAGCATTGCCAAACACTTACTACCTTGCAACTAATGATTGGCTGAATATCAGCTTCAGGCTATGCGTTGCATTGCTTATTGGAGCAATAATCGGCCTAGAACGCCAAATTAGGCACAAACCAGCTGGTTTAAGAACTCATACACTGGTGAGTTTAGGTTCAGCCATGTTTACCTTGACAATCATGCAAACAGGAGGATTGCAAGGTAGTCCTGATGCACTTAGCCGCGTCATTCAGGGGATTGCAGCTGGTGTAGGATTTCTCGGAGCGGGAGAAATTGTCCGCCAATCATCCCAAGAATCACAGCAACTTGAAATTCACGGACTCACCTCAGCAGCAGCTATTTGGGTTTCAGCTGCATTGGGAATTGCTGCCGGCTGTGGTTTATGGCAGTTAGGATTGATTGGCGCTCTCTTGACTTTTTTAGTTCTCAACGTTTTTAAAAGGTTAGAAAAACATCATTGAAAAAGGGACTGGGGATTAGGGACTGGGGACTGGAAAATCGGAGTTTAAATACCCGTCTGAAATGTCTTTAATTTTGAATTTTGTTAGCGCAGCGTAAAGCCTTCTCTACGAGAGGCTGTGCCAACGGCATGGCTTCTCTTCTCCTTTGGAAGACGCCAACGCTTAGAGCGAATCATCGAGCGTCATTTTGAATTTTGAATTGTTAATTGTCCTGCTTTCACAAAAAGAATTTGGGAGGATTTCAACCACTGGGAATCAAAAGAACCCAAGTGAGTGGTAGTAATCAGGGTTTGAAAGCGGTCTTGAATAGCATCAAGCAGTTGATTTTGGCGGGATAAATCTAATTCGGCAAGAACATCATCAAGTAATAGTAATGGTGGCTCTTTGACGACTTCTTCAATTAATTGTAATTCGGCTAATTTTAAGGCTAGAACCAGCGTTCGTTGTTGACCTTGAGAACCGTATTGACGAGCGGGTGTCTGGTTAATAGTTAATTCTATTTCGTCGCGATGGGGCCCAACCAGGGTAGTACCTTGGTGCATTTCAGCGATCGCTCTCTGCTGAATTTTGGCTAAAAAAGCTTGCTGTACTTCTTCTGGCTGATTATCCTCTAAAGGAATATTCGGTACGTACTTGATTTGCAGAACTTCTGTACTGCCGCTGATACTGGCGTGCCAAGTACTCGCAATGGGAGCTAATCTTTGGATGGCGCGATCGCGCCGTCTAATTACTCTGGTTCCTGTAGTCGCTAACTGTGCATCCCATACTGCTAGTTCTGAGTGCTGAGTGCTGAGTTCTGAGTCTTGAGTTTTTTTTAAAAAGGCATTGCGCTGACGTAACACATGATTATACTGCTGCAAAATATGAGCATAAACTGGTTCGAGTTGAATTAAAAGTGTATCTAACCAGTTGCGGCGACCTTCCGGGCCGCCGCGTACTAGTTCTAAATCCAGGCTCGAAAATTGGACGGCATTGAGAACACCGAGAAAATCCATTTGACGACGGATCGATTCACCATTGAGAGCAACGCTACGGCGACCATTGCGGCGCAGGGTTAAGGTCAGATCGCTAACACCTGTTTGTCGCTCAAGGGTGGCATAAATTTGGGCTATAGCTTCCCCTTCTTGAACCAAATCGCGATCGCGGGTCATGCGGTGCGATCGCAATGTTGCCAGCAACTCCACCGCCTCCAACAAATTCGACTTTCCCTGAGCGTTATTACCTACCAAAATTGTTTTGGCAGCAGTAAACTCAACCTGCTGGTCTTGATAATTGCGAAATTGTCGGAGGTTTAGAGTTTTTAGGTACATGGTGGGGATTTGGCATGGAGCATTGGGGATTGGAGAGGAGGAGACAAAGAAGAAGCAGGGGAACAGAGGGGTAGAGGAGAATAATTAATAACCCATACCCCATGCCCCATGCCCCGTTTTTTACACAGCCTTCTTGCCCATAATCCGCAAAAATATCTTCTCTGCTTCAATCCAGACAAACATTAAGGCGCTGAAGCCAATACAAATCCCTAATTCTTGTATGTTTAGGTAGTGAGTACCAAAGAAATCTCGCAGGGGTGGGACATAAACTAGCATCAACTGCAAAATCGTGGTGACGACAACAGCCGCTAGTACAAAGATATTGGAGAAGGGATTCATCTCAATGGTTAGTCGGTTGTTGGAGCGAATGGCGATCGCATGTCCCATTTGGGCAATACACAAAGTTGTAAATACCATTGTTTTCCAAGTTTCAGGATCGCCCTGATACCCAGCAGCATGGGTATGTTGATAAGCCCACCACATCAACGTAATGGTAATAATGGCAAATATTATCCCAATGCGAATCATGTAAGAACCTAATCCCCTGGCGAAAATGCTTTCACGAGGACTAAAAGGCGGACGTTGCATGACATCTGGTTCTGGAGGTTCCACAGCTAATGCCAAGGCTGGTAAACCGTCTGTCACCAAATTCATCCACAAAATTTGTAAGGGAGTAAGCGGAACGCCTCCCAAGCCGATTAAGGGTGCGGCTGCAATTGTGAGAACTTCACCAATGTTACTGCCCAGGATGTATTTAATAAAGCGGCGGATATTAGTGTAAACAACTCTACCTTCCTTAGTGGCGCTAACAATGGTGGCGAAGTTGTCATCAAGTAACACCATGTCACTGGCTTCTTTACTGACATCAGTGCCAGTAATGCCCATTGCAATCCCGATGTCGGCTTGTTTGAGGGCTGGGGCATCGTTGACACCATCGCCTGTCATCGCCACAAATCTACCCCGGCGTTGCAGTGCTTGGACAATTCGCAGTTTGTGTTCTGGAGAAACTCTGGCATAGATGCTTACCAGGTCAACGTTTTGCTCTAATTCTTGGTCAGTCATCCGTTGTAATTCTTGACCTGTGAGGACGCGATCGCCTTCTTGAGCAATTCCTAAATTGGTGGCGATCGCTCGTGCTGTTAATTGGTGGTCGCCTGTAATCATGATTGGGCGAATACCTGCATCCCGACACTCTTGAACTGCTGCCCTGACTTCTGGGCGTGGTGCATCTAGCATTCCCACCAATCCCAGCCAGACTAAATCTTGCTCAGATGTTTCGTCTGAACCTGACGGTGGAATTTCTACTAAAGGTTTGTAGGCAAAACCTAGCACCCGCAAACCTTTACTCGCCATCAGGTCATTTTCTGCCAAAATTTTCTGGCGGTGTTCTTCGGTCAATGGGCCTGTGTAATTACCCAAATGAATCTGAGTGGAACGTGCCAAGGTTAGCTCTGGAGAACCTTTGGTAAACATTAAGTAGGGTTCAGATTCCAGAAAGCCGGCGATCGCCGGGTCAATTCCTCTCGAAAATGCTTCACCTGTGGCGACTCCCTCCACCTGAGTAATGACACTCATCCGCTTCCGTTCCGAAGAAAAGGGGAACTCCGCAACCCGAGGTAACATACTGTTCCACTGGTCTTTTTCAATTCCGGCTTTTCCCGCCAGTGTTAACAATGCACCCTCTGTAGGATCTCCCAAAATCGCCCATTCACCTTGTTCTTTTTGCAACACTGAGTCATTACAAATAGTACAGGCAACTGATAACGCTGGGATTTCTGGAGACTCCTCTAAGGAAATTTTTTGACCATCTAACTGAAAGTCCCCTGTTGGTGCATAACCTTCGCCAGTGACGCGAAAAGTTTTGTTATTGGTGGAAACTGATTGCACCACCATTTTATTTTGAGTCAGTGTACCAGTTTTATCAGAACAGATAGTAGTTACAGAACCCAATGTTTCCACTGCTGGCAATTTGCGAATCAAGGCATTTTGGCGCACCATTCGCTGGGTTCCCAGTGCCAAGGTGACGGTAATTACAGCTGGTAAACCTTCTGGTACTACAGCAACGGCCATACTCAAGGAAACTTCCAAGAGTTCTTGGATGTTTTTAAAACCTCCGTCCTTGATGACACCGCCGACGACAACGATCGCCACGAGAATTAAAGAACCCGTAACCAGGACATTACCCAGTTGAGTCATCCGCTGCTGTAAAGGCGTAGGTTCACTTTCTACCGCCTGCAACATTGCAGCAATTTTACCCAATTCTGTAGTCATGCCGGTGTTAGTCACCAGAACCTTGCCGCGTCCTTGGACTACTTCAGTACCTTGAAAGACGACATTGAGGCGATCGCCTAATGATGTTTCCTCCGGCAATTTGAGTGATGCCTGTTTATTCACCGCTTCGGCTTCACCAGTTAAGGCCGACTCGCGTATTTGTAAATTCGACTGTTCGATCAAACGGCCATCTGCGGCTATCTGCATCCCAGCTTCTAGCAGCATTACATCCCCTGGAACTAGTTCCTTAGCTGCTATCTCCACAAATCTGGTGTTGCGGATTACGCGCACTAAGGGAGAGGTCATTTTTTTCAAGGCTGCCAAGGCTTTTTCGGCCCGGCTTTCTTGGACGTAGCCGAGTATGCCATTAAGGATGACAATTGCTAAAATAGCGATGGTATCTTTAAATGGCACTTCACCAGGCTTCAAAGTGCCCGACTGCCAACTCCATAAATCTATCAAGCCAGAAATTAGAGCAACGCCAATCAGCATCAACAACATAATGTTCTTGAACTGATCTAGGAGAATTTCCCAAGTACTACGGCCAGCAGTTTCTTCAAGTTCGTTGGGGCCGTATTTTTGCAATCTCTGTTGAATTTCTTGGGGTGTTAAGCCGCTGTCTGCATTACTATCAAGCAGGTCTAGCGCTTTATCAACTTCTAAACTATGCCAAACGGCGGCACCTTCAGGCAGAGAATTAGCAGACATCGTGTAGGTCACAGCAAATGGTTACAAAATTCGATCATAATTTAGTGATGGCAGGAATTCCATCTCCTAAAGTTACATTAAGGCGATCGCCCAGTCAGATGAATGTATCTGTAATTCTTAACATTTGTAAATTCTTCCGATTTTGACATAGTATTATTTCTCACGAAAGAGTTTTTCGGAACACATTGTACCGATAATTGTTAGTACCCCGCCGTAAACGTGGCGTTTTAAGGGTTTGGCACCTAATCCCCAGTCCCCAGTCCCCAGTCACTTTTACACTTACCATAAGGTTTTATGAGTTTTGCACTCCCCACTTTGACCGTTAGCCAGATGTTTGGGCAAAAAACAATTCGACCGCTTACTGCTGCTGCCCTATGTGGCATTACTTTCATCAAAGATAAACTGATTGCCATTGACAGTATTAAAGGGCATCTACTGGAAATCGATCCCGCCTCTGACAACAGTAAAATTCTCAATCCCCATCAAGTTGAAGAATTTACCGATGTCACTGGTCTAGCGGCGTGGGAAGATACTCTGTGGGTGAGCCGAGAAAATAGTGTTTATTTGTGCAAGCTAAATGCTTTGGATCTCGAACATTTTGTGACATTGCCTTATGCGGCTGACGGTGTTGCTGTTTGGGAAACAACAGTTTATGTCAGTTGCCAAAGACTAGGTTACATTCTGGTTTTTGACCGCGAAACCCGAAAAGAGATTACCAGATTTTATGCTCCTGGAGTTGGGATCGAGAATTTGGCAGTCAACCAAGAAATGCTGTGGATTTGCGATCGCATCGAACAATCAGTTTACGCGATGGACAGGGCCACAGGAGAACTGCAATTCAGTGTCCTAACACCTTTTGAATGTCCCACAGGCATCGCAATCCATAAAAATTACGAAACAGGCAAAGAAAGTATTTACGTCGCCTATGCCTCAGAGGAGCCTTATATTCGGGATAACCCCAATGCCGATCCTAGTCATGAATTAACATTCCGCGATCGCACTTTTATTCATCCTCTGTATTATCATTACCAGCCAGATAAGCGCTACGCCCTCTCCAATGGCTATCTCATTGAAATGTCTTATGCTGAGGAAATTGCACCCTTAGACGAGGTTTATATCCCTGATGTGGAATGGCGCATCGCCCTACCATCGGAAACTGAGCGTCAAAAGGTGAAACACGTTGAACCCATTGGTATACCTTTCACCGAAGAAGTGATAGAGGGGCAACGGGTAGCAGTCTTTAAATTTGATTCTCTTGCCCCAGGCGAACGGCATATATTTGGCTGGAAAGCACTTTTGGAAGTTCGAGGAATTAAATATCGCATCACACCCAGAGATGTAGAAGACGTTCCTGAACTTTCCCCAGAATTACAGACACGCTACCTAGTGGATGACGACGATTTAGCAATGGATACCACCATTGTTCGCCGTGCCGCCAGAGAGGCGATTGGTTCTGAAACCAATGTGCTGCGGAAAATGCACAGCATCCGCAACTACGTCTACGACCAGTTATCTTACGGTATTAAACCTTATATTGACGCGCCAGATACAGTTTTAGAACGGGGGGTTGGTTCTTGTGGCGAATATGTCGGTGTTTTACTTGCCCTATCTCGTTTAAATGGCATCCCCTGTCGCACCGTAGGTAGATACAAATGTCCTCCTCATAGTGACTTACTAGGAGTTCCACTACAACCCGACTTTAATCATGTTTGGCTAGAATTCTACATCCCAAGTTTTGGCTGGTTGCCAATGGAATCAAATCCTGACGATGTTGCTGAAGGTGGGCCTTATCCGACGCGCTTTTTTATGGGCTTGTGCTGGTATCACATTGAAATTGGCAAAGGTATCACCTTTGAAACCGTGACAAGTCAAGGTGCGCGGCTAACCAAAGAAGATATCCCCATCGGTGATTTAGCGATAAATCATATTCGGTTCACAATTCTTAAAGAATTACCGGACTTTTGAATTTGGGCATTGGGCATCGCGCACAAAAGGCAGAGGGGCAGAGGGGAAAAATTTACTGCAACTTCTCTACTCCCCAGCAAAAAAAATTTGTAGTGGCATGGCAAGCAAAAAATTGTGCATTAGACGTAGGTTGGGTTACGCAAAGCCTCCAACTTGCTACAACGCGGGGAACCCGCAAGGGCGCTGTGGCTCCCCAACTTACAATTTTTTCGCAACATTTTAGCCTTGACATGCTAGTAGAGTGTATTATGCCGTAAGCTAACGTACCTTAAGACTCTCTGTTAACCTCGCGCTTTTCTTGAAATCAATCTTTCCTATCATGAGGAGATGAATTATCTGGCAGTATATCAGCACGAACCACATCACTAATCCATTCTCCCTCAATATTATTGTTAGAATAATTTGCATAATCATCCCATGTCATAGTATCGCCAGTTGAGTATTCATAAATGACTCCACGAGTTTGATTATTACCATCTCCATCATTTAAACGAATCCAGGTTACATAATCACCAGATGGAGGATAACCACCACCAAATTCAATATTTGGATATTGAGCTAAACTTCTAATTGCCCCTGGCACAGGTCGCCAACTTCGATAATGATGGGTTACAAATCTGTCGGGATGTCCAGACCTCTTGTAATGTACTGCTTGGTGAAATTTGTAATTATAAAGAACTAAAGATTGACCTTGTGGCCCACAAACCAAATTAAGTGGATAAAAAGAACAATATCCCTCCTTAGCTTTATTTGGAACCTCCTCATTTTGAGCTTTGCTAATTGCAACCTTCGTAGTAAGAGCTAATTCTAAGCCTATAACAACAGCACATTCAGCTTTAACAGCACAAGCATCTAGAGACAACAGCAATGCATAAACTGGTTGAGGCAAAATCCCTTTAAACATGAGAAGTAAAAGAAACGTCCAAATTCCTACTAATCTAAATACAGATTGATTGGCGGTTAATCGCACTAGTCTTAACTCCTTACAACCAAAGATAAAAATCGGTGTATCTGATATCTAGGTTGTCTGATATAAGAAGAAAATTAGGTCAGTAAAAATACGAGTATTTAGTAAGTTATTTTGAAAATTTAACCAAGAGAAATAGGTAAATTAATTAGCTATTAACTCTTAAACTGGGCATTGGATATGATTGATGCTGCTTAAAATCGGCAAATTCACAGATGGAGTTAAATGGGCAAAAACGGCAGTGAGAACCAGGATTAGGAGGGAAAATTTTACTGAAATTACTAGTTTCTTCTTGATATTTATGCAGGTCGTGTTGGTGTTTATGGGCAATATTAGCTAACTCAAATTTTAATGATTCTAATTCACTATTATTAATGCTAATTAACTCCGACTTTTTACATACTTCCAAATTATAAAATGATGCAACAGCTTCTCGTCCAGGATAAAGATAACGAGCCGCTAGCAAGTAAACTAATGCCTGTCGTTTGTCAAAAGCCGACTTACCAGTTTTGAAATCCAAAATATGTAAAGTGCTGTCAGACTCAATAAAAACGCAGTCCATAGCCGCGTATAAACGAAAGCAATAATCTTCTTGTTCAACTACTATCGGTTTGGGAAAGCCTTCATCACCTGGAGTTAATTGGATAATATGTTTATCCAAAAGCAACGGCGCATCGTGATATTTTTGCAAAATTTGCAGCACGCGTTGCTGGACTTGAACGCTTGAGTGAGCTAATTTTAGTAGCTGTGCAACTCTTTCTACACCATCTGCTTGCTTCAACAGATGCCTGTGATGATGAAACTCATAAATGCCTTTTTGGGCGAGTATGCCTATCCGCTGGGGTGCGGTGGCTTGTGCTAATAGCGCTTTGACTTGTGGTTCGTGTTGCCGTGCTTTGATAAACCCCCGTCTCATCTGGCAATGCCAGCGTTCTTGCCCGGTCGCTGGGGCAACTAGAGACCAAAGGTGATAACTGGCAAAAGGTCGATCGGGGGTTGACATTGCTCAGAAACAGTGAGAGAAAATACGGTGGGGAGAAGTTTAAGCTAAGGCTTGCTTAGAAAAGAACTTCGGTGGATACTTGCTGCTACCCACGCTTTGCGGGAAGCTTTTATAGTACTGATAATGTACAAGAGCAAGTGGCAAAAATGTCCAGCAAGATAAAATTTGGTACTGATGGATGGCGAGGGATTATTGCCGATGACTTTACATTTCCCAATGTACGGAAAGTAACAAGGGCAATTGCCATTTATTTAGTAACAGCCTACACAAAAGATAGACCAGTACTTATTGCCTACGATACTCGCTTTTTAGCTGATCAGTTTGCCCAAACAGCGGCCCAAGTCCTAGCAGACTTGGGTTGGACTGTAAAAATTACCGATCGAGATTGCCCCACACCAGTAATTGCTTACAACGCCCGTCACTTAAATTCCGCAGGGGCATTAATGTTTACTGCTAGCCATAATCCAGCACGCTACTGTGGAATTAAATATATACCCGATTATGCTGGGCCTGCCACTCCAGAGATTACTGATACTATTGTGGCAAATATAAAAAGTGCATCGGATGAGTTGCCTGGGAGTAAACCATCAGGTTCAATTTCAATTTTCGATCCGAAACTTAATTATCTACAATTTATCTACACCTTACTTGATATAGAAAAGATTAAAAGCGCTAATTTAAAGGTAAAGTATGATGCTTTGTATTCTACCTCTCGCGGCTATTTAGATGAAGTTTTGCAACGTAGTGGCGTTCAGTTAGAAAGTTTTCACGATTGGAGGGATGTTTTATTTGGCGGTGGAATGCCAGAACCCAAAGGAGAACAATTAGTTGAGTTAGCAGAAGCAGTAGTTCGCGATCGCGCTGATTTAGGTTTGGCGACGGATGGAGATAGCGATCGCTTTGGTATTGTTGATGAACAAGGAACTGTCCTCACTCCGAATACTGTGCTGTTAGTTCTAGCACGTCATTTAATCAGAAACAAAGGTAAAACTGGCGCGATCGTCCGCACTGTGGCTACAACCCACCTGCTGGATAATTTCGCGGCTAAAAATGGGCTACAAATTTACGAAACACCAGTTGGTTTTAAGTACATCGGCGAAAAAATGCGTGAAACTGCTGTATTAATTGGTGGAGAAGAATCAGGCGGTTTGAGTATTATTGGGCATATTCCCGAAAAAGACGGGATATTAGCCGATATGCTGGTGGCAGAAGCGATCGCCTATGAAGGCAAACCTTTGAGTCAGTTGGTGGCAGAAGCGATCGCCGAAGCCGATGGGCCACTTTATAACAACCGCCTAGACTTGCACCTCACAGAGGCGCATAAAACAGCCGTCATCGACTCTTTTACCAAAAATCCACCTACAGAAGTAGCTGGCATTAAAGTCAAGGAAGTGGGGCGTAAAGACGGTATTAAGCTCTATTTAGAAGAAGGTAGCTGGATTTTACTGCGTCCTTCCGGTACAGAACCACTGGTGCGCGTCTACCTCGAAACCAACACTCCCGAAAAACTCACCCAAATCGCCCAAGAGTTAGAGAATGTCATTGCTAAACTAGAGGCATAAAAATTAAAAGTGAGGAGTTAAGAGTTATAAATTAACAATTCTTAACTCCTAACTCCTAACTTCAATCAAAGTATGAAAACTCTCGCTCCTTTTTTGACATCTCTAGTTGTAGCGGTTTGGGTAATCGCGATCGCAATTATTTCAGTCCAAAATGCCACACCCGTATCGTTAAAATTCTTAACATTCCAATCGATTCAGATACCAATGGGTTTAGTGCTGGCTTTTAGCGCCGTTGTCGGGTTAATTGGTATGGCAGTGCTGCAACCTCTGTGGGGACTTGCTGGTGTTGGGCAGCGTAATTCTCGATTGGAAGACGATGCGGAATTTTTTGTCGATGATGAAGATTTTTGAGGCTTGAATAGCTGTGCAGTAGCACTGTATTAAATTTGGAAATTATGGAAGCTGAGTATGATTTTAGACAGGGCAAGCGGGGAGCGATTGAATCAAGACCAACAGGCAAAACTCGAATTACAATTCGCCTAGATGATGAAGTATTAGCATGGTTTCGTGACCAAGTTCAGACAGCAGGTGGGAGGAAATTACCAAACTTTGATTAACGGATGCCTTACGTGAGTACATTCAGCAATGCCGTGAACCGTTAGAAGAGACATTTGGAACGTGGGAAGATACACGCACCGTAGAACAAATTGTTGATGAAATATATTCCAGTCGTACTGTAAGTGATGCCTAAGGCTGGCTACGCCTACGCGATTACAGCTTGCGAACTATTTACTCGACAGTGATACCTGTTTTCACCTTAAAAATTATTAGATGCGATCGCATAACCTCAACGGATGCTGGGAATAATAAATTTGGGATATCTGCACCAAAATTCATTCCATGAAACAGCAAAAAAATCAATTCAGTCATTTGACTGCGATCGAAAGAAGTTATCTGTCATTTCCTGCACAGTTTTTATTAAATCAAAACCTGTTACAAGGCAAAATACTAGACTTTGGTTGTGGCTTTGGGAATGATGTTAAAATATTGCGTCAAAAAGGTTATGATATTACAGGTTACGACCCTTATTATTTTCCAGAATATCCTGATAATAAGTTCGATACAATAATTTGCTTTTATGTTTTAAATGTTTTATTTACTGAAGAACAAGCTAATGTTCTTATGGAAGTATCACATCTATTAAAACCAGGAGGTAAAGCTTATTACGCTGTAAGGCGGGATCTCAAAAAAGAAGGTTTTCGAGAACATTATGTTCACAAGAAACCTACCTATCAGTGTATTGTCAAACTTCCCTTCCCCTCCGTTTGTTTAGATGAACGTCGGGAATTATATGAATATATCCATTATAATTATCAGCGAAATTCATCTAATTATTGTATATTTTGTAATCCCCATAAAACTCTCAAACTATTAACTGAATCAGCAACCGCTTATGCTATTTTTGATGGCTATCCCATAAGTAAAGGTCATGTTTTGATTATTCCCAAACGTCATGTTAGCAATTATTTTGAACTGCCATTAAAGGAGCAATCTGCTTGCTGGTTTATGGTGAACAAAGTGCAAGAAATTCTCCAAACAGAATTTGAACCTGATGGTTTTAATATAGGAATGAACATCAATCGAGCCGCAGGTCAAAATATTATGCACACTAGTATTCATATTATCCCTCGTTATAAAACTGATACTGTTTCTAGCAAAAGTGGAATCAGGAATGTTATTCCTAAAAAGCAATAGTTTTTTACTAACAGTTTCCAGTAGCGAGGCTTGATTTAGGCATTTGCCATAAATCTAAAAAACTCAGTTTTTGAGTCTTGTTGAAAATATTGCAAAATATTTCAGTTAACCCAAATTGTCTGGATCTATTCCCAGCGCTCTTAATTGTTCAGTCAATTTTTGCACCCGTTGTTCTGCTTGTTGAGCGCGTTGTGTCTCTTGTTGAGCAAGTTGTGCTGCTTGTTTTACTTGTTCCGCGGGCGTGAGATATCGTTGTCCTTGCTCATCATACCAATACATCCATTCCCGTGTTACACCGCAATAATTTCCCCTTTCGCAACCAATTCCTAAGCCAATTTCTGGTAGCCAAACTGGGTTTCCCTCTTGCAATTCATACTTACCATTAACTAATTTATGTACTTCCAGATGTGGTTTACGGCGGCGACGAGAGGAGTAAATTACGTAATAAAGTACACCTAAAGCCTCATATTCAGCCAATTTAGTAGTGTATTCCTTACGATAATTTTGGGATACTACTTCTAGGACAAAAATCGGTACAACATTTTCATCCCACAGCACATAACTAGGACGCAGTTCCTCATCATAAAAACGCTCTACCCCTAAGCTCAAAAACCCATCTGGCACAATTGGCGGTTTATCTGGGTGATAATAAATACCCATATCTATGGCAAACAACCAGTCTAGGCGTTCTGCCCAAAGTATCAGCAGGATAGCTTTAAGCAAGCCTGGGATCAATTCTTGCAGTTCGTTATCCACAGGTGTTTCATCAGAGTCCGGTAGTTCTTCGGCTGAGGGCAAGTACCTTGGCAAGTTGTACTCTAACATGGGTGGTTTCCCCAAAACTCATAGGATATTTGGCTCACCAGAATTATAGCGATTTCTAAGCTAGTACTTGGTCAAGCTAGTTTTGAGAGTTTGTAGTCAGCAATAAAAATACTTAGCAGGCATTAGCCACCGGAAGCAACTGATGCTTTGAGACCACGACCATATAGTGTAAGTTAAAGTTAAGTCGATATTCAAATGAATAATTTTTGCTGAATTGCGACAGATAAAGACTAAACTAAAAAGTCTTGTGCAGCAAAACCTGTAGCTTTAAATGAAATAATCATGTCTAAGGTTCTTGTCTCCGATTCTATTGACCAAGCTGGAATTGATATTCTTTCGCAAGTTGCAACTGTTGATGTCAAACTAGGTCTAAAACCAGCAGAACTGATCGAAATTATTGGTGAGTATGACGCGCTGATGATTCGCTCTAGTACACGCGTTACTCAAGAAATCATTGATGCCGGCACCCAGTTAAAAATCATCGGTCGTGCTGGCGTGGGGGTGGATAATGTAGATGTTCCCGCTGCCACACGTCGGGGAATTGTGGTAGTCAATTCTCCAGAGGGAAATACAATTGCCGCTGCCGAACACGCACTAGCAATGATTTTAGCTTTATCTCGCCACATCCCCGATGCTAACGCTTCGGTGAAACGCGGTGCTTGGGATCGTAATAGTTTTGTCGGCGCGGAAGTCTACAAAAAAACTCTTGGCGTTGTCGGTTTGGGCAAAATTGGCTCCCATGTTGCGGCTGTAGCTAAGACAATGGGAATGAAACTCCTAGCTTACGACCCTTTTATTTCTACAGAACGAGCCGAACAAATTGGCTGTCAGTTGGTGGAACTAGATTTACTCTTCCAGCAAGCAGACTATATCACCCTTCACATCCCCAAAACCCCAGAAACCACGCACTTAATCAATGCCACAACCTTGGCAAAGATGAAACCTACAGCCCGAATTATCAACTGCGCTCGTGGTGGGATCATTGATGAAGTAGCTTTAGCAGCAGCTCTGAAAGCTGGTAAAATCGGTGGTGCAGCCTTGGATGTGTTCGAGTCAGAACCGCTGGGTGAATCTGAGTTGCGATCGCTAGGCAAAGAAGTTATCCTCACCCCCCACTTGGGAGCCTCTACCGCAGAAGCTCAAGTGAATGTGGCCATTGATGTTGCCGAACAAATTCGCGATGTACTTTTAGGACTACCAGCGCGTTCAGCCGTCAACATCCCCGGACTCGGCCCCGACGTTTTGGAAGAACTCAAACCCTACATGCAGCTAGCAGAAACCCTCGGTAATCTGGTAGGACAGCTAGCTGGCGGACGGGTGGAAGTACTGAATATTCGACTGCAAGGCGAACTCGCAACTAACAAAAGTCAGCCTTTAATCGTCGCTGCCCTGAAAGGACTACTTTACCAAGCTTTGCGGGAACGAGTAAATTACGTAAATGCCAGTATAGAAGCCAAAGAACGCGGCATTCGGGTAATTGAAACCCGTGATGCTTCCATTCGAGACTATGCCGGCACACTGCATCTTGAAGCCACAGGTACTTTAGGTACTCATTCGGTAACAGGCGCTTTGTTGGGTGAGCGAGAAATCCACCTCACCGACGTTGACGGTTTCCCGATTAACGTCCCACCCAGTAAATATATGTTGTTTACCCTGCACCGCGATATGCCGGGGATCATCGGCAAACTTGGTTCCCTACTCGGCAGTTTTAATGTGAATATTGCCAGTATGCAGGTAGGTCGTAAAATCGTCCGTGGCGATGCGGTAATGGCTCTGAGCATAGATGACCCTTTACCAGAGGGCATTTTGGATGAAATTATCAAAGTCCCTGGTATTCGGGACGCGTATACGGTAACTCTCTAATTTTGGATTTTGGATTTTGGTGAGGTAGCCCCCGTCTTCTCCCAAGGGGAGACGCGTTCGCGGAGCGTCTCGAAGAGAAGCGCGATGGCGGTTCCCGTCGATAGCGCAGCGTTAGCGAGTTATCGAGCGTCTGGGGGACTGCCGAACCCGAAGGGATTTTGGATTGGTAATGGCTAATTGCTCATTGTTTTTTCCATTGGTCATTAACCATTACCTACTCCCCAATCTAAAATCTAAAATCTAAAATCTAAAATTGTATGGCAAACACCTGGTGGGAACTACAGATTTTATGTGAGCCAGACCTAGAAGAATCAATCTTTTGGCGACTGGAAGATTTTGGCTGTCGTGGTACAGCTAGCGAAAACAAAGGAAACTCATCTTTAGTCAGGGCTTATCTGCCGACAATTCAAACAGAGCTACTAGATTTGGCAGCACTATCGCTGTGGCTGCGTCAAGATGCCCTCTGTGTAGGAGTTTCATCTCCCTCACTACAATGGCAGTTGATTGATGAGGAAGATTGGGCGACTAGCTGGAAACAATATTGGCATCCGCAAGAAATAGGCGATCGCTTCTTAATTAACCCCGCTTGGCTACCATTACCAGAAAAAACAGAACGGTTAGTGATTCGTCTCGACCCTGGTGTAGCATTTGGTACGGGCAACCATGCCACGACTCAGCTATGTTTGGAATCTCTGGAAATGCGGCTAAGTGGCGTTCCTCAGTCTTTTGTGGGTAATAGTGGCAAACATGAACATCTGATAATTGCGGATATTGGCTGTGGTTCTGGTATCCTTTCCATTGGAGCGCTGTTACTGGGTGCAGAGAAAGTCTATGCAGTAGATAATGACCCTTTAGCGGTGCAATCAACCTTTAGTAATGGTGCCCTGAATGACATTAGCTCAGAACGTTTACTACCAGCATTGGGAAGTGTAGACGTTTTGACAAAATTAATTGCAAGTCCAGTGGATGGTATCGTCTGCAATATTTTGGCTCATGTAATTATTGAATTGATACCAGAAATGAATGCGATCGCTAAACCTGAAACTTGGGCGATCTTCAGTGGTATTTTGCTGGAACAATCTAAAGCTGTTGCTGACGCCTTAGAACAAAATGGTTGGGTTGTCGCTACCCTGTGGAAACGAAAAGAATGGTGTTGCTTAAATGTACGGCGTTCTTAAGCCAATAGAAATTATCGCAATCCTAAATCGTTTGTAAACAATCAGATCCCCGACTTCTTAAATAAGTCGGGGATCTTTAAGTAAGTGACATAATATATAGATTACCCACTATTGACTTTTGAAACTAGCGATGAAAGAACGGCTACAAATCCACAAAAAAGCTGACTCATCCGCTTATTCGTCAGAGCAAAGTCAGTTGCGATGTCTACGACGGGCTACGCCTACGCATTTATTAACTACTCGCTCCAACCAGCCTATAGTCCAGGCGAAGATAGAAAATCAGAAATTTCAACAGTATCAATTTGAGGCAACAAAACTCCAGATACAAGCCAAGCACGGCACGATCACAGCAGAGGGACAAGAGCGACTCACTGTATTGCAAACAAAGATGAATGAGTCGTTGCAGCAAGGAAAAGAACACTCTTCCCAATTTGGTCATCACCTGAGCAAAATGGCGATCAAACGTGCTGAGATTGTGTCAATGGGACAAATACAGCCAAAACTCACTATTGGTCAATCAGGAGATCAATATGAGCAAGAAGCGGATAGAGTTGCTACTTCTGTAGTTAACCAAATTAATCGAGTTGTTTCACAAAACCAGGATGCACAGCAGACAACCTTACCAGGTATTAAGAACGAACAAGCAAAGTCTGAAGAAATATTAGCAGCAAATAACTCAGCAGATAAAAAGCAAAAATTTTTACAAGAATACTCGCTAGCCAAAACACTAGTAAATGGCATAGATGACACATTACCAGAAGATAAAATTCTGGAACAGCTTTTCAAAAATTTTGGAAATATCCAATTTCAATACACAATGGTGAGTAAGAGTCAAGATACTCTATTGAAAGGCTCTCCAGAAGGGGATTGTCAGACATTAGCTCGTGCTTTTAAAAAAGTTGCAGAAGAATATTTTGGTATTGAAAAAATAACAGTTGAAAGTATTGCTAAACCTTTTTTGAGTGAAGCTGGAGCTACGCCACACCAAGGGAAAAAGCCCAATTGTGATGATGGTAAACGATGGTTTTTTCAAAACCATTATTGGGCTAGCTGGAATGGCAAAATTTATGATGTTTTATTCCTCAGCAATAAACGAACTGAAGCCGATATGGCAAAACAGGTACAACCACTCAAATCAATGTTGATGCCTGAAGAAGAGTACTATGAAACAGAAAAAGGAAAAATTGTGTATCCCATTGTCAATAAATACTCAACTGTAGAGGTTGCGATATTTGAGAAACTGAAAAATTTTGTTAATAATCTTGGTCGGTTTCTCTCCAGCAGCATGAGTGCGATCGTCAATAAAATTCGGTCTTTATTTGCCCAAGGCGGAAACAACACCAGTGGTTTTGATTCTCTAATGAGAGAACTTGAACACGATAAAAATAATGCTGCAATTTCAAACAATCAAACTCATTAACAATTCAAAATTCAAAATGACGCTCTCTACGAGACGCTGCGCGTAGCTTGCTTCTCTGTAAGAGTACGCGGACTCGCTAACGCTGCGCTAACAAAATTCAAAATTAAAGACATTTTAGTAATGAAACAAAAAAATTGTAGGTTGGGTGAAGGCTTTGCGTAACCCAACACCCTGCTCGACATTTTGATATATGCTGGATTGCGCTCTGTTCCACCCAACCTACGTCTAATGCACTCAATAATTCAAACTTTTTCAAACATCCTCTAATGAAGATTCTATAATCATGCAAAACCGTCCCTCTCCGACTTGGAGAGAGACAGACTTGAACTTTAGTTCCAGGTAGGGAGAGGTTTATCAAACTCACGTTAATTCCTTCCCCCTCAAGCCGTTAATTTCTCTTGCCATCTCAAAATAAGAGAAGGTACAGTCATCACTCTAACAAGCTCTTGTAGCATCATTGAGTGATTCTGTAATTGCTGAAGTTACAGAGGTGTCACAGAAGGTCTTTGTACGCTATTCTTAACAGTTTTTCCTTCTACAAAACCATCTCTACCTGTAATCAATCTAGAGCGACGGTTACGAGTGATATAATTCCATCCCCACTGAATTGCTACTACTACTTTAGTGTCAAACTCGATTAAGAAGTAGATGTGAATTACTAGCCAAAAGAGCCAAGCAATGAAACCTTGGAGTTTGACTAAGCCTAAATCTACAACAGCTAAATTTTGCCCAATCATCGCCAAAGTACCTACGTCATTGTAACGAAATTGTGGCAAAGTCTCACCTTGCAACCTGCGTTTAATGAGTTTAGCTACATACTCTCCTTGTTGTTTAGCTACGGGTGCAACACCAGGTAAGGGTTTACCATTTTGATGGGAAAAGTTGCCTAAATCTCCCACTACAAAAATGTTGTTATAACCCTTGATAGACAAGTCTGGTTCTACAATCACACGTCCAGAGCGATCGCACTCTACACCTGTACTTTTTGCTAGGGCTTTCCCCATAGGCGAACCTTGAACACCTGCTGCCCACAAGATAGTTTTTGAGGTAATTTCTGTCAATTCATCGCCTTGCTTGAAGGTAACGGTGTTACCTTCAATATTTGTCACTCTAGTATTGGTGTAAACAGCCACACCCAACTTTTGCAAAGATTCTGCTGCTACTTTTGATAACTCTGGTGAAATGTGTGGGAGGATGCGATCGCCACCTTGCAATAGTACAATTCTCGCTTCTGAAGTGTTGATGCTGCGGAAATCTTCTGTGAGAGTTTGGTATGCTAATTCTGCGATCGCCCCGGATAATTCTACACCCGTGGGTCCACCCCCGACAATCACAAAAGTCAACAAAGCACGGCGTTTTTCGGGATCGGTTTCTTTTTCTGCTGCTTCAAATGCCGAAAATATCTGGCGACGCATTTCTATGGCATCTTCAACAGTTTTTAAGCCAGGAGCAAATTCTTTCCAGTTATCCTTACCAAAATAGGAATGGTTAACACCTGTGGCGACAATCAATGTGTCATAGGGTACTACTTCATCACCTAGAATAACTTGTTGCGCTTTTGGATCGATATCATTTACCTCTCCCAACAGCACTTTTGTATTCTTGCTTTTGCTGAATACAGATCGCAATGGTGCAGAAATATCAGCAGGTGATAGCGTACCTGTGGCAACTTGATATAAAAGCGGCTGAAATAGATGAAAGTTACGTTTATCAATGAGAGTAACATTTACATTTGCTTTCTTCAAAGCCTTTGCTGTATACAGTCCACCAAAGCCGCCACCAACGATAACAACCTGATGTGGTGCATTTTTCTCAAGTGAGATAACCATAATAAATATTTCCTTGTGTTAAGAACTTGTAACTATTCTTAACAAAGATGTAACAGCTTTATGATGCAGGTTGCTGTTTATTTAGAACAATTGAAAAAATAGTAAAAGTAGCTAAAGTTATTTATTACCCCTTAGTTTGGGGTTTTCCTCAGCAAGAATTTGGCATATCTGTTGGCTGCCATGCCCGCCCGGAAATAAATAAATGAGTAATGAGTAATAAGTAATGAGTAATAAGTAATACCCATTACTTCAAAAATAAATTTTCGGGCTAATAGCTTAAGTCTACTGAAGTAGACTGGAGATATTTGGCGATATTTAGTCATCTTTAGATGACTTTAGCTATTATACGGGAATTTCAATTCCCGGCGGACGAGCGGTTTCACGTTAAGTTGACACCAATGGCAAGATGTCCACTCCACAACTTTGAATAATTTATTTCTTGGAGTTCCCTTGAGGGTTTGAAACCCACGGAAGTGGGTTTTGTTTGTATAGACGCGGTTTCTAACCGCCCGTTTCCCGTTAAGTTGAAACCAATCGGTACTTTCGCCCTTTCCATAATACCCGAATTCTTTTTCTGTCCCCCTGCCCCCTGCCTCTTTTTGACTTTCACCACTGCCCAGAATTATCTTCCTGTTGCAAACCAATTAACTGTCGCCGCTTCCAAGCATAGTGAAGAATATTAATCCCTAATTCCTGAGCTGTCCGAATAGTCAATCTGGGTAAACTCAAATCTCTATCCAGTCCCCAAGCAGTTGCCAAATCTCCAATAGCTAAAATAATTCCTCCACCGATTAATAGTTTAATCTGCTGTTGGTTAACCATTGGCAAGGCAGCAAATAAGAAAGGTTTTGTCCTTAAAGGATGACTCCGTTGCAATTCTTCTAAAGGTCTTAAAGGACTTTCTAATTGTTGTGCCAAAGCTTGAGTACTCTCAATTAGAGGATTAGCATTTATTGGTGCATCAACTAGAAGCACACCACCTAAATTTAAATAATTTCTGAGGGATTCAAATTCGAGGCTATTTAAAGAAATTGCTTGTCCACCTGTAAGATAAAGAATGTCATAGTCTTGGATATTTTCTGCTAAAGAAACCTGACCTAGTTCATCAGCCCCTCGCAAGCTTGGGTATAGGGGTTCTACTGCTTGTAATAAATATGAAAGGCTGAAAAAATTACGCGCACATTCTGGATCGCTATGAGTCGCCTGCGCCATACAGACAAGTGCTTGGGGACGCATTTGTGCTTGACGGCGATAACGCAAATCAATATTGTTATATCCAGGAAAGAAAGCATCCGCAGGTTGGATAATTTCAGTATGTCCTGGTTGCAGAAGTATCCGACATATTTCTATTTCTGAACTGGCTGGTGTAGAGTTTCTTTGGTCAATTCGATAAGTTTCTTGAACAATATCTCTTTGCTGTCCGCGCCGCAATTCATCGGGGTCTACATAGCTAACTACTAAGTAGATCATGAGTGGTTCAGAACTTACTACTTCTATATCAATAGGAAAATCATAAGAAGTCGGTACAACAATTAGATTGCCGGCTAAATCAATGGCAATACCAGGTTGAATTTGTACCCAACGTCCATCTCGGTATCTAGCTTCAACTTGGCTTGGGGCAGTTATATCTCGAACGCCTAAACCGCAGACAATTCCTGGTTGGTTCAAGCTTTGATATTGAGCATTTTGCCGATTCCGGTGATATTCATGGGCTGTGCGCCAACGTTCGGCATTAATTAGTAAGCCATCTGCGGCTTGCAGGCGCTCAAAAGATTTTATTGGTGGGGGTGGGAAAGGATGGGACATAGGAATTTTAGATTTTGGATTTTAGATTTTAGATTAAAAGTCTGTTTAATTTTACTTAATTACGAATTATTTAATTAGTGGGATTCTCGATAGATAATTCATAAGTGCAAAAAGCAGGTTTTTCTTGTTCTATGATTCTTTGGATAAGTTCTTCGTTGATGATGCCACTTGAAATATTTGAACGCAAACATACTATAAAATGATATGGTTGTCCACCTGCTAAAACTGCATTTCCTAGTTGTGCATCTCCAATAATAAAACTTGGGCCAAAAGGTTCGGTAATACTAATATGTTTATCAGCTTCATTAGTTAAATGTTCGTCTAGTGGTAAACCAGTATAAAGATGCAAGTAAAGACGCAATCCTTTACGAGTTCCTCGCCAGCGATAAAGTTCTACGGCACGGCGAATTAAACGCCGCTGTTGCTGGAGATCCCAAATAGAATCTACTTGCCAAGCAACCCAATGAGCCATAAAGGGTAATAGTGCCTGCGGCGCTGTCAAGGGATCGAGGTTTGCCCACATGACATTGTAGCTATTAACTATTGGTTGAAAAGCTTGCTCAAATATCTTCATGAAGCGACCAATAAAGTCCACTTCTCGATACAAAATTGGCAAGAATTCCATGTAGGCAGTGTAGGGGCGGATGTATAAATCGAAATACTCGCTTCTCTCGATTTGTTCGTTGTCCGTGCCTGGGTCTATATGTAGGGTAATTAAGCTGCGAAAATTGAGCGTTAGTTTATCTTTTTTACCAGGTGAAATTGCTTCTTGGTCTTCAAAAAATGTGTCGGGAATTGAGAAGTAGAGAACAGCATCCATTTGTCCATGAGGCGGTATTTCACTGCCTTCTGTGCCAATTTGACACCACTGGGATGGGAAGTTACCCTCAATACTTAAGCTTACCCGCAAAGGACGTTGTTCTAAGTTTTGTACTTGGACAATCATCTCGCTGGGATGTCCAGGATGCAAGAGTAAACTACGCCCAGCAACATCGATGTTTTCTGCATTTGCAAATGCTAAACCTGCCACAGGTAAAGCTTCGGGAATTTGCATTGGCGTTAATTGAATGCTTACAGCTGGACTAGAGCGACTTTGAACCATAGGATTGGGGATTGGGGATTGGGGATAAGAAGAGGCAGGGGAGCAGTGGAGCAGGGGAGCAGAGGAGGATAGATAATTAATTAATGACCAATGACCAATGACAAATGACAAATCAGCGATTAATTATTTGGATGTCGTGATTTGAACGCAGATTTGTATCAGCCCAAGAACATATCAAACCTTCCGATCCTGGATCGATCAATTGTTCTGGGGATGGTTGTCGTCGCCAATTTTCTCCTTGCTTGCGGATGGGAAACAGCAAGACGGGGCCTAAATGACGCACGCCTGGGGTTTGTTGCAGTAATGCGACAATATCTGATGTATAAACTGGTCGCCCAAATGGCCAACCTTTGCCGTCGATTCCTCCAGTTAAGGGATTTAGATATTTATATAGCGATCGCCTTAAATTCCGGCGAATTTCTTCGCTGGCAAAGGTGTTGTTGTATGCTGGCTCTAAAGCAACTTCTGTCTGTACCGAAACACCTACGTAATTCGGCTCTTGTAATTCTATTTGTACCCCTAATAAGCGTCTTTCATCTAAGTAACTCAAAATTTGCTCTTGCAGGGCATTACTAAGAGTAAACTCTTCTGGTGTCATGCCATTGCCTTGTGCGATCGCATCTGTGTTTGCATAAGGAACTACCAGTAAACTAACTATACCAGCTTGTCTACGAGAATTTGCTGGCAAACACCGGACACGCGCGATCGCACCTGCACCCGCCTGTTGAGTTAAAACTTCAAAATCTTCAGCAGTGACGGCGCGATCGCGCGTGCGGAGGATGCGGGGAGCCTTTATTACAGCCTGTTCCAGTGATTCGGCATTAGCCCCATTGATTGCAGGTACACGATTGACCACACTAGCAATATATGGATACGCAGACTTCAAAAACTGGATTGCCCCAGTTTGCACATTGCCTTCTCTGCCACCGCCTGTACGATAAGTAACCATCCTAATTTCTGATCCACGGGGAGGAATCGCCCCATACTGGTGTTCGGATTGGTTATTTTCCAGAACTTGTACAGATGTGTCATCTAGTGATGGTTGCTGAATTCGCGTTCGTACCTGGGTTTGCTGTTTCAGTTGGCTAGGTTCTCGAATCAGCGGCCCGAATTGGATTGTACCAGTGATGGAATCGATGGTGTAATGAAAGTTATGCGGTCCAGAATCAGCAAAATCTCTCACCTCAGTCCACTTTTGCGGCAAACCACCAGCAGGAGTAACTAAAATATATTCATTTTCTCGACGTTCTAAAATTGGTGCTGTTTGTAATTGGAAACTCTGACCAGGTGTACCATCACTAATTCCCAATCGCTCATCTTGAATTAGCGTACTGTGACTAGCCCTAACAGTACCGCCAATTGACTGCACTGCTAAACCAATAATTCGTGGTGGGCGATTGTAACCAGTTTCATTTGCTTCTGTAGAAACAAAGCTACAGCGCAACCAGCGACCTCGGTATGAGGTAAAATTAGCCACAGGCCAAATCTGCGGTAGATGCAAACGTACCTCTGCACCTTGAGATGGGTTTCCACCCTGTTGGGCCATTTCATAAAAACTGAAACCGCGAGTTTTATCATCTGACTCTTGCAATAAAACGGGTTGCCAATTTTCCCCGTCCCAGGCTTCCCACCTCCGGGGTGGTTGATTGGGGTTAATCCCAGCCGGGGTAGCCGCAGCCCCTTGGAAAATAATTTCTAAAACATTAGCGTCTAAAGGATCGTCAGAATTAATTGCTAAATAAAAGCAGTTACCAGGCTGGGGTTCCTCTTCAAAAATCGGTTGTTCATTACCTGTCCAGTAACCGTTAGATTGACGAGTCCAGGAAGTTGTGACTCTTTCGCGCAGAGATTGGGGAATATCTTCGGTAGTTTGGGCAGTTAAGAAATGTTGGATGCGGGGTTTGCCGATAATTAGAGGCGAATCTGTACTGAAGGTAATCGCTTCTGTAGTTTCAGTGCGGATAGTTGAGGCTTCTAATCCGGCGGGAATCGTGTAGGCTTCAGGTAGTGCAGCGCTTAAATAAAAAGTTAATTCTGTGCGGGCTGGGGCGGGAGGCTGAAGACGAATACCCAGTAATTCTAGGAACGCAACATAATTTTTTCGGGGTACTTGGTTAAATCTGAGCAACATTTGGTCAGTTAACCAAGCAAATAACTCAATTAGCGTAATTCCTGGGTCACTGAGATTGTGGTCAGTCCATTCTGGACAGTAGCGAGGAATACGCATAATACATTCTTCCACCAAATCATCGAAGGCGCGATCGTCTAAATTGGAAGAAGGTAATTTCGGTAAAAAGTCAAAGTTCATACCAATTTAAAAAAAGAATGTGACAGATACAAGCCTAGAAACCCAGATAAAATTTAGCTTTCTTGATTTTTAATTTTCAATTTTTAATTTTTAATTCGTATCACGATTCCTCCCCAGCTGAAACCAAATAATAAGGATAAACAAAACTATAAATATCGGGACTGTCTTTAAGTCGATAATTGATGATAATGTCCACTCTGCCACGCATAGGGTCAGGATCGGTGACAACTTCATCGATAGTAATGCGTGGTTCCCAAACTTCTAAAGCTTCCAAAACATAAAGACGGATTCGCAGTAGGGTATCGCTATTCAAAGGTGCAAACGCCAGTTCCGACAAGCGCGAACCAAATGTAGGTCGATAAACCCGTTCACCTACTCCCGTGCGGAGGATAATCCAAATAGATTCTTTAACTTTTTGATCTTCACGGCTAAGTTGTATCCCACCTTGCACATTTAAATGCAGTGGATAAGCCCAACCTGTTCCCAAATAGGCTCGATCGCGACCATAAACCATATCTGGCACTTAGACAGCTGTTACATGGATATCTTCAAAGATATCGGCACAAGGGCTTTAAGCCTATTCGCCAAAGGTCGAGGATGAAGAGGCGGGGGCAGAGGGGCAGGGGGCAGGGGGCAGAGGGGCGGAGGGAGAATTATATGTAACTGTAATTTGGTATATATTAAGATTCATAGACGAGTCTTTGATACTCGTGGACGAGTCTTTGATACTCGCGGACAAGTCTTTGAATACTCGCGAAAGAGTCTTTGATACTCGTAGGCGCAGTATTCCTCTGCCCCTCTGCCCCTCCGCCCCTCCGCCTCTCCAATCAGCCACCAATCAAAACAGTAAAATCACCTTTGACAATTTTATTCGGTGGCCCCAATGCTTCTAAAACGGTGTCGCCCATCCGAGAGGCTGGCAGATTGTTAATCAGCACAGTCTGACTACCGTCAATCACAACCCCAGGGCCATGAGGAGGCAAGGGTAAAGGTGTGGCGCAATTATGAATATCAGCACCGACAGCAGCAGCAGCGATCGCACTACCCATAGTAGCAGCAGATGTTGCCTTTGTAGTTTGTTCGGCAGCTAAGGCAGCAGGTGCCCCTGGTGTACCAGCCGCCGCTAAAGTAGCAGCCTCAGCCACTTGAATAGCTGTATCAGAAGCGGTTTTGGCGGACTGCAAAGCTGGTACTGCTGCTGCAAGCACACCTCGCCACGCAGGTAAAGACCCAATCAACACATTGGGACTACCCGGCCCTCCTGTCAAGACTGGGGGTAAAGGGTGCGCCACATTGTCGGTAATTCTTGCTGCTGGTTTACCCATCACAACCTCCTATAGTGTTTTTCATTAACTATTTCACCGAAAATTACAAATTACGTTAGTACCAGCGAGTCTTCTCCCAAGGGCAAACAAGCATTCTCCTGCCTTCTGCCTTCTGCCTGGTTGTTGAGTGTAGTCGAAACACTACCTCCTGCCTCCTGAAAATTAATTAAGGCGAATCAATGCACCTTTAACTGTAATCACGCCGTTGGCTGAAATGTCTATATTTCCAGCAGCATCTAATGACATATTACCTGTTGATTTCACTGAAACAGATTTAGCCATGTCGTCCATTTTGATTTTATGACCACCTGTGGTTTCAATCTCTATACAGCGATCGCTATCATTGAGATATATTTTGTGACCACCTGTGGTTTCTACACGAATACCTTTTTTACTACTTCCTTTATCTTCTTCAACAAACTGTAGAACATGACCTACACGAGTCTTAATGGTGCGTAATCTCACACCACTTGTAACCGAGTCATCCACCTTTTCCGGTGGTGCATCCTGACCGTTCCATACTCCGCCAATGACGTAGGGACGGTGGATATCGCCATGTTCAAAACCTACTAAAACTTCATCGCCGACCTCTGGTAAGCAGTCAAAACCTCGATTTGGGCCTGCTCCCAAAGCTACAACTCTCGCCCAGTCACTTGTATGTTCTTCTGTGAGAGTGGGAAACATTACCTTCACTCTACCCCATGACTGTGGGTCTTTGTTATCAGTCACAATTCCCACTAATAGAGTCTCAGATGGCTGTAGACGTTTTTGTGGAGATAGAGTTGTGAATAAGTTACCAGAACGTAGCCCCCGCACGCTGAAATCAGTTTCATAAACGCGCTGACTGTAGAAATGGCGGGTTTCTGTAACATAATACTTACCACTATAGCGATCGCCCATACCCTTAAGCTTAACAACTCGTCCAGGACGAATATCAGGATTCCCTGCTGCTTTCGCATCTGCATAAACAAATTCTCCTCCCAATTCATCACATAAAGCCTGAGCCATAGCTTTTGCTTGATTTTGACTGGCGACAGGCTTATCTACAACAATCATTTTGGGAGACTTAAGATTAGAAAATGCACTACTGGTACTACTTCCTAGCTGATTGCCTGTCTCAGTTACTTGCTTTTCTTTATTAGCTATTTGGCTAATCAATTTTTTCTTAGTATAGTCCCAGGCACGTACTTCTACAGAACTCACCTGTTCAGCACTGGTGACGCGGGTACTAAATTTACTAATATCATCTAGCCATTCTAATGCTAGAGATTCCTGGATTTTTGGTTTGCAAAAATTGAGCTTATCTTCTGTAATAAATAGTTCAAAACCGTTACGGGCTGCCCTTTCTCGCAGAAACTCCATATTAGTTTGGTTTTCTTGGAAAACATACTTATTAACTTCGCCTGTTGAATCGATATTACCAGGTCTTATGCCTACTTCTTGAACTATTTTTTTGACTATATCACTATCAGTTTCATTCAAAAAAGAACGATTATAACGACCTCTGTGAAGACGATGAGAAATATCATAACCACGAACAATGATATCAGCTTCAGATTTTTCATTGAAGTGAACTTCCATCCCAGTAATTTCGCCTTCAATTAGGATTTTTTCTACTTCATCTTGAAAATTATTATCTAGAGTAGTACTCGAAGTAAAACCCAATTTTACTTTCTTGCCAATTTTAAACAACGGCTCATGTCGCCAAGCCTTATTTTCTGGTCGGTCAGATGTAGGAATATAGCTATTATGTATTACTAACGTAAACATTGCTGGCAAATGAAGGCTTTCTTCGATTGTTATTTGCAACAAATCCTTCATTAATTCAGGCGAAGCGGGTTTTCCGTCTATCTGAATTTTAGGTTCGCTTAAATAAAGACTTTTTTTAGGCATAAGTAGTAATCTATTTAATACTAATCTATTTAAAATGTTCCAACAATCCTAAATTTTAAGTATTTTTCCCCAGTTTGGGATTTGGCTGGCGACTAGCACCTTTAGAATCAGATTCGCGTCCTCCAGGAAGGTTATTTTTATCTACTTCTTGCAAGGCTATATCTACCAGTGCCCTAACTGGTGTACCATCACTCAGAAACATATTTAAAGAGTAAGTTAAACTCGTAATTACACAATAAAAATACTCTGATCCCCATGTAAATATATAAACAGGTGGACGCTTATCAGTTGCTCTATTGATAGTTTCCACACCTTTCTTAATATTATCAATATGCTTTTTCATCACCGACTCTTTCGTTTCATAAGTATCATATAATAATTGTTTCAGTGTAAACTTATAAGGCTCAACCCCAGAAAAGTTGACCTTTGGAAGTAGAGTAGTTCCCCTGTTACCTTGTTTACTTTCCCACTTCACAGTTCGAGCGAAACTAATATCTGTAGGATTAAACATTAATTCAATATCTGGTGCTTCACCGTTATAAGCTACAAGTTTGGCTTTCTCAAGTTGCGGTTGGCGCTTTTGAATAACAATAATTGCCGGACTTGCCATTTGAATAGTTCTCCAAAAGTTAATTATTGAATAGAAAATTACCAAGGTAATCGACCAGAGTAACCGCCATGACGTTCTCGTTCAATTTCTATCCGTTGTCGTAATCTGTGATAAATTTCACGAGCTAGAGCTTCAAGATTAGTCGTATCATCTTTATCATCTTCTTGAGAAGCTAAAGAGGTATTCTCTATTGTCTCAGTTATCGGTTGTATTTCTCTAGATATGTCGGGTGGAGTCACTTCTCCACCATCAGCAAAGCCTCTAGGTGTAGGAAAGTGTTTAGCAAAAACTTGTGGCGACTCTGAAACATGAGAAAAATCATAATTTTGGCTATTAGATTCCACATCACTAAAATTAAAGTTAGTGAATTCATCATTATTTGCATTGAGTAAATCTTCCACACTTGACCATTGAGAAGGTGTATTTGACCATTGGGAAGGTGTATTAGTGCGGGGATTGGGATTTGCTTTTCGGAAAATTAGGGGAGGTGAAGAGTATTGAGGTGAAGGTTCATCCACATCAATTGTTTCGTTTTGAAGAGGATTAAGCTGTGGAGAATTGAGAATTGAAAGCTTCTGTTTACTAATATTCAACCCCAAAGAAGAAGGAATTACAGAATTGGATATCTGAGGTGAGTAAGTTTCAGTGCTTTTTAGCTGTAATGAAGTGTCTGGAAAAGAATCGACTTTAGTCGGAGTCTCTGGAAAAGTTGTTTCTTCTGGTTCTGTGGGATTGGGTGTCTGTAAACTTGGAAGGATAATATCTTGCGGTGTTCCACCAGTGTTGATGTGATGTAGTAGAGGTAAATTCTTCTGTGCATCCCTGGTATTAATCACAAACTCTCCAGGTGTAAGCATTGCTGGTACTGTATCCGAGGGTGCTATTTGCTGACGATTTTCAACGTGGGAGTCTGTTACATGACCACCAGTAGCATAACCTTTAGGTGCGGGCAAATTTTTAATCGTCGCGTTTTGCTCAACTTCAGATGGTATAGTTACCTCATTTTGTGCGGAAGTTGCTTCTTCTGTGATATCTATATCTGGATTATCTGGATTATCTGAAATATCAACAAAGGTTGATATCTCAGGATTTGTTACCGCGAAAAGAAGTTCTAATTCTATTGGTTGTTCATTGTCAATAGTTTTCCTGAAAATACTCTCAGTTATAACGATTTCAGGTAATGTGGCGGGAATTGTTGGTGTGTTAACGTCCTCGTGAGACATCACAGTTTCAACAATCTCAGGCGATGTGGCAATAATTGCTGGTGCTTCACCAATCTCATGTGATGTGGCGGTAGCTGTTGGTGCTTCAGCAATCTCAGGCGATATGGCGGTAACTGCTGGTGTTTCACTAATTTCAGGCTGTGTGGCGATAACTGTTGGTGTTTCAACAATCTCAGGTGATGTGGCGATAATTTCTGGTGTTTCCACAATCTCAGGCGATGTGGCAATAATTTCTGATGTTTCCACAATCTCAGGCGATGTGGCAATAATTTCTGATGTTTCCACAATCTCAGGTAGCGCTAAGATAGGATAACTTTCTGTATACTCGTTGATAGTATTCTCAATACTGCTGTCATTTTCCAGTGAAGTTACATTTGTTGAGACATCTAAAAGATTATCTGCAATAGCAGATTGTGATTCTAAAGTTACTAACTGTTCATGATTATCAGAGTTTGTGAATAAACTGGGTGTGTCTTCAATATCGGCTGAGGTTGGTGTTAACTGAATAGGTATACTAGCTGGAGACTGACTCGTAAAACTAGAGACAATCTCTGGCTGTATTGTAATCGGGCTTTTTGCAAATGAAGACTGAGAATTAGGTACACCAACATCATGTAGTGGTGTATAGCTGTGCGTCCCTACTATATTTTCATCATTCGCAAAAACATGAAGTGTGTCATTAATATCAGGTGATGTCAATGTTGATGATAAAGCTGAATTTTCTAGAGAATTATCAGCCACAAAATTATCAGCGACAAAATTATTTGGATTATTTTCTAAAATTAAGTCTGCTTCAATGTCTGTAATCGCCTCAAAATCACTATTTCTATTTATATATGATGATTTCTCTTCGGATGATGGAGATATAAAGGTTGGCAACACCTCATTCTTCTGTATTAAATTTGTTGGAGAAGCGATGGTTTGATTATCAATTATGGAAGGAAGTTGATCTGTTTCAATATCCTGTTGTGGTAGCGTTGGACTGACTGGAATATCTGAAATATTAACTAATTCTAATGTTTTAGGGATTATCTGCTGTTCATCATTACCCAATAAACTATGGGGAACAAATGTTTGATCTACATTTTGTTGATAAAAAGGAAGTTCTACAAGTGAAGATTCTACTAAATCACTTGTATTATCATCTAATTTATTTTCTTGTTGCAATTGCAAAAGACTTTCTATATCAGACGATTCTTTACTAGGTAAATTAGATGATAATTCAGTATTTACTTGCAGTTCGTCGTTAGTAATATTAACGTTATGCAAATCTGGTGTTGTTATAATACCAATTGAATTATCATCATTTGTAATATTATTTGAAGCAATATCAAGCTGTAAAGTGGGAAGTTCTAAGTTAGCCTCAAAAAGTAGAGGTTTATCTGAAGCTAATAAGCTATCTTCATTTGAATTAATAGGAATGTTGCTTTGGTCAATCAACTTAGTTGTAGATGATTTGACCGATTTTTTAGTCTTAGATTTAGTGGCTGACTTTTTTTCTAGGGGCTGTTGAGATTTATTTGTTTTTTTTGATTTAGATTTAGATTTACTTTTAGCACTAATATTGATTTCTGATGACGTATTATTATTCGTATTGTCCTCAATGCGAGTTTGTATGTTCTCTGGAATACTAGCTTTTACTGGTTCGCTACTATTAATAATATTACTATCTTCTAGTGGATTTATAAAATCAACAGAATCGAACTCAAGTAATGGAAAGTCATTATTTATATCCTGAGTATCCCAACTATCCCAGCCTATTAGTGGTTGTATCGATGGCTCATATTCACGAGATAATAAAAACTTTGAGGATGCGACTAATGGTGGTTTATTCTGGATGGAACTAATAAAATTACTTTGTGAATGTAGAGAGTGAGACTCTTTTCTCAATAACATTCTGTGAGAATTAGATAAAGATGTTCTAATCCCCAAGGGGTGAATATTGTTTCCTAGTGTAGGTTGAATAATTTGCATAGTTATAGTTGAAAAATAGCCGATTAACTAGAAACAAAATATCCGGTTTTTTGATTTCGTTGTACAGAACTACCTCCTCCTGTAGCTCTGGCAACTTGTAAACCTTCATAAGCTAAAGTTAATTCTTCAATGGCAACGGCTTTGCCATCTGCTTGAAGTGTCGGTGTTTTCCAGGTTATCGGGATAGCACCAATTAAAGTCCAACTCATCATTGTTTCACCGGCTTGATTGAAAATCAGAATATTGACATTGCGCCGGGATGTTTTCTTTTGTTCATCAAAAACTGCATTCATCCAGTTCCAAAAACCTGGATGATCGGTAACTCCACGTTTAAGAGTTATGTCTGTAAATTCTGTATGACCTAAATAAATTCTTTGCTGATCGTTGACACCACCTTCTTGAAAAACATTTTTCTTAATTTGAATACTTAATCCTGAACATTCGGCGAAAGATGCAGCAATAGAACTGTCTATCTCAACGTAGAAACGATTAGTAGTGACATAATTTAATTCGTGAGTAATGTTGCCGTTATTAGCGCCTGTAGCCATCACAACCACCTTTGAGAATCATAATTACCTACCCTTTCGCGCTGCGATCGCAAGTCTTCTAGCAGCAGTTTATACACGTGTTCTGTAAGTTGGTTCAAGAGCCGCGAGTCATTGAGGTATTTACTCGCAGCATTCGCCGTCTTGTTAGCCGCCGAAACCCCTGCGTAGCCAGCAGTACCGCCAACATCTCCATCGAATGTGAAAAAACTCTGTTGCTGATTTGAGTCCATAAATAAAAAAACTCTCCCTAAATCAAGGCTAAAGGTACTGCATCAGAATCAAAAGTAGCCAAAAGTCGAACTTAGTTTTTCCCTAGATTTAGATTTTTGAGGAATTGTGTTGGAAATGCGATCGCAGTACTCTAAATTGTGAGTAACAGCAAAATATTCATCTAGCTACTGCTTGGGCAACCAGGAAAAGAAAATGAGAGAACACGTCAGCCAAGAGAAAAAAACTACTACAGGCTTCTCAATTCCATCCCTGAAACACCCAACACGCGGCTTTGGTTTGGAGTCGTCGGCAATTTCACGCCAAGCGGTTCCAAAAATACAACCACTCCATAAACCAGTTACTCACGATATCAGTCGTATACCACTGCGTACCCAAGCAAAACTTTCAATTAGCCAGCCTGGAGACATTTACGAACAGGAAGCTGATAGCGTCGCACAGCAGATGAAATCTCTGGACATACAACGACAACAAGCGCCAGAGAATGAGGAAGAATTACAGATGAAGCCGATGGTGCAGCGATCGCCGATGTTAATGATAGGTAGCGAAAAAAGTGAACCTATAATCCAGCGAGATATCGAAAATGCTACCTATGACAAATCCGATCCAACAAGTGCCGAGGCTTCTAAGGCTTTCTTCACAGCCTATAATGAAACTGTTCAAAAGGCATATAACTATGCAATTACCGTACCTAGTTTAGGAGCTTATGGGGAATTGAACGGTTATACCAAACTTTGGGTTCAAAAGTGGAATGAACATTTATCGCAAAAGCGCCCGAAGTTGATGGCAGCAGCCTTTGGATATGTAATCGAATCCTTGGTGAGTGACTCAAACTCGGAGTTTCACCCCAACATATCTGGAGAGTATTCAGTGGATACACAGGTAACAGTGGGTGGAACCCGTCCTGATTTAGTTTTGCGGTTAAAAAAAGGAAGCAACTATATTGCATGGCTAGATTTAACAGCCTCAGATAGTGTTGACCATATTTATACGAAGGATAATTGGTCTTTAAAAGTTAGCAATTTTGCAGAAGTTACCTATCCTTCTCTTGATCTTGGCACTTTAGCCTTCATGCAACAAAATAAAGACAATCAGGGCGGAATCAGCGAAGCGGATCTCAAAACAAGATTGGCTGCTGCTCAGGCAGAGTATGGAAAACGTAAAGAGCAATGGAAGGAGCTTGGTCAAAAATTTGCTTTCAATAAGATTTGGAAAGAAATGCAGAAGAGTCGGGAGACCTTAAGTATGATGCCAGAATATCCACGACAATTTATCTTGGAGAAACTAAAGAACGAATTCCAGGTTGCTGAATTAGATGAAAAGCTGGTACCAAGTATCTTAATTGCTATGGGCGTATCGGCAGTACCTTGGGGCTATACAACGGGATATAGCAGCAGTGAAAAAGCAGGTGAGGCATGGCTGATAGATAATGCGCCTGCTGAAGCTTCAACTTGAATATGTGCGATCGCCCGATACTATAAAAATTGGGTTGCCGAAAATTTAGACTTTCGATGAATTGTATTAAAAGTGCGATCGCCTGATCTTGTAGAGTGTGAAGTGCGATCGCGATGTTGTCGTTAAAAAACTCCATAACCCGTATATTCCCGCATTTCAGGAGATTGAAATCCTAAAACAATATCATCTTTTGGAATCCCTCTCTCTACAAGTTCTTGAGCCACTTTCATTTCCGTCATATTCTGCTCAATCGAAATTTTTCCCTGTTTAATATCCAAATGTAAAACACAACCATAGACTCGCCGATGACCATCCCATCCCACATTCATAACCATGTAATGGTCTTGTTTTGTATCAAAAACAGTGTAACAATCAATCTGACCATTCGCTATTGGGATAGCAGCATAAGTCGTCAACAACGACTGAATGATATGGCGATTAGACTCTAGGGTATCCATTGTACAATTACCTCTTGAATTGGGTCATAAATAATTTGTTTAATCTGATATCTCTCTACAGATATTTGGGCAAATTCCCGCTTGAAAAAAGCTCCATAAACACTTATGGGCACTGCCAAATAGAGAATGCGATTTGGATCGCTGATTTCTAAGGCAAGCCGATAATTCAAAAACTGTCCTAACGCAGCATGATAATCTGTTAATGGTGAATCACTCAGGAACGTTTTAATTTCAACTGCAATTTTTTCTTCACCCCGCTCTGCTCCTAACAGTTGCTCTGCACCTAAATCTATTTCAAACTTAGTTCCGCCAACTTCTAGTCGCAGAGGATCGATCGGTTATCTTCCACTGCTCCTTTTCTAAAGCAATTCTAACTACAGTGTGAAATTTATCTTTAGCTGCCATTGTTAACGTTTTCTGATTTACTTAACATTTTAGTGCGTAGGCGCAGCCCACCGCAGGCATCGCCACTATTGTAGAGTGCGAAAACGTGCGATCGCATCTCTTTTTTTTAGTTGAGTAAATGGACATGAAATTGTCAAATTATCAAGATTTGCCCACCCTACACCTCTTGAAGTGCGTAGGCGTAGCCCGTCGTAGACATCGCCCGATACTATAAAAATTGGGTTGCCGAAAATTTAGACTTTCAATGAATTGTATTAAAAGTGCGATCGCTGTACTCTAGTTAAAGATGATCAACTAGTATAGATATTTATCCACCGACTGATCGGGCATCAGGAGAAGTACATGAGAGAACGCGTAAGTCAGCCCAAAAAAGCAACCACTGCTTCCTTCTCAATACCTGCACTCAAACAACCGACGCGTGGTTTTGGTTTAGACTCCTCTGGTGCTTCATCCCAAGCAGTTCCATCGGTGCAACCCTTCAACAAACCACTAATGCACGACATTAGTCGTATATCATTACGTCCCCAAACAAAACTCACTATTAACCAGCCAGGAGATGTTTACGAGCAGGAAGCTGATAGAGTAGCACAGCAGGTAATGCAGACGATGGGCGAGTCTGTAAGTAAGCAGTCTGTGCAACGAGAAGCATTGCCAGAGGAAGAAGAAGAATTACAAATGAAATCTCTGGCGGATAACAATATTTCGCTACAACGAGAAGCATTACCAGAGGAAGAAGAATTACAAATGAAATCTCTGGCAGATACCAATATTTCACTACAACGGGAAGCATTACCTGAGGAAGAAGAATTACAAATGAAATCTCTGGTGGATACCAATATTTCGCTGCAACGTCAGGGTGGTGGAGTTGCAGCCACATCTGACTTGGAAACTTCAATCCAACAAGAACGCGGAGGCGGACAGCCGCTTTCAGACGATATCCGGCAACCAATGGAACAATCTTTTGGGACTGACTTTAGTGGTGTCAAAATCCACACAGATAGCCGCTCTGACCAACTCAACCAGTCCATCCAGGCTCGTGCTTTCACCACAGGGCAGGATATATTTTTCCGTCAAGGAGAATATGCTCCAGAGAGTAACGGAGGGAAGGAATTACTTGCCCATGAGTTAACTCACGTTGTCCAACAAAATGGCAGGTGACAAAGGCGATCGCTGCTGGTCAATTTGTAGTGGTATATTTTCTAGCACCAGTTGCCAAAAGTGTTTGATGGGTGGAATTTGTAGACGGTCTTGAGTTGTCACCATCACTACCCGACGAGTCAAACTGGAACCATCTGCTAAACCATTAGTATGATTGCTGGCTAAGGAACGAATCGCTAGGGTAGGGTCAAGACGTGCCTCCAGTAATGCTGATTGAGGTAGCAAAGCTATTAGTTCTCCTTGGCGCACAACTCCCCGAAAGGCATCTAGGGTATTTACCTCCAAAGCCGATTGGAGTGTAGCTTCCATGCGCTCAAATCTATCTTGTATTAGGCGCTGCATCCCATAGCCATCTTTAAAAACCACTTGGGGATAACGAATTAGCTCCGACCAAGGGATGAATTCATATTGGGCCAGGGGATGATTGGCTGCGGTTAAAACTTCTATCGGTTCATCATAAAGCACTTCTACCACCATTTCTCTACTGGTGGTTAAAAAGCGATTATTCATCACAATTGCTAAATCTACCAACCCATCTTTGAGGACTTTCAGGGCGCGATCACTTCCCAATGAAGTCACCCGCAATTGCACATCTGGATAATCATGACAAAATTTTTGTAACACTGGTGGTAAGTAAGATCCACATAGAGAGTGAATCACGGCAATGCAAAGTTCTGGTTGCTTTCCGGCGATTAAATCGGCTAATTCTTCTGTCGCAGTCTGCCACTCTTGGCAGATTTTGCGGACGCGGGGTAGCAAACGTTCACCTCCTAGCGTCAGTTTGGCATGACTGCTTCTGTGAAATAGTTCTATCCCCAAATCTGCTTCTAATGCTTGGATTTGCCGACTAATCGTCGATTGGGTAACACCAGATGTTCGCGCTGCTTGTTGAAAGCTGCCGGTTTGGGCGATCGCTAAAAAGGCTTGCAACTGCTCTAGGCGCATTTTTATGTAGCCTGAATTACATTTATTGGTTTCATTAAGTTAACGGATTTTTAACCATAATTTAGTAGAGTTTGTTACATAGGGGTTCCCAAGTGCATAAAGTAATCATGTTAAGACATCACCCCCAACCCCTCTTTGTGAGTTTAAAGAAGGTAAATAACAGAGCAAACACATCTAAATGTTAACAAAGCGGCAAGTAGAGGTGTGTTTTAACCCAGATTCCGCAGATATTGAAGCAGATTGGATAATTATGAATTTGAATAGTAAAAAGCCTGAAATAATTGTCAGATAATCATTTCAGGCTTTTTAAGCTATCAGCAAACATGAACTCCTTGCAATCATCCCTAATCACAATCAGCGATCGCTATCTTATGCAACTGTTGAACAACACACGGTTTTGTAGAACCTCAAGCAGATAGCCGTACACTTGCGTATACGGCTGCGATCGCGTCAGATTTGCAAGAGGCACAGAGGGCACAAACTACAGCTGTACCCTCCTAGAGTATTGTGAATACTATTTTCTGCGAGAACCTGTTACTTCATCAGGATCGCTATAAGCCCGGACTTTTTCACGATTACGAGTTAGTCCTGCTAAACCAGCTAAACCAAACAAACCTAGCCAACCCCAATTGAAACCGCGATCGCTAGTTCTTTCAGATGTTGTGATGCCTGCATTCCTATTAGTACCTGTAGCATCAGTGCCTGTACCAGTTCCCGTACCTGTGGAATCAGAGCCTGTTGTACCAGTACCAGTTCCCGTACTTGTGGAATCAGAGCCTGTTGTACCAGTTCCCGTACCTGTGGAATCAGAGCCTGTTGTACCAGTACCAGTACCAGTACCAGTACCATTGCCCGTTGTACCAGTGCCAGTTCCAAGACCACCGCCCGTTGTGCCAGTACCTGTACCACTACCCGTTGTGCCAGTACCTGTACCATTGCCCGTTGTACCAGTGCCAGTTCCAAGACCACCGCCCGTTGTGCCAGTACCTGTACCACTACCCGTTGTACCAGTGCCTGTACCATTGCCCGTTGTACCAGTGCCAGTACCAAGACCACCGCCCGTTGTGCCAGTTCCAAGACCACCACCCGTTGTGCTAGTACCTGTACCATTGCCCGTTGTACCAGTGCCAGTACCTGTACCACTGCTCGTTGTGCCAGTACCTGTACCACTACCCGTTGTGCCAGTACCTGTACCACTCGTTGTGCCAGTGCCTGTACCACTACCCGTTGTGCCAGTACCTGAGCTAGAGCCACCACTGCTAGAACCTCCACTCTGGGCAAAAACAGAAGGAGGTAAGGACACAGAGGCGAAACTGATGGCAAAGACAGTAGCTAAAACAGCTTTAGATAAATTCAAAGGCTTCATACTTATGGTTCCTTGTATGTTCTAGATTTGTGTGGGTGATTGATTTCCAAAACCGATATTGTCTATTCAATCCACTGCTAAATAGGTAAATATCGACCAGTTGTTGAGGAGTATTTGATCTAGCTTATTTTGGAAAAATTGAAAGCATTTGAACATCTCACAATGGCTGACTATTGATCAGAAAAAGTAAAATAATTCATAATCAGTAATTACTAATTCATAATTAAGAACGCACGACCAAAATCGCTTGCTCACAATTGATAGATGATAAAGAATAATATTTATTTAAAACAAATTATATTCTCTTAATTCTATCTATTTTTTTAATTACTTATTGTGAATTCTTTTGTTGCTTGTACACAGGATAGCTGATAGTTTGTTATCTAACTTCTACCCTAAGTGTAAAACCATTTATATCGCAGGACTTAATTTGGCATTTTAGTCTATGAGTGTGAAAAAACTATTTTAGAGTTTGCAATTAGTATCTAAAAACCGTGAAACTTAGCTTACTTAGCCAAAATAAAGAAAATACTACAAACTTTAACTTTTCGTTATTTGGATATAAATGAACTTGGAACTATAAGCAGCCAGATGCTAATAACGCTTGAGGCTCTATTCTATTAAGAATACTTCACAATATTATTTCACGTGATAACTTATAACTTCATACTCCAGGTGTGTCTTGCTTGCGACTTAAGGAATACTTTTATTATCAGTTATTTCTAAAATCTACCATTCGGCTAAAGCGATCGCTATTCCTTGTTTTAAATCTGGCGTGGTTGCATCGTTGTTTGCTAACTGCTGCAATTGTTGATGTGTGGCTTCACTATCCAGATTTTTCAGTGCAGCGATCGCATGTAGTCTCACCGATGCATTAGAATCGCCTAACAGCGAAATCAATGGTTCAATTGCCTGCATTTCGCCTAACTGTCCTAAAGATAAGGCGATCGCACTTTTAATGTTGGTAATCTCTGTGGTTGGGTATGGCGTTAGCGAAGCTCGCCGAAGGCATCGTAGTATTTGCAATAATATTTCTGCGGCTGGTGTAGTTAACTGCGGTTTTTGGACTCGTCCCAAAACTGTGACAATTTCTTGCCACACTGTTTCTGATGTACTTTGATTCAGTGCTGTTTGTAAATATTCCAAACTCGATAATGTCCCCACCCAGCTTAAAGCGCGGATGGTTTCTAATTGCAGCTTTATTGGTGTATCAGGTAAAATCAGCAAATCAAATAAGCATTTGGCAGCGTCATCACTCCCCATGCGAGAAAGGGAAGCTGCGGCTGCACAACAAACCTCAAGGTTAAAGTCGTAAAGCTTGGATTGCAGTCTCGTTACTAAATCTAATGCTTGGTGTAAATCGGGGCGAAAACCTAAACCAAGCACTGCTGCACGCCTCACTGTGGCGGCTATATCATCCAAAGCGTTCAACAGGATTGGTGCTACACGTTCGTCATGAAAACTACTGATGGCTTCAATTGCGGCGGCGCGGATTGCTGCTTGTGGATCTTGTACTACACTCAAGAGTGGTGTGATGGTTTCTGGTTGGCGAATATATGAAAGCGATCGCACTGCTAACAATCGTGTATCTTCATCTAATAGCAGTTCCGAGAGTGAAGTAATAGCAACAGTACCCATTTGCCCTAGTGCTGTAGCTGCGATCGCTTTTAATTCTTCATCTTCATCGGTTTTTAACAATTCAACTATTGCTGCGATGGCTTCTGGGTGTTGAAATTCGCCCAAAGTCCTGGCTGCATACCAGCGTAATTCTTCTTCTGCGTCTTCATCTTCTAATATCTCAATGAGTGGTGGAATGGCAATATTTCCCAAATTAGTCAACACTTTGCTAATTTCCCAGCGTTGCTGAAAATCCCCCATTTCTAACATTGAAAGTGTTAATTTCAGAAGATATTCTCGGTTTTTAATTATCTCTAAATTTTCCGAGTCTGTCCCCAAAGTTAACTGTTGCAAATATTGAATTAATGATGACCAATCAGCTGCATTATATGCTGTCTCAACTTGCACAAAAAGCTGTTTGATATTACTCACAATATCCTGCTATTAATTATCATCTTCTGCTCCCTGCTCCCGCCTCCATTAGCTTGGTTTGACTACAACAGAATTACCCTCAATTTTGGCAGCATAAGTTTTCAGCGCTTCTGTTGCTGGGCCTTTTTGCACTTTACCATCAGCCCCAAATTCCGAACCATGACAAGGACAAGCGAATTTTTTCGCATCAGGCTTCCATACTACAGTGCAACCTGCGTGAGTACAGGTAGGGTTAACAGCAGTCAAATTGGCGGCTTTAGATGTGCCCACTACCAGCACAGGCCCGGCGGGTGAGTCTTTCGCCAGCAATTGACCTGTTTTATCTAATTCTGTTGATGTACCTACTGTTTGCCAATCTTTAGATGCTGGAGTTGTTTGAGAAGAACAAGCTGCGATCGCTACAGGTAGAGAACTCGCAATCAAACCCAAACCTACCCAATTAATAAAATCACGACGTTTCATAGCTGTTGAAATATATCTAAGTTTTAACTAACATCTGCCACTCAATTTTGGATTTTAGATTTGGGATGAATCTATGGCGACCCAAAATTGCTTTAGTCATCTCAAATACCGTTGATTAAGCGTTTTACATCGTTCATTGGTGACTTTAATGTAAAAAATGCATAGTATTTGTGCATTTATTGCAGATTATACCAAAAAACGTAACATTTTATACGATTTTAACAAAAATCTCATCTTAAGTTATGAGTATCGAAATTGTTACATGAACATTATCGAACAGAATTCAATAGCGGAGCCGGAGACGCTCCGCCTCCGGTCAGAATGGGCTAAACCTTAGCTATCCGCTAACAGGATGAATTTTGACCGAAAAAGCGGATAGCGCAACGGTAACGAGTCTTTTCGAGTCGCGTCTTGATTCTGACTCCTGTTAGCGATAGCGGGGCGTTTAGCCCATTCTGACCTTTGAATTCTTTTTTATCTAAACCTGTTGACAAATTCCCAAGATGTAAATGGCGACAAGTTTTCCTTAACTAACCACGGATTTAAAGTTTCGCGTTGGAATGGTCTTGAGTAAAAATAATCAGCCGTAATTAAGTATTAAGTTTTTAGTTTTTATTCCCTAACCTTCGTAGATACATCACCCGATCTAACTACGGATTGATTGGTATTGGGAAATTACCAGCACAGATCCTCAGCATATCAGTAATTTACAACAAGATTCAGCTTCATGACAGACACAATAACTACCACCAGCCTCAATAAATTTGAGAAATTAAAAGCAGAAAAAGATGGACTTGCCATCAAGAGTGAAATAGATAAATTTGCCGCTTTGGGTTGGGAGGCGATGAACGAAACAGATCGCGACCATCGACTGAAATGGGTAGGCGTGTTTTTTCGCCCAGTTACTCCAGGCAAGTTTATGATGCGGTTGCGGATGCCTAACGGTATTCTTACCAGCAAACAGATGCGGGTTTTGGCGCAAGTGGTGCAGCGTTACGGTGATGATGGTTGCGCTGATATTACTACCAGACAGAATATTCAATTACGGGGAATTAGAATTGAAGATTTACCAGATATATTTAATAGATTTGACGCAGTTGGTTTAACCACTGTGCAGTCAGGGATGGATAACGTCCGCAATATCACAGGCGATCCGGTGGCGGGGTTGGATGCAGATGAGTTGTACGACACGCGAGAGTTAGTACAACAAATTCAAGATATGCTCACCAACAAAGGCGAAGGGAACCCAGAGTTTAGCAACTTACCACGGAAGTTTAATATTGCGATCGCAGGTGGAAGAGACAATTCGGTTCACGCTGAAATTAACGATTTGGCTTTTGTTCCAGCATTTAAGGAAGCAGGGGAGCAGGGGAGCAGGGGAGCAGGGGAGCAAAATTTTCCCTCTAGCCATTCCCACGACAACATTTTCGGGTTTAACGTTTTAGTCGGTGGCTTTTTCTCCGCTAAACGCTGTGAGGCGGCGATTCCTCTGAATGCTTGGGTGGCTCCAGAAGATGTAGTAGCCTTATGTAGAGCGGTTTTGGAAGTATTTCGCGATCATGGGCCACGTGCTAATCGGCAAAAATCCCGCTTGATGTGGCTAATCGATGAATGGGGTTTAGATAAGTTTCGAGCAGAAGTAGAAAGCCGTTTGGGTAAATCATTAATATCCGCAGCAGCTAAAGACGAGATCGACTGGGAAAAACGCGACCACATCGGGATATATAAACAAAAACAAGCAGGATTAAATTACATAGGACTGCATATTCCTGTCGGTCGGCTGGATGCCGAAGGTATGTTTGAAATCGCTCGTCTAGCAGAGGTTTACGGTACTGGCGAAATCCGGTTTACCGTTGAGCAAAACATTGTTATTCCCAACATTGCTGACTCGAATTTAGCAACATTTTTAACAGAAACGTTGCTACAAAGATTTTCGATTAACCCTAGTTTGCTGGCGCGATCGCTAGTATCTTGCACGGGCGCACAATTTTGCAACTTTGCCCTCATCGAAACCAAAAACCGCGCCTTGGCAATGATTAAAGCCTTAGAAGAAGAGTTAACCTTCACCAAACCAGTGCGAATTCACTGGACAGGTTGTCCCAACTCCTGCGGACAGCCCCAAGTTGCAGACATCGGCTTGATGGGAACTAAAACTCGCAAAAATGGTAAAACTCTCGAAGGCGTTGACATATATATGGGTGGCAAAGTCGGCAAAGATGCTCATTTAGGAACCTGCATCATCAAAGGCATACCATGCGAAGACTTACAACCAATATTGCAAGATTTACTCATCCAAAAGTTTGGGGCAAAACTCAATAAAGAAGCCTTAGTCGTTAGTAACTAATTTGTCATTTGTCATTGGTCATTTGTCATTGGTTAAAACTCAGATTTTAACCTTAAAGGCTCAACTTCCGAGTTCAAAGGTGCAACTTCCGAGTTCAAAGGTGCAACTTCCGAGTTCAAAGGCTCAACTTCCGAGTTCAAAGGCTCATCTTCCGAGTTCAAAGGCTCAACTTCCGAGTTCAAAGGTGCAACTTCCGAGTTCAAAGGTGCAACGTCCGAGTTCAAAGGCGCAACGTCCGAGTTCAAAGGCTCAACGTCCGAGTTCAAAGGCGCAACCTCCGAGTTCAAAGGCTCAACGTCCGAGTTCAAAGGCGCAACCTCCGAGTTCAAAGGCGCAACTTCTCCGTATTTTCTTCAATTAGAAAGATTAGAATGCTTAAAAACTTATTTTCATTCAGCGATCGCTACCGCATCTTACATCAGACTTGGTTTGCCTTCTTTCTCACCTTCGTTTGTTGGTTTAACTTTGCCCCCTTCGCTACAACCATTGGTAGAGAACTACATTTAGCACCAGAGCAAATTAAAACTTTAGGCATCTGTAACCTCGCTCTCACAATTCCCGCACGGCTAATTATTGGGATGCTTCTGGATCGTTTTGGCCCCAGAATCACCTACTCAATCTTGCTGATGTTTACGGTGGTTCCTTGTTTGGCGACGGCACTAGCGCAAGATTTTAACCAACTAGTCATCAGTCGTTTGCTGATGGGAATTGTCGGATCTGGGTTTGTGGTTGGTATCCGCATGGTGTCCGAATGGTTCCAGCCGAAGGAGATGGGAATTGCCCAAGGTATTTATGGCGGTTGGGGCAACTTTGGGGCATTTGGTGCAGAGTTTGCCTTGCCGATACTGGCAGTTTCTACGAGCTTTTTCGCTGGTGGTGCTTCTAACTGGCGATTTGCGATCGCACTTACAGGGATTATTGCAGCCATATACGGCGTAATTTATTACAATAGCGTCCAAGATACGCCCACAGGTAAAGTCTACAAAAAACCTAAGAAAAATGGTTCTCTAGAAGTAACCAGTGTTAAAAGCTTTTGGGCGATGATTGTCTCGAATTTTGGTTTGATTTTCGCTCTAGGTTTATTAGCTTGGCGTTTAGAACAGAAGAACATTCGCTTCCTAACTTTGAACCAAATGTATCTGACTTGGTTGCTATTAGCAGGATTATTTGCTTACCAAAGTTACAAAGCTTGGGAAGTAAACCGAGAACTACTAATTGGCAAGAAAACTTACGCTCCATCAGAACGCTTTCAATTTGGTCAAGTAGCCTTACTAGAATTCACTTACATAACTAGTTTTGGTAGCGAACTAGCAGCCGTGTCCATGCTCCCGGCATTTTTTGAAAAAACCTTTGCCTTGGAGCATGTTATTGCTGGGATGATTGCTGCTACTTATCCCTTTTTAAATTTGATATCTCGTCCTAGTGGTGGCTTAATTTCTGATAAATTTAACTCCCGTAAGTGGACAATGACAATTATCAGTGCTGGCATTGGCGTTAGTTATTTGATGGCACATTTTATTAGTAGTAGCTGGCCAATTCCAGTAGCGATCGCAGTGACAATGTTTGCCGCTTACTTTGCTCAAGCTGGCTGCGGTGCAACCTACAGCATCGTCCCGCTAATTAAGAAAGAAGCCACTGGACAAATTGCTGGTAACGTGGGAGCTTACGGTAATTTCGGCGGCGTAGTTTACCTGACAATTTTTAGCTTAACCGACGCTCCAACGCTATTTAGCACAATGGGTTTAGCTGCCCTAGTTTGCGCTTTCATGTGTGCCTTTTTCCTCAAAGAACCAAAAGGTTCCTTTGCCGCTACATCTGAAGGTGAATTACCAGAAACCTCAACTACTATCTTCTTAACTGAAGAATAAAACTATAGCAATCCTTATAGTAAGTAAACAAAAAGATCCCGAACTTCTTGAAGAAGTCCGCGCTCTGAGCCTCTCAGTGCTTACTACAAACCCTCAACCTGTCGCTACATCTGAGGTTGCACAATCAAAACAACAAGTACAACTGCCATGAGTGAATTTACTAAAACCCTCTGTCCCTACTGTGGTGTTGGCTGCGGTTTAGAAGTTTCACCCCCAGCCCAACTTGGCAAAGCCACTAATCGAGATAACCAAGGAAATCCAACTTGGCGAGTGCGTGGCGATAAAGCTCATCCATCCAGTCAGGGAATGGTTTGCGTCAAAGGCGCAACGATCGCAGAATCTTTAGATAAAAATAGATTACATTACCCAATGGTGCGAGACTCCTTAGATCAAGAGTTTCGGCGTGTTAGTTGGGATGAAGCTTTTGATCTCATCACCAAACGGATTCAAACTATCCGCTTCACCCAAGGGCCAGAAGCCTTATGTATGTATGGTTCCGGTCAGTTTCAAACTGAGGATTATTATATAGCCCAGAAACTCATGAAAGGCTGTCTGGGTACTAATAATTTTGATGCCAACTCACGTTTATGTATGTCTAGTGCTGTGGCTGGCTACATTCAAAGCTTTGGCTCAGATGGGCCTCCATGCTGTTACGAAGACTTGGAGTTAACCGACTGTGCATTTTTAATTGGTACTAACACAGCCGAATGTCACCCCATCGTTTTTAACCGTCTAGAAAAATATCATAAAAAAAACCGCAAAGTCAAAATGATTGTGGTTGATCCCCGTCGCACACCAACCGCAGAAGCCGCTGATTTACATTTAGCCATTCGTCCCGGTACAGATATCGACTTGTTGAATGGCATCGCTCACTTGTTGATGCGCTGGAACTACATTGATACGATGTTCATGGACGATTGCACCATCAACTTTCCGGCTTATGCTGAAGTAATTCGCCACTATCCGCCGGAAGTAGTAGCTCGTCAATGTGGAATCAGCATTGAAGATTTAGAAACAGCCGCGCGCTACTGGGGTAAATCTGAGCGGGTACTGTCTTTGTGGTCAATGGGTGTGAATCAATCCTCAGAAGGGACGGCTAAGGTTAGAACTATTATTAACCTGCACCTGATGACTGGACAAGTTGGCAAACCTGGGGCTGGCCCTTTTTCCCTCACTGGTCAGCCGAACGCAATGGGAGGACGGGAAGCCGGAGGTTTGGCGCATTTATTACCAGGTTATCGGACGGTGAAAAATCCTCAGCACCGCGCAGAAGTTGAGGAGTTTTGGGGACTTAAGCCGGGACAGATTTCGCCCAATCCCGGTTTGACTGCTTGGGATATGATTACTGGGTTGGAAAATGGCGCTGTAGAGTTACTGTGGATTGCGGCTACTAATCCTGCTGTGAGTATGCCAGATTTAGAGCGGACTAAAAAGGCATTGTTGCGATCGCCTTTCACTATTTACCAAGACGCATATTATCCCACAGAAACCTCTGCTTACGCTCATGTTTTGCTACCAGCAGCCCAGTGGGGTGAAAAAACTGGCGTGATGACAAACTCAGAACGGGTGGTAACTCTATGTTCAGCATTTCGCCAACCGCCAAGAGAAGCGAAAGCAGATTGGGAAATTTTTGCCGAAGTTGGACGTAGATTAGGTTTTGAGAAAGAATTTGCCTTTACTAACTCTGCGGAAGTTTACGCTGAGTTTGTCAAACTAACTAAAAATCTCCCCTGCGATATGACAGGTATCAGTCACACGCAATTACAAGCAGAAGGCCCGACGCAATGGCCCCATCCAGAAGAGAGCAGGGGGAGCAGAGGAGCAGGGGAGGCAGGGGGAAAAACCTCTGGAAAGCGTTTATACACTAACTTGCGTTTCCACACCCCTGATGGACGCGCTCGATTTGGGGCATATTACTCCAAGGGATTGGCAGAACCACCAGACCCAGATTATCCCTTTGTGCTAACTAATGGACGACTTTACGGACACTGGCATACGCAGACACGCACTGGTCGAATTGAAAAAATTTGCAAAATGCATCCCGAACCGTTTATTGAAATTCATCCCCGTGATGCTGCTAAGTTAGGTATTGTAGATAATCAGTGTGTAGAAGTGCGATCGCGTCGCGGTAAAGGGAAGTTTCCTGCTAAAGTGACAAAAGCGATCGCACCTGGTACAGTTTTTGTCCCTATGCACTGGGGTTCACTGTGGGCAGACAATGCCGAAGCTAACGCCCTCACCCATCCAGAAGCGTGCCCCGATTCACTCCAACCAGAATTAAAAGCCTGTGCAGTGCAATTGATACCAATTTCTGTAGAAATTCCAATCAAAAATCATCAACTCCAGTCTTCACAATGGTAAGCTGCAAAGTGTTGCTCGAAACTGGTATTTTATAACCAGCAATAGGTAATTTCGTCAATAATCAATAGTCAATAGTTATTATCATTTTTTATGACTCTCTAATTTTGACTGTTACCAATTACTATATCTAAAGAAGTACAATTTCTATAAACTAGAAGTTTTACTTTTTAGATATGGATGAAGAATAAAAAAATAGATAGCAAACTTACAAAGTATCAGTAAGTAATTTTTAATCCTCTAGATTTATCTATGGGATTTTATTTTATCTTAGAATCAGGTGCAGCAGATGAAAAAGTTAATGAGGCGAATTATAGGAGCTACCAAAGATGAGAGCTTTATGCACATCATCGAGAACATAGAAGTTCTAGTTTCTAAAACTCTATCTATTTTCATGGTAATTGTAATTTTGGTAGCGATTACAGATTTAGGAATCTTTATTTTTAAAGAATTATTTACAATACCTTATGGGAAGTTTAACACAACCCTGTATAAGGTTTTTGGTTTATTTTTAAATATTTTAATTGCCTTAGAAATCTTAGAAAATATTACAGCCTATCTCCGAAGACACGTTTTTCAAGTTGAATTAGTTATTGTTACTTCTTTAATTGCTGTTGCCAGAAAAATTATTATTCTTGACTTAGAAAAAATTGGAGGTCTTGATATAATTGGTCTAGGTGTAGCTATTTTGGCCTTATCGATTAGTTATTTAATAATTCGTCTCAGTAATTCCAAAGATGCAGGTTGAAATAATTCGTAATTTTTAATTTTTAATTTGGAGCGAAACGACGTGACAGATTTCTTTCAATTTGAAGCAGATTTTGTTGATTCCCTGCGTTGCATTCCTATGCAGGTACGCTGTAAATTAGATACCTGTGGCATCAAGTTAAAATTGCCCGACTGGAACCAAATGACTACAGATGAGCGTCAAGCTTTAGTTGAATTACCTTGCACTACAGAAACGGAAATTCAGTCTTATCACGACCATATCCAGCAGTTAATTATCGAACGTACTGGTATACCAGCAAAAAAATTGCCCATCGAGCCTCATCCCGCATGGCTAGACTCTGGCATAGTACCAATTAGCCTTCAAGAAAAAGCTCAAGAAATAGGTGTAAATCTGACACAACAAAATTGGGCAGCTTTAACGCCATTACAGCGTTTTGCCTTGATTAAACTCAGCCAGCCAGGACATGAAAACAAGAATTTTAAGAGAGCGATCGCAGAATTCCATCTGCTTTAATTAGTCAATAGTCAGTGAACTACTGTGCCGTAAGACGGACGGAACTTCCCAATTCATCGGGAATAGCCCAATCTTCAAGGCAGTTTTTTCCCCAATTCCTTATTCCAAACAAGATTAGTCAATTATCAGTAGCAAAAACAACCGACAACAGACGGCAGAAAATTATATATTTCTGTAATGAGACTGAATGCAGTAAAAACTACTATTTTTTGATAAACTGCCGTAGGTTTAATTTGCCGATAGGATATCAAAAGTACACTACTGATACAATCTGATTTATCCGCCGAATAAGTCAGCTTTATGACAAACTCTCAGTAGATGGAATACTTATTTACATTAGGTAAAACAATTTGAAATTTTGCATCAAGAATTTTAAATTTCTTAGCAGTAAGTGAAGCTATAGTGGATTTAGCAACGCTGCTGTTAATGTGGCCAAGGTTAGTCCTGCCGCCCAATTAGGTGAAGAATTAGTTTAGAAACGCACTTCTTATCGATGACAGGCAAAAACGCAAGACATAATGCATTTCTGCGGCTAGTGTCTGGTAATGGGGCAACTTCTGGAGCAGAATCTCGCTACTCATTGCCCCCCAGTAAAGAGATGGTAATTGGACGCGACCCCAGCTGCCAAGTTGTCTTGGATGCCATGATCTACCGAATGGTATCTCGTCGTCATGCAGTAGTTCGTCCCCTCTCTCTATCCCCAGATAGCAAATTTAGCTGGGTGCTTTGTGACTTGAATAGTGCTAATGGCACTTATTTGAATGGACAACGCTTGTATGAATGTCAGGAATTGCACCCAGGCGATCGCATTTCTCTAGGTGCTGATGGGCCGCAATATATTTTTGAGTATGAGTATACCTCAATTACTCCGGCGACGACACTAAATCAAGTTACACCACTGCCTTCCGCGACGAACTACCACAACCACACGCAATTAAAGCAGCCGGATTCTGTTAGCTTCACCCAGCTTTTTCCGATTATTTCTACTGGTAAAGATTTAACTAGTAAAGCTTACCTCGTACCGGGAATACTGACCGTCGTCTTTGTAGTGTTAATGTTCGCTACAGTCGGTCGTCCCCAAGCTAATCAAGTGATTGTAGCAAGTTATATCGCTTTCGCTGCCTACTATTTTGTTTACCAACTTTGCGGTAAACAGAAGCCTTGGTGGGTATTAATGGCTACAGCATTGGGTACAACGCTGATTTTGCTCAGTCCGGTGTTGGATCTATTTATCTTCGTATTTCGCGGCATCTTGCCTGGAAGCTTGCCCACACCTCAAGAATCGATCACCTTCACAGAGTTGCTGGTGCGGATGTTTTTTGGCGCTGGCTTGATGGAAGAATTACTCAAGGCATTACCTGTACTAGGGGCCTTTGCCATCGGTAGAATGTTATCTTCACCTTGGCGGGAACGCATCGGTATCTGGGAACCTCTAGATGGTATTCTCTTGGGAACGGCTTCTGCTGTAGGTTTCACTCTCTTGGAAACTCTCGGTCAGTATGTGCCAGATATCACTCAAAATGTCACGCAACAGGTGGGTATAGGCGCTGCTGGTCAACTGGCAGGTTTACAACTGCTAATTCCCCGAATTTTAGGCTCTGTAGCCGGACACATGGCTTATAGTGGCTACCTTGGTTATTTTATTGGGTTGGCTGTCCTCAAACCTAGTAGGAGTTGGCAAATTCTTTCTATTGGTTATCTGAGTGCCTCTGCGCTCCACGCTCTCTGGAATGCTACAGGGTCAATCAATGCCTTGCTGTTAGTAGTTGTTGGGGTGTTATCTTACGCCTTTTTGATGGCGGCAATTCTCAAAGCACGAGCGCTGTCACCAACGCGATCGCAAAATTTTGCTACCCGATTTCTAGGCCCAAAATAGGAGTAGGGGGAAATGAGGGGGTTAACAATTAAAAATTAAAAATTAAAAATTAAAAATGACGCTCTCTACGAGACGTTGCGCGTAGCAAGATCCCCAGAGGGTTACGTAGACTCGCTCTAAGCGTTGGCGCAGCCTCTTGTAGAGAAGGCTTTACACTGCGCTAACAAAATTCAAAATTAAAGACATTTCAGACGAGGATTTAGCGAGAAACGCAGTCTTGGGCTTTGCCCAAGTGGAGCGATTTATCAAGACAAACCCCGACTGAAATGGTTGCTACATATAGATTGCAGGTTCTTAAACCCTTTAATTTACGATAAAGAATAACTACTAACCAATGCCCAATTCCCAATGCTTCAATCTTTACCTCTTGGGATAGATGGCCTAGTTTAAAAATTCGCCTAAAGTTAATTTAGTATGGGTTAAGTGTAAATACAAAAGTAAAAACCATTAGATTTATTATAAAAATTCTAATTTTTGGCTTTTTATTTAGCACTTCTGCATAGGTAAACCAACATCTTTTGAAAAGATGCCTCTAAACAGAGAGAACGCAAAGTGCGGGTTACGCGAACACAACCCATGATGAAAAGTTTTCCCTACTCCCTACTCCCCATTCCCCATTCATACCTCAGACTGAGAGTTGTTGAGTTGTGTGAAAGCATAAGAAGCGATCGCTAAACTAACCTTTGCTTTATCTACTTCTGATAAAGCTGTCCACTCGCTATTTTGAAGATTACTGAGTGCAGATGCCGCATTTTGCGATTCGCTACTTCGCATAGCATAAGCAAAAGGACGAGCCAAAACTAGAAGATCCTCTGTTTCCCAAGCTGGTAGCACTGTCTGAACGCACTCAACCAGTTGATCGCTGATTAATTGACGAGCCGCAAATATTTCAGCAGCTTTAGTGGCAATGGTGTTGAGCAATGTTTGGGGAACACAGGCAGCAAAATTATTACGTAATATTTCTTGAAGATTAAGCACTACTACCTGTTGCCGGGTGTCATTGTAGTCTGGCGTCGAATTAATATCAGCCCAAAGTGTGTCTAGATGCCCGTAAAAATCTTGTGATCGCCTTGTTAATTCTTCATCAAGCAAATCGTCCATTCCGAACTGTTGTTCTAGTTCTTGAAAATAAGCTTCTGATTCATCATCACCTGGATTCCAAGGATAGGTAGCATCTTCTGGTTCCAGCAACGCTTCTAATAACTCTAAGTCTATTTGAGATGGCAAAGAAGAGAAAGTGTCTGAACCGTTAATTTTGTTAGCCATATTTTCTTACCTGATGATTATTTGGTGGTATTGACAACTACAAATTTTAAGCGGAGATTTCCGCAAAAAAAAGTTGAATTTTTCTCCAAAAAAACAGATTTTAAAAGCTGATGCTTAACATACAAATCCATTTGGACAATAGCTCCGCTAGGAGTCTTGAATCACAAACTCCCAGGTTTCACCCCTCGCACTTCCAAACTTTACCTGCATTCCCGATTTCAATGGGACTTCCTCTCGGAGGATTTGTTGCCAACCATTAGGCCCTAAAAACCAGGTTGTGCCGTAGGTAGAAAAATCTTGCAAGTAATAAGTTCGCACCAATGTAGCATCTGTAAGAGTATTGCGACAAAAGATTTCGGCGTGGCGTTTGGATACAGATGGTTCGGGGATGACGATATCATTATCTTTCGTGCGGCCGATGCGGGTAACTCCATAACGCAGTAACCAGGTTTTACCTTTGGGAGTAAGCGATCGCAAACTTGCAATTGGAAGTGAGGAACCGACATCAGGAATGGCTGTATCTGGTAGTTCGGTAATACCTTCATCCAGATTCTTAATGAGTTCGCCATTAAAATCTGGATGCAGGTAGAGAACAGGCAAAGTCCAAGCAGGTTGATTAAATTTATACAGTGTTAACAACTCTTGCCTAGCCTGGGCTACGGCTTCATCAATTGGCTTGTGCGATCGCAAAGCTTCGGTAAAAGCTTGAATAAAACTGTGGCTTTCGTGGTCAGCGATTTCATCGCGCATCCCCAAAACCGCAGGCACACCATGACGAATTAGTACTTCTGCTAAACTGCTGGCAGGGATCGCTTGATGGTTGATTGCGGCTGGTTGTGCGCCCCAACAGGCGTTAAAAACCGCTAGCTTCACACCTGTACGCGTCAATACTTGCGCCAATTCTATGCCATTTAGGGGCATCTCTGGTCGCAAAAACAGTAACCCTCCATCTGGATCTGGCAAACCATGTCCAGCATAAAAGAAAACATTGTATGCTTTGGTTTCTAATTCATCAATCAACTGCTGTGGAGTTGGTTGAATGAGTTGATTGACTACACAAGGCGCGTATCTTTGGGAATTACCAGGGGTATCTGCAAGAATTTGCTGTAAGATGGCGGCTTCTTGTTCTAGTTGCAGTTTGTCATCATGACCTAAAACTAGCAAAATACTTAAAGCCTGGTCAGTTTTCAAATAGGGTAAAGCATCAACTTCAGTGCTGGTACGACTAAATAGCAAATCTTGCGAGAGAGACATCGCTGATTGACCAGGCTCACGCTGCATAATTTCCCAAGGGAAAGCGATGAGATCCGGGTCGCGAATTTCTAGTCGAAAGCGCAAACGTGTATGCTGACCCATAGCAATGCCGCGACTGCGTTCTAGACTCCCAAGAATTTGTCCGTCAAATACCCAGCGCCATAAATTCATTCCCAAGTATTGCATCAGACGACTGCTGTAGGGGCCAGTAGTCTGACCTGAAGGGGGTGAAATCAAATCTATGGGCAATGGTTTGGCGTGTTGAGATGTTGAGTTAGGGGAAATATCAAGGCGACCATGACCAGCAAACATCTGCTGCCATTCTTGCCAGACTTGGGTCAGTTCAACAGGCCATACACAGTCACGTAAAACGTAGCCACTGGGATAGGGAGCCTTGACCACCCAAATGGCGAAGTTGTCAGTGCCAGTGTTTAGGAGACGGGCGATCGCCAAATTCAGGGATGGCATGGATTCATTAAACTAAAAGCTAAAAACAATTGTTATGGGGTAGGGGGTATGGGGTAGGAGGCAGGGGAGAAATCAGCTATAGGATTTGACTTCTCCTGATTTGGAGCTACTGAACTCTTGTAGCTGTGGGAAGCTGACGCAACAGTGGGAGTCTTAGACCCTTTCCTTCAGTAAGAACTGCCCTTGACCTCTTGATTTTCTTGATAATTTCAAATAAAAATCCTCCAAGGTGAAAATTTTCTACTTTTTTACCTTGTAAATTTTTTACTTTGGTTGTTACCTGTTATTATTCCAGGTTTTTACAAGTTTATCGAGTATTTGACTAAGTTGGACTTGTGTCAGCTGGTTCGGTAACTGGCGGTTGGGTAACAGTTGTACATGGACTTGGTGCATCTGATTGTAAAACAGAGACGCCAAAACGGTTGAGTTGGGACAAGTCTAGCAATATTGTTGCTGGCAAAGGTTTGGAATTTGGTGGAACTGAAGTAGTTACGGCTGGGGTATTAGTATTAGCTGGAGTTTGTGTACTTTTATTGGCACAGACTCGCATAGACACCGAAAAATTCCCAGAAGCCGGTTTGGGATTTGATTTTTTCTCAATAACTTCTAAAAAAGTCCCACGAGGAAGTGATTGGTTGTTTCCCAAAGAGATGTCATTGTTGGTTTTAATTACCCAACCAGGAGAAAGATTAGCCAGCGATCGCGGTGTGGGTGTTGCTTCAGTGGTAGGGTTGGCAGTTGGGGTAGGATTGGCAAAAATTGGAAATACCCCTGATTGCGATCGCAGTTGCTTTACGAACAATCCTAAAACACCTGCGGCTACTACAAGTAGTAATGGAACAATCCACTGTAGCGGTATGCGCGTTTTGACTGGCTCCTCTTCAGTAATTACCTGAGTTTTTTGGTTTGGGCTACCTAAAACTGTCGGAGCTGTCGCCCTGGATGCCAAATCAACGGTTTTGGCAGAATAACTCTCTGGAATCACTGCTTTGATGGTGATTTCTGGTTCCCAATATTGGACTTGATAATGAACTAAAGCGACGGTGACATTATCGTGTCCATTTTTAGTATTAGCAAGTTCGACTAATCTATTGGCAACAGTTGCTATATCTGCTTCCCCAAGTAGAATCGGCAAGATTTCTGTTTCCCAGTACTCCTCCACCCGATCGAAATCACTCAAACCATCGGATGTAAGCAGAAAAACTGCATCTTCGTCGAGCATAAACCGTCCCGATGTGGGATGCAATGAAGTGCTGGGCCCCATTCCCAAAGCCTGGACGAGAGAGCCAGCAGCACTTTGTTGTACAGCCTCGCGGTAAATGGCATAACCTAGCCGCACTTCGCGGGAGGCGACATCATCATCGAGGGTAACTTGATAACAGCCCTGGCGTGTAATCCAGTAGGCACGACTATCGCCGACGTGGGTAATGTACATTTCATGAGCAACAGGCAATGCCATGACTAAAGTCGTGCCCATACGTTGACGCCCTTGGCGATTTTCACCGTCATTGCGCTGACTAATTTTGTCATTGGCCATTGCCACTGCCTTATCTAAGTCATTTAGCAGCAGTGAAGGGTCTATGTGGTCGTAGGGAACTTTTGTTAGTTGCTGTACCTGCTGTTGGATTGTTTCAATGGCTAAATTTGAGGCGACATTGCCGCCTTCGTGGCCACCGATGCCATCACAGACAATTGCTAAGGCGGTTGGCTGGGGTGGTTTGCTTACTAGAGTTCCACTGGGTGGGCTACAGGCATCTTCGTTACGCTGGCGACTGGGCCCGGTGTCTGTTTTGGTGATAATTTGGATTGTGGGTGTTTGCGATCGCCCTAACCCAGCCAATCCTTGATCTAAAACTCCGATTAATTGATCGGTGGAGTTAATCTGTCCCTGAATTAAAGCAAGGCTAACGCGATCGACAAATTCAGTTATGGCTGGTTTGGCATCACCGATCAACTGCTGCCAAAATTTACCTAATTGGGGTAATTCTGGTGTGGCGCCATCAAAACGCAATTCCAACAAACGTACTAACGATCCTTCTACTCGTAGTACATAAGAGTCAAGTAAGCTAGAGGCGACACCTTCACTTGCAAGAGGTTGCCACAGATGAGCTATTTGCCATAACCAATTGAGTTGGCGCATCGATGTTGCATCACGCCAAGCAATGGTTAACTCACTGCCCAAACTCACTTTTTGAATAGTATCGTCTACTAAGAGTGGCGGTTTTTCTAAGAGTAATATTTCTCGCTCGGAAGATCCGTCAGCAACAAACAGCACTCCATACACCTGCGGTACGTGTAAGCGGTAGGGAATGAGCCTCAGGTAAGCTTTTAGGGGCTGAAGATTATCTAACTCCGGCGTTAGCGCTAATAAACCAGGCTTCGTATCTAAAAGAACAAATTTATCAAGGATTAAATAGCGATCGGCTAATATTTCTCCAGGGCTACCCACGTTTGGGGCATCTACCACAGCCCAGAGATAATTTTTGGGTAGGGGCGTGGAACATCGCTGGCAAAACTTGTGAGTCAGGGGGTTGGCAGCCTGACAATTTTCGTTTGGACAGTAGAGCGTTGCCGCGTCATTTTCCATAGTTTTCGCACCGATCAGCGATTGGCAATTTCTTTAATAGCATTAGTAGGGACAATCTAGACCGCTCATCTTTCTTAAACTTGACATACCCAGACTTTAGATGATGATTTTAGCTGGCGGATATCAGCAGGTGCTAATACAAAACTTATCCAAAAAATACGCTCCTAAGTCAACCCTACAGCCTAATCATAGCTTCTATTGCCCTGTGACTCTCCATCGCCAAAGCAACTAACCCAACCCTGTCACCAAAGCATAACCCAAGCATAACTGCACGATTTGCTTTTGCTAAATTATCCATCATCAAGAGGCGGATAATGTTGGTATTTATTTAGTTTATAAGTAGGATAGCAAGAATTAACTTTAATTAAGAATTAAGAATAGCAAATATTGATTCTGGCAAAAGTATCGGATAAATGCAATGGCTCTAAGAATCTCTTCAGATTGCTGTTAGCGGATAGCTAGGGTTGAGCCAGTGCTGAGTTAAGAAGTAGACTTGTAACCATTCCTCTCTCTGCCTAAGGGAACTCTAAGAAATAAATTATCCAATTTTGTGGAGTGGCATGAGCGCCCAGTTTATAGGGCTATCGTGTCGCCCACCCCACAAGAGTTAATTGGATTGACTAGTGACTAAAAACTCCACGTCACTTGCGGGATGGAGTTTTTCATCCAAAATGGTTGGTTCAGCCAGTTCGCAAACGACTCATTAGCTTATTGTTTGTCGTCAGTGGCAACTTGAGGGACTCCCATGCTGTAATTGGTAACACGGGCAGAAAGATTGTAGCTGACTTCTCCGAGTTGTAGGAGCGATCGCAGATAATGCTCTAAATCTGACCCCACACGGCGTAAGTTATAATCTGTGAGGTCTTGGCCACTAGATGCTTCTACTAATTCATCAAATTTTCGATAAATTTTTTGCAGCGCATCTTCATTCCAATTAAATTCGTTATCTGGGTCAACATCTAACGTTAAGACTTGTTGGCTAGGAACTAGATCGCCATCCCGGTCAATTTCACCTGCGAAAATGCGGATATGCCGGGTTGTGGACTTGAGCAGCATCGGGTTATCCATAAAAAGGTGTAAGATTTGCGTGAATTACACTGAAATTATTGTAAACGCTATCTCTGAGCTTAGATGCTCTCAATTTACAAGCTTTGAATGCAGTTTTCAAAGGGTATATTGAATGGGCATAAGTAAAAATATCACCTTTACTGATTAGTTTGTTACTTCTGTTATGAGTTAAAGACATAATTAACTGCTAGTACTGACAGTAGTCGAATTATTTTCCTGTAAAAATTAATTGAGAGAGTATTTTAATTTAGTGTACTAATCTGACTTACTGCTAAATTTTTTCTACTCAATCAAGCTCAAAAGACCGTAGGATAAGGCACTCACTAGGAATAATTTGATCTGTGTACATTTTTTTTGAAGAACAAAAGTTTTGACATTTATAATTCTGCTCATCAATTTCTCCTGAATTTTATATTGCAAAAAACGCACATCAAGTAATTACACTGAATACCGCTACATCGACTGCTGGCTTTAAGAAAATCCAAAAAGTTAAGCGGTTTTACTTACGTATAAACACCAAAATTAGAGTAACAAGTCAAACTGTTGTTGACGTTCACATAAAGTTGATGTAAAAACCTTTAAAAAGGTTGAGCAACTTCTTACAGAAACTTTATTGTGTAGAATCTTAAAAACTGAATAATAGTTATGGCTTACCATAAGCTACATCGGGTACAGAAACGTCAAAATCTAGACACTTGAAAATCTAGGTTGAAAATACACCATAGGAGAGTGAAATGGAATACAAAGGTGATTGATGAAGAAAAATTCTTAATTCAAGCACTTTGGATTCAAAAGAGATATAAAGAATTTTTGCTAGACATCTACCTCCTTGCCCTCATGACAACCAAGTAAAGGAATCTCAATAGCTATGAACTCCAAAGCATTACCACGCCAGATAAATAATCTCGAAGTAGGTGTTTATGAGTGCGAAATCCATCTTAAATTCCGGTTGATTGAGGAAAAGAGTTTATTGAGTGATCGCGAGCAGCTTTTACAGGTGCTACTTGATGCTTTAACCGAAGGGTCTGATGACTTTCTAGAGACACTGCAAGCGTCTGTTAAAGCGCAGGAAGTGTCTGAGTTTAAAGCCTCTCCTCAAATGCGACGACAGCTAATGCGCTTGCGTAATGTTGCTGAAAATCCTCAGGCATAAAGGTGTAATTTAATTACTGAAAAACGTGAATTGGGCATCAAATCAAATGTTGATCCCCTACCCCCGTTGCCATAAAAACTAAGCAGCAAGTAGAATTCATAAAATTAAAATATTGTGATTTCTGCTTTGTGAAGGTCTTATTTAGCAGCACAAAGTCCCAGGAACAGTTTCCGCTATTAAAAACTTTGTAGCAAAGGGTACTGGTAGAATCTAAGAGCAAATTCAGCCGGGTGCATTTTACCGAGTTTTTATCAAAACATTGCCGGAAGAACAAAACCCTGTGTCTTTACAGATGGGGAATTGGACAATAGGCGCGAATCATAATGAAAACCTAAAAGACCAAAGTAAAAATAAATAACCTTTCTTTTAGCTTTTTGCTGAAGCTAAGTGCCTGATTTGCTGAAATACTTATGTTTTATCTATTACTAGTAACAGGTAATGGTTTAGCGGCCAGTTATCTATTACCCAGGAGGGGGGAGTAGGGAGTGGGGAGCAGGGGAGGCAGGGGGAGAAGAATTAATAACTAATGCCCCATTCCCAATCCCCAATCCCCAATCCCTATTTAGCAAGTCCGTGTTCTAGAGCAAAACGAACTAACTCTGTACGGCTATTGGTGCCGGTTTTACTAAACAAACGGCTGACGTATTTTTCTACATTACGGACGCTGGTTTCTAAGCGGCGGGCGATTTCTTTGTTCATCAACCCTTCAGCAACCAAATTCAAAACACTTTGCTCTCTCGGTGTCAAATCTATTTTAAAAGGGGCTGGCGACTGGGAAATGGCATTTCTTTGAGTTAACAAGGCCTTAATTTGGGCAATCTGATTAGCTAGTTCAGCAAGATCGGGGGTTTCAGAGTCATCTCCGGTACTTGCAGCCTTAGCGGCGCGGCGGGCTAGCAAATTTTCGACTATAGCCACTAACTCGTCTGGATCGAAGGGTTTGGGTAGATAGGCATCAACACCAGCATGATAGCCTTGGATGCGATCGCCTGTCATACCTTTAGCTGTTAAAAATACTACTGGTAGTGTTTGGAAGCGGGGGTCTTCTCGCAGTTGCTTTAAGAACTGATAGCCATCCACTTGAGGCATCATCACATCGGAAATCACTAAGTCGGGTGTATTCAGCTGCATCCATTCCCAACCTTCAAGGGCGTTACTGGCGACTTGAACGCTGAAACCGCTCTCTTGCAAATAGTCTTTCACGGCTTCCCGTATCCCTGGTTCATCATCCACCAGTAACAATTGTGCTGACATTTAAGATTTCCTTGAGTTTTCCTTTTTCCAATTTAGCGAAAGTTGAGAGTCATTGATCAGGAGTTAGGAGTTAGGAGTTAGAAGTTAGGAGTAATTATGCTTCCCCTGCTCCCTCATCCCCGATGTTTCCAGTTATTATGCGATCATCAAGATGGGAGAAGCTATGACTGCTATTATCCTGAACCTAGAACCATTAATTAATCTGACTTCTGAGCAGTTTTATCAGCTATGTCAAATCAACCCTGATGCTAAACTAGAGCGCACCGCATCAGGAGAATTAGTAGTTATGACGCCGACTGGTGGAGAAACTGGTAGTCGAAATCGCAGATTAACTCAACGCTTGGGAACTTGGACAGATGAAGACGGGACTGGAGAAGCTTTTGACTCTTCAACGATGTTTCAACTTCCCAACGGAGCTTTACGTTCACCTGATGCAGCTTGGATTCCTTTAGCGCGATGGGAAGCACTGGCTCCTGATGAAAGAAGGACTTTTCCTCCCATTTGTCCAGACTTCGTAGTAGAACTGCGGTCTGATTCCGACACCCTCAAGTCCCTTCAAGACAAAATGCAGGAGTATATAAAGAATGGTGCGCGGTTAGGCTGGCTAATTGACCCCAAAGGTAAGCAAGTGGAAATTTATCGCCAGGGAAAAGAGAAGGAAGTGCTACTATCACCAAATCAGTTATCGGGGGAGTATACACTACCAGGTTTTACCTTGAATTTACAAGGAATTTTCTAGTAACTTCATTTTTGAATCAACTTCAACTGCGCCTAGCATTCTTAACGAAGCTTTTTGTGCCTCAGTTAACCCTCTGACTCCGGCAATATTCATTCCTTCATAAGGTCGTGGGGCTTGAAGCGTTTTGCAGCATTCGCCAGTTCTGACATTCCACAGTTTAATTGTTTCGTCGTGACTCGCACTTGCAAGCATTTCACCATCGGGGCTAAACTTCACTGACCACACTCGATTGCTATGTCCTGTTAAAATTTTAAGACATTCTCCAGTATTTACATCCCATATCCGCACTGTTTGGTCATCACTAGCTGTAGCAAGCTGCGAACCATCGGGGCTAAATACTACAAAGTAAACGCCACTGGTATGTCCTTCTAAGGTTTTGATACATACACCAGATGGTAAGCGATCGCTATTATCTATCGTTAAATCCCACAATTTTATAGTGCGATCGTCGCTGGCGGTAGCTGCAATTTTACCATCAGGACTAAAAGCGATCGACCATACACCATTGCGATGCCCTTTAAGAGTTATCAAGCATACACCTGTATTTATATCCCAGATTTTCGCCGTATAATCTCCGCTGGTGCTTGCCAAAGTTTGACTATTAGGACTAAAAACAGTACACCAAACCCAATCAGTATGACCTTGTAATGTTTTTAAACACTCACCCGTTTGCACATTCCATAATTTTAAAGTTCGATCAGCGCTACCAGTCAATAAAGTTTTGCCATCAGGACTAAAATTTACCGACCAAACCCAATTGCTATGTCCGTGCAAAGTCAAGAGACATTCACCTGTAGTTGAGTCCCATAACTTCACTAAGGTACTGCTACTTGCTAAAGTCTTACCATTGGGACTAAAGGCAACCGATACAACTAAACTGGTATGTCCTGATAAAGTTTTAAGACATATACCTGTCTGAATATCCCACAATCGCACCTGACAGTCACCGCTACCGCTTACTAAGGTTTTGCCGTCGGGACTAAAAGCAATTAATCTAAAGGCATTAGTGTATCCTTTGAAAGTTCTGATACATTCCCCAGTCGCAGTATTCCATAGCTTAACAGTGTGGTCTTGACTGCTGCTAGCAATTATTTTCCCATCAGGATTAAAAGCAATTGCCCAAGCTTGGCTAGTGTGTCCTTGCAAAACTTTCTTGCAGATACCGGCAGTCACATCCCATAACTTGATGGTTTTGTCATGACTAGCAGTGGCTAAGGTTTTCCCATCAGGGTTAAAAGCAATTGATTGTACAAAAGAAACGTGTCCCTGGATGAAAGTATTAAGTAGTTCGCCCGTTCTTACACTCCATAACTGGATAATATAGTCATCGCCCACACTCGCAATAGTTGTTCCATCAGGACTAAAAGCAACACCCTGTACAAAATTGCTTTGTCCTGGGAAAGTTTTGAGTAACTCACCTGTAGGTACACTCCATAACCTGATAGTGCTGTCATTCGCACTACTAACTAGCATTTGACCATCAGGACTAAAGGCGATGGAGTGAGGTTGAGTGCTGTGTCCGATAAAAGTTCTTAATAGTTTACCTTGACGAACATCCCATAAATTAATCGTGTGTTCATCGCCGATGCTAGCAAGTGTTTGGCTATCTGGACTATTCGCGCAGCGTTGGGGAGCGAATGCTACATCAAAGACCCAACTCGTATGTCCTTGAAAGGTTTCTAAACAAATGCCTGTGTTAGCATCCCATAATTTTACACTTTGATCGTCGCTACCAGTCGCTAGTATTTGACCATTGGGACTAAAAGCTAGTGAAATAATCCAAGAGGAATGTGCTTTCCATCTCAAAAGTGGTTTCCCGTCAGCTACTTGCCATAATTGCACCTCACCCGCTACGCCACCAGCCGCTAAAATTTTTCCATCGGGACTAAATGCTACTGCCAAAATACTGTCAAAGGTTTCGGTAAAAACCGACTTTGATAAATCAGCATTTTGGAAGTTAATATGATTTAAATTCAGATTTTTCAGATATGCCTGCCAAACAGTGAGGTTTGAAAAATCGGCATTTTTTAAATTTGCTGAAATATGGCAGAGTATATTTAAAAGATTTCCTCCCGCATATCCAGGTGTAATCGCAGGATGATTTTGTAAGTTTGCAATAACTTGATAAAGATATCTTTCGAGTCTATTTTTATTTTCAAAATGTGCAAATAGTTTATCAACTAATGGTTTTAATAGCAAACATACTTGTGATTCTCGAATATAATCTTTAGCAGTCGCTTTAATTAGGGCATAAGAGTTAAGAATCGCAATGCTATTTGTAGTAATTTCATTAAATACAGCAGTAACTATTTTTTCTGTTGTGTATTCCATCACAACAGGTTGTTGAGTAAAAGTTACGCTATGGTTAGCAATATGATGACTTGTTTCAATTAGTGACCTTCCTTTTAAAGACTCTAGTGATTCAATGAGTTCTCGTGTCGATATATGTGGTATAATATCCTTCTGCAATTCAGCTAAAGAAACGGCTTCTCGATTAATTGCTAACCAGCACATCACCTGCCGTTCTAAGGGAGATAAACGTTGACACTGTTGGTCTAGAAGTTCCCAGACATCTCCAAAAACAGAGGTATCACAGTCTAAAAATTGGAACACGTTTCCAGCAAATAATTCTTGGGTTGTATTTGCAACTATCTTTAAAGCTAAGGGATTACCGCTATAAATTTCTGTTAATAACTGCTCATGTTCTGGTGAAGCAGAAAAACCTTTGTCTATAAAAATTTCGTGTATCTCTAATTCACTTAACCCTGTAACTTGTAAAGAACGAATTGGTAAATTTTCTCCTTCATTCAATGCTAAACCTTTTAACTTTTCACGGCTAGTTAGTAACAAGCAACTTTGATGAGATGCTTGGGCAATATACCGAAATAGCTGTCCGTAACTTTCATACCCTTCTCGATAATTGCCAGCATTTACACCACTAGCGAGAATTGTTTCAACGTTATCTAAGATCAGCAAACATCGTGATGAACTTAAATATTTCATTAGCAACGCTAGTTGAGCTTCGTCGGTGTCGGGTAAATTTACTTCTTGCTGATTAGATAAAAATTTAATTAGGTCTAACAGGATATTTTGTATTGGCGGTGCATTGCGTAGAGAACGCCAAAAAACATATTCAAAGGCATCTTGGTTATTTTCTGCAACCTTAACTGCAAGGCTGGTTTTACCAATACCACCCATCCCCAGTAAAGTGATCAGACGAGTGCGTTGTTTACCGCCGCAGGCATCGCTAACAATCCATTGGCTCAAGGTTTCTAATTCAGTAGTACGTCCATAAAAGCGGGAAACGTCGATCGCTTCTCCCCAATCAGTGCGATCGCTCAAGGGTTGGAGGTTTAATCTTGGGGAGATGTTTACACCATTCTGCTGCTGTGTAGCTCCCTTCAGGACTCTATGCAGATTATTCTTGGTAACTTTTTCATTTAAAGCTTGAGAAAGCGATCGCCACAGATGCGAACCAACATCTTTGATGTGACCGTAGTCATATTTGACTTCTCGCGCTATTTCTAGGTAAGTTTTCCCTTCCCAAGCATAGCGAAATACAATCTCTTGCGTTCTCGTTAAGCGTCCTCGTTTCAATAATTGCTCAACAAGTGCGATCGCTTCTTCAACCGTCATTTATTTCCGTAGTAATACAGCTTAACTACAATATTCCCACGAGCGACTTGATTTTTTCGTAAAAGTTTACGTAAATCTACCAAAAATATCCAAACTTTTCCCGACCTTTTCTTACCGACAGACTTTATACCAGCCCGTTAGAGTATTTGGAAGGTCGCAGCGATCAAAAATCTAACCAATAACCAGGACAAAGACATGGCTATTTATTACGGCATAAATGCAAATAACTCACAATCAAAAATATTACAGGACTTGTTGCACGCATTCTCGTAATTATTTAATTATTTTTCTAAGCTTGAGGTAGAACTAATGCAATCTTCAACTGCTACAAACCAGTCAACAGACAGAATAATTATTTCTCAACTGGATACCAATACCTACCCTAAGGGTTTTGATGCTGAAATAGCTCGAAAGCTGGCAGAGCTAACGCAGGATGCATATAATCAGTTCGATTTATTTGAACTAAAAAATAAATCACAAATATTTAACCTTAAGGAGCCGTTTATACTACACAGTGAATTCTCCGAAAAAGGTGTTCCTTTTGGATATGTTGCCTCTGAAACTGATACTAGCAATATATATGTAATATTTCGTGGCACTAGAGGCTTTCTTGAATGGTTCAAGGATGTGAATATTCAGCTTGTTTCTTTCAAGGATAGTACTAACAGAAATCATCAAATAGTAGAGATAGAGGAGGCAATTGCCGAAGGGGTTGTGCAGGAAAATCAAGGTTCAATTATTATCCCGAATATCGATCATAATTTCGGATTTGTAACAGCAGGTTTTAGAGGCATTTATGTAAGTCTACGGCAGAAACTTCTTAATGCACTTAATGAAAAGTGGCAGAATTCGCAGAATGCTAAAGTATTTGTCACAGGGCACAGTTTAGGTGGAGCGCTAGCAACATTAGCAATTCCAGATATTCTCAAAAATACTCCATTTAAAAATCCTGATGACGTTACACTGTACACCTTTGCTAGCCCACGATGCGGGGATAGACAATTTGCAGCGAGTTTTGAAGCTCTAAAAGTTCGGCACTGGCGAATTGCAAACACGGAAGATTTTGTAACTATGCTGCCATTTCCAACGGGAAACGTTATCAAACCAGCACCAGCTAATAAAGCACCAGAAGGAGAACTTGGAATTGGTGGAGTAGCTGGAGTAGACAAAAATCCAAATCCAGTTTTTGGCTTCTTTAAAGCAATGTATGACAGAAATAAAAGAAGGATGCCAGACTACGTGCATACTGGTACGCCCATTTACTTTACCATTCATGAAGCGGCTTTAGAGAAGCATCATAATCTAAATGAGGTGTACATGATTGGAATTTCACAAAACCCTATTCTTGTAACAGATAGTGTGGTTAATAAAGCCGTTGATAAAATTTAAGATAAGGTTACTGATGAGTAATTAAAATCTTTTGTTTAACTTCTATTCACTAATTACGAATTAAGAAGTAGTTGAATAACCCTTACCATTGAGGATTTTGCATAATTAATGCCTCAGCAGCCAAGTTATTTAATGGAAGTGAAAAAAAATGTCCCTGGCCATATTCACAGTTCAACTTTCTGAGAAGTGCTAGTTGCTCTTTTGTCTCTACTCCTTCAGCAAGCACATCGACACCCAACTTATGTGCCAAGGTGATAATTATCTCAACAATTTCTAAATTTTTACTATTGGCGCTCATCGGGCTGATAAAAGAACGATCGATCTTCAACATACTAATCGGAAAGTTATAAAGACGACCTAATGAAGAGTAGCCCGTACCAAAGTCATCAATTGATAACTCAATGCCCATCTCTCGAAGTTGTAAAATTACAGCAGTTGCCTGGTCGCCATTTTCCACAATTACGCTTTCAGTAATATCTAGCGCTAGAGTGCCAGCATCAAGACCAGTTGAGTGCAAAATTTTCCCAATCTGCTCAATCAAATCCGGCTGAGAAAATTGCTTGACGGAGAGATTAACACTAATTTTCTCTAACAAGTTGGAACGATGACACACCTGCCAAGCCTGCATCTGTCGGCAGGCTTCATGCAACGCCCAGTTACCAATAGAGAAAATTAGTCCAGTTTCCTCTGCTAAGGGAATAAAATCTGCTGGATGAAGCAGACCACGCTCTGGATGCTGCCAGCGCAACAGAGCCTCAAAACCTAAGATAGAACCACTAGCGAGTGAAACAATCGGTTGGTAATAAACTCGAAATTCTTCGCGTTCAATTGCTCGGCGCAAATCGGTTTCTAACTGCAATCTTGCTAGAGCGCTAGCATACATCTCTGAGTTGAATAGCTCATAACGCGCTCTGCCTAGTAGCTTGGCTCGGTACATTGCTGTATCAGCATCCCGCAACAGTTCTTCTGGGTGTTGATAATCTACTGTCGAACTCAACGCGATGCCAATACTTGCCGTGATGAACATTTCTTGTCCATCAAGCTCAAAGGGTAACGCCAGTTCATGCTGAATCCGTTCTGCTACTGTGATAGCATCTGACACATCCTGGATTCCCTCAAGCAGGATTGTAAATTCATCTCCCCCAAGCCGTGCCGCTGTATCTATAGAGCGTACACATACTTCTAGCCTACTTGCAGTAGCAAGCAGAAGTTGGTCTCCATTTAGGTGTCCAAGACTGTCATTGATCACCTTAAACCGATCTAGGTCAATAAATAGCACAGCAAATAGATAATCTGAATGCCGTTTTGAAAAATTTATCGCATGTTTTAGTCGGTTCATAAATGCAGCGCGGTTTGCTAGACCTGTCAGCGCGTCGTGAAAGGCAAGGTGCAACAGTTGTGACTCGACTCGTTTACGCTCTGTAATTTCACTTAGCAATTTCTGATTTGCTTTTACCAGTTCTGCTGTCCGTTCCGCTACCCGTATTTCTAACTCACTGTAAGCTTGATGTAACATTTCTTCAGCTTGTTTGCGTTCGCTAATGTTGCACAGCAGCCAACGCCAGCCAAGCTGTTTTCCCTCAAGATCGTATATGACTGAGGCTTTTACACTAACAGGAAAAGGCTTTCCTCTGCTTGGTTGTAGGTTAATTTCCCAGTTTATTAGCTCTTGCAAATTGTTCATTTGAGAGCTAAATGACTGCTGGTATTGTTGAGCAATAAAGATTATTAATGGTTTACCTACTAAATACTTTTGTGGGATACCGAGCAAGATTGCTGCTACATGGTTTGCCTCTTGGATTGTCCCAACAGTATTAGTTACTAAGTAACCATACGGTGCAAACTCAAACAAATCTTGGTAACGTTGGCGCTCTTTCTCTATTGCCGCTCGCGCTTCTTCTAACTTATCGGAAGCTGTCAATAGTTTTTCCATTGCGGTATTAAGTTCCTCAAAAGCCCCGGTTACAATTTCCTGTTGTGAGTTTGGCTTAGTTCCATCACATTGCAAGATTTCCTGTATCTGTGAGCGCAATTGCTCTATCTGTTGGCTAAATTCATCCACTTTCATTTTGCTCAACTCACAAAACTATGAAGCGTAGCTAGCTGTGAATGAAGAAAGCAGGAGAAACAAACCCCATACTTTCCTCAAGGCTTCAGACCCTATTGAGCAGGCAAGGATCGGGTTACTTACAAGAGCGGACACATTGTAAATAAAATAAATGTGGCAGAACTTGTTTTATTGATTTACTAACTTATCTATTAATGATGAGGGAGCAATCAAATTTGTACACGCTCAAATCAAATATTTGCCCTATTTCAGTGCCACAAACTTGTCTATTAATCACAAAAGTGCAAAGTTGCAGCAAGCCCTACCTACTGAAATTTTTATTTTATTAAATACAAGATGTCAAAGTTAAAACTCGATCAGTAACAGCATATTTGCTTTCTCTATTTTTGAAAATACTTCTTAAGATAGATTCGCTTTTATTAATTAAAGAAAAAATAAGGATTTCAGTCAATGCTTTTATGCTGACAAGAGCGCTTGTTTTTTTTCGGCATTGCTGAATTAGGTATAAAAATTAATTTTACGTAATTTCAAAATCTTTGTAGAGACCTTGTACTCCATATTATACCAATATTCATATATCTAATCAGCAACGCCCAACGCCGAAAAATCTTTCCCTATTTGCCGCCCTCACCAAGCATTGTTAGCTTAACAGACTAGTACTGCAAGGCGGAATTAAAAATTAAAAATGAATACGACGTAAGCGTTTCATTGATTTGGAATGGTGAGGCAGTCCGATCTTGGGGGTTCCCCCCATGAGGAACTGCTGAACCCGAAGGGGTGGTTTATTTTCGCCGTGCTGTACTAGTAATATTGTTACAGTCGATCAATTATCTTGGCATTATCTGGTAGCTTGGCGTCTCTTTGCCCAGCAGTACGCGCTCTCGCTGTGAACAAACCAATAGGAGTATTTAATAAATTTACAAGGGTGGCTTGACTCGCAATGCCTGGGTTAGGCTGCGCCAACGCCTTTTTAATATCTCTTGGTATTTCTTTCAATAACCAACGTGTCAAACGATAGCCGTATTCTTTGGGTGTCATCTCTCGCATCAAATCTACACCGTGCAGTTCGTGCAGATAGCGATTTGAGCGTCCATAGCGCCGCCATTGACTTTGCAGTTCTTTGAGTGTAGTACGGTGGCGGTGCTGAACGATCGCATCGGGAGCAAATTCCAAACGCCCGATGTTTTCCCCCAAAATCCGCCAGCAAATATCGGCATCGCCACCAGTGGTAAGATAGGGACGAAATAAACCCGCTTTTTCTAAGGCTATGCGTCGAATCGCCAAATTAGCCGTTTGTCCATAGGGACGAAAGGAATGGTTCAGGGTATGCTTTTGCGATAAAGTTTCCTGAAGTTCTGCGTGTCTTTCTAGCAGTGTTGTGCCTGGTAGTGCCACAATTTCACCAGCAACAATTACCACTTCTTTATTGACAAAAGGTTTAATTAGTGCATCTAACCATTGCGGTTGTGGACGGCAATCTGCATCGGTAAAAACGATAATTTCACCCGTAGCGGCGCGAATCCCAGTATTACGAGCAGCATAAGAGCTTTGAATTTGGGTTTCACTCAATGGGTGAATTGTAATTGGGCAATTTTCGGCAGATATTTTGAGGATGGTGAGAGTGCGATCGCTACTATTATTGTCCACCAACAAGTACTCTACCCGTTCTTTTGGGTAAGTTTGAGACAATAGACAATTGATTAACTCTGGTAAATCCGCCTCACCGTTATAAATAGGAACAACCACCGACACCATTGGTAAAAAGCTGGTGGCGGTGGCTGCATCAACTGACTGATGATTCATAAATCTGAGATTTGGGAGATGGGATTACTAGCTAGTATGCCCAAATCCAAATCCTGGAACAATTAAAAGGAATCAGAATTAGTGAGGGATTGAAACTAAAATTTCAAGTCACCAGCGCGACTCATAGGTTGAGTGGGTTGATTTGCCGGCGGCTGGGCAAAGTTATTATTTGATAAAATTGCGATCGCACGGGCATATTGCGGATCGCTCTTAGTGCCGATTAAATCTGGATTAGAAGCCAACTGACGCTCTTGTGCCTCTGTCAAGTCTAGCTTGATATCTGGCGTAATCCCTTTATGGTTGATATCCGTTCCTGCTGGGGTGTAGTAATGAGCTATGGTGACAGCCAAGCCAGAACCATCTGCGAGTTCATGAACTGACTGCACTAAGGCTTTGCCAAAGGTTTGACCACCAACGACTACCGCCCGCTTGTTATCCTTGAGTGCCCCTGTGAGGATTTCGCTAGCACTAGCGGAATTACCATCTACTAAGACCGCCAAAGGACGATTTGTCAAAGCAGTGCGATTGGCTTTAGTTTCTTCACTGCTGCCCACACGGTCTACTGTCTTGACAATGCCGCCATTATCGTACCACATCCGAGCAATTTCAATGCTCGCCTGCAACAAACCGCCAGGATTTCCCCGCAAATCTAAGACATAAGAATCAACTTTCTTAGTATTCAAATCGCGGATGGCTCGTTGCATTTGGTCTGCGGCGTGGGCGCTAAATTCTCGCAAACGAATATAGCCAACGCGGCGATTCCCTTCTTGTCTGAGGGTATAGCGTACTGTTGGTACTTCAATACTTGCTCTTGTTAGCTTCAAATCAAAGGCATTTTGCCCCGTCCGTCCCAGTCGCAGTTTGATGGGAGTACCCGCTTTGCCACGGATTAACTTGGAGGCGTCATCCACTTTCATTTTGAGAGTGGGTTTGCCATCAATTGCCAAAATTTCATCGCCTGCCTTGATCCCAGCTTTCAGTGCTGGAGAATTTTCGATGGCTTCGACAACAGTTAGCCGCTGAGTTTTTTCGTTTACTTCCATCCGAACGCCAATGCCAGAGACTTCTCCAGATGTTTGGTTTGTCAGGGCTTCAAACTGTTGGGGATCCATGAATCGAGTGTAAGGATCTCCCAACTTTTGTAAAGCTTCGCGGATGGCGGTGTATGCTTCTTCGCGAGAAGAGTAGTCTTTGCTCAACAGGCTTTGCCTGGTTGCTTGCCAATCTTGTTGATTAAATTTACCATCAACATATTCATGATTTACCAGTTGCCAAACTTGGTCAACTATCACTTTTGGACTGTCTTGTAGGGCTAGAGCAGCACGGACACCACGAGTCCAAGCAGGGCCGAATACAGACATCGTAGCAGTCGTGGCGATCGCTCCACCAATCAAGGCTACTTGGAGCGGTGAGTAACTTTTCGCAGATTGGTTCATGTATACTTAGCTGGAATAATTGTGTTGTTGACAGTTTAGCAATCAGGCTTTCCAGAAATTTTTAAGTTTTTATACCCCAAAATAAACTATGCTCCTTCATCATTTTTATGGGTAAATGATGCCAAAATACCGCATTAGTTATTAACAACCATTTCTCAGTTTGTTAGCCTTCTCCGGAAGGACATACTGACCTTATGACACTTTGATTAGCGTCATATTTGCATTCTCGATTACTTTTATAAGATAGCACTTTGTTCACTGAATTGCAGCACTGTTATATAGCCATTAAATCAGCTTTTCTTACCTAAGTCATGAAACGCAAATTTACCATCAAATCATTAATTTCTATTAAAAAAAAATCGGCTAATCTGTGGCAATTGTTACAAAAACTAACTAGCGGATTGTACGTTATCTTGGGTGTTTGGCTGATTTTTACTACTATAACCTTAGTTTTTGCTTCCTTGCAGCCTGTAGATGCCTTCTTTGTGCTTGGTGGCAGTATTCGTCGAGAGACTTATGTCGCCCAACAAGCAAAACAATACCCACAAACCCCAATTTTAATTTCTCATGGTTCCCCCGATCCCTGTATACGGTTAATTTTTGAGGCGGAATTGGCAGAGTTACAAAACGTTTGGTTAGAAAACTGCGCGAATTCTACCTTTGAAAATTTTTATTATGGTATTCCAATTTTGCGACATTGGGGAGTGCATAAAGTCATGTTGATTACCTCACCGAGTCATTTACCTAGAGCCGTATGGATCGCACAGATTCTTTTGGGCGCTCATGGTATTTGGGTAGAGTCAGAGATTGTTCAGGAGTTGGGCGTCCCTGGTAATAATGAATCTTGGCTTAAAACTGGGTTAGATGTAACACGCAGCTTATTTTGGGCGATTTTAAGTCAAATTATTCAACCGCAATGCTCAAATGTCACAAAACTTACTGAAGTAGATATGCCAGCTTGGGAGAATCGAGGTTTTCATTGTGAACATCAAGGTGGGTTGAGGAGATAACTTACTGGTAATGCGTCCACATGCGAATTCTCTTGACTACTTGCTCGGATTCGATGACCTCATATACTAACCGATGCTGTATACTAATCCTCCGAGAATAAGCACCTGATAAGTCACCAACCAGCTTTTCATAAGGTGGAGGATTTTGAAAAGGATTTTCTTCAAGGACTGTGAGTAATTCCTCGGCCTTTTTCTTCTCGCTCCTTCGGGGTTTGCAAGTGGCTCCTCAGAAGCTTGTTGACTCACCAATCCAACTCCTCATCACATTCTTGGATTGGGGTTGCTAGTCCTTCTTTTATAGATTCTCGCATTCCAGGGACAGATAATAAGTAAAGAGTCTCCTGAATTGCAGACCAATCTTTTTCCGCAAGCAGAATTGCATTACCGCGATCGCCTCGAATGATCACAGGTTTACCCTGTGCAACTTGGTCGATGAGCTGTTGCAAATTATTTTGAGCGTCGTTGACGGGAACCGAGGACATCATAACTTTTTTAGCTCACGATAACTTTAATTTAGTATAAAAGTTGAGAACTTGCGATCGCTTCTCTGAGTTGCATTTAAGGCTAAAACTAATACTTTTCAAACAAACTCTAAGGTTTTGTAAGCTGCTTTTGAGAAAATAAGCTAGGGATAATTAATGCAAAAGTTCCCAATCTTCCAGTATAAAAATAGCATCTTTATACAAAGACAAATCCACGTGGTTAACTTCTATTCCCTCTCCAATTCCTTGTAGAAGGGTAATGGTTAATTGTCCTCCCAAGTGTTCACGGAACTCGGTAAGCCCCCTAAATATACAATGCGGATGGTCTAGTTGATCTAATTGCTCTGTCAGTGCTGATGCGTACAAAGTAAAGCCTAATTTCTTGAGTGTAGTTAGAACCCTTTGCCATTCTGATTGCAAGAGTTGCCCTGTTAAATATGAATAAGTCGTATCTAAAGCAATGCCGATCGCTACAGCTTCACCATGACGTAGGCTGTAATTAGTTAAATGCTCTAGTTTGTGAGCCGCCCAGTGTCCAAAATCTAAAGGGCGCGATGAACCCATTTCAAAGGGATCGCCGCTACCAGCAATATGCTCTAAGTGTAACTGAGAACAGCGATAGATTAGCCTTTCCATTATGTCCATGTCTCGATTAGCCAATTTATCGGCATTAGTCATAATGAAATCGAAGAAATCTGCATCTTTAATCAGCGCTACTTTCACCGCTTCTGCAATACCCGATCGCCAATCTCGATCGTCAAGGCTAGTCAGAACATCAAAGTCATTCAAGACAGCATAAGGTGGCATGAATGTACCCAAAAAGTTTTTCTTGCCGAAGGCATTGATTCCGTTTTTTACCCCTACACCCGAATCATTTTGCCCTAGTACTGTTGTTGGTACTCGTAGCAATCGAATTCCTCGGTGAGCTGTTGTTGCTGCGTATCCTGCCATATCTAGGACGGCTCCACCTCCAATTGCTAACACGTAGGAGTGACGGCACAATCCAGATGCATTAATTTGCTGATGAATTTGCTCTATAAATCGAGAATCGTTCTTGACTGTTTCTCCACCCGGCACTACTATCGGTTCACCGCTTAGTGTTAGCACATCTTCATAACGCTGGGCATAGGCTGATAATTTTTTTAGCAATCCATCTTGGTACTGTAAAAATCCTCCATCTACCACTGCTAGCACTTGCTTTGGGGTTGTTTCCCCATCTGCGGCAATAACTTGTGCAAGTAAAGGATTATCTAACTGAAACAAACCTTTCGTGAAGTGAACATCATAATTGAAAGTTACACGAACACATTGCTTAATTGGTTGCAGATTAAGAGCGGTTTTTTGTTGAATAGCCATTTTAATATTATTGTTTTTGAAATAACTGCAAATAAATACATTGCTGCAATTAGACAATTGAAGCTGATGGCAGAATTGACATAATAAATCCATTAAATACTTCAATAATTAAATGATTTACTACACCAATTTAACTATTAAAATAATCACACTTATGAAGTGCTTTTACCTTAGTAAATAAAGTCAAAATAGCATTAGGTTGCAATTATTATCAATACCTGAGCTTTATATTGTATCTGATGTTGGCAATGCAATAGAGATCATTGTTACATAGGATTCTAAATTTTTTCCGTAAGATAATTCAGTGTTCATCTAATTAAAATGATATCTTTACAATATCTTCTTTAAAGTCGGAAGATTTTTATAGATTCAGTGAATTTATGATCTCAGTAGAATACGAGCTAACTACTTCAATCCCAAAGTATCAAGTTTAGTGGTAGATTTTATACTTAGTTGTCATAAAAAAGTTGGGCAACTTCTCCTGAATTTATCATGAGTAAAGTAAACAAGTTACTGCATCAATGGCTGTTAAAGTCTGTTTCAGAAAAATCTTTTGCTTGGCTGGAACAGAAGCAGGCACAGATTGCTAACGGTGCTGTGGAACGAGTGTTTTTTACGGCTTTTAGTGCTGTGCCCCGCTATCTCGGTAAAGAGGATTTGCAGCTAACATTCCAGGACTTAGAGGCGGCACAGGATGTAATTCCCGGTTGGTATCCTGGTCATTGGAGTGTAGATCAAGCAGGTCGCACACTCTTACTTTTAGCTTTGCCCCACGATGATACTCAGGGGTATTTGCGATCGCTCGATCAATTCTTCTCCACTGCCGATATGGGGGAGTTAGTTGTTCTTTATCAAAGTTTGCCATTACTACCACATCCAGAATTACATCGCCACCGTACTGCTGAGGGAATTCGCAGCAATATGAGTAATGTATTTCAAGCCATAGCATTACGCAATCCCTATCCTGCGAATTATTTAGATAATGCTGCTTGGAATCAAATGGTGCTGAAGGCTGTGTTTGTCGGCAGTCCGTTGCATCTAATTTGGGGTCTAGATCGGCGTGCTAACCCAGAATTGGCGAAGATGTTAGCAGCCTATGCCCATGAGCGCTGGGCAGCTAAACGCTCAGTGACACCAGAACTTTGGCGACCTGTAGGGCGGTTTGCCGATAGCGCCATCATTACAGATTTAGAAAAAGTACTGGCTAATGGGGCTATAGAAGAGCAAAAAGCAGCAGCATTAGCTTGTGCTGAGTCTCCTTTACCCCAAGCGCAAGCATTACTTTCTCATTACCCAGATTTACAGTCATCCATTCAACAAGGTAATCTGACTTGGAGCAGTTTTAGCCGCGATGCTTGCGGCGATCTGCGCTAACGACTCTTTGTCTACAAATAGAGGGGACTGGGGACTGGGGACGAAGAGGACAAGGAAAATAAACAATGATGTCCCATACCCAATTTCCAATGCGCCCAATGCCCAATGCCCAATTCCCAATCATTAAAACCATGATGTTTATCGATCCTCACATTCACATGTGTTCCCGTACTACTTACGATTACTTAGTAATGCGGGAATATGGTATTGTCGCTGTCATTGAACCAGCCTTTTGGTTAGGACAACCCCGAACCAACGCCGGCTCATTTAAAGACTACTTCAGTAGCCTTGTGGGTTGGGAACGATTTCGTGCTAGTCAGTTTGGCATCCAGCACTACTGCACAATCGGACTAAATCCGAAAGAAGCTAACAATGAAGCACTAGCAAAAGAAGTTATGGAACTGCTACCACTTTATGCCTGTAAAGAAGGAGTTGTTGCCATTGGCGAAATTGGCTATGACGATATGACAGAAGCAGAGGATAAGTACTTTTGTCAGCAGTTAGAACTAGCTAAAGAACTCGATATGTTAGTACTAATTCATACTCCTCACCGCAATAAAAAGGCGGGTGCTAGTCGGAGTATGGATCGCTGCATTGAATATGGCTTAGATCCTTCACAAGTAATTATCGATCACAACAACGAAGAAACCGTTGAAGAAGTATTAGGACGCGGTTTTTGGGCAGCTTTCACGATTTACCCACAGACGAAAATGGGTAACGCCAGAATGGTAGAAGTTGTTCGTAAGTATGGACGCGATAGCGTAGCGGGACGTGAGAACGTTCGTCGCATCATCGTAGATAGTAGTGCTGATTGGGGTATTAGCGATCCTTTAGCAGTTCCAAAAACGGCTCAGTTGATGCTAGATAGAGGCATTCCAGAAGAACATGTCCGAGCAGTTTGTTATGAAAATGCCCTAGCTGCTTACAGTCAAACTGGGCAGATGAAAGCTTCAGATTGGCTCAATCCCCAATCTGTCGATCAGCGTCAAATGTTCAGTGGTAATTCTGTGCTGCGGGGACAGGAACCAGGAATCAAATCAGTTTCAGATTTTGTATTGATTGAGTAGGGAGTAGGGAGTCGTGAATTGCATAAATATCTGATTTATCTGTAATATGCAGTTTATTTTGAGAAATTACTAGATAAGGAGGCAGATAAGTGAATGTTGCAAGCTTAAATTTGCAAGGCTGGCGGGGTTATCTAGAATTGATGCGTCCTGCTAATATTGTTACTGCTTGGGCAGATATTCTTGTTGGTTTTGCTGCTTCTGGCTCTGGGGTTATTTTTGCTAAATTAATTAACGGAGAAGCAAGTTTTGCCGTACTAACTCCATTAGGTTGGTTGTTATTAGTTACAACTGGTTTATACGGCGGTGGTATAGTTTTTAATGATGTTTTTGATGCAGAATTAGATGCAAAAGAGCGACCAAATAGAGCAATTCCGAGTGGTCGTGTATCTCGTCAAAATGCTGCTTTGTTGGGGAGTATACTGTTTGCGATCGGGATTATAGCTGCTTTTCAAGTATCGTTGTTGAGTGCTGCGATCGCTATTTTTATCACTCTTTCATGCCTACTCTATAACTCACTCGCCAAACATCATCCTTTTTTTGGCCCTTTAAATATGGGTTTATGCCGTGGTAGTAACTTATTATTAGGTGTCAGTGCTGTACCCGAAATCGTCGGAGAACGTTGGTATTTAGCGCTGATTCCTGTTCTTTATATTGCTGCAATCACCGCAATTAGTCAGGGTGAAGTTCACGGAGGCAAGAAGATTACGGGAGTACTAGCACTACTGCTAATCGCAATAGTTTTGACAGCAGTTTTAGCTTTAGGATTATTAGGAGAGTATACAGCGATCGCAGCACTACCATTTGCTGTTTTCTTAGCTATCAGAATCTTGCCAAATTTTCTCAAAGCTGCACGTGAACCAATAGCCGAAAATATTAGAAATGCAGTGAAAATAGGTGTTTTATCTCTAATAGTTTTGGATGCAACTGTTGCATCTGGCTTTGCTGGTTTCTATTACGGTTTATTAGTGCTAATCTTGTTACCAATTTCGATGAAATTAGCACAAGTATTTGCTGTTACTTAAACTTGAATGTACACATCCAATTAAGCGAATATAATTCACGGCTACACAGGCAAAGTCCGCCTCCGCGGACTAAAGTCAAATTAAGGGTTTGAAACCCACGGAGGTGGGTTCTGTTTGTATAGACGCGGTTTCTAACCGCCCGTTTCCTGTTAAATCACTACCCATAAATATATAGCAAGTATTTTGTGAAATAGTTTAAGCCAGAGAAAATAGATTATGTATACAAGGGATAGAGCTAAAAAATGAAAGTTACAAAGAACAATAATTTTCACTTAACTTATTGCAGTAATATTCATCCTGGTGAAAGTTGGCTAGAAGTTTTCGCTAATTTAGAAAAGTATATTCCCGAACTAAAATCGCGTTTATCGCCTACAGAACCTTTTGGTATTGGCTTGAGGTTAGCAGATATAGCCGCAAAACAACTTTTAGAAAGTAATAACTTAGATCAATTCCAAACTTGGTTGATTCAACAAGATTTATATGTTTTTACTTTAAACGGATTCCCTTTTGGCGGATTTCATCGACAGGTAGTAAAAGACCAAGTTTATCTACCAGATTGGTCTAGCGAAGAACGGGTTAATTATACATTAAACTTGGCACAAATTTTAGCTACTCTATTACCAGAAGAACTTGACGGTGGAATTTCCACACTACCATTATCTTATAAACCTTGGTGGGAAAAAGACCAAGCAACTTTCGAGATAGTTTTGAAAAAGAGTTGTTTGAATATAGCACTAGTTGTTGTAGAAATGATTCGCATCTGCGAAGAAACAGGAAAGATACTCCATATTGATTTAGAACCTGAGCCTGATGGTTTAATTGAAAATACCTCAGAAATAATTGATTTCTATCAAAATTGGTTATTGCCAATTGGTGGTAATTATTTATCAGAAAAGCTAAATATTGAACAGAGTTTAGCAGAGATTAAATTGCTAGAACATGTTCGTATTTGCTATGATACCTGTCATTTTTCAGTGGAATATGAGCAGCCCAAGTCTGTATTTACACGTTTGCAATCGGCAGGAATTAAGATTGGCAAGATTCAAATCAGCGCTGCAATTCAAGTAAAAATACCTGCTGATGTTGAGAAGCGTAGTTTGATAGTTGAACGTTTACGTCCTTTTGCTGAATCTACCTATCTTCACCAGGTAATAGAACGTCGCAGCGATGGTACACTCCATCACTATCCTGACTTAATAACTGCATTACCACATTTAGAGCAATCTCTAGCTGAAGAATGGCGCACTCACTTTCATGTCCCAATTTTTATTCATGATTATCAAATTTTGCAATCTACCCAAGATGACATTGCTACTGTTTTGCATCTACTTCAGACAAACAATGCTTGCTCACATTTAGAAATTGAGACTTACACTTGGGATGTATTGCCATCAGAAATGAAGATAGATTTGCTGACTTCTATTCAGCGTGAATATGAGTGGGTATTAAAAGAACTCGCTGCAAATTAATAAGGAACTAAGTTTATGAAAAAAACAGTTATTCTAAATGTTGTAGGATTAACACCTAACTTAATAGGAGAAAACACACCGTTTTTGTCTTCTTGGGCTGCGAAAGGGCAAGTAGTTCCGATCGCAACAGTGTTACCTGCTGTAACTTGTTCTGTTCAGGCTACTTATTTAACAGGAAAATTGCCTGATGAACATGGGATTGTCGCTAATGGTTGGTACTTCCGCGACGAATGTGAAGTGAAGTTTTGGCGACAATCTAATAAACTAGTGCAGGCTCCCAAAGTTTGGGAAATCGCTAAATCAATCGATCCAAACTTCACTTGTGCCAACCTTTTTTGGTGGTACAACATGTATTCGTCTGTAGATTATGCCATTACGCCGCGCCCAATGTATCCCGCCGATGGGAGAAAATTACCTGATATTTATACCCATCCTAGTGATGTGCGATCGCAAATTCAATCTGACTTAGGAAACTTCCCTCTGTTCGATTTCTGGGGGCCAAAAACTTCCATTAGTTCTAGCCAATGGATTGCCAATTCTGCAAAATGGATTGAGGAACGTTATAGCCCGACACTATCACTAGTTTATTTACCACATTTAGATTACTGTCTGCAAAAATTTGGTAATAATCAAACACAGATTCAAGCAGATTTGCGAGAAATTGATGCTGTTTGTGGCGATTTAATTGAATATTATCAAGCACGTAATATTCAGGTAATTATTCTTTCGGAGTATGGCATTACGCCAGTTTCTCAAGCTGTAGATTTGAACCGTGTATTACGGGAAAATGGTTTAATTGCTGTAAGAGAAGAATTGGGGCGAGAATTACTCGATTTTGGTGCTAGTACTGCCTTTGCTGTTGCCGATCACCAAATTGCTCATGTATATGTGAACGATCCAGCATATATCTCGAAAGTGCGATCGCTTTTAGAAGCGACTGAAGGTATAGCCCAAGTATTAGATGACGAAGGTAAACAAGCCTACCATCTCGATCATCCTAGATCGGGAGAGTTGGTAGCGATCGCACAATCTGATGCTTGGTTTACCTATTATTATTGGCTAGATGATGCAAAAGCGCCTGATTTTGCTAAAACTGTAGATATTCACCGCAAACCTGGTTACGATCCTGTAGAACTTTTCCTCGATCCGCAAATTAAATTTCCTCAAGTAAAAGTTGCTCTCAAGTTACTTCAGAAACAACTAGGTTTTCGCTACCTCATGGACGTGATTCCTTTGGATGCTTCCCTGGTGCGTGGCTCTCATGGTACTATTAGCACCTCTCCCAATGAAGGGCCTCTATTTATCACCCATCAAACTGACCTAGTTGATGAAAATCGAATTGAGGCGACAGATGTTTTCTCGTTGATTCTCAAACATTTAAATCAGAAGTAGGGACATATCTTGGTAAGAATCTATAATTTGCAGATGGATCTATTAGCCCAGAAGTTAACTTCTGGGCGGAATGTGGGGATTAGCTAGATTTTAGAGTTTTAGAGAAGTCCAGCAATGTCTACGACGGCCTACGCCTACGCACTAATCATCACTGATATCAAAATTAATAGCATTGTTACCTAGTAACTCTAAGCATGCTCTCCTTGTTAGCTCTCGTGCTTCAATTCTTTCATGAATAGCCTGCTGCACCATTTTTGTTACTTTCTCCTGCAACAATTTGTCTTTTGGAATAGGTAATATGAGTTCATTAATCCGATCTCCTAAAGAATCAATAATGTCTTGAGTAAATCTCTTCGATTTAATCTGCTGTTGAACAGGAACAGAACTTAATGCCGCAAGCAGTAGATAAGGAGATAGTTTAGAAAGATCAGTTACACGGAGTTTGTATAGGTGACTTTGGTAAATAATACGAGTGTCATATTTTGTCACAAATGCACAAGTGCCAATCAGGTAAGTTCCATCTCGCACCATCAAGATGTCCCCTTCTTGAACATCTTGTTTTTTGGCATAATTCGTATAAATTTCTTCACTAATACAATGCTTTGGATCTACTTTTATTTCCCAATTAGATATGTCAGAGGTGCGAATAAAAGGTATATCTCCATTTCCGTAAGCGAGCTTACCTACTTCGTCTCCTGTACTAATTTTTATTACTCCTGATAATACTAGATCTCCAAACTTTATTAAGTGATGAGTATCCTTAAGCAGTTGCAGCGAATCATTAACTTCGGGGTTGTAATATCTAGGAGCTAAAACGTTATCTACGATTTGAGTATCAGAGATGCAATATCCCAGATGAGTATACTCTTTTGGTATATTGCTTAAAAATTCATGGTATTTCCTACCAATTTCAGGTAGTTCATCACATCCAAGTTGTCGTCCCCTGCTATCATGTCCGCACCATTTGGCTTCTGCCATGAAGATTCTGATCTTGCCACTATCTAATTCCCTCTCGGACTTCTTTTGAAAAAGAACTAAGCAGGTTTTAGTGTGAGTTCCTCCCTTCCCTGAGATTTTAAAAAGAGACTCTGGCATCCCCAATACTGCTTTGATGTGTGCATATTCTCTAATGTAATTAATAACATACCGATAGTTTTTACTGGATATAAGGCTTTCTGGAACAACCATACCGATGCGTCCATTAGCTCTTACCAGAGAGAGGCAGCGTTCAACAAAGAGTACTTGTGGTGGAACGGAGTTTTGAAGTATATCAGATTTGACAAATTTAGATGTTTTCTTATCTGTTTTCCACTTATAACCCAGATCAAACACTTTCTGTACATTGCTGATCACCGACACAATACGAGAGCCAAAGGGAGGATTGGTTACTATACCATCAAAAGTACCCAAACTGTCTTTCAATACGAAATTTTTCTCTCTTTCTGCTACCCAAGCAAGCGAGTCTGCACAGAAAACATTGGCGGGTGAGAGCGTAACTAGCGATAAGCGAGCTGCTGCGAGATTAACAAGATAGCTATCTTTATCTACTCCAAAAACACTGTTAGAGACATCTTTTGGAGAAACACCAGCAGTAACTAGACTACGTGCTATGGCATTGAGAAACCCGCCTGCTCCACAAGCTGGGTCAATGAATCTTTCCCCTGACTTGGGAGCTACAAGCGAAACCAAAAGTTCAACGGCATTCTGAGGTGTAAAAAACTGTCCCTCTTGTCCTCTGATGGTAGAACCAATAAAAATTTCGTAAGCATCTCCAAAAGGGTCACGACTCCAGTTATTGAGGTGGATTTTATCTAGTTTCTGATCGATATACGTGATGCTTGCGGGGTCGAGCAATAATTCTTCTTCATGGCTAAAAATAGCCTGTATACCAAACAAGTTGGGTAATAAATCACGTAGCTCTGAGAATGCTTTTCTATACTGCTTGGCAACTAAAAAGGCATCGTTATTATCAAACTGCACTTGTTGTTTTATAAGATACAACTTGCAAAAGAGGCACTTAATCACCTCTGTTAGCAATGCTTCATCACGAGTTGCTCCTACATATTGACCAGCAAGGTAGTTGCGGATTTGGCGGTAAGCTTCTTTGTAATCCAAGCCCTCACTGGCTTCTGATGCTAGAAATGACAACTGCTCATGGTTTTGAAGCCTATTTTTCATTTTATGTGATAAAGCTTTTGATTTTCATATTCTGATTGAATTAAATAATAAAACAGATACTGTTATTCAACAAGTCTTCATAAAATATTTGTATTTTTACAGCAGTTTTCGATCAAACCCGCCACAAAAATAAATCATAAAACAAAGCCCAGTATTGCTTTTATTTGTGGCACGTTTGATTGCAATTTGCTGTAAGCCATGACCACTCGAATTTACTGGCTCTGAAAACGAGTGCAGATAATTCTGATACTAAGACCGTTAAAAAAGTCGATTTTGGACTATTCACAATCAGACTTTAAGATATGAGGCAATGTATTTCAAAACATGCCAAAGTCTTTGTTTTCCAAGGATTACGCAGTTTTTCTAGAAGTTCTCATAGAAAGCAGGAAAAAAGCTGGGTTGACGCAAGAACAACTAGCCGAACGCCTTGGCACAACTCAATCGGTCATTAGTAAGTGTGAACGTGGTGAAAGAAGATTGGATATTGTTGAATTGCGTCGGTGGTGCAGCGCAGTTGGGATTGGATTGCTCAACTTCATTGTTGACTTCGAGGAACGTTTGACCGAATGAATAGGCATCCTCTTCAAACGTCTATTGAGCAGGCTTGTAATGCAGAGCGCTTCAATATGACGAATCTGTATCAGGCTGCATTGCCATTGTTCAGCAGTGATTCCAGAATATCACAGCTTATGATTCCTATGACTGCACAGTTGGGCAGTGAAAAGTATCTCTCTTTTGTCAGTGGGGCGATTTTACGACATGTGTTCCTCATTGAACTTGTCAAGGTTCCAACAATAGATTCCACTAAATTCCGAACACGCTGGTTCGAGCAACTGAATGGCGATCAACGATATTGCTCTTTTGATGAATGTCTTGAAATTGCCATAGACCTTATTTCAAAATTAGATCAGTGGTTACAAACGCCAGAACATAGAGAAACCCTGGAACTGTTTTTCAAACACCCACAACTTCCCTACGAAGCACCTATCGACTATCTTGTAAAGCCTGACATATCCGACAAAACTACAAGGATACATCGACTTGGTAATGTTGCTTGGACATACACTGAGACAATTCTACGCACGTTAAAGCTGCGAAAATTTCTGACTCAAGGCGAAACCAGCCCGGATGCAAAATTTTTCAAATTGGTTCTGAGCGATAAGATCAAAATTAAAACTTATCTGACTGACCGTGCTTTAACTGGGAATTTCAAAACCAACAGAGAAAAGCGATGGGAAACACATCCGCACTCAGTTCAATTTGCTAATCGCCGAACTTGCATGGAAATTGAGTACGTTTTAATTGAACAACTTTGTACTTTTGATGGTTTTCCAGCTACATCAAGACAAGCACTTGAAAAAGAGAAAGTTCTCTTTAATACACAGCCAGTATTTCAATGCCCGATCACACTTATTCCTATGTCCTTTGAAAAATTTGAGGCGGAGCTAACAACCCGAACGCACGGCAAATCAAGCTTCCAAGTTGGTCATCTTAACCCGTTGAAACTTGACGATCCTGCAAGCGCTACATCTGGACATACTGCTGACAACATAAGCTGGATTTCAGACGACGGGAACCGCATTCAAGGAAGCAAAAGTCTGGACAGCATCCGAAAGCTGCTTAAGCAAATCGCAGATAACTATCAAAAACTTAAACTTCATTAGCTAAAAATTAGCTTAGTGCCAAAATACATTTATTGCTAGATGAGTGCGGTTAAGCATTTGCAACTCATGCTCTTGTAAAAACATAACCCCTCTCCGCCACCGAAAAGGGGTTATGTTAGTGCGTATTATACTTACACTTACAACATATATTTGTACCCTAGTAACAATCCTGAATGGTTGCTTCACCATAAAGCAGAACTTCTTAAGTTAATTAAAAATAAGCTTGGTTGTCATGCTGAATACATCAATGTTACTACGATGAAATAAAATTACTAATTTGAAATTAGTATTGACTAGACTCATCAAAAATCGGGACTGAGAAATAAATCTCAGTCCCGATAAAAAAGCGGGCTAACCGCTATTTATATGGTTAACCCGTGCAGCTTTGGGAACGCGCAGAGAAATTGTTATTGCAATACCAACTTCACATTGGCGTTTTGCAAACCGCGCTGTTTTACTTCAGCCAAAGTTTTGTTAACAGCATACTTTTGGTTGATTGAGTTGATCAACTCGGTTTGGTTGTGCTTCTTAGCAACGCCCCACAAGTCAGCAATTAGGTCAAAAGAACCATCGCTGTTGCGAGACCAGCCGAGGTCATATTCGCCTTCCAACACGGCAACGATGTCCGAACGGACACGCTGACCGTTATAACCACGGACATCAGCTTCAGTCTTTACGCTGATACCGAGGTCGCGCAAGGAAGCCTTGAGGATTTCGGCATCGGTGATTTTGGTACGCAGGGTGCTAAAGTGAGACATTTGGGTTTCCTCCAATGAGAAGATTGAGAAAAACGACAACGGTTTGTTTTGGGCGAAGCCGCGCTTAACAGGATGCGGCTTTTCTTATAACTGCTAGCATTTTCAGCTAGCCTTTCCCCCTGGGATGGCAGAGGAAAGCTTTTAAAACTCCATTCGCTGATATTCAGCTACGGAGGATGCTGCGGGGCGGGCGCGCTGTCTGGCCCAATCTCTCAGAGCCGTTACTTGTTCTTGCATCGTTCGAGACAGCGGCAATGTTGCCTTCAGTGCAGCAATAATATCTAGTTGGGTGAACTCCCGATCTTGGGCAAAAGCTTCGTACATTGCCGCAACGATCGCTTGCTCAACTTCTGCCCCAGAAAAGCCATCAGACATCTTGGCTAGTTGCTCAAGATCGAATCGAGAGATGTCTTCACGGCGTTTCGTCAGGTGAATATTGAAAATGTGTTGCCGTTCTTCCGGTGTTGGCAGATCGACAAAGAATATTTCATCAAAGCGTCCTTTCCTCAAGAATTCGCCAGGTAAGCGTTCGACTCGGTTGGCGGTTGCCATCACGAACACTGGTGATTTCTTATCCTGCATCCATGTAAGGAAGGAGCCGAAGATTCTACTTGAAGTCCCCCCATCAGAATCAGATGAACCTCCACTACCAGCAAAGGATTTATCCAATTCATCGATAAATAAAATGGCTGGGGAAATAGATTCTGCTGTTTTCAGGGCGTTTCGCAGATTTGCTTCACTTCGTCCTACCATTGAGCCGTCGTAAACTCGCCCCATATCCAACCGCAACAGTGGTAAACCCCACAGTCGGGAAGTAGTTTTGGCTATTAATGATTTACCGCAACCAGGAACTCCTAAAATTAACATCCCCTTTGGTTGAGGCAAACCATACTCTCTCGCTCTTTCTGTAAAAGCGTTAGAGCGTTGCTTGAGCCATCTTTTTAACTCTTCTAAGCCACCTACAGCATCAATGGTTTCATCTTCTTCGATGTATTCTAAGATTCCATTGCGCCGAATTAGTTGCTTTTTCTCAGATAAAACGATGTCTACTTCATCTTCCGTCAAACGCCCTTTAGTTACCTGTGCCTTACGGTAGACTTTCTCAGCTTCATCTTTAGTTAGACCCAAAGCTGCTCTGAGAAGTTTTTCTCTGGCTTCTGTTGTTAACCGCCGACCACGATTTTGGTCTATATGATAAGTCAGTACTTTATTCAAGTCTGCCATATCTGGCAGTGTAAAATCGATAACAACAACTTCTTTTTCCAACTCTATTGGTACTTGTTGCATCGGTGACATCAAAATGATGTTCTTTTGCATACCTTTAAAGCTAGCGATCGCATCACGTAACGATCTGTTTGTTGCAGGCGCATCTATAAAGGGGTGTAAATCTTTAAGAATAAATATACTTGGTTCTTTCTGCCGAATTATCCACTCAATCGCTGCCTCTGGAGACACGGTATTATGTTGGGTGACATTTCGGGGTTGACCATACTCGACAATCCCGTGTGTTACTGTCCAAATAAATACTCGGCGCTGGGGCTTTAAATCCTGGGCGATTGTGGAAACTGCTAGCTCGGCCCGCTCTTCCTCGGAGGTCACAAGGTAGATTAAAGGGTATTGAGCTTGAATTAGGATACTGAGCTCTTCTTTCATACTTCGACCTACTTGAGACCTTATAGAGACAGTAGAGACATTGCTTCTGGTAAAGACAACCAAATCATGAATATCTATTTAGCAAGGAACTAACTCTTCCTCGCCCTTGGGATTGGTTTCATCTTCATCCATTTCATCAATAGAAAGATGCTCTTGACCAACTACTCCTGGTTGATTGCCTAAAGTAACCAGTTCCCCATCACGTAATACTAGTGAGCTATCACAAGTCGGGCATGAATAAACTCTATGAGTCCGCCCATAACTAGAATCTTCTAACTCTTCAACTAATTCTTGATTAGACAGGTAAAAACCAAGGGCACGCTCGGCAAGTTCTGACATTGGCTCGGAATCGATTGCTGAACGAATCTTCAGTTTTCTGTGCAACTCTGACGATAAATACAAAGTGACCTTTTGCTTAGTTTGCGTTTGCATATAACTCTTTAACGGTCTTACCCGGGTATGTATATCAATTTATCGGTTCTTTTCTTGCTTGTCAAGACAGTAAAACGTTTTAACGGCAGTTTCGTTACATTTATTTACATGTGGAGATGAGATGCTAATGAATCAGGTTGAAACTGGGAATTAGCGATCGCTAAACCAACAACAATAAAGTAATGATTGCCGGACTTGGCTTATTTTCTAGTGATTTGGAGCCTCAGCGGATTAAAGTTGAACACCTTTCCGGTTATAAACATGGCTGGAAATTGAAAGATGTGTTGGTTTGGAAGTGAAAAAGCTCTAAAGTTAGCTCGGCTGTCTGAGATGCGCTGTACATAAGCTGTCTGATAAAGCACTCTTTATAAGCTTCTCTACTGAGAGCTTAAAAGAGAATGGTAAATATCCTGAAAGAATATTGAACTTTTAATGAGTGCTTTTTTAGTGCGAGGTATTGATCTTGGCAAAATGTGTAATATAAATGGCTACTGCTAATAAAACCTGTAGTTTGGGGCGAAGAATTTATCGGTTTGCCGCCAGCGTTAGCGGAGTCATTGCCCTGCTAATAATCCTGTGGGGTTGTACTGCAAATGATTTTAACGCCGGAGCGATCACTTGGAAGACTTATACTAACTCTCGTTATGGCTTTGAATTTCTATATCCGAGTAACTGGACTCCTTTAGCAGCCCCAGCAAATGATGATGGAATTGCGTTTATTTCAGCACAGGATAATTCAGTGGAAATTCGGGGATGGGCAAGTCATCAGTTACCAAATTCGATTGTTACAGATCAAGAGTCTGTGAAAAAGATAAAACCCAACTTTCAAACCACCCAAGGAGTGTCTGGGGTGGTAGTTGTAGAAGTTGATCAACAAGTAGGTTCCATGACACTGACACTAACTCAGGGTCAAGTGAAATACTATTTGCGGGGACGAAGCAAGAGCCAAAAATTTCAAGATTACTATCGTTTGTTTTATTACATTGCCCAACAGTATCGGATTACGAAGTCTTAAGTTATGGGGCATGGGGCATGGGGTTGACATCCTCACCACCGTGAACGCACGGTGATTCTAGAGTAATGAGTAATAAGTAATAAGTAATGAGTAAATACCCATTTTTCATCCACTCATTACTCCTTACTCAATAGACCTCTTGCAGAAATATTTTATGGTATGTTTAAGGGTTTGCCAGTACCTATTTTGAGAGAATATGCAATACGAACAAAGCAAAAGCTTA
>NZ_JBALFY010000013.1:0-1402 GCF_036916655.1 Nostoc sp.
GGAAAATTGGATAGACTCAATGGCGGCATCCACTACTGAAACTAGATCGATTAGACGAGTATTTAAATGAAGCTTGCCACTCGTAATTCGGGAGAGATCGAGCATATCATCGATTAACTGAGCTTGCACTTTAGCACTCCGCTCGATCACTTCCCAGGCACGAATGACTGCTTCTGAATCTAAATCGCGGGTGCGGAAAAGTTGCGCCCAGCCGAGTATAGTATTAAGCGGGTTACGAAGTTCATGGGAGAGGTTCGACAGGAATTCATCTTTGGCTCGGTTGGCAATTTCCGCGTCTTGACGGGCTGACTGCTCTTGTGCTAAAAGCTTAGATCGCTCTAACTCTAACTGTTTGCGATCGCTGATATCTTCAATCGCCAGCAAAATCCTTTCAGTCTCTCCCTGTTCAATAATTTTCCAACCATTGAGCAGCATGGTTTTCTCCCCAATCCGCTCAAAACGATGCTCTACTTCCAAGTTTTCAATACTGATATCGTTGGCAACAACGTCTTCTAAGAGCGATCGCAATCCGGGCAGGTTCCATTGACCGTTCCCTAGTTCAAAAATCAGAGATTGCGTTGTCTCTGATGGTGAAACCTGAAATGTTTCATAAAACGAGCGATTGGCTTTGTTCACCCGCAAATCAGAATCAAGGACGATTAAGGGCACTTGTACCGTCTCCACAATCCCTTCAGCGTAATTCCGGGCTTGTTCTAAGGTTGCGGCACTGCGTTTAAGACCATCAATATCTATTAACACCAACACTACACCATCAATCCTGTTTTCTGTGGTGCGATAAGGACGGATGCGGAGGTTGTACCAATGTCCCCCCAGAGTTTGGACTTCTAATTCTTTGATGCTGAGTGTGTCAAGAACCTCCAAAATTAGAGTTTCTAACTCAGGAACATCGAGATTTACTCTGATGTCGCTCAAAGGTCGTCCAGCATCGGCGGGAATCAAATTGAAAAGTCGCTGCGCCATTGGCGTAAAACGTCGAATGCGTAAGTCTAAAGTCAATATCAAAATCGGAATATTAATACTGGCAAGCAAATTCGTGAGATCGTTGTTAACTTGGTGTAATTCCAGATTTCGACTACGAAGTTCTTCATTAGTGGTGTTGAGTTCTTCGTTGGTTGCCTGAATCTCTTCTTTGGCAGTTTCTAGCTCTTCATTGGTGCTTTGTAACTCTTCATTACTAGAGAGGATTTCTTCATTGGCAACTTTCAGGTCTTGATTGATATGCTCCTTCTTTTCTAATGAGAATTTTTTGCCGTTGTGCCTGATAAATTGTCGCCCGTAGCTCGATAAGCAAACCCTCGCGCACCATTTTGAATAAGTTAAGACTCGGTTTCCCCGATGCAACTTTGAGGTAGAGATCGATTTCTCCCCGAAGTTGCAGCAC
>NZ_JBALFY010000014.1:0-18711 GCF_036916655.1 Nostoc sp.
AGTATATGGTTTCTGTTTTGGCGGCGGCTCTCCCAAATTCAACACTCTCCTAGAATCCTACTGTCAATAGGGTTTGAGATGCGCTAACCCTGAGAAAAATATCAAGTCCAGTTAGCTAATATAAGTTCCTGAAACGGCTGCCATTTGCACCAGTTAATAGCAAAGCAATTTGTGCCTTAACTATACCTTGATTACAGGTAATTTCACAACAACGCTTCTAATATTTGGTCAAAATTGCGGCAACACACCTGTTGGTGATATTCTTGCCAGTTTTCGTTTGACGAGTGGGGGAAACCTGTCAATGTTGCCTTTTGGATATATGTCACAAATGGGCGACGAATCCGCTCATATTTCTCGAAGGCTCTGGCTAGAGCTTGCAAATCATCCCAGTTATTTTCGAGAGCGATGTTAGCAATAATCGTTGCAATAGCTAGTGCATCTTCAAGCCCTTGATTAGCTCCTTGAGCTGTGAACGGAGGCATTCCATGTGCTGCATCACCAACCAATACAACTCGCCCACTACTCCAGGATGGTTGAAATTTGACAGGGTAATCTTCAGTATTAATGTCAGTTTTGCTCTTGATTTGGATAGAATCTGAAATGGTAGCGCGATGAATGTAATATGGACGCTGCTGCATATTAGCAGGAGGAGAGATACGCACTAATTGCTTGAGTCTGTGAGGGAAGTCTGCCTTCTCTAACTCTTGTACAGCTAAATCAATCAAAGAACTTCCAGACTGACCCTGTAATAAATCCAAAGGCAAAGCCAGAGTTATGATATACCCAACTTGAGCGCTTCGGTTACGAAATAACATCAATCTTGGTTTTTCTATCCAAGGTTGTTCAGTAAATATTTGATCATTACTGAGTGTTACAATTGATGAGTCTTGAAAGAATTTATCTTGTAATTCTGCCCATATTTCACTTGGGATATCAGCTATTTCCATACAATATATTGCTGTAAATCCTGAATATTCTGGCTGTGCAAAGTCACAATATTGACTATCTTTGTAAATCACTCTACGAATTGTAGAGTTAATCCCATCTGCTGCAACAATTAACTTAGCTCGAAGCGATTTTGTTTCTAATTGTTGGGAGATAGTATTTGAACTATCGAACGGTGTATCATAATTTTTATGTTCGTTTGCCCAATGAGCATAGGGGTTGGCTTCTATGCTTGTATCAGATACGCAATCTATTCGGACACACCGATTTTCTGGTTCATCCACAACATTGATACAACGGTGATTAACTTGAACCTGCTCCTGGGATAGTAGATGTCTTAAGATTGTCTGCAAATCATACCAAGGAATTGACACTCGACCTTCCCCATAATCTTTAAACCAGTCGTCGAACCCAAGAGGTATTGACCGAATTAGCTGCCCCTGCAAATTTTTGTAAACCCATCTAGTAGATGTCTTTGGAGGTTTTTGTTCCTGAGTTTTTTTGACAGTTTGATCATCATTAGATTGTTGAGGATTAAAGAACCTAACGCTAGTTTTCCTGACCTCTTCGTAAGCGTTAGAATCTAAATGTTTGAGTGCTTTTAATCCATTGGGTAGAAGATCCAACCTTTGACCGAACTGACGAAAGGTGCGAGTTTGATCGATGACTTGAACGTTTTCAATACCACGCTTGCGTAAGCCAACCGCAGTTGCTAATCCAATGGGACCAGCACCAACAATTACAACGTCATATATTTCCATAAAACAAAAGAAAGCCGAGTAAACACCAGACTGAATCTGACAGGGAACTTCAAACAGTGTATCAGTGTGTTAGCACATTAATACCAATACCAGAGCTTTTTATTCCAAAAAATAAAAACTTTTGTAAAATCTTTGAGAGAAAAACTCAGATGGATGATTGATGGGGATTTTTGGTTGTCCTTAGTTAGTGGTAGTGCTGTTGATCTTGGTAAATAGAGTGCAGAGACGGAAGCTGTACCAACACAGATAATAGAAAGGGATAACAGTGCAAGTAAAGGAGGGTGTTTGATATCCATATTAAATATATCCTCTGATTGAGTAGCAATTGTATGGTTAAGATTGTAGTATCTTGTATAACTGATAACACGAAGCCAAGATATTATTCTTCATCATCTTCATCCTCATAATCGAAATCATCATCACCATGTTCTTCATACCACTTTCTTTCTTCCTCCAAAGCGATTTCTCTTGAGATCCTTTTTCTTTCTAGGGCTTCCCTTTCTAACTTTTCTATTTCTTGCCTTTCTATTTCTTGCCTTGCTTTTTCTATTCTTTCTCTATCTCTGGTTTCTCTTTCTACCCTGTCTTTTTCAAGCTGAATTAATCGCTGCTCCACTCGTTCACAATAGAAGTCCAAAGCCTTACCTGTGGCTGCTCCGGTAATCGCACCACCAGCTAAAAATATTATTACAGTTTTCCAGCCGCCAAAGAGATTACCGCTCCACTCCAGAGTACCTTCATTGAGCCATACTAGTAGGAAGTAGACGAGAATTCCAATAACTGTATTGATCAGAGCAAAGACTCTTGGTGTCATCTCGGTTTGACGAAGTATCAACCACTGCGCCAAACTGAGAATCACACCAAAGATGACGGCAGCGATCGCACAAAGAATAATATTGCCTGGGAAAGTGAATGGATCTACTGCAAATTTAATGATTAGCGTGATAGTAATTGGGGCAGAAACCAAAAAGCTCAGGAGTAAGCTAGCACTAATCGCAAGAAACCAGTAGCGACCAAGATAACCCAGGCGAAATTCTAATAATGACTCTTGTACTCCAAACAAAGTCATCCAAAATGCAATACTCGCGGTCAAATAATCAAGCATTAGCCGTTGTTTTAACCGTGTGTTGAAGAGGGTATTTCTAGAATAAGCTAAAATTGAATTCAGTTATCAGAAGTTAGAAGTCAGAATTGAATTCAGGTTCCTGACTTCTGGAGTCTTTCTTGTTAACTGTGTTATTGGACTGATTTTCGTCAAAGTATTCTTTCATCAGTGCAAAATATAAAAAGTAATGAAAAACCCCATCCTTTAAACAGGTTGAGGGCATAAATAAAAACACTATATTTCATGATGACACAATTCAATATTCGTTCGACTGCTGTCACGCTGGAGGTGGGGCAATGAACAAACCATCATCCAGACGCAAAAAAGTTATCCCTGGGGCATCTGGTGAACCAAAGCCAGCTTCCGACTCTGTAAAAGAAAATACTTCTGGACAAGATAGTATTTGACCTGGCCCCACAGTTGGTAATTGGTCAATATCACCCACTAGCAATAGTTGTGAATCATCAGCGATCGCTTTTAACAAAGAGTAAGCCAGAAATAAATCAAGCATACTGGCTTCATCAGCAATAATTGATGTGTGAGGTAAAGGATTAAACCGATTCGCAATTCGCAGTTCGCAATTATGGATAAAATTGCAAACTGAACCGTTGGGTTACAAAGCTAACAAGCTCATCTTTGATGAGCATGGTCTTAAATCAGTAATGAGTCCAAGCTTTTGCTGATTTATAATTGCGAATTGTTCCGTGATTTCACCCAAATTTTGAGCAGCCCATCCAGTGAGTGTACCTAAGGCTACCGTGTCTCTACTTATTGAATAAATTATTCTTTAGAAGTCTCTTATTTGGATGCATAAAATAATTATTCTGGAAAATCTGCAAATATTTATTAAGGACTAAATTAAGGAATATTTATATACTTAGGTTAAAATTCAAATATTCATAAGTTCCATATAATCCCTGATGTAATTAGCGAAGCAATAAAGCTATTAATATATCCAAGTTTACTATAATTTCAATTTCTGGCGCGCAAGTTTTTATTAGTGCTATGCCGGGTATTTTGTCATAGACATTGCCTGATGTATGTTTTTGGGAAATGATGATATTTTTTAGTCAAAGTGAATTTAGCAATTTTTTTTGACTAATTGATAATATTCAACAAAACTGCTAATTCTCAAATACTTGTTTATATTTTCGATTGGTAAAGCTTTAAAAGGAGTTAGGCATGAGCTACATAGCTGTTCCGTATCAGATTCATTTTGAAGACACAATGGCCTATGGTTCTCATCATTATCTGACTAACTTTCGATTTCAGTGTATGGCGCGGGAACACTTCTTTTTCGGTGGACTGTTTGATAAAGAAACTTTTCAAGATGTTGTAATTCTAACCCAGCAAGGATATAGCCGGAATATGGCACCTGTAGGACTGGGTGAGCGTGTAGCTATTCTTCTAACTTTTGATGAGCCAACAAGGTCTACTACTCGATTGTGTTTTCGGGTGATTCGTGAAGATGGAACACCTGTTTGTTGTGGATATCAGGTGCTTGTATTCACTTCCAGAATCACAGGTGAACTGATTCCTATTCCCTCTGTACTAGTTAATTATGTAATGCAAAATTTTGGTCTAATTGAACGACTGGTAGATCCGCCGTTTGCAGAAAAAGTAGTAGCAGGTGGAAAGGAAATTAAGAATGTTTTTACACCAGAAGTCTGTGAATTAGCTAAACTCATAACCAGTCGGAATCTAGCTAACGATCCTTCGGGAGTGCAGATTGTAGATACTTATCTTTTAACATTAGATAAAGTCAATATTACAAAAGTAAACCCTTTAGATCAAAATAAAATAGTCTTTACATTCCCCGGTCAGGGAGCTTATGATTACCAGATTTTACAAACTCTCTATCAGAGCTATCCTGCTAAAAGACCGCTCTTTACTAAGGCTGATGAATTAACTCAACGTTATTTGGGTTATTCCTTTTTAAGATTGATCCAAGCTCAGTCCAATGACGAACATCAGTTTTTGCTGCAACAATGTCCAGACCTTGATCAAATAGGCATTTTATTGACAAATATCATCATTGCCGAACTTTTGATTGAGCAAGGACTGCACCCAGATATTTTGGTCGGCCATAGCTTTGGAGAATTAGCCGCCTTGACCATTGGCGGTGTTTTTGACTTTAAGACAAGCGTCGAAATCGTATGCCAACGGATACAAGTTCTACGTAATTTTGCTAGCAATATTGGTGGTATGATGGCGATCGCCTGCGGTGCGGAACGGTTAACGGAACTTTTTAACGCCATTCAGAAAACTGCTTTAACAGTAGCGGTAATCAACCATCCACAGCAAATTGTCTTGTCTGGAATCCATACAGAACTCCAGCAGGTTGAATCTGAGCTAGTTCGCCAAGGTATTGCTTGCACTTTTCTCAAAAGCCGATACCCTTTCCACTCAGCTTTGTTGGCTCCAGGAGTTGAATCTTTCCGCTCAAGTTTACAGCACTTGTCATTCCAAGCACCAAAAATCCCAGTATATTCACCAATAAATAAAGCTTTTTACAGTGCAAATACTGATTTTCCCCAAACTCTAGCTGCACATTTCATTCAAGCCGTTAACTTCTCTCAAGCTGTAAAAGTACTCCAGCAACAAGGCGTTCATTCGTTTATCGAGTGCGGTGCAAGCAGAGTCTTGACAAAGTTAGTGCAAAAGAACTTGCCATCTGAGTCAGAAGCGATCGCCCAGTCTGTGATGTCTCCCGATCAAAATATAATTCAAGGATTGCAGCACATTCTACAGGCATATTCTGGGCAGCTATCTCATCCACAGCAGACACCAGAAATCAATGAAAAACTCCGTCCCGTTGTGGATGAAGCTTTTGAGTATGGGAAATGGGAAATGGAGCATAGGGAAGTAACGACTTTTAGCTTTGCAGCATTATCATCAGACTCAGACACGAATGGCACGAACGTTCCCATTGCTATTGTTTCTATGGGTTGTTTGCTACCTGGAGCAGATAGCCCAGAGGAATACTGGCGAAATATTCAAGATGGAGTCAGCGGAATTGTTGATTTAGGCCTTATCGATCCCTTTTTAGTACCAGACTTTATGTCTGATGGATCTGTGATTGCTGAGAAAACCTACACTTTACTCAGTGGCAGAATCAATCAGGTGGAATATGAAAAAGGTATACCGTATAGCCTGGAAGAATTCAACAAGTTGACAAGAGGTCAGCAGTTACTTGCCAAAGCATTAGCTCAGTGTCTCAATCCCATTCATCAGCAAGTATCTGCTACCAAAAAAGTGCATTGTCTCCTTGGCTCCACGGCTGACGGCATCAAAGAGTACGATGAAGCTCTGTTTGCTGAAAGCTTAAAGTACTTCGTTGAGCAACTCGACGAATCAGAGCAGTTGCGTGCGGATTTTAGCAATTCTCTAGAAACGCTGCTAGGACGTAAAAGTGGAGAACACGAATTTCTCGCACCTGACCTTTGTTACAAGCGCGTAGTCGAGAAATTTTTAGGGAATAATGTAAAAACCTTACTTTTAGATGCAGCCTGTGCCTCTTCCCTTTACACCGTTGACATCGGCATCAAACTACTACAAAACCATGAAAGCGACCTAGTACTATCGGGGGGTGTATTCGCACCCGGAGTAGCGATGAACTGTCTATTTGCTCAGTTCAAAGGTCTTTCCGCTACAGGTAGCCGTCCCTTCGATGCTACCGCAGATGGAGTAGTATTCAGCGAAGGAGCCGCTATCTTAGCACTCAAACGCTTACCTGATGCGATCGCTGCTGGAGACCACATCCACGGCATCATCCGGGGTGTTGGGACATCAAGTGATGGTAAGAGTACTGCTGTGAATGTACCCACTAAAGTCGGTCAAGTACTAGCATGTCAGCGAGCTTGTGAGAACGCCCAGATAAATGCGAATACGATTCAGTACATTGAAGCCCATGCAACCGCTACACCAGTTGGCGATGGTACAGAGTTTAAGTCGCTGTCTGAGGTATTCGACAAACGAGAAGCAAATTTACCGCCAATTTATTTGGGTAGTGTCAAAGCTTTGATTGGTCATACTGGCTGGGTAGCTGGAACAGCTTCGATTATCAAAGTTTGCCAAGCTTTAAAAGCCCAAACTATTCCACCTCAGTATAACTACCAATCGCCCAATAAAGATATTGAACTCCAAGGTTCCTCCTTAGCCATCCCGACAACACCACTACCATGGCCAAATAACATTGCCGGACAGCCCCGCCGTGCAGCAGTAAATGGCTTTGGCTTTGGAGGTACTAACGCCAACTTAATTATTGAAGCTTATGATGCTAGTTACCATCAGCAGTTTTGTCAAAGTTCTAGACCGAATACTCATTCTGTACGTAGGCCACTAGCCTTAGTAGGAATTGGCACTTTATTTCCATCATTATTAAAGGGGCTACAAGAAAATGTCCCGGATGTTCAAGTCAAGGGGTTTGAGCGAGAGGCATTGCAATTGCCAGTCAAGCGACGGCTATTGCCTGATGTGACAGATCGCATGGATGCCAGTCAGTATCTCAGTGTGATGGCGACTGAAAAAGCACTCCGAGGTCTGGGAGAAAAAGCCTTAGCTCTGCAAAGTAAAACTGGAGTTGTAATTGGGATGCCTGGGAAAACTGGTCGAGGCATTACCGCCAATGAGCGCCTGTTTCTAGATCGGCTGCGGAGGCTTTTACAGTCCAAGCCTGCACATTTCTCACAATCAGATATTGATTTTGAGCGTCTTTGCCAAAAGCTATTTACTGCCATCGAGCAAGCCAATCTCCCCTCATCTCCATATACCTTGATTGGTTCAATGCCTAATATTACTGCTGGTCAAGTGTGTAATCTGTTTAATTTCAACGGGCCTAACATAGTCATAGATGCAGGCATTGATTCCTTACTAGAAGCCTTGCGTATCGCGGAGTTGATGCTGATGAGTAACGACTGTGACCTCATTTTAACTGGCAGCATCAATGGCTATGTTGGTCATGGGGCACATACTTCAGGTAAGGATATGCCTACAGGAGAAGCAGCCTGTATGTTAGCACTAACGACAATTGAGATAGCACAGTCTCACGGATTCCCCATCTTATCTATCTTGAATGTCAATACATCTGGAATTCAGGAATCTATTGTTGAAGTAGCGGGGTCAACCATTCCCATAGATTTCTATGGAGCTACTGGGGCGGTGGAAATTGCACGAGCTGTAGAGCGTGTTAGTCAAAACCGTGAGGTAGTTGCAGTTCAGTGGGATTCTGCAAGTCACGGACAAATAACTTTATCGCCTTTCCTTGCTCCTCAAGAAACTTCAAACGAACAATATTTAGGAACACAGGATATTAATTCTCAAACCTTATATCAAACGCCCACCCATTTCTATACGCCCTCTCTGTTTCCGGCTGCTGTGGAAAAAATCGATGTGCCGCGTCCCCTGCAAAAAAGGCAAATTCTCTTCTTAACAGACCAGCCTGAGTTGTGGACAGCATTAGCTCAAACTCAGATGCTAAAGGATTTGAACTACATAATTGCCTGTCCAGCTAACAAAGCGATAGCAGGTGCTATCCAAATCGATCTCACATCTGAGGATGCAATTAAAGCTACAGTTCAACAACTAGATTTTAGTCGCTACGACACGATTGTGGCGATTAAAAACCTCGATGCCATCAGCGACGAGCAATTAATCTCAATAGATGACTCGGATTCCTTGCTCAACTTATTGTTTGCAGTTGTCCGTCACTCTTACCCCCAGCTACAAACTGGAAACGCTGCCCTAACAACATTGTGCCTGAACGCCTGGAAAACCGGACAACTTAGCCCTTACACTGGTCTGCTAGCTGGTTTTATGAAATCAGTTGCTCGGGAACTGCCAAAATGTACTTGCAAGAGTGTTAACACGGATACGACAAGTATTAAAGATGCTTGGCAACAGTTAGATACAGAGTTAAACTCTCAACCAGGTAAGCCAGTAGAAGTATCTTACATGAATGGCGATCGCCAAATTTTCAAACTGGTGTCTCTACCGAAAGTAACTAAAGACCAGACTCCGGTTCTCAACAAAAATTCTGTTGTCATCACTACAGGCGGTGGACGGGGTGTAACAGCAGTTTTAATGGAAGAAGTACTGCAACGCTTTGGCTGCACCGTAGTGTTACTGGGTCGTACTGATCTCAAATCTGTGCCTACCGAGGTTTTGGAACTAGATGAAGCTGACTTTGCCCAGTATGAGAGTCAATTTTACCAAGAACAATTGATGCGCGAGCGATCGCAAAAAATGCCAGCACTCAAAGCCCAGATAGAGTATTATCAGGCTGCCCGCGAACTTCATCATACCCTCAAACATTTGTCAGCGCTGCCAGGTCGGTTTGAATATATCAATGTCAATATCACTGATGTGGAAGCTGTAAATCAGGTAGTAGCAAAAGTAGTCAAAACTTATGGACGAATTGACCTCGTAGTTCATGGGGCTGGCATTCAAACATCTAAACTCTTGCCTAAGCGTACATTTACTGAATTTCAACGTATTCTTGCCACAAAACTATCTGGTTTGAAAAATCTGTACAATGCCTGCCGTCAATATGCTCCAAATAACAAAGTTCACTTCCATTTATTGACCTCTGCATTTAGCTACATTGGTAACGATGGTCAACCAGATTATGGAGCTGCTAATGAATTTATGAATCGCTTTACAGCCTATATGGATAGTTCTCTTCTGACTGGTAGTTGGTCAACTATCGCTTGGCTGGGTTGGGCAGGTATTGGTATGACCCGTGGTTCGGAATATGCTGTGCTGTCTCAAGAACGAGGACTTCATGCAATTCAGGCTCAAGAAGGACAACAACTTTTCTCTCTGCTGCTGAATGGACAAGCTACTGCACCTATCAATGTGCTATTAACTGAGGGTGAGAAAAACTACTATCAAATTGATGTAGTTACAGCAGAAAATAATCTATCTTCAATCTTCAACAATGGTTTTGCAAAAGTTGAAAATAAGCTAAGAAATGAAACAGAGAAAAATATTTTAATTACCCATCAAGAATATGTTGTAAATAGTCAGAAACTTACCGAGGAACGGCAGTGGTATGTGAGTATTGAAACCGCTCCTTATCTATTAGAGCATCTTGTAAATAATGTTCCTACCATGCCAGCAACCTTTGAACAAGAGTTAGCAGTACAGGCAGCACAAGCACTTAGACCAAACCTGCAACCGATCGCCATTGAAAATAGTAAATTTTCGAGATTTATTAAATTTTTCAACGAGCAAGAAATATTACTCAAAACCCAGGTAATTATTGTTGCAGAAAACAATGATGAAACTGTCATCCACGTCAAGTTACTATCAGATTTTATTCACAAGAATGGAACTTTACTACAAAAAGATTGTGTTCATTGTGAAATGGATATACGCCTAGCTGCAAATACCCAACCGATAGTAGGTCGTTATGGTACTTGGAACGGGTTTGAGGGAGAGATGATTCAAGAGCCGTATATGAACCCAAACTCTCCTGTGAGGCTCAAAGGTATCTTTGATTGTATTAACAATATTGTGATTGGATCTAATCGCAGACGGGCTAAGTTCCGATTAAAGAATACAACTCAATTACATTTCACATCTGATTTTTGCACACCCGCAATTTTAATTGATGCGATGTTGCGAGTAGCAACCAGTAGCGGCGACACTAACGATCCCAGAGCAGTCTTTGTACCTCAAGGATGGAAAAAAATTACTCTGACACCGAATTTGAATGATTGGAAACTCAATCAACTGCATCAAGATTTGTTTCTTGTTGGTTCCAACTCTCACAAGACTGGAGATACCCTTTATTGCGATTGGCTGCAAGTGATGGATGCGAGCGATCGCGTTCTGGTTTTGATGGAGGAGGCAATCGGTTTGCAGAAAAGTATACAACTGGCTCGGTTATAAAAATCAAACCTAAAATCAAAGCGATGCCTTTCTAAAAAACTCACTCATGCCACCATCAACTACTTACTTACCTGAATTCGCTCAATGCTTTCCTAAGATTGCTGCCATACACATTGATATCAGTGCTGATTTAGCTATCCATGCTGAAGACTATCTATCCCCAAAGGAACTGGCTCATTTTCATCAATTTAAGCATTCCAGGCGGGGCTACGAGTGGTTCGCTGCCAGACTTGTCTGCAAATTATTATTTAGCCGCTATCTGAGTAATACTCATCTTGCAAACTCCAACTTTGTCTGGCCGCCAACCATTCAAAAGTTTGGATGCAATGATATTGCTACAGTATCACCACTTATATATCGCTCTATTGAAGTATTGCCGTCTAACCCTAGCTTAAAAGGAGCGCCACAGTTATTTTGGCAAGGCAATATTCTCTCCACAATATATCTTTCCATTTCTCATGCTGGTGGTTGGGCGATCGCTAACCTTAGTTGTTCTGGGCCCGTCGGCTTAGATGTGGAAGAAGCTATTCCTCGCCGCCCAGATTTTTACGAATCCTATTTCTCGAAACAGGAAATACTATGGGTGCAGCAGCAAATAAACGATGACTTAAGTATTCCTCAGCTATATACATTGCTGTGGACGCTTAAAGAATCATACTTGAAAACAGGTAGATCGCCAATAAGTAACATTTGCGATTTCGGTAACTTAGAAGTCAAGATTGATGCATCTTTATTTCCTATATCAAAACATCTGCCAGAGATAGAATTTAATTCCCAACTGCACATTTTGAAACTTCAGTTTCATTATGCAAAATCTACATTTGCTCCCCATGCTGCATTCATCATCATACCAAATCTAGTACTGAGTATGGTGGCTTTTGAGTTCGATACTCAGCTAGAGAATGTTTTAAAAGTATTAGGCGAAGATAATTCGCTACTACACAAACAAAATCTCTTTAGTGGACTAACACGAAATTAAGGGTTTTTAATCCAGGTCGGTGGGTTTTGTCTATATAGCCACATCTGTAGTAATGGGTAAACTTGGACAGTTAATTAAATAACTCACTTCGTAAGTAAATTCCTTCAAATACTAGGAGACTTATCGTGTTGATACAAAATATTCAGTCATCATCTACTACCTCTGAGCTAACATCTGTATTGACTAATGTACAACGTGTCTTTGCTGAAGTTACTCGTTACCCACTGGAAATTTTAGAAGCACAGGCTTCTTTAGAAGAAGATTTAGGTATTGATTCTGTCAAACTCGGAGAAGTATTTTCTGTTCTCAGAGAACACTACAAATTACCAGCGCTGACTCAGTTGAATATTTCTCAGCAACAATTACGCACTATCTCTGACGTTGCTGTTGCTATTAGCCAATTTGTTGTATCTGCTTCCATTGAACCATCATCAATTCCTAATCATCAGTTAGAGCCAATCTCATCACCTGTTATCTCCGATTTAACATCTGTATTGACTAATGTACAACGTGTCTTTGCTGAAGTTACTCGTTATCCACTGGAAATTTTAGAAGCACAGGCTTCTTTAGAGGAAGATTTAGGTATTGATTCTGTCAAACTCGGAGAAGTATTTTCTGTTCTCAGAGAACACTACAAATTACCCGCGCTGACTCAGTTGAATATTTCTCAGCAACAATTACGCACTATCTCTGACGTTGCTGTTGCTATTAGCCAATTTGTTGTATCTGCTTCCATTGAACCATCATCAATTCCTAATCATCAGTTAGAGCCAATCTCATCACCTGTTATCTCCGATTTAACATCTGTATTGACTAATGTACAACGTGTCTTTGCTGAAGTTACTCGTTATCCACTGGAAATTTTAGAAGCACAGGCTTCTTTAGAGGAAGATTTAGGTATTGATTCTGTCAAACTCGGAGAAGTATTTTCTGTTCTCAGAGAACACTACAAATTACCCGCGCTGACTCAGTTGAATATTCCTCAGCAACAACTACGCACTATCTCTGATGTTGCTGTTGCTATTAGCCAGTTTGTTATACCTGCTCCTCCTACCAGCAACGATTTTCCTGTGAAAGTTGAATTATCTTTACCCGAAGTTAATGGCAATGGAAAAACTGCACAATCATCCTTATCTGTTGCTAATGAACAGGTAAAATCATTGGTATCATCGCTATATCAAGAAAGTAACAAACCATTAGCTCACAAAATTGCTTTAATCACAGGATCTGGAAGAGGTTTAGGTAAAGTTATTGCCCACCATCTAGCAGAATTGGGTGCGACTGTTATTGTTAATTCTTTTCACTCCACTGCTAATGGAGAAGAAACTGCGGCTGAGATTATAGCTAATGGTGGTAAGGCTATTCATATTTGGGGATCTGTGGCTAATGAAACACAACTTCATCAACTTTTTGACAAAATTGAGGCTGAATTTGGCAGGCTTGACTTTTTTATCAGCAATGCTTCTAACGGAATGCTTGCTCCCTTAGAAGAGATTAAAGTAGAACATTTAGAAAAAGCATTTCATACGAATGTAATTGGACTTCACCAGGGAGCGCTACGTGCTGCCAAATTGATGAAGAAGCAAGGAGGTGGAAAAATTATTACTCTTTCTACAAATGCGGCTCATCGTTACATTCCTTATTTTGGCTGTATGGCTACTATTAAAGCTGCGGTAGAGGCATTAACGCGATATCTCGCTATGGAATTCGAGCCATATAACATACAAGTTAACTGTATTAGTTCTGGCCCCGTATACGGTGAACTAATCAATAAATGGCCTGATAGTGAGAAGCTAATTCCTTATTGGGAATCTATTTCACTCGGTAACAAACTTTGTATGCCCGAAGATGTTGCTGATATGGTTTCCTATCTTCTGCGAGAAGAAGTTAAACGCATCAATGGCAGTATTCTTCTCATCGACGCTGGGCAATCTATCCACATGTAGTTCAGGCATTTAATTAAGTCAAATTCAAACTCGAGATAGTAACTTTTTAATTACATAGGAGCCACAATATGGAATTACATCTGATTAGAAATAAGGTTCGAGAATCCTTAAGCAGTGATGTCTTTCAACTTCAACCTATGAGAGGTATAGTTGCTATTCTCTTGATACCTGTTTTCATAGGTTTTTCGTGGTTCATTATCCATTATTCTCCACCTTGGTATTTATGTATGCTGATATCAATTATTATTGGTCAAATATATTTAATCTGGGATTTCATTGGACACGAGGCACTACATGGTTCGATTTTTCAATCAAGTTTTGGTCAGCATTTCCTTGGTTATTTGGGATATACTTCATTTTTAATATCACCATTAACATGGAAATTCTGGCATTGCCAGTGTCATCATGGATACACTAATTTTGTCGGACGAGATCCCGATTTTGTTGGAACAATTGAGGCATTTTCTAAAAGTCCTATAACTCGTTTGAGAGCCATGTTTAATCCAGGGATACAAAACTGGATGAGCTACATCGGCTTTTTTTGTGGTTTGACACTTCAAGGACAATACATGCTTTGGTTTTACGAGAAAGATTCAGATTTGGCACGTAAATTTGGATTCAATCGATTGAGAGCCAAGATTGAAACTATTTTGATGATTTTATTTTGGTCTTTTCTTGGTGTGCTGATTGGCGCTCAAGCAAGTCTTTATATCATCATTTTGCCGATGGCAATAGCAAACTTTTCTCATGTGACATACATTGTCACACAACATTTTTTACGCCCTACTAACTCCGATGTAAATAATCCACTGCGGAACACAATCAGCGTCACGGCACATCCGATAATTGATTTTATTCATCTTAATGGTGGTTACCACGTAGAACATCATCTTTTTCCTAGTATGAGTCCAAGATTTGCTCCCCTAGTTAGTCAAGTTTTACGCGAACATTTTGCTGATGAATATGTTTTTCTTCCTTACTTCAAAGTCCTATTGTCAGCCATAAAAACTCCTCGGATATATTTTGATTCGGAAACTTTGATAAATCCTTCTTCTGGGGAGAAAACGCAAATTTCAGATGTTATAGCATGGATGACAGAGAAGTAAAGGGTTCTCTGTTGAGATAATCATTCCTTTGTAGAGACGGCGATTTATCACGTCTTTAGTAGAGAAGGCGATTTATCGCATCTTTGTAGAGAAAACGATTTATCGCATCTCTTGCCTTAACCGAACCGTATTGGTATCTGTTAAAATTAGCAATCTTTGGGTTAAACAAAAGCAAAAATATGGAATTACACACAATTAGAAATAAGCTTAGAGAATCATTGCCAAGCGATGTATTTAAGCCACAGCCAATGAGGGGTATCGCTGCTATTTTATTGATACCTATTATCATAGGTTGTTCCTGGATTATTATCCAGTATTCTCCACCTTTTTATGTTTGCTTGTTGTTATCTATTGCCATTGGACAAATATATACAATATGGGGTTTTATCGCACATGAGGCATTACATGGAGCAATTTTTCAATCCAATTTTGGGCAATATTTTCTCGGCTATCTAGGATATATTCCATTTCTAATTTCACCATTAACATGGAAATTTTGGCATTGTCAGTGCCATCATGGATATACCAATTTTGATGAACGAGATCCTGATTTTGTTGGGACAATTGAAGAGTTCTCCAAAAGTCCTGTAACTCGGTTGAGAGCTATGTTTACTCCGGGTACACATAACTGGCTCAGTTACATTGGCTTTTTTTGTTTATTCACCCTTGAGGGACAATATGTACTCTGGTTTTACAAGACAGATTCAGATTTAGCAGATAAATTTGGCTTCCAGCGATTGAGAGCGAAAATTGAAACTATCTTAATGATCTTATTTTGGACTTTACTTGGAATCATGATTGGCGATCGCGCAAGTCTTTATATTATCTTCTTGCCGATGTTATTGGGAAACTTTATTTATGTGTCGTACATTCTTACACAACACTTACTACGTCCGATTAATTCTGATGTAAATCATCCATTGCAGAATACAATTAGCGTCACAATTAATCCAGTATTAGCTTTTTTGCATCTTAATTTTGGCTACCATGTCGAGCATCATCTTTTTCCAAATATGAGTCACCAGTTTGCACCTCTAGTTAGTCAAGCTTTACGCCAAAATTTTGGAAACGAATATGTTTCACTTCCTTATTTAACAGCACTTTCATACATTATAAAAACGCCTCGGATACATTTTGACTCGGAAACATTGATAGTTCCTTGTTCTGGGCAGAAAGTGAAGCTTTCAGAGATATTATCTGAGGTTGGGCGGGAAGTATCATAGCCTACGAGTGAGATGGAAAGTTTTGTAGTTCAATTACTTGAAAACTTCTATAAGAGGGCGTTTCCAAGGTGATATGTAATTAGTAATTGGTAAATTGTCGGATTAATCAGGCTAGAATGTTGTTTTTTCGTGAGCGTAAGTGAACAAACTCACTTCTAAAAGGTAATAATGAAGGTTTTTGAAAAATCCTCTAAATTTCCGTGGCTATATATAGTGATCGCAATTCTCGCTCTAATCGCCAGCATTACTAGCCTCAGGATTATTTCCAACATTTTACACTCAAAGCCTAATCTCGAATCATCATCTGTTCCCCTAGCTACAGATCCCCCAGTCAAGGCAGTTACAGCCTTAGGACGACTGGAACCAAAAGGAGAAGTTATTCAGCTAACTGCTTCGAGTCAAGGTAGCCGAATCGATCAATTATTAGTGAAGCAAGGAGACTGGGTACAAAAGAAACAGGTAATCGCCATTTTGGATTCACGTCCTCGTCTCCAAGCTGCTGTAGAGCAAGCAATGCAACGATTAGCAGTTACCCAAGCCCAATTGGATCAAGTTAAAGCTGGTGCCAAAATTGGAGAAATTCAGGCTCAAAAGGCAGTGATTGCCAGACTTGAAGTGCAGCTACGTGAAGATACTGCTGCGAAGAAAGCAAATGTTACACGTTTAGAGGCAGAGGTGGAAAATGCCCAACTCGAATATCAGCGTTACGAGTCACTCTATCAAGATGGTGCTGTCTCTGCTTCGTTGCGTGATAGCAAACGCTTGATTCTTCAGACTGTTGCCCAACAACTCAAGGAAGCTAAAATTAATTTTTACCAAACGACTGCAATATTGACTCAACAAGTCAAAGAAGCTCAAGCTACACTTGATCGCATTGCTGAAGTCCGTCCGATAGATGTCCGAGTAGCGCAAACCGAGGTTAACAACGTTAAGGCTATAGTAAAACAGGCTCAGGCAGAGTTGGATCTCGCCTATGTACGGGCATCAAGGCCGGGACAGATTTTGAAGATCCACACATGGGAAGGTGAGATTGTTGATAGCAATAAAGGTATTGTCTCACTGGGACAAACCAACCAAATGTATGCGATCGCCGAAGTCTACGAAAGCGATTTACCAAAAGTCCACAAAGGTCAGCAAGCCACAATTACTAATGTCAGCGGTGGTTCTCTAACTGAAGCATTACGAGGTGTGGTGGACGAACTAGGACTGGAAGTTGCGAAAAAAGATGTTTTGAATACCGATCCGGCTGCCAATATTGATTCTCGTGTTGTTGAAGTGAAAATTCGCTTAACTCCAACAGATAGTCAGAAGGTAGCTGGGTTTACGAATATGAAGGTCAAAGTAGCTATCTTTCTATGAGACGACGAATTCCTTTAGCTTGGCTGCAATTATCGAGAGAGAAAGCTAGAATGCTGGTGGCGATCGCTGGTATTACCTTTGCCGATGTCCTCATGTTTTTACAGTTGGGATTTCGCAGTGCTTTATTTGAAGGTGCGGTAGAGATTCAAACTAGTTTAAAAGGTGATGTTTTTTTAATTAGCGATCGCTACAGATCGTTAATTTCTAGAGATAAATTTACAGAACGGCGTTTATATCAGGCACTTGGCTACACGGGTGTGCGAGCAGTTATTCCCATTTATTTGGACTACGTTCAGTGGAAGAATCCAGTCAATAAGCAGATTTGGAATATGTTTATCATTGGCTTTAACCCAGATGGCAATGTGATGATGCTACCTTCAGTAGAGGCCAATCTAGACAAGTTGAAATTTCCTGATACTGTCATGTTTGATAAAGGGGCGCGGAAAGAATTTGGGCCAATTCCTCAAATGTTCCAACAAACTGGGCCCTTCAAAACTGAGATCGAAAATCGTGAGGTAGAAGTAGTTGGCTTATTTGAGCTAGGTACATCTTTTGGAGTTAACGGTCATTTAATTACCAGCGATCTCAACTTCCTACGTCTGTTTGGTCGACGGCGAGAAAAAGGTCTGATTGAGTTAGGTGTGATTCAATTAGAACCAGGAGCTAATTTAGCACAGGTTATGAAAAATTTGAAAGCAGGACTGCCAGACGATGTACGAGTGCTGTCGAAGCAAGAGTTCATCGAGCGAGAGCAGGGTTTTTGGAATGCAAGTACACCTGTGGGCTATGTTTTCGATCTAGGTGCTGTAATTGGTTTTATCGTCGGTGCAGTGATTGTCTACCAGATTCTTTACAGCGATGTGTCTGACCATTTATCAGAGTATGCTACCCTCAAAGCGATCGGCTTTGATAATAATTATCTCCTTTCTGTAGTCTTTCAAGAAGCATTAATCCTGGCAGCAATGGGCTTTCTCCCTGGTTTGGTGCTTTCTCTTGGTTTTTATCAAATAACTCGTCAAGCTACATTATTGCCGATGGCAATGACGATCGGACGTGCTGCTTTTGTGTTAGCTTTGACAGCAACAATGTGTTGTGTTTCAGCAACATTCTCGATTCGCAAACTCCAAACTGCCGATCCATCCGATATTTTTTAATCAGTCCATAGCGGGTGTGGTCAAAAGCAGTCTGTGGATGAGCGATCGCTTAATATATGAAGCTAAGTGAAAATGTGAAACTTGTAGATGCCTCACTAGCTAAACTACTCCGTTTAGTAGGTCAACGAGTAATGTCAATGCTATTCAATAGAACTCTTGCATAAATATTTTCTGGTACAATGAAGGGTTATTTATTTCTGACTGTAATTAAGTTCAAATAGCCCCAACTTACCAAATTTC
>NZ_JBALFY010000015.1:0-61860 GCF_036916655.1 Nostoc sp.
TCAGAAACTTCGCTGATTGTTTCATTAACAACCGGACTAGGTTCTACTTCGTCAACAGCAGTTGATACTTCAGAAACTTCGCTGATTGTTTCATTGACAACCGGACTAGATTCTACTTCGTGAACATCTGCCCTATCTGCTGTTGTAATTGGCGTATCTAAATCTACTGCTTCATCAGTGATATTTTGTGTAACTTGGCTCAATGTTTCTTGTGGCTCAATATCCGTGTCTTCAGCAACATCTGCACTTTCTACGACTGGCGTATCCAAATCTACTATTTCATCATGAGTAGCCTCTGGAACGGCGCTTTCCTCCTCAGATACTTGATGGAAAATATCGCGCGGCTGTACGAAGGTAACTTCTGCTTCTAGTGCTGCTTCTAATTCTGCGTACTCATCGCTGCTAACTTCTGGAATGGCCCTCTGTGGAGGAACTTCATTGAAAATATCACGCGGCTGTACGAAGGTGACTTCTGCTTCTAGTGCTGCTTCTAATTCTGCATACTCATCGCTGCTAACTTCTGGAATAGGTATATTACGTTGCTGAACGAAAGTAGATTCTGTTGCTAGTGCTGCTTCCAAGTCTACAGCCTCATCGTGGTTAGCTTCTGAAAAGACAATTTCCTCTTCAGGCGTTTCAATGATGTTTTCAGGTGCAGCGATCGCATCATCAGCTAAACTAGAAGAAACTTCTGAAGCTTCACTAATTTCTGGAAGTTCTACCTCTTCAACATCTGCGCTGATTTCTGGTGCAACTAATGTTCGCAAATCCACAATTTCATCACGAACATCGTGTGGAACTTCGCTGGCTGCTTCAGTAGTTTCAATGATGTTTTCAGGCGCGGCTATCTCAACAACTGGGATGAAATCATCACTTTGAGTAGAAACAACTGCTGAGATTTCGCTGGTTTCTGGGGAAGGAGGATTAATTTCAGGGGTTTCTACTTCTTTGACTACCTCTGGGTGTGGATTAACAGCATTGGTAGGGCTGACATTTTCAGGCGATCGCGGCCGAGAAAACAGTGAAGGATCTATAATTCTAAAGACTGTCTCTGGTTGCTCATAAACGGGAGCAACAGCTTCTAAGATCAAAACGTAATCTGCAATCCGAATAATATCTCCATCACTCAAAGAATATGGTCGATCTTTTTCAGCTTGTTTCCCATTAAATATTGAGCCATTTCGACTGCCAAGGTCAGAGAAGTAGTAATTTCCACCTTTAACAAAAAACTTAGCATGTACCCGACTGATATCAGGGCTATCTAGGAGTAAATCAGAATCAGGAGAACGACCTATTAGCCATTCTCCTCTCGCTGGAGTTTCTGTGGTAAGGTCAACTTCATTGACTTCACTTAGATTTGGTGAGTAGCTAACTTTTACTTTCATATTAATTTTTGGTTAATTTTATTGATTTCTGCCACCCAGCGCTGACGGGTAGTATGTTCTAAATTTAAAATATCATCTTGTGACCAGTGGAAATGATAAGCAATAAAAGCTACCTCCTCATATAAAGTATCAGAGGGGTAGCTTACGACTCCCCCGCAAGTTCTAGCTCCACTGAAAATTGAGTATTGCAGTGGGGACATTGTGTCGGAATATGTACATTGCCTTGCTGATTGATTCGATTGTAAAATTCTCGGAGATAGGCAATGTCATGTAAAAGAAGTTCTTCGAGTAAATCAGGACTAACAGAGTTGAAACTGCCTAAACGAGTAATAACCCTTGCAAGCATTACCAAGACACCGTAAGCCGGATTTTCTTGAACTTTGCGCTCTTGTTGCACCAAAATTTCATCTTTGGCGGTGGCTAAACGCATCACCCCATGACGATGTACTCGTTGTTCGCTATCACTCAATCCTCTAGGAAGAGTGAAAGCAAATTCTGTGCAGAGAGTATCCTTTTTACGGCGCATAGGTTATTGAATTTGGGCATTGGGTATTGGGGAGTGCTGAGTTAAGAGTTAAGAGTAAGGAGTTAGGAAGAAATATTATTGTTTCAAGCTTAAAACTCGGAAATTGAGCCTTTTTACTTGAACGTTGAACCTTTGAACTCGGAAGTTGAGCCTTTTTGCTTGAACGTTGAACCTTTGAACTCGAAAGTTGAGCCTTTTTGCTTGAACGTTGAGCCTTTGAACTCGGAAGTTGCACCTTTTTGCTTGAACGTTGAGCCTTTGAACTCGAAAGTTGCACCTTTTTGCTTGAACGTTGAGCCTTTGAACTCGAAAGTTGCACCTTTTTGCTTGAACGTTGAGCCTTTGAACTCAGAAGTTGCACCTTTTTGCTTGAACGTTGAACCTTTGAACTCGGAAGTTGCACCTTTTTGCTTGAACGTTGAGCCTTTGAACTCAGGACTCAGGACTCAGGACTCCCCAATCCCCGACTCAATTATGAAGAACTGCTTCGGGAGAATTTACTGTATCTTCCGGTATGGAAGTTTCGCCTTCCAAGCCATTGATTCGACGGTAAAAATCTTGGAGATAATTTAAATCTTGGGAAAAAAAGTTTTCTACGATTGCCGGGGTTACTTCTGATAAAGCACCCAAGTGGGTAATCACTCGCGCCAAGATAATAATTGTGGCATAAACGGGATTCGCTTTAACGCGGGGGTCACGCAAGGGTGCAATCTCGTCTATCGCCGTTGATAACCGCATTACACCTTTGCGGTGAAGGTTGCCTTCAGAGTCTAGATACCCCTTTGGCAGTGTAAATTCAAACTCTGTGGGAAACATAATTCTCCTATATTATTTCACGCGTTTAAATTCCTCAAAAGCAACCTCCACCTCCTCAATTTCGATGTCATGGCTGCGGGCGTTAACATCGGCAATCTTGTAACTTGCAGGCCAAGCACCAGCTAATTCAAATCTGGCGATTTCTTCATTTGCCTGATTATAAATAGACAAAGCAACAAGTCTACGTTGCTGTGACCAATCACCCTTTTCGACTTTTTCAAACCACTTCCAAAAATCCATAGAGTTAGTAGTACCTCTACGCAAAGTGAGATTACCACTCTTGGAATTGCTAGGAAGCTTAGTTCTCACCACCTGACCTTTTGATTGCCCTTTTTTACCCCAGGTTTGAGAAGTGACTTCACAAATTTCAATTACCTCTTGGGTTCTTTTGAAGCCTTGACACTCCAAAAAGAAACAATTGGCATCATTTTGACCTTCTAGTGTCAGTTCTAAATAGAACCGATGGGCTGTCAGAACTTCTGGAATTCGGCTTGCGGATTGTACCACTGTTAAATAATTCGTAATTCGTAATGACGCTCGCGGACTCGCTACCGCTGCGCTAACGTAATTCGTAATGACGCTTGCGGACTCGCTACCGCTACGCTCTAAGCAAAGCTATGCCGCAGGCTTTACGTAATTACGATTATTTGATTCGTTTAATTCCTTCGTGAACCAATTCAACTGTTTCATTTGCCATATCGCCACCAGAGGCAGTTAAGGTTGGCCCGGTGTATTTACAGGGATAACAATTGACGATGTTCCAGCGTGCTTTTTCAGAGCCTTGTTGGTCGTAAGCAACCACCGAACCAGTCTTACGATTCTGTGCCCACTTCCGAGGGTCGCCCATGTCTTCGTTACAGTCTTGATACCATTTATAAAGGTCTATATCATCTGTGGCGATGACTTTGACTGTAATGTTGGTAAATTTAACAACAGTTGGTGTGGCTTGACGCATTAGTTTAGCGCCCTTAGATGAACCGTGGACTTCTTGCGCTGGTGTATTTTCAACGCCTAGTCCGCTAATTTCTTTGATAAATTTATCAGTAATTCCATCAGCCTCGAAGTAAAACTTACAAGAGGTTAAAAATTCGCCTGCCATACTTTTAGACTCCTTTATGTGTAATTAATTTTGAAATGGGGAATGGGGAAAGACGCGATAAATCGCGTCTCTACAAGAGGAGAATTCTTGGTCTATTCGCTATCTTCAATGCCATTCCATTGGCTGATGCGGAAAACAACAAATTCAGCCGGTCTGACTGGGCAAACTCCGACTTCGATGTATAAACGTCCTAAAATTCTGGTTTCTGGTGGGTTTAATTCTTCGTCGCACTTCACATAAAATGCTTGGGCTGGAGATGCCCCAAATAAAGCACCTTCACGCCAGATGCGTTCTAAGAAATTACTGACGGTGCGGGTTACACGCGCCCATAAATCTTGGTCGTTCGGTTCAAAAACTACCCACTGAGTCCCTAATTCTAGAGATTTTTCAATATAGCTAATTAGCCGACGCACACTGATGTAACGCCACTCTGTTTTATCTGGCTCAACTAGAGTGCGTGCGCCCCAAATGCGGATACCTCGGTTGGGGAAGTTGCGAATGCAATTTATTCCCAAGGGGTTTAATAGTTCTTGTTCGCGGAAGTTTGTGTCATAGCCCAAACCAATTACGCCTCTTGGAACTTCATTTGCAGGGGCTTTGTAAACTCCTCTGGTTTCGTCGGTGCGGGCCCAAACGCCCATCACATGACCGCAAGGAGGTACTAAAATTGGATTACCGCGATCGCGTGGATTGGGTACTTTAATCCAAGGATAATAAAGGGCCGCAAACATCGAACGACGGTTAAATCTATTCAACCACTCCACTACTTGTTGCGGTTTGACGGCATCCGGTGGCGCATCAAGTACAACCATCCGGTTAGGCGGATTGGGAATATCGCCACTGGCAGAACCCTCGCACATACTAATCATCAGTTCGATGATGCCGTGAACTTGATCTAAATTAAGTATCTGCTCTTGATAAGCCCGCATCACATCAGGACAAGCCAGCATTGTGATTTCATCAACTTCAAAGATACCGCGTACCCCGGTGCGATCGTCTCGAACCCCTTCTAAATTTTGCGAAAATCTATCGGGTGTGGCGGCGACAATGGGCGGCGCTAGCTCATATTGACCATTAACAGGGCGACGAGCTAAAGGCTGTCCGCTTTGAGTGATGTCTTCTACAGTCACATACAAGGAATTTCTCAATGCCGCGAGTGCATAAGTCGCTGTTTGACCAGCAGGTTCGCGGTTCATTGTCAAGTTTTCGTATTGCTCTAAAAGTTCATCTCCCCGACGAATTTGGATGGTGAAATATTCGCCTGTATTTGGAGGCGCTTCTCCTTCAGTACCTTCGGGTAGGGCGCGGGGCGAACCATCAATAATAACGAGATTTACTAATCCGCCCGATGCTTGCTCAGGGCGCAAAGTAAAGCGGAGGGCTGGACGATTACCTCTAGAGTTGATTCTGAGGGTAGCCGGTTCTGGAGTTGCGGGTCTGGGTGCGCCTGGTAATTGAGTCCCAATGCTTGTTACCCAGCAACGACCGCCACCATTCATAAAGTAGCCGTAGACTGAAAAGGGTAAATAGGCGTTGAAGTCGGTGAAGCCGTCAGAGTTGGGACGCGCAAAGTAGTTTAAAAATTGTGTCCAAGTGGTTACTAGCATGGGCTTGTATAACTCAGCCCCACCGCGAACGTCTTCTGTAAAGCCGACAAATCCGGCAACTGCTGTGCTAACACCTTCAATTGGTCGGCTACCCCGGTCAATTTCTTCGATGTAGACACCAGGAGCAAAGTAATCAAGTCTAGCCATGAAAGTCTCTCCAAGTCAGTAAAAATCTAATTATTCAGGAGTTAGAAATATTTCTTTGAAAGTATGACTTTGGTTATCTACCAATGCATTGACGTTTTGGGGTAAATAGCCAGGATGATTCAGAGTCAAAACATAATTACCTAAATGAAGGTCTTCAAAGAAGAACAACCCTTCTTTAGTGGTTAATATGGATTTTTCAGTTCCCCTCACAGCTACTTCTGTCGCTACCAGAGGTAAATTTGTCACCGCACTTTTGACAATACCTGCGATCGCAACTCGCCTCGTTAATACTAGACTGTCACTATCGCGAGATAATTGATTTCGCAAATTGAAAATTCGCTCCCAAACCAAAGGTACTGGAGTCGGTTGTGGCTCGAAGGGGATTGTGACTGTTAAATATAAGGCTGAACGCAATGGCACATTGAGAGCGCTCCATAAAGAGCCAATCTCAATTGGCGGCTCTAGGGCAACTGTCATGTTCAAATTACCATAGCCCCGTAATTCAGGAACCAAAAACTCCTCTTCCAAGGTGCGATGGCGCAACAGCACAGTCAAAGCCTCACTAATAAAGTGATGCTCACCTAAAGCTGTTCTATCCCAGGCTGTTAATAGCAGCGAAACATCAAACCAAGCAGGTGCCCAATTTACAGTAGCAGGTTGCAGAGCGCGTGTTAGCTTGCGCTCAACTTGCCTACCAGAATGTTGTACCTGCTTACTCTCACGTATATCAAATATGTATAAATTGAGAGTCGGCCCTGCTCCCTCTTCCCTGCGATTACCAGGATGGCTAAAGTCAATTTGCTCTGTACTGGTAAGCGAGGTTCCTCCAGCTAGAATTTCGGCTAAAGTTTGAAGAACGAAGATAAGCATGAAGGTATTATGCTGGTAGCTAATCCAGATGCCTCTAGAGTATATGTATCAGTCTTCTAAAGTTAATTAGACTTTTGTCGATATTTTGGGATTGGGGAATTGAGCATAGGGCATTGGGCAAAGAATTCTTATAACTCCCCACTCCCTACTCCCCATCTTCTCAAAATGATGATTGAGAAAGCTGGAAAATATTAGCTTTTCCAGAATCCGAAAAGTAGCAACTTCAGTTTGTAGATTAGTCTTGAGTAGTTCTTGATTGGACGCATAACATTTTTTCTTGTGGAGTAGACTGAAAAGCCTACCCTAGAGCGCCAATCCAACTTTCATCGATGAATAAGTTCGTAGTCAGGACTTTAGTCTTTGGTTTGAGCGCTTCAGCACTCTCTACGAACAGATTCATCCAAGTGTTGTAAATAATAGGTACTGTATACCTATATATACTTAGGGAAAGGAAATGCGGTTTTAAATGTAAACTTAATAATTCTTTGTATTAATTAGTTACAAAGATAACTTAACAAAAAAATAAACATTCTTGAGGCTGCATAATTTTATACTGGTCAGCAGAATAGTAAAACATTTGGTTGCAAAAAGCGAGTGAAGCTATGACACTAGGCTTTTCTGTACAAAAACTAGACAATAGCTCTAATTATTTGAATTCCTCAGATATTCAGAGTTTTTGTCAGCTTGAGTCTGAGCAGTTAACTAGTCAATATCCAATTTTTTTCGCTCGGATTGTCTATCACGATTCATTTTCAAAAGCTAATCAGGAGGTGATAAATTATGGTCAAGACCAAGCTCCTTTTCCTCCAAAAGCTTTAGCTTACTTGCGTTCAGAAGCATGGCTCACAGATTTCCCGGCTGCTTTTACTTTACATAAATTTAAACTTAAGGATTTTTCATTCATTTCTTATATTTGCCCCATATCTTATAGAAATCAAAAGCCTGAATACATTCAAATCATTACTCATGAACCTCTCTCATCAAGCTTACAACTATACGTAAAGCGCTCGGCTACACTCATAAGTAAATATGTAGATATTTCCTTGGATTATGGAAGACAAAAAACTGAAATTCAACTTTTAGAAGATATCCTGCATCGAGTAGGACACCAATTGCGTAATTCTCTAGGACTCATCGGATTATATGCACATAATCTCTGCTTGGGTTTAGAGGATAGCCCTTGGCAAGAGCAAGCAACAATAATTGGCGAAAGCATACAAGATTTAGATACTAATTTGAATGAACTGATTGATTGCGGTCAAAGTGCAAAATTAAGGATATCACTTCAAGATTTAAGAAGTTTGGTAGTTGAAAGTATCACAAATCTACAACCACTAATTAATCAGAAAAAACTTAAAATATTAATTCCCAATACATCAACAATACTGAAGATAGATAGATTGCAAATGAAACAAGTTTTTGATAATATCCTCAGTAATGCTGTTCATTTCAGCCCAAATTCAGGAACTATTAGCTGTAGTTGGCAAATTTTTCAAGATGAAGTATTAATTAAAATTTCCGACCAAGGCCCAGGATTGTCTCAAGAGGATTTGCAAAAAGTATTCACCCCATTTTATTCTCGGCGAAAAGGAGGTACAGGACTAGGTTTAACTATTGCTAAAAAAATTATTCTGGATCATCAAGGAAGTATCTGGGCACAAGTTTTGTCAGAAAGTGGGGCGCAGTTTTCTATAATTTTACCTCGACCAAGAAATGGATAAATAATTCGTAACTCGTAATTAAAGATATGACTAATGCTCAGAAAAAACTTTCGGTTTTGCTGGTAGATGACGAAGAAAGGTTTCGTCAAGGGTTGCGTACTCTCCTCAATTTTTATAGTATTAATTCTGCATTACCTGTAGAAGTGATGGGTGACGCGGATTCCGTCGATCAAGTTTTAAAGTTTACAAACCAGAAGTGTCCAGATTTAATTTTGCTGGATATGCAGTTAAAAGGATGTGATGGAATTACAGTTTTGGCACGTCTTAAGGAAACTGCTTATACTGGCAAAGTTTTAGTATTGTCGGCTCATCAAGAAGACGACTGGATTTTTCGAGCGATGCAGGCGGGAGCCGCAGGTTATGTGTTTAAAAATCGTTTAGCCACGCAATTGTGTGAAGCTATTGACACTGTAACTCGGTCAGAAATTTATCTACCTTCAGAAGTTGCTAGTCGATTTTTCCGGTTTTTTCAGGCTTACTCAGATTCTTGTGTGAAAGCATGTCATGAAGTGCATTTAACCGAAAGAGAGCAAGAAGTTTTATACTGGTTAACTCAAGGTGCTTCTAATGAAGAAATCTCTAAACATTTATATGTAACAGTCGCTACTGTTAAGGCGCATCTCACCAGTATTTTTGAAAAATTGAAGGTTACTAGTCGGACTCAAGCGATTGTGGCTGCCCTCAAGTTAGGATTAGTTCACACTTGAGCGCGAGAGAAGTAATCGACGCAATTCACGAAACTCTTTGTATATGCCTTCATTTGAATCTTTTTATCAAGAATACCCCTGCTCGTACAATTCTCCCTTAAATTGCGATCGCCCTTTCCAAACGGCACAGCAAATAAAGGGCGCTAAGTTTTGCTTGGAATGTGGTTTTCCAGCAACTTTACCGCAGGAGGCTGAGATTAAAGGAAATCAGGGGACTTATCAAATAGCTAGTTTTGTGGGTGTACGGGGTTTAGGCCGCTTATACTCAGGTGTTCAACTCAAGGACAAACAACCCGTCATTATCAAAGAATACCTGCTACCCAATCGTTCTTTTAATGAAAGCGAGACTCAAAAGCGCAAAGATACTTTCAAACGAGTGGGTGGAGTAAGTTTAGCCGATAGTCGAATTCAAAATTTCCGTCTGGTGGAAACGAAAGAAGCGATCACAGATGAAAGAGGCGAACGCTGCTATCTTATTACTCAGGGGATAGAATCATCCCAAACTTTAGGTAAGTATCTCATAGAAAAGGGAGCAATGACACCTCATGATGTGCGTGAGATGCTAAATCAAGGTTTACAAACTCTCCAGTTTCTCCATACCCAAAAGCTGCGTTTCCCCTCAAATCAAACACAGTTGGGTATCACTCACGGAAATATCAGTTTAGATAGTACCTTAATTAAGGTAGAAAATAATCAAAATTTTTCTATATATTTTTGTGATTTAGCTATCTGGGAAAACTTATTTATTCCACCAATTATTCCTCAACCCGCTCCCGCCAGACCTGAGCAAGATTTAGAATCATTAGGATTGCTAGCCTTTACTTTGTGGGTAGGGCGGACAACTAATTTGTTATCTAACCAGCCTCTCAACCCTAGAGATAATCAACAATGGCCAGATACCGATAGCCATTTAAAGCAGTTTATTTATCGTTTAATTGGTCTAGAAACTCCTTTCGAGAATGCGGAAGCGGCTCGTCAAGCACTGCTAAAACTTCCTAAAGAAGATCGCGGCAAAAATTCAGTAGGTTCGTCGCCAGCTTCTCAAGAAATCAAAAAGCCTTTACCAATGCCCTTAATTCTGTTAGGAGTTCTCGCTTTATTACTACTTGGCGGCGGAATTTGGTATTGGTTTTGGAGTAGGAAAATAGATAGTCCTAATCAATATATACAATGGTCTAGACTTGTGCGGAATTTCTCAGAAGTTCCCAACGTTCCTTCGGGACAATTTACTTACACAGGAGAAAAAGATAGTACATGGAGCTATGTTTTAACGCAATCTGTAGACAACACTCGTTTAGGAGATTTATTGACCAGACCAAAATCAGATGCAACAGCAACATTTGACTATAAATCTGTCTTATCATCAAACATAAATAATTCGGTTAAAAGTATCGAAGAAGTTCAAACAAACAAAAAAGATTTTGCAATTACAAGTTTAGTAGACAACATCACAGATAAACTTGCGAAAAAACAAGTTGCTTATGATGGTTTACTTGTGTTTGTAGCATTTAATAAAAGAGATTCAAATCTTGCTAACGCTCTTGGAGGCCAAATCAATATTGAGCAATTGCGTCAAATTTACACAGGCAAAATTACCAATTGGCAGCAGATTAATTCTAAACTTCCAAATCTACCTGTGAAAGCTTTCGCCCCAACAGAACCGGAAGCAATCAGTAAATTTCAAGAAATAGTTCTCAAAAACGCTCCTCAAGACGAAGCTTTATTTGCAGCAAAAGTTACTAAACTTGATACCACAAAGACCCAAAATTTGATCCGCAGTGAGACTTTAGAAGGGCGCACCACTGGTATTATTAGTTTTGGGATTATCAGTAAAACTTCGAGTCAGTGTACAGGCTACCCGTTAGCGATCGCAGATAGCAAAAAGTCAGCTATTCAACCTCTGTTTCAAAGACGCGATCGCCGCTCAATAAATCCCTCAGATGACTTATGTCAGCATGATGATTATTATGTTGATGTCACAACTTTCCAAAGCTACCCCCTGGGATACCCTATTTTTGTAGTGTACCCTAAAGACAGCAACCGCCTGCCCGGTGGTTCTACATTTGCTCAGATGCTAACTACTCGTCAGGGTCAGTGTTTACTTACTAAAGTAGGTCTTGTAGCTTTACAACCCATGCCTGATGATATAAATTCCTATGCCTGCAAATCGGTGCCCTAATCCCAGTTGCGAATATTTTAACCGCGCCCTGCCTAACAATGCTAAGGTTTGTCCCTGGTGTTCCACCCCTGTGGGGAATGTAGTTTCCCCTACACCACAACCGCCGCCTATTCAACCACAGCCTAGTCAACCACAGCCCAATCAACAACAACCTAGTCAGTATCAGCGACCTGCAACAGACCAACCTAACTACCAAGTTCCCCAACAACCTCCCGTTGATTATTCAACAGTCTATCAGCCACGGGTTTCTTATCAACCAACACCGCCTGTTTATACCCCTCCGCCTCAAAGAGCGCCTCTCTTAAAACTAGTTCATAGCACAGGAAGAGAATTTAACCTTGTTGGAGAAGGAGGTTATATTGGTCGCCGCAGTCAGAGTCCAGGAATAGCGCCCCCAGAAATTGACTTGACCGGCATTCCCAGTGAAGGAATAGTCTCTCGTCGTCATGCACGAGTCGATTGGGATTGGTCGCAAAACTCATACATGATTGTTGACATGAGTACAAATGGTATTTATTTAAACAACAATCCTCTAACACCTGGAATGCAATATCGCCTGTTGAACGGTGACTCAGTACGATTTGGTCAGGATAACCTAGTCAACTTCACTGTATATATTGTGTAGCAAAAACCTTATTTGATAATTGACCAATGACGACTAATGACCAATGACCAATGACTAAATGAGCAATGTATTTCGGGGATTCCTGCAAAAAGTAGGCGGTGGAAACCACACAGCCGAGAATTTAACTCGTATTGAAGCAGCGGCCGCAACTAAAATGATGTTGTTGGGTGAAGCTACACCAGTCCAAATCGGAGCATTTTTGATTGCTCATCGAATCAAGCGGCCCACAGGGGAAGAATTAGCCGGAATGTTGGATGCTTATGAGGAACTGGGGCCAAAACTGCAACCAATAGCCTCAGACCGACCAGCGATCGCTCTTGGCATACCTTATGATGGCAGAACCCGCACAGCACCAATTAGTCCCGTAACAGCTTTACTACTCGCCGCAGTGGGACAACCAGTAATCATGCACGGTGGCGATCGCTTACCAACGAAGTACGGCTTACCCCTGATAGATATTTGGCAGGGTTTAGGAGTCAATTGGACTACCCTACCACTAACAAAAACCCAGCAGGTATTTGAGCAAACGGGAATCGGCTTTATTTATCTACCTCAGCATTTCCCCTTAACTACAAGTATTTGGGAGTACCGCGACCAACTTGGCAAGCGTCCGCCCTTGGCGACAATGGAGCTAATTTGGTGTCCTTATGATGGTGATGCCCACGTCATTGCAGGGTTTGTCCATCCCCCGACAGAAGGGATGTTTCAGATAGCTCTAGGACTGCGAGGAGTGACAAAATTTACATTAGTCAAAGGATTGGAAGGTAGTTGCGACTTACCGCGCGATCGCACTGCAATTATCAGCTTATCTTCATCCATAGCATCCCAAGAGGTAGAACGATTGCACCTCGTACCGCGCGATTACGGCTTTACTACCAAAAACGTACCCCTTGGAACTACTGAAGAACTGGTGGCAGATATTCAAGAGGTTTTGGCAGGTAAACCAGGTGAATTGATGCAAACAGCCTTGTGGAATGGTGGATTTTATCTATGGCGGAGTGGTATTTGTCCAGATATGTCAAAGGGTTTGGCTAAAGCAGAAGAATTATTAACCAATGGTGTAGTAGCAGCTAAACTCCAAGAACTAAACCAGATAGTAAATTCAGTGTAAATAGGATTTGTGCCAGTGTAAACACAAGGGATTTTAACGAACCACACACAGAGGAGAAATAGAGAGGATTTTGCGTCAATTTTGGGATATTTTTGATTTGAAAGTCTCTAATTCGTAATTAATTACGAATTACGAATTACGAATTATTTCGTCCCCGAATTCTCCAAAATAGATTTTTGTTGCAACCAATCCTGACCCACTTGGATACTGATATCTGAGCCAAGATTCCCAGTACTTTCCACGCGCACTTCGCCAAATCCCAAAGTGTTGCGAATTGATTCGGCACTGTCACCGTCTCCTTGTTGGGCGACAACGTGAGTTACCTCTAGAGGTTCCCCCCATGCCTTGGCAATATAAATGTTGCGATATCCAGATTTTTCTAAGGCTCTAATTAATGGCTGGAGGTTGGAGCGATCGCCACCTGTACTATCTTGAATTGCTATACGCAAAGAACGGGGGCTAGCCGTAGTTCCTAGCTGTTGTTGTTCTGACTCTAACCCAAAATGTTGAGCCATTAATTTCGCAATACCATCTTTGTTAGGTAACCAATAGCTAGCATCAAATTCACCTTTCTCACTAAAGCGACCAGGCAGCATTAACATTTGCATATTAGAGCGATTTGTCCGCACTCCAAAACCCATCAACGCCACTAACTCTTCAACCGTTAAGTTAGTATCAATGTGTTCTTTGACTACATCCAGAACTTTAGGTAATTGAGCAACAGTAGCCGGGTTGAGTGTTTGATCCATCAAAGCTCGGATGACCATTTGCTGCCGCTGAATCCGACCAATATCACCGAGTTCGTCATGGCGAAAACGTAGCAATTGTAATGCTTGATCGCCATTGAGGTGCTGCTTACCCGCCTTCAAATTGATGTATAAATGCTGAGAATCATCTTGGTACTTCATATTTTTGGGGACGTAAACTGTCACGCCACCCAAAGCATCAATCAGCTTGGCAACTCCCAAAACGTTAATTCGGATATAGCGATCAATTCCCGCCCCACCTAAGAGGTTACTGACGGTTCTGGCAGTTAAAGCTGGGCCACCGTCAACATTGGCAGCATTAATTTTTTTCACCCCATACCCCTCTATTTGTGTGCGGGTATCTCTGGGAATGGAGAGCATATTTATTTTTTTCGTCTCTGGATCGAATTTGACCAAGAGCATGACATCAGAAAGACCATCAAAGGAGTTTACTTGGGGCAGGTATTTGAGGTTTTTGGTTTCTGGGGGAGGGTTTTGAATATCTGGGGGAAGTACGCTCATCCCCATCACCAAGAGATTTACTGGGCGAGTTAATTCTGAAAATCGCAGTACCCCTCCAGAAATGCGATCGCCATCAAAAGCCGCCTCATCCTTTGGACTTAGCTGGGCTTGTTGCAAAGGCGTGCTAGTCAAAGATACCGCCAAAAGCGCCCCCGCAGTTGCAGACACCATTGCAATACCACTCATCCCTACCCAAAACCATAACCAACGTCCTGATGTCGAGTTCTGAGAAATCTTTTTATTGGACTTTGAGGCTTTTCCCGACTGGTTTTCTTCCGCCGAACTTCTTTGAATGGTCACAGACTTCCTCACACTTACTCACTAATCAAATTTGGTAAATTGCAGACTAAAAACATCCAAATAAATCAACCCATAATAGCTAACTCTTAATTATCAGTGCTAACTTTTTTAATGTAGTGTCAACCACAACACTTATAGCAGCTTTTATTCTTCTTTTGGGCCAATCTAAAGATGTTTTACTGAAGTATGGCAATAATAAACTGGATTTGACTAGATATATGGACAAATCAACTGTAAATTTTTAGGAAATAAGTAAAAACACTGACAATTTGTCACCCAAAAAAATTAAGATAAATACTTACCAAGCACTCGCTCTGCTAAATTACTAAACCCTGGCAAACGGCCAGATTTGCCCTGCATTAGGCGCAAAATCAACCAGACACTTACTAAAAAGTAACCCGACGTGAGAAAGCTATTCAGGATAAATAGACGTAGCGGAAAATAATCTGAAGTTGCTGCTCCGGTAGTTAATAATAAATAACCCAACAGCCAAGTAAGTGCCAAAGTAATAGACAGACGACTAATAGCAAGTTGTTCCCGACTACCCTGGCCCCGATAGAGAGTCCACAAAGACGGAAAAAAGCCGATAATCGGAACTAAATGTAAAAGCAACTGTGTTTTGGGCATTGGGGATTGGGGATTATTATTCTCCCCCTGCTCCCCTGCTCCCCTGCTCCTCTGCTCCTCTGCTCTCCACTCGCCACTCTCTTTCGGTTCAAAATTATCCATAGGGGTTTGTCTAACTCCTAAACTAGAAGGATGAATAAGACTCATATAGTTAGAGATAATAAGCTGTAAAGAAAAATTTCATTTAGTTCTATTCCGCAATCAGCTCAAAATGCAGACACGTAAGCTACTCGACTGGTGGCAAACATTTACTCCAATAGCGCGAATCGGGGCGATCGCGCTATTCGCTCCGCTGCTGGTTATCAATGGCTGGGCAATTTCGGTATTTTTTAGTTATTTTCATTCTCTCATAGTCATTTTAGTTGGAGCCTCAGTACTAGCTTTTCTGCTCAACTACCCCGTGAGCTGGATGGAGCATCATGGTGCAAGACGAGAGCAAGTTGCTATTTTAGTATTTCTCTTGGCTTTATCGATTTTATTGGCGTTAGGTGTGACACTTTTCCCCCTCGCCCTTACCCAAGCTCAACAGCTAGTGGCTCGTTTGCCAGAGTTGATCGACTCTGGACGCTCTCAGTTAATGATCTTAAACGAAAAAGCTGAGACTTTTAGCTTACCGATTAACCTCGATGCTCTGGTGGTGCAAATCAATGATCGCGTTAAAGGACAATTGCAAGCGATCGCTGGCCAAGTTCTAAATCTAGCTGTACTTACAGTCACTAGTCTGCTAGATATTCTCTTGACGATGGTTTTGACTTTCTATCTTTTACAGCATGGGGGTGAACTCTGGGAAAGTTTAGTCGAATGGCTACCGAATAAATTCCGCGATCCTTTCTCTAAAACAGTCCGCCTCAGCTTCCAAAATTTCTTCATCACCCAGTTGATTTTATCTACCTGCATGGCATCAGCCCTCATTCCTACCTTTTTGTGGCTAAAAGTGCCCTTTGGGTTGCTATTCGGACTAACTATTGGACTGATGGCTCTCGTCCCCTTTGGCGGTTCTGTAGGCATCGCCATGACTACACTATTGGTAGCATTGCAAGATTTCTCAATGGGTGTGAGAGTTTTGATCGCAGCGGTAATTGTACAGCAAATTCTCGAAAACTTGATTGCCCCCCGAATTTTAGGCAGCTTTACTGGTTTAAATCCAGTTTGGATTTTAATTTCGGTCTTGACGGGGGCAAGAATTGGCGGACTATTGGGTGTCATTGTGGCAGTACCCACTGCTGTTGTGATTAAGACTGCTTTAAGCGCCTTGCGTCTTGGTAACGAGACAAACGACAGCGCCACTGGGGAGATAACTGTACCCGTCACAGCAAACGAGTCCCCAAAAACTGACCCTAAAAGCACTTTGAGCATTTCTGAAGCGACATCACCTTAATGAGGCAGAAAGCCTCCTGCCTCATTGCGGATCAATGATGGAACCCATAAACAAAAGACTTCCCGTCTGATTATCTCTGATGGCACAGAAGAAGGGACGATCGACAATCATTCGGAATGGTTCTGGTTCATCTCTCAAAGATGTTGCTACTATTCCCACTGAAGTAGCCGCAGCCGCTTCGGTTCCTTCTTCGTTTACTTCCACAAAAGTTTTGTGTTTAACTTGGCTAATGGCAAAATTTTTCCCCATGCCGGAAAAATTAGCTTTGTTGCTGAAAGCCTCTCCCATGCCTAAAGTTTTCAAAGCATCATTGAGTGTAATATCATATTCTGTTTTGAAGCGGGGTAGGCGGATAAACCCTTTTTGTTTGTTGAACTGAGTCATCCATTTTTCCCAGTTTGCAACATTCAAGTTCTGATAGAAGGTTTGGAGGTTAGAATTCTGTTTGGGCAAAAATATATAAAAACTGAATTTACCATCTTTACCATAAGGTAAACTAACTGCCTGAAATTCTTCGCTTTCATAATATCTATAATCACCCTTCTGCGACATCGTTGGGTGTTGCTTCCGCCTACCAGATGTGATGTAAAAAGGGTATTGGGCAGTTTCTTTTTTGTCAAACTCGTTACTCCAATTTCCTTTAAAATAAAATATATGGCATTTATTAAAAATAAAACCTGATTGGGTTCAATGGTTTCAACTATTTTATTAATTTTACCGTTAGTATTTTCTTTTACCCAGTTATTAATAATATTAGATGCGGCGGCATCTTTAAAGTTTAAATTGCTGACCTTGGCTTGATAGAAATCCTGGGTTCTCTTGATAAAGTCTGGCGCAAAGCTAACATCTTGATTTGCCCAAAGTGAGTTAGCGATCTTCAGTTGCACTTTCGTATCAGAATTATCTAAAAGCTGCTTTAATGCCGCCGCATAAGAAGAGTTGATTTCTGGTAGATTCATCCCCTGTAATTCTAGGGTTTTTGCCATTGCTTGTTGAGTCGAGCCGCTAGCGCCGTTGTAGGTCATAGCAAGAGCGATCGCCACACTCGAAGGTGAGATAAAAATATTATTCCCACCCCGATCATTTTTCAGCACTTCTGAAAACAGTTTGAAGCCAAACTTATTGCTAGACTCAACTATTTTTGTATCAGTGTTGACTGTTTTTTTTTGCAATGGATTTTCTGGTTGAGGCAAACTAGATTGGGCGATGGCACTTTTATTACTATTGACTTGAGAACACCCTAATACACTGAATAGAACAACACTTGCAGCGGCCAAAGCATAACGTCTGCCCAGACTAACACCGTAGCGTCTTTGTAGGAAGTTTTCTTTCGCATCACTATTCTGCCGATTCATTCTGCTACCTCACTTGCCAAAGATTCCCGATCTGTGCTTATGATTGACGCAAAAACTGTGTCAATGATTAACTATTGCATTTGCTTCAATAGAAAAATCTACTGTTACAGTTTTTGTAACAGCAAGTTAGTGGCTCAGAAGAAGTAAACAGAACTTGTGAGAGTTCCTAATTGAGGCGGCTATGCAGATAAGTTATAAAAAATTTTGATTTCTAGGAATTTTTCTATTTACCTGTAAACGTATTGTAAGCTACGTAATCAGAAAATAACCAATTATGCTGGATTTTTATAGATAAAATCACGTTTTTCAGTTGCATGAAATACAGAAATTTCATTGGGACGCACGGCTGTGCGCCCCAATAAGGGATTATGGTTCAAATAAATAAAAAACGCTGTAAGTTTATACAGATAAAAGTTGTGCTACCCTGTTTCAATTGATCGGCACACTCCACCAAGCTAAACTATAGGGTTGAGTCGCTTCATTGAGCTTTTGACGAAACTGGACGCGGATTTTGTAATTGCCAGTAGCAGCAACGGGGCAGAAAATATGTTCTACACTATCAACTTGACTGATTGAGGAGCAAACAGCACCCGCATCTGGATTTTGAGCATCAGCTTTGACTAAGTATAGATCGAGATTATTCAAACCGCGATCGCGAAAATTCTCGCCCACATCATATTGCTGGTTTTTATTTTTATCGTTGAGTTCCACCAATCGATCCCAACTCAGGGTAACAGCAACAAAACTCCCCTGTTTTAGCGGTTTTGCTAATATATAGTCAACAGATGCTCCAACATCAACTGTGCGATAATCCCAACCAATAGCTGGCACCGTAGCTGATGGCTGCCATTGACCAGCACTAAATTGCTGGTAAGCGCGAAATGCATTCAAATGACCCGCTCCCATTTGGGCATCTAAGGGAATCTTGGGATCTTTATAAGCATCAGAATCTAACCAGTTTTGATTTTGTTTATCAATCAGCGTCCTAGTCATTCCCAAACGCAAGCCATCACCACTATCTTGGATTTTGTCTGCTGAATTCAGCAATACAGCTTTCATAACTTGATGATGTCGAGCATCGATGCTCCAGTGGGGTTGTTTTGTCCGAATCTGTCGGTCAGCAAGTTCTTGTAACAGAGCAACTGTAGCCGTAACTTGAGGCGCTGCAAAACTCGTACCCGTAACCTTGTTAAATTTGCCATCTGGATTGAGCAAAGGAATGTTATTTCCAGGAGCAACTAAACCAATAGCACTACGCCCACCAAGATTAAATTCCCTTCCCGCTAGCTTGCCACTAACTCCTTGGTTAGCACTCGCCAGATTAGCCACGTCTACTTTGTTAAAAACCCCTCCTCGGCGGGATGAAAAAGCAACGTTGACTCCGTTAAAATTATCTGTAGGAATAGGAATACCACCTTTACCCTGGTTGCCTGCGATCGCATACAAAACATCATGAACCCGACTAGACCAGTCAACACATAAAGTTAGTAAAGCATTGCCATCTAAAGTAGCCTCCGGTCGAGGATCGCGGCTCAGAGGTTCACCAAAGCTAAAGTTAATAGCACGAACATCGCCACCATTTTGTAATGCTATGTGCTGTGCCGATAAGCACTCTTCTGGCTGACCCATGCTTTTAGTCGAACCCACCGCCGACGAATATAATCGCGCTCCCGGAGCAACTCCTGGCAAAGCTTTACTTTGACTCACCATCACACCAGCCACATTGTAGGCGTGGGGGTCAACACCACTATTAGATTTAGCTGGCCCATTGCGTAAGAACACCGCCGCTAAAGAGATAGCACGGTTTTTAGACACCGCCTTATCCCACCCAAACATTCCCGGTCGCCCAATTTCCACTTGACCAATAGCAATCTTACGACCGGTTAAATTATAAGGAGCTTGGTGTAGCTTCAGAGCATCAATACCGTTAGTTCCTAGTGCAGATTCTAAAGCTGAAGCAATAACAGGCGCACTCAGACAAGAAGCACTTAATCCCCAAATTATCCAGGTTAGTTTTTTAGTCATTAGTTATTTAGTCATTAGTCATTAGTCATTAGTCATTAGTCATTGGGCATGGGTTATTCCCCTTACCTCCTCTGCCCCTCTGTTTTCCCTGCTCCATCATCTCCCCACTCCCCAAAAAAGCCGGGATCAAAATTATGAGTCTTGATCAATGTTTTGTTACAATGCTTACAGACGAGGACGCTTAAAAATCCACTAGCCATGACCCAAAACCTATCTCAAAAGCCCATTGTAATTTCTCCATCTATCCTATCAGCCGATTTTAGTCGTCTGGGTGACGAAATTCGCGCCGTAGATGCAGCTGGAGCGGATTGGATTCATGTTGATGTCATGGACGGTCGTTTTGTACCTAATATTACGATCGGCCCTCTGATTGTGGAGGCGATTCGTCCGGTTACGACCAAGCCTCTGGATGTCCACTTGATGATTGTGGAACCAGAAAAGTATGTAGAGGGATTTGCTAAGGCGGGTGCTGATATTATCTCCGTACACGCAGAGCATAATGCTTCTCCACACCTACACCGCACCTTAGGGCAAATTAAAGAGCTTGGTAAGAAAGCTGGAGTTGTACTTAATCCTGGTACTCCTCTAGAGTTAATTGAATACGTTCTAGATTTGTGCGATTTAGTACTAATTATGAGCGTTAACCCTGGTTTTGGTGGTCAAAGCTTTATCCCTGGTGTGTTACCCAAAATTCGCAAGCTGCGCCAAATATGTGACGAACGTGGTCTTGACCCTTGGATTGAAGTAGATGGGGGACTCAAGGCAAATAATACCTGGCAAGTTTTGGAAGCGGGAGCTAATGCGATCGTCGCCGGTTCAGCTGTATTTAACACTAAGGATTATGCTGAAGCTATTACAGCAATTCGCAACAGCAAGCGTCCTACTCCAGAATTAGCCAAGGTTTAATTCATTTTTGGATTAAACATTCTCCACAAACAATAAGGTGGGCAAATTGCCCACCTTATTTTATAAGAAGAATTCAGAACTCAGGAGTCAGAATGAGCGTATGAATTCTGTATGAGTGGGTAATGAATATTGGTTAAAATCACGTAAGAGGTGGGTGAAAAAAATTAAAATATTCTCGCCTTAAAACTCTATCCCTTTATGGGTAGAGTATTCTGAATTCTGAATTCTGACTCCTGTTTTATTTACACAAAAAAACTGGAAGCTATTCAAGTTTTTAACTTCCAGTAAGTACTATATAAATTGAAAATTTAGAAACTACAGATAATCCAGGTTGGGAGGACTAGGATTACAATAGTCGAAAGAGAAGCGTATAAGATACTAGTTCTACCAGCCACCGAAATAATTTCACCGTAACTTTTCTATTTCCGTTCCTGGTATTGATGTTAAGCGTTTGCTTTAGTTAATAAAGCAACACCAACCACAGGATAGTAAGTTTTATAAGCATTACTCCACCGTTTGCAGTCGGTGAAAGCTATTATAAAATTTGGATTGGGGGAATCCACCTCCCCAAATTCTCTTTGATCAGACTTACTCAGAAACAGAACCACCAGTAGTAACGGTTGAATTATTAGTCTTGGTGTAGGAGTTATTTACTCCAGGAAATACTGACTACTCTTGTAATCAGGTTGATTTATTTCATAGTCAGAACTAATCATCGATTTTATTTTTTAAAATTAACTTGCTTGCCAATCACCTCTATTTTGGTTTAAGTTGTAGTTATTATTAGTTTACCAATACTGTCAGTATATATTTGCCATTTTGGCAGATTTTTACAAAAAATTATCAAATTAATCACTGTTATAGAAAACCTGCGATGCTATAAATTTTAAATTAGCATCGCAGGCTTTCAGAGGCTCAAGCAACTCTAGAACAGAATCTATTGATTCCAAAGACTTTTTAATTGAATCCACAAGATTTCAGGGAAATATCTTGAGATTTTTCTGGTTTTAATGGTGATTTACTTGATTGATGTTCATTAATTTTCTGTGTCAATCTCTGGTCTAAACTACCACCACGAATTTCTGTTTTTTGTTTTCCAACGACTTCCAGATAAGCTAGGTCTTTAATTTTGCCTAAGCAGCTTGATGACATATTATTATCAGACCTGGAATCATTAGCATTTTTCAGCATTTTGAGATTTTCACTCTGCTGTTGTTTTGTCCTGTTGGCTTGAGAGTTTTCTTTGAGTAATCGATTGTAGGTGCGATATGGAATGTAATGCAGAGGATTATAACCACCAAATCGCAGCATTAAAACACATGCCCAGGAATATTTTCCAGCTAGAATTGCTTCAACTACTTTGTCAAATTGTTGAGCTTTCACTGTGTTATCTAAATTGTTACTAATACCAGCAATGTCTTGGTTCATCATAGTGTTTAGTTATCTTGGATGAAGTAAACTAGTTTAATTTCTGCGATTGTTGATGTTTCAATTGAGGTGTACAGACTGCGTTAGCTTTTTTGCAGCTGGTTAAATCGCTTCTGGGAAATTATCAGCTATAGAGGGGTGGTGAATCTTAACGAAGGATAAAAATCTATCAACAGCCGCGTACATAACTTTCCCCAACTCTGATTGGCTCCCGCAGCTTTGAGCGGTAAAAAAATCGGCTGAAATTCTCTGCTGTTTGAGCTTTACTTTGGCGCTGTTGAGCAGAGTTTTAGTGATTTTGGCTGATAACTCCCCTAATAAACTAGTTTTGGCAAGAGCTAGCTTGTAGTAGGGATACAAATTATATAGATTCATTTCTGAACTGTCCCCTTGGCTTGAGGTTTCGACTGCATTTGACCTGATGATTTTTTCCATGAACTGACCCTTGATTAAAACAATCAAGTTTTTAACCAAGTTTGTTAGCTGCTCAGTCCGAATTATCTAGATTTCCTCTGATGAATGGAGGAAATTTTGCTTATAGCTTGTTAGTAAGTGAAAGGTAAAAATTTATCTTTTGTCTTGTCAGATGACTTATAAGACAAAAATCTCAGCATGGCTCTTGGTTGATGTAGTCTTGTGTTATTAAACTTTCTCAACTCCTAATTCAATAAAATTTCTCTGTTCGCGTGCTTGTATTTCTTACTACTGCTTAATTAGGCATTTTCCGGGAAATTTGCATATTTTTTTAGGCTAATGAAGAAAATTTATTTATCTTTGGGCTGTAACAATGACATTCGTATTTATACTATTTTTTGTCGTTAATGTCATCTACTAAGCTAGCAGGTTTATAGGTTAAATTTACTGAATGTATTCCTATACTTACTTGTGTATTGTGCAACTTTTATATTCGTCCCTCCTACTAATTTTTGAGGGGTCTTACCCCTCACCCGACATCAATTTAAAACCTTTATTATTGTCGAGTCACTAGAAAATATTACCATTAACTATAATGTAAAACAACTTAGAAAAATATTAGTAAATAGAAGATGAAAACGTTATAAGCATAGGATTTAACATATTTTTTTAATAGGTTAAGTTAGATACTTGTACTTATTATCTTTGTAGTTTTTGATTTCCAAAAACTACAGCTTCAGCTTCTCTCAATGAAATCGCTGTAAACTAACCATGAATATTTCATGATCGTCAGCTAGTAATCATATATAGCCCAGTTGTGAAATAAAACTACTGGTTAGCGGTAATTATATATAGATAGCCTGGATAAGCATCAACTAAGTAAAGCAAAACATCTATAAATGAATGCTTTTGCTAAAAAAGATGTAGCAGCCTAAGTCAGTACAAAATTAGATAATCTAATAATAAAGATAAGGCTAGTTAATACTGAATATTCTTAAGTAAGTTCAGCAGGAATTTATATGTGTATTAATATCTAACAGATTTATAAAGTTGAGATGATAAATAAATGTAGTGGAAGTTTGGCTAAATGGTAGTAAAAGCCACCAATTACTATAAGTTTGTAATGAGTGCCTAAGAGGCTATTTGAAAAATCTAATTTAATATCAGCCCTGGCGAATATAATTCGCGGCTACACAGACGAAACCCATCTCCGTGGGTTGAAGACATTGATTTTGTGTGTTATTGAGGCAACAGGTATTTTAGATAGAAGAACCAGCTAGATTCAAACTCTGGATGCGAAAGCAGGTATCTGGAGCAGAAATCAATGTGCGATCGCCTCTAACTTTTCAGACAATTACTACATAATGGATTTCTTGCCAATTAGCCATCCACGGGTTATAATTTGAATCCAGCTTATTAATACTCTGCTTAACTGATAGCGCTTCATATTCCAAAGTTTGAGCTAATCCTGCTAAACCCTGGAGAAATGCACCTGTATCTAAGTTACGCAAATTGTAGAGGTTTAAGCGTATGCCCCAGTATTGGTTAATCATTGCCAAACACGCAGCATCACTATTTGAATGAACTTTGCTGTTGAATGCAGGAGTAGGTACTTCATAAACCTAGCTTTTAATTGTGAACGTAGTCGGGGAAATATTAGCAATATTTATAGCTAGAGCTAGTAATATTTGCATTCTTTGAAACAGTAATCTTGAATTCTTAATCCTTCAACTCTTACCATTACTGAAATTTTCCTTGACTTCCGGAAACACTCAGAAAATAAAATCATAAATAGACATCTACCGAATTTAAATTAATACGCTTGTGTGAAGGGCTACTGGCAACGATTTTGGGGTTTCGAGACGCGATAAATCGCCGTCTCTACAAGTGTTTTGTTGCTCATTCTGAACTGTATTGGAATTGAAATATGCGTTATCGAGAGACGTAGCTTTTTCTTAACTTGACACCAATGGCAAGATGCCCACCCCACAATCATATTGGAAAAATATTAGTGCAAATTAAAGGCGCAATAGCTTATGAATGTTCGTAGGGGCGTACAGTTCCACCCCTATGTATGTTGTGTCAAAACGACAAACGTTTTGATAGCCGCTCAATTAATAACTAAGTAAATTCCCCAAATTGCCATTGGCCGTAAGTAAGTGCTAGCGCGAAAAGTGCCAGTTGCGGTGATTGCTTCAGGTGTGCGAAATTGCAGACCATTATCATAAATTTGCTGCACTACAGCTTGTGTCAACTTCAATGCTTCATCTTTCATTCCTGTTTGTACGAGAAAAGCCGCCAGCCCAAAGTTTATTCCCGTCCAAACTTCTAAGGGATGAGTCGCTTGGGGATTTTCTGGTGAACCGTCAGGACGAACACCATTAGCAGCACCAAACTCACCATTGCAGAACTTCAAAAAGCAAGCATCATAAACAGTTTTCAGGGCAGAAAGAGCGCGATCGCTCGGTACAATATCAGGTAAGTCCAGCAGACGAGCATAAAACTGTCCGCACAATTGATCTGCCATTACCACATCAGAACCACTTTCACTATCAAGTTGGTAATATTTTCCATTCCAAAGTTTTTCTTGGTAAATGGGAAGAGATTGTTGTAACCAAGTTTCATAGATGGATTTTTGCGCCGCCAACTCTGTTGTGTTACCTATCTGGTAAGTTAATAAAATATTGCTGATTGCGATCGCAGCCTCCAACGCCGCCAACCACAACCCACCACAATAGGCGCTGACTCCTTGTAACCGCCAATCATCAAAGGTTTGGTCAGGCGCACCAGCATTTTCAGGAATTCCATCGCTATCAAGGTCAAAGGTTTTCAGGTAGTCAAGGGTTTGAACGATCGCATTCCAACAATCTGCTAAGAATTCTACATCGTCAGCACCAGTGAGCAGAAAATCACGGTATACTTGCAAGACAAAATCACTACCCAAATCTTTCCACAAGTTGCAGTCTTGATAGCTGGTGTAGTTGGTTTTTTGCCAAACGTGTTCATTGGGTGCGCCTAAATCGTGGGGTGTTGCACCTGCAACTTTGCGAACGGCGATCGGGCTTTCGGCTTTAATTGTCATGTAATAGCCAATGATTCGCGGAGTATCATCACCTTGAGGAATTGCCCGTGCAAATGCCCGAATTACTGACTTTTCTAATTCTGGAAACAGCATCAGCAAGGCAAAAGATCCATACAACCGCACATCTAGACTTTCGTACCAACGGTAATCTAAGCACTCCAGCACCGCAAACTGACCGATGGGGTCAAGTTCCGATGCTGCACTCCAGAGAGTACCACCACTGGTGAGGTCATAAAGCTCATTAAATAGAGCCATTTTAAACCAGTCGGGTAAATCTTTTCGATCGAGAATGGGTTTTTGCCAACTTTGAATTTGCGATCGCCAGTTTTGATATTCTTGTAGTGCAGTGGATGCGATCGCCCAAGCATTTTTACCACTTCGATCAAAAAAGTCCGTATATCTGCGGTAATAGTTAACTCCAGCCGCAAATTCTGTGATGGGTAAATCCCAAGCGAGGACAAAGGGGATTTCGAGAGTTTCGCCTGGTTGGAGAGTAAAACGGAGTGCGATCGCAGCCCCTAACTGTTCACCTTCTCCTACAGAATTTGCATCTATATAATTAGGCAAAGAACCATCTTTAGCAAAGCTTTGCCATACATCATCACCCGTTCCTTCAGAATTCCATCGGCTGTGGTGAAATACTTCCACCTGGGGATGCTTAACTGTAGCAATACACCAAGTTCCGTCACCTTCTTGCAAAGGTTCATTACTAACCCGACCTAAAACACAGCCAAACTGTTGTGTATTTTCAACTATTTGGTTATAGTTTCCTTGACTTTCGCCCCAGCGCGGTTGATATTCATAAACCGGACTACCATCATCGCGCACCTGTACTTGAGGAGACTTGAGAGCATTTGTAAACCAGCCCACCATATTTTCCCAAGTAAACATGATGCTGAGAGTAATTGCTGCATCTGTGGGGTTGTGGGCATTCCAGAGGAATATTGCCACAGGGTAGCTAGTTTCTTGATAATTGCCTGCCCAAATTGGGGAAAATTGCTCACAAGTCAACTGTGCTTGAAATACATTTTCATACACAAACCAGCTACGCGGGTATAGCGCGTGATAATTGCCTGTATTAGATTCTTGCCCCTCTGCCCCTCTGCCCCTCTGCCCCTCTGCTTTCTTATTGGCTGGATACCACTGCCAAGCCTTGAGAGTACGATCATCGGGTGCTTGGGTAGATAAAGCGTAGGCTTGAGAAGATGTACCATTGGACTCAAACACACTGAATTGACAAGCGGGAACGTTTTTAAAAGTATGCTCACCGCCGTCGATGTGCCATAGGTTAAAATCTCCCCGTGAAGAACGACCGATGCAGCCTGCACCAAAGCCACCTAAAGGCATACCATGCCAAGGACCATCATCGATATTACTTGCGTAGCGGACGGTATAAGGTTTGTCCCAGCCCAAGCCGATGGGACGGCTCCAAGTGCAAGAGGGAATTTTCGGAGAGAGTTGATTTGTCATCGCCTAATGTTACAGTGTGCGGTTACGTCCATGAAGACTAGCCCGATGTGCGATTTTTCTCAAGTAAAACACGATCGCTCACCCTTTTAACTCGGAACTTCGTGCTTTGAACAGCAACATCCGAGTTCCAAAGGTGAATTATGGTAAGCAAAGGGCATAGGCGTAGCCCGCTCTTAGACATCGCTTACATAATTCCTAGCAGAGTTAAAGATATAAAGCTTATCCCTGCTAAAGCAAAACCTCAAGTGCTGGAATTTTGCTTCTTTTCAGGAAATTTACACTTCACCTCGATTTCAAAATTACTCTCCGCCGAACCTTCAGTTATAAAAGGGATACCAGTTTTTCCGCCTATCTTCAAGCCAAACTTCAGAGTAATCTCTTCAACTTCGGCAGTACCTAAATTTTTAAAAGCGCCAATGGCATATTTGGTATAAGCTCGAATTTGATGGTGAACTTCCTCAATCTTGACAAATGCCTCTTCCCGAAAGCCGTAGGATTCTTTCTCCTCATCAATCTCCGGTGTAACAACTTCTGGTATATTTGGCGTTTCCTTTGACTCGAACAGAATTGTATAGATTTCCCCGTCTTCTTCAAAGACTAAACGTTCTATGTTCGACATCAAGCCCTCAGATTTTAGGTGTATTTACGTTATCTTATTCTGTAACAGACAACTTAAATATGTATAGATGGCTCGTTACGCGCTTGTAGTTGGCATTACAGATTATACAAAGCAGCTTCCCAACCTCACAAAACCAGCTAAGGATGCAGAAGCAGTCGCGCAGATACTAAAAGCGCATGGTGATTTTGAGGATATCACTGTTCTCAAAGGGCAAGTTAGTACAACTAAGTTGGCTGAAGCTTTAAAAACACTTTTGCAACAACAAGCAGTTAAAAACGAAGCGCTAATTTACTTTACAGGGCATGGCATCACCGTATCTGACAGCTTAGGAACACAACAAGCATATCTAGCAACCTCTGACTTGACAATTGCCACTCAAGGTAAGCAAATTATTGAACAAACAGGCGGGATTAGTCTTCTGAGCCTCAACAATTTAATTAGAGACTCCGACTTGAGTAGTTTAGTAGTGCTGTTAGATTGCTGTCATAGCGGTGAATTTTTAGAACGCAATCTCATCGAAAAAACTCTTACCGCCTTTATTTCACAGCGCGATTACTACTTTATTGCTGCTTGCAGAGGTTTTCAACAAGCTTATGCCGAAAAAAGCGCACAACACAGTATTTTTACAACAGCTTTGCTGGCTGGTTTATCACCAGAGAACACTAACGATCGCGGACAGGTGACAGGCGATCGCCTCTTCGATAGACTTGCTACAGAACTTAAAAGCAGTGGTCAAGAACCAATCCGTATGGGTTGGGGGCGTTGCATTACGCTAGTGCAGTATCAACCCAAACAAACAGCAGTAGTTATCAATGAAACTTGTCCCTATCGAAGTTTAGAGGCTTTTAACAAAGAACAAGCACGGTTCTTTTTCGGGCGAGAGAAAGTGATCCAACTGCTGCTAGAAAAACTGGGACAAGCTAATTTTGTACCAGTGATTGGCGCTTCGGGGAGTGGTAAATCTTCAGTTGTTCGAGCCGGATTGATTCTTGCCTTAGAACAGAATGGCTGGCAAGTCTTAGAGATGACACCAGATGTTGAGCCGTTAGCTGAGTTGAGAGGGATTTTCAAAACATATTTTTCTAACTCAAGACAACTCTATGATTACATCCGCCATCACCCAGATGGTTTACGTCAGGTAATTTCTTGTCTGCCAACTTCCCAGCGTTTTTTGTTAGTGGTGGATCAATTTGAAGAGGTGTTTACCCTTTGTCCAAAAGAAGAGGAGAGACGCCGATTTATTGAGTTGTTAACAGAATTTCCACCTTTGGAAGGAGGTTTGGGGGAAAGTTCGCGGTTGGCAATTGTCACTACAATGCGAGCAGATTTTCTCGAACCTTGTTTGAGCTATGAATCGCTAACTAACATAATCCAGAAACAGGCAGTTTATATGCCGCCATTGGTGGGTGCAGAATTAGAAGAAGCGATCGCATCCCCAGCAAATTTACAAGGTTATAAGTTGGAGAGAGGTTTACTGGGAGCTATCCAGCACGAAGTGATAGGACAAGAGAAAGGCTGCTTACCTCTATTACAGTTTGCTCTTACCGAACTTTGGGAACAGCGCGATCAGCAAACACATCAGTTGACAGTGGCTAAATATAACGAACTGGGTGGAGTAACTGGGGCGTTGAATCGTCATGCAGAAAATCTGTATGCAAGTTTCACTGAACAGCAGCAAGATTGGGTGAAGCAGATTTTTTTAAAACTGGTGCGTACTGGCGCACAAGCTAAGGATACTCGACAATGGCAAGCTAAAACTAAATTATTGAGTATTGCTGGTGAGAACCCAGATGAGCAGCAAGTCATAAATGATATTCTAGAAAAACTGATTCAAGGACGCTTGATAGTACTTGATTGCGAACCAACAGGAGAAGTTTGGGTAGATTTAGCTCACGAAGCTTTGATGGAAGGTTGGGAAAGGTTTGCTAAGTGGCGTAAAACAAGACGGGAACTTAGGCGATTGCGTGATCGAATCGAAGATGCTCTGCGGATATGGGAGGAGGAACCAAGAAATGAAAATTTAATGATGGGGGGATTACTAGCGAAAGTGCAAGAGAGATGGTCAGAACTTGAATCTGATTTAGACACGGCAGCTAGAGAGTTCTATCAGCACAGTGATGCCCAAGAAAGGCAACGAAAAACAGCAGAAACTTTCTACAAAATATATCTATCCGAAAATTACATATAGAACAATACAGTTCAGTTAAGCATTTCTTTCTTTTCTTTGCGTCCTTGACAGTTCGTTAAAAAAATTGACTTTTACAAAGATTTTTAGTCTTAACTGAACCCTATTGACATATAGAATTCCAAATTCTCTAGCGATCGCCTTCTTGAACTTGGAACTGGGAACTTCATGCTGAAAACTGCAATATCCTACTCAATCTGTTGAGTAGAACCAGACCACTTTTCTTACCACGGGCTACCAATCATGGTGAATGGTGCCCAATAAAACGGATGCGAGAGATTACCAACGATATTCTGCTGTAAGTAGCTTGCCATTTGCGGTTGCAAAGATACACCTCCATTTATGCCAGTTAATTGATTACCTTCAATTCGCACTTTGCCCTGAATCATGGCTAACTGTGCTTGTCGCAGTGCTTCTGCTTTAATGGGTGCAGTCTTTAAGTGGCTGTAAAACTCCGTCATTAGCCCTAAAGTTCCGGCATCTGAGACATACCACAAACTGGCAATAGCTGACTTCACACCCGTTTGGATTGCTAACCGTGCCTGCTATTGAAAGTATTCAGGTTAAAAAAATCGAGGTTACGGGTAGTACAATCTTGAATTCAGAACAACTGAATTCCATCACGAAGTCAGTTGAAGGGCGTTCGGTCAGCTTGGAAGAACTCAGACAAGTTGCTGATGCAATTACCCAAATTTACCTTGACCGTGGCTTTATCACCTCAAGAGCAATTTTAGTAGACCAAGCAATAACTGCTGGTGTAGTACAAATTCGGGTAATTGAAGGTGGTGTGGAAAAAATTGAAATCCAAGGAACAAAACGCCTTAATCCTGATTATGTGCGATCGCGTGTCGCTCTAGGTGCTAGCAAACCTCTTTCTACAGCTAATTTAGAAGACCAATTAAGATTGTTACGAACTGATCCCCTACTGTCCAATGTAGAAGCTAGCTTACGCACAGGTAATGAAGTTGGTCAAAGTATTCTGGTAGTTAGAGTTACTGAAGCTGATGCCTTTGATGGCTCAGTAAGTATTGATAATTATTCCCCTCCTAGTGTTGGTTCTGAAAGATTAGGTTTTAATGCTAGTTATCGAAACCTCACCGGTATCGGTGATGAACTTGCAGCAGCTTATTACCGCACAACTCAGGGAGGCTCAAATATTTATGATTTTAGCTATCGAGTACCGTTGAATGCGATGAATGGTACTTTACAACTACGCACTACTATTAACAACAATAAAGTCGTCCAAGAACCTTTGAATGCCTTTGATATTCGGGGAGAATCTCAGTTATATGAAATAAGTTATCGTCAGCCTTTGGTGCGATCGCCTCGTGAAGAATTCGCTTTATCATTAGGCTTTACTGTCCAAAATGGTCAGACATTTACTTTTGCAGGGCCAACACCTTTTGGCTTTGGGCCTGACACAGAAGGTAATAGTCGTACCCGTGTTATTAAGTTTGGTCAAGATTATGTGCGACGAGATGTTAATGGTGCATGGGCATTGCGATCGCTATTTAGTTTAGGTCTTGGTAGCTTTGATGCCACCATCAACCCTGATCCTGTTCCCGATGGTCGCTTTTTCAGTTGGTTGGCGCAAGTCCAACGGGTGCAACGGTTGACTAATGATAATCTCTTAATCGCTCAAGCCGAAGTACAATTAACACCCAATGGTTTATTACCGTCTCAGCAATTTGTGATTGGCGGTGGTCAATCTTTGCGCGGTTATCGGCAAAATGCCCGTGCTGGCGATAACGGAGTCCGATTTTCACTAGAAGACCGCATCACTCTAGAAAAAGACGAATCTGGAAATTCGATGCTGCAAATTGCTCCATTTTTTGATTCAGGAGTTATCTGGAATGTAAATGATAACCCCAACCAATTACAGAAACAGAAATTTTTAGCAGCTGTGGGTTTAGGAGTTTTATGGGAACCTTTACCAAATCTAAATATGCGCCTAGACTATGGTCTTCCTTTAATTAACTTAGACGATCGAGGTGAAAACGCTCAAGATCATGGCTTTTATTTTAGTGTAGGATATAGACTTTAAGGCTTTGCAGATAGTTTGGCTGCAACGGAATGTATCGAAAATGGGGCTTTAGACTATTAATCGCATTCTTTGGGCTGTGGCTACTATTGAATCTGGGTTCCCGCTTGGGAGCAGAGATTTTTTGGTTTCAGGAAGTCGGCTATCTCCAAGTATTTCTGTTGAGGGTGATGACTGGTGGTGTTTTGTGGGTAGTGGTGGCTGGCATAACTGCTGCCTATCTACTGCTAAACTTGGCTTTAGCACAGCGGCTAAAATATCCCCAGTCTCCAAAGATTGAGTCAGCACAACTTGGCAGTGAATTAACAAATTTCCTCAGTCCTGATTATCGAAGACGTAACGAAAGCCAAAAACTTGCGCCACAACGCTTTCAAACATTGAGATTGCGCTGGTTGTTACCTGTAGCTCTGGTACTGAGCTTGTTAATTGGGTTAATTTTAGCCCACTATGGTCAAATTGCTCTTGCCTACTGGCATTCTCCCGTTAATCAGGCTAATCTAACCATTCCCGCGCTATTTCGACCAGAGACAATCTGGCAACTATTGAGGCAGATTATCTCTCAAGTCTGGTATCTGGGCTTAATAGGGGGAGTAGCGATCGCAATCTTAGTTTATCCCCAATTTTTATTAACTGCGATCGCCATTTTATTCAGTCCCCTTTTTGCATTCATCCTCTTCCAACACTGGCCAAAGGTGCTGCAATATTTCCACCCTACTCCTTTCAACAGCACTGAGCCTTTATTTGGTCGAGATATCAGCTTTTACGTATTTTCCTTACCTTTTTGGGAACTCCTAGAACTCTGGCTGATGGGATTATGTTTGTATGGCTTCGTCGCCGTTACTCTCACTTATCTCCTTTCAGCAAACAGTTTAAGTCAGGGAATTTTCCCCGGTTTTTCGCCCCAGCAGCAGCGCCATTTATATGGTATGGGTGGCTTATTGATGCTGGTAGTGGCTCTGAGTTATTGGCTAAGTCGCTATGAACTTGTGTATTCTAGCCGGGGAGTCAGTTATGGGGCCAGCTATACGGATGTCACAGCCCAGTTGCCAGCTTACACTGTCTTGTGCATCTTGGCAGTGGCGATCGCCTATTACCTACTTTGGCGAACATTTTTCTGGCGATCAAAATCTCAGCATCGCCGCTTGGTATTTTATAGCTTAGGGGTTTATCTCTTATTAGTTGCAATAGCTGGCATTATTCTACCTACTGTAGTGCAATATTTAATTGTCCAGCCGAATGAGTTGCAACGAGAGCAACCCTACATTCAGCGTACTATCGCCTTGACTCGCCAAGCATTTGATTTAGAGGCGATCGATGCTAAAACTTTCAACCCGCAAGGAACATTGACTGAAGCAGATATTCAAAAGAATGACTTGACAATTCGGAATATTCGCCTTTGGGATCAGCGGCCACTGTTAGAAACTAACCGTCAACTGCAACAAATTCGGCCGTATTATCGGTTCCCTGATGCCGATATCGACCGATACACTTTAGTAACAGATATAACTTCACGCCAACCATCTACTCCGCAAAATACGCTAGAATCGACAGAAAGGCGGCAAGTATTGATTGCTGCTAGAGAATTAGACTACAGTGCAGTACCACAGGAAGCTCAAACATGGGTTAACCGCCATTTAATTTATACCCACGGGTTTGGGTTTACTGTTAGCCCGGTTAATACAGTTGGGCCGGGTGGGCTACCAGAATATTTTGTTAAAGATATTAGCGGTAATATTAGCGCCCTCACAACTTCCAGTGAGGCCATTCGTCAAAGCATTCCCATTGGGCAACCCCGAATTTATTACGGTGAAATTACTAATAGCTATGTGATGACTGGCACAAGAGTTAGAGAGCTAGACTACCCTAGTGGAAGTGACAATGTTTACAACTCTTATGATGGACTAGGTGGCGTTGAAATCGGTTCAGCATGGCGGCGCTGGCTTTTTGCCATGTATTTGAAAGATTGGCAGATGGTGCTAACGCGGGACTTTTTGCCAGAGACAAAATTGCTACTGCGACGGAATGTTAAGCAAAGAATTCAAGCGATCGCACCCTTTCTGAAATTTGACAGCGATCCTTATTTAGTCGCTGCTGCCGCTAATCAAGATTTTCCTAGTAATCCCAGTTATCTTTACTGGATTGTTGATGCCTATACAACGAGCGATCGCTATCCTTACTCTGACACTGGTAGCGATGGTATCAACTACATTCGCAATTCTGTCAAAGTTGTGATTGATGCTTACAACGGCACTGTTAACTTTTATATTGCCGATTCAAGCGATCCGATCATTGCCACTTGGGCAGCGATATTTCCCAAAATGTTCAAACCGCTTAGTAAAATGCCGGTCAATCTCCGCAGTCATACCCGTTATCCGGTGGACTTTTTCAAAATTCAATCTGAGCGATTGATGACTTACCACATGACTGATCCTCAGGTATTTTACAATCGGGAAGACCAGTGGCAAATCCCCAACGAAATCTATGGCAGTGAACCTCGACCGGTAGAGCCGTATTATTTAACTACTAGTCTACCCACAGTACCTTTTGTTGGGGAATCCTCCCGCAGAGAAGAATTTATCCTGCTTCTCCCCTATACTCCCAAACAACGGACTAATTTAATCGCTTGGCTAGCCGCGCGCTCGGATGGCAAGAACTATGGTAGGCTAGTTCTGTATGTCTTTCCTAAAGAACGCCTGGTTTATGGAACAGAGCAAATCGAGGCGCGAATTAACCAAGACCCAGTAATTTCACAGCAAATTTCCCTGTGGAATCGCCAGGGGTCGAGAGCCATTCAAGGCAATCTCCTAGTAATTCCCATTGACCAATCTCTGCTATATGTCGAGCCAATCTATCTAGAAGCCACACAGAATAGTTTGCCAACTTTGGTGCGGGTAGTCGTAGCTTACGAAAACCGGATTGTCATGGCACAAACCTTAGAACAAGCATTGCAGGGAATTTTTAAACCAGAAGTTACACCAGCCCCAGCGATTATCCGTCCCTTTGAAGAAGCAGCCCCAGCAGGTTAATGATTTTAATACTAAATAATTACATAGTAGGCGATGGTGAGCGATTGCCATTAACAAAATTTATTGCAACAGACATAGTTTAATAGTTCAACATAATGTGATAGACACTAAAAGTTAATGGACATGCTACAAAGTAACCAACTAGAAATTCGCCACATTAGTCCTGACGTGAGGCAGTTGATTAAAATGTACGCCGATGTTAATAACTGTACGCAGTCTGAGATGTTGGAGCGCATTGTTTTGGAGTGGAACGCCCAACAAAGCGAGAGCGAACGACCGCCAGGAGACGAAGATGAATAGCTTTTTGCTATAATTTTTAATCTTCTTCTAACGAGAGATTTTAATTAATTTAGCTCTCTAATTCAAGAAAAACTTTCTAAAGATTGGGTCTAGTTTGAGGGATTGAATAAAATCCCTCAAAGTCATCATACTGCCTGTTAAGGTAAACTTAGGAGTGCCATTTTGAGCAACGATTCTCACTTCACCATCTTGGATCTGAATCTTATTTTTAATGCTATCCCATAGAGTATCAAAGCTCTCATCATCCTTACAACCATTGGCTTCAAGGAACTTTTGGCGTACTTCTGTTTTTAACGCTAGTGCTTCTGCTGCTTGAGTACGTGCCTCAAAGTGCCTAATTATATCTTCATAAGCACTTTCCCTCAAAGTTTTGTTTTCAGTCTGAACTTGTTCTAACTGAGCTTTTATGGCTTGCAGTTGGGAGGCTAAAGCAGATGATTTCTGGTATTCAAGTTTTAAGGCTTGCTTTGCGTTGGCTAACAAGGTTTTATAATCTAGCTGATCTTGATTTTTTTCGACTTGCATTTTTATCTCTCGATCAACAGATTTTTGGTGTCAACTCTCGCTAGTGTTGTCAGGTAACTAACGAGAGTTTAAGTAAGTCGGTGAGAAAAATTCAATGTATATAAAGAAATATAAATTAACCGTAGGGTGTGTTATGCCGTAGGCTAACGCACCTTGAATTGTTGACGGTGCGGCGCTTGGCGACAACACACCCTACATTTAAATTTCTTAACATAGTTTGAAATACTTAGCGCCGACTTACTTACGTAAATTTTCTCTGTGTTAGCTGAGTATAGTTATTTCACTAATAATGGTGATTCAGAAGTAGGATTTTCCTGGATACTACTTAAACAACAACTAATGTGCGAACGGATAGCTCGCTCATAAACTCCAGTCTGCTGAGTGCGTACCCCTACAGCTTGATATATTAAATTCACTTCTGGAAATTCAGACCAATACATCAAAAAAATGTCTTTAGCCGGAGTAATAATTTCATAATTATTCTCTTGTCTTTTCTTTCTGAGCTTACAATTATTTAGTTGTAATTTTTGTCTGAATAGTTTTTCAAATTCTAGAATTAAATCTGAAGTATTTTTCATGGGTTATACACGTTAAAACGTGTTAAGGATGCAAAGACTATCTGGTGATATTATTAAGTATGACACTTCAGATACCTCTTACGATATAGTGTATCAGTTATCTGCTATTTGAGAAGGGGAATTCAGTCGCCGGGTAATTCATTAGTGCAGTCTACTGTAAAAAAAAGGCTGTACGATGCCTACGGTAGGCTAGGCCTACGCCCAAACCTAGATATATCAAGAAACTTCAGCCAAAGGATATCCAAGTCTTTGTGTATAATTTTAGCTAAGAGATGGCATCACCCACATTGTTTTCTCTAGCATTAAGTATTTGTTCTGCGGTTAGCTGTAACTCTGGAAAGATAGTAGATGCGATCGCAGTATTTCCGGCAAATCTGGTTTCTTCATAAAACCCGTCAACTAATATCAGTACGGTAACTACATTTCTTTGGGGGTCAACAATCCAATATTCAGCAATTCCCCTTGCTGCATACTCGGAACGTTTGTAGCGATAGTCTCGATCTGCGTTAGCTTTGCCAGGAGAAACTACTTGTTTATGGGTCTGTAACAGTGGATCAAATGGATCGGCGGTTAGTAATGCTAACCGCTCTTCAATTCGCTCTTGTAATTGTGGCTGTCGTCCTATCAATCGCTTAAATGCTCGTTTAAAGGAGGATGCCAGGACTACAGTTTTCACTTACGTAACTCATCAATTATCTGAGTAACGGTTCCACGGAACACTTTACCCGTCTGGTATTCTACCTGTGCTTGAGCGATATTAGCAGCAATTGCAGAACGCCGCCGTTCTGCCAGCCGATGACGTATCAGATCAATTAGTGTTTCTTGTTCATCTACTGATAAGTCTTCGATGCTTTCTAGAACTTGATCTAACCTGGAGAATGAAGTCATTATTTATGATTAACTTGCTTGTAGTACATAACTATTACATAAGTCCTAAAATTGCTGCAAAAATCGCAAATCACTAGCATACAAGCGGCGAATATCATCAATTTGGTGTAACACCATTGCAAACCGTTCTACACCAAAACCAGCAGCAAATCCTGTATAAACTTCTGGATCATAACCCACAGACTTAAGTACATTTGGATCGACCATACCGCAGCCCATCACCTCTAGCCAACGTCCATTCCACTGCAAATCTACCTCAGCAGAGGGTTCAGTAAACGGGAAATAACTAGCGCGGAAACGAATAGGTAAATCGCCAAATATTGCTTGTAAAAATACTTTAATTGTGCCTTTGAGGTCTGTAAAAGTTAGTCCCTCGTCAATGGCTAAAAGTTCTATTTGATGGAAAACTGCTGAGTGAGTCGCGTCTACATTATCTCGCCGATAAACTCGCCCTGGAGCCACAACCCGAATTGGTGGTTCTTCTCTTTCCATGTAACGAATTTGCACTGATGAGGTATGAGTACGTAAAAGATTCCCATCTGGCAGATAGAAGGTATCCTGCATATCACGGGCGGGGTGGTCAGGCGGGGTATTGAGAGCCTCGAAATTGTAGTAATCTGTTTCCATCTCTGGCCCTTGAGCCACGGTGTAGCCCATACCAACAAAGATATCCAGTGCCCGATCGATAATGCCATTGAGGGGATGAATGCGACCTTGGGGGCTGTAAATTCCCGGCATAGTCACATCCAGAGTTTCCGCCTCTAGCTGTACCTGAATTTGTGCAGCTTCTAAGGTAGCGCGTTGCTGGTCTAGACTAGTTTGCAGGGATTCTTTGACTGTATTGGCGATCGCTCCAATTTTCGGTCGTTCCTCTGCGCTCATTTGCCCCATACTTCGCAACAGTGCCCCTAGTTCCCCTTTCTTACCCAGATAGTTAACTCTGAGTTCTTCCAGACATTCTAGGGTGTCGGCGGCTGCGATCGCTTTTTCTCCTTCTTGCCGCAGTGCTAAAAGTTGAGCTTCTAAATTGCTAGTCATTAGTTATTAGTCATTGGTCTTTAGTCATTAGTCTATAGTCAAAAGCTGTGAACTGGTCGATAAATAAACTTACAGTCATATCCATTAACATCAGCTAAAGATGAGAGTCGAAATTAAACCTCTATTGATCGGTTAGAGAGGTTGGGCTAGTACAATGGGCACAAAAATCTTCCCAACATCCCAATTAACAAGACTTGGAGATTGAACAACTTGTCTTAAAAATAAGCAAACTTCTGCCACAGTGTACTAGCGAGTATCCATGTTTTTTTGCTGCTTGTGACCTCAGACATTGACAAATGGCTAATAACAAATAACAAATAACTAATGACCAATGACTAATGACTAATGACCAATGACCAATGATCAGTGACTATGAAATTACTAATTAGCAACGATGACGGCATTTCTGCCTTAGGGATTCGTACCCTAGCCAATTACTTGGCAGAGGCCGGTCATGATGTGAGTGTAGTTTGTCCAGATCGAGAGCGATCGGCAACTGGACACGGGTTAACTTTACAGCAACCCATTCGTGCCGAAATTGTTGAAGGGATTTTTCATCCTGCTATCAAAGCTTGGGCTTGCGATGGTACACCTTCAGATTGCGTCAAACTAGCGCTGTGGGCTTTACTCCCGACTCCGCCCGATTTGGTTCTCTCTGGCATTAATCAAGGTGCGAATTTGGGAACTGAAATCTTGTATTCCGGTACTGTTTCTGCGGCAATGGAAGGTCTAATTGAAGGCATTCCCAGTGTAGCCCTCAGTCTTATGAGTCACACATCAAAAGACTTTCAACCTGCTGCGAAGTTTGCCAAAATTCTCGTAGATCAGTTAGCCCAAAAACCGCTACCAGATTTGATGTTGCTCAATGTCAATATTCCTGCGGTCAAATGGGAAGAAATTGCCGGTGTTACTCTCACCCGTCAAGGAATACGGCGTTACATTGATGTATTCGATAAACGAGTTGATCCTCGTGGAAAAACGTACTACTGGCTAACCGGAGAGGTAACTGAAGACGTGGAACCCCCAACCGGATTAAACTTGCCTCAAAATGTACCGACAGACGTGCAGGTTGTGCGTAAAAACTACATCAGTGTAACGCCGTTACAATACAATCTTACATACGTAGATGGACTAGATAAATTATCTGAGTGGGAATTTAATTTTCCTTGAATCATTTGATTTATCAGGACAAAACTGGGGTTGTGTAAATGCATCATAGAAAAATGTAGGCTATAACGTAGGGGCACTCTTGAAATAAGTGATACACATCCACCCCAAAACCCGGAAAATTCTAACTGACAGTATTTCATTCACATTTACACAATCAGCCAGAAACAGGGTATGCTGTTTTACCAAGAAATCCTCCCTCTAGCAAAATCGGTGAGACAGCATAAACTTAGACAAAATAAGTAAAAATTCTTTCAATTATCGCCCGCTCAGTCCAGCAAGCAACACCCATGTCTAGGATAGAGAACCAATTTACCGTACAATTTTGGGGCGTTCGCGGTAGCATCCCCAGTCCAGGGCCACACACCGTTCGTTACGGCGGTAATACCCCTTGCATATCAATGCAAGCGGGCGATAAGCGCTTAATTTTCGATGCTGGCACAGGACTACATGTTTTGGGGCAATCTATGTTGCGCCAGATGCCGTTAGAAGCTCACATATTTTTTACCCACTCTCACTGGGATCACATGCAGGGTTTTCCCTTCTTTACCCCAGGGTTTGTGAAGGGGAACGACTTTCATATTTATGGGGCGATCGCACCTGATGGTTCTACCATAGAACAGCGCCTCAACGATCAAATGTTACACCCGAATTTCCCCGTACCCTTGCAGATTATGCAGGCCAATTTAAATTTCTACGACATTCGACCGGGGCAACCAATCCACATCGATGACGTTACCGTAGAAACAGCACCTTTAAATCATCCAGGTGAAGCCGTAGGATACCGTGTCAACTGGCGTGGTGGTGCTGCTGCTTATATCACTGATACCGAACATTTTCCCGATCGACTCGATGATAATGTGCTGTGGCTAGCTCGTAATGCCGACATCTTAATTTACGATTCTACCTATACAGACGAGGAATACCATTCCCCAAAATCCCCAAGAATTGGCTGGGGACATTCTACCTGGCAAGAAGCGGTGAAAGTGGCACAAGCTGCTAACGTCAAAACTTTGGTGATTTACCACCACGATCCGGCGCACGATGACGACTTTTTGGATCGTGTAGGCAAACAAGCCGCTGCAAAATTTCCTGGCGCTATTATGGCACGGGAAGGATTGGTGCTTCAGATTCCCACCTCAGTAGCCTTATCAGAATCTTTTCCTGTTAGTAAGTTTTCTACCTAAAGATTGCGATCGGAGGAATTGGAGATTTTAGATTAGATTGGTGATCAGAAGCTTTCAGCGCGAGAGCGTACCTGTTGGACGCTAAGACAGCGTTGCCTAGAGTTGTCAAAGCGCCACGGGATCGGGGCGACAACAGGAGGACACACTTTATCGATTCACCAACACAGCCCAGAACCCACAGATGACCTCTCTTGCGGCTGATGGTCAGGGTAAGCCTCAATACGAAACTAGAGCCTTTTTAGCTCTAGTATTTGGGATTATCTGGACTTAGCTATTAGCTGTTTGGACAACTTTCTTTGGGTTAGGCTTTTGGCTGATAGCACAAAACCTCAGATGCATTTGGTGGAAGTTCAGACGATCAACAAAAGCTTTCCTCCTCAGCGGGTTGCGCCGATTCCTTTCCAGCAAGCTAAGAATGGCAGTTATTCCACTTGGGCAAATCTCTTTGTGAGAAGACCGCACTGCCTCAGGAATGAGCGCTCTAAGACTGGCTATTGGGTACTTACCGTATGCTGGTGAAGAAATTCTTTTAAGATTTACTTGGGGTATGAATCCTCATACTTATCTTCCCCAGTCCCCATTACCCCTTATCCCCAGAGGGGGCCCCACCATCCCCAATTCAAAGCGGTTTACCATAGGGTAGCTTCCTGCTGATAGCTAAAATAAACCTAAAATCTCAGAATCCACGTGCTAAATTTGTCTAAAAATGGGTGTTCTGTGCGGGTTGCTTCTTCAAGTGAAGGGCTGCTAACGCCAACTGCTGTTGCCCTTGGCAAGTTTGATGGTGTTCATCTTGGGCATCAAAGAGTAATTCAACCAGTCTTGCACGCTGGTGGTAACTTGTCAGTAGCTAGTAGTCGGCAGTCAAAGGAAAATCAACTGGCAAATCAAGAATATACTTACCCAACAGTTGTTACCTTTGACCCCCATCCACAGGAGTTTTTTACGGGGCAACCCCGGACTTTGCTAACGCCACTGGATGAAAAAGTCCAACAATTGCGATCGCTTGGGGTAGAACAATTGGTACTACTACCCTTTGACAAAGAATTGTCTGCACTGAACCCCGAAGAATTCGTCGAAAAAATTCTTGTGCAACAGCTGCGATGCCAACAAATTAGTATTGGGCAGGATTTTTGTTTCGGCGAAAAGCGTAGTGGTACTGCTAAAGATTTGCAATTACTCGCCGCCAAACACAATATTCCCGTTACTATCGTTCCCTTACAAACTTATACAGGTGAATCGCCCATCGAAAGTAGTTGCGTCAGCACTACTCCGACTCAAGATGCCCGCATTAGCACCTCATTGATCCGTCAAACCCTTGAGCATGGCGACATCGAAAACGCAAATCTACTACTAGGACGCCCTTACACTCTCCTTGGTGATGTCGTTCAAGGTCAACAATTGGGCAGAACAATTGGCTTTCCCACCGCCAACCTCCAACTACCAAAAGACAAGTTTTTGCCCCGCCAAGGAGTCTACGCTGTCCGCGTTTTCACTCTCAGCGAAATACCAGATACCGCTCCTAGTGGGAACTTGGGCGTAATGAATATCGGGAATCGCCCAACTGTAAATGGTACTTATTCATCTACGGAAGTGCATTTATTTGATTGGTCTGGTGATTTGTATGGCAAAAAACTAGTTGTGCAGCTAGTTAAATTTTTGCGCCCTGAACAAAAATTTCCTTCTCTTGAAGCCCTGAAAACACAAATTCAACTTGACTGCGTTGTTGCTAGAGAAGTTTTGAGTGCTTAGTGGGAACAATAGATAGGGAATGGGGCATGGGGCATTGGTTATTAATCCTTCTCCCCCTGCTTCCCCTACTCCCTCATCCCTTCACTCCCCACTCCCTACAACGCATGAGAGAAAAAATCGACGCTTTAACACAAAATCTAGCTCTTACCATCGTTGGCAAAGCTGAGGCAATACGCTTAGTGCTAGTTGCTTTGTTAGGTGGTGGTCATGCTCTCCTAGAAGATGTCCCTGGTGTTGGTAAAACCCTGCTTGCTAAGTCCCTAGCTCGTTCACTGGATGGCAAGTTTCAACGGCTACAATGTACCCCCGATTTACTACCAACGGATATTACTGGTACTAACATCTGGAACCCAAAAAGCGGCGAATTTACTTTTCTTCCTGGCCCAGTCTTTACTAACATACTACTAGCTGACGAAATCAACCGCGCTACACCCCGTACTCAGTCAGCGTTGCTGGAAGTTATGGAAGAACATCAGGTAACAGTTGATGGTGTCTCTCGTGCAGTTCCCCAGCCCTTTTTTGTGATTGCAACTCAAAACCCGATCGAGTATCAAGGTACTTTTCCTCTGCCAGAAGCGCAAATGGATCGGTTTATGTTGTCCCTGAGTTTGGGCTATCCTTCTGAGGGAGAAGAACTCCTGATGCTGCAAAATCTCCAAAAGGGTGTAAAAGTTGCTGATTTGCAGCCTTGCATTACCTTGTCAGAAGTACAAGAATTGCGTTACCTCTGTTCTCAAGTAAAAGTGGCGACTTCCTTGCAACAGTACATCCTTGAATTGGTGCGGGCAACACGCCAAGATGAGGAAATTGCCCTTGGTGTCAGTCCGCGTGGCACATTAGCATTACAACGGGCTGCCCAAGCGCTAGCTTTTCTATTAGGTCGTGATTATGTCATTCCTGATGATGTAAAATTTCTCGTCCCTCATGTTCTTTGCCATCGTCTTATCCCTAGAGGAGGACGCAATTCTAGAACTGTTGTGGAGCGATTATTGCGATCGGTTTCTATTCCTTAATGTGAGATGAGTTTGATGAACTAAAAAACAATACACTTGGGTTAAGTGCTATCTGTACAAAATCATGGGTTTTTGAGTTTTCGAGACGCGATAAATCGCCGTCTCTACAAGTGTTTGAACTAAAAAACCGCTATGCAGGGTGGCGGTAACTCTATTTCTTGCTGTGGAGGATATTTGTTTATGTCGCTTGTCTTAGACATCGCTTTTAAGAAGTATCAAAAAAGTGATGATGTCAGATTTGACTAAGGATTTCCTTGGCAGATATTAACTTTAGTTTCTTGATATTGGCAGAATTTCAGTGTGTTAGAATCTCCTACAAAATCAGCTAGAGAAAAGATGAAAGCGATTGAAGTTACTGGCAGGATTGACTCTCAAGGAAACCTAGTTTTAGATGAGCCGATTCAGGGAAACACTTATCCTCATCAGGTTCGGGTGATTGTGTTGGTTCCAGAACAAGCAGAAGCAGAAGAGGTTGACCCTGATGATACACCCGTTAAGGAGATTAAAGCTAGTTTGAGGAGAGCCTTGCAGCAAGCAAAAACAGGGCAAACTAGACCAATTAGCGAGCTATGGGACAGGATTGATGCAGAGTAATAATGCGATTTTAATTCGATTTTCTGATGAGGTTGAGCAGGAAGTTTACAGACTATCAAAAAGATTTCGCAACATTCGCTCTGATGTTCAACCAATTATTGAGCAATTACAACAAGGAAATTTTTTCGGTGATGCCTAAGGCGGGCTACGCCTACGCATTGCGGGCATTGGTGAGGAGTATATTATTTACAAGGTGAGAGTTCGCAACAGTAGTATCCAAAAAGGTAAGAGTGCTGGATATCGATTGATTTATCAAGTTGAGTCACCTACAAGTATTTTGCTACTAACGATTTATTCAAAATCTGACCGAGAAGATATTGGTGTAAATGAAATCCGAGAGATTTTAGCTGATTTTGACAGTGGGGAAGGTTGAAACTGCTAGGAAATTTTTCTTGCATAGCTTAGTGGTGCGCTGAATAGACATTTATATTACTGTTGTGGATATGTTAAAGATGCGTTGCTTGCCAAAACTACTTACGCAAAATTTAAAACACTACCAATACTGCGTAAGTCTTATGATTAACACAAGCGCCACTTTTTAATATCTGGGAATGTGAGGAATGTCAATTTTTGTTAAGCGTAAAACCCGCGATGCCTACGGCGGGCTACGCCAACGCCAAGCGCTACAGCAAAGCGCTGAACGTGAATTCAAACGCCAATTTTTCGGTTTACTTCTGGTAATTGTAACCTGGAGTTTAGCTATGGGCTGGCTTCTAGCCTTGGCAACTAACGCCCAAAGTGCTACTCCCACCGCCGAAATTGGCACTGTTGACGTAGTACCTGCACAATACAAACTAGGGCAAGAACTATATTTAGAAAACTGCTCCAGATGCCACATCGGCTTACCACCAGCAGTTTTACCTACCCAAACGTGGAAAAATCTTCTGCAAGATTCGCAGCACTATGGCGCACAACTCCAGCCTTTAATCGATCCGCCACGCATATTAGTGTGGAAATATCTTTCGACTTTCTCCCGTGTACAGCTAGACGACGAAGAAACGCCATATCGCCTCAACAATTCGCGTTATTTCAAAGCTTTGCATCCAAAAGTGAAGTTACCACGTCCAGTCCAGATTAGCAGTTGTGTCAGTTGTCATCCCAGTGCTAGTGATTACAATTTCCGTCGCCTGACAGCAGAGTGGAAGTAAGGAGTTGAAAAATTCATAACTTATAACTCTTAACTCCTAACTCTATTCCCCCACTCCCTCTCTGGCCCCATCTGGGGGCAAAATGATACTATGAAGAAAGACGAAATATAAGATAAGAGTTAAAACCAATCATTTAATAGACTGATTGGATAGTTTTTCTCCTGTTTTTGAGGTAATTCTCATTTCAAACCCATCCACGACCAAAACGGTTAGGCTGGGTTAAATGTTTATAATCAATGCCAACCCTGTAATTCCCATCCCCTTGATTCAGTTCTATAACCTGCCATGCTAAAACTTTTGTTGGGCGACCCCAACGCTCGTAAGCTTAAAAAATACCAACCTTCTGTTACTGAAATTAACCTTTTAGAGGAAGAAATTAAGGCTCTTTCTGATAATGAATTAAAAGGTAAAACCGTTGAATTTAAACAACGACTCGCCAAAGGCGAAACCTTGGATGACATATTGCCAGAGGCTTACGCCGTTGTTCGGGAATCAGGACGGCGAGTCTTAGGCTTGCGGCACTTTGATGTCCAACTCCTTGGCGGTATCATTCTGCATGTAGGGCAAATTGCCGAAATGAAAACCGGCGAGGGTAAAACACTAGTTGCTACCTTGCCAAGTTATTTAAATGCCCTCACTGGTAAAGGTGTACACGTCATCACCGTGAACGATTACCTGGCTCGTCGGGACGCTGAATGGATGGGACAGGTGCATCGGTTCTTGGGGCTAAGTGTAGGGCTAATTCAGTCAAGCATGATTCCCAGTGAACGCCAGAAAAACTACGATTGTGATATCACTTACGTTACCAACAGCGAGGTCGGCTTCGACTACCTGCGGGATAATATGGCGACATCAATGGCAGATGTGGTGCAACGCCCGTTTAATTATTGCGTAATTGACGAGGTGGACTCAATTTTAGTTGATGAGGCGCGGACACCACTGATTATTTCTGGGCAGGTGGAAAGACCGACAGAAAAGTATCTACAAGCTGCTGAAATAGCATTCACACTTAAAAAAGACGAACATTACGATGTAGATGAAAAAGCTCGTAACGTTCTATTGACAGATGAAGGGTTTGCTGAATCGGAAAATCTTTTAGGAGTCACAGATTTATTTGACCCAGAAGATCCCTGGGCGCACTTTGTTTTCAATGCAATTAAAGCCAAAGAACTTTTCCTCAAGGATGTAAATTACATCGTCCGCAATGGTGAAGTCGTAATTGTGGATGAATTTACCGGTCGGGTGCTAGCTGGACGGCGTTGGAGTGATGGATTACACCAGGCAATTGAAGCTAAAGAACACGTAGAAATTCAGCCAGAAACTCAAACTCTCGCGACAATTACGTATCAAAATATGTTCTTGCTGTATCCAAAACTCGGTGGGATGACAGGAACGGCAAAAACCGAAGAACCAGAATTTGAAAAAATTTACAAACTCGAAGTTGCGGTAATTCCCACCAACCGCGATCGCCGACGCGAAGATTTGTCTGATATGGTGTTCAAGACAGAAGCAGGCAAGTGGGGGGCGATCGCCAGAGAATGTGCCGAAATGCACGAACTCGGCAGACCTGTATTAGTAGGAACCACTAGTGTAGAAAAATCCGAACTTCTCAGTCGCCTATTGAAAGATTTAAAGATTCCTCACGAATTACTTAACGCCCGTCCCGAAAACGTCGAACGTGAAGCGGAAATCATCGCCCAAGCCGGACGGAAGGGTGCTGTTACCATTGCTACTAACATGGCTGGTAGAGGTACAGATATCATTTTGGGTGGTAACTCCGAATATATGGCGCGTTTGAAGCTGCGGGAATACTTCATGCCCCGCATTGTCCAGCCAGAAGATGAAGATAGCTTTGGCGTGCAAAGAGCAGCCGGATTACCCACAGGACACGGCGGTGGTCAAGGCTTTGTCCCTGGTAAAAAAGTCAAAACTTGGCGCGCTTCACCAGAAATTTTCCCTACCCAGTTAACCAAAGAAACCGAAAAACTACTCAAAGACGCAGTAGAAATTGCGGTGCGTGAATATGGCGAACGTAGCTTACCCGAACTGGAAGCTGAAGAAAAGGTAGCTGTGGCAGCAGAAAAAGCTCCCATCGATGACCCGGTAATTCAGAAGTTGCGGGAAGCCTACAACCACGTTAAGCGAGAGTATGAACAATTTACGACCCGTGAACACAATGAGGTCGTAGAAATTGGCGGTTTGCACGTAATTGGTACAGAACGCCACGAATCGCGGCGGATTGACAACCAGTTGCGCGGACGTGCAGGACGACAAGGCGACCCTGGAACCACAAGATTCTTCCTCAGTTTAGAGGATAATCTACTACGGATTTTTGGTGGCGATCGCGTTGCTGGATTAATGAATGCCTTCCAAGTGGAAGAAGATATGCCCATCGAATCTGGGATGCTTACCCGCAGTTTGGAAGGTGCCCAGAAAAAAGTTGAAACCTACTACTACGACATTCGGAAGCAGGTATTTGAGTATGACGAGGTGATGAATAATCAGCGTCGTGCTATTTATGCTGAACGCCGCCGAGTGCTAGAAGGTCAAGATTTGAAAGAACAGGTGATTAAATACGCCGAAAAAACGATGGATGATATCGTTGATTACTACATCAACATAGACTTACCCTCGGAAGAGTGGGAGTTAGAAAAGTTGGTTGAGAAAGTCAAAGAATTCGTCTATCTACTAGCAGATTTACAAGCTAGTCAATTAGAAGATATCACCGTCAGCGAGATTAAAGCCTTCCTCCACGAACAGGTGCGAATTGCTTACGACCTCAAAGAAGCGCAGATTGACCAAGTTCAACCCGGACTGATGCGCCAAGCGGAACGCTTCTTTATCTTGCAACGCATTGATACTCTGTGGCGGGAACACCTGCAACAAATGGATGCCTTGCGCGAATCGGTGGGATTACGTGGTTATGGACAAAAAGACCCACTGATTGAGTATAAGAGCGAGGGGTATGAATTGTTCTTGGATATGATGGTTAACATTCGCCGAGATGTGGTGTACTCGTTGTTTATGTTCCAGCCTCAGCCTCAATCACTGGTGCAGGCTTCCTCTGAAATGGTGTAAGTAGGGATATCTTACACAGAAACGCAGCGAAAAGTCTAGGCGTCGGCTTCTTGAAATAGCACAGAATTAACAATTTTGCAAGCGTCTGTTTTTGCTAACGCCAAGAGTGAACAGAACTTTCCAAAATAGAGGCGCCAAGAGTAATTTTGCGCCTCTGTTTTATGGTGAATTACGGAAACGATGCTTGGGTTGAGCTACACATACGCACTTTTTCATCTTTATATTCTCAGTGCTTCTGTAGTTTGTTACCTCTAAAGACGGCAAACACCACTCGGACGTTACGGTTCACCCTAATTACTGAAAGTATTAATTCTTCTACATTAGACAGAGTGAAGACAAATTAATCCATGAACCAACTAAAAACACAATTTAGTTAGTTTAACCGTCCCAAGCAAGGTTCGGGAAACCACCCTTCATGGACTGGCTACCACTAAGCTTCAGTATATATATCAGCATAGTCTGGAGTTTTAACCCCAGGAAAGCCAAAACAAAGGTGTTCATGCTGAACTGGCTGATTTCTTGACCCTGTTGGTTCAAAATTTAGTGCTTTATATTCTCATTCATTCATTTGTAGTTATACGGAGCCAGCACCTAAAATGGCAAAAGTAGTTGGAATTGACTTAGGAACAACGAACTCCTGCGTGGCAGTGATGGAAGGTGGTAAACCCACAGTAATTGCTAATGCTGAAGGTTTTCGGACAACGCCATCAGTAGTTGCATTTGCAAAAAATGGCGACAACTTGGTTGGCCAAATCGCCAAACGTCAAGCGGTGATGAACCCCGAAAATACGTTTTACTCAGTCAAACGCTTTATCGGTCGCCGCTACGATGAAGTTAGTAATGAAGCTACGGAAGTTTCTTACAAAGTCCTCAGCAGCAATGGCAATGTCAAATTAGATTGTCCGATAGCTGGTAAACCGTTTGCTCCTGAAGAAATTTCTGCAAAAGTTCTTCGCAAACTAGTTGAAGATGCCAGCAAATACCTGGGCGAAACTGTAACCCAAGCAGTAATCACCGTTCCCGCATACTTCAACGACTCGCAACGCCAAGCGACAAAAGACGCTGGTAAAATTGCCGGGATTGAAGTTCTGCGGATTATCAACGAACCGACAGCTGCTTCTCTGGCTTATGGATTTGACAAGAAGAGTAACGAAACCATCCTCGTATTTGACCTTGGTGGTGGTACTTTCGACGTATCCGTGCTGGAAGTAGGAGACGGAGTTTTTGAAGTACTAGCTACATCTGGGGATACTCACCTTGGTGGTGACGACTTTGATAAAAAAATAGTTGACTTCTTAGCTGAGAAGTTCAAAAAAGCCGAAGGTATTGACCTACGCAAAGATAAACAAGCCTTACAACGTCTGACTGAAGCCGCAGAAAAAGCCAAAATTGAGCTTTCTAGCGTCACTCAAGCAGAAATTAACTTGCCATTTATCACCGCTACCCAGGATGGGCCGAAGCACCTAGATACAACCCTAACTCGCGCTCAGTTTGAAGAACTTTGCTCTGACTTAATCGACCGTTGCCGCATTCCTGTGGAAAATGCTCTCCGGGATGCCAAGTTAACCAAAGGCGATATTGATGAAGTCGTGTTAGTTGGTGGTTCTACCCGGATTCCCGCAGTCCACCAGATTGTGAAGCAGGTATTGGGTAAAGACCCCAACCAAAGCGTTAACCCTGATGAAGTCGTAGCAGTTGGTGCAGCCATTCAAGCCGGCGTACTGGCTGGTGATGTAACTGGCATCTTGCTGTTAGATGTGACACCCCTATCTTTGGGTGTGGAAACATTGGGTGGCGTAATGACCAAAATTATCCCCCGCAACACTACAATTCCTACCAAGAAATCAGAAGTCTTCTCCACTGCTGTGGATGGACAAACCAACGTAGAAATTCACGTCCTCCAAGGTGAACGCGAATTCTCTAACGATAACAAGAGCTTGGGAACCTTCCGCCTCGATGGTATTCCTCCTGCACCACGCGGCGTCCCTCAAATTGAAGTAGTGTTTGATATTGACGCTAACGGTATCCTTAACGTCACCGCTAAGGACAAAGGCACTGGTAAAGAACAGTCCATCAGCATCACCGGCGCTTCCACCCTGGATAAAAATGATGTTGACCGGATGGTAAGAGAAGCTGAACAAAATGCTTCATCTGACAAAGAGCGGCGTGAGAAGATTGAACGCAAGAACCAAGCCGATTCTTTGGCATACCAAGCTGAAAAGCAGTTACAAGAATTGGGCGATAAAGTTCCCGATGCTGACAAAACTAAAGTCGAAGGTTTAGTGAAAGAACTGCGGGAAGCAGTTGCTAAAGAAGACGATGAGCAAATCAAGAAGCTGACCCCAGAATTGCAACAAGCGCTATTCGCTGTTGGTAGCAACATCTATCAGCAAGCTGGTGGCGGTGCTGCGCCAGGTGCGGAACCTCAAGATAGCGGTTCTACATCTAGCTCTGGTGGCGGTGACGATGTGATTGACGCTGATTTTACAGAGAGCAAATAATTCCCTGACTTCTTTTGAGAAGATTGTTTTGTTCGACCTCATATTACCCACTCAGGCATTTGTCTGGGTGGGGATTTTTTATTAGTATATGGTCTAGTTACAAACTAGCGATCGCACTCCAAAAATAGGTTAAGAATAACAGTCTTTCACTTTTTTTGTAGATGTCGTCACAGAGATAGCGATCGCTATTTCCCATTTGAGATTATTTTGACAATATTCTAACTTCCCAACATCTGCAAGTTATGTAAAGTAGCGTAAAGCCCTCCTTCTCGCAATAGTTGATCGTGGCTTCCCTGTTCGATTAATTCGCCCCGCTTCAAAACAAAAATCCGGTCTACATTGCGAATTGTAGACAAGCGGTGAGCGATAATAATGGCGGTACGTCTGAGCAATAGCTGGTTTAATGCCTCTTGAACTGAAGCTTCTGTACCAACATCTAAACTAGCGGTAGCTTCATCTAATACCAAAATTTGGGGATTGCGAATGGCAGCCCGCGCAAAGGCTAAAAGTTGCTTTTGACCACTAGAAATATTTGTGCCCCGTTCTCGAAGTTGAGTATCATAACCTTGGGGTAGTTCTTCTATAAACTGGGCAATGTTGGTTTCTTCGGCTGCTTGTTGAATCTGTTCAATAGTGTAGCCATCTCCTAAAGAAATGTTGCTTTTAACATCGCCAGCAAACAAAAAGCCGTCTTGTAAAATCACTGCCATGTAGCGCCGCAGTTCTGCTTGTGGGACTTCTCGAATATCTACGCCATCGATGAGAATGCGTCCTTGGGTGGGTTCGTAGAGGCGGCACAAAAGCCGGATAATCGAAGTTTTACCCGCACCTGTGGGGCCGACTAATGCAATTTTTTCACCAGGATGAATGGTGAAATCTAAGTCTTTAATTACGTAATCATCATTTTTGTAAGCAAACCAGACGTGATCGAAATGAATTTCTCCCAGTTCTGGGGGAGAAGTCAGGTCTGGGGATTCTAGATTTGCCACGATTTCGTCTATGTAGCCAAATTTCGCATCAAAGATTGAGAAACGAACGTTGGCGCGATCGCGGATTTCTATCGGTTCATCTAAGATATCGCCGACGCGTTCAATGGCAGTGAAACCAGCTTGAATTACTGTAAATTTTTCGGCAAAATCCCGTAAGGGATCAAATAATCGCTGGGCATACAAAATAAATGTAGATAATGTTCCAAAAGTCAAGGTTTTTCCCAATAACAACCACCCACCTACACACAAAACACCTGCGATCGCAATTAGTCCAATCCACTCTAAGGTCGCGGAAACAAATGAATCATAAAAAATGGTTTTATCCACTTGCTGAGTGTAGTTGTTGTTCGTAGCACGAAACAATTCAGCATTAAATTTTTCTCTGCGGAACAATTGGACGACGTTAATGCCAAGTACATTTTCTTGTAGCTGCGAATTCAGAATCGAAAGTTCTTCCCGTCCTTTGTAATTGGCTTTGCGGTACTGTTTCTGAATGTAAACAATTAACCAGCTAATTGGTAATAGTATTAATAGCAGCAAGCAAGCGAGTTGCCACTGGATAGAAAACATTAAACTCAAAGTTACCAGCATTAAAAACAAATTGGACACGATGCCAATTGCCCCAGTCGAGAAGACATCACCTAACACTTCCACATCGCTGGTGATTCTGGTGATTAATTTACCTACGGGCGTGCGGTCAAAAAAGCGCACTGCTAGAGATGTCACATGCTGGAATAAGTCTTGGCGAACTGCTGCGGTGATTTGCTGCCCTAGCTTTTGGACTATATAACCTTGGACACCTGTCAACATTAATTGGATGGCGATCGCAATCACCAGTGATCCCTCCAGGATATTTAACCCTTGCGAGAAGGGACGATTCCGAAAAAATTCGTAAGCGCTTGGTTCATGCCGAATCAGGGAAATCACTTGGCCAATTAAGAACGGTTGTAAGGCATTCGCTAGGGCGATCGGTACTAGTAGGCACATTGACAGCGCCAATAACCGGCCGCTACGACGGGCATAGGGTACTAGACGCAAAAACAACCGCCAGTCATTTTCACGGCGTCTGTCTTGCCTGTAAGATTTTTTGAGAGATTGGTAGATGCTCATAGTAAGAGCATTATATTAATGTTTGCAAAAAAATACGCCTAACGATTTGTCTTAATCAATTTTGTCGCTCAAGAGCAACAAACAAGACATTTGGCGAACCTTCAATCGAGTCTCGGCAAGTTTTGTGGCTCTTGTCTTGCTTGATTCCCGTTACAAAAATTAATTACTGTCTTCTCCACGCTGCGCGTAGCGTCTCCTAGAGAGCGTCATGATAAATTAAGTTAGCGCAGAGGTAGCGAGTCCGCGTACCCTTACAGAGAAGCAAGCTACGTGCAGTGTCTCATAGAGAGCATCATTACGAATTTTTTCCAGATTTTTCGAGGCGATCGCCTGGCATAAAATTTAATCAATACCCATCAAGTAATAATGATGAAATTAATTATATAATTGGGAGTTTTTAAGAAAATTTCGTCAGAAATTGAATTCGTTGACTTACCTAAAAACGCTATTTATAATAGTTGTGCTGAGTTCTTATCTATCAACTTCCTGGCGCGATCGCGCCAGAAACATTATAAATAAACTATAATAACTAGGATATTATCTTACTTATGGAATTTTTCGGTATTTATACACTTGCAAATGATGCTGTTTACGATCAGTTAGTGGCATTGTTGAATAGTATTGAAGTTAATGTTAGCCCAGATATTCCTGTTTGTATTATTCCCTATAATGAAAGATTAGACTTAGTTCAAAAAGAAATAAAGTCTAGAAAAAACGTCAGCATTTTTGAGAATTGGGAGGCAATACAGTACTGGGAAGATTTTGCTCACAAAGTTTGGGCAGTTCACCCAGGTGCTAGAAGTTCCAAAATCTCACGTAATTGGTGGTCATCAGGTCACTTACAAAGAAAAATGTGTGTTTTTAACGGACATTTTAATCAGTTTTTATTTTGTGATGCTGATAGCCTTCTTATGAAGCCAGTTGATGATATTTTTGAAAAATTAAACGCATACGATTTTGTATTTGATGACTGGATACACATTAAAGAACGTACAGAAGTACCATTAAATATTCCACTTTTAGAAAAGTCCAAGATTGCTTCTGAAAAAAACATACGTCCTAGACTCCATTGCTCTGATTTTTTTGGTTCTAAATCAGGGTTATTTCCAGAAAAAGATTTAGATTTATATAAAAAATTATTAATTGAAGATGGAGAGATTGAATGGCTAACTGCATGTTGGGATGATGCACATTTATTTAATTATTTGACATGGAAATCAAATCTTGCCTTATTTAATTTTACTCTCAGTCCAAACGGTCAAGAAAGAACAGGTAACTGTGCTAATTCAGACCCCTTTGTAAATATTAATAATATCCTTTACAACCAAGATGGATTAAAACCAATTCATCGTATTCACTACATGAACTATTCCCATACTGATTTTGCTCGTTTATGTCAAGGTGAAGATGTCAATATTTGTTACAGAGACGAGTTTTTATACTATCGTTTTCTTAAAGAACCGGAAAAAAGACCGCAACAGCTAAAACAGCCGAACATTGTTACCAAAAGTAATCGATTAATTCAAAAAGTAGTGAAGAAAATTCAAATAGCTCTTGCTTAAGGGAACTCCAAGAAATAAATTATTCAACATTGTGGGGTGGGCAACATGAGCGCCCAGTCCATAGGGCGGGCGAGACGCCCACCCCACAAGAATCCACAAGAGTTAATTGAATATTTTTTTATTTGGAAGTCCCTAAGTTTTGGAATATTTGACAATAACTGAAGATTTGGAAAAATCTGGTTAGTGCTTATATTTTGCTCTAATTAGTTCAGAATAGGGATTGGATAATTATCTTGACAATTTCTAAATTTAATTCTGAATTGGGGCAATTATGGAGATAGAAACTGCGCGGCTGCAACTAAGGCACTTCTCTCTAAATGATTTTGATTACCTATTTCGCCTCTACAGCGATGCAGAAGTGATGAAGTATCTGTTGCCAAGAACAAGGGAACAAACCCAGACAAGTTTAAACAAACATATCCAACAGTGGCAACAACACAACTTTGGGATGTGGGCAGTAATACACAAAGAAACTCGTAAAATGATTGGCCGTTGTGGACTTAGTTTTCTGGAAAATACCCCCGAAGTTGAGCTTGGCTATGTGTTTGACAAGTCCTATTGGAATATGGGAATGGGGACTGAAGCCTCACAAGCAACTTTAAAGTTTGGATTTGGGGAAGTGAAGCTAGATCGGATAGTTGCGATCGCACATCCAGAAAACATCGCTTCAGTGCGTGTGATTCAAAAGCTAGGCATGAAGTATGAAAAAGATGCTAGCTATTACGGTCATGATGTAGTTTACTACGCTATCTCACGCACAGAATGGCAGCCAGATGATTCTCTTTACATTTTGAAATCTTAAATAAGTCGGAAATCTCAAGGAAGCAGCCCCCGTTAAAACCTTTCTCCTTTCAGGAAAAAGGTCAGATTTTGTGCGCCTCTACTAAGGTATTTTGTATTAATTGCTTCATAAATACTCATGTAAAGATGGAATAATACCATACTTATATCTTTACGTCTTATATCTAAAGATAGAAGATCAAGGTTAAGATTTGGGAAACCTAAGAGAGATTGATTCCCAAGAGATGTCCTGCTTAATTATCGCAGAGTGCAACTGAGGTCAGATGACGCAACCATTAAATCAAGTCAAAGAGTGGGAACAACGTCGTGATGAAGCAAACCGCTACTATCAGCGGGGTAAATTTCAAGAGTATCTCGATCTGGCAACCAAGAATTTATACCTAGCTAGAGCAATTCCAGACCGAGCTAGGGAAGGTTATACATTGAACGATCTTGGTTTAGCTTACCTCAGTTGCTCGCAACCTCGAAGGGCATTAGAGCGGTTTCATCAGGCGCTTTTGGTTGCTGTTGAAATTAGCGACGCTTCCGCAGAGGCAACTGCACTTAGCAATTTGGGTTCTACCTACAGCCGCCTGGGACGTTTTTCGCAAGCGTTGGCATATTTTGACAAAGCACTTCCCATCTTTAGGCGATTGCAAGATATTCAAGGTGAAGTTTCTACGCTCAATGATGTAGCACTAATTTATACCCGGTTGGGAGAACCAAAACGGGCACTGTTGTTACAACACCAAATTTTGACGATGCGGCGATCGCTAGGTGACTTTTCTGGTGAAGCAACAACCCTAAATGGCATTGGGTTCGCCTACAATGTTTTAGGCAAGTTTGAGCAAGCTCTAGAATTTTTTCAAGCAGCACTCCCAATTCAACGAGCTGCGAAGAATTTGCTTGCAGAAGCAACCACTTTGAATAATATTGCTTCTGTTTATCATGATTTAGGAAAACCGAAAGAAGCTCTATTACTCTACTATCAAGTTCTTTTGACACGTCAGGCAATTAGCGATCGCTCTGGTGAGGCCACAACCCTTCATAACATTGGCTTTACCTACACTACTCTGGTACAGCATCGACAGGCAATGAAGTTTTACAAACAAGCCATTGCAATTTATCAACAATTGGGCGATGCTCTGGGAGAAATTTCGACTTTGCTGAATATGGGAAACCTTTACGCCACAACCAGACGCAAAAAAATGGCGCGATTGTGTTTCCAAAATGCCCAAGAGTTAGCAGAACAAATCGAACATCAGCCACTACTAGAAAAAGTACAGCAGTTTATAGATTCACTCTAGCCAATTAGATGAAAGGGAGTGGGGAGTGGGGAGTGGGGAAACTAAGCCGCCCAAAATGGGCGGGGTTTCAACCAATATGCGATAGCGGTAGCGTCTCTAAGAGTTGTCCGGCTTAAACCTTTTTCGGGGCTAATATATTCCCGATTCTCGATTCCCTACTCCCCACTCCCCTGGTATGTAGATGAGTTATTTTGATGTTCGGCGGTTAACTAGGGTAGCACTAGCTTGGTCAACAGGCATCAGCACAACTTCATTGATATTTACATGGGGCGATCGCGTCACACAGAAAAATATCACATCAGCGATATCATCTGCTGTTAGGGGTGTAACTCCCTCATAGACTTTGTTAGCGCGTTCAGTATTTCCGTGAAAGCGTACCTCGCTAAATTCCGTTTCTACCATACCAGGATCAACGGAAGTTACACGTACCCGCGTTCCCAACAGGTCTTGTTTTAAACCTTCAGAAATTGCTCTGACAGCAGCTTTAGTAGCACAGTAGACATTGCCACCGGGATAGGTTTGATGTCCGGCAATGGAACCTAAATTTACCACATGACCGCGATCGCGACTCACCATTCCCGGAACAACATAGCGGGAGACGTAAAGTAAACCCTTAACGTTAGTATCAATCATGTCTTCCCAGTCTTGAAAGCTGGCTTCGTGCAACTTGTCTAAACCGCGACTTAGACCAGCATTATTAATGAGAATGTCGATGTCAGCCCAGGCGGGGGGTAGAGTAGCAATAGCAGATTCAACAGCGCTGCGATCGCGCACATCTAGCTGTAATAAATGAGTTTCAGTACTAAAATCTTTATTAAGAGTATCTGCTAGCTGCTGTAAACGTTCTAACCGTCGTGCTGCCAAGATAAGTTTTGCACCCGCACCAGCAAAGATTCTGGCACAAGCAGTACCGATACCACTACTTGCACCAGTGATCAAAATGATTTGATTTTGTAGAGAAGTCATTAGGATAAGTTAGGAGTCAGGAGTTAACAGTTATGAATTATGAATTAGCACAAGTTTCATCGTTCATAATTTATCATCACTCAGGCTATAACTCCTAACTCTTGTACAGACGCGATTCATCACGTCTCTCTTGTACAGACGCGATTCATCACGTCTCTACTTTTTCACCACTTGCAGACGTTGAGTTACCATCGTCATTCCATTACCCCGCAGAATGACAGCAGAAACCCACTGGCTACCAGGGGTAGATGGTGCTTGTCCTACTTTAAACAGTCCGCCAGATGTCAGTAATTCCAAATCAACAGGTGTGGGGTTGAGAAATTTCTCTGGTTGGATGGCTTCCTCTAGCGCCGTTCCTAGTAAAAAATCATCGCCAAGCGGTTCTTGAACGATCGCATCAAAATTATACTTCTGACCAACCACCACCTGCTGTGGTAACTTAATATCAATTTGGGGCGGCTTGCTACCAGAGGTAAGTAGGGTGCGTTCTGACAAAATGTCTTGACGGACTATTTTCCCGCCTTCAATACGTTGACGTGATTTAATTGTGGCATTGAGAGACAATTTATTATTGCTACCAGAAGGTAAGCCAGTTATCTTCGTTTCCGTTTCGGCAAGAACCCCATTGCCTTCAGGTTTTGAAGATAGCAATTTCGTAGTGTATTGCAATTTCGGATATCGTTGCCAAAGTGAAGCTAAAGATTTTTCTAGGGTTTGGAGGTTTAATCCATCCCCATGAGTGAAATTGGGGCTGTAGAATTGCAACACCCCTTTCACATCGCCCCGACTGGCAGCTGCATCAACTTGTGTCAACAGGTTTTTCAGGTCGGCTGGTGCATTTTGGGCTGTACCCGCTTGGGCTAATTGCTGTGGTGTCGTCGCCAGAGTGCGTTGCCAACCGCTTGTTAAACCAATAGTCAGTAGGCAGGAAACCAGCCAGACATTTGCTGGAAATTTGCGTTGGCGTCTCACTAAGGCGGTAAAAATGTTAGTCATTGGTAAGAATTTACTGATTTGATTAGAGAAAGTAAGCAAATTGTTTTATCTTAGTTAAGCTAGACGCTAAACGGTAGAGGTTTGATGGCAAACGCACCGATACGATTATTAATAGCTGCCAGTGGGACTGGTGGACATTTATTTCCAGCGATCGCACTGGCAGAAAAACTTCCAGATTATCAAATAGAATGGCTGGGAGTACCCGATCGGCTAGAAACTCAACTCGTTCCTAAACAGTATCCCTTGAATACTATTGCAGTTGAAGGGTTTCAGCAAGGGTTTGGACTCTCCTCTATTCGGATTTTGGGTAAACTCGCCCTTTCGATTCTAGAAGTCAGACGAATTCTCAAACAGGGAAATTTTCAAGGGGTGTTTACCACAGGCGGTTACATTGCCGGGCCAGCCGTCATTGCAGCGCGTTCCCTTGGTTTACCCGTGGTTTTCCACGAATCTAACGCCTTACCAGGTAAAGTAACTCGCTTTTTTGGCCCTTGGTGTAGTGCAGTAGCTTTGGGATTTGAAGTGGCTGCTAAGTATTTACCCCGTGCCAAAAATGTCTATGTTGGTACTCCCGTAAGAGCGCAATTTCTGGATGGGGCAATTGATGCACCCCTGGATTTGGCGATTCCTGATAGTGTTCCTTTAATTGTCGTCTTTGGTGGTAGTCAGGGTGCAGTTGCCGTAAATAAATTGGTGCGCGAATCTGCAAAAGCTTGGTTTGATGCTGGTATTTATGTAGTACATTTAACTGGCGATCGCGACACGCAAGCAGATAGTCTCAAACATCCACAGTACATAGCCTTACCTTTTTACAACAATATGGCAGCCTTGTTGCAAAGAGCAACTCTTGCGATTAGTCGTTCTGGCGCAGGTAGCTTGACAGAATTGGCAGTATGTAGAACACCAGCGATTTTGATTCCTTACCCCTTTGCCGCCGAAGATCATCAATCTTACAATGCAGATGTATTTACCAAAGCGGGTGCAGCGTTAACCTTGAAGCAATCGGAGTTGACGGCAGAAGCATTGCAAAGTATTGTGTTGAATTTGTTACAGTCACCGCAAGAATTAGCAAAGATGGGTGAAAAAGCTCATGCGATCGCTGTTCCTGATAGTGCCGAAAAGTTGGCGCAGTTAGTGCGTGAGGTAGTAGAAACTTAAACAATTCAAAATTCACATATTGAAGTAGGAATTTATTTTCCAATTTATGAATATCTTATTTAAGCAAAAGTTATGCCTCACAGTCGGTTTTGCTGGTTTACTACTTGTTAGTTTAGCCAGTAACTATCTATATACTCAGTCAAAAACTCAACAGATAGTTGAACCCGATCAGTTTTTTACAAAAGATAATTTTGCCCCATTTCAATCACAGATTTCTTTCACTTCCAATCAAGTTGCCGATCCGCTTACTTCAAAGCTTCAAAATCCTTTTTTCACTCAACAAATATCTGAAGAAATTATCGGGAAGCAAAACTTTTTTTCATCTCGACAAAATTTATTAGTAGCATCTTCATCCTATCCAGTTGTAGATGAATTTAAAAAAGATAAATTTAGCATTAATGGCAGCCAAGTTGTTACTCCAGGAAAACTACCAATTAGTAAAGTTAACTTCAATCAAGGAGATTTATTAACCGTTCTCGTTAATACTAGAAAATATTTTCAAGACTATGCTTCAGAAGACCCAGATATTCTACGTACAGGAATACTTGCTACTCAAGGAGTTACTGTACCAGATGTCCTCAAAACTTTAGATTTCATGATTGTTGTCTTAAAAGAGGATATTGCTAATAATCGAGCTACTCGTTTACAAGACCCTAAATTTATCAATACCAATTTTCGAGTCATTAAATGGTCTGCCTATAACCCAAATAGTAAACAGCAAAAACAATTACGAATTACCAAATATGCTGTTTTTACTCACCCTGGTTCTCGTAAGAAAACCTCTACTTTTAATACACCAATTTATAGCTTAAAAGAAAACTCTAATAACGATAATTTCTACACTCGATACACAAAACAGGATGTTTTATCTGGTATTTATGAACCAGGCGGTAGAGAATTTGGCAAAGTTACAACTCTTGCTTACCTAACCAGAAATGGCTTAGAAGAAGCAATTATGGAAGGAACAATTCTGATTAATTTTACAGATGGTTATAAGGCTTTTTTTAATGTAGACAGAAATAATGGAATGTCTTATATTCGCGGTTTAAAGGCAACAGCACAAAAGCGTTATTGGTATTTTAGAGAAGTTGATGCTATTAAAGGTTATGGATACAAAATAGATGCAAAAATTTCTATAAAACCTGGAGTTACTTTTGCTGGAGATGTTTTGAATATCGGTTTAGGCAAAGTGATTGTGATTGAGCATACTCAAGGTGGTCGCAAACATCTGCAAATGGGAGTTATTGCTGATACAGGTGGAGCCTTTTTACCCAATCTTTATCAACTCGATTTTTTGGCAGGTATTTTTCAGAATAAAAAAGAATTTGGGCAAAATATTACACAATTGCCAGACTATGCGACAGCGTATTTTTTAATAAAAAAGTAATGCCTTAACTTGATGTCAAAAAAATCTTAGTCCAGGTTAAAGTAATTCGTAAGTGCAACCAATAGGGTTTATACCGTCTTAATTAAGAATTACGTTATACCAATTCTGTATAAAGATGCACATAATAATACCCACCTGTAGTCCCCCCAAGACATCGGAGGGACGGCGATAGCCGAGGGATGAAAAAACAGTATTAGTGTCGCAATTCTTAGAGAGGCAGCGCTAAGTTTAGAGCGACGTAGAAGCGTAATTAAATTATTTGGTCAACAGTTCTAAGTTGTGACCATTGGGATCATAAAAATAGAAGCCACGACCTTGCTTTCTATGGTTAATTTGTCCCTTATTTTGATGCATAGGGTCACTACTGTATTCAATATTCGCCTCTTTGACGCGCGCAAAGATTGCGTCAAATTCTTCGTCACTGACATGGAACGCATAATGATGAGACTCAAACACTTGGGCGTCGGCGAAGTCAAGTGTTAGGGCATCATTAATATGCACAGCAGCAAAGTGGCCAATGGGAACCTCGACTTCTAAACCAAAAATATTTGCAAAGAACTTTGCCGAATCTTCTTTGTCATGTACGGGCACTATTGTGTGATTTAGAGTAATTGTCATGTCACACATCCCTCCTAATTTCGGTAGTAATTCAATTAACTTTCTAGAGTCGATAACAACAATACTCTTTCCTATTTTATCTTTTCAGGGCTAACACCAGGTAAATATATCTAAACATTTCGTGTTTTATGTATTTGGAACACCTGCAAACACTAAAACTATGACTATCTAATAAGTAAAACTAATAATTTGTATTAGATTTACTAAAGTAACAAAAGTTGATTAAAAATTGTAAAGCAGTGTAAAGTAGTTTCACAGGCAAAGACCTTAACGCCTGATTCATAAATAACCGCAATCATAA
>NZ_JBALFY010000016.1:0-1099 GCF_036916655.1 Nostoc sp.
AACTTTGAAGTTATGTTAGTGAATGCCCGTCATATAAAAGCGGTGCCAGGACGCAAAACAGATATCAAAGACTCACAATGGATAGCCGAACTACTACAGCATGGATTGTTACGCCCTAGCTTTATTCCACCAGTGGAGCAAAGAGATTTGCGCGACTTAACCCGTCATCGCAGCAACTTTATTCGAGAACGAGTGAACTTGGTCAACCGAGTGCAAAAAGTACTTGAAGCCGCCAATATTAAACTTGCCTCAGTTGCAAGTGATGTCATGGGTGTATCAGGAAGAGCAATGCTCGCTGCTATCGTCGAGGGTAATAGTACACCCGAACTAATGGCGGGTTTGGCAAAAGGAACAATGATCAAAAAGTATGACTTGCTCGTTCCGGCACTTGAGGGTCGAGTTCGTCCCCATCAAAAGTTTATTCTTGCCCAGCTACTAGCTCAAATTGATAGTATTGACTCCTCAATTGTACTTTTCGACCAACAAATCGAGGAGTATTGTCACCCTTTTGACCAAGCGGTTGAGTTAGTTGACACGATACCTGGTATCGCACGTCGAACTGCTGAGATTATTGTCTCGGAAATTGGCACAGATATGAGCCGTTTTCCTAGTGCTGAACATTTGGCGGCTTGGGCTGGGGTTGCCCCAGGCAACTATGAAAGTGGGGGTAAGAAGCTTTCTGACAGCACCCGCAAAGGTAATCGAGTTTTACGAACTATTTTGGTTCAAGCTGCCCATGCTTTAGCTCGGACTAAAACTTACCTTGCTGCCCAGTTTCGTCGTCTTTCTGCGCGCAGAGGTAAGAAACGCGCTGCGGTTGCTGTTGCACATTCTATTTTAACGATCGCCTACCATCTAATATCACGTCAAGAACCTTATAAAGATTTAGGAGCTGATTATTTTGACAAACAACAACCGGAAAATGTTAAGAAACGCTTGATTAAACGCCTAGAAAAACTTGGTTATCAAGTTAGTGTTGAATCTGTTCCGGTCGCAACTTAAACCTGTAATCAATATTTTGTTTCGGCTGTGTCGCCATTCAATGACTTCAGCCAAATATCCTTCTTGGATTTAAGCCGAAGTTTGATTTTCAAGTCAG
>NZ_JBALFY010000017.1:0-55701 GCF_036916655.1 Nostoc sp.
AGAAACTTTTACCCCACCTGGGATGAAGCAATACAGGGGCATCTGAAAATATGCACTCAAGTTTTTAAACTCTCTCCCTAATTGTCTAGAGTGAAAGGCAACTGATGTAGCAAGATTCGTTTAAATCCCTTTCGTCCCACATCTCGCAGTGGGTAGGAGGCAATGCATGATTGGCAGTATTTCTTTAACCACGATCGCAGCAATTTAAATCAAGGCACTTACCGCATCTTTGAGCCGGAGTGGAAAGCAGAGATTCTCCACTGGTTCAGCCAAAAGGATGTAGATAGGCAGCAAAAAGAAGATTTTATCCAAGCTTTAATAGATTTTGATGACGGTTGCGGCGATTTTTATCGGTATCGCGCCTATTTTTTGGCGGCTGAGGCTTTATCCCAGTTCCCAGAATGTAGTTTGGGTGATGCAATTGTAGAACAACTGCTCAAATGGAGTTATGCCTATTTTCGGCAAGATAAGCGAGATTGGCAGATACTACCAAAACCATTGGTGCAGACAGCTAGAAAAACCCTGGAATTAACCGACAGAAAACGGGTAATTGCCGCTTTTGTCCATCTGGTTCATACTACTGAAAGTCGTTCAATTCTTAGAGTTGCAGCCGAGAAATTAGGAACACTCGATCCGGGTAATAAAAGTGCGATCGCAGCCTTGACACTGCTAACACCAGTTGTTGAAAATACACAAACATTTTGTCAGATAAATCAAAATCCTGGGGAAATACCAGTTGGTGATGAAACTGCGATCGCTGCATTAGTTCACCTTATGGAGACAACACTGAATAAGGACAATTGTTGTAATGCGATCGCAGCATTGGGAAAAATTGCTGTGGGTAATCAAACTGCGATCGCAGCCCTCGTCAAATTCTTACAGATAAACCAGGGTGATAGAATCTGTTTTGATGCAAGTCAAGCTTTGTGGCAAATTGATCCTGGTAATGCATCTATAATCAAGAGTTTAATCCACATAATCGAAACTTCTGCGAATATATCTCTTATAAATCGCGCGGCTACATATCTACTGGAAATTGAGCCAGAGAATAAAACTGCGATCGCCACTCTATCAAAAACACTTGAAACCTCACAGTCTGATAACGAACGTTTGCAAGCAGCTCAAAGTCTCCTACAAGTAGACTCTAATAATCAAGTTGCAATTAATGTCCTATTCGGGCTAGTTAAAAATCTGGGACAATCCCCAAAACATCCAGATGATGCCCAGTATATCGCGGACGGAGCAGCTAGAGTTCTATCGCAAATCGACCCCAGTAATCAACTTGCAATTAATGCTCTAGTTGAGATGATTAGGACTGCTGACGATCATTCTTATCTCAACCTAGCAGTGAAGGACTTAGGGCTTTTTGGTGCTGGTAATGAAGCTGCAATTCTAACTTTAATCGAGTTAATTGCCTCGACTAAAGATGATTACCTATTATGCAATGCAGTTGCGAGTTTAGAAAAAATTGATCCAGGTAATAAAATAGTGATTCCGGCTCTATTAGAGAGGATTCAAACATCTCAATATAAATGTGGGCGTTTGTATGCAGCCAAAAGCCTAGTAAAAATTGATCCTGGTAATCCAAAGGCGATCGCTACCTTATGTCAAATACGGCAAAGCAATCCGTATGAACATGAATCAATCTTCACAGATGCAGTTCAAAATTTAGAACAACTCGATCCAGAAAACAAATTGGTTCAAGAGAAGCTCAACGAAGTTATCCCTACTCTGCTCCGATTTATTCAAATTTTTCAACAAGATGATGACAATAAAAACTGCTGCAACAACGCCACTATTCTTCTACCCTATGAATCCTGTCTCTTGGATATAGCTGATAGTTTGACAAAAATCCTCCAAAGCGAACATTTACCACAAGTAGTCATAACCCTAAAAGACTATCTAGGTAAACAGTTCTACAAAAACAATTCGTATCGCTACGAAGCCGTATTTAACATTATCTGGCATTGTGCCGAAAATCTAACTTACCCAGACTTCCACAAAGCAATCAACTAAACAACAAGCGCAGAGTTCTTTCTCCTCCTCCGCGTCCCTTTGCGTTAAAAAACAATCTCCTCCCTCATCCTCTCCTCCAACACATCCAATAACCCATCCACATCCTTCCCAACTTCCTCAAAACAAATCGGTGGTGCTGGTTCCGGTGCAAACTGAATTAACTTAATTTCCCCCTTCCCAATTCCAATCATCACAACTTCCACATCCGGCTTGTGATTCTCCACAATTCCCAAAATTTCCTGAAGCCGATTCTCAACTCTAATATTTAAATTCTCTATCTGTTCTTTCGGACAATAAACAAAATGTGGCGTTGGTTGCAAATCAATACCAACAGTACCCTGACTGTCACCATTTGCTAACCACAATCCCCAAAACAGCGCCGCCAATTCTTGCTGATTTGCTTTGACAAACTTATCCAACTGGCGACGCCACTTAGTATCACCTGATTCTGGTTGACTATTACCAAAAAACATAAATCATTCGTAATGAAGACACAGACAATAGGCGAAACTTATCTCAAACCTGACTGTACACGCCAGAGGCCGGAATAAATACCGTCTTTCTCCAGCAATTGCTCATGGGTTCCCGACTCTACTAATTTCCCATGTTCCATGACATAAATGCAATCGGCATTGCGGATAGTGGAAAGACGATGAGCGATCGCAATTGTAGTTCTATCTACTGTAATCCGTTCTAGCGATCGCTGGATTGCCGCTTCTGTTTCATTATCCACCGCCGAGGTAGCTTCGTCTAAAATCAGAATGGGGGGATTCTTTAAGACTGCGCGTGCGATCGCAATCCGTTGTCTTTGTCCACCAGATAACTTTTGTCCTCTTTCCCCCACAATTGTCTCATAACCTTCGGGCAATTCAATAATAAATTCGTGCGCCTCGGCTATCTTCGCTGCCGTGATGATTTCTTGTTCTGTAGTCTCAAAGCTACCATAAGCAATATTCTCCGCTACAGTGCCATGAAATAGAAACACATCTTGACTCACTAAACCGATGCAGCGCCGTAAATCTTGCAAATTCAAACTTTGCAAATCAATGCCATCGAGAGTAATGCTTCCAGCTTGCACCTCATACAACCGCAGCAAAAGTTTGACTAAAGTGCTTTTTCCAGAACCAGTTGAACCGACAATTGCAATGGTTTTCCCCGCTGGAATATCCAAAGACAGATTTTTAATTACTGGAAATCTATCTTTATAGGCAAAATAAACATTGTTAAATTGCACTTCACCGCGCACTTCATTCACAGGTAAAGCTACATCACCTGTATGAATAGCAATAGGAGTATCTAATAAATTCATGACTCGATTAGTAGAAGCCATTGCCCTTTGATATTGGTCAAAAGTTTCGCCTAATCTAGTTAAAGGCCACAGCAATCGCTGAATTAAAAACACTAATACGCTGTAAGTACCTACAGACATTGTTCCCGAAACCGCTGCCATCCCGCCATACAAAAGTAATGCCGTGAAACCCACCAAAATCAGCATCCGAATTAGTGGCACAAAAGCAGCAGAAAGAGTAATTGCTTTAGAATTGCTGTGACGATAAGCGTCACTATCTAATTCCAAACGAGAGGCTTCATAAGCTTCAGAAGTGAAGCTTTTAATAGTAGTAATCCCGCTGATATTATTTGACAACCGCGAATTGAGAAAACCTACTTTTTCGCGGACATCAGCGTAGCGAGGCGCAAGCAGTCGTTGATAAGCAAAGGAACCCCAGAGGATAAATGGCATCGGTGACAAAGCCATCCACGCTACACTAGGAGCCAAAATAAAGAAAGCAGCGCCAATAATTAGAACAGTTGCAGAAACTTGGATGATATCATTCGCTCCCCCATCCAAAAACCGTTCTAATTGGTTAATATCATCACTGAGGATAGACATTAAACCGCCAGTACTGCGTTCTTCAAAATAAGCCAATTCCAACTCTTGCAAATGTTTGTATGCATCCAAACGCAAGTCATGCTGAATATTCTGAGCCAAATTCCGCCAAAGTCGAGCGTAGGCGTACTCAAAAACCGATTCAAGTATCCAAATGACCACAGTCAGGAAGGAAATAATCAAAAATTGTTGAAAGACATCCCGTACCCCTAACTGTGCAATTATGGAATCCTGTTGCTTAACTACAACATCTACCGCCACGCCAATTAAGCCGGGTGGTGCTAAATCGAAAAATTTATTGAGGGTAGAATAAGTAGTCGCCAGCCAAATTTGTTTACGATACTGGTGTCCATAGTCCAGCAAACGCTGGAGAGGATGCGCTGAATGTTTACGCCTTCTTGATGCCCGATGAGATTTTAAGACAGTAGCCACGGCTTTTTGCGATTTTGTGCCACTGATATTAGCACGGAACAAAGCTTGAGTTCTAAGTCTTGAGTCTGAAGATTGATTCAGACAGACTAATGAGACACTTAAATTGGGGACTGGGGACTGGGGAAATAACCATACCTAAGAGGATGTCTGAGAAGTATCAAATATTTCTTGATCCCCCCTAACCCCCTTAAAAAAGGGGGGAACAAGAGTCTTAAAGTCCCCCTTTTGAAGGGGGACTTAGGGGGATCTCCAAGGGTTAGATGTATACAAAAAAACTTTTCAGACATCCTCTAATGAGAAATGACCAATGACCAATGACAAATAACTAAATATTGGAGAAAGGAATTTGAAAAATCAGCAATTGGGTAATTGGCAAACCACAGTTTTCGTAATTGTGTTAGCAATACTAGTGATTATCGGGCTAAATTCCTTTATCATTATTAACCCAGGACAAGCAGGAGTAATCAGTATCTTGGGTAAAGCCAGAGATGGCGCTTTATTGGAAGGTATTCACGTGAAACCGCCTTTTATCACTGTGATAGATGTGTATGATTTAACAGTGCAAAAATTTGAAGTGCCAGCGGAGAGTTCCACTAAAGATTTGCAAAATTTATCTGCGAGATTTGCAATTAACTTTCGCCTCGATCCGATAAAGGTAGTTGAAGTTAGAAGAAAACAAGGAACATTAGAGAATATTGTCTCAAAAATCATTGCACCTCAGACACAAGAAGCATTTAAAATTGCCGCAGCTAGAAGGACAGTAGAAGAAGCGATTACGAAACGAAGTGAATTGAAAGAAGACTTTGATCAAGCCTTAGGCGATCGCTTAGACAAATATGGGATAATTGTATTAGATACTAGCGTAGTTGATTTAGCATTCTCGCCAGAATTTGCCAGAGCAGTCGAAGAAAAGCAAATTGCTGAACAACGGGCGCAAAGAGCCGTTTACGTAGCACGGGAAGCTGAACAAGAAGCACAAGCAGACATTAATCGTGCCAAAGGTAGGGCAGAAGCTCAAAGACTCTTAGCAGAGACACTCAAAGCCCAAGGAGGACAGTTAGTTCTGCAAAAAGAAGCCATTGAAGCTTGGAAGACTGGCGGCGCTCAGATGCCCAAAGTCTTGGTTATGGGTAATGACTCAAAAAATGGTGTACCCTTTATATTCAACCTTGGGAATGTCCAAAATCAGCCGTAAAAGGGAAGTGGGCATGAGATAACAAGGTCTAAAATTATGGAGTTTGCTCTGACCTCAGACAAATTTTACAATACATTGGACTATTTCCAATTCAAAACCTAAAATCCAAAATGGGATGAGTTGGGCTAGTAGAGGTTGATGTAAATAAACCTACTATTTCATTACAGCAGCCAGAAAACCCGTAATTAAAGCATGAGTGACTTTTGACTTCCGCCTTGCGGTAGTAGTCCCAACTCAAACACCACAGAAAAACCAACCAGATAATAGTCGAAGTTTATGTCAACCCCTAATCCTCAGAATCTCACCGCCGAAGAAGCGAAAAAATTACTGAACAAATTCAACTGTCTAGACATTGCTCCTATCCTCAACTCATCAGAAAAAGTAGTAATTCGTAATGCCTTAATTTTGCTCGCCAAGCTTACTGATTACCAAATATTAGGAATTTGTGCTGATACAGCAGAAGAGGGAATATTGGCGATGAAAACCTATTCTCTGGCTTTGGGTTATGAACCACCAAATAATTTACTGACACCCGAAGGCCCAGTTTATATCAAATTAAATGGTAAAAACGGCTTGTGTTATCTTGATTCCTATGATGGACATCATCGTGGTGTATTAGTATCTTGCCAGTCTTATGACGAAGATGGAATCAACGAAATGTATGGACACCTTCCCTTGGACTTATTTGTATAGAATTTGGCAATGTAGGTAAGACAAATATCTTACCTACTCACTAATGAAAAATAATTAATGACTTTAATCTTATGAGTATTATTACACTACAATCAGTAAAAAAAGACTTTGGTATCAAAGAAATTTTAAAAGATGCGAGTTTTAGCCTTGATGCTACCGATAAAGTTGGATTAATTGGGACTAATGGTTCTGGGAAATCAACCCTATTAAAAATGATCGCCGGGTTAGAATCCATTGATAGCGGTCAAATTTTAATTAACTCTGGTTCTAAAATCATCTACTTACCGCAGCAGCCAGATTTAGATGAAAATCACACAGTTTTAGAGCAAGTTTTTGCTGACAGTGGCGAACATATTGCTATAGTACGCGAGTATGAAGAACTTTCTGATAAATTGGTTCACTATCCAGATGATAGTCAACTGATGTCTCGCCTTTCTGTGGTGATGCAACGGATGGATACGAGTGGTGCTTGGGAACTAGAAACAAATGCCAAAATCATCCTGACAAAATTAGGAATTTCTGATTTTGATGCCAAGATAGGCACTTTATCTGGAGGCTATCGCAAGCGCATTGCTTTAGCATCAGCTTTGCTATCAGAACCAGATGCTTTGCTCATGGATGAACCGACAAACCATCTTGATGCTCTTTCTGTAGAGTGGTTACAAAGTTATTTAAATCGCTATCGCGGCGCATTGTTTTTGATTACTCACGATCGCTACTTTCTAGATCGCGTTACCAACCGGATTATTGAAATCGACCGAGGCGACATTTACACCTATACAGGTAACTATTCATATTACCTCGAAAAGAAAGCTTTATCTGAAGAATCTGCCGTAAGTAGTCAACGCAAACACCAAGGCTTGTTGCGCCGCGAGTTAGAATGGCTCAAAAAAGGGCCGAAAGCCAGAAGTACCAAGCAAAAAGCGAGAATTGACCGCGCTCACGCTCTGCGGGATACTGAATTTAAACAAGTTCAGGGTAAAGTTGATATTTCGACAGTTGGTCGTCGCATCGGTAAAAAAGTTATTGAATTAGATAACGTTTCTAAGGCATACAATGGACGCACTCTGATTAATAATTTCACCTACGAATTTAGTCCAGAAGACCGCATCGGCATTATTGGCGCTAACGGTGCTGGTAAATCGACTTTAATGGATATCATTACTGGACGGGTTAAGCCAGATTCCGGCATTGCAGAAATTGGGACTACAATTCACATCGGTTATTTTGACCAACATTCGGAAGAATTGCTCACAGCATTGAATGAAAGTCAGCGCGTGATTGACTATATCAAAGAAGAAGGAGAATTTGTCAAAATTACCGATGGAACTCAAATTACTGCTTCGCAAATGTTAGAGCGGTTTTTGTTTCCTGGTAATCAGCAGTATGCCCCAATTAGTAAACTTTCTGGTGGGGAAAAACGCCGTTTATTTCTGTTGCGGGTTTTGATGGGTGCGCCCAATGTCTTAATTTTAGATGAACCGACAAACGATTTAGATGTTCAGACATTGGCAGTATTAGAAGATTATTTAGAAGACTTTGCCGGGTGTGTAATTGTAGTTTCTCACGATCGCTACTTTCTCGATCGCACCATCGACACAGTATTTTCCTTTGAGGAAGGCGGTAATCTGCGGCAATATCCAGGTAATTACTCGATTTATCTGGACTATAAGAAGGCTGAAGAGGCACAGCTACAGGCTGCGAACGCTAAGGAGAAGCCGAAAAATGTTGAAACCCAGAATGGTGCAGCTTCACCCAAGGATGGAGAGAATACCAAGCGCCGGAGGTTATCCAATTGGGAGAAAAAAGAATTTGAGCAGTTGGAAGGTAAAATTGCCGAGTTAGAGGCTGAGAAGGCAGAAACCGAGAAAACACTAGGGAATGTCTCACCGGGTAATTATAGCGAAGTGCAGAAATTGTACGATCGTGTAGAAAAGCTCAAGCACGCGATCGATGTGGCGACTGAACGCTGGTTAGAATTGGCTGAAATGGAGTCTTGAAATTACCAGCTAGTCGGGTAGTTATGAAAATCCTTTTAGTAGAAGATGAATATCGGATTGCAAAAGCACTTGCAGAAGTACTAATTGACCAAAATTATCTTGTTGATATTGCAAATGATGGTCAAGTGGGATGGGAGTTTGCTAAAGCTTTTCCTTATGACTTAATAGTATTAGATTTGATGCTACCAAAGTTGGATGGTATAACTTTGTGTCGGCAACTACGGCAAGCAGGCTATTCTATACCTATTTTGTTACTAACTGCAAAAGACAGTAGCACAGATAAAGTAATTGGGTTAGATGCCGGAGCGGATGATTATGTTGTCAAACCCTTTGATTTACAAGAGCTAATGGCTCGAATTCGCGCTTTATTAAGGCGGGGAATTACTATTTTACCCCCTGTGTTTGAGTGGGAAAAGTTGCGTTTAGATCCAAGTAATTATGAAGTTACATATAATGGACAACCAGTACATCTGACTCCCAAAGAATATAGAATTTTGGAATTGTTTTTACGTCACAGCCATCAAGTGTTTAATCGCAACGAAATTCTGAAACATCTTTGGTCTTTTGAAGAGCCACCAGGAGAAGAAACAATCAAGGTTCATATTCGGAGTTTAAGACAAAAACTGAAATTTGCTGGAGCTAATGTTGATTTTATTGAGACAATATACGGTTTAGGTTATCGACTCAAACAAACTTTTTAAATTGATGCTTCAGGCTTTAAGCAGGCGGCTTTTATTTTCATATTTAGGTGTAATGGTAACAATTTGGGGGACTGCTACCACAATTGTTTACCATTTTTTATCTTATAATCTTTATCAAAAGTTAGATAACGAAATTGTCAATTTAGCAAATGCAGCTGCTCACAACTTAATAGCAGCGCCAGTAGACAAAAAAGCAATTAATACTAAAATACCTCGAATTTTAGATAATGATGATGATGGAGATTTAGATATTCCTTGGCAAGATTTACGTGAAAATCATCAAGGAGTAGAATGGTTTGATGCTAATGGTCGGCTATTGGCTAAAGCGGGAACTACTATTTCTCGAATGTCTTTTACTGCTAACTTTGATATCAGCCAACACCATAAAGTTCGCAGTATTACTATTCCTGTTTATCTGCATAGTGCAAGTGGAAGAAAAAAAAAGCTTCAAGGCTATGTGCGGGTAAGTGAATCGACAGAAGAATTAGAAGAAGAACTAAATAGAGTTTTATGGGGATTTGAGTTAGGAGGATTGATTGTCATAATTCTTAGCGGCTTAGGTGGTTGGTGGCTAACAAGACAATCTTTACAGCCAATTGAGCAAAGTATCGAGCAATTAAAACAGTTTACTGCCGATGCTTCCCACGAGTTGCGTAGTCCTTTAACAATTATTAAAACTTCAGTTGAAGTGATTATGAATTATCCAGAGAGAATTCATCCAGCTAATTTAAATAAATTGGAAGCAATATCATCTGCAAGTAATCAAATGACTCGATTAGTAGAAGATTTACTTTTATTAGCTCGAACCGATGCAGTAACGAGTACTAAAATGATTGCATGGATTAGTATTCCTTTAGATGAATTATTAGAGGATTTGGTGGAGTTTTTGGAACCGCAAGCAGTATCTAAGGAAATTACTCTCAAATCAGAAATATCAACAGAAGTCTTCATTCAAGGTGAAGCTATTCAACTAAAGCGATTATTTTCTAATCTGTTGCAAAATGCCTTGCACTATACACCTAAAGGAGGGACTGTCATAGTTTCTCTGGTGAAACTTGAGCGGTTTGTAGCCATAAATGTTCAAGATACTGGTATTGGTGTTGCTCCAGAACACATTCCGTTAATTTTTAATCGCTTTTGGAGAGCAGATCGGGCTAGAAACCAGCGAGAGGGAGGCTTAGGTTTAGGATTAGCTATTGCATTAGCGATCGCTAGAACTCATGGAGGAGATATTACCGTCACCAGTGAAATCGGTGTTGGTAGCTGCTTTCAGGTACGTTTGCCATTAGCTTCTTAGTTTAATTCTTAGGGTTTTGCCGAGTTTTTTTACCAAATAAACCAGACATATTTAATCCTGTCACCAACAATCCCAAAAATCCTAATCCATTCAAAATTGGGTAAATTCCTTGCAGATGAAAGATTTCGCCTGTATGGATACTCAAGAGGAAGCTAGCTGGAACTCCTATACCAATAGACCACTCGCGGACAAAGGTTGTTAATATCCCAGTCAGCACGGTTAACATCAGTGGCACAGATAGGATGATGCCAAGGATACGATGATACTTACGAAATGAACGTTTCATAGTATTTTTCCGGTAGTAGAAACTTTTTATTGAACAGAATTCAGGAGTCAGGAGTCAGAATGAATTTTGTACGACTGGCGGATAGCACAGCGTTAGCGACGTAGGAACGTCTGAATAACCGGGTTTAAAACCCCCACTAAATTTTCAATTTAGTGGTCTTCAATTCCTGCGCGGTATGAATCCCCGACTGATTGATTCTGACTCCTGAATTCTGACTTCTGAATTCTTCTTCAACAATACAATGTAGGCTCAATATTACCTGAAATGCAAATGAGATCAGAAAAATCGAGTTTTGTCTGACAAAACTCAAAGTCAGCAATTGGTGTGAGGAGTCTTGATAGACTCTGTTCTTAAGGTAAGGCATGACAAGTAAAAAACTCGGAAAGAGAAAATATTAGTTCTTTCCGAGTTTTTTACCTTGATGGCTTTAATATTTAAATTACAAAAATATTACCTAATATTTTTGTTCATAGTCAGCGTAAAATATGAACGCTAGTACAAGTCAGCGGAAATAAATTTACTATTTTATTACAGCCAGAAGGCCCAAAATGAAAGACTTTTGATTTCCACATTGCGGTACTAATCTACACAAACGAGTTTTGATGAGGAGTTTACAATGAATCGTTTTAATCCAGTACTGATAGTTGCTGCAATCAGCATGATGACTTTGGTTGGATGCAGTAAGGGTGATGAACCTACTGCACAGACACCACCTACCGGGAGTTCTATTGCCGATACAACAGCCACTCCCACTCCCGCTGCGACAGCCACCCCTGATGCAGCAGCCACTCCCACTCCCGCTGCAACAACTACCCCTAGTGCAATAGCCACTCCCACTAAAACAACTGAATTTCAAGGTCTACAGGGTGTTGTAACCAATACTAAGGCCGCAGTTGAGGGAGGAAATTTTACCAAAGCTAAAGGGGAATTTGATAAATTTGAAGATTTCTGGTCAAAGGTTGAGGATGGAGTTAAAGCTAAATCTCCTACGACTTACAAAGAAATTGAAGATAAAGCCGATGAGATTAAGGCAGGACTGAAAGCCTCTGCACCAAATAAACAGAAATTGTCAACAGCTTTAGGGGTTCTTAATAAGGATGTCACTAGTGTAGCCAAGCCTTAAGAGCTAAATACATAGACTAAGTATTTGTTGGCTAGTTTGCTAGTAGTACGTCAAGTTGAAATTGATGGATAAGCAAGTTTGTAGTAAGGATTTTAGTCCTGATTATTTTAAGCACTAAAGTGCTTACTACAAACTATCAAAATTAACTTAGACATTGTACTAGTCCTGATTAATTTTTTGTGTGAAAAATAAAAATGTTAAAAGCAAAAGTTCTCTGGAGTTTTCTTCAGCAGGCTCCATTTGTTGTGCTTGTTCTGGCGCTAATTTGCCAGTATCCATTAATGCTTATGGTGCAGAAGCATCATTACAACTGAGTGATAAATTTATCTTGGGTGGCTGGGCTGGCTATACTAACACTCGGATCTTGGCAAGTAATGGCAGTGGAATTAATCGGGGAAGTCTGGATATCTGGAACTGGGCAGTTACTTTAGCATTCCCCGACCTTGGTAAAAAAGGGAATCTAGCGGTATTGTGGTTGGCATGGAACCTTATGTAACAAGTTCCAGTGTTGCCCAAATTGGCAAAGATAAGAACAATTCCTATCATCTAGAAGCGTTCTACCAGTATAAGATGAGCGACAATATTACCATTACTCCTGGAGTTATTTGGTTGACTTCGCCGGATAACAACAGCAATAACAATGATGCTGTCATTGGTGCATTGAGAACTACTTTTACTTTCTAAAAGTAAATCTGGATTTGTTAAGAGAGGAGTTTAGTCTTGAAGAAAGCTTCCTAACACCCCACCCCCAAACTTTCTTTGCTTGCGAAGACGTGAGGGAAAGCGTAACCTTTGAAGTCATGATAATGGCGATCGCACTTCCACAACACGCTACTATCTCTGATAAACTGCGTAGTCTACCGCCGTCGGCATCGCCTCTGCTTAACACACCCTACCACTTCATCTTTTACTTTTGAGCTTTGGAGAATCATTTCTTTCCCTTTTATCCTGTAAGCTGCGAATTTTAACCAGCACTGAAATATATTGTTGAGTCATCCAAATCAACACCTCAATGGATGATTTACCTTGGTCAATCTGGCTTTTAGCTTGTAAACCAATCAAGAATAGTTGCATTGCCAGCAACAAAGCAATGGTTTTACCGAGAATTTGACGGACTTGCATTTGGTTATGCCCCAAAGAGTTGATAGATATAGGTTCTCTTTGGGGTTGTGCCCTTATGCAAATACCCCAATGTCGCTGAAAATGCCTTAGAATCTGGATTACATGAGTTTGGGGTGGTAGTTTCAATCTGGGGTAGCCCCAAACTTCTTACTCAATTTTTTGGATGTAATGCCACGAGAATCTACTAAAGGCCCTGTAATTGAGAAACGAGTCAAGCGTCTGCTAGAGGCGTTGCTTTGTTTTGTCGATGGAGAATTTGAGGACAATAACTTTAAAATTGAGTCCGACTGGAAAGAAGCAGACAGCGCTAACCCCAAGCTAACTGTGCAGACTACGTTAGTTACGTTGGAGTTACTGACGCAAAAAGATAAATATCCTGGCAAGTTAACTAAAGTGCAAATTCGAGAAGCGCTGAATTTGCTGAAGGATTTTTTGAAGATTCTGGAAGATAACCGTCTCCAAACTCAAGGTTCTGATGACTGGCGTTTTACTTTAAAGCTATGGTCAAAGGATAGAGAGAAGAACCTGAAAAGGTTTGATGAAGCGTGGGAAAGTAGTAGACCAGAGAAATCAAAATTAAATAACCCCTCTCCAAACCTCTCTCCCTGTGGGAGAGAGGCTTTGAATTTTCCCCATTCCCTTGTAGGGAAGGGGGTTAGGGGGTTAAGTCACACAAGTATATTTCAAGCGCCACCTTTACCCACATACTTTGTAGAACGCCCAGAGTACAGCGATGATTTAAAGACTCGTCTTTTAAATGGTTCATTGTCTGATAGTCGCACTTTGGTAATTACTGCGATTCACGGTTTGGGTTCGGTGGGCAAATCTACTTTAGCTGCGGCTTTAGCCCATAATGCAGAAATACAATCTCGTTTTTGTGATGGCATTCTTTGGGCAACATTAGGTCAATAACCCAATGTGCTGGCTTTACTTAGTGGCTGGGTGCAAGCATTAGGAGACTATAGCTTTAAGCCTACAAGTGTTGAAGCAACTTCCTTGCATTTGCGGACTCTGCTTTATGACAAGGCTGTGTTGCTGGTGGTGGATGATGCTTGGAATACCGAAGATGCACAAGCATTTAATTTTGGTGGGGCGCGTTGTCAAGTTTTAGTAACTACTCGTGAAGGTTCTATTGCCGATGCCTTAGCAGCCAATACCTACAGTCTGGATATAATGAAACCAGACCAGGCAATGGAATTGCTGACCAAGAAATTAAGACGCGAGATTACAGGCATAGAACGTCACTCAGCAGAAAATTTAGCCAAAGGCGTTGGTTATCTTCCCCTAGCATTGGAACTTGCAGCCGCCGAAGTTGCCTGTGGTACGACTTGGAATGAACTGTTGGCGGATATTCAGCAAGAAGTAGCGAGATTAACAAGTTTTGATCGACCGGAAGCTGAAGAAATTACTGATGAGGCTAGTTTAAAACGCCTGAGTTTAACCGCATCATTAAATTTAAGTGTCAAGAGAATGCCACCAGAAAAGCAGCAGCATTTCTCTTGGTTAGGGGTATTGCCGGAGGATGTCAACATTAATAAGATGATGGCGGCAACGCTGTGGCAGATGGATAAGCGTGATGCTGCCAAGATGTTGCAATATTTACGGAATAAAGCATTGCTATTAAAAGGAGTACCGCTTGCTGATGGTACGCCTACCTATCGCTTACATGACTTATTCCACGATTTAGCTTGTAATTTGTTAACTGCTCCCTCTGAGCCAAAGCGCCCAGGAGATTTGGCTGGGTTGGGTTTAAACCTTGCTGATGCTCATGCTGGTTTGTTGGAGAAATATCGGCAGAAAACCCAGAATGGTTTATGGCATACTTTACTCGATGATGGTTACATTCATCAGTATTTAGTTTGGCATTTGCAAAAGGCTGGACAGTTAGAAGAGATTCACCAGTTATTGCGGGAAGAGTCTGCAACTGGAAGCAATGGCTGGTATGAAGTGCGAGAACAATTGGCACAAACTGGCGGTTATATCACAGATATTTCTCGTGCTTGGGAATTAGCAGAAGCGAATTGGAATGAATCAACTTTACCGCAAGTTGTGAGTTTGCAGTGTCGCTATGCTTTGATTACTGCATCTCTTAATAGTCTGGCAGCTAATGTACCAGCAGAACTGCTGGTTGCACTAGTCAAAAACAATTTTTGGACTCCTGAACAAGGACTGGCTTACGCTCTACAAAACCCAAATCCCAATCAGAAAATTAATTCGCTGACAGAACTAGTCGCTTATTTGCCACCAAATCTTCAAGACTTAGCACTGCAAAAGGCACTCTTTGCCGCCAGGGCAATTCAGTCTGAGAGCGATTGCGCCAATTTCCCGATTGCATTAGCGGACAAACTAACACCAAAGTTTTTACCAGAAGCACTCTTTGTCGCTAGGACAATTCAGTCTGAGAGCGATTGCGCCCTAGCCCTGAGTGCATTAGCCGACAAACTGCCACCAGAGTTGTCGCCCCTTCAGCTCTCCACCACCAGAGCAATTCAGGATGAGAGATATCGCGCCCTAGCCCTGACCCTGAGTGCATTAGCCGACAAACTGCCAGAGTTGTTGCCAGAAGCACTCGAAGCCGCCAGGGCAATTCAGTCTGAGAGATATCGCGCCCGTGCCCTGATAGTATTAGCCGACAAACTGCCAGAGTTGTTATTAGAAGCACTCAAAGCCGCCAGGGCAATTCAGTCTGAGAGATATCGCGCCCGTGCCCTGATAGTATTAGCCGACAAACTGCCAGAGTTGTTACCAGAAGCACTCGAAGCCGCTAGGGCAATTCAGTCTGAGACATCTCGCGCCCATGCCCTGATAGTATTAGCCGACAAACTGCCAGAATTGTTACCAGAAGCACTCGAAGCCACTAGGGCAATTCAGGATGAGGAATATCGCGCCCTAGCCCTGAGTGCATTAGCTTCCGGTCTGTCACAAATGCCAAATGCCAAACTTTTCCCTCTCTGGCGAGATACACTTGATAAGTTATGCCTTCGCACTCGCCCTAATTTGCTGCAAAATATCAAAGCATTGTTTCCAGTTATCTTTGCATTAGGTGGTGAAGCAGCAACGGCAGAAATTGCTCGTGTAATTGTGGATGTGGCGCGATGGTGGAAATAATTCGTAATTCGTAATTCGTAATTCGTAATTTAAGAGAGTTAGATTTAACAGCTACTCAACCCAGTTTTCTAACAAAAGCCCAGGAATGCGAGAAAATTCGCGCAAATTATTGGTGACGAGAGTAACTCCTAAACTTATAGCATGAGCAGCGATGAGCATATCCATTGCACCAATGATAAGTCCTCTATTTTCAAGATCGCTTCTAATACTGCCGTAAATTGTTGCAGATGCTTGATTAAATTCAACAATTTCTAGAGGTAGCAAAAATTGTAGCAGGGCGGTGCGGTTTTTCTCTTGCTGTTGGCTTTTAGCTACTCCATATTCAAGTTCGGCAACAGTGATAGAGGAAATACCCACATCAGAAATGCTCAGGGTTTGAAATTTATCTAGCACTTTTTGGGGCTTTTGCTTGATAAGGTAAATGCAAATATTGGTATCAAGCAGGTATCGCATTTACAAACTCTCTCTGGTGTCCATGAGTGGCTGCTCTCTAGTAGTCATAAAATCATCAGAGAAATTGTCTAGACTGTCGATGAGCGATCGCCAGGGGTTATCTTTGGCAATGAGAACAATAGCGTTACCAATTTTTTTGATATAGACTTCTGTGCCAGTAAGTTGAAAATCTTCGGGCAAAATAACGATTTGGTGAGTGCCATCAGTGCTAAGTTTGGCTGTGTTCATGATATTACTTTATTCACGTACAAACGAATTTGGCTCATGAAAGTTTTTGAGTTTTATGCAGTTTCTCTAATCTGTCTCCCTCTGCTTCTTCTGCTGCAATGTCAGCGTCAATTTGGTCGCGGTTAGCATGATAATAAGCTAAAGCTGCATAAACCTGCGCTAAAGTCAGATGACTAATTTGATCTGCAATCTCTTCGGCGCTATAACCTTGTTTGTACCAGATAGCTATGCGCCTTACTGTAACCCCTGTACCAGCAACAATCGGACAACCGCCGTGTATTTCAAAATGATGGTTAATGAGTGTGCCAATATCAGTAATAGTTGTCAAAACTTGTTCTCCGAAATTTTTTACATTATCTCTAATTTGACCAGTTAGCAAGATATTCATTTAGAGTCATTGACTCACCATTGCTATACTCAGCGCAAACTGCTTGAATTTCTGCCAGTGTTTCTGCATCGTCTTCGTACAACGCTTCTTCGTCCTCAAAAATTTGCTGCTCAATTAGCTCTTGAAGTTGACGTTTTTCTGTTAAATCAAGAGAAGATATTGCTTCTGCTAAAGTTTCTAAGGAGAGTTGTAATTTAACAATGGCTGGCATTTTTCTCCTTTTGGGTGTGTTTTATTCGCATTTTGCTAATTTTAACAGTTATATTTTTGTCAAGTCCAAAGCCTTTAGGTTGTATTTCACGCTTGTGGAGTGCAGCGCAGAAATTGGATTTGCCTAAACTGCGTAGTTTACCGCCGTAGGCATCGCTTGTATCTTTTTTACAGAATACTAAGCGATCGCTTAGGAAACTCTAAGAAATAAATTATCCAATATTGTGGGGTGGGCATCTTGCCCGCCCAGTCTGTATGGCGGGCGAGACGCCCACCCCACAAGAGTTAATTGAATATTTTTTTATTTGGAAGTCTGTTAAAAAAGTTTTGCCTACGCAGGAATATTCATTAACAAGCTATTTTGCGTTTATGCACTCCCTAACTTATGGGAGCAGCTACAAAACTTATGGGAGCCGCTACAGAACTTACGGGAGCCGCTACAGAACTTACGGGAGCCGCTACAGAACTTATGGGAACCGCTACAGAACTTATGGGAGCAGCTACAGAACTTATGGGAGCAGCTACAGAACTTATGGGAGCAGCTACAAAACTTATGGGAGCAGCTACAGAACTTATGGGAGCAGCTACAGAACTTATGGGAGCAGCTACAAAACTTATGGGAGCAGCTACAAAACTTATGGGAGCTTAGAAATACCAAAACCTAGTAATTAAGTTCCGAAAAATTACTGTCATCAATCAAAAATATTGGTAAAAAAAATTGCGAGTTTTACTGAACCGGAACGCAGTTTAATTGAGCCAAGCTAGCTCTAGCAGCATCTTAAAGGAGTAATTTTATGTCTCGAAAAAAACGCACATCCCGCATTTTAGAAAAAGCTCAGTTAAGATCCGCCGGACTAAAATCAATTGTTCCAAGCGTCAAATTTGATGAAGATTATAGTCTAGAAAAATTAGTTGAGTCAATTGACCAGTTACGCAACAAAATTGATGTTTATAATACTGCTCTGTCTGTAGTTGACTCTTCTAAAACTGAAATTGAAGAGATGGAAAAAAACTTGAGTCAGCTTTCTGAGAAAATGCTGATGGTGGTTGCAATTAAGTACGGCAAAGACAGCCGCGAATATGAGATGGCAGGTGGTGTTCGCTATAGCGATCGCATCCGCAAAATCCGGTCAAGCCGCTTAAAAAATGTTGCAGAACAAGCATCAGATGAAAATGCTAAAACTGCTTAAAGAAGAATTCAGGAGTCAGAATTCAGGAGTCAGAATGGGCTAAACGCTCCGCTATTGCTAACAGGAGTCAGAATCAAGACGCGCAATGACTCGCTCTAAGCGTTGGCGCAGCCTCTCGTAGAGAAGTAAAAGACGCGATAAATCGCCTTTTGTAGAGACGGCGATTTATCGCGTTTTTGCAATCTATAATTTTTATCAAAAAACTTTAACCTAACTGTATTGATTCGCATCCTATAAGGCTTTTTAAATTTTGAATTTTGAATATTCAATCCAAAATCCAAAATTTAAAATCTAATTTTCAAAGTTATTTATGTCAGTGCGAGCCTACACGTATGCTTTCTTCGTCGAGATTGTCTGGGAGAAATCCACCTGCCTGCATTTTCCATAATCTGTAGTAAGCGCCGCCGAGTGCCAGCAGTTTAGCGTGGGAACCATCCTCGATAATCCGACCTTTGTCAAACACCAAAATCCGGTCTAGATGGACGATGGTAGATAGTCGATGAGCCACTACAATGACTGTTTTCCCATTCATTGCTAAGTCGAGGGTATCTTGGATCGCTTTTTCGGTGATTGAATCGAGGCTAGAAGTGGCTTCATCTAAAATCAGGATCGGCGCATCTTTGAGAATTACCCGCGCAATCACAATGCGCTGTCTCTGTCCTCCAGACAACTTGACACCACGTTCGCCCACCAGAGAATTGTAACCATCCTTGCTTTGGACGATAAAATCGTGAGCATGAGCCTTGCGCGAAGCCTCAATCACTTCCTCATCAGTTGCGTCCAAGCGTCCGTAACGAATATTTTCTAGCAAAGTGCGATGGAACAGAGATGGATCTTGGGGAATCAAACTGATCTGAGCGTGTAGCGCATCCTGAGTCATATCTCGAATATCGACCCCATCAATAATAATCTGTCCAGACTGTGGGTCGAATAAACGCAGAATCAGATTGACAAAAGTGGATTTTCCAGAGCCGGACAAGCCTACTAATCCGATCCGCTCTCCCGGTTGGATGGTGACAGAAAGATTGTGGAAAACTTGCTTTTCATCTGTGTAATTGAAATTCACCCGCCGAAACTCAATCTTACCTTGAGTGATTGAGTGGGCGATCGCCTTATCGCGATCGACCAACTCGTGGGGTTGAATGATGGTGAAAACACCATTGGCAACATTCCCAACGTGTTCAAAAAATTCCAGAAAGCGGCGGCTCAAATTACGCGCTTCACTGATAATCAATAGCGACAGGCTGGTTGCTACAACAAAGTCAGCAGTAGTGATCTTTCCTTGACTCCACAGAGAAAGCGAGTAATACAGGGTGCTAATTTTCAGAATGGCTGCTGAGATGAATTGAAACCAGCGAATGCGCTCCGAGTACCAGTTGGACTCTCTCACGTGTTTAATTTCGCGCTTTAATTGGTCATTCAAATAGCGTCGTTCAAAACCAAAACGAGCAAATAGTCGGCTACTAGTGAGATTTGTGACTGCATCTACAATCATGCCAGTTGTTTCACTTCTGGCAGCTGCGGCTTTCCGAGAATAAATTCGGCAGCGAGTTGCTAGCCAGAACGAAATACTGATAAAGAGAACCGCCCATATCCCCACAAGTGCAGCCAGGGGAGGGTAGGCGCGATACAGTATCGTCGTAGCAACGCTATACACAACGATTACTGGCATAAATTCAGTAATCATCATTTGCATCGTTTGGGTAACACCTAGAGAAGTTTCACTAATCCGATGTGCCAATGCTCCAGAAAAACTGCTACTCAAGTAGCGATGCGAATGGTGTTGCAAGTAGGCATATAGCGATCGCACAATATGCTGTCGATGAATGGGATGGAGAATCGTCTGCAAAAGTCCAGCCGATCGCCCGAAAACCACTTCACCCACACTCAAGCCGATGAATAGCATCAGAGGTTGCTTCATGGCATCAAAAATGGGCTGGCTGTGTCCCGCCGATCCCGTTACGCCCCGGATGATCTGGCCAATAGCATAGGGCAACATAATGCCACAGGTTGCGTGTATGATCTCCAGGATCACCGCTAACACATACCACCAGCGAAACTGGTTAACGAAATACAAAATGAACCTGAAGGGAGTTGATGGCAAATCTGGCGCATCAGGGGCACGTTGAAAAGATTTAGCTTGTCTAGTTTTTTTCGTCATGAAAGTCGATCTCTTAGGCATCATTTTAGCTTTTCTACAAGATAAAAATGGACGACTGATCCAGCCGTCCGATGGCATTAGAGACTTTTACAAGTACTCCACTAGACCATAATTTCTGATGGTGTGATAGCAGCATAAACATCAGGCGGGAGTAAGGCTTCCTGAATGTTGATTTTCTTTGGGATTACACCCTCGTCAAAGAACAAATCTGCCACCCGCTGTTGTTCTTTAATCAATGCAGGGCTTAGTCCTCTGCGTCCCACAAAAGTGCGGCGAGACATTACCTTTTCTACCACATCCGCGTCGAGCTTTTGTTCAGTGATCATCAATTTGGCAACTTCACCTCGATTCGCTTCTGCCCACTTGTCGAGTTTATTAAGCTCCTCAATGATAATTTTTAGCAAGCCAAGATTCTCTTCGGCAAACTTTCTGTCAGCAATATAATAGCCACCAGGAGAATCTAGCCCAACAGAATCTTTGAGGACTCGAATTCGATTCATTTTTTGAGCGATCGCATAGTGCGGATCTCCTGTCATCCAAACTGGAATTTTACCTTCAATAAAAGCAGCCCGCGCCTCGATAGTTGGCAAACTTCTGATTTTAATATCTTTAAGGCTCAAGCCGATTGATTGCAACGCTCTGATAATAAAATAGTGCGATGCCGAGCCTTTTTGAAAGTAAACTTCTTGACCCTTGATATCCTCAAACTTCTGAAGTTTAGACTCCGGCGGAACGGCAATTACACTACTCGTCAGTTATTTGCTGCGTTCCTAGTTTCTAACGAAGAGAATCTCCTCTTCGGTATTCGGCAGTTATGTCGTCTAATTTTTGTTTTAAACTGTCGTCAAGTTTTAGTTCTAATGCTTTGAGGTTGTCAGTAAGTTGTTCTGGGCGGCTAGCGCCAATGATGGGGGCAGTAATAATGGGATTAGATAAAACCCAAGCTACTGCTAAGGTGGTGAGGGAAAATCCAGCCAAATCTGCGACTGTGCGTAAATCTTCGACAGTATTGAACTCGCGATCGTGCCAGTAGCGTTCTTGATAACGTTCTGCGGCAGCACCTAGCGTAAAACGAGTTCCTGAGGTGGGGCCTTGAGTAAGAATGTGTTTGCCTGTAAGTAGACCACCCGCCAATGGATTATAGGAAATTACACCCAGTCCTTCTTCTTTCGCTAGGGGCAATAGTTCTCGCTCAATTTCGCGGAACAACAGGTTATAACGTGGCTGAATTGAGATGAACTTAGTTAAATTGCGTGTCTCGGCACGACCTAAGGCGCGGGCGAGTCGGTAGGCTAAAAAGTTAGAAACCCCGATGTAGCGCACCTTGCCAGCACGAACTACTGCATCCAGCGCTTCCAAAGTTTCATCAAGAGGGGTTGACGCATCGTCGGAGTGCAACTGGTACAGGTCGATATAATCGGTTCCTAACCGCCGTAGAGAAGCATCGATCGCATCCAAAATATGTTTCCGCGAAGCCCCCTGATCCCAAGGTGCAGGGCCAACTCGACCGACGCACTTGGTAGCTAAGATAAAGTGTTCGCGTTTGCCTTTGAGCCAGCGTCCAACGATTTCTTCGGTGCGTCCAGCAGTAGCAAGCCCACCACCGAGGGGATAAACGTCGGCTGTATCTAAAAAGTTGATTCCGCCATCGGCTGCGGTGTCAAGGATCTGCCTGGAAGTTTCTTCGTCGGTCTGTAAACCAAAGGTCATAGTGCCGAGACAAAGACGCGAAACAGTCAATCCAGTTTTACCGAGGTTGGTAGTTGGTAAGGTCATAGATATGTTGTTGATTGAGGTTGATTGAGAAAGTTTTAAAATTTTTAAATAGAATGCGACGTGCGGTCTGCGTTAGCAAAGCGGGGCGGAACTAAAACGTTATGCAATAAATGCATTTTTTAAGGCGTGAACCAATTTAACCAACCTTCCCAGCTTTGGACGATCGCGGCAAATTCTGCATAACCATCTGCTTTTGGATGAGCGCCATCATTAGCTTTTGCTTCTGCTAGCCAGATTGGCGACTTTACCAAACTGGAAAACACATCAAGATAGGGAACATCTAGTTGATTACAAACCAATGCAAATTCCTGTGACAGATTTGCAAGAATTTGATTTCTTTTTTTTTGATCGACATCACCACAAGGCGGCGGACTAACCATCAAAATCGGATAGAGTTGCTTTGCTTGGCTTAAGATATTGTGAGCATTGGCGATCGACTCAGAAAGTTCGATTCCTTGCTGTTTACCCGCCCATCCTGAATCATTTGCCCCAAAGGAAAACACTACTCGACCATCGGATTCTTTGGGGAGACGATAGGAAACTTCCGAGTACCAACGTTTTTTGAGATACCGACTTGTCTCCGCCCGCACCCCCAAGTTGTAATGGGTGATAGCGTATCCTCTTGATTCAGCATTGCGGCACACTCTACCTGTCCAACCCAGAAACTCTGGATCGCCTGTGCCATTGACAAAGGATTCACCAATAAAACAAATTCTGATTTCTTTGCGAGAGTCTGACATAAGTCACGTCGCTTCTCTACGAGACGCTGCGCGTAGCTTGCTTCCCCGCAGGGGTACACAGACTCGCTAACGATATAGCGGTTTTTAATTGCATAGAATACAGACCATTTGTAGGGGCACAGCATTGCTCATTGGTGTCAACTTAACGTGAAACCGCTCGTCCGTCGGGAATTGAAATTCCCGTCTCATAAGCTAAAGTCATCTGAAGATGACTAAATATCACCAAAAATCTCTAGTCTACTTCAGTAGACTTAAGCTATTAGCCCGAAAATTTATTTCCGGGCGGGCATGGAAGCTAACAGATAAACTATTTCCAACTTAAGGGACTTCCAAATAAAAAAATATTCAATTAACTCTTGTGGGGTGGGCAACATGAGCGCCCAGTCTGTATGGCGGACGAGACGCCCACCCCACAATATTGGATTAATTTATTTCTTGGAGTTCCCTAAGTTGACACCTATGAGCATTGCTGTGCCCTATTCCTAGATTTCTCACTTGTGAGAAATCCAAGGGGTGTGGAAGGATGGGGAAGAAGTCTTACCCCCTACACTCTCCACACTCCTCTTCCCCTGAAGCCTACACTATGCGTGAGAAATCCGGGTATTGTTGCATCTCAAGCAACTACAGAAATTTCACGACGCTTCTGGGAAATTAGCCACTGTTGCAACTTGGGATCGCCGTATACCTCATCTGCAATAAAATGATCGCCATCGGGCAGTATTGTCAAATCAACTTTCCCCCCGACTTTGCGTAAGCGCTCAACAAATTGCTCTGTATCCTCAATCGGCAGATTTTTGTCCTGTCCACCTTGGAATATTTGAACGGGAATATCTTTGAGTGCAGCTAGTTCGCTTTCTGCTAATGTTTTGGGTACTCGTCCAGATACAGGTACTAAACCTGCGAAGCGATCGGGATGTAAAGCAGCAATATGCCAGATACCCGCCGAACCTAAGCTGAACCCAGCTAAGATCACCCGTGCTGGATCGACAGGTTGAGAAGCGATCAATTCATCAAGCAAAGCAAGCACATCATCGGCTCGATCTGCCCAAGTCTGTTCAGCCGGAATCTGGGGTGCGGCAAATACATAAGGTAAGGAGTTGGATGAATCTACGAAACGAGGTAATCCCCATTTCAGTAGCACATTCAAATCTGTGCCACGATCGCGTCCTCCATGCAAAAACAATACCAGGGTTGCAGGTTTGTTGGCATTGTCAGAAACAGGCGAAAAAAGATAAGGCAATGAACCATTGTTGGTGTCGTAAGAGCGTTGTTCAACAGGCATACTTTTGACTCCTAATTTGATTTGGGCATTGGGCATTCGGCACAAAAGGCAGAGGTGCGGAGGTGCGGAGGGGCAGAGGGGAAAGAACTTGTACAAATCTCTCCCCTGCTCCCCTGCTTCCCATTCCCCTCTAACTAACTGCTGCCTTAACAGGCTGTTTCCACACTGCGGCGGCGTACAGCGAAGCATCGAAGTCTGGTGCGATGTTGTTGCTTGTGATTCGTGTCTCGTGCTGTGTCCAGTCAGTGAAGAATAAGTCATGAGTGATGCGCGACACTATTGCCGGGACATCACGCCGGATGCTGGGCACGTCGCCGATGGGCAGACCGAAGCTCACAAAACCGGCTGGGTTGAAGACGTGAATATCCTTGAGATAAGGTGCGCTACCGGGTACTTTTTCTTGGTATTCGTGGGCGCTACCAAGGTAGGGGTGTGTGCCCAAGTCGTCGGCGCGTTGGTCGGCTGGTGGTTGATAGCGATCGCGCCAAAGTGCAATATGCTGTGCAAAATCAGCTAGTTCCGGCCGCTTTGTCGGATCAACAAAGTAACCCGTGCCTGCGATCGCAAAATCGAACTCAAAAACATCGTCGTTCACCTGGGCGACAATGCGCCCGCCTTCTTCGTGCGCCGATCTCCAGTTTGCAGATAAGTGTAGGTGGAAGTTGGGGAATGCGATCGCCCGTTCAATTGCGTCAGCTGGTGGTGTAGAACCAACTTCACGAAAACGCCAAGCTTGGAACCAGCGGGCTGCATCGGGTAGTTCTGGATAGTTGTAGTAAGCGCCAGGATACCCGCGCACGCGATTTATTGGCAGCGATGCGATCGCTGGTCGCCGCGCAAACAAATGTACCGCCTTTGCACCCGATTCCAGCGCCACCCCTGCGGCGTCGAAAGCTGAGGCCGCAGCACCCAGTACTGCTACAGTTTTGCCGCGCAATGCGGCGAAGTCGATGGTATCGACGGTATGGGCATACAGCCTGCGTGGTAGACTGTCTAACACTGGTGGGATGTATGGGCCGCCAGTACCAGCCACACCATTAGCAAAGATAATCTTGCGCGTCGTCTCCACCTGTGGGACACCGTTCACCTCAAGGTGCAGGCGAAAAAAACCTTCAGCCGGCTCAATCCGCACCAGCCGTGTCTGATACCGAACTGTGATGCCCAAGAATTGCCGATACCAGCTGAGGTACTCAGCCCATAGCAATCTGGGGATACGGTCGATCGCTGCGTAGGCATCAGCACCGTGTCGTGCCTCATACCATGCCTGGAACGACAGCGCCGGGATACCAAGTTCAGGGCCGGGCAAGTTTTTTGGTGTGCGTAGTTTATTCATCCGCGCTCGGTTGAGCCACACGCCAGCATGGGCTTCATCTTTGGCCGCGTCGATCACCGTCACGCGGCCGATACCAGCGCGCCGCAGTGCAAATGCAAAGACGCTGCCGCTACCGCTACCACCCACAACCGTAACGTTGTGATCGACGCCTTGGCGATCGGGTATCCAGTTATCGGGATCGGGGCCAATTAGGCGTAGCGCCTCGCGGGCCCCAATATCAGGATCAGTCGTTATTGTCATGTCGATCTCCCAAGGTGAAACACTATGAGGAGAATGGGACTAAGTTAAATTGGAGAGTAAGCAGTGTAAGGATTACAGAGGGGCAAAGGTGCAGAGGGGAATTTCTAAATATCCGTTCGTATACCTTAAACTTCTTCTTTCTCCCCTGCTCCTCTGCCCCTCTGCTCCTCTGCACCCCCGCTGCCTCAAAGATTTTCCCTTTTCTTAGTGCCATTCCACTATGAGGATGAGGGAGATGAAGAAGAATAATTTCCCCGACTCCCTCATCTCGCCTTTTACGCTACTACTAGACTCTTGTCCACTTGTTGAAATTCGGTGTTACTCACCTTAGATTCGATCGCTGTACCCTTGAAGAAATCGGGGTTAGCTTGGGTGTAAAACTTGTAGGGATTAGCGAATACATAGGATTTGAAGTCGGCTTCGGTCAGGACGCCTTCTTGTACGAGATCCCAGCTTTCAGCCAAGGGAGAGGTGAGGTCTGGTACATCCCAGTGACCAACATCGGAGGAATAGATGGCGTTGATCTTGACTCCCAGGGGATTGGCTTTGTCATTGAATGCCGTAGCGATGGTGCGATCGTCGGACTCGGAACCAAAGAAGAAACTGTTCACCCAGCGATCGCGGATGTCTTCTATTGTTTCAATACCTGCGGCTGCAAAATCGTTCAATTCGCTACCGATAGGCGCACGGCTATGACGGCTGAATGAAGCTCCCAGTACAGTTTTGGTCAATTCATCCTTATCAAGGGAATACCCTTGAGCAACTTCTGCACCGTATTGCTCAAATATCTCAAATAGCTCATCGGCATTGGTTAACGCTGGATTGTAGTTTTCCAGTGCCTTGATATTGCGCTTCAAGAACCGATCTACCAAATGGATGTAGACACGCGCACCCCAATCTGCGCCACCTTCTAGCATCGCTACGCGCAGCTGTGGAAAACGCTTGGTAACACCGCCGAAGAACAGCGCCTTGGCAAATGCTTCCGAACCATCGGCAAAGTGACCGATGTGGTTGTTCATGTAGTTACTGATCGAAGAGCGGCCAGTCCAGCCTTGACTGCCGTAATGGGTGGTGACGGGTACACCCAGTTCCACGACTTTCGCCCAGAAGGGATCGTAGTCGTATTCACTATCTAGTCCGTAGAAGTCGATGTAAGAAGCATACTTGGCGATTTCGGGGAATTTATCGGCTGGATATTTATCAGCGATCGCTTTAATTGGCCGCTTCACACCGCCAGTGATATTAATTACTTTTAAGCCAAGTGTTTTTACTGCAAACTCTAACTCCTCAATGCCTTCTTCGGGAGTAGTTAAGGGAATGCCAGCAACCGGCGTTAGGCGATCGCTATATTTCCGGTAGATATCAGCATGATAGTGATTTACTGCACGTTGCAGCGCTTGACGATTCTCTGCACTGGCTCCAGCTGGTGCTAAAACATTGTTAGGAAACAGCACTGAATAGTCAGATCCTTGCTCCGCTTGACGCTCATAGAGCAATCCGGGGAGGGTGTAAGTAGCAAGATCCAGCGTGTTTTTAGTAACTCTAGCCCACCAAGGCGATCGGATTGTCCGGTTGTATTGACGTTCTTCAGGAGTTTGTTGATACCAGTCTTTACCGTTACTCTTAGAGTTGAGACGGGAAGCTTCAGTCTTACGTAACTCATCTACAAGTTTCACACCGCCGTACTTAGCGATGTAATCTTCAAAAGCTGGCGTGAAATCATTGGTATGAACATCGGTGTCGATTACTGGATAATCAAGGGTGGCTCTGATTGCAGCAGAGCGTGAGGTCTTCAATCGGCTATATTCAGTCATGTTTTTTCCTTGCCTACGGCACAAAAATTACAGGTTTTTTTCAGCATCCAATGCTGCGACAAAAACATTTCTTGTAGAGACGGCGATTTATCGCGTCTTTTCACACAATCGCGTCTCTCTACAATTTTCTGTAGGTGGCGATCTACAGAAAGTACGCTTTAAAAGATATGACATAAGCATCCATGAAAAATTCATTTACGCCACCGCCAGATTCTTGTCTACTTGTTTGGCGGCAAAACCATTACCCGGCCTACCCAATCCGAGATTTTCACGCAAGGTAGTGCCCTCGTATTCGGTACGGAACAACCCGCGTTTCTGCAAGATGGGGACAACTAAATTAACAAAATCATCTAATCCTGTGGGCAGAATTGGCGGCATGATATTAAAGCCGTCTGCTGCACCGTTGATAAACCATTCTTCAAGCTGATCGGCAATACTTTCGGGACTACCGATAATCGTGCGATGACCCCGCGCCGTAGCAACAGAGAGATACAACTGGCGCAGCGTGAGGTTGCCACGATTTACGAGATCCGTCAGCAACTTCAGGCGGCTCTTACCACCGTTAGTATCACTGGGCAATGGTGGTGCGAGATCGTCGAGTGAATAGCCAGATAAATCGATGCCCTTGTAACGCGTTTGCAGTAAACCCCATGCCACCGATGGATGAATTAGCGATTGCAGGAATTCGTATTTTTCCTGAGCTTCTTCTTCAGTGCGACCAATCACGGGAAATACACCCGGCATGATTTTCAGATCGTCTAGTTGGCGGCCATATTTAGCCAACCTACCTTTCACATCAGCATAAAATTCCTGCCCATCTTGCAGTGTTTGGTTGGCAGTAAAAATAACTTCAGCAGTCTTTGCCGCCAGTTCACGCCCAACTTCCGAAGCACCAGCCTGGACAATCACCGGATAACCTTGAGGCGAACGACCGACGTTTAAAGGGCCTTTGACAGAAAAATGTTTACCTTTGTAGTTGAGTGTATGCAGTTTATTCGGGTCGAAATAGACACCAGATTCTTTATCTCGGATGAAGGCATCATCTTCCCAGCTATCCCAAAGACCTTTCACCACTTCTACAAACTCTTCGGCGCGTTCATAGCGCTGGCTATGCTCTAGGTGTTCGTCATGGCCGAAATTACCTGCGGCATTCTCATTTCCGGTGGTGACTACATTCCAAGCTGCTCGACCGTTACTCAAATAGTCTAGTGAAGCGAACTTACGCGCCAGGGTGTAGGGTTCTTCATAAGTGGTCGAAGCGGTAGCAACAAAGCCAATGTGTTTAGTCAGTGGGGCCAGTGCGGAAAATAGCGTTACTGGCTCGAACTTAGCTAATTTGCCGTTGCGCTTCAGCACCTCTGGTTCACCACTATCTTGTAAGCTGGGGCTATCGGCTAGGAAAACAGCATCGAACAAGCCCCGTTCAGCAGTTTGGGTAATTTCCTTGTAATGCTCGAAATTTAGCCCAGCATCAGCTTGTGAATCGGGGTGTCGCCAAGCCGCGATATGATGGCCAGTGGCTTGAATAAATGCACCTAAACGAAGCTTACGTGTTGTACTCATCTGCTTTTTTCTACAATGTCTGAGCGATCGCGGAGTGTCTCGTAGAGAAGATTACAGTCGGTAAGCTAAAAAACATCTAAATTGCATAATCGAATTAGACATAACTCTTGTGGGGTGGGCAACATGAGCGCCCAACTTATGCAATTTAAATATGGAACAGCTTATTACTGATTTGCATATAGCTAATCGCTTTTCATGTCTTCAAACAGGAAGTAGTGTAGTTGAATTACTTGAAAAGCCTTATCAGCACAGTGCAGAGATGAAAATTTATTTATGCTAAAACCAATCTCTCATCTACTTGTTTGACGGCAAAACGATTGCCAGGACGACGCAATCCCAGGTTTTCACGCAAGGTACTTCCTTCGTATTCAGTACGGAACAGTCCCCGTTTCTGAAGGACAGGAACGACTAGGTTAACGAAGTCATCTAACCCAGTGGGGAGGATTGGCGGCATGATATTAAAGCCATCTGCTGCACCGTTGTTGAACCATTCTTCTAGCTGGTCGGCAATGGTTTCGGGAGTACCAAGTATGGTGCGATGACCCCGCGCGGTAGCAAGAGAGAGATACAACTGGCGCAGTGTGAGAGTGCCACGAGTAGCCAAATCTTTGACTAGTTTGAGACGACTTTTGTTAGCGTTGGTGTCGCTGGGTAGTTCGGGAGCCACATCATCTAAAGAATATTGCGACAAATCCACACCTTTGTAATAGTTCTTTAAAATGCCCCAAGCGACATCAGGATGGATTAACGATTGCAGAAATTCGTATTTCTCTTGAGCTTCTGCTTCAGTACGGCCAATGATTGGGAAAGCTCCAGGCATAATTTTGAGATCGTCTGGCGATCGCCCATATTGTGCTAATCTACCTTTGATATCAGCATAAAATTCTTGGGCATCAGCTAGGGTTTGATTGGCGGTGAAAATCGCCTCGGCAGTACGTGCAGCTAAATCTCGTCCCGATTCGGAGGCTCCAGCCTGAACAATCACCGGATAACCTTGGGGCGGACGACCGACGTTTAAAGGGCCTTTTACAGAAAAATATTTGCCCTTGTGGTTCAATGTGTGCAGTTTATCCGGGTCAAAATAGACCCCAGATTCTTTGTCACGGATAAAAGCATCATCTTCCCAGCTATCCCATAGACCTTTCACCACTTCTACAAACTCTTCAGCACGTTCATAACGCTCGCTGTGTTCTGGGTGATGCTCAAGTCCGAAATTAAGTGCAGCATTCTCATTGCCTGTAGTAACTACATTCCACCCCGCCCGGCCTTTGCTCAAGTGGTCTAGGGAAGCAAACTTACGTGCTAGGGTGTAGGGTTCTTCATAAGTGGTCGAGGCGGTGGAAATGAAGCCGATGTTTTGGGTTACAGAGGACAAGGCCGAGAACAGGGTGACTGGCTCGAAATGGGCGATTTTACCGTTACGATACTGAGTTTCTGGAGCGCCGCCCCAGATTCCTGGACTATCTGCCAAGAAAACTGCATCAAATAAACCGCGTTCAGCAGTTTGGGTAATTTCTTTGTAATGCTCAAAATTCAGTCCTGCATCTGCTTGTGAATCGGGATGCCGCCAAGCAGAGACATGGTGTCCAGTGGCTTGAATGAATGCACCTAAACGAAATTTGCGTGTTGTACTCATATACCTTTTTCTTTTCTTAATATTGCGTTAAGGGACTTTCAAATCAAAAAACATCCCGAATTTTTGTTGTGGGACGGGTGAAAACACCCATCCCATATTCAGCAGACTTAGGCATGAGCTATCAGTCGAACGCTGCTCGCCCCACAAGATGGATAATTTATTTCTTGTTAGCCCCTAAGTCCGAAAAATGCTCGAATAGCATATCGATAAAATCTTTTCCCCCATAAAACTTTGAGGTATTCGTGTCAAGCACTCAGGCATTCACATCTTGCTACACGCTGAATACAATCATGGAATGCTCTCTAGCAACCAAACTTGCCGCAAAATTAAATAACCGAACTGTAAGTAAAGTTAATACCACAGCAGAATTAGGGATGCTGCTGCTTGGCAATCGAATTACCATAAATTTATCTAGTAATTTTACCCAGCAGATAGAGCGTACACGATCAATCCAAAAAAAGATGTACTGGAAATCACAATAACATGAAAAACTAATTATTAGTTTCTCGAACATTAAGTATTGCAAACCATTTGATGTAATATATGTAGGAATGCTAATACGGTTCGGTTCAGGTTTTTTGATGAAAACTATGAGATCGCAAAGATGCGATAAATCGCCGTCAAGACGAAAGACTGATTCTTGTAGAGACGGCGATTTATCGCGTCTCCTGTGTTAACCGAGTTTTTCACGCTATCAAATACAATTCCCATACAAGAGTTCTCGTACCCAGCGGGAAGTATGTATTTAAAACAAATTCACAGGGACAATCCTGTAGTGAATAATACACTAAATTAAGTAGGATAAAATATATCCGTAGACTGAAAAGTATTCCAGCAGCCTTAGCAAATTTTCATTTGCAGGAGTCTAAGTAAGTCGGTGCTAATATTTCCAGCTACGCCAAGCGCCGCACCGTCAACAATCTCAGGTGCGTTAGCCTACGGCATAACACACCCTACTGACGTGACAAGGCTAAAATGTTGCAAAAAAATTGTAGGTTGGGTGGAGGCTTTGCCAAAGCCAACATCCTGATATATGTTGGGTTGCGCTCTCGCTCCACCCAACCTACGTCTACATTTAATGCACTATTTTAAGCTTGCCATGCCACTACAGCTACAGCTAATTTATATTTTTTCATATACATTGAATTTTTCTCACCGACTTACTTACACAATACTGTTCGGTTAAGGCAAGAGACGCGGTGAATCGCCATCTCTACAAGAATCAGTCTAATTATCATCATCAATTGGTTGCTCATGATTAATATCGAGACTTTCTGCTGTCCAATTATCATTTGCTCCAGGAGATTCAGAAACTATCACAAACTCAGTCTCTTGTTGGTGATCATTTCCCCATTTATCCAAAATATCTTTAATTAACACTTCCTGTAACCAAATCTTCGCTACAACAGTCAGAGGTAACGCCAGAAATAACCCTAAAAACCCAAAGAAAGTAACAAAAAATAGTTGGGCAATTAAGGTTATAGCAGGTAGCAATGAGACTTGATGCGCCATTACAACAGGTGTGATGAAATTACTCTCAATCTGTTGAATGATAAAGTAAACAATCAAGACTGCGACGGCTTTCCAAGGTTCATCCAAAAAGGCGATCGCCATTGCTGGGATGACGCTCATTGTTGGGCCAAGGTTGGGAATCAAATTGAAAAATCCGGCTAAAACTGCTAAAGCTACTGCTGCTTTTATACCCAAAATTAATAAGCCAACAAAACTCATCACCCCTACGACACAAATGGCAATAAAAGCGCCTGTAATCCATCCTTCTAAAGAGACTTCACATTTATCTAAAATTCCATCTACCCGCCGCCGATAAAATGAGGGGAAAAGCTGCACAAATACTTTGCGATAAGCTAGGGGATCGGCTAATATCATTCCTGTTAAAACCAAGACTAGCAAAATCTTGAGAACAACTTCCAAAGAACCAGATACAAAAGCGAAGGAGTTTCCTAGCACCCGATTGACGAAGGGTTGTGCTTGTTGAATGAGGCTATTAATATCTGGAATGTAAGTAACTAATTGGTTAGGAATCCGAGTTCTCAGGGCATCAAGCCAATCATTAAAGCGTTCAAACCCTTTAGGAACCTGATTGGTTAATTCTTGAAATTGCTGTGCAAATGGCGGCACAATTAGCCAGAAAAAACCCACTATACCTGCAAAAAAGATAGCCACCGCTAAGAGTACAGCGAATCCACGTTTTATCCCAAAGCTTTGGAAGCGTTTTGCTAGCCGATTTAAAGTAGTAGCTAACACAACCGCGGCAAACATTAGCAAAAGCACTTCCCGAATTTGCCACAGGATGTATAAAGAAAGAACTATGGCGATTAAGCCGATCCATTGACCAAGTTTCACAGGCTGACTCCCAAGAGGTGGCAAAATGCAATTTTCTGGTAATTCAGCTAGGTTAACTGATTTTAGTAACTTGTAGTCATGGTTTGAGCTAATTTTGTTTCTGTGCTTGGAATCGCCATAGTAGCGCGATCGCGATTATTACAATCGGTAACAATACTATAATTAGCGCGTTGGTTGCTGTTGCCGGAATTGATAGACTTGGCCCTGCATACTTAATTAATGTTGATAAGAAAGCTGAGAGTAAAAGCAGTTTCAGAACAAATCCTAGTTGATTTTCCATAGAAGCACAGCAATACAAATTTTTATGGTACATACAAATTGGCGCTGTACCTCCAGTTTTTACAATAAACTTGCGATCGTAATGAAATGAAGAGAAGCAATCGCAAACTCTATACTTTGCGATTGCTTCTCTTTGCTATGCAACTGTCATAAAGCTAAGACTTGACAAAAAGAATATCGTTTTAAACTCTCACGACTGAACCTTTGTTAATGAATTTACCTACAAGATTATCAAGCTTGATAATCTTATTTGAATCCTCTTCAGGTGTGTCAAAGTTACAAGCGACGGTGCTGTAGTTTAATGTGGCAGTGGCATAGCTAGAGTCAGAGTTGTAAATCCCGCCACCCTTGCCAGACTCGAATTTACCAGAACTGAGTTCGATGCCGAAAGCTTTATTGTGTTTAATAATGCTGTTGCCAACCGTTAGGCTGCCGCCATTATTGTAGATGCCACTGCCAAAGTGTGCTTGATTGCCAGTTATACTGCTATGGCTCACGATAACGGTGCCGAATAGATTGTTCCTGTACCCAAAGTTGTAGATGCCACCGCCAAAGTATGCCGTGTTGCCACTGATGGTGCTGTAATTCACCGATAGAGTGCCATTATAATCATTGGCAATGCCACCGCCGCCATCGTTTTCACCGGATCTGTCAAATACAGTGTTGTCACTAATGGTGCTGTGACTCACCGATAGAGTGCCATTATTGTAGATGCCACCGCCGTTGGCTCTTGCAGTGTTGTCACTAATGGTGCTGTAATTCACTGATAGAGTGCCAATGTTGTAAATACCAGCGCCGCCGTTGGCGTTTCCGGGGAAGTCGCCGTATTCTTTATTGTTACTGATGGTGCTGTAGTTTAGTGTGAATAGACCTCCATTCCAGATAGCACCGCCGTTATCATATATCGCCAAATTGCCACTAATAGTGCTAGAATTTACTTTAACTGTACTGGTGTGGCCTTCGTTATAATAGATAGCACCGCCGTTATAAGTTGCAGTGTTGTCAATAATGGTGCTATTTTCCACAAGGATGCTTAATTTGTAGCTGACATATCCTGTATTGATACCACCGCCGTTATCTGCCGAATTGCCACTAATGGTGCTCTTTTCCACTGTCAGGTTGCCAGTGCTATAAATGCCACCGCCCTCACCAAAACCTAATACTTCGGTAGATGTTGCAGTGTTGCCACTGATAGTGCTATTTTCCACTGTCAGGTTGCCAGTGCTATAAATGCCGCCGCCCTCGCCTATTTGATTTGAATAATCATAATAAATTACATTGTTGCCACTGATAGTGCTGTGGTTGAGTGTAAGGTTGCCAGCACTATAAATGCCGCCGCCCCGGGTGATTGATGAATAACTATTAGTGTTGGTAAAATTCTTTATATTATTGCCACTGATAGTGCTGTAGTTGAGTGTAAGGGTGCCAGTGCTATAGATGCCGCCGCCCTCGCCGCCCAATTGTTGTCCTCCATTGAGTACTTTTTTATTGGTTACAGTGTTACCAGCGATGATGGTATTGTTCAAGGTCAGGATGCCTTCATTGGAGATCGCACCGCCTCCTCTTGCGCCATCGTATGTATTGGTAATAGTCAGCCCGTTGATTGCAGCTGTTACGCCACTAGCAATGTCAAAAATACGAGCAGCACTATCATCCTTAATAGTTAGTTTGCTCGGATTTGTACCTTCAATGGTCAGGTTGTCTGTGATACTCAGACCACTACCAGTCAAATTAATCGTATGAGCCAGCCCATCATTAAATAGTCCAGCAAAATTGATGATATCTTTTCCTGAAAGAGCATTGGCATTTAGAACTGCCTGCCGCAGTGAACCTGCACCACTGTTATTGGTATTAGCGACGGTAAATGTAGACATTGATCTTACTCCAATTTTTTGACGTTGTATAAAATTTGATATCAAGACAACTGCGATCGCCCTACTGGTCTGTCAACCCCAAAATTTGCTTTTTCGGATTGGGTCACACGTTAAAACAATTCGCTTTTTCTTAATTTGCAATGGGCAACTCTTGGAGACGCTCCGCGAACGGAGCGTCTCGTAGAGAAGAGAGCAATTACGTGAAAGTGACAGGGATTTAGACCCCGAAACTTTCACACGCTGCTTGATAGAAGCTATGCAACTTAAACCCCTCAAACTTTATTAACGAGAAGGGATAAAACACTTTCACTTAATAAATGGCCAAGTTCATTTAAGGGCAAATTACTAATCACGAACTTGAGATTTAGCACCAAAAATGCCTAAATCTCAAATTCATGGTTAGTAATACTGATAATGACCCTTAACCCATACACGGTGGTGATCTCTGATTACCCAATGTCCACCTATCCACCGACGACGTTGGGAACGCCGAGCAAGTAATGTTCCCACAAGTGGTTTTTGAACATCTGGGTTGACTACTGAGAGTGCTGATGCCTGTTTTGGCATTGAGGCTACCAACAGTGGTATTGCCACTATTCCTGCAATAATCTTGTTCATCAATCTTTTCCTTTTACTTAACTCTTGACAATTAAGCCAGTTATTTTTTTGACTTAATTGTGATGAATGTAAGTAGATTAATTTATTAACTCGCACTTTTTATTTTTTAAAGATTTTATTTATATCTATGTCAATGTTGTGACATTAATATGTCAAATATGTATTTAAAAGTTAAGTTAAAAATCTTTCTCAAGATAGATGAATTATTCAAGTAAAGGACACACAAATCCTCGTTAAAAAATAGTATTTTACTTTTTTTAAAGAATATACAGCAGATTGCAGGTAGATAGAGAAGACTGGACGTTGGTACATCAACCAGGTATATGAAAGCTTACTCCATCGACTTTCGAGAAAAAATAATTAACGCTTACTCTCAAGGCGATACATCAATCTTGAAAAATAGCTTGTAGGTTCGATGTAAGTAAGGATTTTGTACAAAGGCTCTTTGTACTCTAAAGAACTCAAGGTCATGTAGAGTCACAAAAACAAATTTATTTACCCATTTTTATCTATCTATACTTATTTCTTCCAAGGCAATTTAGTCCCCATTTCAGTTAATGCTGAGAAGATAAGATAGAGAATCAGGAATCCAGCGCCCGCAAAGAAAGCCAGTAAATCGTTATCCATAAGTGCTGTTAGTTCAAACTTCGCTAATCATAGCGGAATCACCTAATATGAAGCATTTTTCTGAGTCTACAATCTTTGGTCTTCTGGGTGCAAACTGTACCAGCCATACCAGTGACGAACTGCCAGCCAAACGGCCGAAAGCAAACCCGCTAAACTAAGGGTTAGTCCGCTAAAGGGTACTAATAATCCAAAAATAGGTAGCACTGCTCCAGCAATAGTGGCGACGATCGCAGCTAGAGAAGCTCTGCGGCTAGCTCCCAATCCCCATGTTAAAATTAGCAAAATAATGGAAATTAAAGTCCAAGCTAACTGAGCATCTATGACGCGGGCTAGATAGGTCAAAGTCAATAGACAAGCAAAGAAAGTACTAGCAGCGATCGCAACATTTCTGAAACTCATTGGCAGTGATAAATATAACAACAATATCCACCACAAAAATATTGCTGGTGCTAGTAATAAAAGACGCGGAATTACCCCCGTATGACGAATGGGTTCGGTGTTAGTAAACACTCCAAAAGGATTTTTGACTGAAACATTATCGTCAAATTTCCAAGTAAATTGCGTATTGCGTCCATTAACTTTAATCTCATTCGGTACAACACCACTAGCAAAATCAGCCGGAGCAAAGTTAGCAATTGCTGTGAGGCTAAAATTAGAAAGCAACTGTCCTGCGGCGCTATAAACCCAGCGCGGCCCTCCTTGAGCCTGATAGGTAACTCGAAAGGTGGTTTCTTCACCTGGTTGCAGCTGGAAGGGAAAGCCATAGTCTCCCGGATTAGTTTGTTGTAACCTAGTACCGTCACGCTCAACTTTGTAGCTAGCAAGCAGCGTGTAGCCGTTAGGTGGTGGTGCTTCAAAGAAAAAATTATTAATATCCTTGAGTTGGTTAATTACTTTATAATCAGCAGTGTAGTTTGCCTGATAAATTGAACTGCGACCTGGAACATCTACACTTTGGTCTAGCTTGACTTGAATTTGCGAACCAGCCAACCTTAAGAAACGGTTGATTTCTCGTGTCTCATTCACCTTGACAATTTTGCCATTGACTTGGGTGTTATAAGAGTATGGCTCTTGAATAGAGTAGCGGATTTGAGGCGCAAATTGTTCGAGTTTTTCACCTGCGACACTTTCAGCTACTTGAGCCACCCTTGCTTGTTCCCAGTAGTGATAGCGATTGCTCAAAGTTGAACAGAGAAAAAATCCTGGTACTAATAAAACTAATATTAGAGTTAAATGCTGTAATGCCTGTAAAAGTTGGGAATAACGAATCGCCCATTCGCCGATGAATATTAGTTGTTCTGGTTGACTGCGACGCAGAGAAAAACTGATCAGTGCGATCGCAATTCCTAAAGCTACAATCAAAAATACTAATAAAAGTGAAGTTTTGAGCGCTTGGGTTCCAAATTGGACAAGCTCAATCGGATGCGTCAAATCAGGTAATCCGGGAATACCTTGAGCAGAAGATGACATTGGTTGATTTTTGCAGAATTTGAAGAACCAGACCAATAAAATCTCTTAAAAGTTTCTGAAAAGAGGTATAAAACAGAATTCAGAATTCAGAATTCAGTTCTTTGTAGAGACGGCGATTTATCGCGTCTTTGCGATCTAGAATTTTCATTAAAAAACCTTAACCGAGCCGTATTGCCACGGAGGTGGGTTTTGTTTGTATAGCTGCGTTCGCCCTTGGTGTACCAGAGGCATCATTCTATTCGCCAGAGCTAGATATATTTTTACGAAAGTGAGATGCTCCCCAATTCAACTTTGTGTTTTCAAAATTTCCTTTAATTTTTTCTCATAGAAAAATTCCTTTTCTCCCATAGCTGGAACTAAATCAGTTAACCAGGTTGCTTTGTCGTCATAACGTGCAAAAAAAGGACGTTTACACCAATCGGGATCGCGTCCTTGCAAAAAAGAAAGTACAAATACTTTCTCGCCATAAATCTCAGTTACGCCATCCACTGCAATTTTACCTGGTAGTGCTGACATGACTGGCCCGCGAGCAGTGCGAGCTAACCCTGACACTTTTTGAATTGCTGTTTGATAAATTTCCCAAGCGCGAATAATTGGCAATTCAAAATAATGTTTTGCTCCAGTATCTCGTTCCATAAACATATAGTAGGGAATGCAACCAAGGCGAACTTGTTCTTGCCACATCTTTATCCATACTTGCGGAGAATCATTAATTCCCCGCATAAGCGGTCCTTGGGTACGAATCTGTGCGCCTGTACTACGAATGCGTTGGATTGCTGTTTGAGCAATTTCAGTTTTGATTTCTGTCGGATGATCGTAGTGTGCCATAATAGCCAAATGTTTACCTGAGCTAATCACTTTCTCAAACAAACGTAAGACATCATCAGCATCTTCATCTGTAACAAAGCGATAAGGCCAGTAAGCTACAGATTTAGTCCCAATCCTAATTGTTTGGATATGTTCAAAACCCGAATTTAGCAATGGTTCAATATATAAAGCCAGATGTTTAGCTTTCATTGTCATTGGATCTCCGCCAGTAATTAAAACATCTGTGACTTCTTGATGTTGGCGGAGATAATCTTGAAAAAGCCCTGATTCACGAGTAGCAAATTTCATTCCGTCCATCTTTACAAACTGGGGCCAACGGAAGCAAAATGTGCAATATGCGTGACAAGTTTGACCTGCTGTCGGAAAAATTAAGACTGTTTCGGGATATTTATGTTGAATTCCTGGTACTGGTTTTCCATCTAAAGTGGGAATATTATGTGCCTGTCCGCCTGGATGGGGGTTAAGTTGCGATCGCGTCGTATTTACTACTTGACGCAGTTCTTCTGGTGTAGAATTTTGCAGATGCCAAATAACCTTGTCTAGAGATTCAGGAGCCAACATTTCTTTTTGAGGAAATGTGAGGCGAAAGATGGGGTCATCGGGAATCTTCTCCCAATCAATCAGTTCTTCTACTACGTAATTATTGACACGAAACGGTAATACTTGGGCAACTGCTTTCATCGCCAAGCGATCTGCTGTTGAAAATTTTTGCAGTTGAGGCAGCCGATCTATATCTTTAATTTCATATAACTCAATTTTTTTAGGGTTAAGTTGCGACATTTAATTATGATTATTTTTTAATTCACATAAAAATACTGGAAGTATCTCAATACAGTTCGGTTAAGGTACACAGTCCTTAAAAATCCCCCTTAGTCCCCCTTTTTCAGGGAGAAATAGAGCCGTTCTGAGCAAGCCTTTTTAAGGGGGTTGGGGGGATCGAGTTTTATCCGAACCGTATTGGTAAGTATCTGGCAAATATAAATATAGTGGCGCTTTCGCAAGCGTAGAAACAAGTTTGTTTTGAAAAATCATCCGGCCGATATAATTTGGCATAATGGCAATCCTCACGAAAAATTAATGAGACTCAACAATAATAAACTAATACACATTTTCAATAGTGCAATTAAAGAGTATAGTTTTCATTATTTTTAATTAACTGATTAATCTTCAATAGCACCCAATTCTTTAAGTGTATTTGTTTGTTCTTCCCCTAAACCGGAAACACCTTTGATATTCATTCCTTCATAAGGTCTTTTTGGCATGAGGGTTTTGATACACTCTCCAGTTGTGACATTCCATTGCTTAATAGCCCCATCCTGGGAACCACTATACAAAGTTCCATCTGCACTGAAGGTAACAGAACGAACCCAATTATTATGTCCTTGTAAAATAATCAGACGTTGACCTGTGTCAACATCCCAAATTTCCACAGTGTGATTAACGCAAGCACAGCCAAGAATCTTACCATCAAGACTAAAAGCAACAGAACGTATCCAATCGTTATTGACTAAAACTTTGCAACATTCGCCAGTCTGAACATCCCACAGCCGTACTGTTTTGTCATCACCGCCACTAGCTAATAGCCCTCCAAATTTTCCTTGTGAAGGGAGAATCGGGCTAAAAGCAACAGACCATATTCGCATAGTATGTCCTTCTAAAACCCGAATACATTCCCCTGTATGAAGATTCCACAGTCGCAGTGTTTGATCGTCACTACCACTAGCGAGGATTTCACCATCAGGGCTAAAACTGACCGACTGTACCCAATTTGTATGCCCCTGTAATGTTTCAAAACATTGGCCAGTGCGAACATTACATAGCTTGATGTTGCAGTCAATACTGCTACTAGCTAGAATTTGACCATCATAACTAAAAGCAATAGAGCGGATGCGATCGCTATTTTGCAAAATTTTCACGCACTGTCCACTTTCAGTATCCCAAATACGAATAGTTTGGTCATCACCGCCGCTAGCTAATAGCCCCCCAGCTAGCGGACTAAAAGCAACAGACCAAAGGCGGCCAGCGTGTCCTTCCAAAGTACTGATACATTCTTCAGTCTGAACATCCCACAGCCTAACGGTTTTATCATCATTGCTACTAGCAATTATCTTCCCATCTGGACTCAGGGCTAGATCGTGTACCCAATTGGTATATCCCTGCAAGATTTGGATACATTGATAATTTTCGATCTCCCAAAACCGAACGGTTTTATCATAGCCACCACTAGCAAGTGTTTTTCCGTCGGGACTAAATGCAACAGACAGAATAGAATTACTATGTCCTTCTAGATTTTTTAATAATTTCCCCGTTTGAATATCCCAGAGTTTCACCGTTTTGTCGTCGCTACAACTGGCGATGATCTCTCTTCCTTGTGAAGAAGAGATGGGACTCAAGGCTATAGAATGGACTAAGTTAGTATGTCCTTCTAGAGTTTTTAATAACTTCCCTGTTTGAACATCCCAAAGTTTTACAGTTTTGTCATTGCTACAACTGACAAGTATTTCTCCATCAGAACTAAAAACTATGGACTGGACTAATTTTGTATGTCCTTCTAGAGTTTTCAAACATTTACCTGTTTTCACATCCCACAACTTTACAGTTTGATCAGCACTACCACTTGCGAGTATTTTTCCATCAGGACTAAAGGCAACAGAACGAACAAAGTTGCTATGTCCCTTGAAAATTTTCCAACATTTTTGGGTATCCAGATCCCAGAGTCTAATAGTTTTATCACTACTAGCACTAGCGACAATTTTGCCATCAGGACTGAAGACAACAGACCTAACCCAGCTAGTATGTTCTTCAAAAGTCATGAGGTGTTTTTGGCTAGCAACATCCCAGAGTTTTACAGTATGGTCATCACTACAACTAACTAAAGTTTTACCATCGGGGCTAAAGGCAACAGTTCTTACCCAATTAGCATGTGCTTTCCAATGAAATAATTGCTCACCATAAGTAGCTTGCCAAAAGCTAATCCGACCATCAGCGTCACCTGTAGCAACAATTTCTCCATTTACAGGATTAAATGCCACTGATAAAATACTATCGAAGATTCCTGTAAATACAGATTTAGATAAGTCAGAGTTTGCAAAGTTTACATTATGCAGGTTCACATTGATGAGGTATGCTTGCCATATCTTTAAAGTAGAAAAATCACATCCACTTAAATCAATTCCCAGATGACAAAGGAGGTTAATAATATTCCCACCAGCATAACCAGATGTTAAAGGAGTGTTTATTTGCAGCAATTTGATAATTTTTAAGAGATGTTCTTTAATCCGGTCTTTATTGCCAAATTTATTAATTAGCTTTTCAATAACTGGCTCTAGAATTAAACGAATTTGAGCATTTCTAGTCTTTCCTTCTGTTTGCGCTTTGAGTAAGGCATGATTTTTTAACAAGGAAATATTTTCTAGAGTAACCTCAGAAACAATTTCTTCAGAAACCTGATTAACAAATTGGCTAATGATATATTCCATCACTACGGCTTGGAGCATGAATTTCGCCAAACCCTTCTCGTTAAAAATTAGCGCTCGCCGCCGCAGTGATTCTAAAGCTTCAATTAATTCTGGTTGTGATGTCGTTGAAATAATATCTGCTTGTAATTCGACAAACGAAGTAGGTTTGCAATTAGTTCCTAGCCAGTATAAAATCTCTTTTTCTAAATTTGATAGCCGATTAAACTGCTGTTCTAATAAATTGCGGATATCTCCAAATAGTACAGATATGTCACAACTAATGAACTCTGATATATTGCTACCAAAAACTTCTTGAATCGTATTACAAACGATTTTTAAGGCTAAAGGATTACCCGCATACTGATTAATTAACTTGTTCCAGTCTTTCTCTGAAGCCAAAAAATCACCTTTGCCCACAAATATACTTTTTGCGGCGATATTTTCTAGCCCACTTAGCTGCAAGGATTTAACTTTAAGATTGTTTCCTTCTAAGGTGATAATTTCTTTAGGACTTTCACGACTGGTTAAGACTAAACAGCTTTGATGAGGCACTTCCCCAACTTGTCGAAAGAATTCTCCATATTCTTCATATCCTTCTCGATATTGACCGACATAATCACCTCCAAGTAAAACTGACTCGACATTATCCAGTACCAATAAACAGCGATGTTTCCGCAAAAAGGCAATCAATTGCGAAATTCCTACTTCTTTAGGCTCATTCTTTTTGGAGAAAAACTCAATCAAGTCTGCAAAAATCTCCTTAACAGAGGGTGCATGACGTAGCGATCGCCAGATAACATATTCAAACTGTTCCTGAATTTTCTGTGCCAGCTTGATAGATAACGCTGTTTTGCCAATTCCCCCCATCCCAAATATTCCCACCAGTCGGGAACGATCTTTATTTACCCATTGCTCTAAAACCTCTAACTCCGACTCACGTCCAAAGAAAACGGGGACATCAGGGGCTTCGCCAAAATCATAACAGGATGAGGTATTAACTACCGTTGATAACTGATATCTCTCCTGGAAGATACTCCTGATTACTTCTAATTTCCCAGGAGTACTCCCAGCAATGTCAAACTTTTGGTAAACCGAACCAAGCCGCTTTCGCACTGCTGCGGCACTAATTTCGAGAGTGGTGGCAATAGATTCTGCCGTTTGGCCAGCTAAAGCTAGAAGTAAGGCACTTACCTCAGCCTCAGATACATTGTGTTCGGCTGTAACCGCTCTCAAGAAACTTTCAGGAATTTCCGTCATGAAATAAATTTCTCCAGCCAAAACTATTTATCGATATGTGAGGTAGATGTGAGATATATTTTTACTGCTTTATACCCAAATCTTCTCTTTTTATTCTTACTCCCCAACACTAGTAGGGAAAGGGTTGGGAGTTAGGTCTGTATTGGACTCAACCACAAACCCGATAAATTTATCGGGTTTCCCAGTCTCCAGTTCTGCGCGTTAGCGTAGCCCATCATGGACATCGCCTAGCATCTTACAGAAAAGTGAATTGACAAGACACTACTAAACTATACTCTAAATTATCAAGTTGTCAATTTACATCTATCAACTTATTGACAAGATTAATAAAGTAAATGTAGAATCGATAACAAATTAGGTGTGAATCGCGAGGATAGCTGAAGTAACTAGCACTGAGGTACCCCACACTATGCCAACACCTGACGTTTCAAATTCTGCTCAGGAATTATTTGATTTACTTGAGAAAGACATTCTTGCTTGTCACACTTGCAAGGATGGAATGATTGAAGTGAGTATCCGCAAGATCGGAACCGATGAGTTTGAAGTGCGTGTCATCTCTTTTCGAGGTTCTTTTCGTTGCGTTCATGCGGATCTAAATAGGTATTTAGAGGAGTTACCAACAGATACAACAGATACGCAAAGTCAGGTATCTATCTATCGCGATCGCTTTCGAGTGGGATTGAGAGGATTGTTAAAGAAGGGGTTTGGACTACTCAGCCTAGACTTTTCTAAATGCAAGAAAGGAAATACCGCGCCGATATTTGGCTGGATGGTATCTGAATTGTTGGATATTGACTAAGATTTGGTTGTTTTTTAAGTAATTACCAAAAGCCACTGATTTCACCTCAAGCTTTAGAGAAACAGTAGAAAATTGTTTTCGTTATTGAGGTTAACAAGTGAATAACTTTCCAGCCCAAGAGAGTCTAGAAAAAGACTACAGCAGGGTTGATATGGTGCTAAAAAGTGCCACATCAACCCTGCTGTTTTTTATTAATTTATCAGGAGGAAAATATGGATACGAATCGTCACAGCTTTTTATTTCGTTTGACTTCCCGGTTTCTCAAATATTTTGCGCTGGGATTATTTGGTCTAGCGATCGCTTACCTTATGTCAGCAATTTTTGGAAGTTCACATATTGCGATGAATCTACTACCCTTTGTTTTATATTGGGTTATTTTCCGGTGTGGGCTGATTCTTCTTTGCTTAATATTGACGACAGTAGTCTTTGAGTCTGTTCGCTAGATCCCCGACTTCTTGAAGAAGTCGGGGATCTGAACACCACTAACCTCTCAAAACTTTTGGGACAGACCACTAGTTAATAAAACTTAAAATAGAAGCAAAATCAAAACCCGGTCATGAAGACCGGGTTTTGGGCGGAAACAATGGGGATATATTCCCCGAAGGTTTGTTATAGAAGTTCAGTATAATATCGATGCTCTGATATGTACTACCACCCAGCTGCGATCGATTCCGGAAAATTAGCTAAGAATTTTTGACTATCCTTATTTTATCTCCCAAAATACAGCAACCAACTGGTCACATCAGCATGTAGGATTGAAAAATATTAATTTTCCGGCTTTTGCTGATGAATAATGCATTTAATGCCTGGCAAGAATGGCTAACAGTATTCGCTTATCTAGGTTTCACCGTCTTCATTATCTGGCGCGTGTTTACCGCCGAGAAGAATTAAAAAAGCTACATATCATCTCACCAGGGCCTTTTTGCTCAAAGGGCAAAACAGTTCCACCCTGTTGAACCTTGAATCGCTCACGGCAATTGTAAACCTCGGTAGGTCTTTTTACTCCATCTACACTAATGGCTGCCTTGTATTCCCAATAATTTTTTGCACTTCGGCTGATACTGAGAATGCAAATCTGGTGGTGTAGTCGTAGCCCATCGTAGACATCGTAATTGCGGCATACATCTGCAAAAGCCGGATGTACCACTGAGAAAGGCAGTATTAATAGCAACGCAAAAAATATTATGTATCTAATCCTGTCCATAAAAAGTTATTTAATTACAGCTATTTTCAGGTAAATAGACCACACGGTAGGGGCACAGTATTGCTTATAGGTGTCAACTTAACGCGAAACCGCTTGTCCGCCGGGAATTTCAATTCCCGTCTCATAGCTAAAGTCATCTGAAGATGACTAAATATATATTGCCAAAAATCTCCAGTCTACTTCAGTTGACTTAAGCTAAAAGCCAAAAAAATTTATTTCCGGGCGGGCATGTCAGCCAACAGATAAGCTATTTCCATCTGAAGTTGACACCAATAGGTATGCTGTGCCCCTACGACTTTTCCTAGTTTGACAGACCAGAGATTGCATGTTCCCTAGCACAAAAAATATGGCAAGCACTAGCAAAAAAGCTGATACTACCATAAGTGCTATTTTTCGCTCAAGTTTACTAAGCTAAATTGAACCATGCTCAAACACCTCCTCTACTTTGAGGGTAGACATCTAGTGCATCTGTTCATGTACCATACCCTAATACCAATTCGTAATATCCTTCTCCTACAGGAGACGCTACGCGAACGGGAAGCTACATTTTGTGCATCTACGTAATTGAGAAAGTCAGATTACACCTAGCTGAGTTTCCGTTGTTTATATCTGTAGTCTTATTTTGGAGAGTTTAAATAACAGAATGTGCAAAAAAAGTCAGTCGTAAGGACTATAAAATTGCAACCAAAAAGAAATTTTGAGCAATCTTGGATTACACGCTGTTTTGCAGCAATACTGCTCTTTGGTCAGGTGTGGCTACATTTACTCCAAGGAAAAACATACTATCGTAAGATTCTGCAACATCTCGTGACTGCTGGGCCAGGTTCTATCTCTCCAGTTCTTCTTGTCAGTGGTTTTGCCGGAATGATTTTTACTATTCAGACGGCGAGGGAATTAGTCAGATTTGGGGCTGTCGATGCAGTAGGAGGTGCTTTTGCCTTAGCTTTTTGTAGAGAATTAGCTCCAATTTTGACCGCTAGTATTATGGCAGGACAAGTAGGTTCTGCTTTTGCAGCAGAAATAGGTGCAATGCGAGTCACCGAGCAAATTGATGCACTTTATATGCTGAAAACTGATCCAATTGATTATTTAGTACTTCCTAGAGTAATTGCTTGTTGTTTGATGGTGCCTTTGATGACGATTTTAGCTTTAGTTACAGGCATTATCGGTGGAATTTTTGCCGCTTCACAGTTTTACCAAATTATTCCCGAAACATTTTTAGAATCAGTCAGAAATTTTTTACAGCCGTCAGATTTGTTTATTATTTTACTAAAAGGGTTTATTTTTGGAGTGCTGGTTGCGGTCATTGGCTGTAGTTGGGGTTTAACTACTAGAGGGGGAGCAAAAGAAGTAGGAGAATCGGCAACAAAAGCAGTTGTTACTAGTTGGGTATCAATTTTTATTATGGATTTTTTCCTCTCTATACTGCTGTTTGAACAGCCTGCATTTTGAACCTAAGTATTGAACTGGGGACTGGGGATTGGGGGATCGGAGTCTCTTAAGATAAGTAAGTACGTGGATTCAGACCCAAAGCAAAATATTGAACCTCACGAGACTTTGAGTCGTGTGAGGTTCAAAAGTAATACTGATTCTGAATCCTTGGCATAGCCCGCAGCAGGTATCGCTAGCTTTTTTGGGTAGACTTCATGAAGTTAGAGGAATGTGGGAATATATTAACTTATAAATTAGCCCACCCAAAGCTAAACCTCCCAATGAAAAGATAGACGCAGTGGAAAAGGCTAACCCTTCCCTAAGACCGGCTCTTTGAAAGTCTATCCTGACTAATATAGTCGCTGAAATGATGAGTAAGGTATCAAGAAATACCCGAAACCAGGCAATCATGATAAAAAATAAAAAAGCTGCTAAGACGGCAACACCAAAAGTCCTGGTATTTGATTTAAGTAAAATACTGTAGTAGTATGTCATCCTCGGCCAAGGAGCGGTCAAAGTTACGATTAAAAGCAAGATAGCAACTACAGTTACCGCCCACACAAACAGAGGGGCACGAGTTTCAGATATTACCCAACCCAAAGTACTATAACTAAGCAGTACTAGCGCCAGGGAGACCCAAGGAACTCTTTTCAAAATTGACATGGGTTAATATTCCTAGTACAGAGTCAAGATTTTATTCGATAACTAACAATAACTAAGTGTAGTAACTCAAGACTTGATTTTGCTTGAGAGCTTGCTCAGTTTATGATGGCTGTTCTTGCTCAAGGATATCTCAGTATAAAAGGAGTTTTTCAGGATGTGGGTATCAATGAGATAAGAAACCAGAAGTTTTTGCAGATGAAACTATCTAGATTTTGGTTATATAGCTTAAACTGGTAAGTCTATCATCATATTTTTTTATAGCTTCAATCAATAGGCTGTTATGCTCTTCCCAAGAAAGCCAAACAAGTTTGTCGATAATTGCGGTACAAAGTAGTTAAATATGTTGTTAAAGATTTGTAAACTGTTAGCAGCCGAGTAGCCGCGTGTCACATCTTGTTTAAGGAATTATCATGAGACAACTTGTTATTGCTGAACGCGTATGCCTCATTGGTCATATCGTGTCAAAAGCCTTTGGACTAGTAGGGATGCTACTGGTCGTACCTAATGCCGAAATAATTTTAAACTCATCGCAGGTTGGAGAAACCGCCATAGAGTTAAGTATGGCTGGCGGTGGTGTTGTTGATATCATCTTGGGGACAATAGCTGTCTCTATTTATGCTTACCGGACGTTGGGATTAAGAACTTGGCTAGCATTTATGTTGCCGGCTGTGTTTATCTCCTTGGGGAGTGAACTACTGGGAACTAGTACAGGATTTCCATTTGGTGATTATAGTTACTTGAGTGGCTTGGGTTATAAGATTGGGGGGTTAGTTCCTTTCACAATTCCCTTATCTTGGTTCTATGTTGGGCTGTCGTCTTACTTAATTGCTAGAACTGGTTTGAAAGTAGCTCAAAAACCCAGTTGGGGACGCCATATTGCTGCTATAGCTGTTGGTGCTTTACTCTTCACTTGCTGGGATTTTGCCCTTGAGCCAGCTATGAGTCAATCTTCTCTGCCCTTCTGGTATTGGGAACAACCAGGAGCTTTTTTTGGGACACCTTACCAGAACTATGCAGGTTGGTTTGGTACTAGCGCTCTGTTTATGAGTGTGGCAGGATTATTGTGGAGAAATACCTCGATTAAATTAGAGCGATCGCAACTTAATCTGCCTTTAGTAGTTTATTTAACTAACTTTGCCTTCGCCGCCGGTCTTAGCTTGGCAGCTGGGTTCTCTATTCCTGTATTACTCGGTTTATTGCTAGGTGTAACTCCTGCCATAGCGCTATGGTTCAGGAGTTCAACCACACCTACTGAAGTTACTTTTGAACCAGTAACCAAAGAAGTATCAGTAGCCAAGGTTGAAGTCGCCTTGAAATAAGTCTATTTGGGATTGGGAACTGGGGATTGGGAACTGGGGAAACTAGGAGAATACCCACCTAATGCCCAATGCTCCATGTCCAATGCCCAATACCCCATGCTCAATGCCCAATGAATAATGAATAATGACAACGCTTTGATATTAGAAAGCGCCATTTCCCTTTTTCTGCTACTTATCCAATTACCAGCAACGGCGATTCTGTTTTCGCGCCTATTAAAGGGGCCAAGACGCCATCCTCCAATAGAACCCCAACAGCCAACACCTGAGCTTTTGGGTAAGGTTAGCGTAGTTGTTCCTACACTCAACGAGGCGCTTCGCATTAGCCCTCTGTTGGCTGGTTTAAGTCAGCAAAGCTATGAAGTTCGGGAAATTATGGTTGTAGATAGTAAGTCCAGTGATGGTACTCCCGACTTGGTAAAAGCCTCACAGCATAAAGATCCGCGCTTTCGCCTGATGACAGATGATCCCTTACCCTCTGGTTGGGTGGGGCGGCCTTGGGCGTTGCATAATGGTTTTCTATATAGCTCAGAAGCGAGTCAGTGGTTTCTGGGGTTGGATGCTGATATCCAACCACATCCTGGTTTAGTTGCTGGTTTGGTGAAGACAGCCGAAGCACAAGGCTATGATCTCGTTTCCCTTTCACCCCAATTCATTCTCAAATATCCTGGGGAGTGCTGGCTACAACCTGCTTTGTTGATGACTCTACTTTACCGATTTGACCCAGCGGGGATCAATACAGAGCAGCCAGAAAGGGTAATGGCAAATGGGCAGTGTTTTTTGTGTCGTCGCTCGGTTTTAGCGGCTGTAGGTGGTTATAGCAGTGCGAAGAGTTCTTTTTGTGATGATGTTACCTTGGCACGAAATATTGCTGCTCAAGGTTATAAGGTAGGCTTTTTAGACGGTGCAAAGGTACTAAAGGTAAGGATGTATGAAGGGGCAATGGAGACATGGAAAGAATGGGGGCGGAGTCTCGATCTCAAGGATGCGACTTCTAGTTCTCAGTTGTGGGGAGATTTATGGTTACTCACGTCTGTTCAAGGTCTACCCTTGTTAATTGTTCTCACTTTTCTGTTGATTTCTCCCCCACTCTCACATTTGCCCACTCCCCCACTCTTGCTGCTGGGACTGAATTTATTCTTGGTGGTAATTCGCTTTGCTATGCTGATCGCGATCGCACCTTCCTACGATCGCACAATTGCTAAAGGCGGCTGGTTATTCTGGCTTTCTCCTTTTGCCGATCCCTTAGCTGTACTGCGAATCTTCTTATCTGCATTCCACACACCGCGCGAGTGGCGAGGACGCAAATATATATAGTTGGGTATTGGGTATTGGGTATTGGGCACAAGAGGCAGAGGTGCGGAGGGGCAAAGGGGCAGAGGGGAAAAACTTACTGAACTTTCTCCCCTGCCTCCCTGCCCCTCTGCTCCCCTGCCCCCTAGTCCTCTTCCCCTCCTACTTGATCCCCGCGTTCCAATTCCCAAAGAATTTGATTTCCTTCACGGCGTACCCGTGACACTATCCAGTTTCGCCAGCGCCATTGATCTCCACGACTGGTGACAGCGCTGGCGTGGACATCCATCAAGTCTGCTAACTCAGAACTGGTGATTAAGTAGCCTTTTTCAGAAATTTCGTCAGCTATACGCAGAGTTTCGACCAAGCTGCGGAGTTGCGAAACCCTCATTTCTGGCGGTTTTTCATCGGTTACGGCCGCAGTTGGCCCGGTTGATGGTTCCATAACGGTTATTTCTGGTGCAGAAGTACTGATTTCTTGCGGACTTTGGTTAATTATTCTAGGTTTTTTTTCATAATCAGCTACTTTTGCTACATTTAGTTCATTTGTGGAAGGTAAAGATTTATAAAAATCTGTGGAAGATAATTGTTGTAGAGTAGGGGTTTTGCCACTTGCATAGGTGCGAGCGATCGCATCACAACGTTCGTTACCTATGTTACCAGAATGTCCCCGGACGTGTTGCCATTTTACCTGTTGGGTATTGAGTTCATCTAAGATTTCTAAAAGGTCTTGGTTTTGGACGGGTTTACCATCTGCTTTTTTCCAGCCTTTCTTTTTCCAGCCTTTCACCCACTTGGTAACGCAGTTAATCAGGTATTCGCTATCGGTATGAAGGGTGATAGGTTGGGCTTGTTGAGACGTTTGCAGGAATTGCAAAGCGGCGATCGCAGCCTGCATCTCCATTTTATTATTAGTGGTATGAGGGGATGCATCACCTATTTCGTGGATTGAGCCATCGCTGAAGTAGACGACTACACCCCAACCACCAGGGCCAGGATTACCGGTGCAAGCACCATCGGTGTATATGCTTTGAATTGTGGGTTGGGTGGACATGCTTAGAGTATCGAAGCGCGAAGGCAAGAGTTATTAGCGGCGAATTTTTTTTACAATATCCAGGCTATTATACCGATAAATTTTTTCTTTAGTTCTGTAATCGCTTTAATACTGCCTCTTACTCACTCTTACTCATTACTTAGAGCGATAAGCAACACGGAGACTTTGGATTAAAATTACCAGAGATGCGATCGCCATTAATCCGCCCCAAAACCAGTAAGGTAGAAGCAAGTATCGCTGCATTTGTGCTGTATCAGAGATTCCAAGGGGGCCAGCCGAACTGCTAAATAGATAATCAAGTTGATGGTACGTACTTACACAAGCTTGCACACCCAGAATTTGAATGGCAAAACCTTGCGCCCAACGAGGTGCTTTCAGGGCGATACCTAAGATTATTAAACCCAGTAAGGGAATTGCCACTAATCCGAACCAAGAACGCACCCAAATTAATGTCGAAAATAGTAGAAAACTCCCTAATATTTTTAAACAGAGGGTTGCTGCTGTAAAACTGCGGGAAGCCAGAATCAACACTGCACCGGCAATCGGTGGCCCCATTGGGCCTGCGGCGGCGATTATTGCCGGGACAATTGGCCCAAATAACGACCGGATGCCATAAGTTGCGACACCAGAACCATTGCTAAAAATCTCTAATTTTTGGAACTGTCCCCCTAATAGCAGTGCCATCAAGCCGTGACCCATTTCATGAAACCAAGTTGCCAGAATTGTAAATGGGTATAAGATATAGTCACCTCCTGGTATTTGCCACAATAAAGCAGTTGCGATCGCTGCGGCAACTAGCCAGGTAAGTCCCATACGTTCAACAACTGGCGGGGCTTCTTTGGTAAGTAAGGTTTCAAAATTTTTACTTGATTCCCTCATAGGACACTTGATTTTAGATTTTAGATTTTAGATTTTAGATTATTCCCCAGATTAATTCGTGGGGCATTCAATTTTGGATTTTAGATTTTAGATTATTCCTTCAATCTAAAATCTAGAATTCAAAATTTAAAATTGACGGCGTATTTTCATCTATCCTAATGTAATTATTGAAGTATTAGGGTTGCTGAGAAATGCAACAATTCGTACATCGAAGCGACGGCTGTAACCTATGGTGCTATCAAGAGCAACATAGCCATCCGTCGCTTGTCTGATGCTGTTTATTTGTTTCTCCTCCAAAAGCGATGCTGGAGGATGGGCGGAAAGTACTTAGACTGATGTCACAATTGAGCGAAATCAGTTAAGCAAGTTGAAAGAGGAATGTCATCAAGTCTCCTTTACCTAAGCTGATGCGATCGCCTGGTCGCAAGCGATGACGGTTGCCTGGTAAAAGTGGCAAATTATTAATATAAGTGCCATTAGAACTTCCCACATCCTCTACATAATGGGCATCTCCCTCGACGCGAATATCTGCATGAATCCGCGAGACAATTTCTGAATTAGTAAATCCTGAAACATCTATATCAGGGGGAATCCGGTCATTTGGTTTACCGATATGAACCACAGAGAGATTTTGCGGCAATTCAATTAAGCGATCGCTTTGAACGTGGATTAACCGCGCTGTAACCTGCTGCAATTGCGTTCTAGCGGCAGTTGCAGTTGTTGCTGGTGGCGGGGATACTTCGGCTTCAGAGGTCGGTTCTGGTTCCAAAGGTGGTGGAGTAGGAATACTTTGTACAGAAACTACAGGTTGAATTGCGATGGTTGGCGCTGGTTCTGGCGGGCTGGTTGGTGTAACAGGTATCTGTGGCGCTGGTTCTGGGGGAACTGCTACCTCTGTTGGTGGTAAAGATGATTCAGAGGGACGAGAGTTAGTAGATTCACCGATTCCCAAAGCATTTGGTTGTAAAAGTTCTAGTAGTGGATCGGGTGGTACTAACGGCGGTACTTCCACAGAAATATCTGGAGTGACTGTTGTAGCTACTGCGGTATGAACGTGTGGAACTCCTGCTGAGTGAAGGTTATAGCCACACTGACCGCAAAATGCAGCATCTGCCTGCACACTTGCCCCACAACTGGGACAATTAGTAGTCGCGGGTAACGGTGTATAACAAGCTTCACATTGGACAGCACCATCAGGGTTGGGATGATTGCAATTAGGGCAGACGATCATCGATATTTAGCCTTTGTTCAAGATCATCATAAATATAGGTAGGACTGGCAAGCAGAGGGCGGCCCTAACTTTAGATTCTAGCAATTACTGCAAATGGAACAATGAATTGGACACTCTTACGCAGGGGGCGGGGGGAAGAGAGCAGGGAGCAGGGGAGGCAGGGGGAGCAGGGGAAGAAAAACTATTGATTATTGCCCAGTCCCCAATACCCAATACCCAGTCCCCAATACCCAATACCCAATTATTGTTGGATTTCCAAACCTGCTGCTGCATCCAGCAGCCACCAAAGTTCTCCTTGGGGCCGAATTAAGCGGGATGGGTAAGTGAAATCATCGGCCACAGGTGCAAAGATTTGCGCTAAAGCTGGTCGTTTATTAGCACCAGCAACCAGAAAAATTACGCTGCGAGCAGAGTTGATGAAGGGGTATGTGAAGGTGATCCTGGGGTTTCCGTCTTTGTTACCCACAGTCACTAGGCGATCGCGTACTTTGAGAGCTTCTGTGTGGGGAAACAAAGATGCGGTATGTGCATCATCACCTATTCCTAGTAATACTACATCCAATGCAGGAAACTCAACCCCAGAAGAATTGAAAAATTCTTTGAGATGTTGTTCATACTTCGCAGCAGATAGCTCTGGATTAGCTTCTAAAGTCGATACAGGATGAATGTTGGCTGCTGGGATATCAACACGATCTAGCCATGCACGACGCGTCATCAGTTCATTGCTATCGGGGTGATCTGGTGGTACGTAGCGCTCATCTCCCCAGAATATATGAATTTTATCCCAAGGTAGTTTTTGAGTAGCGATTGCTTCGTATAACGGTTTAGGTGTACTGCCACCAGACAAGGCGATAGTAAACTGCCCACGCTGCTCAATAGCAGTTTCTAACTTAGACAGAATTAATTCTAGCGCTCGTGCAACCAGCGCCGGCTGATCCGGTAGAACTTCAACGGTTTTGTTCATGGCTTCATCATCATATTGCTGGCTTCCAGCAATACCATACCGAACTTATTACAATCCCCCTTTTTAACTTTTGAAATATTTAACATAGTCGACATAAGTAGGCTAGAAAAATGTAGATGCTCATTATCACCTTCAACCCTAAGTAGTCAGTCGTCAGTCGTACTAACTACTAACCAGTCTGATGATTATTTTATTTACATCCAGTTACTTGATACTTGGTTGATTAACGCCACAAAGAATACATTTATTAATTCTTATTAAAAATTAATATCCCTCTTCTGTCACTTTCCGAGATAAGCAAGTAGTTCAGGAGCTAAATCATCCATAAGCATAAGAGGGTTTAAATTGATTCATTGCAGCAATTAAATGATTGAATCCCAATAATAAATGTGAATTAGGGAAAATACTTAACCAGGGATAAATCAACCAAAATAGTAAAAGTGGTTGGATAATGAGACGTAGATTATTTAAAGTATTCTTCCATCCAGATTCATGGTTCCATTGTGGATGATTAGAAAAATCAACATCATTATTTTCTTGTGTCTTAGTCTCAAATTGACAAGATTGATTTAAACCTAATAAGACTGAAGAATTTAAACTAATCATCGTATAAACACAAAAAATAATTTCCCACCATCTCTCAATATGTTGAAAATCAGTAAAACGGTAATCTGTCCATCCTAGTTCCTGTTTACACTGTCGAAACCCATATTCTACCCAGGTTCTTAATCCATATAAGTCACCTAATATTTTCTTGAGATTACCTTGCAGATTCGTCATCACGAAGGAGGTAGAATTTTCCGGCATGGTTTCTGGATCAGTAGTTATTTCCCAGTAAATTATGGCTCTTTTTTTACCATAAATTATTTCTCTAATATATCTTGTCTCTGATTTTTGATTGCTAAATGTTCTCTCAAATTTACACCACTTATTTGCCCTAACCCTTTGCCCTGCTGGTAGCCAGACTCCATGATTACTTCTAATTGACACCACATAACCTAAGTTATATTCAGCAATTTTTCTAATGAATTGGCTACTTTCACCATATAAACTATCAGCCAGTACTAATTCAATATTGAACCCTGATTCCATTAATTCTGTAATTATCTCTGATGCTAGCTCTATCAGGGTTAGCGCGTCTCAAACCCTATTGACAAGCGGATTTACCTGATCAGCAATCAAGTTAGAAACAAAGTGGCACTATCCAGGCTAGGGTA
>NZ_JBALFY010000018.1:0-12677 GCF_036916655.1 Nostoc sp.
CGGTTTCATGGCGATGGCCCCCAATTCGGATTATCCAGGGCATTTTTAAGCTATGTAGCCCAATAACTAAGGCTCTATTCCTTCATCAATCCAAGCATCAATTGCTGTTTTTACCTCTAATTCAGTCACAGCAGACCATTCTTTTTCATTGATAGTTGTTTTAAATTCCGCTCTTTTACCGTGACCAACTTTTTCCATTGAGTGTCCACGATACACATTTTTAGGCTTAATCATTTTTCTTAATTATCTTTACAGAATATTATAAACTGTCGCTCAATAAGTTACAAGAATTATTATCACTAATAACGAGTTATTATGGATTATTTTAACGGTTCATATATTAAATACTATTTGTTCAAATATTTATTAATAACTAAAGTTAATTTAGAAATGTTTGCAATATATATTGTTTGGATAAAACTGGTGTTTAGCTTATCTTGCTATGTAATGCTAGGCTGGTTATTTGCTTGGACAGCAGTTTGGGATGAGGCTTTACAGCAGGGCAGTGCCTTTACTTTATCCAGAGTTACTTTAATATTTTTGACTTTAACATTGACTCGCAGTTTTGCTTGGAGATTTTTTGGCGTTATCAGTTGGGCTAAAACTTTAGGTTGGTGTTACATATTAAGCCACGGTGTAACTGGAATTTTACTTTTAGCTTTTAGTGGAGGAATAACATTATATGTAGTTTTATTGGTAGTACTAAGTATCGCTTGGGCTGGTGCTTTTAGTTCAGTCGCAGTAAAAAATCAATTACTTCCATTTTTTAGTCAGTTGCACACTGTGCTAATTTTGAGACTTACCTTAATCTTTGGTTTAGGTTTAGGGATGTTAGCCCGTCTGAGCAATCTCTAAAAATTATCTTTAACTTTCGGTTACGCTACCCAATAGCCATACAACTTTCTGGCAAAATGCCTCTGATTCGCTGATAACTTCCTGTATCCTGGAATATCCGTTCTTTGTGGAAAGCCGAATGATTCCTATAGATATGAAACGACTCATCAAAAAAACCTCTAACCCAATTCGCAAGAAAACAGAAGTAACCCCACCACCGACTGAACCCATTGAGATTCCTGAGAGCCAAAATATTCCTGAACCAGTAATTGAATCAAATCCACCTGTGTACATTGAAGACTACGTTTCCGAATCCGAATACATTTCTGAACACTATCGCCCCCTCCGCTCTGTGGGTAACTCCGGGTGGCAACCGTCTGATGTGTGGCGTGAGTTGAGGGTTGATGATTTTTGTCGGTGAGCAGCATCTAAAACTTGTATAATCCTACTATAGGTACATTCAAGTTTCTGTTGATAAATGCTATTGTCTGGCATGACAGAGTTAAAAGAACTGCCTTTATGGATTCACCTGTGGTATTGATCAATGTCTTCTCTGTTCCTCAAGGTTTGGAAGATGAATTTCTTCGCAAATGGAATCAGACTGCTCTGTTGATGAAAAATGAGCCAGGGTTTATCGATACAAAGTTACATCGCAGTCTTGACCCAAGCGAGAGATTTCAATTTATTAATATTGCAAAATGGTCTAGTAAAGAAACGTGGCAATCGGCATTCTCTAAACGCATTTCCCAAAATGAGATTTTTGAACAACAATTACCTATTGAAGCTAATCCTGCCCTTTATCAAATTGAAGCAGAGTATTAAATCTCAAAACAGAATTTAGAGGAATCGTAATTCAGCCATGATTACTGAAAATGATGATTCAGTGGATGCAGTCAATGAACTGGTAAGAAAAATATCTATTAAAGAAACTCAGCTAAGAATAGCCCAAGAGTCGAATCTCATTCAGACTACTGAAGCGTTAGAAAATCAACTATCCCAATTGCAGCAAGAATTGGGAGATAATTCAGACACACAATTGCAGTCACTAATGAGCTTGTGAAATGCTTACGACAGTAACTGAGCTTTTTAGAAGTGGGGCTTACACCTACGCTAAAATCTGATGTTCCCATTCTGAAATAATGGCAATTGAATAGCTTGAGATTGTTTTTGATTATCAAGGTTAGACAAAGAAATCCCTAGCAATCTGATACTACGATTCTCCAGATCAATCAACTCAAACAGCGCTTTAGCTATCTCGAAAATCGTAGATAGTTCACTGATGGGAGCAAGCATAGTTTTACTGCGGGTTAACTGCTGATAGTCAGAGAATTTAACTTTCAATGTTAATGTTCGGCCACGCGTTTCGTGCTGCTCTAAGCGTTGCTCCACTATCTGGGCAATCTGTTCAAGTTCCTGCAACATCTGACCGACATCGCTTAAATCTTGTGCAAATGAGGTTTCTGCACCGATGGACTTACGAACTCGATTCGCCTCAACTAGGCGATCATCTTCTGCTCTGGCAATCTTATAGTAATACTGACCTGCTTTACCAAAGTGGTGTGTTAGCTCCAAGAGCGATCGCGTTTTCAAATCTGCGCCAGTATGAATGCCGAGCGAATGCATCTTCGCCGCCGTAACTTCTCCTATACCGTGGAATTTTTCAATCGCTAGCTGTTCTACAAAGGCGATCGCATCCTCTGGTAAAATCACGGTTAGTCCGTTGGGCTTGTTCTGCCCTGATGCCATTTTTGCAAGAAACTTGTTAATCGACACGCCTGCGGTTGCTGTCAACTGAGTTTCCTGGAAAATCGCAGTTTTGATGTGTCTTGCGATAGTAGAAGCGTAGGGGATACTTTGCTTATTCTCAGTAACGTCCAAATATGCTTCATCTAGTGCAACCCCTTCCACTAAATCACTGTAGCGTTTGAATATGGCGTGGATTGAAGTGGAAATCTCTCGGTAAATATCGAATCTTGGTCTGACAAAGATAAGCCCAGGGCACTTGGCAATTGCTGTTACTGAGGGCATTGCTGAGTGAATGCCAAACTTACGAGCTTCATAACTGGCGGCTGCAACTACGCCTCGCTGATTAGGGCTGCCACCGACTACTAACGGTTTACCTCGGTAGCTAGGGTTGTCCCTCTGTTCCACCGATGCGTAGAAGGCATCCATGTCTACGTGAACTATCTTCCTCGTCTGCATTGTTGTTGAAGTATTACCATTTCTACCAAGCGGCGAGAACGACTATTCTCTGGTAAATTTGTGATTCAATCTGGATATTTGAGAAATTTCTCACCACAATAGTACATTAGCACTAGTGCTTTTGAGCTTTCATCAGCTTTTTCATTGAGAAAGTTCTTGTAACAATAACGTTACACTTGATTGAATAGCATTTTGTCGTCACGTTGCCAACGCACGGTATGAGAGGGAGCAAGAGGATGACCATTGGTGTTTGGGTTCTCGGAGATCAACTTTGGTCACAGCAATCAGCACTGCAAAGTTGCTTGCTTCCAAAGCAACAGACTCCCGTAATTTTTATTGAATCTCTAACTCATGCAGGGCAACTTCCTTACCATTTGCAAAAACTGGTATTGGTCTGGGGAGCCATGCGTCACTTTGCTGCCGAATTGCGATCGCTTGGCTTCCCAGTAACATACGCTCAAAGCCAAGATTTCAAAACACCTTTAATTGAATGGATAAATTCATACCAAATTAGCGAACTGCGGGTGATGACTCCAACGGATCGCCCTTTTGTTGCGTTGATTCAAAAGCTAGAACTTCCAATTCAAATCACTTTCACACCAAATAACTGTTTTATCTGGAGTGATCAGGAGTTCATTGAATGGGCCAGTGGACGCAAACGCCTAATCATGGAGGACTTTTACCGCCAGGGACGAAAGCGGTTCAACATTCTAATGGAGGGCAACCAACCTGTTGGTGGTCGATGGAACTTTGACAAACAAAATCGCAAACCACCAAAAGGCAAACTGACCTTACCCGAAGCTTTATGGTTTGAACCAGACTCAATTACACAAGATGTAATTGACTTCATTAAGCAATCTGAGGCATTCCAAGACAATCAAAGTTACTGGCTTCTTGAACCCTTCTGCTGGGGTGTAACGCGGCAGCAAGCACTACTTGTAATGAAGTTTTTTATTGAAACACGTTTGTCCTCATTCGGGCCATACCAGGACGCGATGGTGACTGGCGAACAGACAATGTGGCACGCGATGCTTTCTCCCTATCTCAATATTGGATTGCTTCATCCCTTGGAAGTTGTTCAGGCGGCACAGCTTGCATATTTAGACAACAGCAGCGACTGGGAGCTAAACAGCATTGAAGGCTTTATCCGTCAGGTGCTTGGCTGGCGAGAGTATATGCACGGTGTTTATGTTTACCTAGATGATGACTATTCAGAACGTAACTGGTTTAACCACACTCATCCACTGCCTGCTTTTTATTGGACTGGCGATACACAGATGAATTGTCTGCACCAGATTCTAACTCAGGTTAAACAAATAGGTTATGCTCATCATATTCAACGGTTGATGGTGTTGAACAACTTTGCAATGATAGCAGGTATCTCCCCCCAAGAACTTAAGGACTGGTTTCATGCCGCCTTTATTGATGGCTACGATTGGGTGATGCAAACCAATGTTATTGGTATGGGGCAGTTTGCTGACGGTGGAATGATTGCGTCTAAGCCCTATGCTGCTTCTGCTAACTACATCAACAATATGAGTGACTATTGTTTGAATTGTACTTACAACCCTCGTGAGCGCACCACTGAAAATGCTTGTCCTTTCAACTTTTTTTATTGGGACTTTCTGGCTCGTCATTATGACTTGCTCAAAAATCAGCCACGCATAACTCAAATCTTGCGTAACTTAGAGCGAATCTCTCCATCGGAACTTCAAAAAATCCGCTCTCTGGCTTCTAATTGGCACACCACACAAGCAGCAACCGTTGGACAAGGAAATGCCCAGTAGCCTGATGCTGCGGTTCTCCAGCAAGCGTGGACTCAAGCTGTGCTTTGGCTATCTCAAAAATCGTAGAGAGTTCACTATTGATAACTTTTTAACTGTCTGTTTGCCCCATCTCCTCAATATCCATAATATGAATATCGACCGATTACAGTCACTTAAGCAAAAACTCATAAATGACGCAGACTTATCCGATATCTGGCTATTTTACATGGATCATTTTGCGGATCTACCGGAATTCACTGACCTGGGTGAGCCTGCCTATAATGAATATCTAGATGCCGTCCTCCAAAAAACTTGTCAGCAGATGTTTGATAGGGCAATAAAGATTAGTGACTTTTTGCTAATCTACATCGCTCCATATCATTTATTTCATGGAGCTTTCTTTCTTGAAGGGCGTATTGGGGGTGTGATTTATTTCGAGGATATCAAAATTGGGTTAATTGCAGTGTCGGCAGATTATCCCCCTACCGATGCGGTTAAGTATTCACGTTTTACTGAGATGATTCAACTGTCGGCTCCTAATGGCAATGACCGCAATTGAGAGAAGCACAACTTATAGATGTTTCAAAAAGTACGATTACATTTCTTGAGACGGCAGCCGCAGTTTTGAATTTATGGTTGTTAAAAGAGGTTTTGTTGGATTGCAACAAGACAAGACGATTTCTCAAGGGCAGTGACTCTCACGAAAATACTCTACTGAGTTATTCATCTCAACAGAGTATATAAAATTACATTTATTACCTTTCACTAAAATTTAGTTTATACAATACTAGGTATCCATACCTCTGTATAAGTACTGGAAATATTGATTGTAGCGATCGCCAACTTTTCTTTTCCATTAATTCGCCTCCACATAGTTAGTGGAGCTGATTACTCAACATGAGAAATGAAAAACGCAGATATCACAGTATAGCCAACAAAAAAAATCACAGTTGATATCATAAAAAACTCCTTTTTTAGCCAAAAAGTAAAATAATATTTACTTACTTTAAATTTATAGCTAATACTAAGTGTAAACATCTACTAAAAGACTACTCTACTAAATGTCTAGAGGATGATTCGGCTTCACAAAATTATCTTTCATAGTCATGGTGAAGTATATCTCAATAATTACAGTCATTATGTTAGAGATTGCTTATACACTTATTTTTTCCTCTTCCTCTGCCTTAAAAGCCTCCTCTGCAACGCCAGCTTATCCATCTCACTGTTAGAACATTGCTCCCTGTCAGGCACTTACTCAGAAGAAAAGTACTTTCGCCTCGATCTTGGGTATTTTATTTTTTAGCTATCCCCAGATTCAGATCCCTCAAATAAGCGATCGCCATAATGTAGTCTATTGTTAGTGTGGAAACGAGCTATGCACAATGCTGCTCATCTCAAGGTATATCCTTGACAGCAAGACAATAAAACTTTTGGGTTTGCTTGGGTTTGCTCCGAGAACTAGCTCTTTCCTTACCTTTGGACAACCGATGCCAGTATTTGGTCAATCGCTGCCAGTACATCTGTATCTAGCTGTACTCCTGATGCAGCCGCATTATCAACAATTTGTTCTGGACGGCTAGCACCAATAATTGCTGAAGACACACGCTCATCTCGTAGTACCCAAGCCAGAGCTAATTGTGGCATACTCAACCCCAAGTCTTGGGCAATGGGTTTGAGCTTTTGTACTGCTGTTAGTGTACGCTCGTTAAACAACTCCTCCATCAAAAACGAATTCATCTTTTCGTTAGCAGCACGAGAATCTGGAGGTGCAGCTTGTCCTGGCTGGTATTTACCTGTGAGTACACCTTGAGCTAACGGCGACCAAACAATTTGACTGATGCCATTAGCTGCACATAATGGAAACACCTGTGCTTCCGGTTTGCGCCAGAGCATGGAATACTGGGGCTGGCTGGAAACAAAGCGTCCAACATCAACCAAATTCAGTGCTGCTTGGATCTGCTGCGGACTCCATTCGCTAAAACCGATGTAACGAGCTTTTCCCTGACGCACTACCTCAGTGAGTGCCGTCATCGTTTCTTCTAAAGGCGTATTTGGATCGTAGCGATGGCATTGGTACAGGTCAACGTAATCAGTACGCAGTCGCTTTAAGGAAGCATCAATTTGTTTTCTGATTTGGGCTGCTGAGAGTCCTCGCTCAGTGGCTGACATAGGAAAGAAAACTTTGGTCGCTAAGACGTAACTTTCGCGCTCAGTACCTTGCAATACTTCTCCCAAAAATGATTCAGCCCCTCCCTGAGCGTAAACATTTGCAGTGTCAATAAAGTTAATTCCAACTTCTAAAGCTTTGTGTATACAAGCCTCTGCATTTTGCTGCTCTACACCACCCCCATAAGTCAGCCAGGAACCGAGACTAATTTCGGAGACGCTCAACTCGCTGTTTCCCAATTGTCTGTATTTCATTTGTATTTCTCGTTTCACTGTTGTTTTCATCTTGATTAATCTCCAAGAAGCTATTTTTAACAAGAAAGGCAGAAGGCAGAGGGCAGGAGTTTCAGTTGGAATACTGCCCTCAGCATAGCTACTGCGACAATCATGGAGCAAGGGTTTAAGCCCCACTCCAAAATCTCTGATTTGGTGTCCTGCAATCAGTGTAGGTCTGAAGCCTACACTGTATTGCAACCTTCTGCCTTCTGCCTCCTGCCTTCTTCACCGTATTTACAAACTTTGTCTCAAGCCACCACAGCTTTCCTCATTCAAATTGCAGATATTTCGTCTGTTTAAATATACCTAATGAAGAGTCTCAATCTCTGCGCCACTACTGTGATCGCTTTTAGGCATCTGCCCAAAAAAGATATTTATGTCCAATTAATAAATTCTTCGGTAAGAGACTCGTATTTTCCATAAATTTGGTGTACCTTGTTATTTCTGTGCAATTATTAATACCCATCTTTTCGCAACTTTACTCAGACAAATTTTAAGCCAATGCCTTCAAGGGAACAGCCAATGAAAACTTCTAATGAGATACACACTAAGAAAATCATCAAAAAATCCGACAAGCTCACGCTGAAACAGATGAAATTAATCGAGGAGGCAGAAGACCAACAACTTCTAGCTAATACTGTCAATTCTCTAGCCCCTGTGGTTGAGGTTGAGGAGAAACCAGTAGCGATTTCAGAGCCTAGAGTTCCTGACTATATTCCATTGCTTGACAATCCTCCAGTACAATCTGTGGGTAATTCCGGCTGGCAAGTGTCTGATGTCTGGCGGGATATTCGGGTTGATGATTTTTGTAATTAAAGCAGGCAATTTGTATTCCCAGACGGTTCTGCATCAAGGCGGTTGCAATTATCCACGCAGTATTGCTGCCTGAGCAACTTTTATGAAAAAGAGGGGAAGGAGGGAATGGCACGCTTGTTAATCGCAAAGCCCTGATATAACAAGATTTTGAGTGTGGGGAGTGTGGGGGGGAAGACTTCTTCCCCGTCCTCCCACACCTCCCACACCCTGCCAGCAAGGAGATTTCAGCTTTACAAGCGTGCCATTCGGCTCAGATGGTTTGTTCGCAGTTGATCATCCACGGTGTCCCAAACTGATCGGTCAACATGCCTTCATCGCGATGACCAGAACGTTTGCACGATCGCCATCTTCACCTTGCCGTTTTCTGCTAGAGCGTGAAAAAGCCGTTCTGCCTCAGTGATTTCAGGAACGCTAATTTGTACGTAGAAACCTTGCGGGGTTTCAAAGTATCCTGGTGGGCAGTCAGATCCCATCAGGAGGCGATCATCTAGTTCAAGGCAAGCGTGCATGATTTTGTCTTGCCATTCCGGTGAGACATTTTCGGCAGAAGGTGCTTCTTTGTGTGTCATCATCATAGTAATCTTGCCACCCAGACATTGTTCATAGAACTTGAACGCTGCCTCACAGTTGCCGTTGAACATCAGGTAAGAATTGAGTTGCATTGATTTCTCCTTTTGTAATCGATTCTGCGTTTTGATGAGCGGATCGTTCGCATATAAACATCATTTGCGCGGTTGTTGATGACCAAAGAGGCAGGGGAGCAGGGAGCAAGGGAGAAAGATACTGGAGTTCCCCTGCCACAAGGGTTGCAAGCCCCTAAATTTATTTATGGGGTTCTCCCCCCCGCCCCCTGCCCCTTGTCCTCTTCGCTGACGTTACTCTTGCTGCTGCGTTTCAAGTTGAGCGCGAATGCGGTCTGACTGCTCCCTTAAGGCGGGTGTCAGGACTTCACCAAAATCCTCTGCCTCGAATACGGGACGAATCTCAATCTCGGAGTCTCCTGGCATCGGGTTAGGGCAGCGCTTTACCCAAGCAACTGCCTCGGACATTGAGTTCACCTGCCACAGCCAGTACCCTGCCACTAGCTCCGGCGCTGGAGTGAAAGGTCCCTGGGTGACGGTGCGATCGGTTCCTGAAAAGTGAACTCGCACCCCTTTGGAGCTAGGATGAAACCCCTCAGCGGCGAGCAAGATACCTGCCCTAGCTAATTCTTCGTTGTACTGCCCCATTTCAGTTAAAAGCTGTTCGCTCGGCATGACCCCAGTTTCAGAGTCTTGGGTTGCTTTGACAAAGACCATGACTTTCATTGTGAAATCTCCTGTTGAATGGTTTTGAGTTAGATTGCGAGGGGTTGGGTGTCAATACTGCACGCTTTTTTCAACTCGGCATTGGGTTTGGGGAAAAGGTTAAAGGGTAAAGGTTAAAGGTTTTTTCTTTCCCCTTCCCCCCGCCCCTTATCCCCAGAGGGGGCCCCACCTTCCCCTTTTCCCCAAAACCCGACAAGTATTGGGTTGGGTGTGCTGATTAGCGCAAAGCGCAACTCCGAAGGAACCGCTAATCAGCAGCGACACGCTTGAGTTCATCAATCTCGATCTTCTTCATTTGCAGCATGGTAGTGGTCACTTTTTGAGAGGTTGCCGCGTCGGGGTGGTTGAGTAACTCAATCAGAATGCGAGGAATAATTTGCCAGGCGACACCGTATTTGTCTTTGAGCCAGCCGCATTGCTGTGCGGTTTCATCCCCACCGGCAGACAATTTTTGCCAGTAATCGTCCACGTCCACCTGGGTATCGCAAAAGATTTGGAAGGAAATCGCCTCGTTAAATTTGAAGGTCGGACCACCGTTGAGTGCTGTGAACGGCTGACCATCAAGTTCAAAGCTGACAGTCATGACGGCTCCGGCTGGTTTTCCTTTCATTTTCTGTCCAGCGTCTCCATATCGACTGACGTGGACAATTTTGGAATTGCGAAAAATCGACGTATAAAACTGAGCGGCGGCTTCGGCTTGATCATCAAACCATAAACAGGGAGTGATTTTGGAATTGTTTTGCATGAGGGTTCTCCTTGAGTTCAAGCGGTTAAGGACGTCAGGGCTGTGCTGGTAGTCCCGCAACTTCGATGACAGGACGGATTTCGACGGTGCCGACTTTTGCACCTGGGATGCGGGTGGCGATCGCAATGGCTTCGTCCAAATCCTGAGCATTAATGAGGAAGAATCCACCCAATTGTTCGCGGGTTTCGGCAAATGGTCCATCGGTCACGAGTGATTTGCCATCACGGACTTGGACACTGGTTGCGGTTGCAACAGGATGGAGTGGAGCCGTCGCCAGAAATTGTCCTTGAGTATGCAAGTCCTGGGCGAGTTGGGCAGATTCCCCATAGCAATGCTCCCGCTCGGTGTCGCTCATGGCGTTTTCTTCCATATAAATCAGCAGCAAATATTTCATTGGGTTGCCTCCTTTGTGATTAAGTCGAACGGGAATTGTCCAAATCGACACCTGAGTGCAAAAATTTTGTCTAGTACAATTGAACTTATCTCCCTTTATCAGTCAGTCGAACGGCAATTGCTCAAATCGACACCTTGCCCAAAATTCTTTATGTCTTTTTGTGAAAGGTATGGCTTCAATCCCAAAAACAGATGTGGCTCAAGCAATTGCTGCCCTTTATCGAACTGAATGGGGGCGCATTGTCGCTATTCTGATTCGGCTGGTCGGAGATTTTGATGTAGCTGAAGAAGCTGCACAGGCAGCATTTACAGCGGCAGTGAATCAGTGGGAAAGCGACGGTATTCCTGATCGTCCTCGTGCCTGGATTATCCGAACTGCACGGTACAAGGCGATCGATTATCTCCGACGACGCACGAAACTGACCGAAAAACTGGAGTGGTATGCGGCATCTGGCTTAATTCCATCCACTGAAGAACCAACCTATGACAGTGATGAAATTGGAGACGATCGCCTGCGATTAATCTTTACCTGCTGTCACCCGGCACTGGCAACGGAAACTCAAGTAGCATTGACCCTGCGAATGTTGGGTGGACTGGAAACCGACGAAATTGCCCGCGCCTTTCTTATACCGACTGCAACAATGGCACAGCGGTTAGTTCGTGCTAAACGCAAAATTCGAGACGCAGGCATTCCTTACAAAGTACCTGAGACGACTGATCTCGCTCCCCGGATAGAGGCAGTCCTGACAGTCATCTATCTCATCTTCAACGAAGGCTATGCCGCAACCAAAGGAGATGCGCTCGTGCGGGCTGACCTCTGCATCAAAGCGATTCGCTTGGGGCAACTGGTGCGGCAATTGCTGGCACCCCAACCCCCATCTGAAGTCACAGCACTGGTGGCGCTGATGTTATTGCACGATTCGCGGCGCAATGCGCGTCTAGATGAGGCAGGCGATTTGATTTTGCTAGAAGATCAGGATCGCAGTCGTTGGAATCATCTACAGATTGCTGAGGCGTTACCTCTGGTAGAGGAAGCGTTGCTCTTTGGAACCGGAGTGTATGCCCTGCAAGCGGCGATCGCCGCCCTCCATTGTCAGGCAACCCGCGCCGAAGAAACAGACTGGGCGCAGATCGTGCGGCTCTATGAGGTGTTGGAACGCTTGCAGCCCTCACCCATTGTTACCTTGAACCGAGCAGTGGCGATCGCAATGGCAGACAGTCCTCAAGCCGCATTTGGACTGATTGATAGCCTTGCTCCAGAACTGGACAGTTATCATCTCTTTCATGCCACCCGTGCAGATTTATTCCGGCGTGTTGGAGCATTAGAGGAAGCGACCCAGAGCTATACACGGGCACTAGAATTAGTGACAAATGACAGTGAGCGTCGTTTTCTGGAACGTCGGTTGCGCGAAGTTCAACCTAACATTCAGTCCGGCTAAGGGTTTACAACAGTTTAAAGCGCCAGGCATCCATGATGCCGTGGAAAAAGAAATGAAAAATCTTTTAACAGGGTGAACTTGTAACTTAACAAAAGGCAAAAGAAGACAAGTCGGCTTAGTACTTTAGTACTGTTATAATCCAATCGTTTCATCAAGTTGTGTTAGGGTGCAGCAAATCACCAATCGGCTCTCTGGCACATCCACATCCACCTCAACTGATAGAGGATTCCGACATGGATGACAATCCCAGCATTCTCTCGCAGGTTTCGATTGGTACTAATGATTTTAAACGAGCGATCGCCATTTGTCGTAGTGCGGTTCCTGCGGCGAGCGTTCGCGGAGCGTCTCCAAGAGTTGCCATCGCTCTGTGAATATAGGTTTTGAAAGCATAACGTATTTTAAGTGTTATTTTATACTCAAACTACTTAGACACCTGGAGAAAAGGTATTAATCGTAGATGATATCGGATAAAAGATAAGGGTTTCTTATTTTGTGTTCTCCAGCATTCCTGTATTGTCACTGTAAGCATAAGATGAGCAACTTGCTCACTTTATGGTTTCAAAGCGGGTTGCTCAACTTATGCTTACACAAGGAAGGAGTAGCACCGTCCAGTAGCTCTGGTGTGGGTTCAACTTAGTACTGTCACTGGAACGATAACTTGGCAGAAAAGGACGGCTTATGCTTCCAATCGCCAAAAGGACAAATTATGGTTCTAAGCCCCAAACTTAAGCCC
>NZ_JBALFY010000019.1:0-229294 GCF_036916655.1 Nostoc sp.
TACAAATGCTCTCAATGCAGTAACTAAAAAAGACATTATTGGCTGGTTCACTCACTGCTGTTACTATATTGCACCCAACTGAGAACCGCTATAGAATGCGTTTCTTTCTTAACAAACGTAACAGTAACTCTTGACAAATCGGCTCTGGTTCATCAATTAAAGCTTGCAACTGTCCTCTGATAGCTCCTAAAAGCGGCGACTTACCTTCAGTTACCCGAAATTCTTCTTCTAACAGCACAGGTAACATCAAATGTTTGCAGAGTTGTTGGTCTTCAGCCTCAGCCATTGCCCACCCAGCGATTCGACACGCTAAACTGGTTTTACCTACACCCCCTTCGCCGCCAATTACTAGGCAGCTACGTTGTTTCTCGAAAGTTGAGCGCAAATTCTCATTCATTAGTTGGGGAACTGTTGTACCATCCAAAACAACGGGAATGGGAATGTAACAGGCGCGACTGCTAACTGTATCCTTTTTGGGAAATTGTTCGCGGGCTGCTTTGATATATTTAGCTACCCACGCATCTAATACTCTGGGATGGTAATGAAACCAGCCAACAAATAGCACATATCGCAGAGGTACATTGACGCTGATAAATGGGAGAGAAAAATCTGTGTAAGGTTTGAGGGCGTTGTTAATTTTCAACAACCATAAAGGGGCTAATCGCAAGAGAATTAACCACACGGAAGGTAATAAGATCAGGTAGGCGGCAATTCCCAAGAGTAATTTATGCCCAAATAGCCATTCTAGAACTCTATCAAAGAGGCGAGTTTCTTTTTCTGCTTTCAGGGCATTCAGAGGGCGACGTATCAGCCTACTGTCCGTCTCAGTAAATTTATCTTTGTGTTCTTGGATAGTTGTCAATACCTGCTCAAAGTCTGAGATGACTTTCTGCAACTTTGAGCTAGGTAAAGCATTTGCTTTATCCTGAAAGCCTGCCGCTATTCCTCCTAAACCTTTGATAGCACCTAAACGCACGTAAAACTGGTTATCATTCAACAGGGTAATTAAATTAGGGACAGCCGATACTGCTTCTGTACCCATTGCACCCAGGGCGTAGGCAGAATTGTAACGTACAGCGGGGTTATTATCTTTTAGGGCAGCGGTTAATACTGGGACAGCTACTTTCGCTTCTACACCAATTTTTCTGAGTGCAGAAGGAACATAAATACGAACGAATTGCTCCTTGTCTTGTAATGCCGCCATTAACGATGGAACTGCTGCTTTGGCTGCTGTACCAATATTTCCTAAAGCTAAGGTGGCGTACAGCCGGACTTGTCCATCCTCATCGTGCAATGCCGCACTTAAGGCAGAAACGGCTGGTGCTGCTTCTGCACCCAAATCTCCTAAAACCGAAGCGGCGTGCCAACGAAGATTAATATCCTGATTTTTCAACGCCTCAATCAGAGACGGTACTGCTGGCGAACCGATACTAACTAAGGCATCTGCGGCAATGCTACTGATGTGGGCATCGTTATCTATTAGCTTCTGAATCAGGGGAGCAATTTTGCTGTCAGTAGTGATTTGCGCCCAACTATTGCTTGTGCATAGTAGGAACAGCATCATGCATAAGACAACCACCTTGAGCGCACTAAGTAATACTTGTCTGGTGTGCTTTGTCATTGAATCGGATTGAATCACCCGATGAACAACTCCAGTCAGAGAAACTATACCTAGATTGTAATCTAACTGTCAATGCAGGTTAGCGATGTCTACGACGGGCTACGCCTACGAACTGCTTTGTCCCCGCTTTGCTCAAGCTTGGTTAGCATTGGGATTTAAACGCATCATGATTCTTTCCGGTTCTGTCAAATTTTTAAATCCGTAACAGCGGTAAAGTCCATGAGCATCTTTTGTGCCTAACATCCACCTTGACGAAACACCTTGGTACAAGAAAGGTAAATATCGATGGTTATAGGTAGCGATTACAAAATACAATTGCGGTTTACCACATCGGTAGTCGTCACCAGGAAGGTGAATGCTTACAGAATTTGTGGGATGGTTAATTACCAATCAATAATTGCTTTTGATGTAGCAATGCTGTTAAAATTTAGATAAGAATATTAATTATATAAAGCTAAAAAAATATGTACATCCAAATTAAACCAGAACTAGAGCAATTTATTCAGGCACAGCTTGCAAGTGGTAGATTTACTAATGCAAATGATGTCATCAATGAAGCCTTTAAACTGCTACAAGAAAGAGAGCAGCGCATTGAAGAATTACGGCATAAAATTTCTGTAGGAACTGAACAAATTGCTAAGGGACAAGTAACTGACGGCGAAGTTGTATTTGCCAGATTACAAGAAAAAATTCGTCTAATTGCTGAGGAGTCCTCTGAATGAGTAATTATTCACTTTCAGATGCAGCAATTCGAGATTTAGATGAAATTTGTGAATATATTGCTCGGAGTAACCCAAAAGCAGCTAGTAAGCTTTTTGATGACATTCGCTCCAAATGTAAATTAGTAGCGAGTTTCCCCAATATGGGAAAAAGTTATGGAAGACTTGTACCAAATCTGCGCGGTTTTGTTGTGGATGATTACATTATATTTTACTATCCAAGAGAAGACGGAATTAGTATTACTCGTGTTGCCAGTGGTTATCGAGATTTAGAATCTTTGTTCGTAGATTAATAATTAAGCTGTAACTATATTTTTGGTCTAGTACTTATCGCCTTATTCAGGGACATAAAACTAACTTAGTACAATACAAATACGATACAAGAAAATTGTAGGTTGGGTGGAGGCTTTGCGTAACCCAACATCCTGATATAATATGTTGGGTTGCGCTCCGCTTCACCCAACCTACGTCTAATGAACTATTTTGCGTAGACAGTCCACTACGTGCATTTCAAAAATCAAATACTAGTCCTATAGTATTTCAAAATGCTTCAATTATGGAACTAGCATGAAAATTCACATATTAAGTGATTTGCATCTTGAATTTCAACCCTTTAATACTCCTGATATAAATTCTGATATTGTTGTTTTAGCTGGAGATATTAATTTAAGAGAGAGAGGAATTAAATGGGCAATTCAAAATATTCCCAATAAACCAGTAATATATGTATTAGGTAATCATGAATACTATGGAAGTGCTTATCCAAGGCTTGTTGAGAAGCTGAAAAATTATTCATTAGGAACTAATGTTCATGTTCTAGAGAATGATTTAGTTACTATTGAGGGAGTAAATTTTTTAGGTTGTACTTTATGGACTGATTTTAAACTGTTTGGTGAGCCACGTATGGCAGGTGTAGAAGCTAGTCAAGTCATGAACGATTATAAGAAAATTAGATTAAGTCCTCAATACTCAAAGTTAAAAAGTATTGACACAGCCCTAATTTGTCAAAAATCAGTTAATTGGTTAAAAAATACATTATCTGGCTTATCTGGTAAAAATGTAATTATTAGCCATCATGCTCCTAGTGCAAAGTCTATACCTTTTCAATATCAAGAAGATATTTTAAGTGCTGCTTATGCTTCAAATCTTGATACTTTAGTTGAGGAGTCTGGAGCATTATTATGGATTCATGGCCACATCACAATCAATTAGATTATCAAATCGGTTTGACTCGCGTTATTTGTAATCCGCGTGGTTATCCAGATGAACCAAATAATTACTTTAATCCAGGATTATTCGTGGAGATTTAATAAATATAGCAATCCAATTTGATTTTTATTAAAATCTAAGTGTAACCTCCAGATAACGCTGCAACATCTCTAAGTCACTGTTACCAGTAATTATCCATAAAAGTAACCGAAGAACCAAAAATAATAATAACTATACGTGAGTTCCACAGACCTCTCCCTGCCTTGAACTAAAGTTCAAGTCTGTCCCTCTCCGAGTCGGAGAGGGACAGGTTTTGCGTAGTAAAATCAGGGAGAGGTCTTTTGGGTGGACATGAGATGACCAGTCGAACTCATGTTAACTATAATTCATTCTTGCGGTCAGCGAGTTGCAACCTAAGATGATGAAATTACTGAACCATTAGCTGGATAACAAAGGCTATATTCAGTATTCAAGGATATGGGTGCATTTACCATTGATTATGAATCAGTCTACAACAAAATCTTGGCAAGAAGTCCTCGCTGCTTTTAAAAAAATCTGGGGTTATGAAGATTTTCGTCCACCACAGGGAGAAATTGTCAGTAGTTTATTATCACAAAAAGATGCGCTGATTATTATGCCTACAGGTGGTGGAAAGTCGATTTGTTTTCAACTTCCTGCACTCCTACAAACAGGATTAACTTTGGTAGTTTCGCCTCTAGTGGCGTTGATGGAAAACCAAGTACAGGAACTACGAGAAAGCCACCAAAAAGCAGCACTTTTGCATAGTGAATTATCTTCATCTCAACGTCGTGCAACTCTGCAAGCTTTAGAACATCAACAGCTAAGATTACTATATTTGTCGCCAGAAACTTTACTAAGTTCGCCAGTGTGGGAAAGATTATGCGACCCGCAATTGCAAATTAATGGTTTGATTTTAGATGAAGCTCATTGTTTAGTGCAGTGGGGTGATACTTTTCGCCCAGCTTATCGCAGATTAGGGGCGGTGCGTCCGGCATTGCTAAAATCAAAACCACCAGGAACAAAAATTAGTATCGCCGCTTTTACTGCTACTGCTGACCCCTCAGCCCAAAAAATTATTCAAACAGTTTTACAATTACAGCAACCAGAGATTTTCCGCTTGAATCCTTACCGTTCTAACTTGCATCCCAGCATTCGCATTGCTTGGACACCACGAGGTAGGAAACAACAATTATTAAAGTTTATTCAAAATAGACCGCAACAATCGGGATTAGTTTATGTTCGCACTCGGAGAGATAGTGAAGATTTAGCTCAATGGTTAACAGAGATGGGTTACGCCACAGCTAGTTATCATGCGGGATTGGGTGCAACAGAACGCCGTGAAGTAGAAGCAAGCTGGTTAAGTGGTAAAATCCCCTTTGTTGTGTGTACCTGTGCGTTTGGTATGGGGATAAATAAAAGCGACGTTCGCTGGGTTGCCCACTTTCACGCCCCACATCTGCTATCTGAATATGTGCAAGAAATTGGCCGGGCTGGAAGGGATGGGAAACCAGCCGAAGCGTTGACATTGGTAAGTGAACCTACGGGGTGGTTAGATGCAGGGGATAAGCAAAGACAGGAGTTTTTTCAAGAACAAATGCGATCGCAACAACAAATAGCGCAGCAACTTGTGAAAAAATTACCAAAACAGGGAGAAGTGAATGCAGTAACTCGACAATTTCCCGAAGGTGCGACGGCACTGGCTTTACTCCACAGCAGTGGTCAGTTAAACTGGCTTGACCCTTTTCATTACACCATTGGGCAAAAAGCTGGAAATCAGCCACCGACGCAGTTACACGCCGCCAAACAGATGCAGCAATATCTGACTACAAAGCAGTGTCGTTGGCAATTTTTGTTAAACGCCTTTGGTTTTGACAAAGAAGCAGCTAACTGGCGTTGCGGACATTGCGATAATTGCTGTTAACTAACAGTCCGTTTCATCGGAATTTCTATCCAGAACTCACAGCCCTTACCAGCTTCCGAAACACACTTGATATTACCACCGTGTTTTTCGACAATAATTTGGTAGCTAATAGATAACCCCAAACCAGTGCCTTGTCCAGGTTGTTTGGTGGTAAAGAAAGGTTCAAAAATGCGCGATCGCATCCTCTCTGGAATCCCACAACCATTGTCAGCAATCCAAATCAGAATCGTATTTTCTTCTATGACTTCTGTACGAATCCAAATTTTGGGATTTTGAATTATTTTTCCACTAGTTGCTGAGTTTTCTAGTGCATCGATCGCATTGTTGAGAATATTCATAAATACCTGATTTATCTGGGCTGCATAGCAGACTACTGGGGGTAATTCAGCATATTGTTTAACTACCTCAATTGCAAAAGAATTAGTCTCTGGTTGCAGTCGATGTTGTAAAATTAGCAAAGTACTGTCGATGCCTTCATGGATATCTACTGGCTTCATTCCTGTTTCGTCAAGTCGAGAAAAGCTTCGTAACGACAAGACTAATTGAGAAATTCGATCTGCCCCTATCTTCATTGAAGTCAGAATTTTAGGGAAGTCATCACTAATGAAATCTAAATCTAATGCTGCTATTTGCTTTTGAATTTCTCCTGTTGTTTTGGGATACTGTTTTTGATAAAGGCGTAGTAATTTCAATAAATTTTCCGCATGTTCTGTAACATAAGTGATATTGCCATAAATAAAACTAATCGGGTTATTAATTTCATGTGCTACACCAGCAACTAACTGTCCTAAGCCTGCCATTTTCTCACTTTGAATTAACTGGCTTTGAGTGTGCTGTAATTCTTTAAGAGTCTGTGTGATTTCTTCTTTTTGACGTTGAGTTTGTTCGAGTAATTCGGCTTGCTGAAGTCCTACTCCTAACTGAGTACCAATTTGCATCAGCAAATCTACTTCATCTTCTTGCCAATCACGGGGTTTGATATTTTGATAAGCTGCTAGTAACCCCCAAAGTTTCTCACCCTGAAAAATTGGCACAATCATATATGCCCTAGCCTCCATTAGCTCGATTAGGGCAAGATAAGGAATAGAATCATCGGTACTATAAATATCCTTAATAACAAGAGTTTTACTATTAGCAAAATCTCCGCCTTGGATTTCTTGCAAGTAATTACTGGCGTAAGCGTAGTCCGTCGTAGACATCGCTGATACAATTTCTTTTACTGCTGTCCAACCTTGGGCTAAAGACTCAGCAACAAATTCCCCACTCCAATCAGCCGCGAATCGATAGATTGTCACTCGATCGACTTCCAATAGCCGCCGGACTTCTTCTGTACTGGTAGCAAAGATGGTGTCAATATCAAGAGACTGGCGAATTTTCTCCACCGTTGTGGCTAAAGCCTTTTCCCTTTGGGCTGCTTTCCGTTCTCGTTCGGCGGCTTTAGCCAGTTTTTGGGCTTGCACCTGCATGTGTTTCAAGGACTCAGCTTGCTGTAATGCTACCCCCAATTGAACGCCAACTTGTGCTAGCAAATTGATTTCTTCATCTTGCCAATAACGGGGCTGGGAATTTTGATAAGCTACTAGCAATCCCCACAGCTTTTCGCCCTGAGAAATTGGGACAAAAACTTCATTACGTGCATACTTACCTGCTTTCGTCCCCTGTACAAGAATGCGTTCGGTTACAGGTTGCGGCTTAACCACTGGTGTCCAGCCATCAACAATAGAATCAGCCACAAATTCGCCACTCCAATCAGGATAGAAGCGATAAATTGCGACTCGTTCCACTTCCAATAGCCGACGGACTTCTTGAGTAGTAGTTTTAAAGATGGCTTCAATATCAAGAGACTGACGAATTTTTTCTACGGTGTTGGCCAGCGCCCTTTGCCTTTCAGCAGCTTTGCTAATCTCTGCGGCTTGAATCTGCATTTGTTGGATAAATTCTGCTTGCTGCAAAGCTACACCTAATTGAGTGCCCACTTGGGTAAGCAAGTAAACTTCATCTTTTTGCCAATTACGGCTTGTAGCATTCTGATACACTGCTAGCAGCCCCCAGAGCTTTTGACCGTGGTAAATGGCAATAATTACATAAGCTCTGGCTTGATATATCTCTAAGATTTTAATGTAGCAGTTGCTAAAGCCTGAATTGTAAATATCATTACAAACACGGTAAACTTCACATCTACTAAAACTACCACCCTCTGTATCTTGTAAATAGGTATCAGCAACAGGGGGTTTAGATAAATCTTTAGCGCTACATTCACTGACGTTTTCTTTCAATTCCGGTCGCTGCGATTGTTCGTGGATGAGAGAAATCCAACCCTTTGCCACTGATTCAAACACAAATTCACCACTCCAATCGGGATTAAAGCGGTAGATGGCGACGCGATCGGCATTTAGCAGTTGCCTAAGTTCTGCGGTGGTTGTGTGGAAAATGCTTTCTAAGTCTAGGAACTGACGAATTTTCTCAATGGTTATGGCTATGGTTTTCTGCCATTCGGCTGCTTTTTCTCTGGCTTTTGCTTGTGCTAGTTCTGACGATTGTAGTTTTACTTGTTCTAGGTAATCTGCTTGCTGCAAGGCAACTCCGAGATGTTCGGCGATTAATTGCACAAACTCAATTTCTGAGTCTTCCCATTGCCGAGGACTACTACACTGATGAATACACAACAAGCCCCATAAATCTTTACCTTTCATCAAGGGGGCAGTTATATTGCCACGTACTTGGAATCTTTCCAAAATCTGGATGTAGCATTCACTGGCATTAACCTGATAAATATCAGCTATTGCTTTAATTCGACCTTGCTGATACAGTCCTGCGAACTCCTCACTAAAGCAGTGGTCACGGAGTTTGGCTGCTAGTGCCGAACCCCATTCTGTTCCCACATCTTCATAGATAAATTCCCCTTCCCATGCCAACTCAGGATAAAAACGAAATACGGCAACCCGATCACTTTTTAAAAGCTGACGTACTTCAGTGACCGTAATTTTGAAGATGGTTTCTATGTCTAGAGATTCCCGAATATGGGCAATAACTCCAGACAAGGCTTTTTGTTGCTCATTCTGACGGAGAGAGAATGTCACATCTGAATGAGATTCTTGCTGTTCTGAATTTGGTTCTATGGGTTGAGTAGTAGAGGAGTTTTCCATTCCCAGTGGGACTTTAAATATTGAAAGTCTTCTATCTCATGATTCCCGTTGCGATCGCAAAGGTAACAGTTATTTCTTGGGAATGTCAGAAAAAACAATATAGGGACATGATAGTATCATATCCCTACAAAAAGATTTTTCAACCACAAAGGAATTATCGCCGCTTAGGAGGGGCGCTGCGGGTGGTCTGTTTCTCTTCATCTCGGCGACGGCGATCGCGCCAATCTGCCAGGGTTAAATAACCAATACCACCAGTGACGACTACGAGTAGCAGTACAGCTACTATTGCTAAAATACTCAAAAATGGACTTTCCACAATGCCTCTACAGTCCGTTACGTCCCCACACTACCATTGCAATTGACCAAGTGAACACAACTAACAACGATACCCAACCTAGTGTCAAAATCTCCATAGTCCCACTTTTCAAATAATTACAAAAGGTTTCCTAATACTTATCATACAGGGATTGGGCAGGCTCAGATTTTTTTATCCAATGACATTGGAACTTAGGCGATCCCACCCCAAGCAGACACTATCTTTTATTGATACCATACTACTTTACGTAATTATAAAGACGAATGTAAAAAAGTAGCGATCGCGCTTTTTAAATTGATAATTTGGGAATACTAGGGCAATGGGTATATATTTCAAACCTCGCAACCCTTAGTATCATGCCGACATTTTTCAACAATTATTTCCAAACTAACGATTTTATTCCCCACGGACATTGTTATCTCTGGCAAACTGGATTAGTTTGGCTGCACATTATTTCTGATGCCGCGATCGCTCTTGCCTATTATTCAATTCCTTTCCTATTAATTTACTTTATTTCCAAACGCAAAGACGTTCCTTTTAATGGAGTATTTCTATTATTTGGTGCTTTTATCATTGCCTGCGGTACTGGACACTTGATGGAAATTTGGACGCTTTGGCATCCAGATTATTGGATTGCAGGTGCTTTAAAAGCTCTAACCGCCATTATCTCAATATATACGGCATTTGCGTTAATTGATCTCATGCCTCAAGCCCTGGCGCTACCTAGCCCTGCCCAATTAGAAGCGATCAATCGAGTGCTTTCGACTGAAATTGTCGAACGCAAGCGCATTGAGAAAGAACTACGCCTTGCAGAAGAAGTCGCTCAAAACTCCAGCCAAGCTAAGAGTGAATTTCTTGCAAATATGAGTCATGAATTACGCACACCCCTTAACGGTATCCTTGGCTATACTCAAATTCTCCAACGCACAGAATCTTTAAGTGAAAAAGGACGTAAAGGAGTCGGCATTATTTATCAATGTGGTTCTCATCTTTTAACCCTAATTAATGATGTCCTGGATCTCTCCAAGATAGAAGCTCGAAAACTGGAACTGCACCCTGTTGATTTCTTCTTACCTTCCTTTATAGATAGTGTGACTGAAATTTGCCGCATCCGAGCAGAACAAAAGGTCATCGCCTTTGATGTCCAACTCGATCCTAATTTGCCAACGGGTATTCATGGTGATGAAAAACGCTTACGACAAGTATTGATTAACTTACTTAGTAATGCCATTAAATTCACTAATCAAGGTAATGTCACTTTCAAGGTTAAAGTGATTGAGCAAGAATTAAATACTAATGAAAAAACTAACTACAAAATTCGCTTTGAGGTGATAGATACCGGCACGGGTATAATCCCCGAACAAGCCGAGAAAATCTTCCAGCCCTTTGAGCAAGTTGGAAATCAGAAACGACAATCGGAAGGTACAGGTTTGGGATTAGCAATCAGCCAAAAAATTGTTTTGTTGATGGGTGGTCAAATTCAGGTGCAAAGTGAACTTGGTAAGGGTAGTACTTTCTGGTTTGAAGCAAAATTCTCAGAATCTAAAGACTGGGCAAAGGTTTCGAGAATAGTTGAGCAGGGAACTATTATTGGTTATCAGGGACAACGCCGCACCATTTTGATTGCAGATGACAAATGGGAAAATCGATCGGTAATTGTCAATTTATTAGAGCCAGTTGGGTTTATTGTTGTAGAGGCTAGTCATGGTCAGGAAGCTTGGGAACAGGCTATAGCACACAAACCAGACTTGATTATCACTGACCTAGTGATGCCTATATTGGATGGATTTGAATTTATTAGTCGTTTGCGTAAATCTGACAAGTTTAAAGATATTACTGTCATTGCTTCATCCGCAAGTGTGTTTGCAGCCGACCAATATAAGAGCATTGATTTAGGTGCAGATGCCTTTCTACCAAAGCCCGTAGAAGCTGAAGCACTATTAGAAATGCTACGGCAATCTTTGCAACTGGAATGGATTTTTGATGGTAAGGTAGACGCAATTAAAAAAAACTATGCGGGTGATTTGGATCAAAAAAATGAGATAATTTCTCCCGCCGATGAGATTTTACAACAGTTACTCGAACTCATTCAAGACGGTGATATTCAAAAAGTTTTGGAACTAGCTGAACAACTTTCCGCCTCTGATGAAAAATTAAATATTTTTGCTCAACATCTGAGCCAGCTTGCTAGTAATTTCCAACTCAAACGCTTGGAAACTTTTGTTGAACAATACATCAATTAATTTGAGTTGAATTTTACTTTTAAATGGATCATGAACAAGAAGCAAAATACTGGATTTATTTTGATTGTGGATGATAATCCAACAAATTTATCTGTCCTGTGTGAAGCGCTCAATAGTGAGGGTTTTCGTTTCCGTGTTGCAGTCGATGGAGAAAGTGCGATCGCTCAAGCCGAACGCAATCAACCAGAGTTGATTTTGCTGGATGTACAAATGCCAGGTATTGACGGATTTGAAACTTGTCGTCGCCTCAAAGCCAATCCTCTCACCCAAAACATTCCAATTATTTTCACCACTGCCTTAGCAGATACAGAGAGCAAAACGAAGGGATTTTCCCTTGGTGCAGTAGACTATATCCCGAAACCCTTTGCACAAGAGGAAGTTATTGCTAGAGTGCGCGTGCATTTACAACTCAAACAATTGAATGAATCTTTAGAACAACAAGTTAGCGATCGCACCAGGGCTTTGCAACAAGCCCAAGTTCAATTAGTGCAGCAAGAGAAACTATCAACACTTGGAGAGTTGATCGCTGGGATTGGCCATGAAATCAATAACCCCGTCAACTTTATTTCTAGCAATATTCCACCTTTACAAGAATATATTGCCGGAGTAACTGAGTTGCTTCTACTGTATGAACAAGAGTATCCCAACCCAACGACTAAAATTACTACTGCTATTGAGAAGTTGGATCTGAATTTCGTTCTCGAAGATATGGTAAAAATCTTAAACTCACTCCAGATAGGAAGCGAACGAATTCAAAATCTTTCTAATTCACTCCGCAACTTCTGTCGCTCAGATAGTGATACAAAAATCTCTGCTGATTTGCACCAAGGATTAGATAGTACACTCATGATTTTGCAACACCGCCTGAAAGCTAATGGCGATCGTCCCCGGATTGAAGTTATTAAAAATTATGGAGTATTACCACATATACACTGCTATTTAGGACAGATGAATCAAGTATTTATGAATATTCTGGCAAATGCAGTTGATGCCCTTGATGACGCTATCATACAAGGCAAAATCAGTAATCTAATTCCTCAGATTAAAATTACAACAGAAATAGATTCGGAACAATTGGTTATAATTCGGATTGCTGATAATGGGATTGGTGTTCCTGAACGGCTGAAAAAACGCTTATTTGAGCCGTTATTTACCACAAAAACTGTTGGTAAAGGTACTGGACTTGGTTTGTCAATTGCTTATGAAATAGTCGTAGAAAAACACAGCGGTGTATTAGAAGTGAATTCTCAACCAGGTGGGGGAACCGAATTTATCATCAAAATCCCCGATGAGAGCATTTAATTAATTACAATTATTTGAGTAAGTTTATTGAAGCAGTGAAGGCAACTTTAGATTCTCAATTAATGGCAGAGCGCCTAGAATCCCTCAAGGCTGGAATAGTTGGAGGTTTTTCGCTATTTTCTGCCTTTGCGCTCGCCAGTCTTTTAAATACTTTCGTACTTGCGAAGTATTTTCAGACACTCGTAATTCTGCAAATTGATGTGAATTGGCACTTGTGGGTAAGTGGTGCGATCGCAACTTTTATTGGTTTCTTATTTGGTGTTACCTACCGTTATATCATCCGCTCAGATCAAAATCCTCAACTCAAAGCTGGCGGTGTATTGGCTTTTGGCTTGGTGCGGGGATTAACTCAGATAGAACTTGGCTGGAATTCCAATAGCACGATTTGGCCTTTTTTGGTGTTGGCGGCAGAAAGTTTATTGTGGTTTGTGTTGGCTGCCATCGCTCTTGATCTCGCTATTCAATTCCGTTGGATTAAACCTTTTTCATCAATCTAAATTCTCTTTGTCAAGTTCTTATTTGGTAGAGGGTTGTGCTTCAAATAGATAAAAAAGCCTGTAAGCATCACGCTATTGTAGTATAATAAATACAACAAAGTTACAAAAATTATGTATTTTTCGAAAAATACGTATAAATAATAACTATCTTTAATTATCCAATACTCAATTACATAATATGAATACTAAAATATCCGACTATTATTTGATAATCGATCTTGAAGCTACGTGCTGTAACAGTAGAACTATTCCCCGTCACGAAATGGAAATCATCGAAATTGGTGCGGTGATGCTCAATCGAACAACGTGGGAAATTGATTCTGAGTTTCAGCAATTCATCCAACCTGTGAGACATCCACAACTGACAGATTTTTGCACCGAATTGACTAGTATTCGGCAGCAAGATGTTGACGAAGCACCAAAATTTTTAGAGGCAATTTCTCGCTTCAAAGAATGGATTTATTCATTTCCCAACCATATTTTCTGTTCTTGGGGCAATTACGACAAAAAGCAATTTATTCAAGATTGCGCGTTTCATAATTTCTCTTATCCTTTTACTTCAGAACACATAAATATCAAAGAGGAATTTTCAGAATATCTTGGCGTATCTAAAAAATTTGGTATGGCACTAGCTCTCAATGAGTTGGGAATAGAATTAAAAGGCACACACCATCGTGGTATTGATGATGCCCGCAACATTGCAGCTATCTACAGACAGATGAAAAACAAACAACTAAGCTGAATAATCAAAAATTATTAGCTCGACTTTATCCATTTTTTTCGCAACGTGATCGCTATTGCTGAAACCTATGTGGGATAGTAGTTTTACTTTTTGAACTTTATCTATGCTCTGTGACGTAGAAAAAGAAAAAGTATTTGCCAAAAAGCCACGATTTTTACCAGATAAAGAAACTGAGTTCTTAATTTTGGATAAAGTCGAGCTTAGTCGTGTAGCCTAGCTAAAGGACAAGATGCCCACCCTACAAGATTGGGTAATTTATTGGAAGTCCCTTAGCGCAACGGGGCATAGCCCATTCTGAATTCTGCTGTATATTTAATTATGCCTACCTGCTTAATCAAGCTTTTCCAACCTACATCTTTATAAATCTTCAGATAAAAACTAACCACAAATCCAAAATTCGTGTAAATATAAAGAAAAGCTTAAGAGGTTACAGGCTTCATGGTAACTGCTAAAATGATGCAACAGCTTTGGGCTGTAATCGAATCTACCCAAGTCAGCACCCTGCTCCAGTTTGATGATGCTGCTTTAATACAATTGCTCCTCCAGCAGTTAAAAGCGAAACAAGGGCTTGATGCCCAGGCAGATACAACTCTTAACACTTATATTAAATCTAAACTGCCCCTAATTCGCGATACGGCTGAAGGCAGATTATCTTTAGGGCAAGGCGGCAATCATTAATACGATAAATCAAATGATTGATCACTGCCAAGCATACGCTCAGAGTTCAAACAGTGCAATATTATGAATCACTGGCTAGTAATTGCCCTAGTAGCTTATCTAATTGGAGCAGCGATTGAAGGGGTGAGTACAGTCAGTCAGCTATCTCATTCAATGCCAGAACTCGCTAAAAGTACACAAGCTAATCCTTCAGAATCTTCTACTGAGCCTAGTTCGAGTTGGCGAGTTGTGGTAGCCATCGCCTCAGTCAGCATTTGTGGAGCTTTTTTGTGGCCGTGCCGTCTTTTTCACCGTTTAATTAAAGGTAACGTTCGTCCATAAGCGCAAAATAGCAATGCAGTAATTGGGAAGCCAAACTCCCTCAACCCCGTTTCATAGAGGGAGTTTGGCTTCCGCTGATCTATCATGCAGTTTGTTCGGGTTCTGTCGCTACAGTTTGCCCAATTTTTGGTTCTGTTCCCGCAAACAGTCGTTCGATATTAGTGCGATGGCGCAAAATCACATACAATCCACCAGCAATCCCAAACAGAATATAGGGTAAGGGTTGATGTAAAAATACCATAAGAATGGAAACTGCGATCGCACCTACAATTGAACTCAAAGAGACAATCCGTGATATTGCCACAACCACGGCAAACACACCCGCTGTTGCTAAACCTACCTGCCAACTCATTGCCAATAAAATCCCTAAGCTGATAGCAACGGATTTACCACCGGTAAAGCCTAAAAAAATTGATTTACTATGTCCCAGGATGGCGGCTAACCCAGTTAAAGTTACAATCCACGGTTGCCATAGTTGTGCATCTACCGCTGGAGGGATAAAATTTTGATTAGAGGCAAAGTTGAGCAACCAGTAAACTAGAGCGATCGCTAATACTCCCTTTAAGGAATCAAGTACTAAAACCAATGCTCCTGGCCCTTTACCCAAGGTTCTTAGTACATTAGTTGCGCCAGTGGAACCAGAACCAATTTCTCGAATATCAATACCTTTTAACTGCTTCACAGCAATATAGCCAGTGGGAAAAGAACCCAGCAAGTAAGCTATGACTACAATTGCCCCGCACAGAGTTAACCAAATAGCCATAATACAATTCAAAATTCAAAATGACTCTCGTTCGCTCTTAGCGTCTCCCCTTGGGAGAAGACTCGCTAACAAAATTCAAAAAAGTCAAGAGGGATTACTCTTGACCAATGACTCATTTAAAAATCATCATCATAGTTTCTCACTGTTTTGGGGTCAGGAGCAAAGGCTAACCACAGGGGAAATTGCAGCAGTGACAAACTGATTTGTTCTTCTGAATCGTCAATGATAATTAAGGGCAGTTGATTGGCTTTCGTCAATCGCTCTGCTTTCTGAGCAAGAGCATCAGATGCCTCAAATAATACCACACCCCGGTCTGGGCCGAAGTCTGGGCGACCGATTCCGAGACAGTCTTGCAAGCCGCGCCGCCATTCACCTAATCGCTCCGGTGTATTAGCTAAGACTAGAGTACGGACGCGATCGCCATACAGCTTGTGTAATATCGAAATTGCAGCTGAGGCAATTAGGATATTCTGCAAGCGGCTACCCATTGTCCGCAAACCACCCCGTCCCCCTTGGGTAAAAAACCAGTTAGAGATTCGTTCAGCATGGATTGGTTCAAAGGTGCGACGTAGTTGCCACGGTGGGCCATAATAATCTGGTTTATTGCGGTATTGATCAATTAAGCGGCGAATTTGCTTGGTAGTATCTTGAAACTGCTGTTGGGCAAATTGGGGTATTCCAGGCTGGGATTCAACAGGTTTAGCCTCTTTTACAGCTGGTTTTTCTCGTTCTATTACCACACTTGGGGTCAGTTGCAACTGTTCAGCGGCAACGGCCAAATCTTGTAAACTACCCGTGAGATAGTCTTTAAAACCCTGCACCCGAATAGCCAAGTCTTGAGATGTACCAGCAAAAGTGGTTCGCATCTCGTTGCGGATACGTTCTTGACGGCGTTCTAGTTGTTCGACAGAAATTTGCAGAGTTTGCTTGCGTTGTTCCAACTGCAACAGTGACTCTTGTACAATTCGCCCCAGTGAGGTTTGAGTTTCACTCACCTGTGATTGCAGGTTTTCATAAGAAGCTTGCAGCTTGGCTATTTCTTCCTTAAGAGATGCTTCAGCGCTTTGTAACTCTGCCACTCGCTGCTCTGCTTCTGCATATAATAAATTATTTCCCGATCCTATTTCAGACCCCAGCGCGACATTTTCCGCTTCTAACTGCGCTACAAACTCGCCATCTGAATTTTCTGTTAGCTCTACTGTAGAATCGACAACTTCTGCATTAGAAATGAGTGGCTCAAAAGTCGTGTAGCCTTCTGATGAGCTAATGGCTTCTGTTTCTAGCACTGACTCAACAGATGAATTTACTGGATGTTCAACTGCATTGTTCTCTTCTGGTTTTTCTGTCAATTGCTCATCACTTGGTTCTGGGGTTTGAGATGCCTCTAGGTTCATAAACAATAGTGTAATTCCGATGACGCGAATAAATAGCTTTCAGAAATATTACAATTGACCTGCCATAAAAATCCTGAGCATGAGTGCTAAGTTACGAGTTTATATCAAAACGACTCAGCACAGATGGTACTCAGCACTAAAAACGCGGACAACGTTGTTCTAAGCAAGTTTTCAATGTGTTGGGGTCAAATAAAATCGGCAAAAAGTGAATGCTTTTAATTTCTTTAAAATAAAACAGGATGGGTACTCGATTCCAGAATATCCGCCAGTTTTGCCATTCCTGGTAGGGAAAGCGCCGAATCAACTTTTCGCCTCTGTAAATATCTAAGTCGGTGACGGTAAATTGCAAACGCAGCGTTAACGCCTGAAACATGAGAAACAAACCAAACAGCGTGAAAAGGGAACCTACCCACGGTTGTACCAATAGTAGTGGAATCGCGGCAATTACCAACCCTATAGGTATATTGTAACTAGGCTTGAGTTCCACAGTGGATGTGGAGTTAGGAGTAAATAAACTGGTCAAAGTCTTAAATCCTGCTTTATTTAGTAGGCATATCTCCTATTTTAGGAGTCAGGAGTTAGAAGTTAGAAGTTAAGAGTTAGGAGTGAGAAGTTTTAACTCATAACTCCTAATTCCTCACTCCTCACTTTTATAGTCCGATGAATGCACTGCCAGTTCCCTGAAACATCAACCAAGAAAGAAAGAAGTTGCTCACAAATATAATTAGTAAGGCAGTCACAACAGCAGTTGTAGTTGACTGTCCTACACCTTTAGCACCTCCTGTTGTCGTCAGCCCCCAACTGCAACCAATTACGGCAATTAAAATACCAAAGCAGCACGCCTTAATCATGGCGCTAAAAATATCCCAGATACCAAGAAAGTTACGGGCTGAGTCTAGAAAGACCGTATCAGATAGATTGTAGATAGTTGTCGCAATTATTAATCCCCCAAACATCCCTGTCACCAAAGACAGAAGGGTTAAAATTGGCAGCATTAAACAGCAAGCAAGGACACGGGGAATAACCAGGTAATCGATTGGATCTGTTTTCAACATCAACATAGCATCGATTTGTTCTGAGACTCGCATGGTACCGATTTCTGCTGCAAAGGCAGAACCGACTCGCCCCGCCAAAACCACTGCTGTCAACACCGGAGCGAGTTCTCGCGTCAACGCAACAGAAAGCACTCCGCCGATAATGTTTCCTGCGCCAAAGTTGATGAATTCCCGCGCCACCTGAATAGTAAACACAGCACCAACAAAAATAGCCGTCAGTAGGGCAATAAATAAAGAATCTGGCCCAACTGCCGCCATCTGTTCTAAGGTGTTGCGCCGATGGATTTTGCCTCTCAATAGGTGAACTAGTACTTGCCCACCCAGAAAAATCGCTGCCAGCAATCGCTGACTCCATTCCCTTAAACTGGATTTGGATGTAGTCTGGTTCAATGTTCTGTAGCTAACTCGGTAACTGCCTTAAGAATAGCGGAAGTAATGGGGAATGGGGAATGGGAATTGAGAAGAGACAAGGTAGACAAGAAACCCGGATTTCTCACGCATAGTGTAGGCTTCAGGGGAAGAGGAGTGTGGGAGGAGATAAGGGAGAGACTTGTTCAATAATTCCCCCTTGTCCCCTTTGTCCCCTACTCCCCTAAAAAGGCTGAATATTAACTTAGATTAAAGATGCTCTCAGAAAATGAAGCTGTTATTAAAGGTGCTGAAAAGCAATAAATAAGTGGTACTCTTTGCTGTAACCTTAATTTTGCAAGGCTTTTGTAGATTTAAGCTGTTTATAATCTGCCCAGCATGGGCTGTAACTGATAGCCGTTTATTTTAATGAAAACTTAAGATTCTTGACAGATTGTCTGCTCTGGAGCGATCGCACGTATTGTAGAAAATGACAAACCGCTATCTAGCTCTTGTCATCTCTACTCACGGAGTGTGTCCTAAATGACTATTTTGACTAACTTTCTCCGCTCCCTAGTACTTACAATCATTTTTAGTTTTGTCGTTCCCATGTTCTTCGTTGGCGGGGGGTTGCTCTTTCTATCCCTCATTGGCCACTTCCCTGGCTTACAAGAGTTAACTGAAGCGATCGCTACTCAGATTATGCGTTTTCTCGCCACCTTCGGCAGTGGAACCCCCCTACGCGGATTATTCGTAATTAGCTTGACCTGTAGTTTCGTTGGGGGACTGTTTGATATGTTCGTATGCTATCGGTATCAAATATTACGGATAGATTCTTGAGTAGTGAAATAGCTTCGTCAGGAGATTATTGGGCTTTAGAATACAGGAAAAAGTGATATTTCCAAGATTGAAAGTACTACCGAACTTAACCCCAATAGAGATTAGTGCTGCGGAATGAATTTTTATTAATTAAATACAGTGTCGAAGTAATTGATTAAATATTTATTATTTTTTAGTTATTAGTGATTAATTACTAACAACTAGTAAAGGTGCGCGACTATACGCAAATAATTTTCAACCAGTTTAAAAACCTAGAACACTAAGGGTTTATAAATTTTTAATTTTGTCAAATAGCTAAAATAGTCTTTCTAAATTACCAAGTTAACGCTAAACTAGAGTTTGGTATTTTTTATTAGCTGCAATCTGGAAGGATTTGATTAGCATTTATTGAGAATATCAAATAAAACTCACTAAAAAATATAAAACAGGAGTCAGAATACAGAATTCAGAATACTCTACCCATAAAGGGATAGAGTTTTAAGGCGAGAATATTTTAATTTTTTCGCCCACCAGGGGCGAAAGCCGATAGTGGGACGTACCCCTACGGGGAAATAGCTACGCAGTAGAGTCTCTAAGAGTTGTATGGTTTTAACCAATATTCAGACGCAACTCGAAAACACTCGCTTGCCGCCGACGCTATCATCCAATCGTACAGAATTAATACTGTTAGCGGATAGCTAAGGTTTAGCCCATTCTGACTCCTGAGTTCTGAATTCTTCTTATAAAAATTTCCTTAAAATCCCGATGCTCACAATGCCTGCTCATGTTTCTTAACGAGCAAAGCAGGTCGTTTAACCGTTAGGCATCTTATATTGAATTTATTACGAGGTATGTTGACAGCTCATGGTATGGCCGTTTAAGCCCAAGTTTAAAAAACAAATTGCGCGGATTGAAATTACTGGTGCGATCGCCGGTGCTACTCGCAAACGCGTCCTAGAAGCCCTGAAAACTGTAGAAGAAAAAAAGTTTCCGGCATTATTGCTCCGCATCGATAGTCCTGGCGGTACAGTCGGAGATTCCCAAGAAATCTACAGCGCCCTGAAGCGTTTGCGCGAAAAAATCAAAATCGTCGCTAGCTTTGGCAATATTTCGGCTTCTGGAGGAGTCTACATCGGCATGGGAGCCGAACACATCGTCGCCAACCCAGGTACGATTACGGGTAGTATTGGTGTGATTCTGCGTGGAAATAACTTAGAACGCTTGCTAGACAAAATTGGTGTTTCCTTCCAGGTAATTAAGTCTGGCCCTTACAAAGACATTTTGGCTTTTGATCGGCAACTTACTCAACCAGAAGAAATCATCCTGCAAGAGTTGATTGACACAAGTTATCAGCAGTTTGTCCAAACGGTAGCAGATGGCCGTTCTTTAACAGTAGAAGCTGTGAAAAGTTTCGCCGATGGTCGGATTTTTACTGGACAGCAAGCCCTAGCCTTGGGTGTTGTCGATCGCCTGGGCACAGAAGAAGATGCCCGTCGCTGGACAGCAGAACTAGTCGGACTTGATCCAGAAAAAACTCTCTGCTATACCCTAGAAGAACGTAAACCCTTATTGAGTCGCCTTCTACCAGGGAGTCGTCAGTTCTCATCAGGAATTCGATCTGGAATTGATTGGCTCGAATTTGAAGTCTCTACTAGTGGTTTGCCTCTGTGGTTATATCGACCCTAATATGAGTTGGAAGTTAGGAGTGAGGAGTTATGAGTTAAAAATCTTAATTTCTCACTCTTAACTCCAATTCCTTACTTTTGTGTTTTAAGGAGGATTTTGGCGTGGACTGGCAAATGCGGGCTATTCGCGGAGCAACAACCGCTTCAGAAAATACTGTTGAGGTAATCCGAGAGGTAGTTACAGAACTACTAGATGAACTGGAAAACCGGAATCAATTCCAGCCGGGGGACATGATCAGTGTGACTTTCTCTGTGACACGCGATTTGGATGCGATTTTCCCGGCTGCGATCGCTAGATCGCGTCCTGGTTGGGATAATGTAGCCATGTTGGATGTGCAGCAAATGCACGTCGAAGGTAGCTTACAGCGCTGCATTCGGTTTTTAATCCACGCCTATCTACCAGCGTCCGCCTCAATTCATCATATCTATTTACGCAACGCCGCTAGCTTGCGTCCCGACTGGAGTTTGCCTCAGGCTTTACAAACATCACAGCCAGTAGTTAAGTCAAAAGTGTAAATTATTTAAATAAAATATATTTAACAAACAGCCTCCCAGTCTCAGCCGTGAGCAAGCGATGTCTACGAGGGGTTACGCCGCTCTCGAATTAGCAAAGAAAATGCTGGTGTGGAGGAATAATTCGGTTCGATTAAGGTTTTTTGATGACAATTATTAATCGCCAAAGACGAGATAAATCGCCGTATCTACAAAGGACTGATTATTGAAAGGACTGATTATTGTAGAGACGGTGATTCATCGCGTCTCTTGCCTTAACCGAACAGTATTGGGTGTGGAGGAATAATTCAGTTCAACAATTAATAATTCGATTGAACAATAACCTCTAAAGAGTACGATTGTACCAATTAAAGGTGCGATCGCTTCCAGAGGTTATTTTTATAGTTGTTGAAAAATCTTTTTAGTTTAATTGAGCGTAATATTCTTCGCAACACCGTTGCTATGTTCATGCTTGTTTTGACTTAGCGGTAAAGACTCTTGAGAAAGGGATTCTAAAAATTTAACTGCTTTTAGTAAAGATTCTCCCGATAATTCTTCCAGCAGTCTTATTGCTCTTGAGCGAATTTCTTCACGTGGAGTCATGGGCAAGTTGACCTCATTTACATCTAGCTTCAACTGTAATCCAAGTTTTTTGTCTTCCTCTCTGCCTAAAGTCTTATCCTTGCAGCTTTCTCGCTGTTGTAACTCTGAGCTAGTTATGAGCCGGGGAATCGTGGCGATATCATAATCATCCGGCTCTAATAATATTTTGAATGCTTGAAAACATCGAGTGAGAGAGTATCGATCAACTTTGTTGCTACAGCTAAAAATCTTACACAGGGTATGAGAGTCTAAACCTGTCTTAACACTCATCAATCTGAGTGTAAATCGCTTGTTGCCGTTTTCATTAAATTCTGTTTGTTGTTTTGCTAACTCAAGTTTATGTAATCCTTTAGGCGTAAGAATTACACCACGTATGCGTTGTTTTGGAAGCATAAAGAAACAGTTGGATTTGATTTACGCAACACTTTAGGCAAAAAAGAGAGTCAGCCGAAAGGGAAAATCACAACTTCCAATGAGCATCCGGTTTTGGCAGATAGTTTTTTGATACAACCCATATAGGGGTGCTTATTCTATTTCTTCCAAAAGTGGATGCGCCCAAATTACGCTCCTAAAAGTTCGATTTTAGAAATGTTATTCAACAGTAAATTTTTGATAGTCAGAGTATATGGATATCAGATGGAGATTGAACAGAGTATAACAGACAAAATTTGTGATTTTAAATACTGCAATTTCAAAAAAACACGTAGCTTTAATACTATGTAACTAAATTAGTTTTTCTGAGTTTTAGATAATTTTTCCTTCTTTTTGGCGAAAAATCAATATTTTAATTTGCTAAAAACCTCAATTTATCCCGTATTTATGCAAGTAGCAATGTTGTGATCTCATCTGCTCAATTTCTCAGTTGTTGAAGAAATTGCTACTGATGGTTTAGAGCAACAATTGTAATAATTCTTAATTTGCCTGTGCTTAAGTTGGCAAACTTCCATTGCTTTAGAGGTATTGCAAAGTGTATTATCTTACTACTATTAAAAATCACTTAACCAAAATTAATGACCGATTGTAATGCAGAAAAATCTCAAACTAATCTGACTTTTCACGGCATGGTGAAAAGGGTATTTTTAGGGTTTCGCAATCCCTGATTTTTACGTTCTTCATTGTCAATAATTTTAGACACATCTTGGCAGACAATTTATGCTTTCCGCCCCGAACAAATTATCCTTCGGGTGACACACAATCATTTAAATTTCAGGGATTAAAAACATGAAATTTGTTAGTGGTAAAAAAGGTCTCAGCGTGAAGAAATTCTTCAGGCGATATTTGATAATACCATTGCTTTTTGCAACATTTCTCTTTGGAATTTTTACAACATATGCCATTGCCGAAAATACTGCCTCCCAAGGTTGTCCCATTTCTAACGAAAAGGTAAGTTCTACTATTAAAAATGGGAGAATTGAGTCTATTGCCGCAGACCAATCTAGTTTACAAGTTCAGTGCAATCCTCCCAATCAGTCTGATCCAATAACCATTTCTGTCAATAAGCCAGAGCTTAAAGCAACTTTGCAAGGATTTTCGAGTGGCGATAACGTTAATCTTACTTACACCTCTGAAAACGATCTTACAGTTATTTCTGTGGTGAAACCAGTAATCAATGGCATAGAGGGGTTTCTGGCACTTATACTTACTGGATTTGGGCTTTATGTGATTTCCTTTTTGATTGTAAATTTTGCGTGCAAAAAAGACTTGAATAAAATTTTTGTTGGTCAGGACAACCGGCTTAGTAATTCTAAGTCTCAAATGGCAATTTGGTTTTTTGTTCTTCTAGTAGGTTACATCTCCTTAAGTTCTTTGCGTGTCATACATGGTGGTCTAGGATTTGTTGGGGGAATCGGCATCCCTCAGAACCTTTTGCTTCTATCAGGATTAAGTGCTTTGACCTATGGGGGAGCAAAAATTATTACTCAAAGTCAAGTTAACAGCAAACCGAATAGTAAACCGAGTAGTAAGAACGTGGTAAGTCTGACTGATTTTGTCACTGATGATGATGCTAATATAGACTTTGGCGACCTCCAAATGAGTTTTATTACTCTCCTTGCCATTGTGGTTTATCTACTACAGTTAATTAACTTTTTAGGTGTCCTCGAACTCCATCGTTTGGTAACATTACCTGATGTAGATACGACGATATTGTCAATATTTGGTATCAGTCAAGCAGCCTATCTTACGAAAAAAGCCGCTGTTGCTAATGGAGCGAAAGAACCGCTACCGACACCAATTGTAAGTGAGTGACCAGGACACTGAAGAGGCAATCAAATTGTTTCAAGAGAAGAACGGCTTAGATAAGACTGGAATTGTTGACTCGAAGACTAGTGAAAAATTAGGGTTGTATACGAACCACTTATCTTCCCTGTAGCAACTTCCGCCTTCATGTTTGGGTGTTTCGCGCACCCTGTAGTAGCTTCCGTCTTCACGTTTGGGTGTTTCGCGTACCCTGTAGCAGCTTCCGACTTTAATATAATGGGAGTTTAATTACTGCGATCGCATCCATCACTAACCAAAATTACTGATTTGGCTTTGTTTGGAGAGCGATCCAAGTGGTTATTGAAATCAAAGATTTGTGTAGAGTTCTTGCACTAAAGCATCCATTTCAAGCTTCTTTTAATCTTGGGTTCCTGAAACCATTATCAAATTATTCGTTGTATTCGGTTGAAGTTCTCTAGGATGTTCTGTTTGAATGAATTCATCAAACAATTTGAAAAACTGCTCTAGTGCAGTGTCTTCATCTTGGGAAAAAAATAAAATAATCTGATCCCAAGTCTGATTGGAAGTTAAATTAAATTTTTGCTGAATCCAGGTTTGAAATGCTGAAAATTCCTGTTCTTGTTGTGTTTGAGGGATTCCTATCTGGCGACGGGCAAAGCAGTAACCTGCAAGAAAAGTGCGGAGATTGGATATAGAAGGCCGTCCTAAATACATAGCAGGACGTTTCCGTATATTGTGGATTAGGTCATATAAATCAACCATCTGTCCCTCTTGCTTAAAAATCGGTTTCGGTGATTTGGAAATTGCCGCCCAAATCTAGAGCAGGGCAGTATAGGTTATTAATCCAGTCTACTCTGGAAATTCCTTCAGGGTGGATGTTGTCAAAAATGAGTTCTTGCCCATTAATTTCAACGGCGATCGCTTCATGTAGCCCATAATAATAGAAATGTTTTGTTGGAGGCGTTCATGGTAAATGTTGCAGAAAGGATCTTCTGTACTACCTGTGAACAGACTAATCTGTTTACCAGAAATGTTTTGATTAATCAGGAATTGGCGCAGGGCAATAGCACAGGAAACACATTGAAAAACTTGGAATTGTGAAGCGATCGCACTTAATTTACTTTGAAGGCTGGCCTTGGTCATGATGTACTTGTGTCAATTTCCCAGTGCTACCCATTAGTGAGCTTAGTTGCAGCCCCAACCTAAGCATCGCTTTATGCAATAACTCTATTCTTTTTGATGATGAAATCTAATTCCTAAAAAGATGTCGTAAACAAACTCAAAAAAGTCCTTTTTCTGCAACAATCCTGAAGTTTGATAACATCCTTTTTCATCTAACAGTGGTTTCATCACATAGTACGCAGGTTGATAATTATACCAAGGAATAGAAGGCCACAAATGATGAATTAAGTGGTAATTCTGTCCCATAATCAAGATATTGAGAACTTGGTTCGGGTAGACACGAGCATTTTTCCAGCGATCGCGCTCGGCAAAAGGACGATGGGGTAAATAGTCGAAAAATAATCCTAGTGCTATCCCGACTACAAAAGCCGGTATAAACCAAAAATTGAGAATGTAACCCAAAAAGTGGTGTTGCACTGAGATATAAACAATTACGCCAACAATTAAACGGCTGATGAACCATTCCCATAGCTCATATTTCCGCCACAGTCGCCGTTGAAAGAAAAATACCTCATGGTACAAAAACCGCACTGCAATCAGCCACAGAGGCCCACCCGTAGAAACATAATGATCTGGATCGTCTTTAGGATGATTGACATGACCATGATGCTGCAAATGTACCCGCGTAAAGACTGGAAAAGCAAAAGCTAGCATCAACGCACTGCCATGCCCTAACATCGCATTCATCACTCGGTTGCGATGGGCAGATTGGTGACAGGCATCATGAATTACTGTTCCAGCACAATGCAAGGCAATCGTGTTAACGCTAAAGCATAGCCAATGCGGCCATTCCCAAAGCCAGTAACCAAAGTTGGATAACACCAGCATGGATACAGCAACAGAAAACAACAGCAGCGTCGGATTAAAATCACCAGGAGGCGCTAAAAATTCCTTGGGTGGGATTGTCAGTGGCTTTTGTGCCTCCGATGCGATCATCTCTAACATTGACTCCTTCTTGAGCAGACATTACGAATATACGATAAATATTAGTGAATAATAAAGTTTTGCAAAGTTTTGTATAGCAAGATTTATCCGCAGCTTTGAATATCAGCAGATGAATAACGCTATGATTCCAGACGAAGCCTAGTCTTTGCTGATAAGTGGGATATGACAATCGGCAAAAAGTTTATGCAACAAACTCCTTCTTAGGGAGGATGGATACAAGATTAATGTACTATATCTAGTCTATACCACAGCCCTCACTCTCCCATAAACCCTCATCTAACTGCTTATATCTTATTGATATAGGAGTGACTGAAAAGGAGATGCCACTTAAGTTACGATGACTTCCCAGATAGCTCCCTAACTTCAGCCCTTATGCAATTACGAGATTCTCTGCGCCGGACAAAAATTGTCGCTACTATTGGCCCCGCTACTAGCAGTCCTGAAATGCTCAAGGCGATTATTGAAGCGGGAGCCACGACGCTGCGGCTAAACTTCTCCCACGGAACTCATGCCGACCATCAGCGTAGTATTCGCTTAATTCGGCAAACCGCTTTTGAATTAAATCAGCCAGTGGCTATTCTTCAAGACTTGCAGGGCCCAAAAATTCGCTTAGGAAAGTTTGACAACGGGTCTATAGTTTTGGCAAAAGGCGATCGCTTCACATTGACAAATCGTCCAGTAGTAGGTACTCAAGAAATTAGCTGTGTCACCTACGATTATTTAGCCGAAGAAGTCCCAGTTGGGGCAAAAATTCTCCTCGATGATGGACGAGTAGAAATGGTTGTAGAGGAAATTAACCGGGACAAAGGTGATTTGCATTGTCGCATCACCGTGCCTGGAAAACTTTCCAACAATAAAGGCGTAAACTTCCCCGGCGTTTACCTGTCAATTAAGGCAATGACCGACAAAGACCGAGAGGATCTAATGTTTGGTCTAGATCAGGGTGTGGATTGGGTGGCACTTTCCTTTGTCCGCAATCCCCAAGACATGATCGAAATTAAAGAACTAATTTCTAGTACAGGCAAGCAAGTACCAGTGGTTGCCAAAATCGAAAAGCACGAAGCCATTGAACAAATGGAGGCGATTCTGGCTTTGTGTGATGGCGTGATGGTTGCCAGAGGCGACTTAGGGGTGGAATTGCCAGCAGAAGATGTGCCGGTACTGCAAAAACGGCTAATTGCCACAGCAAATCGCTTGGGAATTCCCATCATCACCGCTACTCAGATGTTAGATAGCATGGTGAGCAATCCCCGTCCTACTCGCGCTGAAGTATCGGATGTGGCCAATGCGATTTTAGACGGCACGGACGCGGTAATGCTCTCCAATGAAACTGCTGTGGGTAGCTTCCCAGTAGAAGCAGTGGCGACGATGGCGCGAATTGCCGAACGTATGGAACAGGAAGAAGCGCAACACTTAAACCTACGTTCTACCAGAGATGCCCGACGCTCTATTCCCAATGCGATTAGTCAAGCTGTCGGTCAAATTGCCGAACAATTAGGTGCAGCGGCAATTATGACCCTAACCCAAACCGGGGCAACCGCTCGCAATGTCTCTAAGTTTCGCCCTCACACACCAATTTTGGCAGTGACACCCCATGTAAATGTGGCACGACAGCTACAGATGGTGTGGGGAGTTAAACCGCTGTTGGTGTTAGGATTACCTTCCACAGGTCAGACGTTTCAAGCTGCGATTAACGTGGCTCAGGAACTTAAGTTGCTGTCTCAGGGAGACTTAGTAGTGATGACTGCTGGTACACTCCAGGGAATTTCTGGCTCTACAGATTTGATTAAGGTAGAAGTGGTGACGGCGGTACTAGGTCACGGAATTGGCTTGGGACAAGGTTCAGTAAGTGGTCGCGCACGGGTGGCTAATACAGGGATGGATGTGAGTAACTTTAATCCTGGAGATATTTTGGTTGCATCCCGCACTAGTGCCGATTTTGTTGAAGCAATTCGGAAAGCTGCCGGGATTATTACCGAAGAAGAAAGTCTCACAAGTCACGCGGCAGTAATTGGCTTGCGTCTCGGTGTACCAGTGATTGTCGGCGTGAAGCAGGCAACGCAGGTGATCCGAGATGGGGCGATTATAACGCTGGATCTGCAACGGGGTTTGATTTACTCTGGGGCGGTGAGAACGGCTTAGGATTGGGGACTGGGGATTGGGGACTGGGGTTGGGGACATGGAGAAGAGTTTTATCAATACCAATGCCCAATAAATACCTCATATCCCATACCCAGTCCATTTATTAAACCGCAACCGAGAGTCATTAGTAAGAAAGTCTGTGAAACGCCACGCCCGATTAGTGGGCGTGGTTTAAATTAGCCTGAAGTCAAGAAAGTTATTTTCGCCCACTAATCGAGCAAGGTATATACCAAAAAACTCTTTATCAATGACTAATGACTAATGACTAATTAAACAGTTGCGATCGCAGCCCCAAGCCATCCAGCAAAGTTTTGTTGCTGTTTGGAGTTAGGATGCTCAACAGGCTTTACCTGATATCTAGTTGGACGTGGTGATGCGAGGGTGATGGAATAAATACGCAGTTCGTCTTGGTGGAAAACTGCGACTTCGATTTTATCGTTTGGTTGATAATCTTTTAGGCGATCGCTTAAGCCACCCGCAATTATCTTAATCCCATCAATTGCTAACAACTCATCACCTGCATCAATTCCCCCTACTTGTGCAGGTGAACCAATTTCCACAAACTTCACGATCTCCCGCCCATTTTCTGTATTTATTCTCACGCCCAGGTAAGGTTCTTCCTGCCCTTCGGCTACCAACTGCAAGCCGAAGGGTTCTAGATACTGATTAAATGGCAAATCTTCAGTACTATCAATGTAGCGTTTAAAGAAATCAGTCAAATCGATTCCGGCGACAGATTCGATAACTTTCTGCAACTGTTCTGGGGTATAGCCGATTTCATCTTTCCCAAATTGCTGCCACATTTTCAGCATCACGTCATCAAGGGAGCGCTGATTGTTGTGAGTAGAGCGAATCCGCAAATCCAGCAACAACGATACCATTTCTCCTTTTAAATAGTAAGAAATTTGGGAATTACCGCTATTGGCATCAGGGCGATAGAGTTTTATCCAGGCATCAAAACTCGACTCGGAAACAGGTTGTACCTTACGCCCCGGTGTTGTTTCATATCTGGTAATTTCCTTACCCAAGTTATTCAAATACGACTTCACATCATAAATTCCTGCCCGCAAAGGAATTAACAAGTCATAGTAACTAGTAGTACCTTCACAAAACCATAATGATGGTGTGTAATTTTCTTGGTCGTAATCAAAAACCTCTAATGCTTTGGGGCGAATTCGTTTGACATTCCACAAGTGAAAAAATTCGTGTGCAACTAATTGCAGAAAGCGATCGTACTTTTCTTGAGCGCGAAACCCAAAACGTTGGTAAATTAAAGAGCAAGAGTCTTTATGCTCCAAACCGCCAAAAGCTTGGCTAAATAAATGTAGGAGAAACACATATCGTTCATAAGGCAAACCGCCGAACATCTGCGCTTCTACCTGAATAATTTTTTGAATATCAGCAATCAATTGCTGAACTTGGTAATTACCTTGCCCCCAGATTGCCAGTTCATGGGGTTTTCCCAAAGCCTCAAATTTATACAATTGGTGGCTACCAATCTCAAAGGGAGTATCCACCAAAGTATCAAAATCGCCAGCCAAGAAAGTATTTGTTTCTTCAGCAACGGGTGGTAAGGCAGTAGTTACGTGCCATTCTGGGCGTGGTGGTACGACAGTGACGCGAATGGGTTGCTTATCCCAGCTTGGTATTCTAAAAAATAGTGCCGCACCGTTGAAATAACCGTGAGTGGTATCGAGGTGATTTGTTCGTACCGATAGCTCATTGGCAAAAACGCGGTAACGTACAGTTAATTCTGAAATACCTGTTTTGTCTACCTGCCAGTGGTTTTTACTAATCTTCCGCCAAGATAAAGGCTTATCTTCTGCAAAAGCCACAAAATCCTGTAAATTCTTGGCGTATTCCCGAACCAAATAGGAACCGGGTGTCCACACTGGCAGTTTTAAATCGAGAATCGGTGAGGGATAATTCACAAGGCGTAAAGTCACTTCAAACAGATGGGTTTCTGGTTGGGACATTGCCACCAGGTAATGAATCGTTGGCCCGGTTTCCTGAATGTAGGTGTTGGGACGAATTGCTGTTGCTTCAGTCATCTTGTGTGCTGAGTTAAGATGTGTAATTTTTACCATCATGACAAATTTACCGAAGAAGAATTCAGAATTTAGCAGCCCCAATTTTCTGCAAGCCAGTTTCAATTTCTGAAACCAGCCTGACAAAAGCTTTAGAAAAGGCTAGGTTATGTGTTAATCACAAGCCGCATCCCAGCAGCGATGGTAAAAGAATTAGCAATTTGCACCCGTGGACTAACTAAGCAATTTGATCGGCACGTTGCTGTTAATAATGTTGATTTAGAGATTCAGGCGGGAGAAGTATATGGACTGATTGGCCCGAATGGTGCGGGTAAAACAACTCTCATCCGTATGTTGGCAACTGCTGAGGAACCAACTACAGGTGAGATTTATATTAATGGCGATCGCCTACTCCGTGACAAGAGTAACCCCAAACTCAAGCGTCGTCTAGGCTACTTACCCGATGACTATCCACTGTATGAGGATCTAACAGTCTGGGATTACTTAGATTATTTTGCGCGTCTGTATCGTTTGCAAGAACCACGCCGTACTCAACGCTTACATGAAGTTTTAGAACTAATTCAACTTGGAAATAAACGTAACAGTCAGATTTCCACTCTATCGCGAGGGATGAAACAGCGCTTAAGTTTAGCGCGAACTATTATCCACGAACCAATTTTACTATTACTAGATGAGCCTGTTTCTGGGCTTGACCCCATTGCTAGGATGCAGTTTCGCGAAATCATTAAGGCTTTGCAAGAAGCTGGGATGACTGTCATCATCTCTTCCCACGTTCTTAGTGATTTAGCAGAACTCTGTACTTCTGTAGGAATTATGGAACTTGGCTTCTTGGTAGAAAGTACTTCCCTACAGCAACTTTATCAGCGTCTTGCTCATCAACAAATTGTGTTATCAACTCTGGGGAATCTAGAGACACTTTTGAGCGAACTTAAACATCATCCTTTGGTAGAAGAGTGGGAGGTGATATCAGGAAAAAACAGTGTGCGGGTGAATTTTTCGGGCAAAGATGAAGATAGTGCTGAGTTATTGCGATCGCTCATTAAAGCAGGTATTCCTCTGACTGATTTTCACTGCACACAAGAAGACTTAGAAAGTATTTTCTTAAAATTAGGTCACAAACAAGCATCTTAATTCGTCAATAAATATCACTCCCCATTTTTGGAGAATTTTTTACTATGATGCTCAATTTAATAGACAAAATCGGCGATTGGAACCCACAATTATTCCGGGAACTCAAAGGGCGACTCAATTTTTTTAATGTCGCGATCGCAGTTACAGTATCCTTAGTACTACAATGGTTACTTGTTTCATATCAGTTACGAGAATTTGCCGATGATAATTGGTGGCGAGAGCATTGGGAACATACATTCCTGACGCTGAGTGTAATTTTTATATTTACACTATTAGTTGCAGGAACTTATTTGCTAATCAACGATTTAGCAAAAGAAGAAACTCGCGGTACACTGAATTTCATCCGTCTCAGTCCCCAATCAGAAACAAGTATATTGACTGGCAAGTTGCTAGGAGTTCCAAGTTTAATTTATCTGTTCATTTTAGTAGCACTTCCTTTACATTTATGGGCTGGGTTTTCTGCCCAAATTGCCTTTAATTACATTTTGATTTACTACGCAATCGTTGCTGCTAGTTGTATTTTCTTCTACAGTGCTGCACTACTATTTGGTTTATTTAGCCGTTCCTTTAGTGGTTTTCAGCCTTGGCTAGGTAGTGGTCTGCTTTTGCTTTTTTTGTTCATCACAATGGTGGTGGCATCGTCTGACAACAGAACTTTAAATAATTCAACTGCTTGGTTTAGACTGTTTAATCCCTGGGATGTAACAAATTATCTATTTCCTAATTTGTTTAATTTATCCGATGGTTCTCCCCTGACAAACTTGCAGTTTTTCTATTTACCATTAGGGACGAGTGTTGTTAGTGTTATTGGTTTCTATTTACTGAACTTTGGATTATGCAGTTACGGTATTTTCCAAGCTCTTAAACGTTGTTTCCGTAATCCTCAAGCGTCAATAATCAGTAAGGAACAAAGTTATTTTCTAGTAGCATTTTGCCAGTTGATGATGTGGGGATTTAGCGTCCAAATTAGTCTAAATAATGAAACATGGGATGAACGGTTTGCGGGAAATCTCGTTTTGCTGGCAGTGTACAACTCCCTCTTGATTTTAAGTTTAATTGTCGTTCTTTCCCCTCATCGTCAAGATGTACAAGATTGGGCAAGATATCGATATCAGGGAGTTTCTAGCCGCAAAAACTTATGGCAGGATCTAATTTCGGCTGAAAAAAGCCCTGCACTTGTGGCGATCGCTATTAATCTGGCAATTGTGACTATCCCCTGGCTAGTTTGGATTTCATTTACATCTATTTTTGATACAAACAATGGCCAAAGTTGGCTGAGTAACGATATAGGTAGATTTAAAGTACTTTTAGCTATAGCTTTGTCTATCAGCTTAATGATGATTTATGCTACCATCACCCAATTCATACTTTTGCTAAAAACTCCCAAGCGTTCTTTCTGGGCAGTTGGAACTTTAAGTACAGCAATGTTTCTACCACCGATGATTCTACAGTTTATCGACATCCCCCCATCGAAATATCCTACTGTCTGGTTATTTTCAACTTTTCCTTGGGCAGCTATAGAATACTCTGGGGTAACAACAATTTTTATGGCGTTCCTAGCTGAGTTGAGTGTTCTAGCGTTGTTAAACTTCCAGTTGGCAAGGCGCGTTAGATTGGTAGGTGCATCTGCTACGAAAGCGTTATTGGTAGGACGTTAAATTAGATACCCGACTTCTTAAATAAGTCGGGTATCTAATATCTTTACAATTTAATAATTATGTTAAATATCCCTAATCAAGACTTACGTCATAAAGCTATTCAGTTTTTAGAACAAAGTCCCCCGCAGCGTCTACAAGTTCTTAAAAAGATGGGCATAGCTCGTTATGATTTTTTAACTAAAATACAACTCAATGAAGCCAATATCATTTGTATGATGCGGTTTTTCAAGTATCCAAGTCAGTTAAAGTTTCCGAATCTTATTGGAGCAGATTTATCTGGTTTAATTTTAGATGGTGTCAACTTCATTCGAGGAAACTTATCAGAAGCTAATCTACAAAGTAGTAGTTTAGTCAATGCAGACCTCTTATTTGTAAATTTTACGAAAGCTGACTTGAGAAATGCAGATTTACGAGGTGCAACTTTGAATGAGACTATTTGGTTAGAGACTATCGTGGATAAGTGTGAGTTTGGGGTAGGTACTGGGTTAGATTATCTGCAACGTCAAGATTTACAACTACGCGGAGCTAGATTTAATTCTTGAGAAGACACAAAAAATTATAAGATTATTGAGTTGAAATTGACTGGATAAGTTAATGAGTATTAAGTTACCCCAAAAATTGATGTTGCTGGGTTCAGGAGAACTAGGCAAAGAATTTGCGATCGCGGCTCAACGTCTTGGTAATTATGTGATTGCTGTTGACCGCTACGCCAATGCTCCGGCAATGCAGGTTGCTGATGCTTATGAAGTTATTTCTATGCTCAGTGCTGATGATTTAGAAGCTGTAATGACAAAACATCAGCCAGATATCATTATACCAGAAATTGAAGCAATTAGAACAGAAAAACTGCTCGAATTTGAACAGCGAGGGATTACAGTTATACCGACTGCGGCTGCTACTAATTATACAATGAACCGCGATAGAATTCGGGAACTGGCACATCAACAATTGGGCATTAGAACAGCTAAATATGGTTATGCAACAACTCTAGAAGAATTGATTGCTATTTCGGATAAAATTGGCTTTCCCAATGTTGTTAAACCTGTGATGTCATCATCTGGGAAAGGTCAATCTGTAGTGCAAGATAAGAGTGAAGTTGAGAAGGCTTGGAATTATGCGATCGCTAATTCTAGAGGTGACAGTCAAAAGGTCATCGTCGAAGAATTTATTAACTTTGAAATTGAAATAACTTTACTGACTATTAAACAATGGAATGCACCCACAATTTTCTGCTCTCCTATTGGTCATCGCCAAGAAAGAGGAGATTATCAAGAATCGTGGCAACCCGCAGAAATTTCTGAAGACAAGATATTAAAAGCTCAAGAAATAGCGATAAAAGTTACTGATGCTTTAGGAGGAGCCGGAATTTTTGGCGTTGAATTTTTCATTACCAAAGATGAAGTGATTTTTTCAGAACTTTCTCCCAGACCCCATGATACGGGAATGGTGACGTTAATCTCACAAAATCTCAATGAATTTGAACTCCATCTACGAGCTATTTTAGACTTGCCAATTCCTCATATAGAGCAGTTAGGAGCCTCAGCCAGTGCAGTGATTTTAGCTTCAGAAAAATCCGATTCTATTGCTTTTAGTGGTGTCGCCGACGCTTTGTCAGAAAAAGATGTAGATATTAAATTATTTGGTAAACCTAATGCTCATCCATATCGACGAATGGGCGTAGCTTTGGCAAAGGGCGTTAATGTCCAAGAGGCTAGGGAAAAGGCTACTAAAGCCGCAAGTAAAATCACAATTATCTAAATTAGGGACTTCCAAATAAAAAAATATTCAATTAACTCTTGTGGGGTGGGCATCTTGCCCGCCCAGTCTATTGGGTGGGCATCTTGCCCACCCCACAACATTGGATAATTTATTTCTTAGAGTATGGGCGGATAGCTGTGCATTGGGCGAATGGAATTAGCGGCTATACAGGCAAAGTCCGCCTCCGCTGACTAACGTCAAATTAAGGTTTTTAACCCACGGAGGTGGGTTTTGTTTGTGTAGACGCGGTTTCTAACCGCTATCTCGTAACACTGTTAGGCGAATTAACCGCAGCAACCGGGTTCGTCTGATTCAGGTAATTGTAAACAAGTTGGGAAACTTGACGAATAAAGTCTCTCCCCCTGCTGTCTTTATAGGGACGGGTAACGAAGATGGAAGCTAAGTAGCGCTTACCATTGGGCATAGTAATAAATCCCGCGTCACCGATGAGAAAGCCAATATCTCCGGTTTTGTTGGCAATGACAGCACCTTTCCCCAAACCTGCGGGAAGCAGTGTGTGAATTGTGGTGTGGCGCAGAATATCTAAGGCTTGTTCTCGACTCTGTAAAGAAACTAGCTTATTGTTCACAACCAAAGCCAGCACCCGCGCCATATCTTGAGAACTAGTGGTGTTGGTTCCTCTCAAGTCAGCTAAAAGATGGCGAATTACTGTGTCTTTCAGTCCCCAACTACGGAAACGCTGATTTAGTTTCGCCGCTCCACCTAAGCGATCAATAATCATGTTGGTGGCGGTATTATCGCTAATGGTAATCATCTTAGTGATGGTTTCCAAAGCTGTATACTTCTTACCAACTCGTTCATACTGCATACTTCCAGAACCATTAGTAACTAAGTCACGCCGCATCGTCAGGTTTTCCTGAAGGGTGACTTTACCAGCATCTAAATCTTGGAAAAAGGCGATGAGTATTGGCAGTTTGATTGTACTAGCAGCGGGGAAAACGCGATCGCCTCCAATATCTAAATAATCGCCAGTATCCAAATCCAGAAAAAACATTCCTGTTTTCAGAAAACTATAGCGATTCATCAAGGCTTTAATTTGAGGTTCCAGCGCTTTCATCGGTGAATGCATGGGAACTACGCCAGCAAAGAGAGTGCTATTATCATTCACTCTTGGATAAATACTCGGAGTTACTTCTAAATATTGCGGCTGGATTGCAGTCTGTTGTATTGGTTTGGGTAACTGCACAGACCAATGATTAGGAGATTCCTCTTGCAGTTGCACCTGTGTTAAATCAAAGGTGTAACCAGGTACTAAAGTAACTACCATGCGGGTAGTATCTGCGTTAAACTGCTCGATGCGAATGTCTTTGATTACTAATCCCACTCTTTGACTAGTCTGTGGATATCCTAATGTAACTCCAGGCAAATCAATTACCAAACGAGTCGGGTTGTTAAGTAATTGTACTTTCGGTTGAATGTTCTCATCTGTGGTGAAGTCCAGATGATTACGATTGCTATCAAAATGCCAATTGGCGATGGCTACGCCCGCCGCAGGCATCGCACCATTAGCTTTAACAATGGAACCAAACAGGAGCAAGCTTAAGAAGCTGGGTAGAAACCAGCTAAATTTTACAATGTTTTCTTTGTGTGTGAGTAGCATCCGCGATCGCTTTGTGTGTGAGGAAGATTTTAAACGAACAAAAGCCGCCCACCATTAAAGCACAATTATAAAAATTTTTGTAAATTATGCGCTTATACGAAAAAGCATCTGTTAAAACAAGTATTTAATTTAATCAGTATATGAGCTTTCCGCGATCTTCTACGGTTACTAAAAATTCCAGATTATTGGGAAAAAAGATTTAATTCGGACGCAATTAGCTTTTTCATCATTTTTATACTGATGATCTCATCTTTATAAATAAGTAATAACTATATCTGGACACAGGTAAGTATGTCTATGAGAGTTCCCCATAACCACAAATTCAAATTATGGAAATTTTGTATAGTAGCCTGTACTATCAGTTTCACCATCAGCGGTTGTACGCCTGAAAAACGAGCAATGCTGCGAATAACTGCCGAGAATTTTCGCGATCGGGCCGCTGATGCTATTACATCGGTGAAGAAAATTTACCAACTGAATAATTTACCTATAGATGATAATTTAGTTGTCGATCAATTACTCACTGATACCAGTATTGAATTTGGAATTCCGACAGAAGTAAATAGCATTATCACCGGAGAAAGTCAGCAAAATTCCCAGTCATCAGATGTCGATCAAACACTCGATGCTTTAAAAGCAGAATATGATACAGCAGTCGAGGTATTTAACAAGCTAGAAACAATTGATTATGAAAGTACAAGGATAGTTGCTCAAACTGCCCAGCCAGCAAGATGTTTAACAGTAAAAATGCTACTTTTAGCCAAAATAATTCAAGAAAAACCACCAAGACCAATGGATTGGGAAAGGGTAATCATCAGTTCTAAGCTAAAGGATCTCGGCGAACGATATAGAAAGTTAAGTACATCTTCACAACCAGAAGCAGAAGAAATTAAGCGTCAAGTTATTGAAAAGATAGATGATTGGCGCAAGGTTAATGCTGCTGAACAACAAAGTTTAAATGAATCTATCTCTAAACTTTTGTTAGCAGCTGACACTGGTCGAAAACTATCAGAACTTATTGATGACTACCCTAATCTTAATTTTGAAGTTATTGCTGCTAGAGTTACTCAAATTTTTGGGGTAGCTACTAGTTTCACTGGTAACGACTACAGTTTAACACTCACAAAGATTATTACTCTTGAAAGAGAAGTTAACAAAGATGAAGTTTTAAAAGAATTCATGAAAGAAGTATCTCTGAGGAACAGACAATTACAACCACCAAACTCTCAATTATGCCAATGATTTTAGGGTAAAACTAGTTAGGAATCATGTTAAAAACTTAACTGAATATATAAAACATGACCACCAATAATATTTTAGATACTTTTGCAGAAATAATTTCTCAGCTTAAAGAAGTTCCTGGTAATCAAATTGACTTAGAACAACTCAATAAGACAGAAGAAAAATTACAAGATATTCTCTTTCAGCTTAATTTTGAACTTATCAATGCCCAACGTCAAAAAAACTGGGAAAACGTCAACAAGTTTAAGTTAGCAGTTAGCGAATGCAAACTTACTCTCGATCAGGTAAGAGCAGCAATTATAAATGTTAGTATCATCGGCATCGATCAAAAAAATCTGGTACAAATGCAAAAAATATTAGAGGAAATCGAGACTGCACGTAAAACTCAGGTAAATATAGATTTGGCCATCCGTTTACTAGGTTTTTTGCGTAAGCTGTTCCTTTAATCACAATCCTAAATCTACGGCGATGCGATGGGCACAAGCAAACCCAGAAAAAGCGACTGCATTCAAACCTTGACCCGGAAAGGTACTATCCCCTACACAATAAAGTCCTGGAATAGCTGTGCGATTAAAGGGCATATTCAATAATCCCCACAACTTGCGTCGGGGAATTGGCCCATAAGTGCCATCTTCACGACCCAAAAAGCGGCGATGGGTGCGCGGTGTTCCCACTTCTAAATAATCCAATGCGGCATCTAAACCGGGAAAAAGCTTCTCTAGGCGGTCAATAATTCGCCAAGCAGCCTTTTCTTTCTTCGCTTCGTACTCACCGTGAGAAAGTTCTTGCCAATCATCAATCCAGTGAGGCGTGAAGGCATGAATGATGTGATATCCATTTGGTGCTAAATCTGGGTCAAGTAATGTGGGAATCGAAACAAATACTGTGCCTTCTGCATCTGTCATCTTTTCCCAATCTTCCAGCAAAATATGGTGACACTCTGTCCCCACTGGTAAAACTGACTCCTTTACCCCTATATGCAAACTCAAAAAGCTTGGAGATTTTTGGTAGTTTTGTTGCCACTTTTTCTCATTATTTGGTATTGCTTCTGGTGGTAATAATTGTGTAAATGTATCCCACCGTGTAGCATTAGAAACTATACGTTTACCCCGATATACTTTACCATTCGCTAGTTCCACACCTACCGCTTTTCCCTGTTCTGTCAGAATTTTGGTGACTCTAGCTTGGTACTGAATCTGACCTCCAGCTTTTTCTAGACCATCTACTAGTTTTTGGGCAATTTGTCCGACTCCGCCTTTGGGATAGTTAACTCCGCCATAATGCCTGTCAGAAAAGACCATCCCAGCATTAATCATTGGTGTCATATCTGATGGAACTACCGACCAGCAATAACATTCCATATCGATAAATTTCAATAATTGCGGGTCTTTGATGTAACGCCGCGCCACATCTCCGGCATTTTGGGGCAGATACTTGGCTAAACCGAGACAGGCTAAAGGATGCTGGAAAAATACGCGCAGTAGATACCGAGGTTCTTCCAGTGACAGCAAATCCATGCTGTTGAGGCACTTGAATACTTTTTGGCATTCGTCATAAAAGCGACGAATCCCTTGTTCTTCGTGGCGAAAATGAGCAATAAGATTTTGCAAAAATTTTTCATAAACCCGGTCAACCTTCAGGTCTAAACCTTGGGGTAGATGATAGTGAATCTGTACCGGATCTGCGATCGCTTCTTGGCTGACATTTACACTTGATAATGCACGGGTGAGTAAGTTAGTAGTACCATTTTTTCCCAGTCCAAAAATCATTGATGCGCCAACATCGAATCGATAGCCTTGGCGTTCAAAATAACCAGCGCTACCACCTGGAATCAAATAACGTTCCAGTACGAGTACTTTCGCTCCCTTCGCTGCTAACTGAGTCGCTGTTACTAATCCGCCAATCCCAGACCCAATTACGATCGCGTCATTTGTCATTTGTCATTTGTCCTTTGTCATTTGTATTGAGCGTATCGCTAAAGCGAAAGCTCCGCTAACGCGTAGCGTCTTGTAGAGAGTCAATCAATATTTAATTTAACTAATGACAAATGACCAATGACCAATCAAAAAAAAAGAGGGACGAGCCTGCTGCTGCTGGCTAATCCCGTCTGCCGATCCTTAAAAGAGAGGAGAACACTTTATAAGAATCAATATAGCCTTGATTGAGAATAAATGTCAACTATTAATGAAAAGAATTCTCAATAATATTGAGCGCTTTAATTTTTAGCTGTCAGCCAGATGCAGGAAAGAGTATTATGGTGTTTCAGTTCTTATACAATAAAAAGGCGCCTGTTTTTGGCTATGACGCTACAATTGCGCGTTTATGTTCCACCCCATCCCCTGATCAAGCACTGGCTAGCAGTTGCCCGTGATGCAGGCACGCCTTCAGTATTGTTCCGCAGTGCGATGACTGAGTTGGGAAGATGGCTGACTTATGAAGCTGCGCGAGACTGGTTGCCCACCCAAGAAACGGCGGTGCAGAGTCCCTTAGATATTTGTCCCGCAACGGTAATTGATCCGCAAGTGCCGATGGCAGTAGTGCCGATTCTCCGGGCAGGCTTAGGATTACTAGAGGGAGCGCAGACTTTATTACCTTTAGCATCGATTTATCATCTTGGCTTGGCACGAGATGAAGAAACACTGCAACCTCATTGTTATCTGAACAAGTTACCAGAAAAATTTGACCCTCAAACACGAGTGTTAGTTACCGATCCAATGTTGGCAACTGGAGGGTCAATTATGGCAGCAATGGCAGAATTGACACAACGGGGTGCTGACCCAGCTCTGATACGGATTGTTTGTGTGGTAGCAGCTCCACCCGCTTTGCAAAAACTGAGTGAAGCTTATCCGGGTTTAATAATTTACACCGCTACTATTGACGAAAAACTAAATAGCAAGGGGTATATTGTACCGGGATTGGGAGATGCAGGCGATCGCATCTTTGGGACTTAAGCTACTATGCAGCTAGGGCAGGAAAATGGCATAACTACTGTAAAAGTTGCAAGGTTTGTTGAAGGCGGTAAAGATATGAGTCAGCGAGATGGTTTTGGCAGTGGCTTTTTAGCAGGGGCCTTTGTTGGTGGGATATTTGGCGGTGTAATCGGGGCACTGATTGTTTCTCGACGCGAACCAGAATTGCTAGCAGAAGAAGAAACACAACTGACAGATAGCCAAGCCGAAGCTAAGAAAATAGTAGCAAAGCGGCGTCAGATGAAAGCCTCAGAAAGTGAGAGCAACAGTATAGAAACGGCCAGGCGATCGCTAGAAGATAAAATTGCCCAGCTAAATGCCACAATTGACGAAGTGCGAAATCAACTAGGGAACGTAAATAGTAGTTCACCCCAACCAAGCAATGACCGCTCCCTCACTAAAGACTCCTGAGTTTGTTCAGGCGTGGTGAAAGTGTCAAGTGTGGTAAATATGGAATCCGCAAACATGACATGGACTAAATTAAAATTAAAAGATAAGACCGCGTTTGACACTTAGTAGGAAACCAACAAATCCATGTACCTTCTGATTAACACTCTGGCCAGTTTCATCCAGATTTATACTCTTCTGCTAATTATTCGGGTTTTATTGACCTGGTTCCCCAATATCAACTGGTACAACCAACCATTTGCCACTTTGAGCCAGATAACCGATCCTTATCTGAATCTGTTCCGCTCAATCATTCCCCCTTTGGGCGGTATAGACTTTTCAGCAATGTTAGCTATTCTACTGCTTCAAATAGTCGGTGGTGGTCTGCAATCCATCTGATAACACAGAATTTGCAGTTTGTTCCATATTCAACTGATGGATTTTAGGTCTGGGCTAACCTGCTCAGACTTATACAATCTCAAGTCTAATCATGAATGTGATAATTTAAAGCTGGCGCTATATTTCAAGGATTTCTGAGTATTTTATCGAAAACCTGCGTTGCGTTTAAAACCCCGTCTTTTTAAGACGGCTTTACTTACGTACTTGACCGCTAAAACCAGCAGCCTTAAACTGCTTCAGCTTCAACGGAGTAGGCTGATTTGCAGGTACAGAAATTCTCAATTCAAAATCGCTAATACCTGGTGGCACCTCAGTAATGGAGCCTAAGCGAGTGCGGTTTTGCATCACTGAGTCATTATTGGCATCATAGATACGTCCAAAAATATCTGCGTCGTAGACTGTTTTATTAGTGCCATTTTCTGCTTTGCCAATGACAAGAAAACAATTAGCCGCCGCGCTACCACTACTGAGAACAGCCCCTTCTGCAAGTTCTGGTGGGCAATCTTTATAAGAGACATCAAATAGTTTAATCTGTGTCAGGGCTATAGCTGGAGGAACAATCACCCACGATAGAAAGGTGATGAGACAGGAAATAAAAATGACCGTGAGTGAGCGCAACCGCATAAAAAACCCCGTGACTTAATTTAATAATGATTTAACTTACAACCTCAGCTTACAACATACCCCTACTCCGTTTCTCTACTTCCCTGATTGATTAGCAATTGCCTTCTCCCTCTTAGCCCTCACGAAAAGACTTTTTCAGCAAACCCTAATTATGTCCAGATTTAACGACAAAGGGATTGGAGACTTTAATTTAACTTTTGTAATAATTAGGGAAATAAGCCCTCAATTGCTATTAAATTATGACTCCAGATGAGATTGAAACAGCTATGCTTGCAGCCTTTAGTAGTTGTGATGCCGCAAGCTGTCCTCTCACTGACACCCAGAAGCAGATATTACTGCGACTGGTCGAGCAAATTCAGGGAAATTCTACCTCTGGGATGGCAAATATTGCTAATCCCTTAGATGAACTTACCCCAGAGGAGTTAGAAGCATTTTTACAATTTGTTAAGGATGAAGAACAACGCAACCGTACTTGGAAAGTGCAATTACTCAACGACTGGTTGCTGGAAAATGACTCTGGAAAGGTGCAATTCATTCGCCAACGCTATGGTTTACAGTGGTTGAATCGGGTTGAGGCGTGTCATTTTGACAAGTATTCTTATTTTGAGGATGCACTAAAGTTAAGAGTAGGCGATCGCATTGAAGTTTCTAATGCACTATGGGAATGGGTGCAAGAGGATGGGCCTTGTCAACGCGAATGGTTTCCCTGTATGGTGATTCAGGTTGAGGAAATTAGCGAGCGCAATGATTCTTCTACTAATTGCGTCGTCCGCTTCTTCAACGGCGCTGAGTATGAAATTCAAGGAATTTATGAATGGAATCGCTACAATTGGCGCTGGCCTCAAAAGAGTAAAGAATGCTGAGTTTTTAATCCTTGAACAACGCCCAAGCTAAAAACCTCTCAGTATAATACAACGCTAATTGATTGCTCACACCGTTGAAAACGGCATCAAAAGCGTGTTCCGCCCAAGGAATTTCTAGAAAAACCGCAGTGTTACCAGAGTCATGTAAACGTTTATACATCTGTCTGCCAAATCGCGCTTGCACCAAATGGTCGCGACTGCCGTAGATTAATAGAGTTGGCGGTAAAGGGTGCGTTAGATAATTTATCGGTGAAGCAATTTTATACTGATTAGGCAATTCTTCTACAGAACCACCAAGAAATGCTTTTAAAACAGCGCGGCTATTTATAGGATCGGGATTTGGTGGTGTTTTGTATCCTTCTGTTAAGTCAACAGGCCCGTAATAATTCACTACAGCACGGATGGGTAGTGCATCTGTTTGATAAGCCGCTAACATTGCTAGATGTGCCCCCGCAGAACGTCCTAAAAGTACCATACGTTCTGAATCAGCTTCATATTCAGCTGCATGTTTGCGAATAAAATTCAGGGCTGTACGCACATCATCTAACTGAGATGGAAACTGATATTGAGGGGCGTGTCGATAATCGATTGCAAATACCGTATATCCATGATTAGCAATATATTGATTAAACTCAGAATTGGCATGAGGATTTCCATATTGCCAAGCTCCACCATAAATTACTACCACTGCGGGATATTTCCCTACCTCTGAGGGTTGGTAAACTTCCATTTTCAAAGGCACTCCTCCAGGAGAAGCAAAGAGAATATCTTGTTGATGGCGCGTTTTACCTAATGGAATACCCCGGAAAAAATTAACTAAGTCAAAGGGATGGGTTTGCATTTTAGCCCTGACTTGGGGGGAAATTTGCTCTAGATAATTTGCTCCAAGCCCTTGTTTCATGGCTTTAGCCATCTGTATTTGAGTTGGTGGGATATTTATTAGCACCCATCCACAAATTAGTAATCCAATTAAACTGAAAATGCAAACTATACGTTGGATTTGACGGCGACGAATATAGAATAAAGACAACAACAAAAAGAGCAAATTTAATAAAAATAACCAAGGACTGATTTCTGGCGCTCCTACTGCTAGGGTGAGTAAAAACATATTTGGAGCGGGAAGAATAATCCAAGAACTAAGAATTAGACTGGCAAAACTGAGTAATAATGCAAGCCAGGATAAAAGTATTTTGGGTTTAGCGAACATAAATTAAAGTTCGGCAAGAATGACTCAAAAAAGTACAATTTAGCCGCTAATTATAAGATTAGCAATAGTTATACCGTTTCTTTGTGAAGCTACATATATTTAAATATGCTTGGATTAAGGGCTAATGGCAACAATTTGGGGTTTTCGAGACGCGATAAATCGCCGTCTCTACAAGTATTTTAGACTTATTTAAACTGTTTTTGTACCCAAATCCGAAAAGCTTTAAGGGTTGCATTTCTACCTGCTATTGTACTTTGCTCTAAATGTTGGGGAATTGCTTCAATTAGTGGGAATAGAGGAAAATTTAGGCTTTGCTGAGATTCTACATAATGACCATCTTGCAAAACATTAATTTGGAGCTTTCCTCGATCGAAACGCCAAAGTTCAGGCACTTTTAGCGCTTCATAAATATTAGGATGAGTGCGAGAAGTAATATCAATTTCTAGAGCTAAATCTGGAGGAGGATCTACTGCTAAATCTAGCCGCTTCTTGCCGCGAATCTTAGATTCATTTTTGATATAGAAACACTGATCGGGTTCTATACCTTGAGCCATTGCTTGGTTTTTGAAAGTGGTAGAACCAAGGCATCTAAACTCAATGTCTAATTCTTCCAGAAGCGCTTTGACTAAATCGCTAATAATTTCTTTATCGTCTTCATGTTCTGGCAGTGGTGCCATAATCTCCAGTATTCCCCGATCATAAGCAATTCGTGCTGCTCGGTGTTCTCCTAAATCCTCTAGAATTGCTTCTAATTCTTGCCAGGTTACATCTTGTAGCAGCACTCTTTGTCCTGGTGGAACATGGATGCGCTTTAATTCCAACAACATCATTTCCACTCCCAATAGCTGAAACCTAAATTTAGCTTACTCTAGTTGACTAATGTGCTGCGACAATTTTTGCTGCTTCATGGCTAGTGTATACTGGGGCGATCGCTCCAAAAAAACCAGAGTAAAGAAAAAACCTCTGGAATTCCCAGAGGTTTTGGTTCCTGATTTAGTTTCTAGTTGTTACTCCAATTTGTCCTCAGTCATTTCCTGATAATCAAAAAAAATTATTTGAACAACAAAAACCCCGACTTCTCAAAGAAGTCGGGGTTCTGAACCTGCGATTTTTTTGTATAGGGACTTCCAACAAATAAATTACCCAATCTTGTAGGGTGGGCATCTTGCCCATACGTGTCAACTTAACGTGAAACCGCTTGTCCGCCGGGAATTGAAATTCCCGTCTCATAGCTAAAGTCATCTGAAGATGACTAAATATCGCCAAAAATCTCCAGTCTACTTCAGTAGACTTAAGCTATTAGACCGGAAATTTATTTCCGGGCGGGCATGGAAGCCAACAGATAAGCTATTTCCAGCTTAAGTTGACACAAATGCATCTTGCCCGCCTTTAGATATGGGCGGGCGAGACGCCTACTCTACAAGAAGTAGTTGAGTATTTTTTATTTGGAAGTCCCTATATTGAGTCTCAACCTAATCTACGCGATTAATTCTTCGCCTGTGGCTGCGAACCAGGAATCGTTATATCTATTGGTGTCACCTTTGCAGCTAGCTGTGTCAACGGTGGTTGAATGGCGGTTTGATTCCCCACTACTAGAGTCACAATCTTTTCTGGCTTGAGGTATTCTCGTGCTACCCGTTGGACATCGGCTGCTGTGGTGGCGGCGACGGCTTTTTGATAGCGAAAGAGAAAATCAGCAGGATAGCCGTAATATTCGTATCGCATCAACCGTGATAAGGTTTGGCTGGGGTCTTGAAAGTTGAATACAAAGGAGTTGAGTGTAGACTCTTTAGCAAAAGCGAGTTCTTTTGCTGTCACTCTTTGAGTTTGAGTGCGCTTGATTTCAGCTTGTAAAGCTTTGACAAACTGGACGGTAGCATCCGATCGCGTTTGTCCACCAGCAACAAAGATGCCAGGATAATCGTAGCGGGGACTCCACTGCCCGTAGACAGAGTAAGCTAAACCTTGACGCGATCGCAATTCATTAAATAAGCGTCCGCCAAATCCATTTAACACCCCATTTAATACATCCAGCGCTGCATAATCGGGATTGTCGAAACGTCCGCCTAAATGTCCCAGAAGCACACTACTTTGCGTTAGTTGTGGCTGATTGACAAAAAAGACTCCACCTGTATTAGCTGCTAAAACCTTTGGTAATGTGGGTTTAGCAATCCCTGGATTCCGCTGCCAATCACCAAACTTAGCTTGAATGAGCGATCGCATTTTCTTACTATCAAAATCGCCCACAATCCCCAAAATTATATTATTGGGGTGAAAATATTGTTGATAAAACTTGAGCAAATCCTCACGCTCAACTTTATCAACCGTTGCATACTCGATAGTGCGAGAGTATGGGCTATCTTTGCCATAGATCAATTTTTTAAATTCTCGATTAGCAATCCCATCTGGATTGTCATTACGACGAGCAATGCCACCCTTGGCTTGTGTCTTAGCTAAGTCTAGCTTTTCTTGAGCAAATACAGGCGATCGCAGCACCTCTGCAAACAGCCCAAACACCGTTTCTAAATCTTCGCTGAGTGCGTCAAAGCTAGCACCACCAGAAGCTTCACCAATACTAGCTTCTACAGATGCCGCCCGTTGTTCTAATATTTCGTTGAGTTCATCAGCCGAATGCTGCTTAGTTCCTCCAGTTCGCATTACCGCGCCTGTAAAACCAGCCAACCCGACTTTCTCCGGTGGTTCTAAGCGATTCCCTGTGCGTACAAAGGCCGTTCCATTCACCAACGGTAACTCATGATCCTCCATCAAATAGACAACCAAGCCGTTTTGCAGCACAAACCGTTCATACTTAGGTAACTTAATCTCAGGTAGCGGTGGTAGTTGCAAGTCTGTATAATGCTTTGCCTCAGTCGTCGCCGCCAAAGAAAAATTACAAGTTAAAAGTAAACACGCAAAAACAGCAACCAAAGCATAAATCAGCCCCTTCACATTTCGGATTTTAGATTTTAGATTTTGGATTGATCGGAAGCGAAATTTTGCATTTATGCCAGCAAAAGACTTTTTTACCATCTTGAATTCTCCATATTTCTCTTTCTCTACATCTGGGGCTGTTTGTTACACCATTTCACTTTTTGGTCGTTACATTTGAATTCCTCGAATCGTAGCTTCAGCAAGCTTTTGATAATCCAAAATCCCAAATCTAAAATCTAAAATTGTCTCATGCTTCTTTCGACAACAACTTCCCAATCGTGCGATTTTCTGGCGTAAATGTCTCCTTTGCCACCCGCTCAATATCAGTCGTTGTCACGGCTGCAATATCATCCAACTGCTTAAACAAATTCCGCCAAGAGCCAGTTTTCACCTCATATTCCAACAATTGTTGAGCCATCCCCGTATTAGAATCGAGGGTACGCAACAAACTTGCCCGTGCTTGGGTTTTCACCCGTTCTAAATCAGCCGTCGCTACAGGCTCAGTTTTTAATTTGTCAATTTCTTGCCGCAAAGCCACCGCCAACTCATCAACTGTATGACCAGGAGCCGTGAGAGCATAGAAAAATATCAGATTTGGGTACTTATCTCCAGGAAATCCGCTATAACCTTGGGCACTTAGCGCCAAACGCTGCTTTTCTACCAAAGACTTATACAGCCGCGACGTGCGTCCATCACTTAATAAACTGCCAATAATTTCATAGATTGCATTATCTGGATGAGTCACAGCCGGACGGTGATAACCTTCTAAATACCAGGGTTGAGAAGATAGCTGTAAAGTAACTTCCCGTGTTTGTTTTTGTGACGGTTCTACCGGAATTTTTTCTACAGCTTTGGTTTTTGCTTGAAAGCGGCCAAAATAAGTTTGCGCCAGTTTTTTCACTTGAGCGGGATTGACATCTCCGACAATGGCAATGGTCAAATTACTTGGTACATAGTAAGTATCAAAAAAATTTTGGACATCTTCTGGTGTCAGATTGCGAATATCTTCGTCATAACCAATCACCGGACGCCTGTAGGGATGGACTTTGTAAGCCGTATCGATAAATTTTTCCACCATCAAACCAATGGGAGAATTCTCCACCCGCATCCGTCGTTCTTCTAAAATTACATCTTTTTCTTTATAAAACTCACGACGAATTACCGGATCGAGAAATCGTTCCGACTCCAGCGACATCCAAAGTTCTAGCTTATTGGCAGGAAAGCTATAAAAATAACGAGTGGCTTCAGTAGAAGTATTGGCATTTAAACCCACACCTCCCGCTTGTTCGACAATTTGCCCCAATTCGTTTTGCTTGACTAGCTTGGCTGCTTGCGATTCCACTTGCTCAAACTCAGTTTGTAACCGAATAACCTCAGCTTTTCTGCCATTGGCTTTCGCGGTTTTAATTTGGGCATTCAACTGCTCTAAAGCTTCTAGTAGCGGTTTTTCTTTTTTGTAGTCTTGTGTACCGATGCGCGTTGTACCTTTGAATGCCAAATGTTCCAGAAAGTGAGCTACACCTGTTTTGCCATCTACCTCATCGACACCACCAACATTTGCGTATGTAAGAAAAGAAACCACAGGCGCTTGATGCCGTTCCAAGACGATGAATTTCAAACCATTGTCGAGGCGAAACTCCGTTAACTGCTTGATGACTCGATCTAGATAAGGTTGGATCGAACTTTGAACTGGCGGGGTTTGAGTTTTGGTTTCTTGAGGAGGGGGTGCTGTCTGAGTTTGAGCTAGAGCAACTTCTGGTAGCAATCCCCACGAGAAGATGATCCAAGTCAACAAAGCGATCGACAACCGCCGCAATATGACAGATACTCGATCTGACCAATCCAAAATCTTTAATTTAAAATCCAAAATTGACCGACTGCTCTGGCTCATAAGCGAAAATTACGATAAAGTTACATTACCTAAAAAACAGGATACTTAGCAAAAGAGCGTTAATCTTGTTGTATTAAGCTTTCAGTGGCTCTTTATGCCTAACGTTAGACAATAATGCTACAAATCCTGTTACGGATATCTAACCATAACTGTTATGCGAATTTTTAATTCTTCCCCACCTTCAGAAGCTCAGACGCGCACCCGAATTTTAGAGGCTGCACAACGGTTGTTTGCCTCTCAAGGGTTTGATGGTACTACCACCCGCGATTTAGCACAACAAGCAGGTGTTGCTGAAGGCACTCTATTTCGTCATTTTCCCAATAAAAAAGCAATTTTGGTGGAAGTAGCCACGAGTGGATGGGTAGAGATTCTCACCGATTTGCTCACAGAGTTAAGTGAAATGGGCAGCTATAAAGCCGTAGCGCAGGTGATGCGCCGCCGGATGTGGAATTTCCAAAAAAATGCCGATTTGATGCGTGTTTGTTTTATGGAGGTGCAGTTTCACCCCGATTTACGCGATCGCATTCAATTAGAAGTCATTACCAAAATGACTGATGTGGGTGAAGCATTCTTTCAAACAGCAATGGATAAAGGTATTTATCGTCAAGGGGACGCGAAGCTAGTTGCAAAAGTTTTCTTAGGAATGTTTGCGATCGCAGGTTTTTCTAACAACACCCTTATCGAACCTGACGCCTCTCCTCAACAAATGCAGGAAATGGCCGAAGGACTTGCTGATATTTTTCTGAATGGTGTCTTGGTTAAAGAGTAATGAGTTATGAGTTATGAGTCATGAGTTATGAGTTATGAGTTATGAGTTATGAGTTATGAATTTTAACTCCTAACTCCTCACTCCTAACTAATTATTGTTTTCGCTTGCTGACTCCACTGCTGTACTAGCTCAATTGCTGGACACAAATCTCGGCGTTGCATTGTGGCTACTTGCAAGCGCATAATTTGTTGGTGCAATCTGTGAGTGGGAGTTTGAGCTAACTGCACCACAGAACCAATACCCGCATGAAGCAATAAACCACAATATTGTGTCCCGACACTGGGAATACGCGCCAAGTCAGCTAAAGCCATCCATTTATTTACATACTGAAGATGAATCTGTAGTTTATTTGCTAATGCTAGTCTTGACTCTAGAGTTTTACCTTGTTTGAATAGCGCTACTGTGCTGCTAATCCCACAATTTTGCAGTTGCGATTGTTCTTCGTGGCTCAGTCCAGGTAATTGCTCAATTGGCCAATCACGAGATTGGATAAGATTTCTAGCATCTTTTTGTTTAGCAGACATATTTAAAATTAAAATATTAGGTTTCTTTAAATATTGTGACAGTTGTTTCTTGGCAAGAGCGTACTTTTGCGATTCAGTGTTTGTATAGCCGTGCTATTCTAACTCAATCTTCTGCAATGCGATTGTTTCAACTAACAATGCGATTGTTTCGCCTAACAATGCCATTGTTTCGTCTAACAATGCGATTGTTTTGTCTGACAATACGATCGCATCGGCTTGCAAAAATTAATTAGTCTATGATATTCATGCGGTAATTAACTCGCCTCGCAGTACAGTTACCGCTTGTCCAGAGAGAAAGACGCGATCGCCTCCGTCATAATATACTTTCACCACACCACCGCGACTGGATGCCTGATAAGCCAAAAACTCATTTTTGTGCAAGCGATCGCGCCAAAAGGCAGCAAGGCAACAATGAGCCGCCCCAGTCACAGGGTCTTCATTAATACCTAATTTCGGTGCAAAGAAGCGTGATACGAAATCGTATTCGGAATCAGAATTGGCGGTGCTAGTGACGATTACATCACCAATAGACAACGTTTTCAAGAGTTGGAAATTTGGCTGTACTTGCCGTACCAATTCTTCAGATTCTAATTCCACTAAATAGCCGAGGGAATTTTGGAAGACAGATTTGTATCGTACACCCAAAGCTTCACTAAGTTCTGGAGGTGCGATTGCTGCTCGTGAGTGATTCACAGGAAAATCTAATTCAATCCACTCACCTTGCAACTTTGCAATCAGTACCCCACTTTTGGTATAAAAACGCGCAATTTCATCATGCAACAAATGCCCTTCTGACCAAAGTACATGGGCGCTAGCTAAAGTTGCATGACCACAAAGCGGTACTTCTACCGTGGGTGTAAACCAACGCAGATTGAAACCATCATCCTGTTTGACAAGAAAAGCCGTCTCAGATAAATTCATCTCCTGCGCCACGTTCTGCATCCAGCCTTCATCTTGGGGAGTAGGCAAAACACAGACAGCAGCAGGATTACCTGCAAAAGGTGTATTGGTAAAAGCATCAACTTGAGTAATGATTTGTCCCATTAGAGTCACGTCGCTTCGCTCCGAATTCAAAATTTAAAATTTAAAATTCAAAATTAATGATCCCCATAAATAAATTTAGACGTAGGTTGGGTGGAGGCTTTGCGTAACCCAACATATTCGCGGAGCGTCTCCCACAAGAGAAGGGTAAAAATCTTGTGCTATAGTTTTTATAAAAAATTGATTTTACTCTAAAATGTTAAAAGTCGTCAAAGTCAGGTTATATCCAGATGTCCAACAACAGCAGTCACTAGCGAAAGCTTTTGGCAGTTGTCGTTGGCTGTGGAATTATTGTCTGAATTTGATGAATCAAACATACAAAGAAACTGGTAAAGGTTTGTCCGGTTATACTGTCAAAAAACTAATTCCGCAGCTGAAAAAAGAGCATGATTGGCTGGCTTTGAATTACTCACAGTGCTTACAACAAGTCTGCTTGAATCTAGGAGTAGCTTTTAATAACTTTTTTGAAAAAAGGGCAAAGTATCCAAACTTCAAGTCAAAGCATGTTTTGCAATCGATACAGTATCCTCAAAACGTCAAGCTTGCTAACAATCATTTAACTTTACCCAAGATAGGGGATGTATCAGCAATAATTCATAGACCTGTTGAGGGAAAAATTAAAACTGTCACTATATCTAAAAACTGTTCTAACCAATACTTTGCAGCTATTCTATTTGATGATGGCAAGGAAAAACCAGAATCAAACACGGATGGTAAAGTAATAGGTATTGATTTGGGATTGACTCATTTTGCTGTTACTAGTGATGGTTCTAAATTTGATAATCCTAGAATACTCAACAAACACGATTTGAACTTAAAGTTCAAACAGCAACAACTGTCTAGGAATAAGAAAGGTTCTAATAACCGTATTAAATCTAGAAAGAAAGTTGCTAGAGTTCACAGAAAAATTGCTAACTGCCGTGAAGATTTTCTACACAAACTATCTCGTAGAATAGTTAACGAAAACCAAGTGATTGTGGTTGAAAATCTCAACGTTAAAGGCATAATGCAAAACCACTGTCTAGCTAAATCTATTCATCAGATTGGCTGGGGAATGTTTTGCACAATGCTTAAATACAAAGCAGAGATAGAAGGCAAGATTTATCAAGAAGTAGATAGGTTTTTCCCTAGTTCAAAAACCTGTCATGTTTGTCTTAATCAAGTTGGAAGTTTGCCTCTAGATGTCAGATTTTGGACTTGTGAAAAGTGCAATACAAGACATGACAGGGATATTAACGCAAGTATTAACCTTCGAGATGAAGGACTACGAGTTTTGACCTCTGGAACGGGGGATAAAGCCTGTCGCCCAGATGTAAGTCGCAGTAATAGAGGACGTAAGAAATCTACTACTACGCTTTCTGTTGGGCAGGAAGCCCACACTTTATCGTCAGGTCAGTGTAGGTAGTTCACGAATACAATCTCCAAAAACTAGAGTCAATGTTAAAGCAAAACGAAAATATGAGGATAAAAATCTTCAGAAGCATCTTTGCTGCGTTCAACTTAGCGCTAATTTCTGGAGGATTAGTTAGCTGTGTTGTTGAAGTACCACAGCCACCTGTTCCAACTGAGCAACAAAAACCAGTCGTACAACCTAGCCAACAGCCTAAGCAGGCAAAGCAGAACGATAAAGATGATAAACATAGCGATCGCAAAAATGATCAAAAAGATGGCGATCGCAAGGATGATAAAAAAGATGACGATAACGACTAAATAAAGGTAAAACTATCACCTTAAATTTATGCTTATCCCACAAACTTCTACTTCCCTCATCGAGACTTTACGCCGCCGCCGCCAACAACTAGCCAATCTCATTGATTTTCCAGTAATTCTGTGGTCAGGTAGCAACAATCCGCGCAACTTTCCGGCAAATTCCTTTCCGTTTCGTGCTAGCAGTCATTTCCTCTATTTTGCTGGACTGCCATTATCAAAGGCGGCAATTCGTTTAAAAGCAGGCAAGCTAGAATTATTCATCGACGATCCGTCACCCAGCAGCGCCCTTTGGCATGGAGAAACGCCAACGCGCCAGGAAATAGCCGAAAAGATTGGGGCGGATATGGCAGGGCCAATGGCAGAATTAGAGTCTTGGGTAGAAGATGCCGCTACACTTGCTGCTCAAGATGCAGCTACTTGGACGCAGCAATCACAGATATTAAATAAATGGGTTTTACCCCAAAGTCCTCCCCAAGGAATTGACTTGGAGTTAGCTAAGGCGATCGTTTCTCTGCGCCTGATCCATGATGATGCGGCATTAATCGAGTTGCGAAAAGCTGCTGCTGTGACTGTAAAAGCCCACAAAGCTGGGATGGCTGCAACACCCCAAGCCAAATTAGAAGCAGAAGTTCGGGCAGCGATGGAAGGGGTAATTATTGCTCACAATATGACTACCTCTTACAACAGTATTGTCACTGTTCACGGTGAAGTTTTGCATAACGAGCATTATCACCATAATTTGCAACCAGGTGATTTACTGCTTGCCGATGTTGGCGCTGAAACCGAGATGGGTTGGGCAGGTGATGTAACTCGCACGTGGCCAGTTTCCGGGAAGTTTTCATCTACCCAAAGAGATATTTATAATGTGGTGTTGGCAGCCCATGATGCCTGCATTGCCAAAATAAAGCCTGGTGTAGAGTATGGCGATATTCATTTGCTAGCGGCTACAGCGATCGCAGAAGGTTTAGTAGAGTTAGGTATTTTACAAGGAAATCCCCAAGATTTAGTAGAAATCGATGCCCACGCGCTGTTTTTCCCTCATGGTATTGGTCATCTACTGGGTTTAGATGTCCATGATATGGAAGATTTAGGCGATTTAGCAGGGTATGAAGAGGGACGTACAAGGAGCGATCGCTTTGGCTTAAGCTACCTGCGTTTAAATCGTCCCCTGCGTCCAGGAATGTTAGTCACAATTGAGCCTGGTTTTTATCAAGTACCAGCAATTTTAAATGATGCTAATGTCCGTTCAAAATATCAGAGTGTGGTGAATTGGCAGCGTTTATCTGAATTTGCCGATGTTCGCGGAATTCGTATTGAAGATGATGTTTTAGTTACTACAGAAGGCAGCGAAGTCTTAACAGCCGCATTGCCAAACGATGCTGATAGTGTGGAAAATCTAGTCAATGACTGAGTTTATGTGATGCGCCAAACCCTTTTAACTTCTTTGCACATCACGTTCAGATCGTGAATCCAGCAATATCCTTAACATAGAAGCATCACGCTCATCATCAGTGTTAGAGTACTCCTCTGGATCTCGATTTACCTGCACTTCTGCAATCTTTACGCTTTCTGCAATCACCTCAAAATGCACTTTGAAAATGCAAAAACCAGTCCAACTACGATGCAAGTATAGCCAAGGAGCTTCATAGAAAATGAACCACTTATCTTCCATCTGCTCTGGAATTACTCCAGCAGCAATCCGGTCGAATTCTTCCTGTGAGTAAACTTTTTCTAGCGTTATATTTGTGGATGTGGAAGGCATAGGTTCTGTCTTCCAATCATTACGTTTAGCTATTTGCATAGTTTTAGTTTCAGGGTAACTGAAACTTTCAAGATTTAAGGGAACTCCAAGAAATAAATTATCCAAAGTTGTGGGGTGGGCATCTTGCTTGGGCGGGCGAGACGCCCACCCCACAAGAGTTAATTGAATATTTTTTTATTTGAAAGTCTCTAAAACCCTCATCCCCATAGTTATTAGTCATTAGCCAATAGAGTTGGGTTAAGTAAGGTTTTTTGATGAAAATTATAAATCTCAAAGACGCGATAAATCGGCATCTCTACAATAATCAGTCTTTTGTCTTGATGCTGATTCATCACGTCTCTTGCCTTAACCAAACAGTATTGAGTCATTAGTCATTGGTGCTAATGACTTCGATTTTCCTCCGGCTTGAAGCTGGGGGATGAGTTAACGAGATTTTAAATCAGCGATCGCACCTTTGGTCATAGCAGCAATAGCTTGATCTGTGGCTTTTGGCAAATGATAATATTTACCGCCTGCTGTTTGCGATAATTCCTTAGCAAAGCCCGTAGACACAAATTTACTTTCCGTATCAATTACTAATAGCTGCATCCCCAAAGCCCGGATTCTCGCAGCAATTTCTAATAATTCTCCTTTGATATCTGGCTTTTCTCCTGGTTCTAGCTGTTCACCTAAAGAACGCGCTAAGGGAATATTACCCCGTCCATCGGTGATTGCGACAAGGACAACTTGCCCAATATCTCCACTCATCTGAGCATTTAAGCCGACGCGCACAGCTTGAGTTAAACCATGCGCTAAGGGCGAACCCCCACCACAGGGCAACCTTTCCAAACGGTTACGTGCCAAAGCAATAGAACGTGTTGGAGGCAATAATACCTCTGCCTGTTCTCCTCGGAAGGGAATTAATGCTATTTGGTCACGGTTTTGATAAGCTTCAGTCAACAGTTGCATCACCGCACCTTTAGCCGATTGCATTCGATTCAAGGCCATTGAGCCAGAAGCATCTACCACAAATACTACCAACGCCCCAGCTTTGCGTACCAGGCGTTTCGAGCGAATATCAGGCTGTTCGACAATAACTTTTCTATCTGGTTGTCTTTGTCTTCGTGCTTTTTGATAAGGAGCCGCAGCTCTCAAGGTGGCATCTACTGCAATGCGTCGCGCTTTCCCCTTGGGCAGCATTGGCTTAATGTAACGTCCCCTGTCATCGGAAAAGATGACACTACGACTACCTGATTTACCTTGCCGCTTCGCCATTTGAGTAAAGTAAAGCACATTGTCATCAAGAATTACCCCTTCTGGATCAAAAATGAATTCTTCCGGGATGCTGGGGGGTTCTTGCTCTTGATTTTCTTCTTGTTCTTCCTGTTCTTCTTGTTCCTCTTCCGATTCGTCCTGGGGTTCTTCTTGATTTTGTTGCGGCGGCGGTGGAGGCGGTGGTGGTGCTTGATCGGGTGGTGGTGTCTGCACAACTGTGGCGCGTGGTACAATTACCAGTTCCACTGCACGGCGCAAATCTTCAGCATTAACTGTTGTCCGTCCCTCCAAAGCCGCCGCCGCTTTGGCAACTCGCGTGGCGAATAACTCGGCGCGATGTCCCTGAACTCCGCCGCGAATGGACTCATCCACTAAGTAGGCAATTTGTTCGTGGGTGATGATGACTTCTTTCAACCATTCCCGCGCTAAGATGATTTGGGTTTTGAGGGAGTCTAAGTCTTCGTTGTACTGTTTGAGAAAATCTTGGGGAGATTTAGAATAAGCGATCGCAACTTCAACTGCTTCTACTCTTTGATCTAAACCGAGTACACCGTCAGCAGAGAGTGCGATCGCAATTCTATCTAATAAATGCTCCCGTAATCCGCCTTCTTCTGGGTTATAGGTTGCTATAAACAGGGATTTACACGGATGCTGAAAACTAATCCCTTCCCGTTCGATCTGGTTGCGTCCGTCAGATAATACTGTTAAAAGCTGATTTGATATTTGGTCATCTAATAAATTAATTTCATCTACGTACAGTACACCCCGGTTTGCTGTAGCGAGTAAACCGGGCTGAAAAATCGTATCACCTTGCTTTACCGACTTTTCCACATCTACTGAACCGAGGAGTCGGTCTTCTGTGATACCTAGAGGGATTTGCAAAAAAGGCGCGGGAATGATTTCGACGGGAACATCTTGAATGTCTTTATCTGCGTACTCCGCCAATAATTGATCGTCCCATTCTTCTGGGTGATTGGGGTCGCAATTGCTGATTGAACCTTTGACAACTTCAATAGGCGGTAGTAGAGCGTGGATAGCACGAGCCATTACAGATTTTGCCGTACCGCGACGACCTGCGATCGCTACTCCTCCCAAACCAGGATCAACTGCGGCTAACAGTAAGGCTAATTTAATTGCTTCTTGACCGACTACGGCTGTCAAGGGAAAAGCAGTGATGGTGGGATTGATAGTAGGCGCAGGCATTGTTTGCTTTTATAGCGAGTCTCGGCCTTTAGCATACCAATTTCTGACACATTTAGAATAAGTATTATGGCAATGAGAGAAAGGTAAAGTTATGAGTATTGCTCAGGCTAAACGCTTCACACTGGATGAATACCACAGGCTTGGAGAATTGGGCTTTTTCCATGAAGATGACCATATTGAATTAATCAACGGGGAAATTATTGAAATGGCATCCAAAGGTAAAGCTCATGAAACTTGTCTAAGGAATTTATGGAAACAACTCCCAAAGATTGTAGAAGATAGGGCAACTCTACAATCTCAAGCCCCAATTACTTTACCACCTAACAGCGAACCTGAACCAGATTTTGCGATTGTTCAAAACCGAGATGATAATTATCTCTTATCTCACCCTAAACCGACTGATGTGTTATTGGTGATGGAGGTTTCAGATTCTTCTTTAGCTTATGACCAAGATGTGAAAATACCTCTCTATGCTAAAGCGGGTATTACTGATTATTGGATATTCAATTTATTCGATAATTATTTGGAATGTTACAGTGAACCATATCAGGATAATCAAGGCAGATATGGTTATTCAAATAAGCGAATTTTCTTATCTACTCAGGTGATAAATCTTCCTTGTTTTCCTGATTTATCTCTTGATTTAGATAAGGTGTTTCCGCCAAAGCTGAGTTTTAAACTTTATTATAGGATTGAGTCATAAGACAAAGTAATAAGCTTTATGGCTATGTAGTTTCGATTGATTTGAGCAAATATTATATTAAGGATATTAAGAGGATTTTAGGTATTTTATATGCTGCGATCGCTCAAAGTAAACCGTAAATAATTTATTAACTAAAATATCTTTTAAAAAATACCATAGAGTATTTTTAAAGTTCATGGATATGGGTGAGCGCTTTTACGAAATCTTCATAAATAACTATATTGACATCCAGGAGCCGCTATGCCAATGTATATTTAAGACAGCAAAGTAACCGCACTCTAAAGCGCAAGTTTTGGTGGTTGTCTCAGCAGCAGAATTCCTAGTTTCCTGCCGAGCTTCGTGTCATCCCTTCGGCTGAATATTCAGCAAAATGTCAAGTCAACTGATTGATTAGACTTTCACCGGGAAGATGAGATGTTTGGATAAATGTTCAGGGGAGGGGATGACGCGAAACTTGGTAGTAAGCCAGGAGTTCTACGGCTGAGACTTGAACCAAAGAAAGCGTAGATAAAGAATTTTATATATGGAAAGATTAATTTTTGATTAATTCTCTCCACAGAAATTCGTTACCCGTAGATGCCTAATATTCCAATGCTGTTCCAAACAAGAAGCAAAATGGAACATCGATAAAATGAATCCCAAACAAAAACGTAATAAGAAGCAGCAACTCATTGATTTATATGGTTCTTACTGTTGATGGTGTCGTCAAAATACCCCACAAACAAATCTAACATTTGATCATCTTTTACCTAAGAGTCGTGGCGGTTCTAATTCTTTTGAAAACTTACGACTTTCTTGCTTTCCATGTAACAATTCTCGTGGGAACAGTCTATATCCGCCTCTCCAGAGAGAGAATAACTGTTTCTAGTTAGCATCCTAACTTGATTTAGCTTTTATCTTCTAAGGTGGGCATATTGTCCGCCTTTCCCATTCAATTAACTACTAACAATAGGAAAAAAATGCACAAACTTCTAATATTTCATAATGAAAAACTTCTGCGACAAGCACTTACCCACCGTTCTTACGTTCATGAAAACCCAGGAGAAGGCGAACATAATGAACGCCTAGAATTCCTCGGTGATGCTTTGCTGAATTTCTTAAGTGGCGAATATCTCTATGGTCGTCATGCAGAAATGGGGGAAGATGAATTAACCCGGCGGCGTTCAGCGCTAGTAGATGAAAAGCAATTGGCGAAATTTGCTGAGGAAGTGGGTTTAGACTTTAGGATGCGGCTAGGAAAAGGTGCAATTCGAGACGGAGGCTACCAAAATCCTAATTTGCTCAGTAGTACGTTTGAAGCAGTTCTTGGTGCTTACTATTTAGATAATGATTCTAATATTGAAACAGTTCGTGCAATTATAGAACCACTATTTGATTCTGTAGATCCTAAGCATATAATTGTATCTCGTTCTAATGTAGACTCAAAAAACCGCTTTCAAGAATGGGTGCAACGCAACGTTACCCCAAATCCCCCCAAATATTTTACAGAACAAATAGGAGGCCCTTCTCATGCACCAGAATTCATCGCCAAAGTATTGGTAGATGAAAAAATTTACGGAGAAGGTAAAGGACGCAATAAAAAAGATGCAGAAAAAGCTGCTGCTGAAGATGCGCTAGCTAAGTTAAAAAAACAAGGTTTGTTGTAGAGTTTATGGGTTCAGAAATTTTTAGATCACCTTAAAACTTTTTAGCACCTATGAGTCAAATTTGTTACATAAATATACGAAATAAGGCAGAGGGTGCGAGTTAGAAGATTGACATATTAACTACACAAGATTGACGTAAATATAATTAAACCTTTTGTGAAATCAGCAAGTCTAAATAATGTAGACTTCGTTGAATTTATCTCTATAAATATGATCAAGCAGAAAATTCGTTCGATTAGTGTGTTGACAGGACTAGCAGCAGTAGTTCTAGGTAGTAGTCTCTCGATTACTTCGGGAAGTGCGTATGCCGACTTGCCAGGAAGACATCCTTCTTACCTGCACGCACTCAGTGATTTACGCACTGCACGGTGGCTGCTGGAACATCGCCCAGGTGATGCTGCCGTCAGTAGACAAGAAGATGTTGCAATTAGGCAGATAGATGACGCTATTAACGACATTAAGAAAGCGTCTATTGATGATGGAAAAGACATTCATAATCACCCAAAACTCGATGTTCCCAATGATCATCCTGGACGGTTACACAAGGCAGAGGAAATATTGAAGAAAGTGCATTCTGATGTGGGGCGTGAGGAAGATGATCCGGCGGCACGTGGCTTGCAACATCGTTCCCTTTGGCATATCGATGCTGCACTCAAAGCGACTAAGCGTGCCCTTTACGATGTTGAACATCATAGATAGAGATAGGATTTGGGGTCAGCGAGAGCCAACTTAAAGTTTTAGCTAAAAAACCCCAAATTTCAGCCAAAAAAATGGGGATGGTATACGCCATCCCCATTTTATTTTTTGTTACTTTACTCATTTCCAGATGTTAGCTAGAAAAGAGTCAACTATTATATTTGTGGTACGTACTGTTGCTTATCAGGTACTTCAGCGTACTCAGCCACAATCTGGCGGAATTCTTCGCCGTCAATGGTTTCTTTTTCGATGAGCAAATCTACTAAGCGATCGGTGACAGTGCGATGGTCACGGATGATCTTCTTAGCATTGTCGTAGCAATGCTCAACAATTTCTCTGACTTGAGCATCAATGCGGGAAGCAATGGATTCGGAATACTCAGATCGGGTTGTCCAGTCACGACCCAAGAATACTTCTCCCTGCTGGCTTTCTAATGACAGTGGTCCTAAGTCGGACATCCCGAAACGAGTCACCATTTGCCGCGCCATTCCCGATAATTGCTGCAAGTCTCCACCAGCGCCAGTTGTGACTTCCGCAGCGCCAAAAATTACCTCTTCGGCGGCGCGGCCACCCAAAGCACCAGTAATTCTAGCCTTCAACTGAGAACGGGAAATTAACCCTTGTTCTTCGTTGGGAGTAAACCAAGTTAAACCCTGGGCTTGTCCCCGTGGAATCAGGGTAACTTTCTGCACTGGGTCATGGTCTTTTAACAAAGTCCCAACTAAAGCGTGTCCAATTTCGTGGTAAGCAATTAAGCGCTTGCTCTTGCTATCCACCAAAGGAGTGCCTTCCATCCCAGCGACTACCCGATCCACCGCATCATCAATTTCGCGGAGGGTGATGGCTTCTTTACGTCTTCTGGCGGTAAGAATTGCTGCTTCGTTGAGTAAGTTAGCTAAGTCAGCACCAGTGAATCCAGGAGTGCGGCGAGCGATCGCATCCAACGATACGCTAGTGTCTAATTTCTTATTCCGCGCATGGACTTGCAAGATTTCCAAACGCCCTTTGATATCGGGTGCATCAACTGTTACTTGGCGGTCAAAGCGACCGGGACGCAACAATGCTGAGTCTAGTACATCAGGACGGTTGGTAGCAGCAATAATAATGATGCCTGTGTTACCTTCAAACCCGTCCATTTCGGTGAGCAATTGGTTGAGGGTTTGCTCTCTCTCGTCGTTACCGCCACCGATACCAGCGCCCCGTTGTCTGCCCACAGCGTCGATTTCATCGATGAAGATGATACAGGGGGCGTTATCTTTGGCTTTCTTGAACAAATCGCGGACGCGGGATGCACCCACACCAACGAACATTTCCACAAATTCCGAACCGGAAATACTGAAGAAAGGTACACCTGCTTCACCAGCGATCGCTTTTGCTAGTAAAGTTTTACCAGTTCCAGGAGGCCCAACTAACAGCACTCCCTTGGGAATGCGTGCGCCTACTGCGGTAAATCTTTCTGGCTGCTTCAGGAAGGTGACGACTTCTTGTAGTTCTTCCTTAGCTTCTTCGATGCCGGCTACGTCGTCAAATTTGACTCCAGTTTTCGCTTCCATTTGGAAACGCGCTTTGGATTTGCCGAAGTTCATCGCTTGACCTGGGCCGCCGGGAAGGTTGCTAGAACGCCGGAACAAAAAGAACAGTCCGGTAATCAATAAAACTGGAAAGATGAGATTACCCAACAATCCCCAAATTGCGCCATCATTCCGCATGGGGTGAGCATCAAAACTAATGGCTTTTTCTTTGAGCTTGCTAATTAACTCAGGAGCGTTAATAGGCAAATCCACACGCCACCTTTGGACACGATTTTCGATGTCTGGATCGCGGGCTTCTATAATTGCTGTCCTACCGCCTTCGTACAGATCCACGCTGGTGACGCGATCGCCATCCAAGTATTCTAGAAAGCGACCATAGGTCATACGGGTATTGGCTGTATTTCTATTCATGTCAGCAGGAGCGCCTGCAAAGGCCCCTTGCCAAAAGAAAAAGCCAATTACCAGAGCCGGTAATGTCCAGAGTGCTACGACTTTCCAAGAGAATTTCATCTTAATTTGCCTCTAGATGCCTATACAAATCATTAGCTCTAGCAACAGAATCTTCATCACTCTGTCACCTTAAGCTGTTAAACGGATGTTTATAAATCCATTTTGTTTAATTTGATCTCTTATATGCAGTGTTATAAAGCAACTAGAGCATTATGACAGTACATATAAGAATCTTAATCAAAGTTAACTTAATTTTAATACAAAATCGCACGATAAAAGGAAGCGCAACGGGATGCAAAGACACGGATAATTTCTCCAGAATCTTCCTCGTGTCGGTTTAGGTCTTTCTCAATGATGATTCTGGGGGAGTGGGGAAGAAGCAAGGGAGCAGGGAGCAAGGGAGAAAAGTTTTCCCCTCTGCATCTTTTCAATCCCCAATCCCCCATGCCCAATTCCCTACTTAACTTCTGTAATTTTGAGAGTGTAAGGAAGATACTTGCCTTTTTCGTAGGAACCAACCCAAATTTGGTAACTTCCAGGTAGCCATTCACCAATAATGCCGGCATTTTTGCCATCAAAATCGTCATTGCACCAAGTACCACCAGGGCCCTTGATAATTATGGTGGTATCTTCAGGACTTTGAACTTGCAGCTTTAGGTAGTCAAATTTACTTGTTAGCACTAATGTGTGGTCTGGTGTTTCATCAACAAATCCAGTACAAGGGCCGGTGGCTGTTTCGGTTCTCCCACCTATTTGACTCCCAGATATTGAACCACCACTCATCCCGCGAACTGTCAAAGGGTCTGGGGAAAACTGAGGGCCAATTGTGACATCTCCAAATATTGCTGGCGCTTCTTGAGCATCAGTCACAGCATTAACTGTCGAGGTGATGAAGAGCGTAACTATCATGAACGATAATCTCATCCCTCTATTGAGCGCTTTTGTCGGCATTGTAATTACGTTCGCTTCTAAGTGTTTTTGAAGACATGAATTTTACACACCAAGTTCCCAACATGAGGAGAATTGACTAACTATTTTAGATGTGAAATTGAGAATAATTCATTAGTAATTAGTCAATGATTTCTTGTTCTCATAGTTGCTCTACCTTATGGATCAAGACGGTTCAGATAAGCTTTTTTCTCCCCCCTGCATCCCCTGCTCCCCCTGCCTGCCTCAACTGATAAATTTCTTAACCCAAGCGTATTACCTTATGGATAGGGGCCCACAAATGTGCGCCCCTAAAGTCTAAAATATTTCTAAAATTCAAAAGTAATCGCTAATTCACTTCTGTGATTGCCCGACTCAAGCGCGGCTTATCTAAACCAATTTGATTTAGTAGTAACCAAGATTGGATTAAGTCAGGGCCATGAACATCTCCAGTTAAGGCTGCTCGGAGCGATCGCATTACTAAGCCTTTTTTGACTTTTTGTTCTTTCACTACTTGTTTAATAATCTCCTGGGCAGCGGCTTCTGACAATTGCGGCTGATTTTCTAAAGCTGTGACAATCGCTTCCAGAACAGCCGCCGAGCCTTCTTGCTTCAGTTGCGTACTACCTTCCTCGCTAAATTCAACTGTATCGCTAAAAAACAATTGACTTTGAGGTACTGCATCTACCAGGCGAGTTAAACTCTGACTAATTAAAGTTACTAGCTGTTCTAACCAGGGGCGTTCTCTTCCACCATCAAATTTATACCCAGCCGCTTGCCAATAGGGGATGAGTAAATCTGTGAGTTTATCTACTGGCGTCTTGTGGATATACTGACTGTTTAACCAATCCAGCTTGTCCCAGTCAAACTTTGCACCTGCTTTATTGACACGCTCAAAGCCAAATTCTTTGGCTGCTATTTCTAAGGTAAATATTTCTTGCGTCGAGTCTGGTGGCGACCAACCCAGCAATGTCATGTAATTTACCAAGCCTTCAGCAGTAAAGCCCATTTTCTGAAAGTCAGAAATAGAAGTGACACCATCTCGTTTAGAAAGCTTGCGTCCTTCCATGTTCAAAATTAACGGTGTATGAGAAAACTCTGGGATTTTTGCCCCCAAGGCTTCATACAGTAAAATTTGCTTGGCGGTGTTGGCGATGTGGTCTTCTCCCCGAATGACGTGGGTGATTTGCATATCGATGTCATCCACGACAACCACAAAGTTGTATAAAGGTTGACCGCTAGACTCTTCTGAGGCGCGGGCGATGACCATATCACCACCTAAATCGCTACCTCGCCAAGACATCTTTCCCCTTACTAGGTCATTCCAGACAATTTCCCGCCCATCTTCGATTTTGAAGCGAATTACAGAAGAACGACCTTCGGCTTCAAAGGCGGCGCGTTGTTCTGGGGTGAGGTTGCGGTGACGGTTGTCATAGCGAGGGGCTTCACCTCTAGCTTTTTGTGCTTCTCGGAGTGCCTCTAGTTCTTCGGAAGTGGTATAGCAGCGATAAGCTAATCCTTGCTCTAGCAGTTTTTCTACTGCTTCTTTATAAAGATCCAGGCGTTGGGATTGAAAAAATGGCCCTTCATCCCAGTTCAGCCCTAGCCAGCGCAGTCCTTCAAGAATATTGTCGGTGTATTCAGGACGCGATCGCTCTAAATCTGTATCTTCTATTCGCAGGATAAATTTCCCACCGTGGTGGCGGGCAAATAACCAGTTAAATACAGCCGTTCTAGCTGTACCAATATGTAAATTTCCGGTTGGACTCGGCGCAATACGCACTCTAACAGTCACAGTTAATTCTCTCTTTCGCAAAGCATGATAAATGTAGCTTATAATCAAATCCTGAATTCTGAGGCAATGCCTTTGGGGAATTCAAAATCCAAAATCACCGAAATTAAATTCAGTGATTCACTACTCATAAATTTAGAACGGGACTGACGGGGCTCGAACCCGCAACTTCCGCCGTGACAGGGCGGTGCTCTAACCAATTGAACTACAGTCCCTTGTTTGGCAACTTTGCTATTATCACTATTTTTTTTCTACTTGTCAAGCGTTTTGGAGTTGGGAATTAGAAATTATTTTTGTCCTATCCCTCCAAGGTGCGAATTTTTCGTTAAAACCTTGATAATGCAACCTGTGGCTCTGATTCCAAATGCTGCAATATCCTGGATTGTATTTGTTTATACTGCTGCTTTAATAGCTGTCTGCTCAACTGGGCTTGAGAAGTGGGTGGTAGAGTATGACTTTGTTGCACCCAGGTTTTCAACAATTGCCGCTGAGTTGGCTCAATGCGACTGCTGAGAACCTGGGTACAGGAATGCGGTTCTTCCAGAGTAAAGAAAATCAAAGGATAGTGTTCATTTTCAGTCAAGAGACTTACCATTTTAAGATTTTGGGGGTTTTGCATATCTAAGTAGCATGGTAGCCACTTAGGAGCCAATTGGCGATTGTAGAGTACTGTCACCCACAACAGCATTGGGTGAGGGGATGTGATAAAGATAAATCGGCTGTAACGGGTAGAAGCCGCATAATTTTTGATTTCTTGTTGAGACAACATCAACCATAGTGCTGTCATCGATCCTTGTGCGGTGTCTAGAAGTTGAGGAAAAACAATTTCTTGAATTGGTTTATTTGGAGGCCATAAAAGTTGCCGACAGCTTTGTTCTATTGCAATTGGTAATACAGAATTCAAAGGACGGCTCAAGATGGAATTAGAGGCGATATTTGTAGGTACGCTGGGACAATTTAATGATTCTAGACTGTTTAATACTTGCAAAATTTGAGCGATATTTTGAGGGCGATCGCTTGCTTTTTTAGCCAGACAAGCCATGATTAAATTATTCAGCTTTTGAGGTATTTTCAGAGTGGGTTTAACCTCTGCGATCGTTTTTGGCTGTTCAAAGTGATGTGCCTTATACCAAGCGCCAAAGTAATCAGTTTCAGTTTCCCAAGGTTTTTTACCTGTGAGCATCTCAAACATCATCACACCCAGACTATAAATATCAGAGCGGCTATCTAATTTTTCTCCATCTAATTGTTCTGGAGAACAGTAGGGTAAAGTGCCATTAAATCCCCTACTTGTACTGGCTGTTGATGCATAATTTAAAAATCTAGCAATCCCAAAATCGAGAATTTTAACTAACTGACCCAATATTGGATCGGGAATAACTAATATATTAGCAGGCTTGATATCTCTGTGAACTAATGGACAAATTTTGCCATCAATGTTAATACCTTGATGAGCGCATTGTAAGCCCAAACAAATCTGGCGAGAGAGAGTCAAAAATATATGTAGAGGTAGCGTAATTAAATCTTTTAAACTCTTGCCAGATAGGTATTCCATCACATAATATGGTTTTCCTTTCTCATTCACACCATAATCATAGGCTCGTACTATATGTATACTTTTTTGACTCAAAGCTGCACTCATTAAAGCTTCACGAGCAAAGTCTTGTTGCATCTTGCTATCGACAACAGTTTTAGTCAAAAACTTGACAGCAACCGGTATGCCTCCTAGCAAAATATCATTGGCTAAAAAAACTTCACCCATACCACCACTACCAATTAATTGCTTAAGTTGATAACGATTGGCAAGCAAGCCCGTAGTACTTGGAGATGTAAATGGGCTTTGATTCACTTTATTCACCTCTGCTATTGAGTCTATTTAAAGTTAGTAATACACACATAAGAATATGATTAGACAATTGTAGCAAGCATAGCAAGAATTGTAATCGCAAATTTTCAAGGACGTGATAAAAGTTTTAAAAAAATCTCCAAAAATTTAACCATCCAATTTTTTAAACCTTCTTTCTCAGCTTTTTGATGTGCAGCTAACTTGCGTAAGATGTCTAACTTTAACTTTTCATATTCTGTTTTCAAAATATTTTTAGCTTGATTAGGTGAAATTAATTCATTGGACTGTTGACTCATATTTAACCAATCTACAAGTTGCTGCCGCTGGTTAGCCGTAAGGTTTAAAGTCGTTACATGAGAGCAACGAGTTGGATCTTCTAGAGGAAAAAATAGTAAATGATAGTAACCTACTTCTGCTAAACTACGTGCTATATTCTGACCTTTATTATCTTTCAAATCCAGAAAATAAGGTAGCCATTTAGTCATAGAAGGTTGGGCATCATATAGTACTGTTACCCACAATAGCATCGGGTATACATTCATTTGACTAATAAATTCAGTACCATGTATGTTATTCAAAAACTTTGTAATATCTTCTTTGGGTAACATTGCCCAAAAAGTTGGTATTGGTCTTTGAAGAGTATGTAGTAAATGCGGAAACCCAATTGGCGCAATTGGTTTATTTTTCGGCCAATTTTTCTGCAAACACTCTTTTTCTGATAGTAAAGTTGCAGGTACTAATTGAACCGGAAATGAGACTTTAATAATGTCAGTACTATTGCTAGGAATAGCATTATTAAGCTGAAGATTAACTTTTTCTAAACCTTCTAATATTTGACTGATATTTTGAGGGCGATCGCTTACTTCTTTTGCCAAACAACTCATCAATATCTTTTCTAATATTTCCGGTATTTTGACTTGCGGATTTACTTCTGTAACTGTCGGTGGCATTTGAAAGCGATGGGCTTGATACCAAGTACCAAAGGAGTTACTTTTTGTTTGAAATGGATGTTTCCCTGTCAGCATCTCAAACATTAATACTCCCAAACTATAAATATCAGAGCGCACATCTAGCAGTTTGCGCCCTTCCATGTGTTCTGGAGAACAATAAGGTAAACTGCCAATAAAAGAATCTGTGAGAGTCATCCCACTTCGCTCTGTGAGAAATTTGGCAATACCAAAATCTAGTATTTTAACAATTTCTCCTTGTTTACTATCTTCAGCAAGAAATATATTTTCTGGTTTAATATCCCTGTGGACAATAGGATAAATTTCTCCTTTCAAGCTGATGCCTTGGTGGGCACATTGTAAACCTAAACAAATCTGATTACAAATCTCTAAAAACTTCGAGATTGTTAAGGGCTGAATTTTCAGAATTTGTTTGAGATTTTTTCCTTGAAGATATTCCATTACATAAAATGGAGTTTTATCTTCAGTAACGCCATAACTTAAGATGCGAACGATATGTTTACTTTTGCGACCCAATTGAGCGCCAATAAAAATCTCTCTGGCAAAGCGTTGAGACATTTGTTGGTTTGACAAACTGAGTGATAAGATTTTGATTGCGATCGGCATACCACCTTTAGCAGTATCTTCCGCGAGATAAACTCTACCCATCCCCCCTTTGCCAATCAAATCTCTGATTAGATAACGATTGTTTAAAAATTGTCCAATATAATCATCTAATTCTGCTTTTTGCCCTACCATACTCTCAATTTTATTTTCTGGCATAAAAATCATTTATGAAAAATGTTATTGGCAAAATACTTTAATTAAGTCTAGCTAATTATTAAGTTTAAATCTAAAAAATATCCGATTTTTGAGAAAATTAACTATATGCTGTAAATATGCTTAGGCTCTCTGCAAAATCTCCTAAACATTGTGTAACATATTTATTAAGGATTACGGTTGAGAAATTACACGTAAACTACAAGCAAGGTAGATAAAGTTGTCTAGTAGATTCCGTGGATACACAGAAATAATCATAAAAAAGAAATAACAGTATTATATCTGTGTGGTTAAAGGTTAAGATTCGGGGATAAACGGCGCAATAATCTCATGAGAGGATTTTCAATTTTAATTTTAAAGGCTAGTATTTGGGTGCGTTGCAGGGAGTTAAAATTGTTATCACTGATGAGAATTAATGATTGCTGACCATCGGGTAATTTAGGGCCAAGAGTTAAGCCTTCAATGTTGTCTAGTAGTACATCTAGGGTTCTCAAATCTAACAGCAGTTTTTTCTGAACTGGTTTAATATTTTTGGAATCAACTGCTAAAAGGCTATCAATGTGATGAATATCATCGGCTCCTTCTAAAGAAACTTGAAACAGGGAAATAGCAAATCCTAAACCAGTAAAAGACCTTTCTAGACTTAGGAAGTGTCCTTGATTATCAAGAGCCAGTAAATCGGGTAATCCACTCGCGAATTTGCCAATCAGATTCAAAAATGGTGCAACTGCTTCAGTTTGGTAAAGAAATTCTTTTTCTGGCTGGTTGTTGAGCAAGTTGTATTGCAAAATGCGAGAAGGACTACCAATATTAGGTTTAGCTGCGACACCATCTTGAATTAGAGCATTTTCGGTAGCTGTGAATAGATACTTTTTATCAGGTGTGATGGTAAGGCTTTCAAAAGCCAAATTGTTACGGATACCTTTTTGACCATTCTTATCTGGCAAAAATTTGTTTGGGATGGGGAGTGTTACAATTTCTTTGCCAGAAGATAGTGAAAACTCTTTAATAAAAGGATTAATTAATCTTATAGCATCACCTTCAGAAGAAATAAATACAGTTTCTTTATTAGTTAAGGCAATACCTTCTGTATCAGTTTCACCAGGGCGAAATGTTTGACCATTTTCATTTAGTAATGCGGTAATGCTGACTGGGGTAATTCCACCTTTTTGTAGAACCCCTTTGCTCAAGTCTATTTTTAATGTGTAGAAACGAGCGGGAGCTTTTTGTCCACGGTCATCGGAAATAGCATAATAGAGGTTGTTTTTAGGATTATATGTAATTCCAGATAAACCTCCAACTTCCGTTTTTTGAAAGATTAAACCTTTCCGTAAGGTAGCTTCCCCAATAAATTCTATGCTACTGATTTCAACAGCATTTGACGCTAAGTTTATGAATATGAGGCTAAGAATTATAATTGGGAGCAAAAAGTAAATAATTCGTGGCAATACAAAGATTTTTTTAATTAGCTGCATAGATTTTTTTGTTAAATAAATATGTGTTATAAAGCAATATGGTTCAGTTAAAGGTTGTCGGTGTAGTCTTTTAAGACGCGATAAATCGCGTCTCTACATGATGGTTTGTATTGACGTTATAAATGCCTAGTTGTGCGTCCTTATAAATAATACCAATGAAAAAACAATGTTAAATGACAGATATAGGAATATGATTTGATTTCTGAAAAAATCTAAGTAGTATGTAGGGTGTGTTAGGCTACGCCATAACACACCCAAAACTTAAAGGTGGTGCGTTAGCCTTTGGCGTAACGCACCCTACGTATATTTCAATAATCAAATATGAGTCCTATAGAAGCCTGGAAACCCGATCAAATCAGGCTTTAATTAATTGTTAATTTGAAAAGCTTTAGAAAATAGGAAATTACTTAGGCTAGTCGCAAACCATATTCATCTTGGAAAAAATTGACAAGCCAATCTTTCACTTGATGAGTAGCACGACAGTCATCTTCATTGTAGCGTTGGATAATTTCTAGTAAGGTGCGATCGCCTGTTTCTAACCATTGATCGTACCAGTAAATACACTTGGCACCACTGGCTTCTTTATCACGCCACTCAAATCCTATCCAACGAGCGATCGCTTTCAAGGCATAGCTTTCTATTGGCAATGCTACACTTTGGGTTAATTGCTCATACACATCCACAAATCGATTCAGTACAGGACGCACTAAGGAGTGTGGAGTGCCGTAAAGTTTTGCCAACCGTTTAACTGTATCAAATTCGTAGACACAAAAATGATAAATTGGCGCTTCGGGATATTGCCAAACCAAATCCAAAAATTGCTGCCAAACTACTTCTTCGTCTTCTGGTTTGTCTGCTAAAAAGGAATAAAACTGTTCTGTATTAGCTTGTCTATTAACGACCAAAACCCCTAAGAGATAATCTAAATCTAAGTCTGGCTGGGCTTCAATATCAAAATAAAGCTCTATGGGTGCTGTAAATGTAATATCTTCTGTTGGTAGCGGGTAGGGTAAAATTAACGGTCGTTTTTCTAGTGCAGATTGAGCTTGCACTACTAACTTGGGTGCTACTTCGCTATCAAAACCAAGTAGATTTTCTAAGGCGCTGGGACTGGTGTTAGCGAGAGATTCCAGTGTGGTAATGGCTAAGGCTTGGAGTTGAGTGTAGCGAATGGGTGTTATGCCTGGTACTAGTGAGAGATGTTTTTCAGATTGAGCGATCGCATAACATTCACTATACCAATGGCAAAAATTGCACTTTTGGCGAGAAATAAACACCTCTGGCGGATTCGGTAACTCTAAAACTTGAATAAACTCCTCTAGAATCTGCTGCATCCGTGGCATCCATTTAAATAGATCCACTGCATAATTTGTATTTTTACTTCGCAATATGAGTGAAGCTGTTCCCGGTGGAACTCCCTGCACTGTTGTCAACACTTGGGCATGAAATGCCGCGACAACCTGATATTCTTGCTTAGGGCGCTTACCCAGTTCAATACTCGCTGGGACGTAGATCCAATCTCCAAAATTTGATTGTCCCGGTTGTTTCACGAGTAAATCTGGACGACTTAGCAAGGTGTCTGCTTCAGAATAAGTTGCTGACAGCACTCCTTTATAGATGTACTCAACCCCACGCTGCATCAATTCTAAAGTTGCCTTCTCTGCCCTTTCCCAGTTTCCATAAGAATAATCTGGTTGGTGATAAGTCACCTTTGTCAAAATACTCAACTGATGAGCGATTTTGTCTTGTTGCAGTTTCCTTAGCAACTCATTGGGGGCATCGCGCTGACTTTTGTCACCGCGGATATCTAAAAAAGGTCGGCGTTTACAGCGTTGGTATTGCAGTAGGAGTTCAGCATTAATTAGCATCCTTTTAAGTTAACAAGATTTAGCACACTCTGGGAGTACCTCAGACAATTAATAATGGAGTGGGAGATGAGGGAGATGAGAAACTAATGCTAATCCAAAATCTAAAATCTAAAATCCAAAATTGATATGACTAGTACTTCTGTTGCACAAACCAGGTTGCATAGCCATCGAGAGCAATTTCCGGCTTTAGCGAATAAGACTTATTTCAATTATGGGGGACAAGGGCCGATGCCCCAAAGGGCAATGGATACTATGGCCCAAACTCAAGCTTATGTTCAGCAAATAGGCCCCTTCGGCAATGAGGCATATAGCTGGATAGCGCCCCAGATTCAAGCTGCTAGAGTTGCGATCGCTTCTGAGTTTCATGCACCATCTGAAACAATTACTCTCACCCAAAATGTCACTGTTGGCTGTAATATCGCCATGTGGGGTATTGAATGGCGGGCTGGCGACCATCTGTTACTCTCTGACTGCGAACATCCAGGCGTAATTGCCACATCCCAAGAAATCGCACGTAGATTCGCAGTGGAAGTTACCACCTGTCCCCTAAAGGCGACTTTAAATGAGGGCGACCCCATAAAAGTCATTGCCCAGCACTTGCGCCCCAATACCCGTCTTGTAATATTAAGTCATGTTTTTTGGAATACTGGTCAAGTTTTACCACTGGACAAAATTGCCGAAGTATGCAGAAATAATCATTCTGCACTATTAATAGATGCTGCCCAATCTGCTGGTTTATTGCCTTTAAACTTGACAGAATTGGGAGTAGATTTTTATGCTTTCACTGGTCATAAATGGTTATGTGGCCCTGCGGGTGCTGGTGGCTTGTATGTCCGCCCAGAAGCACGAGAAAGCCTGAAACCTACGTTTATTGGCTTGAGTGGCATTGTTGTGGATAGTCAATCTCAGCCTGTGGATTGGCAGCCAGATGGGCGACGATACGAGGTTTCTACATTATCTTATCCGTTGTATCTTGGATTAAAGGAAGCGATCGCAATTCATCAGCAATGGGGAACCTCACAAGAACGTTACGAGCAAATCTGCCACAATAGTGAGTACCTATGGCGACAATTGACGGCGTTACCCGATATTAAATGTTTGCGAACTTCCCCACCCGAAAGCGGTATAGTCTCCTTTCAACTTGCAAATAATCAGCCTCAAGCTAATCTCAAATTAGTGCAATTTTTAGACTCACAAAACATATTAATTCGCACAATTGCCGATCCTAGCTGTATACGCGCCAGTGTTCATTACTTTACTTTAGGATCGGAAATTGACCTATTGGTTGAGGCGATTCAAAAATTTTGCAAAACTAGTTAAAAATTAGGAGTTATAAATTATCAATCTGGGAATTACAATCTTAATTCCCTAACTTCTAATACCGATTAAATTTGAGGTTGCTCCCGAACATAGAAGCTTAAGCAGCTTGTCTCACATAACTAAAATTTCCAGAGCTTCAAACCTTACAATCAACAAAATATTATATAAGCAAAAATATGGGAATTTGGGGGCTTTATCAATGGTTTTCCGAATATGGAGAACATTTAATTTTTTCTAAAAACATAGAAAGATTTAAAGCTCTTTTACCTAATGATAAAGTATTTCACTGCATTAACGAAGACAACAATTTTTTAACACTACAGTATAATGAATATGATTAATAGTATTTCCCAAGAGCAAGAAAAATTAATACTAGAATATCGTCAAAAATGGTTTAAAATTGGTTTGCAAATAGAACAGACTGATTACCATAAAATCAAAAAAGAGATAAACACAATCCATGCTCTACTTGGATTTAAAGAGCCGGAAGTCGTATTAGTTAATAGTCCTTATCAAGCTTTAAAAACATTAATGGAATTAGATGGAGCGAGCAAGATAATAGGTCAACCTTTAGAAAAATTATTTGACAGAAAAATAAGTCTTTTAAAATCAGAAATCAAGAATCAACTGAATGAAGAATTATGGTTCTCATTAAAAATCAACTTCTTAAGCGAACTTACAGATTTATTTTTAGATAGATTAGAAATACCTTTTTGGAATTTATTAGAAGAAAAACTAGAGGTAGAACTTGGTAATAAATGGGATAAATTAAGTAGTTTATTATGGATTGAAAAACAACTTCAACCTCAGAATGAGTGGGAGCCATCTGTGGAATTTTATTGTAATATATTTTCTTCATGGGCAAGCATTGGGGAAGCTTGTATATATGATTTTTGTATATCAGTTTTAAAATGTGAGCATAATCCTGAAAAATGGAAAACTTTTCAAAATCTAATAAGTTATTGTGGTTGGATTTTACCATACGAGAATATATGTATTATATATATCTTCTCGCCCTAGCATAATAAGATTAGATGAACAGAATAATCTTCATGGAGAACACCTTCCTGCTATTCAGTTTGCTGATGGCTTTAGCATATATGCAAATTACGGAAAAATATTAGGCTTGGAACAAACCCTTAAATAAAAATTTTGCTTTTAAAGTTATAGTGTTTCCTAATCAGATGGTGTATTTTACTCAACCGATAACTGCTATATATTAAACTGCTACCTCTTAACATAAAAATGGAACGCCCAATCTTATACATAGCCATAACTAACCACGGCTTTGGTCATGCTACCCGCACGGCTTCTGTAGCTGCAACAATTCAAAAATTATGTCCAGAGGTTCTGCTAATTCTGGCGAGTACTGCCCCACGCTGGTTACTAGAGTGCTATATAGAAGGTGATTTTATTTATCGTCCCCGTGCATTTGATTTGGGTGTGGTGCAAACGGATAGTTTGACAATGGATAAAGTAGCGACTTTAGAAAAATTGCTCGATATTAAGAAGCATCAAAATTCGCTGATTGCCTCAGAAGTGAATTTTATCCGTCAAAATCGCGTTAATCTTATCTTGGCAGATATTCCCTTCCTCGCTCCTGGGTTTGCCAAAGCTGCAAATATTCCCTGCTGGATGATGAGTAACTTCGGCTGGGACTTGATCTACCGAGATTGGGGAGGGGAATTTACCGCAGTTGCAGATTGGATTAGTGATTGGTATTCAAAGTGCGATCGCCTGTTTCGTCTCCCTTTCCATGAACCAATGACAGCTTTTAACAATATCACAGATGTCGGCTTAACAGGCGGTTCCCCCCGTTACCCTGTTGATGATTTACGTTCTCTTTGGGGGATAACTGCACCAGTCGAAAAAACTATTTTATTGACCTTTGGCGGTTTGGGTTTACAGCAAATCCCTTATGATAACTTACAGCGATTTCCAGATTGGCAATTTATCGTATTCGATCAATCTGCCCCTGATTTACCTAATTTAGTGAAAATTGATGACCGCAAATACCGCCCTGTAGATTTTATGCCTCTTTGTACACGAGTTGTCTCTAAACCTGGGTACAGTACTTTTTCTGAAGCGACAATACTAGGATTACCAATTGTCACCATACCGCGCGAAGATTTTGCCGAAGCGACTTTTATCGTAGAAGGTATAACTAATTACAACCAGCATCAAATCATCACCCCATCTGATTTTTTTCAAGGGACTTGGAATTTTCTGCATGAGTTACCCCAAGCCCCAAAGCAATCTCAACCAATTGCTAAGGATGGTAATGAAGCGATCGCTAAAGCTGTTATCAATTATTTACAGACAAAATAAAGTTATTCAAAGCAACATCAATGTAATCATGGAATCTCTAACCATAGATAAATAAATCTACGTCTCAAGAATACAATTTACAGATGTTAGCTGACTTCAGAAAGATTTATAATAATTGTACTCAATCTAATGATCAACCAAGGGCAAACCAACAACCAAATTAAGTAGATTGAACTGTTAACTAGCTTTTACTGTCATCAATAATTACTGTGTGAAATGACTCACTACCAAAAGTTACTAAAAATTTCCACAACTGGCAAATCTTTTTATAACATCACTGCAAAAATTGCAGCCGCAGTTGCAGAATCGGGAGTTGAAACTGGTCTTTGTACTTTATTTTTACGCCATACTTCAGCCAGCTTAGTTATTCAAGAAAATGCCGATCCTGATGTTCTTGTGGATCTAGCTAATTTTATGGCGAAACTCGTCCCAGAAGCAGGCAAATACGTTCACGATGCAGAAGGCCCCGACGATATGCCAGCACATATCCGTACTGCACTCACCCATACTTCTGAACATATCCCCATTAATCGTGGTCATTTGGTACTGGGAACTTGGCAGGGAATTTATATTTGGGAACACCGTCAGCGCAATCATTCCAGAGAATTGGTGATTCACATTTCTGGATAGCCGATTTCCAAGTTTTATTTAAGGTCTAATTAGATAGAGCTTAAATACTCTGGTTATACTGCTTAACTTTTGGGTATAATCTCCTCAACTCGCGGTGATAAGCATTAAATAAATTTCGCCGTGGTACTTTTATTATAAAAATTATTAATACAAAACTAACCAGACACATATTAAATAATTTATGTATATTTGTGAATTTAAAAATTAAGATTATTTATAATTATTAAATAGCCTCTTACTTTCGATATATACTAATATTTAGTATACGCTGTTTGGGCTATTTCAATTACTATGAAGCAAGAATTGACACCAACTCATAATTTTCAATTTATTGATGAAATACTTGCCCAGCAGTCTGTTAACTTATTGTCACTTAGTCCCGAAAAGACATTAATTACCAGTTTTGCAGAATTGGGAAATTTGATTACTGAACAAAACACTGATATTAAAATTATAATAACCCTTCAGGAAACTCTCGAAAGCATCGTTCGTACTCAATTGCAAAACTTCCCAGAAAATATATTCTGGGATTTTGATTTTCTTGTAAGTAGTATGCTTAGACAGGCTTTAACCGCAGATGAGGGCGCTATTCCATTCTTAAAAATCTTTGGTGCAAAGATGGTTTCTTTGACGGAGATGTTCGGAAATAAAACGGAAATGCGCTTCCGTTATGTTCATGATTTTATATATGGATTTGAGTGGGCAAGATGGGTACAAAAAGAGCCACAGAATCGCGCACATATAGAGCCTTTTAGTCTAGTTTTTTTTGATTACTTGCTCGTCAAAGGCAAGGAACTTTTACAACGGATTAATCATGGTCAGGTCGTATCTTATAAACTGTGTGAAACAGGCTACCGCAACCCCTTCACTTTTTCTCGTGAACCAGAAGATGAATACCGTTTGTTAAGTTATCTTGCGGAAGAACAACTTATTCCAGTAGCAGTATGGAACTGGAATGCTAGCCCTGTGTGGAACAAACCTTTCCAAGAAATGCGCCAGCAATTAGCATTAAAATTAAATATTCAACCACAGAGACACTGATGAGCAATTAAAAATTGCTGAAGAAAATAATTATGAAAATTGCTGATTTAATTACTTGGTTTGAAGCATGGGCAAATCCCGCTTGGTGTGAAAGTTGGGATAATTGTGGCTGGCAAATTGAACCAGGAGTTTTACCAGAAAAAGCACGGGTTTTAGTCTGTTTGACACCAACTTTGGCGGTAATGCAGGAAGCGATCGCAGAAAATGCTAATCTGATATTCGCCCATCATCCCTTAATTTTTAATCCTCTCAAATCTTTACGCACTGGTGAAGCGATCGCCGAAATGCTACGGTTAGCTTTTACCCACAATATTGGTATTTACACTGCTCACACGAATTTTGACCAAGTGCAAGATGGGACTGCTGACGTTTTAGCTCAGATTTTAGAACTCAAAGAAGTTACTCCCATAGAACCTACACAAGGAGGATTAGGATATGGTCGTGTCGGTTCGCTAGAGCCATTTCTAACATTACAGGAATTACTCGCAACTATTCAAACCCGACTTTCTCCCCCTAATTTGATTTTTTCCCCAACTGCTGATTTACAGCAAACAATCTCACGAGTTGCTGTTTTGGGTGGTTCAGGGGCTAGTTACATTTCAGCCGTCGCTAAAACTGGCGCTCAAGCTTATCTGACTTCTGACTGCAAATTTCATCAGTTTCAAGAAAGCCGCGATGGCAATCTTATTTTAATCGATGCTGGACATTACGCTACCGAACGTCCAGCTTGCGATCGCTTAGTGCAAAAATTCCAGTCCTTAAATCTAGACTGGGTGCAATTAAGTCAAAAAGATGAAGATTTCCGCCAGTTTTTTGCTTGATTGCTGATTATTAAATATTCTGCTTTAAAACTCATCTCTTTATCGAAAATTTGAGTTTTAAACCCTGTGCTTCTAGAGCGGCTTTATGCAAATCATCTCCGTATATTAATGTACTGAGCTTCCAAAACTTATACTATTCAATGTGATATGAATCACCATTTACGTGTAATACTAATCACACAGTATTAATGTTCTATATCAATTAGCAAGCGAGAGAAATGTTCCACACTTGAAATAATCAATTGTTTACTCTGCCCTAATCAAGATGATTCGCACACTCATTGAATCTGCTTTTGAAACTGGATATCTTAGTGTTGAATCTGAGGGTTTACTCCAGCAAGTGCTGTCCACCAAATGCTATCAGTCAGAGGATTTGCCTTTTCTCGCATCCCTATACAATGCAGTTCGCGCAGGTCAAATTAAACGAGAAGCGTCCTCGTCGAACGTGCTTATGGAATTTCCTCTATCGGTTGAAGGGGGCAGGAAGCAGGATGAGCAAACTCCAAGAGGATTTGACCCCGGATGATTTGGTATCTCCTAGCCTGTCTTCGACACGATGCGCGAACAGCAAGAACCGCCTCTCTTGATAAATCTTGCTGACACCCCACAAAAGAAGCAGAAGAGAATCAATCTTCTCAGGGTATTTACCCTCTGCCCCTTATCTCTTTTGTCTATCTGCCTTTTCCCCCAACTCCGTTGCTTTTTCTTAGTTATATAGGACTCCTATTTGATTTTTGAACAAAACTCAGTACAGCTTTATTCCTTCTTCCCAGTCCCCAATCCCCAGTCCCTTACCTCTACGAGTGATTCAGAAATCAAAGACGCTCGAGGACTCGCTACCGCTTCGCTATCGGATTGCTATAATCAGGCAAAAATCTTAAAAACTCAAAACTCTTTGGGTGTTCTTGTAGAAAACCATCAAGGTCAGCAAGAGAATGAGTTAAGATCAGATACAAGTGGGTAAAAGTAAAACCAAGTCCCCGGACTTCCCAGTAATGCCAATGATTAAAAGTAGGCAAATTAAACAACCGCAATCAACGATTGTTTTGGAGTGTTCTTTATTACACAATTGTAAGAATGACTCACCAAGAAATATAAACCTGGTTAGGACAGGTACCGAATTGTTTGACTTCTTCGATGAAGCAGACATTCCCTAAAATGAGCCAGAGGGGGACTTAGTTCATTGTGAGAGCAATCAATTGATTCATGACCCAACATTTCCCGATATTTTGACAACTAGAAGCAAGTCTTGGGATTGGATGATGAAGCGTACTTGTTCTAAAGAGTGAAATTAACCTCTTAAAGGTGTAATGTAATGGGGTAGAACCCAGATTTTCACAGGTTTAACTACATTGTTTAAAAAGGCAGAAACAATACATGCTACACCGCAAGATTTATCAACTGTGTTGCGATGGGCGCGAGGTATGTGTTTTCTTGCGGGACCAGCAACGCTGGATTGAACGCGCCCGCATCATAGATATAGAGGGAGATTTAGTTACCCTACGCTATGAAACAGAAGAAGAGGATGAAGTTTGTTCTTGGGAAGAAATGGTTCGCCTTGAGAGCATTGGTGCTGTAACGCAAAAATTGGCTTCAGTACCGCGCGGGAATGTGGAACCTCTGATGACTGAAGATTGTCCCGAAGCAGAGCGCATCCACAACCGTTACACTGACTCGAATCCAGAATAAATAACCAGTGCTGAGTGCTGAGTACTGAGTTAACAAATCCTAACTCAGTATTGAGCATTCAGGACTCAGGATTAGATAAACTTTCAAAGGCAGGACAGTAACCTTCGAGAGTTACTTTGAAGTTATACAACGGGGAAGCTGGATTCCAACACCGCTGCCCCCTTTGATGTCGGCAAGTACCACAACAGTCTACATCTGTCCAGGTATAGCGATCGCTATTTTGGTTGAGCAGTTCTCGTTGAGACAATCCCCTTAATACTAATTCTTCCCCTTGCCAACGAGCTTCGATTAAACCAGTGTCGGCAAATTGCCGCCAACGCGGATCGGCAGTAATCACATTGGGTAGGGTGATTGTGATTACTGTTCCCAACTCTGTCAGTTCGCCTTCGTAGTTAGTCTCTGGTGCTGCCGGTTGTAAAAATGTATCGCCAATTGGTAGTTCTACTAAGGTTTCAGCCGCCGGGGAATGCACATGGTAACGGTTTTGCAATTCCTCTAAGCTAGTCAAGTCTGCCAAGTAGGCAGGAGAACCGTGGACAAAAATTACGTGCTGGGGTCGCAAGTTATGAATTAGCTGCGTAGTACCAGGGCCGTCACTATGTTGAGCCAATAAGTAGGTTTCAACACTAGTAGGTGCTAAATATTCTTTATTAACTTTTATATCAATTTTTTCTGGTAGCAGGATTAGCCAGGGGCCGGTGTCTAGTTGGCAATGTTCACCTAGATCAGATGTCGAGTCTGTGAGGACAATACAAGGTGACTTGCCCACATTGGAGCGATGTTCTGGTTGCAAACGACGCACGCGGGGACGTACCCGTTCATCCCAAAATAAGGGTTGATGGCGGGCAAAATTCTGTACTGATGGAGGGAGGTGGGGTAGCAGTTCGAGGTAGGCATCACACCCAGTAGCGACCGCACCATCTACCCAAATATCTAAATCTCGCCCGGTAAAGTGGTGATGCGATCGCAAGAGCATTAATAATTCTTGACCTAATCCTAAAGCCGGAGTGGGAAGAATTACAGAACAATGATCAGCGATCGCGCGATTAATTCGCTCGGCTAGTTGATTTTCTTGGTTGCGGCGGTGAGGATGACGGGATGTGCCATAACTACCTTCAATGATTAGCACATCCAAATCTAAGCCCCGCAGTTCCTCTAAACGCAAACCTTCTACCAATCGGGAGTTTGACAGGAAAAAATCTCCTGTATACAGCAGCTTGTATGTGCGCTGCTGGGTAGTGTAGGTCAGGAGAATTGCCACTGCCCCTGGTAGATGCCCTGCGGGAAATAATTCTGCCACCAAACCATCTTGGAGTTCCACAGGCGATCGCAACGGCAGCGCATGACAAAATTTGGAAATTTTTTCAGGATCTTCCTCAAGCCAATTCAGCGGCAGCAACTTACTAGTCACCTCGCTACCATAAATAGGTAACTTGGGAAAAGCTTTATTCAGTGCCAGTAAGCCTCTGGAGTGATCTGGGTGGGCGTGACTAATCAAAACTAAATCTGCTGGTAGGGGCGAACTAGCTGCACCTCCCGACTTAGTAAGCCCCTTAGCCAGCAATGAAATATCTTCCATACCGCAGTCCAATAGAATGCGGTGTGGGCCCATCTTCACCAATAAACACACGCCCTCATTGTCATGCTGGACACTATAGGGCAAACATTCTAATTCACTACCCGCTTCCGCAGCATCTAAGCGAGAGGATGCCGACAGATTATCCCTCATGCTCTCCTCCCCTCAAACCTCATCATCATGGACATATCCCAAAAGCCAAAAGTTATCGAAGAAGAATTCAGAATTCAGGAGCCAGAATCCATTCTGGATTCTGTGCGACTGGATGGAGAATCGAGGTTTAAAGCCCCCGATTTTAATTGTGAAGAAGAAAAAATTCTTTCCTTACTGAAACCCCTGACTTGATAGCTTGGGGTATTCTGAATTCTGAATTCTGTCTTCTGACTCCTTCTCATACAAATTTTGGTTTTGTGACTTAGGGGTAAGTTTTATCGTGCGCCCCTACACCCTGAAAATACAGATTTTTGATTGGGGAGGACGCCTCCACCAAACCCGCACTGGTTCGGAAAGGTGGGCTAACGAGAAGCTATCAAACTAGAAACCAAAGGAGTTTGCCTCTTGTTTCTTTTCCCTTTGCAAGTTCGGAGCTATCTTAGCTAACTCACCTTCTGGGAAGTCGATCGAGCGTCTACAGACTTATCTCAATGTGCGGAGCCATTGCCGTGATAGTTATCTGAATCATAGAATCCATTTTTCGTGCCAAAAAATAAGCACGAAAGCGTAAATATAACTGTTAATCCAGCTAGAATCAGCTTTACATCCATTTGTTTGCTGCCCTTTACTCAAAGACTTTCCTATATTAATTTAGTGCTTCCGCAATCAAACGGAATCACTAGAAAATCTTTACTATGCTTATATGGATTGGGCAATAGGTAAATTTACCGCAATCAGTCAGATTGTAGAACCTTTCGGTTCACCTGTCCATCAATCTAGGAATGATACTCGCTTCGCTCGAATTAAAAATTAAAAATTAAAAATTAAAAATTCAATTCCCCGACTTAAGCTGTGGGGTTGCAATAAGGACGCTTTGGGCTGCGCGTCTCGGACAAATATGTTTTTCTTGTGGGATATAAGCCCACAACTTTAATTGTTTTGTCACTGCTTCCGGCGTACATAACTAACTCCATCGAGCCAGATGACACTCTTGGGATCTTTCGGATCGGTGATCAAGATGCGACGCTCACTTGAGCCATCTTCGTAGGTGATGTACAGCGTCAGTCCTTCAACGCGATAGCGGCCGCGCTGATTTGGCGCTGTGCTGCTAGTAGCGATCGCTGTGCCACCAGATTCGGCGCTTCCACCGGCACCGTTGCCGCGCACGACTCGACCATCAGCCGAGAAGCGATAATCTTGCCAAGCAGCGACCAATTGGTTGCCTCCAATCGCCACCGTCCCCGCGCCAGAGAGTGAGCGGAAGAGTCCATCAAGCTTGAAGTTGTTTGGCAATTTCGGATACGTAGTTTGGAAGGGTAACGCCTCCCAACCGCTTTTTTGTGCAAGTTGCAATTTGCCACCCTGACGACGCCAACGCGTCCATTCATCGGGGTTTGCGCGTTTGTGGGCTTCGAGTCCGCCACTGAAGGAAAGCCCTTCGACGTTGGTAAGCACATCCCCGTTACGAAAGAGTACAACGGGATAGATATCAAGGGCAATAAAGCCACCGATGCCCATCTTCGGACGCGAATTGAAACCGAAGCTATCGATTTGAGCCACAGTTTTGGCGTCCGATTGGGAAGAAACAATTGCAGGCGTGTTGGAAGGCGGCCCTTCGACTTTCTTGGGTGTTTTAGGGGGGTTGCTCACCGACGCAAGAAGTTGTGGCGATATCGTTGCGAACTGTGCATCGGGCAACTTCGACACCGACAACGCCACAGTACAGGCATCGATATTGACGTACTGACGTTCGATTTTTTGAGTAACCTCAGCCACAGCCTGGTCGAGTTGCTGCTTTTGGGTAGGGTGGCGATCGAAGTCGCTCAGGCGATCGCGGATCTGGGCAACTCCGTTCGCGGTTTGCCAAGACTCGATCTTGGCGGCATCAGTAGCGGCAAAGCCATTACCCTGCTTACATTTCGTAGCGAAGTAGTCGAATGTCATCACCGTTAGTGCAGCCCGCATGAATGCCTGACTCGTGATGTCGGTGTCTTGAGCATAAACACCCTGTGGTGCAACCAGTGATAGCAATAGAGTTGTAGTAATAACATTTACTCGCATACACGCTCCCATATCGTGAATGATGTATTATGCCGCGATCGCTTGCTCTGTTGTAAAAATCCTCATCTAGAATCTGAACAATCAAAAAGCACAAAACGTGTTATTACCAAATATTTTTTCTGGCAACTCCAGTAATCAGGCGAAAATACTTACTAATGTTGCGCCAACGTCATTCGTAATTTGGCATTGCTTATTTTTGCCTTGCATTTGGATTTTAATTGCTCTAGGCTCGACCTTAACGCACCTTTATCGGATCATGAAGAATAATTAAGAAAAACGAGTATAGACAAACATGATAAAAATGCTGGCCGAAAACTTGATTGGAATTGATACAAGATTACAAATTAATTGGGTTTGGCTAAATGCCAGCTTACAGTTCGCTGGTTGGGGACTTTTTTCACTTTTACTCGCTGAGGTTTTGAGAGACACATATCATGCTTTGTGTCACAAAGTCAATTGGCTTGCTAAATGGCATAACAAGCACCATAGCGCCTACCGCCGCGATTTATCAATAGTTTCTCTGAAAATTTATCAAGAATCCCAGCTATATCACGACATTTTAGAGTCGAGTCTACTGCTTGTGGTATTGCTGGTAATTGCTTTAATCATCCAGCAGATGGGGTTATGGTTGGGAGTAGCTTATGCTTGCACCTTCTTGTATGGTGCGTCTGTGCGGTATTTTCAAGGAAAAATTGATACAGACTATAACCATCTACCCGGCCCTTTAGAGACAATACCATCTATTTGGTGGGTGAATCGGTCTTACCATTGGCGGCATCATTTTGATGATGTCAACGCTTACTACAGTGGTGTCTTTCCCTTAGTGGATAAAATTCTGGGTACAGGATTGTCTCTCAAGGGGAAAACTATTGCTTTAACTGGAGCATCAGGCGCATTGGGACAATCATTAGTGGCGGAACTTGTCAAGAATAATGCTAAAGTCGTGGCATTAACCACTAATCCAGAAAAATTAGGAGAGGAAGTTGGCGTGAAAGTAGTTCCCTGGCAGTTGGGAAATGAAGCCAATTTGAGGAATACTTTAGAGAAAGTAGATATTTTAATTATCAACCACGGAATCAATGTTTACACCAGCCGTACACCGGAGGCTATTAACTCCTCTTATGAGGTAAATACCTTTTCGGCATTGCGGTTGATGGATATATTTTCAACAACTGTCACAGGGCCACAAGCAAAAGCAACGAAGGAAATTTGGGTAAACACTTCTGAAGCTGAGGTTTCTCCCGCGTTGAGTCCGCTTTATGAACTCAGTAAGCGATCGCTAGGGGATATTATTACCCTCAAGCGTTTGGATGGGGATTGTGTAATTCGCAAGTTAATTCTTGGCCCATTTAAGAGTCAGCTGAATCCTTATGGAGTGATGTCTGCACAGCAAGTTGCTCGTGCGATCTTATTTTTGGCACGGCGCGACTTCCGAAATATTATTGTAGCCATAAATCCTCTAACGTATTTGCTGTTTCCCTTAAAGGAAACTAGTACGTCGCTATACTATCGACTTTTTAGCCGAACAGTGAAAAATGAACCGGATTTAGGCAAACAATAGCCACAACACACAAAGCACTTGATTAACATTTTTAGCTTTCCACTGTGCCCCAATTGATGATATTTATCGAAAATATTTGTGCGTAGCCAATGAAAGCAAGGTAAGCTAAACCACATCTAGTTTGCATATCCAAAATTCATATCACTCTTGTGGGGTGGGCATCTTGCCCGCCCTAATTATGCAAGTTGAATGTGAAACAGCTTATCAATACAGATTTTACGCGACAAATCCAGGAAAGCTGAAATTTCGGAATTACATAAACAGGAAAATCGACAATTTTCATCCCGCAGAATTGGTGTAGAACACATGATATGTCGAGTAAAAATATTTCGCGTAGCTAGTGAGCGATTCCGTTTATCTCTTCATCGCTATAATCTTAAAATGCTTGTAATCCTTTTTTTATGGGTATTGAAGCTAGCTATAGGCGTATAACACTTCAAGAGTTTGAAAGATTGCAAAATGACGTTACCTATGCAAGCGTTTATTTTGGTGATGATTTAGAAACTGGTAGCTTATATAACTTAGTTTATGCTCGTTCGTAATTTTTTATGTACCTGTGCTAGATACCACATATAATCATCAATTTTGTAATTATCAGCAGCTTTAACTATATAATCCTGAGCTAAATCAATATTATTGTGGGCTTCATAATATAATCCCAAGTAAAGATGACTGTAAAAATTTCCTTTTATCCCTTCTGATTGACCAACAGTTAAAACATCATCTGGTGTACAATTTTCTGCATACAAATCATATACGCGCTGCATAATACGTCGAGGATCATTTTTCACAGTTAGTAAAGAATTACGTGCCTCTTCAACACCTAAAGAACGAGCTATGCAGAGATATCGCCATACTGTTTCCTCTACATCTTGAGCATTCACTGTCAAATCTATTTCAAACTGTTCAGCGCCTTCAGCAAATCTTTCTACATAATAGTACGATAATCCCCGTTGCCAAAGGTAAGTTTTGATACGGTCATCCAATTGCTCCGCCATATCAAAATCTTGAATAGATTCATCAATCTTGGCTAGTTGAAAGTTAACCATACCCCGGCGAACGTAAGCATTAGGATTTTTTGGCTGATTGCGAATGGTTTCATTCCAGCGCTGGAGTTGATTTTCTAGAGAATTTGAAAAAAACATAGATTTGCTAGCTAATATGCATTAAACAGAATATTTTCAGGCTTGGAGAGAACTCGTCAACCCCTAAAATGAGTCAAGTTTTGTCATACTAAATTTTTGATGTTATATTTCTAGTTTTCTATGACCAGTGTAATTGAGTTTCCTTGGCAGCAAGAGGCTATTATTCTCCACAGTCAATATCTAATAAATAGTTTTCAGCATTGGACAAGAAATTGTTTGCTAGATGCCAATACTTCTGAATTTGAAACAGCAGAGGCGTTATTTGAAGCACCGTTTGTCTTAGTTTCTCACGGCACTGAGCCAGATCCAATTTTCAACTATGGTAATCGCAAAGCGTTGGAACTATGGGAACTTTCTTGGGAAGAGTTTACCAGAATGCCTTCCCGAAAATCGGCTGAAGAGGTTGTGCAGGAAGAGCGCGATCGCCTATTATCAGAAGCAGCAACTAAAGGCTTTATCAATAATTATTCCGGTATCCGCACTTCTAGCACTGGTAAACGCTTTTACATAGAAGATACCATCTTATGGAACATCTTAGATGAACAAAATCAGCACTGTGGTCAAGCTGCTTTTTTCTCTAACTGGAAATTTATCGCATGAAACCTACTGTTTCAGGGGTAAATCCTACAATAAATCTCAAATATAAAACTGAGATCCATCCACGAGGTAGAAGAAACTACTTGCAAAATTCCGTATTGTAGAATTACTGTCTTAAAATCAGGAAAAACGCCCGTGGTTCCAATTAGCGATAATAATCCGACAAAAATCACGCCTTATGTAACTTATGGACTGATTGCTGCCAATGTCCTCGCTTTTCTTTATGAAGCAAGTCTTCCCCCACAAGCATTAAATGGATTTTTACACCTTGCAGCTGTAGTTCCACGAGAACTGACTTTGAGCTTTGGTGGTATCTCCTTACATCAACCAGTGCCAGAGTGGGCAACTTTGATTACTTCCCAATTTTTGCATGGGGGATTGTTGCACTTAGGCGGCAATATGTTGTTTCTCTGGATTTTTGGTAACAACGTTGAAGATAAGTTAGGTCATGCTAAATATTTGCTGTTTTATTTATCTTGCGGTGTTTTGGCATCTTTGACACAGTGGTTCTTCGCTCAAGATTCTAGCATTCCATCTTTGGGTGCGAGTGGTGCGATCGCAGGTATTCTTGGTGCATACATTCTCCGCTTTCCCAACGCTGAAGTTCTCGGTGTTGTACCTTTAGGATTTTTCTTCCCAACTTTCCGCGTCCCCGCATATTTCTTTTTAGGATTCTGGTTTCTCGAACAAGCTTTCTACGGACTTGCCAGCCTTGAAACACGTACCAATATCGGTATGGAAAGCGGCGGTATTGCGTACTGGGCCCATGCAGGCGGGTTTATATTTGGGGCAATTCTTGGCCCACTGTTGGGTTTATTTAGCGATAAATCACAGGAAGAATCTTGGTATAAGTAATTTTTCATAGGATTGTAGTGGTTTTCAATTATACTGATTGATTTAATAGATGAAATTGCCTAACGTTCGCAACCGCTAGCCTGACAAGCTATATTGCAGTTAGTCAATAATTTAGGAAAAACACCTGTGTTTCCCCTCTACGACGAAAATCCGACGCGAATCACCCCGTATTTTACCTACGGGTTAATTGGGATGAATATTATAGTTTTTATTCACGAGGTAAGCCTGTCAAATGCACAATTGAGTCAGTTTTTGAGCCAGTATGCGGTAGTGCCTCAAGAGTTAACCACTAATTTGAATGGAGAGTGGATAACATTATTTACATCGCAATTCTTACACGGCGGTTGGTGGCACTTAATCTCAAATATGGTGTTTCTCTGGGTTTTTGGCAACAATATTGAAGATCGTTTAGGTCATGCCAAATATCTGATTTTTTATTTGGCGTGTGGTGCTTTAGCTGCCTTGTGCCAATGGTTTATTGGCATGAATTCTGAGATTCCTTCCTTGGGGGCAAGTGGTGCAATTTCTGGAGTTTTAGGTGCGTATATTATCCGCTTTCCCCAGACTAAAGTTGTTACCTTAATATTTTTGGGGTTTTTCATTACCACAATTAGAGTGCCAGCACTAGTAATAATTGGACTTTTTATTGTCCAAAATGTCATATCCGGTCTTGCTGCCCTGCAAACAGCCGCTAACATGACAGTGGAAACTGGTGGAGTTGCTTATTGGGCGCACATTGGTGGTTTTGCTTTTGGGATAATTCTCGCTCCCCTATTTGGCTTGTTTCGGCGCGACTAAATACAGCATTTCCGAAAATTTCTAGCGAAACAATTGCTGCTTTTCAATTAATTCTCTGCGTATTCTTTGCGTTAAAGTTTCCACATTAGGCAACTATTTAGATTAGTTTTTGTTGGCACTCACCGAAACTTCTTCAGACTCTTCTACTTCTTCTACCTCAGATGTAAATGTTGATGATTTTACAACTTCTTCAGGTACAGAAACGATGATATCAGCACCATTGATAATTGCTCCCAATAACCCTAGTTCAGATTCAACCAATTGATCGATAGCTTCACCTAGCATATTCTCTTGTGTATAGTGTGGTCGTGCTACTAGTACGATCCCATCGCTGTAGGGTTGGATTAACAAAGGGTCATTGGATATACTGAGGGGACTAGTATCTAAGATTACTAAATCAAAGCGCTCGCGGACATCTTCCATCAGCCGCCGCATTTCGCTTGATTCAAGAATCGCAGCAGATTGCCGCACCGGACCAGGACTGGGAAGAATGTATAAATTTTCTACATCAGGAACTAAACGGATACATTCACTCAAATTAGCGTAATAACGCAGGGGTTCAATACCGGCTTCAGGATCAGGAATTACTTTCAGGGATGCACTACGGGAAGGCGATCGCAAATCTGTTTCGATAATTAAGGTTCTTTTACCAGCACGGGCTGAAGCAACACCCAAGTTATAAGCACTTGCCGTTTTGCCCTCTAGGCTACTGGTGCTAGTAATTAACACTACCTTTAAGGTTTTACCACCAATCCGGCGCAGATTACTACGGAATTTTTCATAAAATTCTAAATAAGGAGAGTCGGCGGAAAGCACTACTGGCAAAGAGTCTTGATCCAAATCATCAACTGGCATTAAAGGCAATTCTCCCAACACTGCTACTTCCCGTTGCTTGAGGCTCTGACGGATATCCTCTCTGGTTTTGAAAGTTCCTTCCAACGCTCCTAGCAAAAATATCACCCCGCCACCAACCACCACGCCTAAGAAACCACCCACAGCAAGGGTAATAGGTACACTCTTCGGAGGTTTGACATCGACCGTGACTGTAGGGCGTCTGGCAATGCTGAGACTACTAGTAGTTTCTGCCTCTGCGGTTTTAGCATCGGTTAGCTTCACCTGCATTTGATCGTAGATAGCTTTTTTCAGTGCAACTTCCTGTTCTAAACGCGATCGCTCTAATTGCTTATTGGGTATCAAAGAATACTCTTGTCGTAGTCGTGCTTCCTGGCGGATTTCTTGAGATAGTTGTTGTTGTAGTGTCTCCCGTTGGGTTTGCAAAGACACCATTTGGTTTGCCAATTGCTGGCGGGCTGGATCTAAGCTACTTTGGGTACGAATACCTGCAACACTACCCTGAAGCGGAGCCGCCGCCCCACCACCACCTAACACCTCAGCCGCACGTTGTTGCAGCAATTCCTCAGCAGCTTGTTTCTGACGCATCAACTGAACCATTGTTGGGTGTTCCGGTCGCAAATCTTTTCTGAGTAGAGCGATTTGCGACTCACTTTGATAAATTTGCGCTCGCAAGTTACCAATAATTGGATCGGCACTCAAAGCCGAAGAAACATAAGCCTGTCCGACTGTTAAGCCTAATTTATTTTGTAAACTGCGAACTTGACCATCAACCCCAGAAATAGTTAATTGAATTTGCCTTTGGAGATTTTGGCTGGCAGTGATAGCGCTTAACAAACTACCATTCTCTGCTGCTAATATTGCTGTTCGCTCGATGCGATCGTACTGCTCCAACTTCTTCTCAGCGATTTGCAACTCCCGTTTAGTTGGTGGTGTGCGATCATTAATTTTTTCAATAATTGCTTGTAATCGCCCAGTATTGATATCACTGCTCAACTTGATCATTGCTTGCATCAATTCTGTCAAGACCTGTATACCTCGCTTGGGATCGGTATCTACATATTTCAATTCCAAAATACTAGATTCCAATTCTCCACTCCTGGGATTTTTTTTCGGAAGAGAAAGTACAACACTGGCACCGAGCCTTGCCGGTTTGACACCGACTTTTTCTGCCACTGCTGCAACTATCTGGTTTGAGAGTAAAACTTCCTGACTCAATTCCTTTCCTTGCTGTTGGATCTCAGTACCAGTTGCAGAGAAAGAAACTGGTGGCCCACTATAGGTAAGTGCGGCAGATGCTATATAGCTAGCAGGTGGGTCTGGTTGCATAGCGACCACAGTTGACCCAGCGACAACTAAAGCAAAACTAGCTAATCCAATCCACTTGTACTTATCAAAAGCAATAAGATAGCGCTTAACAATTGGTGGGGTCATGGTCGCTTCACTCCAATTAAAAATTTAAAATACCCTACGGAAACGCCAAGGGCGTACAAAATTCAAAATTTAGGAAGCACCAAACTAAAGATAGTGGCTTTGATACAAGAATGCTATCAACTTCCTACTACATATCCGTTGATATCTTTAAGATTTTTCTATTAATGAATTCAAAGATAAGTTTGAGATATGGCTTCCTCCACTCCCAACTAGATCCAGCTTGTGTCCTTCTTTTATAGTCACTAATTTGATCAATTGCCACCGAAGGTTTTAAAAAATTGCAGAAAGGATTGAACGTTGAAAAAAGGTTGGGTAATGGTAGTCAGTAAATTAGTAATTCTACCAATGAGGTTCCGACCAACAACAATAACATCATTATCTTGAAGTGCTATATTTTGAGATGCATCACCACCTAGAGCTTTTTTAGCATCAAGTTTTTGGGTAACAGCTTTACCTTGTTCAGGATCAAAGCGAACCAGAGCGATATCTCGGAGGTTAGCAGTGTCAAGATTGACTCCTCCCAAAGCATCTACAAATGTACTTCCGTTAGGCAACGCTTGAACGGAAAGGCCTCCCGCAGCGTAGTTTAAAACCCGGATTCTAATCTGTGGTACAGCCAAGGATGAACGTGCTACCAAATTGCGGTCATAACCGTCATCATTACCAACTTCACGACGGGGTACGAGTATGGCATCTCCGTCTTGTAACCGTAAATTAGGGATTGAACCGCCATTTTGCAGTGCTGCATATAAATCAATAGTTTGTGAAATCACAGAACCATCCATTAACTTACGACGTATTTGCACCTGTCGTAGGTCTGCATTCAAAGTTGAACCACCAGATACTAGTAAAGCATCAGCAACGCGGGGTGTTGGTGAACTAATCGGATAAATCCCTGGTCGAAATATTTCTCCGCTAATGGTCACTTGAACTGGTCGCGTCCCTAGCAAAGATACTACTACAATTGGATCTGGGAAAAAGCGACTCAAACCCAAGCGAATTTTTTCTTGAGCTTCCTGCAAAGTTAAACCTTGTAATGACACTGTTCCTACTTGCGGCACTATAATATTGCCTTCTGGACTAATTACAGCTTGAAAATTTAAGTCTTGACGCTGCGCTGCTAAGGCTAAAACTATCACTGGATCAACCACATAACGATTTAAACCCAAGCGAATTTTTTCTTGAGCTTCCTGCAAAGTTAAACCTTGTAAGAAAACTGTTCCCAGTAACGGCACTACAATATTACCTTCTGGGTTGATTAAAGCTTGAAAGCTCAAATCTGGAAAGCGCTGAACCGAAACGCTAATTCCATCACCTATGCCTAAGCGGTATGGGCCAGGGGGACGCTGAAGCACAATGCCAACTCCATCTCCTGGTCCCAAGAGGTAGCGGCTGAGTTGTGGAGAAATTTCGTTATTTGCACTTGGGGGTACAACCTCAGTACCAGGCACCGGCGAGGGAGGTTGCCCTGGTGATTGTCCTTGAGGTGGAAAAGGCTGGGCAACAACCAGTTGGATAGGTGTTGTTAAGAAAACTCCTACTTGAAGACTGACAAAACACAGGGCGCTGAATCCACGCATATAATAACTGGGATCTATGAACATCGTTGTAGAAAATACTGATATAGAAATTAGTAGCGCCGAGTCGTTATTTTACTCTAAAAATGTCTTAGATGTCTCTTTTGTCTGCAAGTATTTACCAAGAAAAAGAGAAAATTTTTACTAAATTTTATTTGCAACTTCATCTTTTAGAAGAGTTTTAGCTTGGACGCAATTTTATCAAGATACTTTTGATTAATCTCAGCACAAAGGCATCTTTAACAGACTCTACAAAGGGCCTGCCATTAATGTAGCTTGCACTGTTTCCCCAATAGACTGAGCTAAAGACCAAGATGTTTCTACCTGTCCCAAAGGTTCCATTGGAATTAAAATACTGACGCCCACCCACGGAGTGCGTTGCTTACGCCACTGTGCTAATTGATCCGCTACAAACCAGTGAAAAGGCGATGAATTTCCGCCGTCTGGCATGGCATACCATTGCAAGACAGCAAAAGTTTGTTGTGGCGTGGAGGCGCGAAAGAACCTAGCTTCTACTTGAGTTTTGACATTAGAAGCCAACTTGGCAGGTGGTTTCACACTAAATTCAGCAGAACGAGATTGAGCTACATCCCATTTTCCCCAACGCGATCTTCCCCAGCCGTTAACGTCTGTCCACTCTACCTCTGGTTGATCCATAGGCCCATTTTGCGGTAACAAAAGTAGAATTGCCTGGGATTCAGAGCCTTCTTTTTTAATTATCTGCAAAGACCATTGATGTTCGCCAATTTGTTGTTGTGCTTGTTCAATGGTTTGCCAACCAGGAAGGGTTAACCCAGTCTTGTGGATCTGTTTTAATTGTCTGAGGGTAGTAACAGGGGGTGGCTGTTTCCATTGCCAGTGTCCTGTCAGGTATCCGGGAATCCCTGCAATTGCCAGTAGTAGTAGCAATAACAAGAGTGCTGCTACTTGACTCAATTGGTTTTCCTTGAAAAACTTGGAGAAGGAAGTCATCAATAAAATTTGCAATACTTAGGCAAAATTTTACTTTATAAAACCACATTGTGAGTTCAGTAATATTTAGGACTTACGTATAAGTGATGAAAAATTAAGGACGTGGGCAGTGTGGAGATGGATAAGCAGAGAGCAAGAGAAAAGAGTTTTCCCATCTGTCCCCGCACCTCAGCCTCTTCTTCAATCCCCAATCCCCAGTTCAACTTTCTGCTTCTTGCTGAGTTTCTGGAGATGTCGAGAAATAGTTATTAATCCAATTCAGTAAGGGTACTAATGACACCAGCATACAAGCAGAGTAAAGATCGCCACCCCAACCCTCATGTAGCCATTTAAAGGCAGCTTCTTGTCCTGTGCCGTGAAAGAAAGTCAGTAAAGTATTACGAATGATATTGGCACTAGTACTAACGATCGCAGCAATACATAAAAACAATATAGTTGTGCGACGCGAAGATAAAGCATCTGTCCAATAAAGCAGCATCAAACCGACGTAAAGAGTAGTAAACAACATTTTCAGCCCCGCACAATAGGGAGCAACTTCTACAATCCGTCCTCCCACATAGAGATTTATCTCATATACAGTCACTTCCATCCCAAATTGATTCAGTATAAAGCCTGCTGTACCAGCAATGAAGCTTTGGAGAGGCGAGGTATAGGGAGCAATGAGATAGGGTAATGCTGTTGGGGTTGCCAAAAATACTAGTAACAGGGGGAATCCTTGCAATCGCAAACCTGATATTCCCTTAAACCACAAGCATAATCCTACTAATATAACGGGCAAGGAAAGGTTAACCCACTCTGTAACACCGCTAAGATAAAAAACTGTTCCTAATAACAAGAAAACAGCACCCAAAGGATGGATGGTATCTGGCAAACGTCTCCACTTTTTTCGGTTCATCCAGCCCAGATAAGCCGCGAATGGTAGACCAATAATCCCGTGGCTGAAATATTCGTGTTCTGTACTAATATTTTTGTGCAGCCAACCATCCAACCAGTGTAGCAATATCGGAGCATAAAGCAGCAGCAAAACGCCTAAAATAGCTAGATTTAACAAGCCTGATGCATTTATGTTTTTAACCTGTTGCCGGAGTGCCATGATTTTAAGTAATTCAAAAACTTTCAGTATTTCAGGTGGGAAATGGGGAAGATGGGGGAGATGAGAGACATGAGGGAGAAATCAATTCAAAATTACGCTCTCTACGTTCGCGCAGCATATCGCAGACAGAATTCAAAATTAAAGAACTTCTGCCTTCTCTTTCCCAATGCCCCATGCTCAGTTCCCTACTCCCTGTTTTGCATTGAATCAACTTCAAACTACCACACTGTTAAGACCAGCAGGAGATATGTTGTCTGCTTTTTGAATCATTGGGACTTCTAGGGCGGAGTTATCGAGTCCTAACCAATCAGCAGAAGATAGGTTATCTGTCTTATAACTTGCTGAAACTGCATTAGCGATCGCACTTACAACTTCTTTAACTTGGCTACTGCTCAAACCAGGATACATCGGTAATGATAATATTTGCTGTGATAACTTCTCTGCTTGGGGAAAATCTCCCGGCTGATAGCCTAAGTTGCTAAATGCTGGCTGGAGATGACAAGGAATTGGGTAATGAATGCCAGTTTGAATCCCTGCTGCTGTGAGTTTTTCCTGGAGTTGCTGGCGTTCTATTGGGCAAGAATCATCAACTTTAATCACGTAAAGATGATACACATGTCCTGTATCACTTTGGTTTTCTATAGGGATAATCCCAGCAGTGGCCAAGGGTGCTAGTTCTCGATCATACTGCTGGGCAATAGTCAAGCGATCACGATTCCACTGTGGCAAATATGGTAATTTTTTGTGTAAAATCGCTGCTTGCAAAGTATCCAAGCGGCTATTTGTACCTGGTTCAGTATGAAAATACTTCTGTGATGCACCATAATTTCGCAAGCGCACCATCTTCTGGGCTACATCCAAATCCCGTGTCAGCAGCATTCCTCCATCTCCAAATGCTCCCAAATTTTTGCTGGGATAGAAACTAAAAGCTGCTCCTATTCCTACTGAACCTGCATGATATCCGTCTCTTTGAGCGAGATGCGCTTGGGCGGCATCTTCAAAAATTAGTAGTTTGTAGGTATCGGCAAAATTAATTAAATCATTTGGTGATACCATCTGCCCATAGAGATGCACAGGGATAATGGCTTTAGTCTGAGGTGTAATTGCCTTTGCTGCGGATTCTAAATCAATTAAAGCTGTTTGGCGATCGCAATCTACCAAAATGGGCTTGGCACCAGCGCGTAGCACCCCGATTAAGGTTGCGATAAAAGTGTTTGCTGGTAAAATTACTTCATCACCAGCACCAATATTACAGGCTTGTAATCCCAGAGCGATCGCATCTGTTCCTGATGCAACACCAACCCCGTAAGCTGCTCCAGACACTACGGCAAATGCTGCTTCAAAATCTGAGAGTGCTTGCCCTAAAATAAAGTCTCCCCGTTCCAATACAGATTGAATTGCATCTTGCAATTGCGTTTGAATTGGTTCATGTTGTAATTTCAAATCTACAAAAGGAACTCTAATAGTCATTTTATTCATTACCAGTTGTCCTCAACAAATATTTTCTTGTATGCCAAAAATAAAACTGCCCGCCTAATTTTCGGTGTGAAATTGTAATAGATTTAATCTATTGGATCGGGACTTAGATCAACTATCTAGTAGACTATGGGTAATTCCAAATCATCCCCTATTGATTTGATTCCTCTAAGTTACCATCAGACTTATTCCCAAACTGCCACTCCAACTTCACTCAAAATGCAAAAAGCTTTTCAACTAAGCTTTTGACTAATTTTGTAGCTTGCTTTCCCATAGAAATATCCTTGTTCTATTTACGTCATCCTGTACTAGGATTATCATTTCTTGGTGCTAGATGTTATCGGTAAAAGTGGCTATATATAATTACACTAGTATGGTAGTTATTTTAAGTAAATTTACCTTAAATATGCCAGTAAAAGTTTTCGCTTATATAGATCGAGAATGACACCGCCTTTGCATTCTGTCTCTAGGATTAGCTTACCCTAGCTGACTCAAAATCTAACGCAGCCTGATTGCAAAATCTCAAGCAATAAAGACTACACCAGCGATCAACAAAGAACATTCAGCACCAGTAATTAGTAACTAGCGGACACACTTCGTCGGCTTAATGGCAGGGATAAAAAATTTTTGCCCTAAATTTGTTTGTCAGAGGCAAAATTAGGGAATGCTTAAAAATAGCAATTGATAACCTAGAAATAGAGCTTATATCAATTACAGAATCGAGAAATTATTAAGGTAGCAGTGGCAATGATAGAGCCTGAAAACAAATTATTTGCCCTAAAGGATGGTTGGGATTCTCATGAATCAAGAGAACAACAACGCCTCAAAGCTTTGTCAGATTTAGGTTTGCGGCAACCAGAAACGATTCCGGTTTTTGAAGAAGCCACACAGACTGCTGCCCACTTTTTGGAAGCACCAATTTCCATATTGGGATTTGTGGATCAAGAACGCCACTGGTTCAAGTCGTCGGTGGGCTTATCTAGACTAGGATTAATGAATCATTTGGCACAAAGCCGCCAACTGTCACGCCGGGAATCCTTTTGCACTCAGGTAGTAGAGAGTTTACAAATATTTGTAATTAATGATACACATAAACTTACAGATCCAGTACTTGCTAGCAGCAAGCTAGTGCAAGATTATGGTATTCGTGCTTACTTAGGAGCGCCACTGATAGATGCTGAGGGGCATTGTTTGGGTGCATTGGCGGTGATGGATTTAGTCCCACGCAATTTTACAAACCGAGACATTGAGTTTTTACAAATCATCGCTCGTTGGAGCATGAGTGAATTTGAGCGTAACCGGCTCCTGCAAGGGAAACTCGAATCAAGCACTCCCAAAAACGCTCCAATATTTTCACTCAATGACGAACGTAATACTGAGATTAAAATCACCGCATCCCCTAAAGATAACGACTCTATTTCTACCAAGCAACTGAAACTAGAACTTTTGGGTCAGCTAACTCAAGAGTTACGCACGCCCTTAACATCTGTACTCGGTATGGCTAGTGTTTTAGGACGTGAGATTTATGGCCCTCTGACAACTAAGCAGAGAGAATATTTAGAAATCATCCAACACAGTGGTCGGTACTTACTTTCTCTAGTAAACGAAATTACCGAACTAGGAGCTATGGATGAAAACTCAACTGTGCTAAATCTAGCTCCTGTAGATATTGAAATGCTATGCCAACAAGCTATCAATACCCTAGAAGAAGTGGCTAACCGCCGCGAGCAAGATATTCGCCTGTCTATAGAACCGGGACGCAATCGCATTTGGCCTTTAGATAAAGACAAGGTGCGGCAAATCCTCTATCACCTGGTTTTCAGTGTAATTCAACTTTCGGCTACAGGTAGTATTGTTCGCATTCATGTTTCTTACAAGGAAGATACGCTCAATATTACTATTTGGGTTTCCCATCCTTGGCTGGGAGATGGCATCACTGAGGTTGATCCCTATTTTCGGCTCAATTCTTTGTCGCTGTTGGAACTGACAGGTGAGGTTGGAACTTACAATACTCATGCAGAAGGACAAGAGCAACTAGATGCTTCATCAGTAGCAGTGGATAATTCCAAAAATTCAAGTGATTCCCACACAAACTTCTTTGCTACTAGTTCTGGTATAAATTTAGCTAAATCACATGGAAGTCTTTCTCGTGAAAGTTTGGGTCTGTTACTAAGTTGTCAACTGGCAGAATTGCACGGTGGACACATTTTGATTCAAGGTTCGCCAGAATCAGGATATCGTTATGTGCTTTCTTTGCCGCTGCAAGTGGCGACTCCTTCACAAGCAATTAGTGATGTCTAATTTTGGGGATTGGGGATTGGGGATTGGGGACTGGGAAAGACGTATTTTTTATCATAAATCATTAATTTGTAGCGAATTCTCTGCGTGCCTTGGCCCTTGCCTCGATGCTGTGGTAAGGCATACCCCTACGGGGAAGCAAGCTACGCGTAGCCTCTCGTAGAGAAGCGTATCGGCGTTAAAATTTCAACCCTCAATTCGCCACGATTTTACGTAAAGTTGTACTAAGTACATGAAGTAACTTCCTATTGACTGAGGTAGTTCCAAATTAAAAGTAGTGATTAATGGCTAGGAATAAGAGCGCCATTACACGATGTACAATTTCCGTCATTACCTTTTTATAGGGGTATGCATTATGATCAATTCCAAGTTCTGCGTCGGCAGGCTAATTGATCGCAATGTTTTTTATGAATTTAGTCTGGCAACGATTTACTTTATCATCCTTACCGCTCAAAGAATATCTTGCTACCAGTTATGTACACCGCTCTCTGGTGGGACTGTTAAGTTCTTGGCGGCAAACCAGCATCTTGCTCCAGTGGGGAGATGCGATCGCAGCTGCTTTACTCAGCTTAATATATGCTCTTGCACCTTTTGCTTCGAGTACGTTGGTGGGTTTGTTGCTGGTGGCTTGTGTCGGATTTTGGCTGTTGTTGACTCTATCTGATGAAGTAACAACAACAAATGTCTCGTCAGTCACTCCGATTCACTTACTGGTATTGCTCTACTGGGGAGTTGCCACAGTTGCAACAGCATTATCACCAGTAAAAAAGGCGGCACTTAATGACCTGGGTACGTTGACCTTGTATTTGCTACTATTTGCCCTTTGTGCCAGGGTATTAAGGTCGCCTCGCCTCCGGTCTTGGATTATCATTCTTTATCTGCATGTATCGTTAATTGTCAGCGTATATGGGTTGCGACAATGGTTTTTTGGAGCCACAGCACTAGCGACTTGGGTTGACCCAGAATCTCCTCTGTCTAAGACGACAAGAGTCTACAGTTATTTAGGCAATCCCAACTTATTAGCTGGATACCTTTTACCAGCAGTAATTTTTAGCTTAGTGGCAATTTTCGCATGGCAAAGCTGGCTTAAAAAAGCTCTAGCATTAACAATGTTAATTGTCAATACTTCCTGCCTGATTCTGACTTTTAGTCGTGGTGGTTGGATTGGACTAGTGGTAGCATTTTTAGCTGTGATGGCATTGCTAGTTTATTGGAAAAGCGTGGAAATGCCTCGTTTTTGGCGTACTTGGTCACTGCCGATTGTCTTGGGAGGTTTGATTGGGGTATTGCTGCTAGCAGTGATATTTGTAGAGCCAGTGCGCCTGCGAGTATTCAGTATTTTTGCAGACCGTAAAGATAGTAGTAATAATTTTCGCCGAAATGTGTGGGATGCTGTTTTTGAGATGATTCGCGATCGCCCGATTTTCGGCATTGGCCCTGGTCACGGCTCTTTTAATAAAGTTTATCCACTCTACCAACACCCTCGTTACACTGCTTTGAGTGCCTATTCGATATTTTTGGAAGTGACTGTAGAAACTGGCTTTGTTGGTTTAGCCTGTTTTCTCTGGCTAATAATAGTCACATTTAATACGGCATTTTTGCAAGTGCGACGATTGCGACAAGTGAAAAGTGTCGAGGGATTTTGGTTAATTGGAGCGATCGCTATTTTGTTGGGTATGCTAGCTCACGGCACTGTAGATACTGTCTGGTATCGTCCTGAAGTTAATACCCTCTGGTGGCTGATCGTTGCCTTAATTGCTAGCTACTGGACACCTTTAACTCAAAACCAGACAAATTCAACTAATTCAGAACCAGCAGTAAATTAACATAAAGAAGTTGTCAGTTGTTTTCTTACTAGACAACTGACAACTTTTGAATTTTCCATGAATAAACTTAAATTATCTAATCTCTGTAGGTAGTAGCACTTGGGGCATTAGGGTCGCGATAAGCAGTCGCCCGGTCATCACGCTTCTTACCAGCCAAACCACCTAAACCTAAGAGACCAAGCAATCCTAGCCAACCCCAATCAAAATCGTTGCGATCGTCAGTGGTCGTTGTTGGAGCAGTAGTAGTGGCTCCGGTATCATTAGTTGTCTGAGCTTGTGCAGATAGGGATAAGGGTAAAATTCCCATACTCAAGGAGAGAACCCCAGCGCCGATAGCTGCAATGAAATTACTTTTCATAAGTTGTGAAAATTCTTGGTGTGGTCTGAAGTTACCCACCACTGTATCGAGTCTCAACCTTAACAAAATCAATCTGCGGCTATAAACTAGACATTTTCATAACTCACGCTGTAGACATACAACATGGTTTTCACAGCAGTCTGTTTCTCACTCTGGCTGTGGTAGTTTAGCAACACTAAATCCTCAATAACTTTTCATTGCCCGTTGAATGTCACGCTGGTCTTGGCGTCGTTTCAAGTCTTCTCGCTTATCGTGGAGCTTTTTACCTTTGCCAAGGGCTATACTCACTTTTAGCCAGCCTCGTTTGAGATACATTTTCAACGGGATTAAAGTTAAACCCTGCTGTTCGACTTTGCCAATTAGCTTACGGAGTTCTTGACGATGCAATAATAGCTTGCGTGTACGCCGTGGTTCATGATTGAAATATTGTCCACTAGCGTTGTAAGGCGAGATATGCACATTGATCAACCATGCTTCGCCATTGCGAAGCAAAGCATAGCCATCTTGGAGATTGACTTTCCCCGCGCGAATTGACTTCACCTCTGTTCCTGTCAATTCAATTCCAGCCTCGTAAGTTTCTAGAATTTCATACAAATAACGGGCTTGACGGTTGTCGCAAATAACTTTGTAACCTTCGTTCTTGTCGCTCATTGATAATTTTGTGTGCTTTAAATGTACCTAAAAAATTATTTGGATTGGCTTGTAAATTATAGGGTGTATCTTAGAACCGCTATGAATGCTGAACCACATATCACTAATCTAGCTTTTTTAAGTTCACAATTATAGAGTTTTCTCGCAAATTTAAGTTATCGAAACAGAATTCAGGAGTGGAGCCGGAAACATTTCCGTTAACTCTGGTCAGAATATTGATGAGTTGTTACAAATTACAAAGGTCTTTGTGCCTCCCAAGCACGGGTAGTCAAAGGTGAGTTAGACTTCATTAACCTTCCTAAGGATTTAAGATTTTCTTTATAAATCAGCCCTAAAGGCAGTAATTAGCTGATAATCCTGTCATAGTATGAAACATAAGAACACTATTATTGTTTGTGTTCACTAATGGAACATATAGAAGCAAATTTCTGAGTAAAAAAATGCTAGGGGTGTATTATCCATGCCCTTGACGATCCTTGTAGTGGATGATGATTTGGGCACTCGTCTGTCTGTTAGCGACTATCTTGAACTGTCTGGCTACTCGGTGATCACGGCTAATGACGGTCAAGAGGCTTTGTTTATGGTGGATGAGTATCATCCTGATTTGATTGTCACGGATATCGTTATGCCACAGATGAATGGCTATGAACTGGTGCGTCGGGTGCGTCAGCAACCAGTGTTTCGTTTATTGCCTGTAATTTTATTAACGGCACGCACTAAGACCCAAGAAAGAATTCTGGGCTATCAGTCAGGGTGCGATTTATACTTACCCAAGCCTTTTGAACTGGAAGAGTTAGCAGCAGCAATCCGCAATCTTTTGGAGCGATCGCAAATTATCCAATCAGAGTATCGTTTTTCTCATAGAGAGAGTTTGGGTATTTCCGCCTCTACAAAAGCGGGGGATGTCCATAATTCTCTGTCTACTCAGATTCAGAAATCCCATCTGCACTCACCCCTAACTCATAGAGAACAGGAAGTCTTAGAGTTATTAACTCATGGTCTTTCTAATGCCGAAATGGGTCTTCAGCTACACCTGAGTCCTCGAACTGTAGAAAAGTACGTTAGTAGTTTACTGAGAAAAACCTCAACCAGCAACCGAGCAGAATTAGTGCGTTTTGCGATGAAACATGGTCTGGTGGAATAAAAGTTAGGAGTTAAAAGTGAGAAGTGAGGAATTAAAACTCCTCACTCATAACTCCTCACTCATAACTCCTCATTTTCAACTTTTGTCAGCAGACCTTCACAAGCATCGATCAATAAATCAATAACCTGATTAAATCCCTCTTCACCGCCGTAATAGGGATCTGGAACTTCCTTTAGAGTGTGTCGAGAGCAAAACTCGCACATCAAACGCACTTTATGCTGATATTCCTGAGTGCGATCGAGAGTGAGGATATTCTCATAATTTTCTCGATCCATCGCTAAAATCAAATCAAACTCTTGAAAGTCTGACTTTTGAAACTGGCGTGCCCGTCCACGCAGTTTAATTCCCAACTTTGTAGCCGCCGCAGCACTCATACGTCTGTCAGGTGGGCTACCAATGTGATAACTAGATGTCCCAGCAGAGTCACAAAAGATGCGATCGCTCAAGCCCGCCTGCTCAATTAAATGATTCATGATATTTTCTGCCGATGGCGATCGGCAGATGTTACCTAAGCAGACAAACAGTAACTTGTAAGGCATAGATATTATTTGTCCTTTGTCAATAGTCATTTGTCCTTTGTCCAATGACTAATGACTAATGACCAATGACTAAAATCCAGGTAACTCCAACCCACTGGTTAATTCTTCCATACGTTCTCGCATGGTTGCTGTGGATTTGTTGTAGGCTTCTTTCATTGCCACTGCTACAAGATCGGAAAGTACTTCTGCACCTTCTGCTAAAGCTTCTGGAGAAATTTCCACCCGCTTGGGTTCTTGGTTCCCACTGACAATCACCTTTACCAGACCACCGCCAGATTCTCCTTGAATCTCCATTTGCTCCAATTCTTCTTGGAGTCGCTTTGCACCTTCTTGAACTTGCTGCGCTTTCTTAAAAGCTTCAGCCAATTCTTTCATTTTTCCTAGGCCGAAGCCAAATCCCTGTCCTTTTCCTGTCATAATTATTTGTACGCGTGTGCGTTGAATAACAAATCAAATTCAATTATAGATGCGGTAAGTAATTTGACTCTTTTTTTACCAATAATTAATGCTTCATAGAATGGGAGTAGGGAATTGGGCCTTGCACATTGGGCATTGGTTATTAATTCTTCTTCCCCATTCCCCACTCCCCACTCCCCACTTTCTATCCACAAGCACCTTGAAACTCTCCGAGAATTTTGACTTCTGGCTCTAAATTAATAGACCAACGTTCTTGTACTTGATGTTGGATGTGGCGAATGAGACAGAAGATATCACTAGCTTTTGCTCCACCACGGTTAACGATAAAATTAGCATGAAGTAGTGCTACTTGCGCTCCGCCAATTTGGTAGCCTTTGAGGCCAGTTTGTTCAATTAACCAGCCAGCACTGTAAGGTTTGGGATTGCGGAACACACTACCACAACTGGGAAAGTTGTATGGTTGGGTGCTTAACCGATGCTTTTTGTGTTGTTTGGTGATTGCTACAACTGCTGCTGGGTCGGCACCTGGGGCAAGTTGTAAGGTGGCTTGGGTGACGATGCGATCGCCACCTTGCAATAATGAAGTCCGGTAGCTATAACCTAATTGATCGGGGGTAAGAGTTTCTAGCGTCCCATCAGGTGAAAGTACTTGGGCACTAACTAACATATCTGCAATACAGCGATTATGTGCCCCCGCATTCATTACTACTGCACCCCCAGCTGTTCCAGGGATGCCAACAGCCCACTCCAAACCTTCCCATCCTAATTCCGCTGCTGTCCATGCCAAACTAGGAATTGATTCTCCAGCAGCAACGGTTAATTGACCTGTCTTTGGGTCAAAGTGACTGAAGCGGAGATGACGAGTCGCAATAACTAAGCCTAATATACCACCATCGCTTACCAGCAAGTTAGAACCTGCTCCCAGCGTTGTCACCTTTAAATCACGTTCTTTTGCGTATTTAAGACTTGCTTGCAGTGCTTCTACATTTCGAGGGGAAACGTACAATTGTGCTTCTCCGCCAACTCTATAGGAAGTGAAGGCTGACAAAGAAGCCTGAGACTTGATTGCACAATCAGTATTGGGTAAGTAAATTACTTCACTCTCCACCGAATTAGCTGTTTGCTGTTTCTTTGTATCCAAAGAAGAAACTGTGCAGACGTTTCCAGCGGCCTGGGAAATGGTCATTTTTACTTTTTTTTGGTAAAATTTTTACATTTATTTACCGCAAAGATACGGTAATGGAGTTAACCTATGAAACCGTTACTAGAGGGGTGCTTTGCTCAGAAATAAAACTTCGCAAAGTCTCCGCTTTAGGATGTGGCTTTAGCTGGCTCACAAAGTGTTGTAATTACTTCAGGAATCACCTGGTTCAAGTTTCCAGCCCCCAAAAACAACGCCAAGTCTCCTGGGCGTAGTGTTTGTAGCAAGTATTCACACACTGCGGGTAAAGTTGGTTGATAAACGACAGGAGAATGCTGTTTAGCAATCTCTGCGGCCAGACTTTCACCACTAATTTGCCCTAAATTTGGTTCACCGGCACTGTAAATATCAGTCAGCACAACCAAATCAGCATGTGCAAAAGACTTGGCAAATTCTTCTAAAAAGGTGAGTGTACGGCTATAGCGATGAGGTTGGAAGATGGCAACCACTCTTTGCCCTGGTCTTGCCTGTAAACGGGCTGCGGCGAGAGTAACGCGAATCTCGCTCGGATGATGGGCATAGTCATCGATGAAGGTAATGCCATTGACTTCACCTCGGAACTCAAAGCGTCGTCTTGCTCCTTCAAAGGTGGCGATACCTTTGGCAATTGCTCCAAATTCTAAACCCAAGGCGCGACCAACAGCCACGGCGGCTAAGGCATTGCTGAGATTATGCCGACTGAGCAGCCGCAATGTCAATACGCCCAAAGCTTTGCCTCTTTCCCAAACTAAAGCTGTGGTACCATCAGCCCGATAATCAATATTGGTGACGGTGTAATCAGCGTTGGTATCTGAGTGTAAGCTGTAGGTAATTGTGGGTTGTAAGCGATCGCGCACTGTCGCACAGTCAATGCTACCTATCAAGGTTTTACAACTCTTAGCAAATGTCTGGAAGATGTCAATGACTTCTTCTAATGTATCGTAGTGGTCAGGATGATCGAGTTCAATATTGGTAATGATGCCAATTTCAGGAGCGTGTTTTACTAGGGAACCATCTGATTCATCTGCCTCGGCTACCAAATATTGGCTTTGTCCCAGTCGAGCATTACCAGACCATGCATTGACTTCGCCACCTACTAAAATTGTTGGGTCTAGGCCTGCTTCCAAAAGCATATAGCCAATCATGCTACTAGTTGTGGTTTTGCCGTGTGTTCCTGCCACTGCAATGCTGTAGTACTCGGCAATTAGAGCTGCTAGTACATCTGAACGATGTAAAATTGGACAACCTAATTCCAGCGCTGCTTTGTATTCTAAATTATTAGTGTTAATTGCTGTTGAACAAATGACTTGAGGCAATTTCGAGTTAGTCTCAGGAGTTAATTGTTCTTGTGAATTTAATACTACTGCATTAGCCAATACTTGAGGTCGAAAGAATTCAAGATTGCTTGCCTCTTGTTTACCAAAAATATGAGCGCCGATAGATTCTAACTTGTGCGTAATATGGTTTGGACGAAGATCCGAACCTGATACTGGAAATTGACGCTTTGTGAGAACGTATGCCAGAGCAGACATACCTATGCCACCAATGCCAATGAAATGAAATGGTCTACCACTAAAATCTACAAAATTAGTCATTTATTGCTCCTTTTACACCACACCACACCATAATCACAAATGACACGCGTATCATAACAGGAATTTGATTTTTACCGTAACTACTCCTGTATCATGTTCATGTTTGATGTCCAAATGATATTTCTGCTCTGGTTTTCTTTGTTCAGAATGATTTTACCTTGGTTGGAGGTTTTTGCTATTTTTGAACTGTTCTTAAGATTATTCTGAAAATTTTGGCCGCATCGGGAAAGAAATTCTTGTAATGTCAAATACATAAATTTGGCTGCCTTACTGTAATTGGCTACATAATACATTGTTTAGTGAAACTGATTTGAAATTGCATCAAGTTTAGGCGTGAATTGAGTAAAATAGTACATTGGTAACGAAACTATTTTCCAATTGCATAAAACCCAGGCATAACTGGATGCAGCAACTAGCAATTTTTGGTGGCACATTCGATCCAATTCATTGGGGACACCTGCTTGTAGCCGAGACAGCTTTGCATCAAGTATGCCTTGAAAAGGTAATTTGGGTGCCATCCCTAAATCCTCCTCACAAAGAAGCAGCTTTGTTTGAGCATCGTTTGCAAATGCTGCAATTAGCCATAAAAGATAACCCAGCGTTTACTGTCTCACTAGTGGAGACAAATCGCTCTGGGACTTCTTATGCCATTAACACCCTGATTGACTTATCTGCCTGTTACCCAAACACTCACTGGTACTGGATTGTCGGCTTAGATACTTTCCAAACCTTACCCCGTTGGCATCGTGGACACGAACTAGCACAAATGTGTGATTGGTTAATCGCACCCCGACTGCTAGGTGGTGAGACTATAACTCAAAGCAAATTAATCTGCAAGCAAGTAGAGCAACAACTCACAGAGCAGTCTTCTACCATTCACTGGCAACTCTTGAATATACCTTTAGTAGGAGTTTCGTCAAGTCTAATTCGCAAATTTCGCCGCGAACACCAGTCAATTCGTTATTTAGTACCGGAATCGGTCAGATCATATATCACTAACAACAATCTCTACTCTCACAAATCTGAATAAATTATGTGTTTTTTTATTGATCTAACACTTTATGGTTATAAGTGCCCCCCCCCTTTGCGATATGATTGGGGTCAACGATATCAACATATAAGCATAAATACAGAGGGCAAGGTACTGTGATTAGAGTTGCAATCAACGGTTTCGGGCGGATTGGACGTAACTTTGCGCGTTGTTGGGTGGGTAGAGAGAATAGTCAAATCGATCTTGTCGCGATTAATGACACGTCAGACCCCAGAACTAATGCTCACCTGCTCAAGTATGACTCAATGCTAGGGAAGATCAAAGGTGCTGAGATTAGTGCCGACGATAACTCTATCATCGTTAACGGCAAGACCATTAAGTGCGTATCCGATCGCAATCCCGAAAACTTGCCCTGGAGAGATTGGGGAATTGACCTAATTATCGAAGCAACCGGGGTGTTTACTAGCAAAGAAGGGGCGCTGAAGCATGTGAATGCTGGAGCCAAGAAAGTTCTGATTACCGCTCCTGGTAAAAACGAGGATGGCACTTTTGTGGTTGGTGTGAATCATCACGACTATGACCACAACGTACACAACATTATCAGTAACGCTAGCTGTACTACCAACTGCTTGGCACCAATCGCCAAGGTGTTGAACGATAAGTTCGGCATCATCAAAGGTACGATGACCACCACCCACAGCTATACAGGCGATCAGCGCTTGCTAGACGCTTCTCACCGGGATTTGCGACGGGCGAGGGCCGCAGCGATAAACATTGTACCCACCTCCACTGGTGCAGCGAAAGCAGTGGCGCTAGTTATCCCAGACCTGAAAGGCAAGCTAAATGGCGTTGCCTTACGCGTACCAACCCCGAACGTCTCAATGGTAGATTTCGTAGTGCAGGTTGAAAAGCGTACTATTACTGAAGAAGTTAACCAAGCTCTCAAAGATGCTGCCGAAGGCCCACTTAAAGGTATTTTGGCTTACAGCGATCTAGAACTGGTATCGTCTGATTATCAAGGTCACGACGCTTCTTCGATTGTTGATGCTAGCTTGACTTTGGTCTTAGGTAATGACTTAGTAAAAGTTATGGCATGGTATGACAACGAGTGGGGTTACAGCCAACGAGTTTTGGATTTGGCAGAATTAGTAGCCGAGAAGTGGCAATAAATCAGTCATCAGTCATTAGTCATTAGTCATTGGAAGAATGACAAAGGACAAAGGACTATTGACCAAAATGTTGAAATCCCTGGCTAAGATTCAGAACTTGGTCAGGGAATTTTTTTTGCTCGTCGTGCAATATTACTGTCGATCCGGCTGTAATGCTACCTGCGATCGCAGCACCTTCTCCAAGATGTTGCACTAAGGCTGATGCTAATTCTTGTGGTAAACACAGCACTAATTCAAAGTCTTCGCCACCATATAGAGCATATTTTAACGCTTGCTCTGGTGGCAACCAATGATTAAAAGTTTTTGGTACGGGAATTTGTCTGTGTTCTAAAACAGCGCCAACACCACTGGCGCGGCAAATTTGGATAATTGCATCTGCCAAACCATCGCTGCTATCCATACCAGCTACAGGAATTTTAGATTTTAGGTCGCACCTTTGGTGCGCTTCCAGCGCAACTGGGATTTGGGATTGGGAATTTAAAATTTTCCAGAGGATGGGTAAGACATCTAATCGTGGTTGTGGACGTTGATGTGCGCGGATTAGAGCCGTGCGTTCTGCATCTTTGAGGTTTTGTCCTAATTCGGGATGCAAGAGGAGTTCTAAGCCAGCGTGGGAAGCTCCATGAACGCCTGTAACAACAATCGCATCCCCGATCGCAGCAGCAGAACGGCGGATAATTTGACTAGGGTTAACTTGACCAAAAGCGGTAATTGCCAGAGTAGTAACAGGCGATCGCACCACATCACCCCCAACAATTAGGGTATTGTATTTTTGCAGGCATTCTGTCATTCCCTGGTACAAGCGTTCTACCCAACTTACCCTAAGTTCACCGGGGAGTCCTAACCCGACAGTGATTCCTAATGGAGAAGCACCCATTGCAGCTAAATCTGATAAGTTGGCAGCAGCAGCTCGCCAACCAGCATCTTCTGGGGAAGTGGTGAGGTTGCTAAAATGTACGCCATCAACCAGCACATCTGTAGTCACTACTAAAGATTGCCCTGGTGCAGTCTCAAGTACTGCGGCATCATCGCCGATAATTTCTGCGGGACAAAAACGCTGTAATTTTTCTAGAAGACTTTGTTCGCCAATATCTTTAACTTTTGTCATTGGTCATTTGTCATTTGTCATTCTCCTTCTTCCCTCATTTCCCTACTCCCCACTCCCCCAAGTTACGATAAAGGTATCGTCTAGGGGATGTTGGAATGGTCTCTACACCAGTAACAAAGCTCACCTTTGAAGAGTACTTAAATTATGATGATGGCAGTGGTTTTCACTATGAGCTAGTAGATGGCAGGCTGGAATTAATGAATTCCCCTACAATTCAACATTTCTTGATTGTCGCTTTTTTAGATACCGCACTTATAGCGGAAATTCAGCGCTTGAGTTTACCTTGGTTAACTTTTCGCGAAACTGGGACGAGGACGGGGAAAAATAAGTCTCGGTTAACTGACTTGTCTGTGGTGACGCAGGAGCAAGCAAGAGAATTGCTCAATGCATCAGCAGTCTTTGAGTCACCACCATTACTAATTGTAGAAGTAGTCAGTCCAGATTCTATTAAGCGGGACTATCGTTATAAGCGGTCTGAATATGCAGCGATTGAAGTCCCAGAATATTGGATTGTAGACCCACTAAAAGAAAAGATTTCTGTGTTGTGTTTGGAAGAAGGATTTTACGAAGAGACGGTGTTTACTGGCGACCAGCAAATTGGATCGCGGACTTTTCCAGAAATAGCGATCGCAGTTGAGCAGATATTCACCGCCGGAAATCTGAATCAGGGGAGTTAGAAGTTAAGAGTTAGGAGTTAGTAGTAATTAATTATTCTCCCTCTGCTTCCCCTGCTCCCCTGCCCTATGTTATGCAGCTTGCGGTTCAACCAGATTTTCTATCCCTTGAACCACTTTTGCTGATTCGATTTTGTCACCAGCTTTCAGTTTATCCAAAACTTCTTTACCTTCGGTGAGATAGCCAAAAACGGCATAGCGACCATCTAATAGGTTGCGTCCGGCGGGAGTGAGTTCTGGTTCAAACAAAAAGAAGAAAAATTGTGATGAACCACCATTTACCTCACTTTCAGGACGAGCCATCACTACTGCACCAAAGGCAGAAAAAGGTAGAACTGGCATATCAACGTAACGACCAGCTTCTTCTAAAGTAATGCCATAAGTAGGTGCTTTATCTCCTTGAACTAAGACTTCTAAAGGAATAGCGCGATATTTACCCGTCTTTGGATCAATGAAACCCACGTCTTTACCTTCTGGATCTCCAGTTTGGAGAAAGTAAGATTCTTCAGAACGGGTAAATTCTAAACCATTATAAAAACCCCTCTGCACCAAATCTATAAAATTACCAGCAGTCACGGGGGCGCTGTAACCATCCACAACAAGGGACAAATCGCCTTTGTTGGTTTTGATTTCTACAGTGGCACGACCTTTAAGTTGCGGCAAATTACTATATTCAGCAGGCACTTCAAAGGGAAATTGTTTCACCATTGACTCTTCTAGCTGAGTCACGAGATTTAGCAGTTTACCTCTTTCTTGCAGAATTTGTTCTTTATCTTTGCTGTTCGCCAATTCTTGCAATTTACCCACCCCAGATTTCAACTCGGTAATCCAAGCTTCGGCTTGGGGTTGGCGTTCTGCGGGAACGCTTGTTAAGATTTGGGAAGGTTTATCGAGAATGCGGGATGCTTGGCTAATGTCCTTGGAAATAGCACCCCAACGCCGATTCGCCCGCAGTTGGGCAGAGATGTCCTCTAAACTGCCTTGTAATTGCCGCACAGGTTTGTTATCTATCGGGAGTGCATACCGCAACAAAGCCTTTCCGTCGGTAATTGCATTGCCCGATGGCAGTGCGGCGCTACTGGAGGGAGTCCACCCAGCTGTAGTTATGCCTAAAAATATTGTTATCAGCAGTATTGCCATTAGGCTGTTCTTCAGCCAGGATTTTAATAAGTTAAGCATGGGATAACTCAAATGCAGCATTAAATTGTTGACTGGACGTAACCCATCAATAATCTTCCCACGTTAAGGGCAGAGGATAAATGACTAATGACTAATGACAAATGATAAATGACTAATGACAAATGCCCAATGACGACCCTAGAAGGGTACAATAAATGCCGATTGTCTTCCAAAATTTGAAAGTTTCATGATCTCCAGTAACGACTTTCGACCCGGTGTTTCAATTGTATTGGATGGGTCTGTATGGCGAGTGCTTGAATTCCTACACGTCAAGCCAGGTAAAGGTTCCGCTTTTGTACGAACTAAGCTAAAAAATGTCCAGAGTGGGAGCGTTATGGAAAAAACGTTCCGAGCCGGGGAAACAGTGCCGCAAGCCACTCTAGAAAAAAGCACGATGCAGCATACCTATAAAGAAGGCGATGAGTTTGTCTTTATGGATATGGAAACTTATGAAGAAGGCAGATTGACCAAGGCACAAATTGGCGATCGCGTCAAATACCTGAAGGAAGGTATGGAAGCCGAAGTTATTAAGTGGGGCGAACAGGTGCTAGGAGTAGAATTGCCTAAGTCTGTGGTTCTAGAAATTGTCCAAACAGATCCCGGTTTAAAAGGTGACACCGCCACAGGTGGCTCAAAACCAGCAACTCTGGAAACTGGTGCAGTTGTGATGGTTCCTTTGTTTATTTCCCAAGGAGAACGCATCAAAGTTGATACCCAGGAAGATAAATATATCAGCAGGGAATAACTTTCATCTCTATGGAGATGCAAGTCCCGATTTAAATCCCTACATAGGGATTAATCCCCTGCCACACTTAAAATGCTAATTTACGGATAGGTCGAGGTAATAAAAACTGTGCCATTGGACTTTAATGAAATCCGCCAACTTCTGGCAACTATCGCACAAACAGATATTGCAGAAGTCACGCTCAAAAGCGATGATTTTGAGCTAACAGTTCGTAAGGCTGTGAGCGTTAGCAATCAGATGTTGTCGGTAGGTCAAGGGACTTTAGGCGGTGTGGTAGGTTCAGGCTTGACATCGAGTTCATCTGGGGGAAACCAGGTGAGCGGAAGTCAGGTAACGGAGGTGTCCACATCTCGTGTGTTTGAGAATACTGGTACTAGCACACAATTGCAGTTGTCAGTAAGTCCTCCCTCAACCATTGACCAAAGATTAGTAGAAGTGCCTTCCCCAATGGTAGGAACGTTTTATCGCGCTCCTGCGCCTGGGGAAGCGGCATTTGTGGAAGTGGGCGATCGCGTCCGCAAGGGTCAAACAGTCTGTATCATTGAAGCTATGAAGCTGATGAATGAAATCGAAGCCGAAGTTTCTGGACAGGTGATGGAAATTCTCCTACATAATGGCGACGCTGTAGAATATGGTCAACCTTTGATGCGAATTAACCCCGATTAAGTATTAATCTATATATGATGTGAATCATTGTTAAAATTTTCTTTCCTTGCGGGTTAACCCTGATGAAACAAACGTTGCCTTTACCACCAGAAGTGGTGCAACAAGTAGCTGAATACTTCAGCCTGTTAAGTGAGCCAATGCGCCTACGGCTGCTACACTTATTACGGGATGAAGAAAAATGCGTGCAAGAGTTGGTAGAGGCAACACAGACTTCTCAGGCAAATGTGTCAAAACATCTGAAGGTAATGTGGCAAGCAGGTATCCTTAGCCGCCGCAGTGAAGGAACTTGCGCCTATTACCGGGTGGAAGATCAAATGATTTTTGATTTGTGTAATCGGGTTTGCGATCGCCTCGCCACAAGGTTGGAGCAGCAAGCCCGTAATTTTCGTGTATTAAATAGCAAACGTTAGGTCTTTTGTCCTTTGTCATTTGTCAGTTGTCATTTGTGAAAAACCAATGACTAATGACTAATGACTAAAGTGGATAATCTTTCTGAAACTGTTCGCGAGTTAGCGGTTGTTGTATCTCTACACCCTCACCGCCTAAAACATCCAACGGTTTGCCGTTCACATCAATGTACACCTTGGCTTTGGGATTTAAAGTTGTCGCAGTGTAAACAACTTGTCCCACACGGCCCATCATTGAGGTGCTACCACCACCACTGGTAAAATCTTCGGATAAATTAACGTGAACCTCATTATTTTCCGACTTTAGCCCCAATAATTTGGTTCCTTTGGGGATGGTTGTCGAATCTGTCCCATCTGTTGGGCCTGCTAACAAACTTTGGAAAGCTGCTTCTAAAGCTTGGTTGGGTAATACAGAAGCTACTTTAACAGGCTGGGGAACCAAAGCAACATTTTTGTCCTTTGGTCTTAGCCAATAAACGTTAGGCGTTTGCTCATTACCTGGCTGTCTAGTTGATGGCTGTGCTGGTTGAGCTATTTGCTGAGATGGGTTTGATGATGGTGTGGGAGTATTGTTGGATTGTGTGGTAAACCAAGCTACACCACCACCCACCGCTACAACCACTGCTGATACAGCTGCAATTACGCCTGAAGAAATACGATTAGATCCTTGTTGGTCTTTCATGTTTAAAACCTTCCTAACTGAGGGCTGATATGGTAGTTATGTGAGGAGCAGCCTGGTTAAAGACGATACTTACAAGTAGAGAGTTTCCCACAATCTAGAGGAGACTTGATGCCTTTTTATTATGTAATTCCCTAATCCAATTCTAGAATTTTTATTTCTAATCCGTCACCTACCAAATTATGTAAATTTTGGGAAGTCGAGAGTGAAAAGTTAAGAGTTAGGAGTTAGGAGTTAGAAGTTGGGGACAAGGAAGATAAGGGAAATTATTGGACAAGTCTCTCCCTTGTCTCCCCCCTCTTCCTTGTCTCTTCTCCATACTTATGCCTTATGCCCTATTGCTTCTGTAATCCAACCTTTGAGTGTTGCTGTAACTTCATCAATGACTATTTCTTGGGATTTATGGGTGGCTCTTTCTACAACTTCAACTTTGCCATTAGCGATCGCACGTCCGGTTACAATTCTATAAGGTATGCCAATCAAGTCCGCATCTTTAAATTTCACTCCTGCCCGTTCGTCGCGGTCGTCTAGTAAAGTTTCAATTCCCGCTTGATTGAGTTCTGTGTAAAGTTTTTGGGCGATTTCGATTTGTTGAGCATCCTTAATGTTAGGAATTGTGACGATCGCGTGGTAGGGTGCGATCGCAACTGGCCAAATAATCCCATCTTTATCGTAAGATTGCTCGACGGCAGCTTGGGCTAAACGTGATACGCCTACACCAAAACAACCCATAAATAGCGGCTTTTCTTCACCCTGTTCGTTGGTATAAGTTGCACCCATAGCTTGGGAATATTTAGTCCCTAATTGGAAGATGTGACCTGCTTCAATTCCACGGGCGCTTGCAAGGGTTTGTTCTGGGTTATGGATGGCGCGATCGCCTGGTCTTGACTTACGAATATCTACTATTCGCTCTGGTAACTTAAATTGCTCACCCCAATTAGCACCAACTACGTGATAACCAGCTTCATTCGCGCCTGTAACAAAGTTTTTTAAATCAACGGCTGTTTGATCCACCAAGCGCAAAAACTTGGGATGAATCTGTTTATTGGCGGCAATATACTCATCTGCGATATCTGGCGCAATGTAGCCTAAAGGTAGAGATTTCGCTGTCCATGTTTGCTGGGCTTCTACATTTGGTACATTCAAACTAATAATAGTTTTAGCACCATACTCAGAAGCTAATTTGGTCAGTTCATTTTGCAATTTGACTTCATTAACTTCCTGATCGCCTCGGATGCTCACCAAAATTAACACTGTTATACCATTATCATAAACTGTTTGATAAAGGACATTTTTAACTAATTGAGTAGGAGAAGAGTTGAGGAGTTGACAGACTTTTTCAATGGTTTCTGTTCCAGGTGTATCGCGTTTTTCGTAGGTTGTAAACCGTGAGGTTTCGGCGTCAATTGGTAAAGAAACAGCCTTTTCTACGTTAGCGGCGTATTTACCATCCTCAGTGTAGAGAACTTCGTCTTCGCCAGCTTCCGCCAAAATCATAAATTCTGTGGAACCAGAACCACCAATGGCACCAGAATCAGCTTCCACTGCCCGAAAAGCTAAACCAGAACGCCGTAGGATATTGCTGTAGGCTTTATACATATCCTGGTAAGTTTCTTTGAGGCTGGCTTCATCGGTATGAAAAGAGTAGCCGTCCTTCATTATAAATTCTCGTCCGCGCATTAAACCAAAGCGGGGACGAATTTCATCGCGGAACTTGGTTTGAATTTGGTAAAGATGTAATGGTAGCTGGCGATAAGAGCGAATCATATCACGAGCGATCGCTGTAATTACCTCTTCATGAGTTGGGCCTAATCCTAATTGTTGCTCGCGGCGGTCAATTAGGGAAAACATAATTCCCTCAGCTTTGGTATAAGTGTCCCAGCGTGCTGATTCTTTCCATAACTCAGCAGGTTGTAATTGTGGTAAAAGACATTCTTGTGCGCCTGTAGCGTTCATTTCTTCCCGCACAATTTGAGAAACTTTTTGCAGTACCCGCCACATCAAAGGCAAATAAGCATAAAGACCACTACCGATGCGACGAATGTAACCTGCACGGAGTAATAATTTATGACTGGGAATCTCAGCATCCGCTGGATCGTCCCGCAGTGTAACAAATAACATTTGTGAAAGTCGCATCGTTTACTCCCTTTCTAGAATCTTTAATTTGTTTATAAACCAATACGGTTCAGTTAAAGGCTACTGGCAACAATTTTGGGTTTTCGAGACGCGATAAATTGCCGTCTCTACAAGTGTTTTGTTGCTCATTCCGAACTGTATTGTGATATAATCTTTCCTACAATCTAGGTCTAGATTATGAGTCCTTTGACATTAAAACTAGACACCGTTCACTTTAGTGACGAACAATTTTATCACTTATGTCAAAATAACCGCGAATTGAAATTTGAACGCACTGCCAAGGGAGAATTAATCATCATGTCCCCCGTTGGAGGTGAAAGCGGGAATCGAGAAGCAGATTTAATTATCGATCTGGGAATCTGGAATCGACAAACTGGCCTGGGTTACACTTTCAGTTCTTCTACTATATTCAAATTACCTAATGGTGCTGACCGTTCCCCAGATGCCGCTTGGATTCAACGAGAACGTTGGCAAGCACTCACACCTGAACAAAGACGGAAATTTCCCCCCATTGCACCCGATTTTGTCATTGAATTAAGATCGGCAATAGATGATTTGGAAATGTTGCGTTCTAAAATGCACGAATATATAGGTTCAGGGGTGCAATTGGCGTGGTTGATAAATCCCCAACAGCAGCAAGTAGAAATTTATCGCCAAAACGCAAGATGTAGAGGTGCGAAATCTGCCTACACAATTATCGGGTGAAAATGTGTTACCAGAATTTAGCTTGAGTCTATCCTGTTATTAAAATTTGCAAGTGCTGCTAAATCTCCATTATCTGCCCATACTTTGCATTGCAGTAAAAAATACTCTATAAGTCTGCGTAGGTACGCTTCATTTTTTGTCGTGTGTGACTGCAACTTCAATCGTCAGGGTATCTTACAGCGGCTAAGATAGCTTAAAAGAAATCACGGTATCTTTAGGAGAAACTACCTTGGCAGATGTAATTTATCAAGCACAAGCACCCTTAGAATTTATTCCTCCGGCGTTTAACCCTTTATTGTTACGAGTCGTCAATCTATTGCTACCCAGTTGGATAAATTGGCAAACATCTATTACCCAAATTGAAGCAGATAACGTAGAAGTTCTGGTGGATCTGTATCGCCAGTTTCAGGAGGGTAAGATCCGTTTTATGCTGGCATTTCGCCATCCGAAAACAGACGATCCACTTTGTTTAGGTTACTTGCTGTCTCAGCTTGTACCAAAGACAGCGCGATCGCAAAACACACCACTACAATATCCCATTCACGCTCATTTTATCTACGATCGCGGCATTCCTCTCTGGGCAGGTTCCCACGTTGGCTGGATTGCTTCTCATTTAGGTGGTACTCCGATTCAACGGGGTAAAGCTGACTGGACGGGGTTACGTTCGGCGCGTGAGTTGTTCGCCAATGGCAAATTCCCGATGGCGGCTGCGCCTGAAGGTGCTACCAATGGTTTATCGGAGAATATCAGCCCTTTAGAACCTGGTATCGCCCAATTAGGCTTCTGGTGTGCTGAAGATTTGCACAAAGCCGGAGACGATCAACAAGTTCTGATTGTACCAGTTGGGATTAAATATAGTTACGTTGATGCTCCTTGGGATGCGATCGCCAATCTTTTAAGTGAATTAGAGGCGGCTAGCGGTTTACCTGTAAATCCACCAGAACAGGCTTCGGTAGAATCGCTTTATCCCCGGTTGTTGGCTTTGGCAGAACATTTACTTTTGCTAATGGAAGAATTTTACACCCGGTTTTATCATCAAAAACTGCCAGATGCGAAGATTGTCAACGGGCAAATTCCAGATAGAAATGAAGCATTAGCAGTTCGTTTACAAGCTTTATTGAATGCAGCGCTGTTAATCTCAGAACAGTATTTTAATTTACAGTCAAAAGGTAGTTTGAGTGACCGTTGTCGGCGAGTCGAGCAAGCAGGTTGGAATTATATATTTAGAGAAGAATTTAAGGATGTCAAAGGAGTATCTGCTGTCGAAAGAGCTTTAGGCGATCGCGTTGCAGAAGAAGCGAATGCGCGGATGTGGCACATGCGTTTAGTAGAAAGTTTTGTAGCTGTTTCTGGTAATTATATTCGCGAAAATCCAACGGTAGAAAGGTTTGCTGAGACGACTTTAATTTTATGGCAAATGATTGCTAAAATCAAAGGAAATAAAGCTGTGCAGCGTCCACAATTGGGTAAGCAAAAAGTAAAAATAACTATAGGCGAACCTATATCTATTTCGGAACGTTACCCGAAATATCAAGAAAATCGTTTGGGTGCTAGACAAGCTGTTGCTGATGTGACGAATGATTTACAACAAGCGTTGGAAGCTTTAATTTGAGCAGGATGGAAAGGACAATTGCTTTAGATACCTCAAATTATCTTGACAAAATAAGATAAATATGTATGAAATGTCAAGCAAAAGTCCTTCCTAAAAAGTGCCCAAGTAATCTTATGTTTGTTTTGTGTCTAAAAACAAAACCAAGTTGTCTCAGCTGTAAAATATAAGTGTAGAGCCAGTAGTAGATTAAACCTCGGCAAAAAAATCCCTAAAAATGCCAGGGTAATTTTATGCTTGTTTTGTGTCTCAGAAAAAACCAAGTTATCCCAGCTATAAAATATGAGGGTGGAGCCAAAGGTGACTAGTATTGATAATTACACTTTCTCTTTTTCAGGAGAAGTAACAATCCCTCAAGCTCCTCCTGAATTCAAATCAGGTTTTATCGGCATTGTTGGTCGTCCAAATGTCGGTAAATCTACTCTAATGAATCAATTAGTAGGACAAAAAATTGCCATCACCTCACCAGTAGCACAAACTACACGTAACCGTTTGCGCGGTATATTAACGACACCAGAGGCGCAGTTAATATTTGTAGATACGCCAGGAATTCATAAGCCTCATCATCAATTGGGCGAAGTATTGGTGCAAAATGCCAAAATTGCCATTGAATCAGTAGATGTAGTGCTATTTGTCGTAGATGGAGCGGTGGCTTGTGGAGCAGGCGATCGCTATATTGCCGAATTGCTCAGTCGCAGCAAAACACCGGTGATTCTGGGTGTGAACAAAACCGACCAACAACCGCCTGATTCTCAGTATCTAGATGATAGTTACGCTCAGATGGCCCAATCTCATGAATGGGAAATCGTGAAATTTTCTGCCAAGACAAGTGCAGGATTACCGGAACTTCAAGAATTATTAATTGAACATTTAGAACTTGGGCCATTATATTATCCCCCAGACTTGGTAACTGACCAACCAGAGCGCTTTATTATGGGTGAATTAATCCGAGAGCAAATTTTATTATTGACTCGTGAAGAAGTACCCCATTCAGTTGCGATCGCCATTGACTTAGTAGAAGAAACACCCAGCATTACCCGTGTACTTGCTAGCATCAACGTCGAGCGCGATTCCCAAAAAGGTATACTCATTGGCAAAGGTGGAGCAATGCTCAAAGCAATTGGCAGTGAAGCTCGCGAACAAATTCAAAAGTTAATTGCTGGTAAAGTTTACCTAGAATTATTTGTGAAAGTTCAGCCAAAATGGCGACAGTCGCGGCTCAGTTTAGCAGAGCTAGGTTATCGCGTCGAAGAATAAATTAGTCATTGGTCATTAGTCATTGGTCAAAAAGGCAAAGGACAAAGGACTAATGACTAATGACAAAGAACAAATGACTCTTAATAAATAAAAATGTCTTTAGATACTCCCTATCCTTTAAATTTACCCGCTAATGCTCCGCCATTGCGTGTGTTAATTGTTGAAGATGATCCAATGATGCAATTGGGATTAGAGCAATCGTTAATGGCTCATCCTCAGTTGGAAATTGTTGGACAAGCTGAAGATGGTTATTTGGGAGTTCAAGCCGCACTGCAACTGAAACCCGATTTGGTAGTTATGGATATTGGATTGCCGCGATTGGATGGCATTGCGGCGACACAGCAAATTAAGGCGGCGCTGCCAGCAACTCATGTAGTGATGCTGACATCTCATCAAACGGAGACAGAAATTATTGCGGCACTATCTAGCGGTGCAGATGCCTATTGTATCAAAGGTGCAAGTGTAGAAAGATTGTTAAGTGCGATCGCCGCCGCAGTTGATGGTGCAGCCTATCTCGATCCCCAAATTGCGCGGCGAGTAATTGATAATCTCAAAGCACCTTCACCCACTACCAACACAGCGAATTTATCTGGACGCGAATTAGAAGTCTTGAAACTTATGGTAGACGGTTTGAGTAACCCAGAGATTGCCGAAAAACTCTATCTCAGTCCCAACACTATTAAAACTCATGTTCGAGGGATTATGAATAAATTAGCAGTAGACGATCGCGTGCAAGCAGCAGTCGTTGCATTGCGTTCTGGGTTGGTTTGATTATATATAAATTAAACTTTACAACTAGAGGCATACATATAATATATGTATGCCTCTATGACCGATTAATTCGATTGATTTGTCGCCAAGAATTTGGAAAAATAGTCTACCTCAATGCATTTTCGTTAAAAGAGTTTGAGAATTGATTAGGGTCTAGATGATCTGGAAATAGTAAAATTTCCTTGCCTTCTAAATTTGCTTTTTGGTGAAGCAAAATCGCCTTTTCCAAAGAACAATATTTAATTGGAACCCATCTGTCGCTATAAAAGTAGACAGTTACTCGGCTCATTGCATACTCTTTCAGCGGTAGTGGAACGTACCAGGACGAGTCCACAATTTGAACTTTACCTGTCAAGTCCATGCTTTGAACCTCAGCTACTAAGTATATTTACTCTCGCTCGTTATTGTTATTACTTTCACTTATTCAAGTGAATTATGGTAACTATCATAAGTAATAGGCTAATTTGTCTTTAAGGTAGAAGTTTAGGAGTCAACTAGCTTTTAGTTGAGATTGAGCCTTAGTAGTTGGTAAGGAATTTTTGGGTAAAGTTTGACAGACTGTCTTTTGACGCAACTATTCTTTTCTTTTAAAATCTTTATCCTAAATACTGGTGGAAAAATAGCATCAAAAATCTTTGAATTTTCCTTTAATTGCCTTTCTCCAGTCAGCCTGCTTTACTTCACTTTACTCTTAGAAACTCTATGTTCCACTTTACCTTAGAGAAGAATTTGGGATGGCTATTATTGATTTCGGTTTTGATAGCTACACCAGTTAATGCCCACACCGAAAAGGTATCAAAAGACGTGGGCGGAATGCTGCATATTGAACCCCATGACAATCCTCAAGCTGGCAAAACTGCTCATGCTTGGATTGTCCTCACCCGTAAAGGTGGGCAATTAATTCCCCTAACCCAATGTAACTGTCAGTTGGCTATCTACCCTCAACCTCACAACGAAACTGATAGCCCATTGCTGAAGCCAACTTTACATAATGTGTCAACCAAGCAATATAAAAGCATTCCTGGAGCCGAAATTGTATTTCCCAAAGTAGGAACTTATGAATTGGAATTAAGCGGTACTCCCAAATCTGGAGCTAGTTTCAAGCCTTTTGCGTTATCTTACACCATCACTGTCGGCTCATAAAGATTGCTCTGCGTACCTACCCTGCGGGAAGGCGTTCGCGTAGCGTCTCGTAGAGAAGCGCCTATACGTTTACCTCTGTGTTCCTCTGCGTTTAAAAAAGTTACGAACTTATGCAAAGCTGTACTTAGTATGGTAAAAACTTCACTGTAATCGCGGTGCGATCGCCTCCAAACCAGTAGCGATCGCCTAACTTTTCAGCTTCTAGCCAATTCCCAATGCCCATAATTTAAAATCCTGCCAAACGATATCAAGGTTTCAAACTCAGGGATGATGAGTAATTAGCAATTAAATTGACAAAATCACACTATAAAGAGTGATATTAAGCGATAGATAGCGCTTGTAAAGGACTAACGGGCATGATTAAATCTTGGATGGTGATTGGGGGTGTGGCTTTCTTGGTTGCTTTAGCCGCGAACGTGATTACGCCTAGCGATCGCCAATGGTTCAAGCGTTTACAACGACCAAGATGGCTAACTTTTGAGGGTGCAATTCCAATTATCTGGACTGTAATATTTATTTGCGGTGCTTGGTCAGCTTATATTGTCTGGGAAAAAGACCCAGGAAGCACCTCAACCTGGTTAATCATGGCTTTATATCTGCTATTAGAAATTGTCACCATTGCTTATACGCCTGTCATGTTTAAGCTTCGCAGTCTGAAAGTGGGCACAATTCTCGGTGGCACAGGTTTAATTATTAGTGCTTTATTGATACTTGCAGTCTTAGGTTTTTCTGGTTGGGCAGCACTATTACTAGTTCCTTATTTGCTCTGGAGTCCCATTGGTACTTATACCACTTGGCAGATGATCAGTCTCAATCCTCAAGATGCCTAAGAATCGCCCCAGAGAATGATTAAACATCTAGCCTAAATTGTCAAACTTGCAGTGTATGACTTGACAAAATACACAAAATTTGAGTGCATTATGATTCCATCTTGGATAATAATTGGGGCTGTAACTTTCTTCATCGCCCTTGGGAGTTTCTTAATCACGCCGCGTGATGTTAAATGGTTTGCAAAGTTAAGTCGCCCTCGCTGGCTAGTTTTTGAGCCACTGATTCCGTTCATCTGGACTGTGATTTTTATCAGTGGTGCAGCTTCAGCTTATGTTGTCTGGCAAAAAAATCCCGGAAGCCTAATTGCTTGGCTATTAATGGCTTTATATCTCGTGGTGGAAATTATCACCGTCGCCTACATACCTCTAATGTTGAGATTTCGCAGTCTCAAAATTGGGGAAATTCTTGGATTAATGGGTTTGATTTTAGCCGTTGTCTTGGCAATCTGCGTTTTACCGATTTCTCTAATGGCGGCGCTGTTACTCCTTCCCTATCTAGTTTGGACTCCCATTGGTACTTACACTACCGACGAGTTAAGAGAGTTAAATCCTCAAGATGCTTGAAGAAGTATTCAGTAGTCTGAATTCAGTAGTCAGAAGAAGAAAGTGTGGGATGAATGCTTATTTATTCCTTATGGATTCCGCAAAAAAGATTTAGCATTTAGTTTCACCATTTATTCAGCATTAGATTGAACAAGTCTGCTAGTCAGACTCCAATTCTGAATTCTGACTCCTGAATTCTTTTGTGATAACGCATCTATATAAGCCGTCCATAACGTGCTGCGACAGGATTAGCTGGATTGGATTGATTATTCAGCCAAGCCCACATTTGATCGCCGACAGAAAAATGCCACCATTCTCTAGAATTGCGTTGAAAGCCAGCTTTTAACATTACATCTCGCAATAACTGACGGTAAGCATGATACTTTTGTGCTTCTGAGTCGTCGCTATTGGCATAATAATCTGGGTGCGATCGCTCTGACATTTCATCAATTGGCGAACCCATATTTACTATTTGCCCTGCATCATCTACCAGCGTCACATCCACCGCCCCACCTGTACTGTGAGGAGGCGGAGTTTTTTCATCCAAACTCGGTACAGCCCAAATTTCATAAACAGCCTGCCAAATTTCTTGACGTTGGTTTGGGGATAATTCCACCTCAGTCAGTCCCCTATCCTGCACTGCTTGGGCGAAGCTGTAATCTACCATAAACTGTTGGACTGCGATCGGGCGATAGGCGTCAAAGATTTGGATATGCCAGTTAGGATGCAGAATATTAAGATAATTTTGCGCTTGGATCAAACTTTCAATAACGCTTTGACGGAGATAATAAGGGGAGCGATCGCCATAAGGCGCACCTAATTTTTCATAAGGATGGGGAGATTCCACCGCAAACAATTCCAAAGGAATCGCTACTAGCGGTTCACCACACTCAAAAATCGGGATTTGATGATAAGGCCTCATGTGATAGTTCGTAATGACGCTCGAAGACTCGCTAACGTAATTCGTAATTATTACCTCATGCTGTGCATCAGGAATAATTTATTTCTGTACACTAATAAATTTACCTTTCTTGCACCTTCAATTACGAATTATTAAATGCTCAATCAAAACCAAATACCTTTATTAGATGCCTTAAAAGCCAATACAGCAAGACCTCATGCGCCTTTTTACACCCCAGGACATAAACTAGGTGAGGGAATTTCTCAACCTTTGGCTGATTTACTTGGTAAAGCCGTCTTTCGTGCTGATTTAACCGAATTAGGAGATTTAGATAATCTCTTTGCACCCCAAGGCGTTATTCAAGAAGCACAACAACTAGCGGCGGAGGCCTTTGGCGCTTCGCAAACATGGTTCCTTGTCAATGGTTCTACCTGTGGGATTGAAGCGGCAATTCTCGCTACTTGTGGCACAGGCGATAAAATCATTCTGCCTCGCAATGTGCATTCTTCGGCGATCGCAGGTTTAATTCTCTCTGGTGCAATACCAATTTTTGTCCATCCTGAATACGATCCAGTTTTAGATATTGCCCATAGTATCACGCCCAATGCTGTACAATCTGCACTCCAACAGCATCCCGATGCGAAAGCAGTCTTGGTAGTTTATCCAACATACTACGGCGTTTGCGGAGATTTGAGTGCGATCGCTAACATCACACATCAATATAATATTCCTCTACTCGTAGACGAGGCACACGGCGCACATTTTGCCTTTCATCCCGAATTACCAACTCCAGCTTTAGCCGCAGGTGCAGATTTAACTGTACAATCCATCCACAAGGTACTTGGTGCGATGACACAAGCATCAATGTTGCACATCCAAGGTAAAAGGATAGATGGCGATCGCATCAGTAAAGCTTTGCAACTAGTACAGTCTACCAGTCCTAGTTATGTACTTTTAGCTTCCTTAGATGCAGCACGTCAGCAAATGGCACTCCACGGAAAAATGCTGATGTCTCGCACTTTGCAACTTGCTGATGAAGCTAGAACGAGAATCAGTCAAATTCCTGGATTATCAATCTTAGAAATGCCTTGGTTGGGAGAATCACCTGGCTTTATGACTTTAGATAAAACACGACTAACTGTCACAGTTTCCGCTTTCGGCTTAACTGGATTTGAGGCAGATGAAATTCTGGATGAAAAATTAGGTGTTACTGCTGAATTCGCCTCACTACAACATCTCACTTTTATCATTAGTTTGGGCAATACCTCAGCTGATATTGAGCAATTAGTCCAAAGTTTTACCACCCTCGCAAAAGAATATTGCCGAACTGATTCAACAGTTAAAAACCAAGTTTGGCAAAATCTGGATAAAACACCGAGTCATATTTTGCAACTTTCTCCACGTGAAGCTTTTTTTGCAGTTAGTGAAACATTACCTTTGTCACAAACCAATAAACGCATCTGTGCCGAAATCATCTGTCCCTATCCCCCAGGAATTCCTGTGTTAATGCCGGGAGAAGTCATCACCAAATCTGTCCTACAATACCTACAAGAAATCCAGACTATGGGGGGATTTATCAGCGGTTGCAATGATATTAGCCTCAGAACTTTGAAAGTTGTGAAATAACATCCTTACTCCTAACTCATATTTGATAAAAATTTAATTATGTAGTCAACAGTAGATATGCGGTTTAATTGAGTAAATAAGTAAAAATACGTAGTGATTATAGCAGCTATGAAACTTCAATGAAAATAGCTGTAAACTAATGCCATCTTTGATTTATACCGATAGCATTGTATAGATAATTACTCAAGCAAAAGATGAAATCGAAAATCTATTATGTTTGGAGATTAGTAGCAACTCCGATTGTAGTCACTCTGGCGCTGGGTTTCTCAGCAAGAGCAAATGCAGTTGAGTTAGGCGCTGCATCTGATTACAATGTATTTGTTCTGGGAGATATTACTCAAAAATATACAGATATTGAAGGAAAACTTGCTGCTGGCGGTAATGTGAATTTCGTCGGCGGACTTGGAAGCAAACTTTCTGGCAATAGCGGCAACGTAGTAGTAGCTGGACAAAACTTAACTCTAAGCAACGGTCAAGTCAATCACGGTAATGCTATCTACGGAGGCAGTGCCAATGTGTCTAGCAATGTGGGATTTCCACAGGGAACTTTCACCAAGGGTAATCCCATCGACTTCAATGAAGCAGGAAAGCAACTACGAGGACTATCTCAATATTTGGCAACCTTAACCCCTACTGGTAAAACAACTGTTCAATCTTGGGGTGCTATTAACCTTAGTGGTAGTGGTACTGCTTTAAATGTTTTTAATGTTGCCGGCTCAGATGTCTCCAAGACAAACTATTTTGAAATTAAGGGGGATGCAAATTCAACTATTGTTGTCAATATCAGCGGTAAGGATGTGTCGCTGCAAAACTTTGGGTTTAATATCCTTGGCACAGATAAACAAAAGGTGATTTACAACTTTTATGAAGCGACAAACATAAATGCCAGTGGGATTAGTATACTAGGTAGTATTCTTGCGCCTTTAGCTAACTTCAATTTCAATAACGGCCAAGTTAACGGCAACGTAGTAGTAGGTTCCCTAACCGGAAATGGCGAATCTCACAACTATCTGTTTAATGGCGATCTACCAGATGTCCCAACTAAGTACTACACTCCGCCTAAGCCTCCCACTCGTACTCAGGTTCCAGAGCCGACAAATCTTCCAGGTTTAGGATTAATTGCTGTAGCATTTGGTTTGTTTCGCCACAAACGCAATCCAGTAACTTGCTTAAAATAGCTAGAAATTTTTGGTAGCATAGCGCTGACGCGAATTTATTTAGAGATTTTCGCTCATGCGCTATTTCCTTACTCCCTACCTTCTACAATAAGGATAGACTTTATTGAGATTTGTATAGTTGGGGATCAGCTGTCATGGCTCCCGCCGTTTTCATTCAAAATTTGCAAAAGCGCTACGGCACAGTAGTTGCCGTCCAAGATGTTTCCTTTCAGGTAGAACCAGGAGAAATCTTCGGTTTACTTGGCCCCAACGGTGCTGGGAAAACTACTACGTTGCGTGCTTTGTGTACGCTGACCACACCGGATGCAGGCATTATCGAAGTATCTGGCATCTCTGTGTTAGATAATCCGAGAGTGGCAAGACAACGACTAGGCTATGTAGCTCAGGAAGTCGCTATAGATAAGGTGCTTACTGGAAAAGAACTGCTGCAATTGCAAGCAGCACTTTATCACCTCCCAAAAGCAGTAGCCAAACAGCGTATTGAGACGGTATTAGATTTACTCGGTTTGCAAGAATACGCCAATAAAAAGACAGGAACCTACTCTGGCGGTTTACGCAAGCGCCTAGACTTGGCTGCTGGGTTGCTCCATGCACCGGATGTTTTGGTGTTGGATGAGCCAACTGTGGGGCTTGACATAGAAACTCGTTTTGTGGTATGGGATTTCTTGAGAAAATTACGTGCCTCTGGGACGACGATAGTAATTACCAGCCATTATTTAGAAGAAATTGACGCTCTAGCCGATCGCGTGGCAATTATAGATCGTGGCGTTGTAATTGCCAGTGGTACACCTTCACAATTAAAAGATCAAGTAGGGGGCGATCGCATCACCTTGCGAATCCGCGAATTTTCCCCCATTGAGGAAGCTGAAAAAGCCAAAAACCTCTTGAAACCTTTGCCATTTGTCCAAGAAGTAATCATCAACAGCGCTCAAGGTAATTCCCTTAACTTAGTGGTGACACCTCAAAACGATGTTTTGATTAATATACAGCAAGTGCTGAATACTGCGAGCTTGCCCATATTTGGCATCGCCCAATCCCGCCCCAGCCTCGATGACGTTTATCTTGCCGCGACAGGACGCACCTTATTGGATGCAGAACTGGCAGCTGTTGCCACCCGCGATCCCAAAGCTGAGAAAAAGCAGAATATGAGATAGGGGTTGGGTACTGGGTACTGGGTACTGGGGACTGGGAAAGAGATGACCTAATCCCCAATCCCTAATTCCCAATCCCTAATCCCCAATCCCCAATCCCCAATCCCCAATCGCTAATCCCCAATCATGAGCGTTACTCCTAAATCTGATATCAATTGGCAGCCATTAGCATCGCCACAAGCAGATGCTAATATTGCACCTAACTTTTTCGGTGAATTGGTACAAGAGACGTTGGCTTTAACTCGTCGCTTGTTTATTCAGTTGCAACGCCGTCCCTCATCTTTAATTGCTGGAATTATTCAACCAGTAATGTGGTTAGTACTATTTGGTGCATTGTTCCAAAATGCTCCCAAAGGTATATTTGGCAATACAACAAATTACGGTCAATTTTTGGCTGCTGGCATCATTGTGTTTACAGCCTTTGCTGGAGCACTGAATGCTGGTTTACCGGTAATGTTTGACCGTGAGTTCGGCTTTTTGAATCGTTTGTTGGTAGCACCATTAGCATCGCGATTTTCTATTGTCTTTGCTTCAGCCATCTTCATCATCAGCCAAAGTTTGTTGCAAGCAGCCGTAATTGTTGCAGCAGCAGCATTCTTAGGGGCTGGACTACCAGATGTGGCGGGTTTAAGTGCGATCGCTCTCATTGTCTTACTATTAGCTTTGGGTGTAACAGCCATCTCCCTCGGTTTAGCTTTCGCTCTACCCGGACACATTGAATTGATTGCAGTGATTTTTGTCACTAACCTACCATTATTGTTTGCGAGTACTGCTTTAGCACCTCTATCTTTCATGCCTCAGTGGTTGCAGGTTATCGCTACCCTAAATCCTCTTAGCTATGCGATCGAGCCAATTCGCTATCTCTATTTCCACAGTGATTGGGAATTAGGTAGTGTAGTGATGCAGGCTCCTTGGGGCAATGTTACCTTTGGGGGAGCGTTGCTAGTGTTGTTTGGCTTTGCCCTAGTCGCCTTACTAAGTATTCAACCCCAACTGCGTCGGACTCTTGCTTAAAGAGATAAAATAGATAAATTTTAGGTAGGGTAAAAATCCCATGAAAAAACCATTTTTACAAATTGCTAGACTCTTTGTAGCTACGGCAGCAGGGATTAGCTTTGCTTCCTTGCTGATGGCTCAACCCAGTTCCGCTCAAATCAGCAGCCCAACGGATGCTTTTCCCAGTAATAGTACCACAGACCAAAATACCGATCCTTTCTCCCGCTCAAACTCAGACAATTTCAATATGTTTGATCTGATTCATCGGGCAAACTTCGGCACTCTCAACTGGAATTCTGACCAACAGAACGAAGAACTAAACTCAGCAGCAGCAGCCTTTAGAGCAAGGCAACAAAATTTAATTCGAGGTCAACAAAAGAAAGAGCAAGCAACCCCCAGTTTACCAACGATTACACTACCATCAACTACGCCGCCATTGGTTACACCACCATCTGGTAACTGAATTAAAATAAAGAACCCCAAGCCATAGAAGCTTGGGGCTGAGACTATTTAAAAAATCCTGAATTATCAGGTAAAAAACTACAGCCCAAGTGCAGCTAAAATATCGCTAGCATGATTGGTGGTATTTACGTTAGCGTCAACATGAGTAATTTTGCCGCTGGGGTCAATTACGTAAGTGACGCGCTTGGCATAACCGCCACCATCCACATCGAAAGCTTTGATGAGGGATTTGTCGCTGTCAGCCAGTAGGGGAAAATTCAAATTATATTTTTGGGTGAATGCTTGATGGGAGACTTCATCATCTGCACTGACTCCCAAGATGACAATATCTTTACCTTGATATTGAGACTGGGCATCCCGAAAACTACAGGCTTGTTTGGTGCAGCCTGGCGTGTCATCTTTGGGGTAAAAATACAAAACCACTGTCTTGCCGGCAAAATCAGATAAAGAGACTGTGTTGCCGTTTGTATCTTTGGCGGTAAATGCAGGTGCATCCGTACCAACTGCTAGAGGCATAATTAACCTTTCCTGTTTCAGATTGTTGATGCACTTGAAATTTTACATTAATTTATAATGTTTAAATATAATTACTAAAAAATAGCAGAACTATACTTTAGGTAACTAATTTTGGTTTAATGAGGTGTTTACTGCGATAAAAAATATATTCTTCAATTAATCTTTCTTAGAAGAAAAATTTCTACCCATACACAATGCCTGTTGCTGATTCCCAAAACCCAAATATTTTTGTCTATCCTCAAAGCACAGTAGAAAGAGCCGAGCGATCGCTAGTGTGTTCACCCTTTAATGTATCTTTATTTGAAGTGATGGGACACCAGAGTGTGTCATTAAATGCGATCGCTCTAGAAAATGGACTCAAGCAGGGCTATACTAAGCGCCCTTTATCAGAATTAGCCTGTGATAACGCCTTGGGCTGGCTAATTCAAGTGGGTGTATTGCGGCGAGAAGTCGATGGACAGGGGATTACAGATAGTTTTCGCCTCACTCCTCTGGGACGCCAGTTAGTGGAACAATATCAAGGAAAAAATTGGCGTACTCCTTCATGGCGCGATCGTTTATACGATGCTGTGATTCGTTGGTTACGGATACCTTTTTAGAATCAAAATCCCAAGAGTTAGGATTAGGGAATCAAAGGGAACAATATATACGGAAACATCACATCTATTCATGAAGTCTTTACCATAACCATCTAATGGCATTGGGGAGGAGGCAGGAGGGAGAAGTTCTTTAATTTTGAATTGATTCCTCCCCTGCTTTTTAAATGATGAATTGATTGTTACATAACTATTTGCTCCTAAAAATTAACCCTGTATCTTGAAAAACTAAGTGATAGCGACTATGAAATCAATTATGGTGGTGGGGACAACATCTCATGCAGGGAAATCACTTTTAACTACAGCGATTTGTCGCATTCTGTCGCGGCGTGGTTGGCGAGTGGCTCCCTTTAAAGGTCAAAATATGGCTTTAAATGCTTATGTGACTGCCAGTGGTGGAGAAATTGGCTATGCTCAAGCAGTGCAAGCTTGGGCGGCGGGAGTCGTGCCTTGGGTAGAAATGAACCCAATTTTACTCAAACCCCAAGGGGATATGACTTCTCAAGTAATTATCAAAGGTAGGTCTGTAGGCAAAGTAAGTGCTTCAGATTACTACGAGCAATATTTTGAATTGGGATGGCGGACAATTGAAGAATCGCTACAGCATTTAGGAACAGAGTTCGACTTGGTGGTTTGTGAAGGTGCCGGTAGTCCAGCCGAGATTAATCTTAAGCACCGCGATTTAACTAATATGCGGGTGGCAAAATATTTAAATGCACCAACGATGTTAGTGGTTGATATTGATCGGGGTGGTGCTTTTGCCCATGTTGTTGGCACTTTAGAGTTATTAGAACCCGATGAACGTGCCTTAATTAAGGGTATAGTCATTAACAAGTTTCGAGGACAGCGATCGCTTCTAGATCCAGGGATAAAATGGTTAGAAGAACGTACAGGTATCCCCGTTGTCGGTGTTATACCTTATTTACAAGAAATGTTTCCAGCAGAGGATTCTCTTGACTTGCTAGAGCGTCAATCGTCGTCAAGTAAAGCCCAAACTGACCTCAATATTGCCGTCATCCGCTTACCAAGAATTGCCAACTTCACTGACTTTGACCCACTGGAATCAGAAAGTACAGTTTCAGTAAAATATCTTAGCCCTAAGCAAGATTTGGGACATCCTGATGCCGTGATTATCCCAGGTACAAAAACCACAATTTCTGATTTGCTACTACTGCAAAAAAGCGGTATGGCAGAAGCAATCCAAAACTATGCTGCTTCTGGCGGAACGGTTTTGGGTATCTGCGGTGGCTATCAAATGCTCGGTCAAATCATCGCCGATCCAGAAGGGATAGAAGGACAAGCAGGCAGATTTCAAGGGTTAAATCTTTTACCAATTAGAACCGTAATTACCGGACAAAAAATCGCCCGCCAGCGCCAAGTTAGCTCAAATTATCCACAACAGGGCTTGCCAGTTAATGGCTTTGAAATTCACCAAGGGCGATCGCGCATTGAACAGCAAGGCATAGACCCCCAATCGTACCACGCCCTATTTGACGATATTAATTTAGGGTTAGTAGATAGTTGTCAATCAGTGTGGGGTAGTTATCTCCACGGGCTTTTTGACAATGGCCCTTGGCGACGGGCTTGGTTAAATCGCCTCCGTCAACAGCGCGGTTTAAAATCTTTGCCTACCGGTGTTGCTAACTATCGAGAACAGCGAGAGCAGATTTTGGACTCTCTAGCCACTGAAGTAGAAAGCCATTTAGACTTAACTCCATTTTTGTCTTAAACTAGGCTCTGATCTCAATTTGAGAGTCTCTTAATTACGAATTACGAATTATTATCTGATGATTGTTCGTGTCCACTTTTTACCAGATGATGTCACCGTAGATGCTGAAGTAGGCGAAGCCCTCTTAGATGTAGCAGACCGGGCTGGGGTATTTATTCCCACCGGTTGTCTAATGGGGTCTTGTCACGCTTGCACCGTCGAATTAGAAGATGGAGAGATTATTCGCGCTTGTATCACCGCAGTACCGCCACGCGAGGAATTGACGATTAATTTGTTTAGCGATCCTACTTGGTAATATCAGCCCTGTTATTGATAAGGACTAGTATAGTAAAACAAGTCAATTCATAAACAAAAATCTAATCATTGATTAGATTCTTTTAGATAGACAGCAAGGAATATTTAAACCATTGTTTTTTACTGTGGCGATCGCATTTTTTAATAAAATTAATGCCAAAGAAAATCCGGGAACTGAAGCAAATGCTTTCCCAAGTAGGTTTTACAGAAGTCCCAGGAAAAGGAAGTCATACCAACTGGGTGCATCCCCTCTATAGTGGAAAAATCACGATTTCAGGCAAAGACGGAGCAGATGCTAAACGCTACCAAGAGAAGGAAGTGAAACAGGCAATTGAGGAAGTAGAAGGGAAAGAAAAATATGAGTAAGCTTAAGTACCAAATGATTATTCAGTGGTCTGAAGAAGATAATTGCTTCTTGGTAGGATTCCCTGATTTTCCAGGACAACAGTGGCGGACTCATGGGGATAGTTACGAGTTAGCGGTGGCAAATGGAATTGAAGCTTTGGAGTCCCTAATTATTGCTTACGAAACTACGGGTGATTCACTTCCAGAACCAACAGTTTATAAAGCTGCATAGTTTAGGATCTTAAATTCTCACAGTTTTATCACAATAATATAAGGAAACTTACTATTCACAAAATCCATCTTTGCTTAACTAGATTTAATGTTTAACGCGTATTCTTTAAACCTTTCCAAATCAGCTTGAATTGTTGATTCAACTATCCGCCCCAAAAATAAGTTATCCATAATTTTGCCAATAATGCCGGGGATGGCGTAGGAAATAGTCATTTTCACAATGCTACTATTGTGGCGATCGTAAAAGCGAATTGCTCCCTGATTCGGCAAACCATCAACAGATTCCCATTGGATAATTTGGTTAGGAACAACTTTGAGAATTCGAGATTGCCAATTAAATTCTAGACTGCCAGTTTTTAATTTCCAAAGAGATATATCTGGATTATCTGGCGGAATTTTCACCGAATCAATCCACTTCATCCACCGAGGCATTTGCTCTAAATCAGACCAGAGGCTCCATACTAAATCTATGGGAGCCTCTACTTCTACCTGCACAGTATGCTCTAACCAATCAGACATTCTCTATTCTTCCTTTGCGCCCTTTGCGCCCTTTGCGGTTAGTTATTTCTTCAAACTCTCTAAAATTACTTTTGCCGCCCGCCGTCCAGAAATAGTAGCACCTTCCATACTGTCGATGTAATCTTGCTGAGTATAACTGCCAGCCAGGAAAAAGTTATCTACTGGTGTTTTTTGGTTAGGACGGTACGCATCCATTCCTGGCGCTTCTCGGTAGAGAGACTGAGCGAGTTTTACCACGCTGTACCAAGTCATATTTAGCTCCCGCGATGAGGGAAACAGTTCATGGACTTGTTTGAGGACGTGCTGTGCGATCGCTTCATTACTTTGGGCAATAAACGGATCTCCCGGTGTCAGCACTAGCTGTAACAAAGACCCTTGTCCTGGGCGATAATAATCAGCAGGGCTAGTCAACGCTAAATCGGCAAAACAAGAAAAATCAGCATCGGCTGTATAAAGTAAATTATCAATTCCAGCCGCATGATTTAGCTGTTTTCGTTGCTCTTTATCCTTCAGTTCCGTTACCCAACCATCGAAGCGTAACTGCACTGTCGCCACTGGCACTGCATCAAGTTTGTAAATATTGTCAAATTCTGACCACTTACGCCACTCCTGGGGTAAGATGCGTTGAATTCCTGGAACATCACAGGCAAAAACGTAAGCATCAGCAGTAATTGTTTCTACGGTATCACCTTGGGCAACTGCTATACCAGTGACGCGGGTTTGTTCATCTAACTCAGCAAACTGAATTTCCCGTACCTGCCGACGCGTGTAAATTTTAGTGCCTCTAGCTTCCAGATATTCCAGAATGGGCTTGTGTAAATACTCATAAGGGGAACCTTCCAGCATTCGTAAAACTGAAGCTTCAGTTCTGACTGCAAATAACTGGAATATGGTTAACATACAACGGGCAGACATATTTTCGCAATCAATAAACCCCAATGCGTAAGCAATAGGGTTCCACAGACGCTTAATGCTGCCATTACTGCCACCATGACTGCGGAACCAATTGGCAAAGCTAACTTTATCCAAATTGCGGATGGTTTTCATCGCCCCATTAAAGTCTACCAATCCTCGCACTATGGGACTAGTACCCAAAGCGATCGCATTTTGCAATTTATCCTGCAAGGATAGTTGGGAAGTAGTGAAAAATGCCTTTAAGCCATTGAAAGGCGCACCTGTAAGAAAGCGAAAATCTAAAGCACCAGTCTGGCCCCCTTTGTTAATGAAAGTGTGAGTATGTTCTTTGAGGCGTAAGTTTTCTAACACCCCCACTTTCTTCATTAAGTCAAATAGTTGGTAGTAGCACCCGAAAAATACATGCAGCCCCATTTCTAGATGGTTGCCATCTCCATCAACCCAACTGCCAACTTTACCACCCACAAACGGACGAGACTCAAAAATCTCGACTTCACAACCAGCATCAGCTAGATCTACTGCGGTTGCTAGTCCAGCCAGTCCCGCACCTACGATTGCAACACGCATTCCGTCGTTCCTTTTCAGTTTCTTTACAGATTGTAACTGGGTTGGTGTCGGAATTTGCTACTTAATATCAACTCCACCAGCATATTAAGGCATGGCAATGTCGATACTAAAACCTCTTTGATTACTTCTTTTAATCCCAGCAAATGACCAGACGCGTTTTTCTCGCGTCTGGATCATCTAGACAAACTCTTGTCCATAGCAGCGGACTCTCAAAAGTATCATAGATATTTTTTTGGTGGCAAAGCAGTTTTCTGGATCAATCATGAAAGTAACTTCTTACTTGTTTCCATCTTTGCTGTCGTCGGAAACAGGCAAACTTCTAATTAGTTCACGAATCACGTCAGTTGCAGGTCTACCTGTTTGCTGACAATATTTTTCTAGTTTTTCCGCTTCTTGTGTTGCGAGATTAACTGTTATGCGTTTAACGGCCCATTTTTTATTTGTCATTATCATGCTATCTGCTGTATATTTAGATGGTCGAAAGAGTCTAAATTTAAGAGGGAACCGATAAGGTTATCAGAGTTTGTCTCAGGAAACAAGTAATACCATTAATATTAAAAATGTTCGTTTTGTCAAAGGATTCATGATTTTCTAAAGAAATCAAAAAGCGATACTTTATTTGTTACTATTGTGACAGCATAATTAGCACATAGTTGCTTTTGAAGATAATAAGCCTACTAACAGCATGAGTAAAGACTGACAATGAAATTTGATAAATCAATTTGAGACACCTACTGTTGACCCAATGAAGATTTATAAAGTTATTTTTCATCGAAAGCACTTGACCTTCTCTCTTAACTAAGTTCGGCAAACTTGTTTGGAGAGAACATCTGCTAGAACACTAGAAAGTAAAACTTCAGAATCACAATCGTGCTGAAATGCTGCCTCACAGCCGGGTTAGAGTGGTTTGTGTAGAGCGTGAATAGTCACTTATAAAGTAGGAAAATAAGCGATCGCTCCAGAAAAAACTCCATCTGCACCCATCACTGGAAGTAAGAATTTAGAGCTACTTGAACGGCTATAATTTTTGGCTCACCTCGATCAAGCTGATTGCTTTTCAGTGCCAATGTAGTAGCCATAAAAAAGGGAGCAAAACTCAGTCTAATGGGTGTAAATAGCCAATCATTTTGGTAAATTTTGACAGCATTATCTGTAATTTCACACAGATGAATTGACCCAGATAGATGTGATGTTAATTGACTGTTGCCGATAATAATATTTTAGTTTGATTTCATGCTCTTACACTAAAGTTACCGTAAATATACGATTAAATTTTGCGTATTTTTTATCTTCCCTCTAGCGATATAATTTGCTTTCAATCTAACGACTACTTTGCATTTTTCCTATTCATCTATCTATAGGTTATGTAAATAATTTTTAGTCAATCATGGTACTAAAAATTCAACAGCAAATCTTCTTATCAGATTTAAGCTAAGAGATAAACTATTGCCAGAAAAATTGATTTACAACTATTTATTACTTGGTAAGTATACCTATAAAAATAATTGTATATTTCAATATACTCCGGTGGTTTGTTCATTATAGCCATTATTTACGTACTTTAAATAATCTTCATTTAGACATTCAATAAGCTAATTTTCATGCTTTATAAAAAAATTACAAAGAAAAAGATATACATCTGAACTTTTGCTTAATGATATTGATATATAAGAAGATGCTCAAATAAAAAACTTGCTAAAAAAGATTCAGATATCTAAATGCATCAGTTAGGTTTGATTAAAGCAAGCTTTGCAAATAGCTTTTAGTACTTTGTAGCTATTTATACTGAAAATATTGCAATGATGATGAATGAAAAATTATGAAAATACAGGTACTTCATGAACTTAAGGTAAAGCTATACCAATTCCAAAAATATTTCCGACAGATAACCCACCCGTCTTTCAGTAATATCATTTTGAATTTTAGATTTTGGATTGGGAATCGCTTTCTGTGTCTGGTTTTTGTGAAAACATCTGTCGCAATCATTTTTTAAATTGGTATATAGCGGTTCCTATTGAGATGAGGTACAACATTATATCCCAAGGTGTATGGGATATCCCATACAGGTGTACCTTAGGCTTATCGGGAAACGCTATAACAACGGTCTACACACATTTTTGTACAAAACCGCAACTATTGAAGATCCTCCTAAATCCCCCAATTGATCGGGGGATTTAGAGAATTTTTTGCACCCCTTAAATCAATGTGAGATAGAGAATTATGGAAATTCGTGCAACTATTCAAATTTAAGTTGGGGCATCAGTTGGAGAGTGCCAATACCTAAATCTTTGGGTGAGAGCGATCGCGCTTCAAACAAAGCCATCATATCTCGTAACTGAGGATTGCCACGCGAGGCTCCCGTTAGTCCTTTAGCAATGATTAAACCACAGTAGCCCTTAGTGTTTTTACACCGTTGATTCCATTTTTTTCGGGCTTCGACATGAGTCGGATCTTCGTCTAAAAATTCACCAAATAGGAACAATTCGCCATTTTGAGTTTGCAATAAACCCAGGTCGTAGCGATCGCCATCGAAGGGGTTAGCACCTGGATTAAAGCAAATTGCTCTCAGTCCGCCTGTTGCTTCAATTCTTTCAATTACAGTTTTTGCCTTAGGTCGGGAAGTTTGAATTAAAATTACTGGCAAACCATCACCGACTTGTTTGATTTCGCCAGCCTGATGGTAGCTGACTCCCTTTCGCAGATACTCCAACATTTCCCAGGACACCACACCTAAGCTGAGGAAGGAATCTTCTGGTATCAAGTCATCTTGCAATGATTGAAAGTCAGGGTTGTCAATCTCTTGATCGTCGTCGACATCAAAACCTGCCATCTCCTCTAATTCTGCTGCTAATTGCGGCATGGTAGAGACTATCACAGGCACAGATTTAGTTGATTCTTCCGACTGCGGTAGAGAAATGCGATAGCGACGACTCAGAGTCGGGAAAATATCTTCTTGAAGCTGGCGACGGCGATCGCGAATAAAGCGGCTCAGGCTTTCGATCGCAACCAAGATTACCAATGCTTCTTCGTCATATAAAACAGACCGTAGTCCTTCTAATGGGTGGATATTACCGAAGGTAGGGTCAATTTCTGATAATGGCAGATCCGCCAAATCATCTTCTTCATCCTCATCCTCATCGGTTTCATCAGCACTCTCAAAAGTGAGAAACAAGCAATCTTGCTTAAGAAATGCTTCTTCTAAATGCTCTGTGGATTCTTGATCTGTTAAAACTGCGGCGCGAAATTGTTTTAAAGACTCTTCTGAACGATAAAACAAAATCCCATATTCCATTCCCAGCATTCCCATGACTGAGGCATAGAGTGTACCAACATCCCACTTATTAATCTCAATTGACAAAATTTGCTGTTCTTCTAAAAACTCCCAAGGTGCTGCTTGCCAAATTGCAAATGCTTTTTCTCGTAAGATTTGTGCATATTGTGGCGGCAAGTCGGGGGTTTGACTATCGAGAATGTCAGCAAATCCACGAAATAGTTCGTCAATTAAAGGCAGTTCTGGGGCGTAGTCAATAGCAATATCCAAATCTTGTAACACTCCCCGCAGGTAAAATTGGATCTCGCGGTCTTTGACTACAATTCTTTGGGGCCTGGCAGGTCTTGCCGGACTCTGGGGATGCTCCATAGCTTGCATTAAGGTGCGAACTATTGCTTCTGGGCCAATATCTGAGGCTACTACGTCCATACCTCGAACAACACCTTGGGAGTAATCTACCCAAAGAATGCATTCTCCCTTTGCCTCTGAGTCTGAGAACTGGTTTGGTGATGACAACGGACGGCGATCGCCCTCCCATACAGAAGGAATTTGAGTTAATTTCTTCAACCGACGACTGGTAGAGCGATTAAAACTTGTCATAGAGATCAAAAGAAGCAATTTGGAAGTAAACTTTGGGAGATAGTTAGTCTCGGATTAAATTTTTATGGCTGCACCTGAAGGGTTGTTGCTTCTCAGGGCAGGGGGCAGGAGGTAATCCCGATGAAATGAGTTTTTAAAGGCTTGTATGAAAATGTTCTAGAGACTGGGATTTTTACTTAGCACGGATTAAATGACTTGATACAATTCTTCTTTTTAAACTGGATTTTATACCGATAACTAAAGTTTTCATTCATAATTTTTTCCTCCTGCCTTCTGCCTTCTCGTATAAATATACTGAGTCTCTCAATTCTAGAATAAAAATCTTTGGCTGCTTTTAACAGAGTGTTTACAATTTGGTATCTAGCGCCTTAGAAGTCGCTAGAATGAATACAAAAACACTCAAGAGCAACCCAGAGGCATTAACAAGCCGATATCGGGTAACGCTTAGACTAATTAAGGAGTTTAAAAAGCAGATGACACAAGCAATTCAGGCTCAACAACGCGGAATTCTGTTGAGCGAAGCCGCATTGCACCAGGTAAAATCTCTCCGGGACAAGCAAGGCACAGACTTCTGCTTACGGGTAGGAGTGCGACAAGGTGGCTGTTCTGGGATGTCTTACATGATGGACTTTGAAGACACTAGCAAGATCACCCCCCAGGATGAAGTCTTTGACTATGATGGCTTCAAAATTGTCAGCGATCGCAAGAGTCTTTTATATCTCTACGGCTTAATGCTCGATTATAGCGATGCCATGATTGGCGGTGGTTTCCAATTCACTAACCCCAATGCCAACCAAACTTGTGGTTGCGGCAAGTCATTTGGGGTGTAATATTGTCATTTGTCATTTGTCCCTTGTCATTTATCATTTGCAGTTGCCCAATGACCAATGACCAATGACCAATGACCAATGACCAATGACTAATGACTAATGACCAATGACCAATGACTAATACAGTTGAATCCCTGTTTGATACAGGTTTAGAACGCTATAAAGCTGGAGAATCAGTAGAATCTTTAATCCCTGTGTTTAAAGAAGTGTGCGATCGCGCTCCTAAAACTAGTGCCGCTTGGGTTTGTTTAACGTGGTTGTATCTACTCGATAACAAACCCAGCTTGGCTTACAAAGCTGGACAGAAAGCAGTCAAGTTAAATCCACAAGATCCCCAAGCCAGAATAAATCTCGCCCTAGCAATGCTAGAAACAGGTCAAAAAGGTTTACGGGAACACATTGACATAGCACAGCAGTTGATTTTTGTCAATGAAGAATGGAGTGATGAAATAAAAAATAGTATTGAAGACGGTTTAAGTAGAAAACCAGATTGGCAGAGTTTGAAAAAAGTCAAAAATTGGTTGTTTGAAGAATGATGATTGGGTATTGGGGACTAGGGATTGGGGACTGGGGACTAGGGGGAATTTATTGAAGTAAGTCTCTAAGTTGTCTCTTCCCAATCCCCAAGGCCCAATCTCCAATGTCCAATGCCCAATGCCCCACTCCCCACTCGAATCATGAAAGATAAATTGTTAAATTGGCTAAACATGGCTTTAGTCGCAGATGTTTTTTTGGTTTTGTTTGGCTTTGGCTGGTTAGCGATCGCTGCGATCGGTGATGCCGTAGGAGTAAACCTGGGCTTGGATTTGTGGCATCAACTGTGGCAACCCTTATTTAACCCAGCGATCGGTATCCTCATGGGCGGTGCCATTCTTAGCGGTATCATCAGTTGGGTTTCCAAAAAATTTCTTTCTAGTCAATAGACTGGGGACTGGGAATTAGGGACTGGGGACTGGGTAATGAAAAAGAAGCAGATTAGCAGGGGTAAAATTTCTCTCCTCTGGGCCTCTGCCTGTTTTGCCCAATCCCCAGTACCTTTTAATTAAGAATTTGTGTTAATGCTGATTGCAAATTAGGATATTTGTACTCAAAACCAGTTTCTACGGTGCGTTTTGGGATGACTTGCTGACCTTCTAAAACTACTATAGCCCCGTCTCCTAAAAGAGCTTCGATCGCAAAACCAGGAACAGGCAACCAAGAAGGGCGATTCATAACTTGTCCCAAAGTTTGGCTTAAATCTGCCATCCGAACTGGGTTAGGGGCAGTGGCATTATATATACCTTCTATTTCCGATTTACTTAAAGCTTGCACAATCAAATTAACTAAGTCGTCTACGTGAATCCATGAGAACCACTGACGCCCGCTGCCAATAGGCCCACCCGCAAAGAGTTTGAAGGGCGGAATCATTTTACCTAAAGCACCACCATTGCCCAAAACAATCCCAAAACGCAGAATTACTAGCCTTACACCACTATCTTTTACCTTTGTTGCCTCTGCTTCCCAGGCTTGGCTGACTTGGGCCAGAAAATCGTTACCAGACAGACTTGTTTCATCAAAGGTGGCCGTTTCACTCGTACCGTAGTAACCAATAGCGGAAGCGTTAATTAACACTGTAGGTTTGGGGTTAGCGTTAGCTATTGCCTCAACTATTTTTTGTGTACCTAACTTTCGACTATTGAGGATTTCTTGTTTCCGTTCAGGTGTCCAACGTCCTTCACCAATGGGTTCTCCTGCCAAATTAACTACACCATCACAACTAGAGATGACACTTTGCCAAGAACCGGATGCATTTGGTGTATAGGCAACAATTTCTATATTGGGAAAAGCCTCAGATGGAAAAACCTTTTGAGCAAAGGCGGTGTTCCGAGTTAATACTACGATCTTATGACCTTTAGCGTGGAGTCGTTGTACCAAAAGATTACCAACAAATCCTGTTGCTCCAGTAATTGCGACTTTCATGTTCTATCTCAGCCAAACCTTTATTGTAAAGTTTTTGATCGAGCTTTCAGCTTACGGCACTTTCCTTGTCCATAGAACAAATGTTGGTAATGCCTGATCTCAAAAACTTTGCTTTGTTAATGACTATGTGTTTAGATGCTTCGGTATTATAGGATGGACGGAGTGTTGCAAGGCGTGGGGCTATTATGGCTCGCTATACCTGTTCATTTGTTGTTTCTGTTCCTAGTGACCATCTGTTGCCGTTACTTGTAGAACTTCTACAGGACTGTCAGTTGGATATTCAATACCACACGGGCGATTACATTATCGCTCGTCAAGTTCCTGGCAATGTTCCTTTTCCTAAATTGGTAACAGTAGAAGTACTGATTGACAAATCAAAATCTACTGAAACAGAAACCCGGATGAGTATTGTGATTAAAAACGAAGAACTACCACTTCAACTAGATAATTACTGCCGACAAATGTTTGAATTTATCAAGCAGGCTATTGAAAATAGCCGCCATTGGCATTTGATTGAAAGTCTTGCAGGATAGCTTTGGTGATTGAATTGACACTCCCACTGCTTAAAGTTGTGGGAATGTCAGACTGTGATTGGTAGTGATTGGTAGTTATAATTCACTCTCCTATATCCTCTAAATCCTCGGCCATACCGGGGTTTATTAGTGTAATGTCGTATTCACTCGAATCCGTTTGTCCTAAACGTTGGGTGTTTCTTAAAAGGTAATAAATGGCACGTACTTGAGGGCCAAAAACGATCTCGTCTTCATTTCTGAGATCGTGGGCTGGTATCTTGCGTCCATTAATCATCAAACCGTTAGAACTAGGCTTACCTTTGACATCGCCATCTACAATCCGGTAATAGTAGCTATGACTATTATGCTCTCGTGGCAATCTCACTAATGTGGCATGGCGGCGGGAGACAAACTGCGACATCAAACGGATATTACATTCGCGATCTCTACCGATAGAGTAGACGGGGTGCTCTAGAGAAAATTCTTTGCGACCTTGATCGTCTTCAATAATCAGTAGATGGTTTTCATTGGTTTCTGCTGCCATTGACAAATCGGTGGAACTATAATTGATCAAGATTTGTTTAGTATCGTATCCTGTCATTTTCGCGCACCATAAATCTGTGGTGCTGATCTAAATAAGCTTTAAAATTGCATGATACCTTGAAAGAGTAGAATATGTCCGTTCTACTCCAGTAGCTATGATAGCTTTGGTAAGTGTCTAAAGAAGATTTGTGAGCCGATAAAACTTGAATACCGACTCAGTTTAATTTTAGGGAACTTCAGGAAATAAATTATCCAATATTGTAGGGTGGGCAACATAAGCGCCCAGTTCATAAGGCGCTCATGTTGCCCACCCTACAAGAGTTAATTGGGTATTTTTTTATTTGGAAGTTCCTTATATGGCAATTACCAAGATTGGTGCTGGGAAATTTTACGTGTAAAGGAATATTCAAGGAATATTCTAAGGGTGATGAGCTAATCGCCGTAATAATATTGAGTTGGTGACTACGCTCACAGAGCTAAAAGCCATTAATGCAGCAGCACCAGATGGGTTCAGAACAAAACCTAGACTAGGGAACAAAACACCTGCTGCTAAAGGAATTCCAACTGTATTATATGCAAAAGCCCAGAATAAATTTTGGCGGATTTTGTTGAAGGTGGCACGACTCAGCTGAATAGATTCGACGACATCGTTTAAGTGATCGCGCATTAAAATAATTTCAGCAGTTTCCATCGCCACATCTGTCCCAGAGTGTAAAGCAATTCCTACATCTGCTTGAGATAAAGCTGGAGCATCGTTGATTCCATCTCCTACCATTGCAACAACGGATTGGGGTTTGGGAATTGGGGAAGGTGGGGCCCCCTCTGGGGATAAGGGGTAATGGGAATTGGGAAGAATTTTTCCTAGTCCCCAGTCCCTAGCCCCCAGTCCCTCCTTCTGAAGAGACTGTATTGCAGCCGCTTTTTTAGCTGGGGGGACACCTGCAATGACATCAGCGCTGTCTAATCCCAGTTGTTTGGCTATGGCGCTAGCTGCTTCTGGGCGATCGCCACTGAGCAACATTACCCGTAAGCCCATCTGACGCAATTTGTCTACGGTGGATTGGGCATCTGGTCTGAGGGTATCAGAAACACCAATTAATCCGGCTAAAGTTCCCCCAATTGCTACACAAACGACTGTTTTACCATCTGTTGCCAAATCCTGTGCTACCTTTTGTGCAGTTTCACTAATGGGAATGCCGTGCCAACTCAACCAGTCCCAGTTACCCAATAGCACAACTGTGTTATCTACCACAGCAGATACCCCTAATCCCGGTTCCGTGTGAAAGTCCACAGCTTTTGGAATAGATAACTGTTGCCGCTGTGCTTCTTGCTGAATCGCTTTTGCTAGGGGATGGTGAGTACCGCTTTCTACGGCTGCTGCTAGTTGGATTAAGGATTGGGAATTTTCAGTGCCCAGTGCCCAGCCCCCAGTCCCCAATCCCTCAATTAACAGACAATCTGTGACGATGGGATTACCTGTGGTTAGAGTGCCTGTTTTATCAAAAACTACGGTGTCTAGTTGGTGTACTTTTTCTAAAACGTCGCCACCTTTGATTAATAGACCCCGTTCTGCACCCATAGCAGTGCCGACAAGAATGGCTGTTGGTGTAGCGAGTCCTAAAGCACAGGGACAGGCGACTACCATCACAGCGATCGCTAGTTTTAAACTAATTAATAAAGGGGAGTGAGGAACTTCTTTTGTATTGTGGTTCATCATTTCCATACCACCAGACATGGTGATATCAGTCCAGATGTGAGTACCGAAAAAGTACCAAAAGATAAATGTTAATACAGATGCCGTCAGCACCCCGTAGGTAAAGTAACCTGCTACTGTATCTGCTAATTTTTGTACTGGGGCTTTCCGAGTTTGGGCGGCTTCTACTAGGGTGACAATTTGAGCTAGAGTTGTATCACTTCCAATCCGGGTTGCCTGAATAGCGATCGCTCCTGATTGGTTTAGTGTCCCCCCTGTCACTATATCCCCTGGTTGCTTAATTACTGGCACGGCTTCCCCGGTCAGCATTGACTCATCGACTGTTGTTTGACCAACAACCACTTCACCATCAACGGGAATCTTATCACCTGGCAGCACTTGTAACCATTCACCGACACGTACCTGTTCCGCAGGAATTTCTATACTAGAGGAACCCATTCCAACTTTATCTGGATTGGCAATCAATCGGGCTAAAACTGGCTGGAGTGCTAGCAATTTCCTAAATGCGGCGGCGGCGCGACCTCTAGCTTGTTGCTCTAATGTCCTTCCTAAGAGAATAAAGCCCAACATCATTACTGGTTCGTCAAAGAAGCACTCCCAACCCATTTTGGGAAACAGCAGTGCTATTAAACTAGCAATGTAGGCTGTGAGTGTTCCTAATCCCACTAGAGTGTTCATGTTGGGTGCATTTCGCCGCCACCCCAGCCAGCCATCTACTAAAATCGGGCGACCGGGAATTAATAGCGCCACTGTCGCCAGTCCACAGTGAAACCAGATGTTATTTAGCACTGGTAGCATTGAGCTACCAAGATTACCAAAATGTCCACTTCCCGACAATAACAGCAACACCGCAGCGATCGCTAACTGTCTTACCGAAGATCGCATTTCGCGGCGTTGGCGTTCTGCTGGGTCTGGTAAGGTAGATATCTCACCTGCTACTGTGCCACTAGCTTTTCGGGGTTGAGTCGGGAATCCAACGCCTGTTAATCGCTGTGCTAGTGCATCTGCATCTACTGCACCAACTTCTGACTCTACAACAGCTACCTCTGTGGCCAGGTTTACGCAGGCACTCTTAACTCCTGGATGTTGGGTTAGCTGTCGCTCTACTGCATTCACACACCCAGCACACTTCATGCCCCCAACATCGAGAATAATTTTCTCTAGAATTGGTTCAAGTTCTGGGACTAGCTTAGTTTTCGGGACAAGTTGCATGGCAAGTGTTTAGATTCGCTACAGAAATTCAACGCCTGACTAAAAGCGTCTCTAATTTGAGCGTAGGCGAAATATCGAACTACGACTGAACGTCAACCATATTAAAATTATTAATTTATCAGAAGAATTCAGAATTCAGGAGTCAGAATTCAGTATTAATTCTTCTGTACGAGTGTGTGATAGCGCCGGCGGCAAGCGAGTATTTTCGAGTCGCGTCTGAATATTGGTTAAAACCTTACAACTCTTAGAGACGCTACCGCGTAGCAAGATCACCGTAGGGGTACGTCCCGCTACGCGCTTTCGCCCCTGGTGGGCGAAAAAAATAAAAATATTCTCGCCTGAAAACTCTATCCCTTTATGGTTAGAGTTTTCTGAATTCTGTTAGCGCAGCGGGGCGTAGCCCATTCTGTATTCTGACTCCTATTTTATCGTACTTCGCTGAGGGTTAACGACGGTTCCAGCGTAGATAAGTTATGTAAATAATAGCTCCAACCTGTATTGGCATCAGCGCAATTAGGCTTTTTAAAAAATAGTTGACTTCCAAATTAGACATAGCACTGAAATATCCTAAGCCCAACACGAGGAACATCACCGAGGAAAGATGTTTAGGTTTAAGAGTCAACATATCAGTATAAATAATTGCTGCATATACAGCAGGTAATAGGGAATCAATACTGTTCGGTTAAGACCAGAGACGCGATGAATTGTCGTCTCTACAATAATCAATCTTTTGTAGAAACGGCGATTTATCGCGTCTTTATAATGATTTATCGGATCTTTGCGCTCTACAATTTCCATCAAAAAACCTTAACCGAAGCGTATTGAATAGGGTTGAAAGTGTCTTGGTATATGGCTTTTTTATGAGATTTTTTACCAATCTACACGTATCAAATTTGCTGGAAAACTACTAAAACCAGCCCTGCTTTTTCACAAAGTAGGTATTTACGAATTTTTCAGGGGGCTGGTTCAAGTAGATCATGCCTTCAACTAAACCTACAAGCTGCATAACTAACAAGGCAATGCCGTAGGTGAAAGAACCCCCAACTACAGAAATCACCAACATGATAAAGCCTTCCGCAGCGTATCCTAGAATAAACTTATGAACTCCAAATGCTCCCAGGATAATGCCACAGTAACCAGATAGAAGTTGCTTGGTGGGGTGACTGGGGTTGAGATTTGCCATAATATTAAGTGTTGCTCCTTGATCAGTGAGTATAAAAATAAAGTCTTTATTGTAATGAAGGCAAATACGTTTACTTACTTAAATAAATAGATTTTTAATTTTTTCAGTATGAGTCAGCCTCAAGACGAATAACCAAAATCAGCGTGCTTCTATTCCAGAGGGAACGCTAAGTCTTGTGGCATAGCCTGAAAATCTGGCGTTCCTTCATTACTTTTAATGGATTTGACGATCGCAACTCTGGTGCAGCAGTTTTGCAGATTTTTAGGTAAAACATTGATCTTGAGAACAATGAACCTCAATAATCAGCAAAAGCTGCTACATCACAACTTTTTACAAGTCCATCAGTATTATTTCCGGATTTTTTTGGCGTAGGCGTAGCCCGTCGTAGACATCGCTAGCGGCAAAAAACCAACTGTGTGGTTAGTAGGAATCTAGAAGCGCAAGACGCGTCTTCCACTTCTTTCTAACCCCTTTTTAGTTACCGATTTCCACTTCGATGAGCGCAAAACGGAATTGCAATCCAATTTATGACAGCTAAAAATGGTTCGGGAAGACAATTAACATCTCGAAAATGGCTAAAATCATCCGAATGAGAATAAATGCTTAACTAGATAGTTTGTTGCCTATGTTAAAAGCATTCTTTGATTTGCTTTTGCCACGATTTCAATTTGGTTTTCAGCCAGTATTTATGCTTGAACCAATTGTAACTAGTTAATTATCTCTACTTATGGAGATAAAAGCAAATATTTTGATTTTGAGCAACAGTACTGTTTTAGTGCTAATTGCTACCTAAAACAAATAAACTTAATAGTGTACCACTATTCCAGAGACTATGGAGGAGCATGGGAGCGAGGAGGTTACGCGATCGCGTGTAAACTACTCCCAAGACAATCCCTAATGCCGTCAGTGGCAGAATTTCTGACAAGCTTAGGTGAGCGATCGCAAACAACAAACTACTGATCAGAATCGCTCCCCACACGGGTAAGTAACGAGTCAGAGAGGGTAATAAAAAGCCACGAAACAGAATTTCTTCAAAAAATGGCGCAGCGATCGCGGCTGTGGAGAAAAATATGCCAAGCGCTACACCATCTTGGCTTTCTAGGGCTAGTTGCAACAGAGGATTACTACCACCCTGTCCTTGCCATAGCTGTTGATTAATCAAAGATACTACCACAACTATAGGTAAAGCCGTGCAATAGCCTCCCAGTCCCCACCAAAACCAATTATCTTGAAAACGGAAGCGAAACCAGAATTCTGGTAATGGAAAAAAGCGCTTGAGAGAAAAATACAGCACTAACAGCGCACCTAATGCCACCAACAGGTAACTAACCAAGACAGAAAACGCCTGAAGTCGCACATCCACAATCGGACGCGGGATGGGTAGCACTGAGATTACCAAGGGTACAAAAATTTGCCCCATGAAGAAAAAGCCGATGATAAAAACCTGCAAAACTGTTTCACCATCCCAAGGTGTTGACCAAGGAATATCAGCATTTTGAGCTAATAACGAGGCTTTTCCTTTCAAAAAGCGTTGAGCAAATAACAAAATCAGCAGTATTAAACCAATTAAAGCTGCCAAGGTGGGAATAGTGCCAATAACTGCCAATTTCAACACAGCTTGAGCCGATGATTCTTGTTGTGCAGCTTTTACTGCTGATAAAGCATCTTGTCGTTGCTGGAGTTGGTATAACTTAACCAAAGCAGTAGAGCGAAACCAACCTTCTAAATTCCTCTGAATCGGTTCTTGAGCATTTGGAAGAAGACGAGGAGGATTGCTCCACAGTCCACTTAGTACAGCAGCAGTTTGTCCAAATTCTGGATTGATATCTGAGCGTTGTTGTAATTCACTCCAAGTCTTGGAGGCTGTATCTGTTTGTCCTTGCTGTGCTTGTAAAATTCCCAGGCGTAAGTCTAATTCAGCGAGTAATTTTTGTAATTGCTTGAGGGATTGCTGTAACGATTGCTTTCCCTGTCTAGAGATTTTAGTCGGGGGAGGAACATCCGGTAGAGGTTTCGGAGGTATAGGAGTTATTTCAGCTTGAGAGCGTAATTCTGCAAGTTGATTATTAACTTTGTCTAAATTAGCTTGAACTGATTGACGCGCCTCCTGATACTGCTTTGTAGCATTCTCCAGGGGTTGTTCGCCAAGTATTGCTTCCCGAACCGCCTGGAGATTATCATCGTTGCTATCTTCTGATTGCCAAGCTTGGGCTTGTAAAGCAATATTGGTTTGGTATAATTCCAGGCGACTTTGAAATTGAGGTTCTTGCCAACTACCGAATAAAGCCGTAACTGCCAACAGAACTGCTATCGGCGTCAGTACAAAAAATAAAATCAATCGCTTGAGTGTCATCTATCCCCCTTTGACTAACCAGTGGGGAGCGTGTCCCCCTTGGGAATTATCGCATTGAAGAAGAATTCAGAATTCAAAATTCAGGAGTCAGAATCAAGACGCAACTCGAAAATACTCGCTCTAAGCGAATCTATGCCGTTGGCGGAGCCTCTCGTAGAGAAGGCTTTACGCTGCGCTATCAAAATTTATTCTGTTAGCGGATAACCTTAGTAGTACAGAAAAGTCCTGAAGAGTTGATATATGGGGAATATCACAGTGAGACAATAAGTTACTGGCTCAAAAACAAAGCCTGCCGACTCAGGCTACATATCATAATGGAAAATCAAAGTTTTTCGGACCACCTACGCGGGTTTTGTCTGTGTAGCCGCGACTTCTAGTTGCTCAGGCAGTAATAAATTAGACTTTACAAACATCCTCTAAATGACCTTTAATTAACTTTGACTATTGTAAAAAAAATATCCCCTACTTCAGAAGCACCGTTGTAAACAGATAGCAAAAGCAGGGGGTTCGTTAAATTTTATTTTATTTACAAAACTACTTAATCGAAACAGCATCAACATCAATGGTGCTGGCACTGGAGGTAGAACCCTCGGTAGTATTAGGCACTTCAGTACCCAAATCACCCTTACGAGCTTTCCAGCCCTCAATGACTAGCCCAGACACCTCAGAAACAAGCAGAGTCAAAAGGAAAACATCATCAATTTGTCCTACAACCGGTATAAAATCTGGGAGAACATCAAATGGGCTAACCAAATAGACTAATGTTCCTAAAATTGCCCACCAACGGTACTTGGGGTTACGAAGCACATCGCGGTACCAAGTGTAAAGTGATTGGATTGAAAATTTCATATTTTGAACCTCCAGTTATCTTTAATTTTGACAAACTATCCCAAAAACTTCCGGTGTGAATAACCGCCCTGGTTAGTCTGGAAGACGCTACTAGTAATTTGTCAGCAAATACAAACAAGTAGGCAACCAGGAATATTTATAACTATGTTGATGTAGAGGACAAATCCTTTGCCTCTTTATCTAGTTTCACAAATAATTAGTTATTCGACATCTACCAATCGGGATGACTGGATTCGAACCAGCGGCCCCTTCGTCCCGAACGAAGTGCGCTACCAAGCTGCGCCACATCCCGCCACAAAAATGGCATTGTAAACATAAGAATATCACAACTAGTGCCAAATATCAGAATTACATCTATATGCGATCGCTTCACCAAAGACTTTGCTTGCTAGGATTAAATTTGTATAACTCTAGTGGTAAAAGCGGATTGTGACTGTAAAACCAGACTGGTTGCGGGTGAAAGCACCTGGGCGTGAGCGCATCGGTAACGTTAAAGAAATTTTGCGGGATTTAGCCCTTAATACAGTTTGCGAGGAAGCGTCCTGTCCGAATATTGGTGAATGCTTCAACGCTGGGACTGCCACGTTTTTAATTATGGGCCCGGCTTGTACACGCGCTTGTCCCTACTGCGATATTGATTTTGAGAAAAAACCTAAACCACTAGACCCCACGGAACCTACACGACTGGCCCAAGCTGTTCGCCGTCTGAACCTTAATCATGTAGTCATCACTTCTGTAAACCGAGATGACTTGCTTGATGGTGGTGCATCTCAGTTTGTGGCGTGTATTGATGCGGTTCGCTCTGTTTCACCCAACACCACAATAGAGGTGCTAATTCCTGACTTATGCGGTAATTGGAATGCTCTAGAAATAATTCTACAAGCTGCGCCAGAGGTATTAAACCACAATACCGAAACTGTTCCACGCCTATATCGTCGGGTGCGTCCCCAAGGAAACTACGATCGCACATTAGAATTATTGCAGCGCACTCGCCAACTTTCTCCTACTGCCTACACTAAATCTGGCATTATGGTTGGACTCGGTGAAACTGATGCCGAAATTCGCCAAGTCATGCAAGACTTACGATCTGTGGATTGCGATATTTTAACCATTGGGCAATATCTCCAACCCAGTCAAAAACACTTGCAAGTAAATGAATTTGTCAATCCAGAACAATTTGCTGACTGGAAGGCATTCGGTGAAGAAATCGGATTTTTACAAGTTGTTTCTTCACCATTGACAAGAAGCTCATATCATGCAGAACAAGTTAGAGAATTGATGCAACGTTACCCACGCTCAAAAGTTAGGAGTTAGGAATTAGGAGTTATGAGTGAGCAGATGTACTCCAATGCAAAACTTTCCGTTGCAATTCTTGGTGCAGGTGCTTGGGGTGCATCTCTCGCAAATCTCGCTGCTGCAAATGGTCATCAGGTGCGCGTGTGGTCGCGTCAAGGTTCCCAAACTCTTCAAGCAGTTTTAAAAGATGTCCAAATAGTCCTGTCTGCTATCTCAATGATTGGTGTGAGAGATGTTGCTTTCCAAGTTCAATCTTTCCCCCTTTCTCCAGAGACAATTTTTGTGACGGCGACGAAAGGCTTAGATCCCCAAACCACTTGTACACCGTCACAAATTTGGCAACAAATATTCCCTAACCATGCAGTGGTTGTTTTGTCTGGGCCTAATTTATCAAAAGAAATTCAAATGGAATTACCAGCAGCCACGGTGGTAGCCAGTAACATCCCCACGGCGGCGGAAGTAGTGCAATTAGTATTTTCTTCTCATCGTTTCCGGGTATATACCAATCCCGATCCCTTGGGGGTGGAACTGGGGGGGACACTAAAAAATGTGATTGCGATCGCAGCTGGTGTATGCGATGGTTTACAACTGGGAACCAATGCCAAAGCTGCTTTAGTCACCCGTGGACTTACCGAAATGGTTCGCATCGGCAACAATTGGGGTGCAAAGACCGAAACATTTTATGGTTTATCAGGTTTAGGAGATTTGTTAGCAACGTGCAATAGTCCCTTAAGTCGCAATTACCAAGTTGGCTATCAGTTAGCTGGTGGTAAGTCACTTATGGAAACTCTCGCAAATTTACAAGGAACTGCTGAAGGAGTAAACACTTGCCGAGTTTTGATGCAACGAGCCAAGCAACAAAACATTGCGGTTCCAATTACTGAGCAAGTTTATCGGTTACTTCAAGGCGAAATCACACCCGGACAAGCACTTGATGAGCTGATGTTGCGAGATATCAAGCCAGAGTACAACTATTAGAACGACTTGACCAAGAAAGGCAGGGGGCAGGAGGCAGGAGGCAGGAGGAATGAATCTATTTCCCCTCTGCCAAAGGGGTCACAAGCCCCTAAATTTATTTATGAAAAATATGGAAATATATATTTCGAGATGCAAAGCACAAGAAATATTGCGTCCTTATTAAATCCCTCAATTTATTTATGGGGATTCCCTTCTGACTTGAAAGAGTTATTTACTATTTGTCCCCCTTGTCTCCCTTGTCCCTCTTTCATACAAGGCTGTGAAACTTGTTTCATCGGGACTGCCTTCTGCCTCCTGCCTCCTTCAATGTTATTTTCCCAAATCATTGAGAGGAGAAGTCGTATTTACCTCCACGCTCAAGGGCGCGTTTGTAAGCAGGTCGCGTCTGAATGCGCTCGACAAATTCTTTCAGCTTTGGCCGGCTCTCGATTTCTTTGGGCTGCATAGCGATTATTTCCAAAGGAAAGCTCATTTGGATATCGGCGGCGGTAAATTCTTCACCCGCAAACCACGTATTTTTACGAAGTTCGCTTTCTATATAGTCAAAGTGAAGTTTGATCTGGGGTGCAACGAATCCGCTAACTACACTGCTGTCTCCTGCTCCAAAATTGTTCAATACCAACTGCATCACTAGTAGGGGCATTGCCGAGCCTTCGGCGTAATGTAGCCAATACTTATAGCGCAGATGCTCCGGCGTACCCGATGCTGGGACTAGCCGACCATTACCGTAGCGATCGATTAGGTATTCGACGATCGCCCCCGACTCAGCAATCGTCGAGTCTGCATCTGTAATCACTGGTGACTTGCCGAGGGGATGAACTTGGCGCAGCGATTCTGGTGCCAGCATCGTCTTTGCATCGCGTTCATAGAACTTGATCTCGTATTCAATACCTAATTCTTCGAGCAGCCATAGCACACGCTGCGATCGCGAGTTGTTAAGATGATGCACAACTATCATAAAACGTTCCTCTTCTGGTAGCTTATTGTTATGTGACTGCTCTACACTGACTGAGTACAGTACAGTGTAGGCTTCTGGGCGACTGTTCTATGAAGACAAAGCATCTAATCAATCTTTAAGTTGAAAGGCAAGCGGGCGTAAATTCCTTGTGGATCGTTCATCTTTTGCAGAGTCTCTATTTCCTGTTGTAATTTTTGGAATTCAGTGGTGATGGGATTAGCTGATTTGAGTTTCGCTGACTCAATCCCTAAAGCAGTCCGCGCCTCTTCTGTTGCACGCCCAAAAAAGCGTTCTCCAAAACTGCTAGTGCGAGGATATTCTTGCACTTCCCAGTCTTCTCCTAGTTTCGCCTGTTTGGCAGTGTATGCGATCGCAGTATTCAAACCACCAATTTCATCCACTAAACCAATTTCTTTGGCCGCTTCACCTGACCACACCCGTCCTTGGGCAATTTCTGCTACTTTTTGTTCTGGGAGTTTGCGACCTTGAGAGACTTTATTCAGAAACATACTATAAATCCGGTTAACACTGCGCTGATAAAGTTCCAACTCTTGAGGCGATTTCGGACGCGAAACTGTTTGACTATCAGCATAACGTCCGGTTTTCACTGAATCCCAAGTAATGCCATTATTATTAGCTAGCTTTTGCCCATTAAATAGCATTCCAAACACCCCTATGGAACCTGTAATGGTATTTGGTTCTGCAAAAATGCGATTTGAGTCGCTAGCAATCCAATAACCACCAGAGGCGGCGACATCGCCCATTGAGACTACAACTGGTTTAACCTCACGAGTTAATTTCACTTCTCGCTGCATGACTTCGGCTGCGGTAGCGCTACCACCAGGACTGTTAATTCGTAAGACAACAGCCTTCACATCCTTATCTTGTCGTAGTTTGTTGAAGATTTTGGCAAAGCGATCGCCTCCAACTTGTCCATCATCACCTTTACCATCGACAATCTCACCTTCAGCATAAACTACGGCTATTTGATTTTTGGAGCTACGTTCTACACCCAAAGATTTGCCGGAAACTTGTGCATAGCTATTCAGGCTAATTTGACGGAATGTTTTGTCTTCTTTATCGCTATCTGTCAACTTTTTTAGGTCTGCTACCACTTCATCGGGGTATTGTACTTGATCGACTAAACCGCTAGTTTTGGCTTGTGTGGCTTCTAGTATGGCTTGATTATCTGCGATCGTCTGTAACTGGTTAGGTTCAAGTTTTCGACTTGCGCCTACAGCAGTGCGCCACTCTCCCCAAACATCATCCAACAATTTCTGAGTTTGTTCGCGGTTTGCTGGACTTAACTTGTTGAGGATAAACGGCTCAACGGCTCCTTTAAATTTCCCTACCCGCACGACTTGAACACCAATGCCATACTTTTGCAACGCTCCAGCTAAGAACATTGGTTGTGAACTCAAACCGTTGACTTCCATCATTCCCAATGGATTAAGGATGATGGAATCCGCCACTGAACTAACGTAATATTCCTTTTCACTCCAATCACTCCCATAAGCGACAACCTTTTTCCCCGCAGCACGAAACTCTTCCAAGGCTTTCCGAACTTCTTTCAGGGAGGCATAGCCGACGTTACCACCTTGGCTTGCGTTCGTTGCATCCAGATAGATTCCGACAATTCGCGGATCGCGCCGCGCCTTTTCTAAAGTTTCCAAAACTTTACGGAGTGCTATTCTATCGTCCTCTACACCTGATATCGTGTTTTGAAACAGTTCACTTGAACTAGGTTCGCTATCAGTAATTTTCATTGACAAGTCAAAGACTAGCACTGACTTATCTTTCACATTTGGCCCAGTATCTTTAGACGAACTAGCAGCCAATATCAACAAGAAAAGTCCAGTGGTTCCTAAACCACCGAAAATAATTAGTCCTAGTAAAGTGCCAACTAAACTAGCAAAAGTTTGTTTGATAAAATTACGCATTAGTTATTTAGTTATTGGGCATTGAGTATTGGGCATGGGGCATTGGGCATTTACAAATGACAAAGGACTAATGACTAATGACCCATTTACTTATTCTATGCGCTGTAAACTACCAGAGTGCCTTAACTGATACAAGGTAGTGTTAGCAGTACAAAATAAGACTGTGGTAATTTCGGCGATTAATACTTCAGCAAGTTCGGCTACTGCTGTCTCTGATGTTGCTGCTGCTTGCAGAAAAGGCATTGCTAAACCAGCGATATCTGCTCCCAAGGCGATCGCGGCTGCAACATCCAATCCATGACGCAAACCTCCCGAAGCAATTAAAGGCACATCTTTGGCGATCGCTCTAATCGTTGTAATACACTCTGCTGTTGGTAAACCCCAATCGGCAAATGTCATCCCTAAGCGACGCTGTAAGGGACTTTCTGCGCGTTCGCTTTCTACTTTTGCCCAAGAAGTACCCCCCGCACCCGCGACATCAATTGCTGCTACTCCGGCGGCAAGAAGTTTCTGTGCGATCACTGCGGAAATGCCGTTACCAACTTCTTTTGCAATCACTGGCACTGGTAGCTTAATGCATAATTTAGAAATCTTGTCAAGTAAACCCCGAAAATTAGTATCGCCTTGGGGTTGAATGCATTCTTGTAGAGGATTAATGTGTAAAATCAGGGCATCAGCCTCTAGAATATCAACTACCCGCAAACATTCATCTAAGCCGTACTTGTAGTTAAGTTGCACAGCTCCCAAGTTCGCAAATAATAGAACATCGGGCGCATACTTGCGAACAGCAAAAGTATCAGCCACTTGGGGTTTTTCTACCGCGACTCGCTGGGAACCAACACCCATTGCAATTTTGTAGTGTTGCGCGACTTGGGCCAAACGTTGGTTAATGATTGCGGCTTGTTCTGTTCCGCCAGTCATGGAAGAAATTAATAAGGGTGCGCTAAGGTGTTTTCCCAGAAAAGTTGTACTGATATCAATATCGTTGTGGTTTAGTTCGGGTAAGCAAGAATGGGTGAAACGATAACGTTCCAGTCCATTGGTGATTTGATGAGACTGAACATCTTCCTCTAAACAAATCCGAATGTGATCGGCTTTGCGATTCTGAGTTTGTGCAGAGATATTGGTAGGGGCGTTCACTGGTGGGTATGGCTAAAAGTATTGGCTTGCGATCGCTATTGTTACATTGTCTGCAACCGTATTTGTATAACAAAAATATTTATTTTCGCTATCTTTCGGGTACGTTACGCTATTGATAACATACCCATTCACTCATTTTATGAGTTAATTAATATGGTTTTACAAACAGAAAAGCGCTACTACACCCCAGAAGAATATTTGGAATTAGAAGAGAAGGCTGAATATAAAAATGAATACAGAGACGGAGAAATTATACCCATGATAGGAGGAACAACTAACCACAACAACATTGCAGGTAATTTTTACAAAAAATTTCCCCTGACAGTGCAAGGACAAAGTTATAACATATATATAGGCGATGTTAAATTATCAATACCTCGTTATCGCATTAATACTTATCCTGATGTTATGGTCATCAAAGGTAAGCCTATTTATGAGGGAACGGGTACAACAATTATTACTAATCCCTTATTCATTGTTGAAGTCTTATCAAATTCAACTAAAAATTATGACAAAACAGATAAGTTTAAATATTATCGTTCAATTCCTGGTTTTCAAGAATATATCATGATTGACCAGTATAGTTTTGCTGTGGAACAATTTGTTAAGCAAGCAGAAGGTCAATGGATTTTTAAAGAATATGAAGGTGAAGAGGCAATTTTAGTCTTAGATTCTATTGAATTTCAAATTACCTTGCGGGATATTTATGAGCGAGTTGATTTTGAGTTGATTGAAGAATAAAACTGCAAGAACATGGGCATCATTCACTGTGAATGATGCCTATTTGTTGCTCATTACGCCGTCTGTGTAGCAGCCGCTTTTGAGTCTGCGGTGGATTTTAACCGCGTAATGGTGGCTTTACGAATGCGTAGGCGTAGCCCGCCGCAGGCATCGCTTTTGCGAGGTTCAGATAAAGGTTTACCGGAAACTAAAGCCGGACTTTATCAGCAGTTTGTTAAGCGGTTCTACACTTGGAGAAAAAATCGCTTTCGCACGACTCAAGAGCAGCGACAAAAACTAAACGTAGCACTGGGACGTTTGGCAAAGCGGGCAATTGACACAGAAACTTCTCGCTTTCGGTTGCACTATGAGTTTGTAAGTAATGAATTGGGCGATCCAGAAGAGGAGGGTTCTCTATTTTGGTTGGCGCTAAAGTTGGGATGGCTAAATCAAGTTGGACTGGCTGCCGAATCTGACATTGAAGAGGAAGTTTACGCTTTTTACCACACCACATTTGAGGAATATTTTGCGGCGTTGGCGATCGCTGATTGGCACGAGTTTCTGAATCATGTTCCCGACAACCCCGCGCTAGGCGTTTATCGCATTTTTGCGCCGCAGTGGAAAGAGGTGATTTTGCTGTGGTTGGGACGTGAGGATGTGGAGAGAAAGGAGAAGGAAGAGTTTATTCAGGCGTTGGTGGAATTTGATGATGGTTTCTGCAAACTTTATTGGTTTCAAGCCTACTTTTTGGCAGCCAATGGTATTGCAGAATTTAAGGATTGTAGTCGTGCTGATGAAATAGTAGCACAGATAGTTCAATGGGCTTTTGGTTGCTTTGAGAGTACTAAACAAGGGTGGCAGTCTTTCCTTCCACTTGATAAAAAAGCTCGAACAATAATTCGAGATACTGACCGCATTAAAGTTGTTATTGAACTTACTAAATTGTTGCATTTATGCCAAGATAAAGAAATTCGCAGACAACTTACTGATAAAAATGGTAATAAATTCGATGAAATAATTCTTGGACAAGTTGCATTAACTTTATTAGATTTTTCTCCTGATAACTTTGAAGCTTCCGAAGTCCTTAAGGAACTAATTAATAATAGCGATGATTACTTTGTTGCACATTTCTGGTTGAATAAGCTTCAATTTAATGAACAACTTGAAGCTATAAGACGGCGTGTATTTTCGGATTCACGGCCTATTGAGGTATCCTCTGAGACACTTGAAAAAGAGAATCATAGTAGTAGAGAAGAAATAATAGATTTGATTTACTCTCTCAACAATATTGATGATGCTAACCCTCAAAAGGTTGAGAGCATGTTGAGATTAGAAAAAATCATTACTGGCAATCCAGAGGCTATTGCTCCCATTATTGATGTTATTAAGCGATCGCTGCATTCCAACGAAGATTGTGATCGCTACCTTTTGTTTAAGACTCTTAAATATGTCCAGAGAATTGGAAGCGGTAATCTAGATTTAATAGATATTCTCATATTAATAATCAATAACCATACATATTATGAAAATTATGCAATTAAAGAACATGCTATCTTGGCTTTAACAGCTATTGGTATTAGCAATGAAAATGTATTTAAGTTTATTATTAATTTAATAGACAATGATGGCTTAGTTGGATTTGTTAGTCCTATTGCATGTTTAGGAATAATCCTTAGAGATAATTTATTTTCTTTAGCAGTTGCCAAGTTAAGTTGCTACTTACAAGATCCAGTTTGTCAAAATAATCGTGCTTTCTACTTTGATTGCTATTGGACACTCTACCATTGCGCTGAAAATATGACCTATCCGGCTTTTTATCAAGCTTGGCATCCACAAGAGAAAGTGAAAGATGGAGAGTAGGAAATACAAATACTTCCTCCAGCCAAAACATAAGGGAAATGTGGAAGCAGTAATCCCTTGTAAAGACGCGATTCATCGCGTCTCGTAAATCTATCGCGTCCGACCTTTCCGCAATCCAGGGAATGCCTCGCCCCTAATAAAACAGATATTGTGAACAGAATGGGGATGCGATTGTTTTTGCGATCGCCCCTTGTAGAGACGCGATTCATCGCGCCTAGTACTATTGACGGGTATAACGATGTTTCACCCCAATCGGAAAATATTCAGCATCCCCCATTGGCGCTAATGTAACCTGTGGTATTTGATATTCTGCCGGAACATAATTAGCAAACTCGCTATTTAGCCGTAGCAGTTGTGAAAGAATAGAAGATGCGATCGCAACTCTTCGCTCTTCACTACCCTCTACCCCTGCTCCTAACTCCACAACCACTGATAAAAATCGATTCTTGTCTGCATCTTCCTTCACCTGCAACACAAATTTACCCGTTACCCATTCTTGAATTCCTGGTTGTTCTAATCCCACCGTCACATTTTCGGGATAGATATTTGCACCAAAGTAGGAAACTGTAAAGTTGGAACGCCCGAAGACATAAACGAAAGGTAGCTGATGAATACCTCTAGGGGAGTGGGGAGTAGGGAGTGGGGAGTGGGGAGTGCTGTTAGCGATAGCGGGGCGTTGAGGCAGTGCTGAGTTCTCTAACGCTGCAACAGGGTTAAATCCCCATTCTGCTAAAAATTGCAGCATGGTATCATAACTAATTATTCCGCCAGTATCTAAAATGTCATAACGCACTAAGGGAATACCATTATCTCCCGAAAACAGCAATCCGCCGTCTTGAACTTCAAAAAAGCGATTGCAAGGATCGTATTGTACTAGCGTGGGTAAACGCGATTCCCCAAATAAAACTCTAGCCGCATCGGGATTTTCTGCCAAAAAACGGCGAATACAGATACTTAACGGTGTCTCATTACCTAAAACTCCGGCATCCGCAGTGCCGTAGAGTGATGCAAAATCATAGCAAGGATTTTGTGAACCAATTCTCGCACCAACTAAAGTCCGCCATTCTTCACTAAATACTTCTCCCGCCATCACTAATTTAATCTGATATTGCTGCCACTCAACACCACGAGCGATACCAGTATCAATGACATCTTTTAAAAATGGTGGGTATCCCAATAACACCACTTGTTCAAATTCTGAACCTAGTTCTTGGACAACTCGCAATATTTCTTCTTTATTGTTACCAGGAGTAATTACAGTGATGGGATAACCTTTGCTAGCAAGATAACGACAGCAATTAGTGGTAAACATCCCACCTACCCAAGTGCCTAAAGTGAAACAAATCACAGCTAGGGTACGTCTGCCATCTGTATAGAAACTATCGTGAAAAATCTGTTCAAAGCGTGTGGCGATTTGGAGTTCATCTGTGAAAAAACGAGGCCAAAATGTCGGTTTCCCACTGGAACCGGATGAAGCAGCTATCATGTCGCACGCTTCTAGTTGTCCGTTGTGGCACAAGTCAGCTAAGGGATAACGCAGGATATAATTTTGTTTAGCGATCGCTGGGAGTTTTTGAAACTCCTCTAAGGTTTGAATAGTGGCGGGATTAATTTCTCTTTCTGCTAAAAACGCCTTGTAGGCAGGTACATTAGCCGCTACATCGTGAAATAAACTCAAAGCTACCGAAGTTTGAGTGGTGAGATGCCGTTGCAGTAATGTTTCTAGGGGGGTAGACAAAAAATCTTCAAATGCTTTGATTACTTGCTGTTGTCTTGATTTCCGGTTCATGACCCTTGTTGTTCCTGGAGTAAAATCAACACCGTTAAAATTAATTCGTAATTCGTAATTCGTAATTCGTAATAAAGCTTGTTCCTCTCTACGAGATGCTGGGCGATCGCTAGCGTAATTCGTAGGATATCCGAAAATGGGGATAGGCGCGTTGTAGTTATTCAATAAAACCTTAATTTATCCTTCAGCACCATGCAGCTCTATTGCAGTAAACAACATACAAATAATGGTAGTAACCGCTTTTGTACCCATTGCGGTGAACCATTACCTCTAGCTGTGGGACAGGTTGTAGATAATCGCTATCAAATTATCCGTCAACTAGGACAAGGTGGCTTTGGACGCACCTATTTGGCGGAGGATACAAAGAAATCTCATCAAACCTGTGTGCTGAAGGAATTTGCACCCCAAGTACAAGAACACCAAGATTTACAAAAAGCTAAAGAGTTATTTGAACGAGAAGCGAATGTTCTGAAAAAACTCCAGCATCCACAGATTCCGCGTTTTCACGCCTCGCTACAAGTACAAATAGGCGCTAAAGATTTTTTCTTTCTCGTGCAAGATTATGTGGATGGGGATAATTACTACCAGTTGATAGAACAGCGTGAAAGTCAAGGCAAAACCTTTAGTGAAGCGGAAGTAATCACCCTCCTGCAACAAATTTTACCAGTCTTATCCTACATCCACTCGCAAGATGTCGTTCATCGTGATATCTCTCCTGATAACTTGATTTGCCGACGTTCTGATAATCTGCCAGTGCTAATTGATTTTGGCGGTGTCAAGCAGTTGCCGGCTTCTCAAGGTTTTTGGCGCACTAAGTTGGTTGGAAATAACACTCTGCTGGGTAAAAAAGGCTACGCTCCAGAAGAACAACTACGGCAAGGACAAGCCTTTTTTAGTAGCGATTTATATTCTTTAGCTGTGACTGCATTAGTGTTGCTCACAGGTAAAGAACCACAAAAATTATACGACAGCTATCAGGGAATTTGGAGATGGGGAAAGGAAATCCAAGTTAGCTCGCACCTAGAAGCGGTGTTAAAAAAGATGCTAGCTTATAAACCGAGCGATCGCTATCAACGAGCCGAGCAAATCCTCAAAGATATACCATCGCCAACTGCGACTAAATCCCCAGGTAATTATATTACTAGCAAGATTAAGACGATGGTAGTTGCTCCGGGAAGACAACGCGCCAGTGCGATTGTGAGTAGATTTCAGAGCAAAACGCAAGCAATTGCTAAACCGATGTCTTGGCCTGTTTGGATTCGACCTTTTGCGATCAGTTTAGGGGGGACGGCTTTAGTGGGATTAACTTTAGCGGCGGGAAATGCAGCCATTCGGGCCGTAACTTCAATCACCATCCCATCAATTTCATTACCTTCATTACCGCAAATTCCCCAATTTCCAAGTAGTAAGCCAGTCAGCGACAAAGGAAAAAATAGCAACCTCCAAGAAATTATCAATCGTCGTCAACAGCTAGAAATTCCTGAAGGATTTTTTATTCGCTTTGTAGATGATTTATTTTATACAAAAAAACCTGAATTAAAAGGACGTAGCCTGACATCTAAACCTGAAGATGCTGGTTTACGAGATGAATGGTCTGGTGTTGCTGACGATTTATTGAATAAAATAGAACAGGCTGATATCAGTACAGCATCTCGTCGAAAACTCGGTAAATATACTGCACAAGATTACGAAACATGGAGACGACAAGCGCGATCGGGGCAGTTTGGAAATTATACAATCGATCAGCTGACCAAAGATACAAATGAAAAATTTGATCGGTTGTTTCCTGGTCAGCAGCGTGGGAAACTGAATCAACAGACTTTTGGTCAAGTTTGGTATGCGATCGCAGCCGATCAAGTCAGTAAAGTACAATCTGGCAAGTAAAAGGACTGGGGACTGGGGAAGAGTCACAAATAACTAATAACAAATGACTAATGACCAATGACTAATAACTAATGACTAAAATATATTGTTCTAAAGGACATGAAAATTCCCCAGGTAGTCGCTTTTGTCTCCAGTGTGGTGAAAAATTGTCGGGTGCATCCATGAGTTATAGTATCCAACCGGGATTAACTTTAGGCGATCGCTATGTGATTGTGCGTCAAATTGGCCAAGGTGGCTTTGGACGCACTTATTTAGCTGAAGATGTCAACCGTTTTCGCGAACTTTGTGTTTTAAAAGAATTTTCTCCGCAAATTCAAACCGCTTACGTTGTCCAAAAAGCTGAAGAACTATTTGAGAGAGAGGCGAGTGTTCTTTATAAACTGCAACATCCCCAAATTCCCCGCTTTCGGGAACTGTTGCGGCTAAATTTAGGCGGTAAAGAATATCTGTTTTTGGTGCAAGATTATGTTGAAGGGGAAACTTACAACTCGTTGTTAAATGCCCGAATACAACAGGGTTTGCGCTTTACCGAGGCGGAAGTACGCCAATTGTTGCAGCAACTTTTGCCAGTGCTGGAATATATTCACTCCATTGGCGTTATTCATCGAGATATTTCTCCAGATAACTTAATGCTTCGCACTGTTGACAAACTGCCAGTGTTAATTGATTTTGGCGGTGTCAAACAAGTAGTAGCAACCGTTGCTTCCGAATATTACCAACCCGGTATGGTTGCATCTTCTCCATCACCAACCCTATTAGGTAAAATAGGTTTTGCTCCCCCAGAACAGATGCAAACTGGGTTAGTATCTCCCCACAGCGACTTGTATGCTTTGGCCGCATCAATGTTAGTTTTACTGACAGGAAAACAACCCCAAGAATTAATTGATACTTATACTCTCAGCTGGCAGTGGCGGCGTGAAGTTAACCTGAGTCAAGTTTTGGGACAAGTATTAGATAAAATGCTATCTGCTAGACCAGGCGATCGCTATCAATCAGCCCGTCAAGTACTCCAAGCTATCAACTCACCCCCCCCAGCAAACTATCCCCCTACTCAATACCCCACTCCACCACAACCCACATCCGCCACCGTCGCCATCTCCCCACCTCCCCCATCCCCCTCATCCGCCTCATCCCCCTCATCTCCCCCCCCTCCCTCGTGGTGGACACCAACAAAAACCTTTCTAATAACGGTGCTAGCGGCTGGTAGTATTGGATTAATTTGGTGGGGAGTGACTGGCCGCCGCGATATCGGGGAAGTCAAACCTACCCCCACAGCCAGCCCAATTCCAACCAGTGAACAACCAACCGATCCCTTAGCGCAATATTCACCAGCAGAACGGCAGCGTAAAGAAAAATTAAGCGATCGCCGTCAACAATTGGGTATTGGCTCTAACTTCTATGTAAACTTAGTAAATCAAGTTTTTTGGGATAGAAACCCCAGTTTACGAGGACGCACTCTCAGCAATGGTTCTGAAGATGAGAGTTTGCGCGCAGAATGGGATACAACCGCCTCAGAATTACTAGAAAAACTTGCGCCACTGAGTTCCAATGCCCGCCGACAACTGGGAAGTTACACAACTGCTGAACGCGATCGCTGGAAAGTAGAAGTCAATAAAATCAACGTTGGTAGTCGTTCCTTATATGATTTAGGAGATGCTGCTTTTTTCAGTGTATTTCCTGAACAGCGAGGTAAAAATTTCCAAGGTCAGCCCATTGGACAAGTTTGGTATGGTTTTGTTAGCGATCAACTTAGCGCTATCCTTGCCGGTAGCACTTTCCAGAAACTTGTCTTTGATCCAGGTGCGATCAGCAAAACGGTTAACGGTACTCTTCAACCTGGTGGTGGTAAGGTATTTATTGCTGGACTTGCCAAAAACCAATTTCTGGACTTGAAACTACAAGGAAATTCTCAAGTTTTATTATCAGTTTATTCACCCTCTGGTAAAATTCAATTTCTAGAAGATTCTACTAAGCGTAGTTTGTCAACTAAATTACCAGAAAGCGGATTTTACGAGTTTGTCGTGGTTTCCACAGCAACAAAACCAGTAGATTATCAACTCACCATCACAGCAGAAACTCCGACACCAGCGCCAACTTCCACCCCATCACCCACACCAACGCCTACAGAAACTCCCACACCAACGCCAACGGAAACTCCGACACCAACTCCCATAGAAGCTGCCACACCCACACCCACACCGACGCCGGAGACAAAACTATAGTGGTCTGTCCCAAAAGTTTTGATAGGTGAATCAGTAAGAGACTTCCAAGAAATAAATGATCCAAAACATGTCATTGTGAGCGAAGCAAAGCAATCGCAAAGACTGGGATTGCTTCGCTTCGCTCGCAATGACAATTGGGCATTTTTTTATGTGGAGTATTCTAATAATCAGTCTTTTGTAGAAACGGTGATTCAGCGTCTCTAACTTTAACCTAACCGTATTGCTTCCCCTGCTCCCCTGCCTCCCCTGCCCCCTGCCTCCCCTGCTTATCCAAGCAACATTGCCCCACTCCCCTCAACCAGACATGAGATGAAAAGCTTAACTCTTCCCTCGATTTCAGATATAAACTAGCGGGGGAGGGATCGATAAGAACTAGGGGTATTTTTGTGCGCCTGCTGACAACAGTGGCAGCTTTACGCTGCTATTTAACTAAACGCTGCTTAGAAAACAAACAGATAACGGTTACTGAGAATCTGAAACTAGATGACATTACTGGCTGGTATCAGACGGCAGTCGGTCTGGTGCCAACGATGGGGAATTTACATCAAGGTCATTTAAGCTTGATCCAACGGGCGCGACAAGAAAATTCTACGGTGATTGTGAGTATTTTTGTTAATCCGCTGCAATTTGCTCCCAATGAGGATTATCAACGCTATCCCCGCACTTTAGAGCAAGACCAACAACTTTGCGAACAAGCTGGGGTAGATGCTATTTTTGCACCGACTGCGGAAGAGATGGCCGTTCCTCAGAAGAGTATACAAGAATCAAAAGTTACACAAGTTATCCCCCCATCTGCTATGATAACAGGCTTGTGTGGTCGTTCTCGCCAGGGTCACTTTCAGGGTGTAGCTACGATTGTTACCAAACTTTTCAATTTGGTGCAGCCCAATCGTGCCTACTTTGGTCAAAAAGATGGTCAGCAACTAGCAATTATTAAACGCTTAGTAGCTGATTTAAATTTGCCAGTAGAAATTGTTGCTTGTCCAACAGTGCGGGAAGCTTCGGGTCTTGCCTTCAGTTCTCGTAATCAATATTTGACTGCAACGGCAAAAGAGCAAGCAGCGGTGTTATATCGTGGCTTGCGACGGGCTGAAGCCGCGTTTCGGGCAGGCGATCGCAATAGCAACAAGTTAATAGCAGTGGTACAGCAAGAAGTGGCAATGGTCAGCACGGTCTCAGTGGAATATATTGAATTGGTTGAACCGACTACGTTAATGTCTTTAGAAAAAGTTGAGGAGGAAGGAATGTTGGCGATCGCAGCTCGTCTTGGTGCTACACGTTTGATTGACAATACGATATTGCGCGATCGTCAACCTATTATCGCCATTGATGGGCCAGCCGGTGCTGGAAAATCCACAGTGGCGCGGCAAGTGGCAGCAAACCTGAGTTTAGTGTATTTAGATACAGGAGCGATGTACCGTGCTGTCACTTGGTTAGTACTACAACAAGGGATTGCTATTGATGATGAATGTGCGATCGCAGAATTAACTAATCAGTGCAAAATTGAACTTACTCCCACCCAAGACTTACAAGCGTCTGTGCGGGTTTGGATTGACGGTATTGATGTTACCCAGGCAATTCGCACCATTGAGGTAACTTCTCAAGTATCGGCGATCGCCGCACAAAGCGCTGTCCGTCAAGCACTTGTTAAACAACAGCAAAACTGGGGTAAAAGAGGTGGTTTAGTCGCTGAAGGTCGGGATATCGGTACTCACGTGTTCCCCGATGCCGAAGTGAAAATCTTCTTAACCGCTTCAGTCAGCGAACGCGCCCGTCGTCGCCAGCAAGACTTTAACAAACAAGGTCAACCCGAAGTGAGTTTAGAGCAGCTAGAACACGACATCGCCGAACGTGACTGGAAAGATAGCAATCGCAAAGTTTCTCCTTTGCAAAAAGCAGCAGATGCGATCGAAGTTCAAACCGATGGTTTGGACGTGTCTGAAGTCACAGCACAAATCGTTAGCTATTACCAGCAGCGTTTATCTGGGTGGTAAGGGACTTTCAAATAAAAAAATATTCAATTAACTCTTGTGGGGTGGGCGACACGATAGCCCAGTTGATATGGCGCTCATGTTGCCCACCCCACAACTTTGGATAATTTATTTCTTGGAGTTCCCTAATCATCGCTGTTTGCTGTTAGTTGTTTAGTTTCAAAGAGTGGTGGGTGAATCCCGGATTTCTCACCACATCTCTCAAAAGCTTGTGCAGAGGAGCAGAGAGGCAGAGGGGCAGAGGGGAAAGAACAAGGCACATTGAACTCTCCCCTGCTCCCCTGCTCCCCTGCACCTCTGCATTTCAAGCTTGTGAGAAATGCGGGGAATGATTATTCACCCACCATCCTCAAAACTGCATTTAGAGTACTCGAAGTAAAAAAATCCCCAATTGTCATTGCAAGTGAAGCGAAGCAATCCCAGTCATAGCGATTGAAGCGAAGCAATCGCTATGACGGCTTTTGGATCATTTATTTTTTGGAACACTCTTAAAAACAAAATAGCTAATTTGACTATTGGCTATCTTGATTGAAAATCATAACTTTCAGCCTCGTACTAAAAATATTAGATTAATTAAGCATTAAATCATCTGGCTTTAGACTGATTTTTGACATCGCAATAATCGTACTCAAGATGGAAGTATGAAAGCCGGAATTACTAAATGCTAATTACTTATTAGTCTCTGGAATTTGTGAAATATTAGCCATTTTTATTTATAGTCAGCAATTACTAGCGATTTAACTTATCACAAAAGTACTTTGTTTTCATCTTCACTTTGGTAGTAGAATAACGATGTTAAGTTTTATGTTTCATCATGAAAATCATAAAACTGTCAAAAACAAAAGCTGCTAATTTCCTAAGCTTCTGCAATAGCTTTCAACTGGAAACCGGTAAAGAGAGGATTTCATAAAATGACATTTACACTACCCGCCCTACCCTACGAATTGAATGCTTTAGAGCCTTTTGGTATATCAGGCGAAACCTTAGAGTATCATCATGGCAAGCATCACAAAGCTTATGTAGACAACCTGAACAAGCTGGTTGAAGGCACAGAACTTGCCAATAAGTCTCTGGAAGAAGTAATCCAAATTTCCTTCAAAGACTCCTCTAAGGCGGGAATCTTCAACAACAGCGCCCAAGTTTGGAACCACACCTTCTTCTGGAATTCCTTAAAGCCAGGCGGTGGTGGCACACCCACTGGTGAACTTGCAGCCAAGATTGACAAAGATTTCGGCAGCTTTGACAAATTCAAAGAAGAGTTCTCTAACGCTGCCGCAACTCAGTTCGGTAGCGGATGGTCTTGGTTGATTGATGATGGTGGTACGCTGAAAGTGATTAAAACACCGAATGCAGAAAATCCACTAGCTCATGGACAAAAAGCACTCCTAACCTTGGATGTTTGGGAACACGCCTACTACATTGACTACAGAAATGCCCGTCCAGCGTTCATCAAGAATTTCCTAGACAAAGTGGCTAACTGGGACTTTGCTGCTGAAAACTTTGCTAAAGCTTAATCATCTGTCAATCTTAAATTGGTTGTAACAGTAGCTTTTAATAAATATGTGAAGCGGAGACAACCAGTTAATTTATTAATAATTACCAGCAGTCATGACTAGTGTCGTGGCTGCTTTTAATTATCTGGGCAAATGAGATATTTCAATAATTTTTAAACCCCTCACCAGATGCATAGTTTGTAATTTATAATTTATCTCCAACCTCTTTCCATAAGCATTTGAGGTTCGACATTCTCAACATTAGCGATCGCTTCTAACTGCGAAATTCCAGCGATCGCATCAAAAATATTACCTGATTTGGCACGCAACCAAGCGGTATGAGGCGCATAATAAAGGCTTTGTGCTACTTCATAACCCGCTTGATTAATAACCTCGCGCTGCGACTCCACGTCAACGCCTTCAGGAAAGCGAATAAAAACCAGTCCAGTGGGGACTGCTAAGGAAGCATTTGCTTCTAGTGTATAAATTGGACTTAATAGACCCTTTTCTGATTGATTGGGTTCGCCTGAAAAAACTGCGATCGCACCGTTATTCAGTTGTAAAATAGCATTTGCTGGCACGGTGCTGGCTTGATTGTAATGTATTGCATAGTATCCAGACTTACGAGTGTAGGATACAGCAGTGCGACCGCTACCAACGCGAATTTGTTGGGGATACTCAGAAAAAGAATCTTTTTGCAATCTCACTTCAGCACTCAGGGGTAGAGAGTAAACCTGTAGAAAATACTCAGATGGAAAATAAAACATTTTTCTCAAGTTCTAATGATGTTATAGCGTTTTTCAGTGGTATAAAATGGATTTTTTTCATAGTGACCAAGGGGCAGGGGAGCAGGGAGCGGGGGGCAAGGGAGAAAGATTCTGGAATTACTCTGCTATTCGGGTTTCAAGCTCCTAAATTTATTTATGCCCAAAAGCAAAAATATTTATTTCGAGATGCGTAGCACGTTCGCCTTTGGCGTCTCGTAGAGAGAAATAATGCGTCCGTTTTATTAGCCCCTAAATTTATTTATGGGGTTCTCCCCTCTGCTCCCTGCTCCCTGCCCCCTTTCCTCTTCATTGACGTACAGTTCGTTCCTACTGGTAGTGAAGATTTTTAAAGCAACCTGATTTTGAATCTCCTCTTTTCTGGAAAAACGAATCGAAGACTTGTATGAATTTAGATAGATTAAATTTTGTATCGTAATACACATATAACACATGAAATAAAAAACATCCATAAACTAAACAGCATCTCACTATGTATGCAGCAGTCCTTAAAATTAAGGCATAATACGGTTTCCCCATGACTCTTAGGAGTAATGAGTAATGAGTGAAATTCCCCACTCAGGGCTGGGAAAGAAGCAAGGGAGCAGGGGGCAGGGAGGGAGAAAGGGAGAAAAGTTTTCCCCTCTGCCCCCCGCACCCCGCCCCTCTGCCTCTTCTCAATGCCCAATTCCCAATTTTCAAAACATTTAGGAGATTAAACAATGGTTCAGGTTCGCTATGGTGGACAGAACGGCCAAAAGTATGAATTTGCGATCAGCAACGAACATGTTGTAGTACGTACTGAAAGCCGAAGCACTATTGTGGGTGCAAGATCCTTTGAAGTCGCACCTGTATCACCCATAGCTCGTAGTATCCTCAATCAATTTGAGTTAACAACACGGTTTCGGCAAGCGGGTGTAGAAATTTTGCAAGCGAAAGTTCCGAATCAGGGTGTCGCTTTGCGCGATCGCGCCCGTGAAATTCTCAACAATGAATCTGAAGTCCAATTTGCCGGACGTGTCCTGATCGATCCAATATCCCAACAACCTGTAGTTTACACTGAAAACCTTTTTGTTAAATTTGACAGCGAGGAAGGGTCAAGGGTCTGCCAAGAGGTTTTAAGACGTTATAGCTTAACAATTAAACGCCAACTTGAATACGCACGAAATGCTTATTTTGTCAGCGCGCCTACAAATACTGGTATGGCCGTCTTTGACATTGCCGAGAGACTTTTGAATGAAGAATCAGTGGAACTGTGCCATCCTGAACTAGCGCGTGAATCACGCCAACGTCAGGTTTTCCCGCAGCAGTGGCACTTAAAGCAAACAACAATTAATGGTAAGATAATCAACGCCCACGCCAACGTTGAAGCAGCTTGGAAGTTGAGCGATGGCACAGGGACAATTATTGCAATTATCGACGACGGTGTGGATCTCGATCATGAAGAGTTCCGTTCCTCCGGCAAGATTGTTGCCCCACGTGATGTCACACGTAAAACGAACAATCCCAGACCAGGAAACGATAATAACCACGGCACATCCTGTGCTGGTGTAGCTTGTGGAAACGGCAACTTTGGGGCATCTGGTGTCGCACCAGGCGCAAAGCTGATGCCGATTCGTTTAGCTTCGGCGTTGGGTTCACAAGATGAAGCAGATGCTTTTATTTGGGCGGCTCAAAATGGTGCTGATGTGATTTCTTGTAGCTGGGGCCCAGCAGACGGTACTTGGTTTGAGCCAGACGATCCTGTACACAAGCAAAAAGTACCTCTGCCTGATTCCACACGACTTGCTATAGATTTTGCAATCAACAAGGGGCGCAACGGCAAGGGTTGTGTAGTTTTATTCGCTGCTGGCAATGGTAATGAAAGCGTGGATAACGACGGCTACGCCAGCTACCAAAAAGTGATTGCGGTGGCAGCTTGTAATGACTACGGTAAGAGAAGCGCTTATAGTGACTTTGGTCAAGCGGTCTGGTGCGCCTTCCCCAGCAACAATGGTGATAGTTCTCAAACCTCTGGAATTTGGACGACCGATCGCTCTGGTGTACTTGGTTATAATTCGGGTAATCAGAATCTAGGTGATGCCGCAGGCAACTACACAAATGAATTTGGCGGAACTTCCAGCGCTTGTCCGGGTGCTGCGGGTGTTGCAGCCTTGATTCTTGCCAGAAACCCAAATCTGCGTTGGGATGAAGTGCGAGATATTTTTAAACGTTCTAGCGATCGCATTGACCCCACTGGAGGTAAATATGATGCCAATGGTCATAGCCCTTTCTACGGTTACGGTCGAATTAATGCTCTCAAAGCTGTAGAGTTGGCCAAGCCTGCTCAAACATCGCCCATTAGCATATTTAAAGCAGTTCAAGATATTCCCATTAATGATTTGCAAGTATCAACATTATCGTTGGCGATCGCTAATACCACCCTTTTGAAATCCATCAAAGTTCTAGTAGACATCGAGCATACTTATATTGGGGATCTTATAGTTACTCTCCTTCCCCCAGTGCAAACTGCCATACTGCCAATAGTTCTGCACGATCGCCAGGGCGGAGCTACAGATAACATCAAAACGACTTATGATGAGGTAAACACCCCTAAACTTGCTGCCTTCAAAGGTAAAAGTCCTCAAGGAACCTGGATTCTAGAAGTTGCAGATAAAGCTAACGCAGATATAGGAAAGATTCGCAGCTTGACCATTGAAATTGGATTTTAAGCCAATACGTTTGTGGGTGTTGCTGAATTGAGGTATGAACTTGGATGTAGAGGATTACTGCCTTAAAATACTCCTGAAAACCAGTCGTTGTTTAATTTTGTGTAAAATTTGGTGGGTGAGGTTATTTACTTAACTCTCAATTGCAGCACTCCAGGTTTGATTTATGAGCCAGTCTTTTTCTCAAAAGCAAGCAAGGCGAAATCGTCAACAAAGGCTATGGCAGCAAAAATGGAGTTTAAAGACTAAAGCAATAGTGTGGGCACTCAGTATTAGTGTCCTGGCTGTGGTTGCAATTGGAACAACTACTTACTACTACGGCATTAATTTAATTAGCAAACAAATTCCGCAAGTAAGACTTGAGAGTGTCAAAAGCTCAACAGAAATTGAACTTGCCCTACAAAGACAACTATCACTCTTGTTAACTGGTATGGGGGTTACAGCAATTTTAGCTGGTGCGATCGCTGTTTTTGTGACAAATCGAGTTATTAGTCGAGTTAGCAACGCTGCTGCAATTTCTAACAATATCAAAAATCGGCTACGTCCAGACAGTGAGTTTACTCAAGTTTTTATCGCTAGCCAAGATGAATTAGTGATGTTAGAGAGAAACATCACCTTATTCACAGACCTGTTTTCGATTTTGGTGCCAGAGAAAGAAGCCGAAACGAATTACTCCCAACTATTAATCAAAATTACCCGTTGGGTGCGAGAATCCTTCAATAAGGAAGATGTTCTCAAAACTACTTCAGAAGAAATTCGTAAAGCTTTAAACATCGATCGCGTAACTATCTTTTGCTTCAACTCAGCTTACAAAAAATATTAATTTTTTCCTGTTAACATTGAATGTTCCTATTAATATAAGTGTGCTTAAAGTTTGAGAAGACAAATTTGTCAGAAAATATAAATCTGCTAAATGTGCGATCGCTAAATTCTTATTTACACATCAAAACTCTAGTAATTGACTAAAAAGCCACAAAAATAGCCGTATTTTGTGTATGCTCTTTGACTAAGTGCCTTAGCGATACTTTTTGGGAGTAAAAATGGAACGCGCTATCTCTGCGTTGGGAATTTTAGTTTTTATCGGTATATCCTACGCCTTTTCTGTTAATCGTCGTGCGGTGCGTTGGCGAATCGTGGCATGGGGTTTGGGATTGGAGTTTGTGTTTGCGATAGTGATTCTTAAAACTCCTTGGGGTCTAAATATATTTAAATCTCTCGGAGATATTGTCAGCCAATTTTTAGCATTTTCTGATGTCGGTGCCAAATTTGTCTTTGGAGAAAATTTTAAGGATCATTTCTTTGCCTTCCAAGTGCTGCCCACAATTATCTTTTTCTCCGCCTTCATCAGCGTCTTGTATTACTACGGCATTTTACAGCGAGTTGTAAATGTGATGGCGTGGGTAATGATGAAGACGATGAAAACATCAGGCTCGGAATCTTTATCCTGTGCAGCTAACATCTTTTTGGGGCCCACAGAATCGGCGCTGATAGTTAAACCTTATATAGCAAATATGACGCAATCGGAACTCCATGCCGTAATGACGGGTGGTTTTGCGACAATTGCTGCTGGAGTTTTAGGGGCATATCTTTCCTTTGGCATACCAGCAGAACACTTGATTGCTGCTTTCTTTATGACTGCTCCCACTTCGTTGGTGGTATCAAAATTACTTTATCCAGAAACAGAAGTATCAGAAACGGTTGGCAAGGTCAAAGCGGATGTAAAAACCAATTATGTAAATGTAATTGATGCTACTACTACTGGAGCAATTGACGGCGTGAAGCTAGCAGTTAACGTTGGGGTAATGATTATCGCCTTTTTGGGATTATTAGCTGCCCTCAATGCCTTACTGGGATGGTTAGGGTCATTTGTGGGTTTCCAGCAACTCTCGTTACAGTGGATTTTGTCTTTTATTATGGCTCCCGTGGCGTGGCTGATGGGCGTACCTTGGGCTGATTGTCGGCAAGTTGGGGCTTTGTTGGGTACAAAAACAATTTTGAATGAGTTTATTGCTTTTTTGGATTTGAAAGCACTAATTGAAAGTGGTAAAATCTCCCAACGCGCAGTAATTATTGCGACTTATGCATTATGTAATTTTGCTAACATCGGTTCAATTGGCATTACCATTGGCGGCATTACAGGGATAGCACCTAATCGCCAACATGACTTAGCTCGTATGGGTCTAAAGTCAATGATTGGCGGATCTTTAGCGGGTTTTATCACCGCTTGTATTGCTGGGATATTGATTTGAAGTGGGGGGGACTTGGAAGATTTGAATATTTGAATGGGGATTCAGATCCCAAGCAAATCTTACTCATGATTTTCCCCAGTCCCCAATCCCCAATTCCCAGTTCAAATTTTTTGTAGATACTCAGGTGGTACATTCTCAACTAACCAAACACCATTAGCAGAACAATAGAAGATGTAACCCGCCTGATGCATTGCCGCAGCATTTACAGCAAAAACCACTGGTTTTCCGTGTCTTGCACCAACAGTTTTTGCTGTTGCAATATCCTTTGATAAATGAACATGATGCCGCGACATTTTGGAAAGTCCTGTTTGCAGAATTGACTCTACAGATTTGTGTCCCGTGCCGTGATAAAGTTCATCTGGAGGAACAACAGCTTCTAAGTGTAAATCGACTTTTACACTATGTCCTTGGTTAGCACGAATCAGATTACCTGTAGCATCAAAAGAAAAGCGTTGTTTATCACTGGATTCAACTACCACCTGTAATTCTTGACGGGTGAGCGGAAATTTGTTTTTAGCACAAGCGCTAAGTAGTTCATCAACATCAACCCAACCACCGGGAGCCAGTTGAATTCCAATTGCATCCGGTGTATGTCGCAGATATTTGCTCAGATATTTGCTAATTTTAACGAGGCGAGAATCACTCATTTAATTGTGTCCGAAACTTATACTACAATCGTATACCTATATGTTACATTAAATTTTCATCGGGTCTTTCTCCTTCAATGATGGTAAATTGACAGAATTTGTCGTCCCATCATGGCTAATGCCACTCCAATCATCACAATGAGCGTCACCTTTCCACCAGGAACGAGTGGTTGATTGACACTATTTGAGTTTTCTTGTTCTTGACGTTGCTTCCAACTCATTAACGCCGGAATAATTCCACCTAGAACTGAGATACTAAATGTTCCAGTGTAATCTAGGGCAGTAAAAAAGATGCTGGGGTTGAGCGTTCCGAGAGTCATAGGAGGGAAAAGAACCAGCGAATAGAGGGGTAAGCGGCTAGCAAATCCACCCTTTGTAGAAAGGAAAATATCTTTGAACAAATCCAGCAATCCGTACACAAATCCAATGAATGATGTGACGATCGCAAACTCTGAAAAAATGGATACTAATACTCCTAACCATTGCCCTGCACCACCAGCTCGGAGAATTTGCAGTGGATCAAAAACACTACTATCAGATGTGCCATGTAGCATATCAGGACTGACACTTCCTAAAATTACGGCATTCCACGCCAAGAACATAATTAAAGGAATCACAGAACCAATCAAGATGGACTGACGAATTTTGCAGGCATCTCCTTCAAGTTGTGTCACAATTAGCGGCACAACGTTTTGAAAAAACAGCGCTACAGACATCACTGAAATAGCACTACCAAGGGCACTCCAATCCTGAAATAAGAGTTGGGTAGTCTGAATGTGGCTTCCTCCTAAAAATAATAGTCCCAAGAAGGAAACGATCACAATTCCAACAAAGGCGCTGTTTAATTTCTCAATAAACTTTTCTCGCCCAAGATACATAATGCCACCAAATAAGAGCGTGAAAGTCGTTGTACCTAACCACATCGGCAATATCTGCACACCCCAGACTTTTGCCGCCGCAACTCTTAAAATCTCTCCACCTTCAGTGATGTATGCCACTAAGAGAGCATAATGCATGAATAAATATGCGCCTCCAGCAATTCGCGCTCCCAACTTACCAAGGATATTTTCTACAACTCCCAAAAAACCGATACTCAAACGCCCTTGTGTTCGCATCGTGTTTAAGGTAACTTCTGCAATCAATAACCCTGAAAATAAAGCGTAGAGCCAAACAGCAATTAATCCAGATGTGGATGGCACAATACCAGATGGCAAGGTAACGGCTGGTAGAGCGAGAATCCCCGCCCCGACGGTGGTTCCTGCGATCAACGCAGTACTTCCCAATAGACTACCCGGTTGATGATTAAGCTTTTTGCCATCAAATTCGAGATGAGAAAACAACCGAGTGACTTCCTCTGAATCTTTGAGAACAGTCTTTACGGGAACCATACTGAATATCTGTACTTAAACCAAGCTAACAATATTAGCATGGGGAAATATTCTTCGCAAAAACCATGAACATCAGGGTTTTTCAGCAAAATTTTCGTAGTACATTCACAAAAAGTGCGATCGCACTCTCCACAATACCGCATCGCCCCCAAGCATCGAACCCCCTCCTGACATTGGTTATTCGATTGACACTAGTCGCGTTAGTGGTAAATCTAATAGCCAAATTTCGCCATCTAAGTAATTTGTTAGAAAAGCCAGTGTAAAGGGAATACTTCAAACAAGACTCATTTATTCCCCACAACCCGATGAATACCAACAACCCTTTGCAGACAATACAAACAGGTTTCCATACGGCTTTAGGCGCTTTTAGCGAATTTACTACCCTATTTCAAGAACCCCAAAAACTTACAGATTACCTTACCCAAATCCAACAAAAACCAGATCAATTGTTCCAAGATTTAGCCGTAAAAGGCAAAAATATGGAACAAGACGCAACTAGTTTTTTCCAAAATTACTTTGGCAGAGGCGGTAACAAATCATCATACCCTAAATATATAGAACGGGCAGATGGACAGGCATTTAATCAACCTTACGAAATCAAAGACACAAAAATGTACGGCTTTGTGGTTGAAGGTTCAATGGCAAAGTTGCAAGAGGTGTGTGATAAATATCTCAACGATCCCAATAACGGCGAGATTGAATATCGCCCAGCGACAAACTATCTCATCTTGACATTCAACAAGATAAATTCTTTAAGTTCTATTTATCCACCCGACTATGACAAAGGAACTGTGCATGAAGAAGAAGCTATCTTTTGGATGTTAACAGTAGTAGGTAAAAGAGTTGGGCCTTTATTCATTGCCGAACGCCTAGCTTGCTTCATGCCTTACTTATACGTAAATAATTCTCCCATCCTAGTTTCTGGTAGAGAAGTCTACGGCTTCTTTAAACAACTTGGCACATTTAAGATTCCTGACTTAAATCAAGAACCGGATTTATTAACCGTAGACACCTTAGTATTTAAAGAATTTTCTCCTACAAGTCAATCTCTAGATGCGCGCCTGCTGGAAATTCAACGCATCGGTACAGGAGATAAACATCAAGATATCAAAACATGGGGCAGCTTTGAAGAATCAGTAAGAGCGATCGCTAGCTTATTATTTGATAACGACGAAGTTGTAATTCCTGGCTTACAGTTACCCTTCAATCTCATCGAATATCTTCTAAAAAGAGTCGTTCCCCTCGTTACCCTCAAACAAATCCGCGACGTAGAAAATAGCAAAAAAGCCTGCTATCAAGCACTGATTGAATCCCCCATGCAGCTACAAACCTTCTATGGTGGCAAACTCTTTGGCTTCAAGAATTTTGGCGATCAATTTCAATTAAAAATCAATAATTTCGCTAGCCAACCAATCGTCCAAGACTTAGGACTAGCCAAAGGTTATCCCGCAGGTAGCGAGTCAATAAATATCCCCGTCAAGCTTGGTTTCGTTCTGCATTTCGACTTCATCCTCAAAGATGGAAAAGCCGTTTGGCAAGCACCACAGAAAAATTAATTAGTTCTGAATTCTGAGTTCTGAGTCCTGAATTCTGAGTTCTGAATTCTGAGTTCTGAGTTCTGAATTCTGAATTCTGAGTAAATTATCTCCTCTACCTGCTCTTTCCTTATTTACCCTCACCACATAACGAAAAATAACCATGTCCGAAACCTTAAAGCCAAAAAAGATCGCTATCTTAGGCGGTGGAATGGCATCATTAACCACCGCTTATGAATTAACCAGTCAACCAGGATGGGATAATCTCTACGACATTACTATTTATCAAACAGGTTGGCGTTTGGGTGGTAAATGTGCAACTGGACGCAACATCAAACCCCATGCACCTGATTATGAACCTGACTACCGCATCGAAGAACACGGACTGCACATTTTTTTTGGATTTTACGAAAATGCCTTTCGTTTACTCAAGCAATGCTACGACGAACTTGGTGGTAACGGGCCTTTCAGCACCATAGAAGATGCATTCAAACCCCACAGTCTCATCGTCTTAGAAGAATACATCAATCAAAATTGGGTAACTTTGCCTTTTAACTTCCCTACCAATTCTCTCGTTCCCTGGAAAGGTGGCGGCATTTGTTCCCTTTGGGATCATATCTGCACCACCATTGAATTCGTCATTCAGACTTACGCCGGCATTCATAAATACGAACAGTCCTATTCTGCTAAAAGTTTCTCAGCATCTCTTGCCAAACAAATAGTATTAGGTAGAGAGGTAGTAGAATTTTTATCAGATAGTAGTCTCTTGGAATTTCCGAGCGAGTTGATTCAGTTATTTCTTCAAAAACCTATCTTTTGGGGAGGATGGCTGAACAATATCAACCAATACATTAGCAATATCTTCCAAAACCTAGACTTGACTTCTGAAGGACTTTTCTTAAACCTTGCCCACAACTTAGTTCAATCACTACCTAGAAATCCTAAAACTCATAGGCGTGAACATCACCAGTTAATTGTCAAACTAATAAAGCGCTTTCAAACACACTTGAGCAGTCAGATAGAATCTAAAATCGGACAAAATTCAGAAATCTTTTGGCGCTTAACACTCATCGACCTAGCATTAGCAAATATCCGGGGTTTATTTGTAGATGAGATCATTGATTTTTGTTCCCTAGACAGTTTAGATGAGTACAACTACAAAGACTGGCTAAGAAAACATGGAGCTAGGGAATCAAGCGTTAAATCAGCATTTATTCGCGTCCTATACGATTTAGTATATGGCTTTCCAGAAGGCAATACCAATAAACCACAACTAGCAGCCGGAACAGCTATCCGTGTCCTCACCACCATCTTGTTTAAATACAATGGTGCCATCATGTGGAAAATGCAATCAGGCATGGCAGAGGTAGTCGTCACTCCACTATATGAACTGCTAAGGCGTCGCGGTGTGAAATTCAAATTCTTCCATGTTGTCCAGCAGTTACACTTGGATAAAGACCAGCAATCAATAGCAAGCATTACCTTAGCTCGCCAAGTAAATTTAAAAAACCCAGAGCAAGAATATCAACCACTTATCACAGTTAAAGACATTCGTTGCTGGCCTAATCAACCTCTCTACGATCAGATTGTCGATGAAGAAGCCCAAAAACTCCAAGATAAAGAAATTGACCTTGAGTCACATTGGACACCTTGGCAAAATGTAGACAAAATTACCCTCACCAAAGGCGATGATTTTGATATTGTGCTGCTGGGAATTTCCATAGCTGCCTTACCATCTATTTGTAGTGAATTGCTCCATGCCAAAAAAAATCCAGCCCATCAAAAATGGCATGATATGTTAAAGCAAGTCAAAACAGTAACTACTCAAGGCGGACAAATATGGCTTAAGCCCACCTTAGCGCAATTAGGATGGCAAAAATCTAGTCCTGTGCTGGGCGCTTACGTTGAACCACTCGATGTCTATGCAGATATGAGCGAGTTATTACAACGAGAAAATTGGACTTCTGAGCATTATCCTTATAACGTAGCTTATTTCACCGGCGTAATTGCAGATCCAGGAATTCCTCCCCACACAGAATATAATTTTCCAGCTAAAGCTCAAAAAAAGGTAGAGCAACAGGCAATTAACTTCCTCAACAATTACATCGGAAACCTTTGGCCTGATGCTACTCACCCAAAAAATCCCCAAGGTTTGAATTGGGATTTACTAGTAGATTTTCAAAACCGCCAGGGAGTAGAACGCTTTAAAGCTCAATACTGGCGAGTTAACATTAATCCATCAGAACGTTATGTACTGTCTGTACCTGGAAGTACCAAGTATCGACTCAAAACTGATGAATCTGGATTTGATAATCTTTACTTAGCTGGCGACTGGATTAACAACGGCTACAATTCCGGTTGTGTGGAAGCTACTGTGATATCTGCAATGCAAGCGACACGAGTAATTCTAGACCAATGCTTCCATATAAAATACACCAAAAAAATTATTGGTGAGTGGGATTCTTGGTTCTAAAGGTATGTTCAAATTTATGAGGTGGATTTTGACAAACTCAACAAAATGTAGCATTACTTAGTTTGCGAAAATCTAGATTTTTTGGTAGAACGATACATTTTTAAAGTTTGTTAAATAACCGACTTTAAAAATGTATTTATTATTCTGTAAATGATAGGATAATCATCTGAGAAGTTTGAAAATCATTAAAAATGCCAATATAACAAATGATTAAATTATCTAATTACCAAATAATAGAATTAATTCATGAAGGAATAAAAACTACTGTTTATAGAGCCACGAGAAATAAGGATGGCAAACTAGTAGTTATTAAACTTTTAAAAATAGAATACCCTGAACTAAAAGATATAGCAGCATTCAAGCATGAATATGAACTAATAAAAAATTTAGATATTCCTGGAGTTATACAAGCTTATAGCTTAGAAAAATACAACAATGGTTTGGCAATTATCTTAGAAAATTTTGATGGTAGTTCTCTCTATAAAATTATTCAATCAGAGAAAATTAAATTACTTTATTTTCTCAAGATAGGTATTAAAATTACCCAAGCATTAGGTGAATTACACCAAAATCATATTATTCATAAAGATATTAAACCACAGAATATTATTGTTAATTTAGAAACTCATCAAGTTAAAATTATTGATTTTTCTATCTCATCACTGCTTTTGCAAGAAAAACCCAAACTCAGTAATCCTGATTTGCTTGAAGGAACTCTAGCCTATATGTCCCCAGAGCAAACAGGAAGAATGAACCGAACAGTTGATTACCGTACAGACTTCTATTCGTTGGGTATAACTTTTTATGAAATTATTACAGGTCAGTTACCGTTTCCAGTAATTGATCCAATGGAATTAGTTCATTGTCATATTGCTAGACAACCTACAACAGTAGATCAGTTAATCCCAGAAATTCCTCAAGTAATTTCTGCAATTATTATGAAATTACTCAGCAAAACTGCTGAAGAAAGATATCAGAGTGCTTTTGGGATTAAAGCAGATTTAGAAAACTGTCTGAATCAATTAGAGCAAACTAATTCTATAACTAACTTTGCCATTGGTCAGCACGATCAGTCTAGCCAACTACAAATTTCCGAAAAGTTGTATGGACGAGAAGTAGAAATAGATATATTAATGACTGCTTTTGAAAAAGTTAATCAAGGAAATAAAGAATTAATATTAGTTGCTGGTTATTCGGGGATTGGTAAATCAGCATTAGTGAATGAAATCCATAAACCTGTTATCAAAAACAGAGGCTATTTTATTGCTGGTAAATTTGAGCAATTTCAGCGCAATATTCCTTATGCTTCTCTGATTCAAGCATTTCAAGAGTTAATGCAGCAATTACTGACAGAAAGTGAAGCACAATTAGCCAATTGGAAAGTAAAAATTTTAGAGGCTCTAGTTCCAAATGCTCAAATTATCATTGATGTTATTCCTGAACTAGAACTTATTATTGGTCAACAACCAGAAGTACCACAACTCGCTTCAGCAGAAGCACAAAATCGCTTTAACTTGGTTTTTCAAAAGTTTATCAATGTATTTGCTCAAAAAGAGCATCTATTAGTTGTATTTTTAGATGATTTACAATGGGCAGATTTAGCTTCATTAAAATTAATTCAGTTATTAGCTGTAGATACTGAAATTCAATATTTATTGATAATTGGAGCTTACCGAGATAATGAAGTTGATCCCAGTCATCCTTTAATGTTAGTTTTGCGGGAAATTGAAAAAAATAGTAGTCCTGTCCAGATTATCCATTGTCAAAATTTAAAAATAACTGATGTTTGTCAGTTAATTAACGACAGCCTAAAGTCTAGCTTAGAGGAATCTAAAGATTTGTCCAAAATGATTTTTAACAAAACTGCTGGGAATCCGTTTTTTATCAATCAATTACTCAAATTTATCCATCAAGAAAATCTGCTTTTATTCAACTTTGTTGCTGGTAAATGGCAATGGGATATTCAGCATATTCAGATGCTAGGAATTACTGACAATGTTGTTGAATTAATGATCGGTAAAATTCAAAAGCTTAAAGATAGTACCCAAAATATTTTAAAAATAGCTGCCTGTATTGGTAATCGATTTAACTTAAATATACTTTCTTGTGTTAATAATAAATCTCAGAATGACACAGCATTTGATATTTGGGAAGCACTACAAGCTGGTTTAGTCATACCTTTAAGTGATAGCTATAAACAACCACAACTATTAAACCATGTTGATGTTTTTATAATTGATTATAAATTTCTTCACGATCGCGTGCAACAAGCAGCCTATTCGTTGATACCTGATGAGCATAAAAAGGAGATTCATTTAAATATTGGTAGACTGCTATTAAACAATTTAGACGAAAGTTTATTAGAAGAAAAAATCTTCGATATTGTTAATCAGTTAAATATCGGTACTGAATTAATCACTTCTCCAGAAGAAAGATATAAACTAGCTCAATTAAATCTTATGTCTGGACGGAAAGCTAAAGATTCTGCTGCTTATGAATCTGCTGTAAAATTTCTGAAGCAAGGTCTAAGCTTACTTGCAATTGATTCTTGGCAAAACTATTATGAATTAACTCTTAACCTTCATGTAGAAACAGTAGAAGTAGAATATTTAAATGCAAATTTTGAGCAAGCAGAAGCATTATTTACTAGCGTTATAAATAATAGCATAACTATTCTTGATACTGTTAAAGTATATGAGAAAAAAATTCAGTTTTATGTGGCTCAAAATCGAATGCGCGAAGCATTAGATTTAGATTTGCAGGTACTAGAGATGTTGGGAGTTTCATTGTCTAAAACTCCACCAGCACAGTTAACAATTGAAGAATTAGTCAATCGGCCAGAAATGACTGATGCTCATAAGCTAGCTGCCATGAGGATACTAATGACAGCTATGCCTCCCGCTTATTTAGCCGATCCTGCACTTTTACCACTGATTGCTTTTACGATGGTTGATTTATGTGTGCAGTATGGCAATTCATCTTTTGCAGCTTATGCCTATGGTTTTTATGGGCTAATTTTATGTGGGCCTCTTAAGGATATTGAATCAGGATATCGTTTTGGTAAATTATCTTTAAAGATTTTAGATCAATTTAACGCTAGACAAATTAAGTCTAAAGTGTACGCCTTATTTAATATTTTTGTTAGACATTGGAAAGAACATATTCAAGCAACGATAGAACCTCTACAAGATGGTGTTCAAAGTGGTTTAGATACAGGGGATATTGAGTATGTGGGTTACAATGGATTATTGGTTTGTTGGCATCCTTTCTGGAGTGGAGAAAATTTAGAGATTGTTGAGCAAAGACTAGAGCAATATATTAATTTAGCGCATAAAATACAGCAAGAACATTTTACAATTTGCTTACTGATCTTAAAACAGATGGTAATCGAACTAGTTCAAGGACAGGATAATGAATCTTGTTTAGAGGGCGATAGTTTTAATGAATCAGTAATGCAGAGAATGGCTGGGAATATTACAGCTATATTTTATGCTTATCTTGCTAAAAGTATTCTGAGTTATTTCTCTAAAGATTATAGCCAGGCTGTTAAAAATGCTCAATTAGCACAACAGTATGAAGTTGCAGCTAGTGGGACTGTTTATCTACCTCAATATAAGTTTTATTATTCTCTGTCATTGTTGGCTCCCTGTTTAAATCCTACTTCCCAAACAGATATAAAAACTGCCATAAAGAAAGTAGAAGAAAATCAAAATCAATTAAATGAATGGGCGGTTCATTCACCTATAAATAATCAGCACAAATATGAACTTGTAGAAGCCGAAAAGGCACGATTTTTAGGACAAGTATTAGTGGCGATGGAACACTACGATCGCGCAATTAAAGGCGCTCGTAATTCTGAATATATTCATGAAGAGGCGCTAGCTTATGAATGTGCGGCAGAATTTTATCTCAGTCTAGGGAGAAATGAATTTGCGTCGCTATATATGACAAAGGCACACTATGGTTATCGTCGTTGGGGGGCGAGTGCTAAATTTAAGGATTTGGAATTAAAATATCCAGAATTAATTACTAAGGTTTCCACTCAATCTCAAGGAGGATTTACAAGTAATACGATTACTACTTCCACTGCTAATGAAAAATCAAGTGGGCTAGATTTAATCACGGTTATTAAAGCATCACAAGCTTTGTCAGAAGTGATTTTATTGGAAAACTTACTAGAAAGATTAATGACAATTGTGATTGAGAATGCTGGCGCTCAGACTGGTATTTTGCTGCTAGATAAAGCAGGAAAGTTATTTATTGAAGCTAAAGCAACTGTCGATCGAGATGATTTAACTGTTGGTCAGTCAATACCACTAGAAAATAGTCAGCAATTACCTATTTCTGTGATTAATTATGTTGCAAGAACAAAAAAGGATGTAGTTTTATCTGATGCCAGTAATGAAGGAAGTTTTACGATAGATCCATATATTATTGAGCATAAAATTAAATCGCTTATATGTACTTCTATTGTTAATCAAGGTAAATTAGTTGGGTTACTTTATTTAGAAAATAATTTAACAGTGGGAGCATTTACTTCCGATAGAATACAAGTATTAAAGATGCTATCTTCACAAGCAGCTATTTCCTTAGAAAATGCCCAATTCTACGCTAAATTGGAAGAGAAAATCCAAGAAAGAACTAGGGAATTAAATGAAAATAATGTGCGATTACAGCAAACACTGCGGGAATTAAAACTAACTCAAACTCAGCTTATTCAAACCGAAAAAATGTCAAGTTTGGGGCAAATGATTGCTGGTATTGCTCATGAAATAAATAATCCTGTAAGTTTTATTCATGGTAACTTAGCTCACATTGATAATTACACGCAAGATTTACTGAGATTGATTGATATTTATCAAAATATCTATCCCGACTTAGCACCAGAAATTGAAGAGTTTTTAGAAAATATTGATGTTGATTTTATTAAAGAAGATATGCCTAAAACTTTAGCTTCTATGAAAATTGGCACACAACGCATTCGGGAGATTGTGTTGACATTGCGTAATTTCTCTCGGTTAGATGAGTCTGACATGAAACCGGTGAATATTCATGAGGGAATTGAGAGTACCTTATTAATTTTGCAAAGCCGTCTCCAAGTTAAACCAGGTAAGCCTGCAATTGAGATTATCAAAAATTACGGTGATTTGCCAAAAGTTGAATGTTATGCTGGGCAGCTAAATCAGGTATTTATGAATATTCTGAATAATGCGATTGATGCTTTAGAAAAGTTAAATGAGGACAGAAAAGCAGACGAGACTAAGAGTACTTCTGGCGCGATCGCAATTCGTACTCAAGTAGTCAACGCTGATTTAGTCGTTATTTCCATTAAGGATAATGGGGTAGGGATGAGTGATAGTGTCAGAGAAAGAGTATTTGATCCTTTTTTCACTACTAAGCCTGTGGGACAAGGTACTGGTTTAGGATTATCAATCACTTATCAAATCGTAGTAGACAAACATCAAGGTACAATAGAGTGCATTTCTGAGCCTGGACAGGGTGCAGAGTTTATCATTCAAATTCCCTGTTGGCAAAAGCGGGCAATCTAGTTTTGTACGAGGCGACTAGAAGTCGCGGCTACACAGGCAAAATCCGCCTGCGCGGGTTGGAAACGTTAATTTTCGGTCAGTCTGCGTCAGAAAACAATTTACCAACTTGCGCCAAATCTACATTCCCACCACTGATGATGACACCAATTTTCGCCTCTGGTGCTGTCACTACACCACCTTCGAGTAAGGCGGCGGCGGCGAGGACTCCAGTGGGTTCAACGACAATTTTTAGACGTTCCCACAAGAAAAACATGGTGCGAAGAATCGCCTCTTCTGATACCGTCACCATATCATCGACGTAATGCAGCACTAAGGGGAAAGTAATTTGACCAAGGCTAGGAGTTCGCGCACCATCGGCGATGGTATTGGGATTTTTGACAGTTTGTAGGGTTTTGGTGTGAAAGGATCTAGTAGCATCGTCGGCGATCGCTGGTTCTACCCCGATTACTTTACAATTGGGTAAAAGTGACTTGGCTGCGATCGCACTTCCTGAAAGTAATCCGCCACCGCCACAACAAACTAATAGTAAGTCCAACTCACCAACTTCTTGAATCAGTTCTAAAGCAGCTGTCCCCTGTCCAGCGACGACATGAGGATGATCGTAAGGGGGAATCAGTGTCAAAGAGCGATCGGTTGCTAAACTTTGGGCTAATTCTTCTCGGTTTGTTTCTTGGCGATTGTATAAAATTATCTCTGCACCATAACCACGAGTGGCAGTTTGTTTGACAGTGGGTGCATCATCAGGCATGACAATGGTGGTGGGAATATTAAGGAGTTTACCAGCTAGAGCGATCGCTTGGCCATGATTTCCTGATGAATAGGTGATAACGCCTGTTTGTTTTTGTGCTATTGATAGTTGGGCTAGAGCATTGTATGCACCTCTAAATTTAAATGCCCCTGTGCGTTGAAAATTTTCGCACTTAAAAAATACCTGGCTATTGGTGCGATCGTTAACGATTCTAGAAGTCAGTACAGGTGTGCGGTGGGCAATCCCTAAAATTCGCTCTTGTGCTGCTTGCACGTCAGTTATAGTAACAGAATTATGCTGTGACATTGATAACAATATTAAATATATTTGCTCTTGTTGATATAGATACAGATTTTTATATTTGCGTTTAATATGCTTGATCGAGGCATATTAAATTTCAGGTGGATAGCATCATTTATTGTCCTCATAAAATTAGTTGTAGCAAACATTATATATTGCTGTAACTAGTTTTTTGAAGAAGAATTCAGAAGTCAGAATGGGCTAAATGCCCCGCTATCGCTAACAGGAGTCAGAATTAAGACGCTCGTTCGCGTAGCGTGTCGCAGACAAGACTCGCTTGCCGTCGGCGCTATTCGTCAGTCATATAGAAAACATTGCTGAATTCTGACTCCTGACTCCTGAATTCTGTTCGATAAAGCTTAAATTAATTATCACCTTACTCCTTTTGGCAACATGAATAAAACATCCGAAATTCGGCAAAAAAAAACTGCTCTCATTACCGGAGCGGCTAGTGGAATAGGTTATCAATTAACCCAGATTTTTGCTCGTCATAGTTATAATCTTGTGCTAGTGGATAAGAATGAACAAAAACTTAATGAAATTATAGATGAATTTCCGCAAAAATTTGGCATTTTTGTCAAAATTTTCGCTAAGGATTTATCTATACCAACATCTCCAAAAGAAATTTTTACAGAACTACAGCAAGCATCGATCAAGGTTGATGTGCTGGTTAACAATGCTGGCTTTGGTACTTATGGAGCATTTACCGAAACAGACCTCAACACTGAACTGAAAATGCTACAGGTAAATATCGTCAGCCTAACTCATTTAACTAAGTTATTCCTGAAGGATATGGTCGAGCAAAACTATGGAAAAATATTAAATGTGGCCTCTGCGGCTGCTTTTCAACCAGGGCCACTAATGGCAGTTTATTTTGCCACTAAAGCCTATGTCTTATCATTTTCAGAAGCGATCGCTAATGAATTAGAGGGCACTGGTGTCAGCGTGACTGTTCTTTGTCCAGGGCCAACAGCATCGGAATTCCAGCAAACTGCTGCAATGGAAAATTCCAAGATTGCTAGCGTTAAGAGAATGATGGATACGGCAACCGTCGCGAAAATTGCTTATCGAAGCTTAATGAAAAATAAAACTGTTGTCGTTCCTGGTATGACAAATAAGATATTGAGTGAAAGTGTCAGATTTACACCCAGAAATTTAGTGACAAAAGTTGTCAGAAGTATGCACGAACTTAAAAAAAATCGGTAGTTCCATCGGGAGCATCCCAATTTTGCCAGAATATGGGGATTGGGGATTGGGGATTGGGGACTGGGGACTGGGGACTGGGGATTGGGGACTGGGGACTAGGAAGAGTTTTCTTCTTGTGCGAACGCTGCGCGAACAAAATTTGCGTAGTGGTCTGAATCCCCGAACAATTTTCCCAGTCCCTAATCCCTAATCCCCAGTCCCTTTTTTAACCGTTTTTATACGTAGAGAATATATTTTTCTACGTATTTTTTATGAAAAAAAGATTTATGTCAATGTATATTTCCGCATTTTTTTGGGAATCCTAAATTTGAGGAAGCATAAAAACCACAAACTATGACTTCCTGAAATATCACGTAACTTTTAGAGGATAATTATGTCTCAACGCAAATTGCCCAAAGGCCGTAGTGTTAGTTCAGTTGCTCTAGAACCAGAAGTTGCGATCGCAGTTATTGGACTTTTTTCCGCAGCTGCCGATGGTGAAGGTATTTCTTCAACCGAAGAATATGCTTTAAGTGAATTTCTCAGTCGGGTTGGCTTATTTGAAGATTATTCTGACGATGACTTTGAAGAACTAACCGAAAAAGTCGTCAGCTTGATTGAAGAAGAAGATCCAGAAGATTTAATTGCCCAATCCGTCGAATCCTTACCCAATAGAGATTATCGCGAAGCTGCATATATCACAGCAATCTTAGTAGTAGGGATTGATGAAGAAGTACCCGAAAGTGAACAAGATTATATCTCTGAGCTTCAGGAAGCCTTAAAGATTTCAGACGAACGCGCACAAGAACTTATAGACGGAGTATTCGGGGAAGACGAAGACGAAGACGAAGATGAAGATGAATAAGAGTATTAATTTACTCCCATCCAACTAAGGTATTATCATCAAGTAGTTTTAATAACTATCTGATGACTAGGAAAATTTCTCTTAGCTTGATGCTGCTGTTTCTGGGTACTCAAATCGGTGTTACCCTGCCAGCAGCTAAAGCACAAACCCCAGTTGCACCAGCAACTACCACAAAATCAATTTGCTCTACCCAACTGGGAACAGCCATAGATGCTGTAATCAATCGTCCCTTATTTAGTCGGGTGCGTTGGGGAATCTTGGTACAACCCCTGTCAACCGGACAAATTCTTTATAGTCGAGATGCCGAGAAGTATTTTACTCCCGCGTCTAATCTCAAATTGCTGACAACAGCAGCAGCATTGCAAACATTGGGTGCTAATTTTCGGATTCGCACCTCTATTTATCAGAATGGTAATGGTGTTTTAAGTGTTGTCGGAAGGGGAGATCCTAGCTTAAGTGATACTCAACTACAAGCATTAGCACAGCAGCTAAAACAGAAAGGTATTACCCAAATTCAGCGGTTGATTGCTGATGATAGTTATATTCAAGGGGATATTGTTAACCCCACCTGGCAATGGGAAGATGTGCAGTCAGACTATGGCACACCAGTCAGCAGCTTTATTCTCAATCAAAATATTTTTAGTTTAAAACTTGTACCGCAGGCTGTAGGTAAACCTTTGCAAGTCGTGTGGATTGATCCTGGCGAGGCAAAACAATGGCGGATAATTAATCAGTCAGTAACCGCTGCCCAAAATCAACCAAGCTACGTTAATGTTACCCGCGAATTATCAGGAACAACATTACGAATTCAAGGACAACTGACAACGAATTCTGAACCATCTTTAGTAGATTTGCCTGTAGTTGATCCTAATTATTATTTCTTACGACGCTTCCGTAGTGCTTTGGCAACAGAAAAAATTACTTTGGGACAAACATTAGTAGTAAGTGGTGGTGTTCATCAAGAGGAAATAGCATTCGTAGAATCGCCACCTTTATCTGAATTATTAATGGAAACTCTTCAGAATAGTAATAATCTTTATGCTGAAGCACTCCTGAGAGCGTTAGCTGTGAAAAAAACTAGAGTGAAAAATCAGACTAGTGCTGATGTCGGTTTGGAAGTTGTCAAAGCCAGTTTAACTAAATTGGGAGTTGATCCAGTAAATTATATTTTAGTGGATGGTTCGGGTTTGTCTCGTCGCAATCTAGTGACACCAGAAGCTTTCGTACAAATTTTGCGAGCGATCGCAAAAACACCAACCGCATATATCTATCGTGCATCTTTACCCTTAGCGGGTAAAAGTGGAACTCTCAAGGGTCGTTTTCAAGATACACCTGCTGAGGGAATTGTGCAAGCAAAAACAGGTACGTTAAATGGTGTCGTTTCTCTATCTGGATATATAAATGCACCAAAGTATGAGCCGCTGGTTTTTAGTATTATCGTCAATCAGTCGGATCAGTCTGCAACAGTTGTACGCCAGGCAATTGATGAAGTTGTTGTGTTGTTAACGCAATTGCATCACTGTTAATATGATACTTTTCACTCTTAAATTTTTTCATGCCAGCCAAAATTTTACCACCGCCCTTGAAATCTGGAGACTTACTACGAGTAATTGCCCCTAGTGGTGCTTTGCGAGAATTTGAGGCATTTGAACGGAGTCTAGAAATTTGGCGATCGCGCGGTTATCAATTAGAAATCAGTCCTCAGATAGATGATAAATGGGGCTATCTAGCTGGGACAGATGAAACCCGTCGTCACCAGCTAGCAGCAGCATGGCAAGATCCTGATTGTCGTGGTATCCTTTGTGCCAGAGGCGGTTTTGGTAGCACTCGCATCTTAGAAAATTGGAATTGGTCAAACTCAGGGCTTCCCAAATGGCTCATCGGCTTTTCTGATATCACCGCTTTATTATGGAGCCTTTATACAGCAGGTATTTCCGGCGTTCATGGCCCGGTAATGACGACTTTGGTAGATGAGTCCGATTGGTCAATTGAGCGATTATTTGATTGGTTAGAAAGTAGTTCTTTCACTCCTCTCAAAGGTTACGGTTGGGGTGGTGGCGTAGTTACTGGCACTTTGTTACCAGGTAATCTCACGGTGGCTACTCACCTTTTGGGTACACCAATTCTACCAAATTTAGATGGTGTAATTTTGGCGTTGGAAGATGTTACCGAAGCACCTTATCGCATCGATAGGATGCTGACACAGTGGCGCTTGAGTGGGGCTTTGTCTCAAGTCTGCGGTATTGCTTTGGGTGGTTTTACTCGCTGTGAAGCACCACCCACTATATCTAGTTTTAGTGTAGAAGAAGTATTGCGCGATCGCTTAGGTGATTTGGGGATTCCTGTTGTCTCCGATTTACCTTTTGGCCATGATAGTCCCAATGCAGCCTTACCGGTGGGTGTAGAGGTAACTTTAGATGGGGATGCGGGAATATTAGCGATCGCGCATCCACATTAAGTTAAAATCAGATCCGCTGAATAAAAAAATGAGTGTATCAAAAGTTTCTTTTGGTAGCATTTCTATATAACAACTATAGATAGTGTAAAGTATTACATGTTTGAACGCTTGTATGATTATTCAAGGAAAACGTGATTGATGGATAAAAACTTAATAATTGATGTCGGCGTTCACACAGGTGAAGATACAGAATTTTACTTAAAAAAAGGCTTTCGGGTTGTTGGTATTGAAGCTCATCCTAAGCTTTACGAAGCTACAAAAAAGCGACTAAATTTATATATAGAAAAGGGTCAACTTACCCTCTTAAATATTGCTATATCATCAAAAGATGATCTGGTCACGTTTTACGCCAACTTGGAGAGAAGCTTTTGGGGTACAACTTCACCAGATTGGGCTATTCGGAACAAAAGCTCTTTTGATGCACCTTCTATTGAGATAACTGTAGAAGGGCGCAGATTTGAAAGAATTTTAGAGGAGTTTGGCATTCCCTACTATCTCAAAGTAGATATTGAAGGTGCTGATTTATTATGTATACAGGCATTACGGCAGTTTAATACTAAACCACAGTTCTTATCTATAGAATCAACCAAGACTTCTTGGAAAGAACTGCTGGAAGAATTTGCGCTGTTAACAGAACTGGGTTATCACAAATTCAAAGCCATCAGTCAAGGGCACGTACCTAAACAAATCTGCCCTTCACCAGCACGAGAAGGTCAATATATCCCACATCAGTTTGAATATGGCGCTAGCGGACTTTTTGGTGAAGAAACCCCAGGTTAATTGGCTTTCTGAAAGTGAAGTAATCAAAGTCTACAAAGGCATTTTTTGGACTTATAAAATAATCGGAGTGAATGGAATTATTTACCGGTTCCCCATAGGTAAAATTTTCCTAGACAAGCTTAAAATCCAGGAACCTTGGTACGATACTCATGTTAGTTTATAAACACAGTATTTGATCCTGACACGTAAAAACTACTGTGGGGCTTGAGTTAGAGGATGTTTCAAAAGCATTAGGCGAATAGAATGAGACTGTTAGCAAATTAATAAGGGGTCTAACCCATCATTCCTCATTACTCTAATTTCAGTCCGTTTCAACGGACTTTAGCTATTAGCCCCAAATTTATTTCAGGGCGGGAAAGCAACGCCAAACCAATATTTTAGGGGTTAGGGGTCAAACCCACCGTGAATTGACCAAGAGGCAGGGGAGAAAGATTCGCTCATTTCCCCTGCCATTAGGGTTTCAAGCCCCTAAATTTATTAACCCACGGAGGTGGGTAAAGTCTCGTGTAGCCGCGATTTCTAATCGCCTCTTAAACTCAATCCCATTTCCGGTAGCAACGAGCTGTACAGTAATAAGGGTGAAAAACTTCCAAGAATTTGCTCTGAATCGTCCTGTAGAAAGTCTCTACTACTTGAGGATCATCAATGTGAAAAGGATAATCTTGATTAAAGCCTTTAAAGAAATACCAATTCAAGATTGTTTTACCACTTGGTGTCAGCGCTTGATGAAACTTTAGTAACTGTTGAGTGGGGTCTGACAAATGTTCTAAAACATCAAAAGAAATGATAGTATCAAAAGTCTCTTTTTCAGGCATTTCCAAGTAAAAACTCATTTTGTGGCTCAAGCCCATCTGTTCTGCTCGATAACGCACAAAATCATAATGAATAGGATTAAGATCGCAATATATCACTTGCTCAACCTGTGGACAAAGGGCAGCATTAAGTGCATGAGTGCCAATCCCGCCGCCAAAATCTAACACCCGACCTTGAGCATGATCTACAATCAAATGTAACGTGTTTTCAATATTTTGACTTTGTTCTAGATGCCAAGCTCCTAACTCAAATAAATAAACCTCTCCCACTTGTTCGCGATAAAAGTCTGTTGCTTTTTCCCAATCAAAATCTTTATGGCCTAACTCGGCCATTTCTTCTTGTCCCGTTGCTAACCTTTTTTCTAGTGTTTCTGAATCTAAATGCAAAAAATCCTGTAGATGCTGTTTTAAGTTAAATGAATTTTGCCAATAATCGCTTAAGAAAGCTGGAGCGAGATGCTTAACCATGATTTTAATTAACTATTATCATTAACTCAATATTTTATATCTTAAACTGAATCAATCTTTTATACTTACTTTTTTTCAAGAACCTAAGATTGATGCAATCTGGAAACGATAATTATGCCATTAAACATATAATTAGGTGATTTATTAAAGGCAATTGCCCCTAGTACAACACGGCGTAAATAAACCACCTATTCTCAATCAATGAAAAGCTTACGGTGTATTTATTTTGAATTTTGAATCCCGCCTTGCGGTACTAGTGGGCTTTGCGAAAATTAGAAGTATTTACAGGGTAGAGAAAGAGAGGCGATCGCATGGTTATAATTGTATTTCAGTCATAACCTACAATTTGCGCTCAAAAATTCAGCTATTTCTGTATCACCACCAAATAATCACGTTCCAGATAAAAGTTGTTTCCATCTGGCATAGACTCTTTAATCACAGTCATCTGTGCCTTTTCTATAAGCCACTTAATTGCCTCTGGTGAAGTTGTATAATACAATTGTTCACTATCTGCTTTGCTGCAAAACCTTGTCCAACCATTTGGTGTGGTTATACTACTGGTATGAATAAAAGCTCTCCCACCCTTGTTGAGTATTTTATAAATACTGTTTAAATATTTCCAAATTGTTGGTAAATCCAAATGTACAAAAACATCGAAAGAATATATGAAATCAAATTTTTCACCCAACCCGGCTTCAAATTCAGAGTTTTCCATTAAATGAAACTCTACCTGAGGATAGTGTCCAATCCTTTATTTTGCCTTATCTAGCATTGCTGGCGCTACATCAAAACAGTATAGCTTTTCGACATTTTCAACTACTTTGGCTGCGATTCTAGCACCACCAACACCTATCTCTGCGACTGTGCTATTTTTAGTTAAAAATGGGAAAATATATTCACTAATAATTTCTTCCACATCTTCTGCTGTCCCCCATTCATCACCTAAATAACTTATGGAAGAATCTTTTTCAGGCTGTGAAATTTGATCGTTAGGAATTTGAAAATTATATTTACTCCACTGTTCAGCATACTCGTTCCAGAAGTTTCTATTAATTTCCAAATTTGACGGCTGCATTGATAAATACTGTAGTAGGGATAACAGGCAGTAATAGTACCACAGTTGAGAGAGCCAGAGCAAATTTCAATCTTAGCTATAGGTTGCCAAATGCGATTAATCAGCAGGTGTAGCGGTTCTCGTTCACATAAGGTAAGCCTATAGAGGCAATGCCCTGTGCATTGGTGTCAACTTAACATGAAACCGCACGTCCGCCAGGGATTGTAAATCCCTATCTCATAGCTAAAGTCATCTGAAAGATGACTAAAATATCGCCAAAAATCCCTAGTCTACTTCAGTAGACTTAAGCTATTAGCCCGAAAATTTATTTCCGGGCGGGCATGGAAGCCGACAGATAAGGAAGGTATTTCCAGCTTAAGTTGACACCAATGTGCCCTGCGGGAAGCCGCAACTCTTGGAGACGCACTCGCGTTCGCGTCTACATGAATTGCCCTTACACCTTGCGATATAATTTTATACCGCACTTGAGTGGGAACCGATATAAGCACTTGTAATTGTGTAGACACGCCCACTAATCTAGGCTATAGTCCCGAAAGGAAAATAAGGTAAATGCCATCTTTAGGACAATAATGTTTAAGTAATGTTTTATAAAGTCTGTAAAATTGCCTGAGGCAGTCAACCAGTAAAGTATAAATCACGGTAAAATCTACTTACCTTTACTGTACAGCAAGTATTGTGCGATGCCTTCTCTACGAGACGCTCCGCGAATGGTGCGTGTAGCTATCTTTAGTGAATAAATCACAAATAGCATCATTATTTGGTTGTGATGCTCAACTGTCAGTGTGAACAATTTTCAACTAGTTACAAATTGAACATCTAAACTCTTATGAGTCCTATTGTCTTTGACTTCAGTCCCGAAACTTCAGTTATACTTTGTACCTACAACCGAGAAAAATATTTGAATACTTGCATCAATAGTGTCCTTGAGCAAACTTTTAAAGATTGGGAACTGTTGGTAGTTGATGATGGTAGCCAAGATAATACTTTTGAAATTGTCAATCCATATTTGCAAAAATTTAATAATATACGTTATTTAAAACACCAAAATAAAAAATTAGGGTACTCTAAAAACGCCGGAGTTCAAGCTTCCTTTGGCAAATACATCACATTTATTGATAGCGATGATACATATAAAACCAATCATCTGGAGTCGCGACTTAGATACATGCAGGCTAATCCAGAAATTGACTTGATAGAAGGAGGATTTTTTTCTGAAGAAGAGATTTTTGTCGCCGATTATTTTCAACCAGGTAAAATCATTAACTTACGCGAATGTGTTTTAGGCCCGACATTTTTTGGTAAGAGGCGAGTATTTTTTGAATTGCAGGGATTTAATAATATTCCCTATGGAGAAGATACAGACTTTTGGAAACGAGCAGAAAAAATTTTCAAAACTCAAAAAGTTACAGAACCACAAACCTACGTTTATACAAGAGCAGAAACGAGCATTACCAAGGATGTTTTGGAACAGCGCTCATTAACCTAAAAACTTGAATTCGGTTTATCGTGCAGAATTCAGAATGGGCTAAACCTTAGCTATCCGCGAACAGAATGAATTCTGTAAGATTAGCGGATAGCGAGTATTTTCGAGTCGCGTCTTGATTCTGACTACTGAATTCTTCTTCGACTCTATTCACTCAGTATAATGCTACCTGCAACTATGCATATTTGTCATATAGTTTTGAATAACATTGGTGGAGCGCCAAAAGTTGCTGATTCGCTAATTTCTTCTCAGTCCAAAGCTGGCTACGAAGTTTCTACTGTGGTGCTTACTGTTCTAGAGTCACAATGGATAGTATCTTTTAAAGCAGCCAAAACTGTGATTGTGATGAAAGTTGCAGGGACTCTATTTATTATTGGGGGAATGATACACCAAATATGGGTAGCAATAAAATTAAGCAGGGTGATTGCTGAACAAAAACCGGATATTATTGTTTGTCATACTGCATTTATTACTAAACTCTTTTATCTATCTAAATTCATTCCTGGCAGTTTCTCTGTTCCCTATATTAGCTATATTCACAGCGATTATATTTCTGAATCACAGGTTGAACGTAAAACAAATCCCATTAGCGCCTTGATTCAAAACTTATTTACCAGTTTTACTAACAAAATTGATATGCTTGCGCTTCAGCAAGCTAGTGGATTAATATTTGTTTGCAATTCTCTCTATCAAAGATTAGTAAATATTGGGTTAAAGCATCATCGAACTGTAATATCGTATAATCCAGCTATAGATGATATTAATAACCAACCTCTTCATCCTACAGCCAAATCTTGGTTGAACAATTCGCAGTTGATTACCTTTGTATGTGCTTCTAGATTTCACCATCAAAAAGACCATAAAACCTTACTCAAAGCATTTGCTAAAGTTAGTGAAAATCACTTAAATATTCGGCTAATTTTGTTAGGGGAAGGTGATTTAGAGACAGAGATACAAGCTCTAGCAAAGTTTTTAGATATTGATGAAATTGTGCTGTTTGCGGGTTCTGTTCTCAATCCTAGAGCTTATTTCTCACTGTCTAGAGCAGTTATACTTGCTTCCCATTTTGAAGGCTTACCACTGGTTCTTGTAGAAGCTGTAGCTAGTGGGGTAACATTTATTGCTACTGATTGCCCAGTTGGCCCACGTGAGATTTCTGAAGTACTTAAATGTGGGACAATAATACCACCAAGTAATGTACATGCATTAGCAGCAGCCATTATTGACCATATAAAAACTCCTCAGGAGAAGATTGAACGCTCTGAGGAAATTGCACAATTATTTAGTGTGGCTAGCTGTGCTGAAAGATTAGAAGTTTTGATAAAGCAAGTTATTTCAGAATGAGTAAAAATCGAATAATATGCTATCTTACCTAATATTTATTTCTAAAGACTTTGTATGAATAATAATTTTTTAGCTCCTAAAATTAGAGATTTTTGGTGTTTATTGAGAAATTCGGCTCGGCAGTTTTTTATTTTAGGAATCATTGTAAGTTTGTGTCTGATATTTTTATCTAGTTGTCAGGGTATAAGGCAAAAGGAAGATGGGGTAATTCATCTAACACTATGGCACGCTATTAATCCCCCAGCAAATCGAGATATCTTTCAAAAATTAGTAGATAACTTTAATCATACTCATCCTAATATTCAGGTGCAATCTATATTTGAGAGTGAACCTCAATTACCAAAAATATTGACCTCAGTAGTTGCCAATGTGCCACCAGATATGCTGGCATTCCATCCTGAATATACAGGTCAATTTGTGGAATTAGGGGCAATTCGATCTTTAGAAGATTGGTTAGACAAATCGGCTCTCAAGTCAGACATTAGACCTAATCTACTGGAAGAAATGCAGTTAGATGGTCACATTTGGTCAGTACCAATGCACACCAGTAATATTGGGATTTTTTATCGTCCTAAACTTTTTGAAGCTGCGGGAATTACAGAATTACCCAAGACTTGGGATGAATTGAGACAAGTTGCCAAAAAATTAACTATAGACCGCAATGGCGATCGCCGCCCTGAACAGTATGGCATGTTACTGCCTTTAGGAAAAGGAGGATGGACTGTATTTAGTTGGTTCCCATTTTTACTTGGTGCTGAGGGAGAAATTGTGATTAATAATCGCCCCAATTTAATGAATGCGGGTGCGATCGCGGCCTTAAAATTTTGGCAAGACCTCATGAAAGATGGTTCAGTATTGCTTTCTGCCCCAGAACGAGGTTATGAAGAAGACGCTTTTATTGCAGGTCGTGTAGCGATGCAAATAACAGGCCCTTGGACTTTAATTATGAAGTCTGAGGTCGATCATCAAGTATTACCCATACCAGCAAGTGTCAGACCTGCGACAGTCACAGGTACCGGAAATTTATTTGTGATGAAGACCACACCAGCAAGAGAGCAAGCAGCACTCAAATTTTTAGAGTATGTTTTGAGCGAGGAATTCCAAACCGAATGGTGTATAGGGACGGGTTTTTTGCCAGTTACTCTCACATCAGCTCAAAGCAAAGCTTATCAGCAATTTATCACCGAAAAACCAATGTTAAAAGTGTTTTTTGACCAACTACCTGTAGCACGTTCTCAACCGATTATTGCTGGATATAGCCGTATTTCTGACAGTCTTGGTCGAGCGATAGAAGCGACATTGCTAGGAGAGTCTGCTGAAAAAGCTCTCAAGATAGCACAAGAGCGTTTAGAACTGATTTGGGATGACAAATAAATGGGACTGGGTATTGGGTACTATCGATAAAAGTCATGAAGAAACTCTAGTTTTGGGATGTAAATTTCTTTTCAATGTACACAAACCAATTGCTGGTATGGCTCCGAGAATCGCTGCTGTCAGTCCTTGTCCACTCCAATATAGTATGGGAGTACGGTAGGTTTCTGGAATCAAATTTTGCACAATAAAAAGCAACCAAACCAAAATAGTAATCAAGAAGAAAGAGATTGAGGGTAAAAAATTCCACCACCAAATGTCTGCTGTGTATCGCCTCAATACCAGCCATTGGCAAATTCCTAGCCAAATACCAGAAATAATATAAGCGATCGCAAATAGAAATCCCAAAATAAAAGTTTCTTCAGGAGATGATGAGACAATGGTTGAAATATACTTAATCCAGGCTGTAGAAACGCCATTGGCAATCAGCCAGCCGATGCTAGTAGCAAATAGCCACTGCCAACCCGGTAAATATCTGTAAAGAACAAGGCTCTGGTCAGCAGCGAAAATTACGGCAAATACAACATTACTGAGACTTCTGACCAAAATGCTCCATGTTTGTGCTTGGGTGACAATATTAGATGAGAGGTTGTGGAGAATAATTTTCTCTAAAGCAATACTGGCAACGCCACCCACAACCCATCCAATGAGAGTCATTAAGGTAAACTGAATAAAGAACCTCTGTCGCTGCGATCGCGGAATCAAATACTTTCCTGGATTAGGCTCGTTACTAGCAGATGCAAGATGGTCGGGACTGTTAGAGTCAGTTTGCATAGGGAGTTAGGGGGACTGGGGATTGGGGACTGGGGGATTGGGGACTGGGACTAGGGGATAAGGATAATAACCATACCTAATTCCCAATTCCCAATCCTCAGTCCAATATTGATTCTTGTTTTATCCTATTTTTTACTCCTCAGTCCCCAATTAATTCCTAGTCCCCAATCCCTAGTCCCCAGTCCCCAATCCCCAATCTCTAATCTCCAAACCTGCTGAAAAAGCGTAATCCCGGAATGATAAGCTAAACAGTGGCATAAAAGTTGTGACTTAGGATGAAGTGATAAATGAGTGTTTATTCAACAACTCCTCATCTCTTACGGGCTGCTCGTGGTGAAGTAGTAGATCGTCCCCCTGTATGGATGATGCGACAAGCTGGACGATATATGAAAGCATATCGAGACTTAAGAGATAAGTATCCTTCGTTTCGCGATCGCTCGGAAATTCCAGATGTAGCAATTGAAGTTTCCTTGCAACCGTGGAAAGCTTTCCAACCAGATGGAGTAATTTTATTTTCTGATATTGTCACCCCATTACCTGGTTTGGGTATTGACATGGACATCGCGGAAGGTAAAGGGCCAATCATTCATTCACCCCTCCGCACTCAAGAACAAATTGATAATTTGCATCCCTTAGAACCAGAAGCAGCGCTACCATTCATCAAAACGATTTTGCAAGCGCTGCGTTCGGAAGTAGGCGATAAGTCAACGGTGTTGGGCTTTGTGGGTGCGCCGTGGACGTTAGCAGCTTATGCAGTAGAAGGAAAAGGTTCTAAAACCTATTCCATCATCAAAAATCTGGCATTCTCAGATCCGACGATATTGCATCAACTGTTAGCTAAATTAGCAGATGCGATCGCCATTTATGCCCGCTACCAAATTGACTCTGGCGCTCAAGTTATCCAAATGTTCGATTCTTGGGCAGGTCAATTAAGCCCTCAAGATTATGATACCTTTGCTCTCCCCTATCAGCAGAGAGTTTTCCAGCAAGTCAAGCAAACCCATCCCGAAACACCTTTGATTTTGCTAGTTAGCGGTAGTGCGGGTGTGTTGGAAAGAATGGCACAATCTGGCGCTGATATTGTCAGTGTAGACTGGGCTGTAGATATGGCAGATGCACGAGCCAGATTGGGTAAGCAAGTCAAAGTTCAAGGAAATCTTGACCCAGGCGTGTTATTCGGCTCTAAACAGTTTATCCGCGATCGCATCCTTGATACCGTTCGCAAAGCTGGCAATTGGGGTCATATTCTCAATCTCGGTCACGGTGTCCTCCCAGAAACTCCCGAAGAAAATGTCGCTTTCTTCTTTGAAACCGCAAAGGAATTGAATCTTGCAGGAGTTAAGGGTTAGGAGTCATCCAATTTTAGATTTTAGATTTTAGATTTTAGATTTTTACTTCAATCCAAAATCCAAAATTCAAAATCTAAAATTTTCAGAGTAGATCCTGATTTGGAACTTTTAACTTTATTCTTTACTCTTTAGTTTTAACTCCTAAATTTTGAAAAATTCTCTATGAGCCAGAAACGGATTTTAGTAACTGGTGCAAGTGGTTGTGTAGGTCATTATTTAACAGAAGCCTTAATTAAGGAAACAGATTGCGAACTGTATCTACTAGTTAGGAACCCAAGCAAACTGCAAATTGATACCAACGCACGTTCAGGTATCAACGTTTTACAAGGTGATATGCAGAATATTCGCCAGTTTGCTGATTTGCTATCCACAATTGATACGGCGGTACTCACAGCCACAGCTTGGGGCGGTGATGAGACATTTGATATTAATGTCGTCAAGACTATAGAGTTGCTAGAACTACTAGATCCAGAACGTTGCCAACAGGTAATTTATTTTTCGACAGCCAGCGTTTTGGATCGGTACAATCAACCATTAAAAGAAGCCGGCGAAATTGGGACAGATTATATCCGTTCTAAATATGAGTGCTTAGAGAAAAAAGAAAAATTAGCGATCGCACCCAAAATTACCACAGTATTTCCCACTTTAGTATTGGGTGGTGATGCCAATAAACCCTATTCTGCTGTCACATCTGGCATTCCAGAAGTGACGAAATATATTAATTTGATTCGCTTTTTGCAAGCAGATGGCAGTTTTCACTTTATCCATGCACGAGATATTGCCACTGTTGTACGATATTTAATCGATCATCCTCCCGAAAACGATCAACCACGTCAGCTTGTTTTAGGTCAAGCACCGTTAACTGCTAATCAAGCAATAGAAGAACTTTGCGCTTATTTGGGCAAAAAGATTTACTTTGGTATTCCCATATCTTTGGCGTTGGCTAATTTGATTATTGTTCTGTTCCGCATTCAGATGGCCGCTTGGGATCGGTTTTGCATGAACTATCGGCATTTTACTTATGAAAAATTTATCAATCCCGATAGTTTCGGCTTGCCAAATTACTGTGCAACCATGAATGATGTTTTAAATATTAGTGGCGTTAAACCTTAGCCAGTAAGGGAGTTTATGCCTTCTTGGTATGATAAGCCAAAAACAATAATGAGCATTAACTTACTAGTAATTTATATTGCTGTGCGCCTAACGTCTCTTGTATCCAAACCAGAACTGCTATAGTTACCCCATTTTAGGTAAAAATATCAGTGGTAAAATAAAACAACTTTAATAAAAAGTCAATAACTCTTTATTTTCGTTAGAGTGGGATAACAATCAAAGTGTGAGGATTGATACTACATGCGAATCCTGTTAGTGTATCCGATATTTCCCAAAACCTTTTGGTCTTATGAAAAAATCTTGGAGTTAGTCGATCGCAAGGTTTTACTACCACCTCTAGGTTTAGTAACAGTAGCCGCGATTCTGCCCCAAGAATGGGAGTTCAAGCTAGTCGATCGCAACATCCGTCCAGCAACAGAAGCAGAGTGGGCATGGGCAGATGTAGTAATCCTCTCTGCGATGATTGTCCAGAAACAAGATTTACTTGAGCAAATCCAGGAAGCAAAAAAACGTGGCAAGCTAGTTGCAGTTGGCGGCCCCTACCCCACTTCTGTACCTCACGAAGTTGAAAATGTTGGCGCAGATTTTCTGATTCTGGATGAAGGGGAAATTACGCTGCCCATGTTTATTGAGGCAATTCAACGGGGTGAAACTTCTGGGACTTTCCGCGCCACAGAAAAACCTGATGTCACAAGCACACCAATACCCCGCTTTGATTTATTGGAATTGAATGCTTATGACATGATGTCGGTGCAGTTTTCGCGCGGGTGTCCCTTCCAGTGCGAATTTTGCGACATTATTGTTCTCTACGGGCGCAAACCACGCACCAAAGCCCCAGCCCAACTGTTAGCAGAGTTAGATTATCTCTATGAATTGGGTTGGCGACGGGGTGTGTTCATGGTGGATGACAACTTTATTGGCAACAAACGAAATGTAAAATTGTTGCTGAAAGAGTTAAAAGTCTGGATGGCAGAACATAAGTATCCCTTCCGATTTGACACGGAAGCATCAGTTGACTTGGCACAAGATGCAGAAATGTTGGAATTGATGGTTGAGTGCGGTTTCTCGGCGGTGTTTTTGGGAATTGAAACGCCGGATGAAGATAGTTTACAAATGACCAAGAAATTTCAAAATACTCGCAGTTCTCTAACTGAGGCGGTGCAAACCATCACCAAAGCGGGATTGCGCCCAATGGCTGGGTTTATTATTGGCTTTGATGGTGAAAAAGCAGGCGCAGGCGATCGCATTGTCCGCTTTGCAGAACTTGCTGCAATTCCTTCTACTACCTTTGCCATGTTGCAAGCGTTACCCAATACCGCCCTTTGGCATCGCTTGAAAAAGGAAGGACGACTGCGAGAAAACCAAAATGCCAATATTGCCAACATCAATCAAACAACATTGATGAACTTCGTCCCCACTCGTCCCCTAGAAGAACTTGCACGAGAATATATTGAGGCATTTTGTACTTTATACGACCCAGTGCAATACTTGGATCGTACCTACCGCTGCTTCTTAATGATGGGTTTGCCAAGTTGGAAAGCACCAGCAAAAATGCCAGAGTGGATTGTCGTGAAAGCCTTGCTGATTGTGATTTGGCGACAAGGCATCAAACGGGAAACCCGCTGGAAATTCTGGCATCATTTGTTCAGCATTCTCAAGCGGAACCCTGGAGTTGTTGAGCATTACATCTCTGCTTGCGCCCACAACGAGCATTTTCTAGAGTATCGCCAAATAGTCCGCGATCAAATTGAAAGCCAGCTAGCAGAATACCTAGCACAAGGTGCAGAAACGCCTTATGTGCTAGTGAAGGAAAAAACTGAGGAAAAAGCGGAAGCGGTAGTTAGTTAAGGCTGGTAATGGGTAATAGTAAATAAATTACTTATTACCCGTTCTCAATTAAAAACTTGTATCTACTTATATGAGCTATTTGGCTTTTTCAATCCCAGTTATTTGAAAAATTAACTCTGCTGCATGACTCATTAGCAAAGTGTTAATCTCAAGTTGAGAATTCTAAATAGTAGAATTTTTAATTATTTTAGAAATATTAAAGACTTCATCAAAATCTTTAAGTAGTGTTCTACTGGGAAACTTCGTAAACCACTGGCAAAAGTATCGGAACCTTGCCCCATATTAGGAAAATCAGCCAACAGTTTACACTGCTGTTTAATTTTTCGTTCAGTCTTCGAGCTGCATCAAGATTGTAGCGGATAATATAGCGATTAATCTCTTTGAGGTCTTGCTTGGCTGGAATTGTTAAAACATACCGACTCATTATTTAGCAGCCTCAGCTTGTTGCATTTGAGCTTTGGCGCGTCGGATATCTTCTTCAATTTCTGCAAATACCTCTTCACCACGCTCTGAGGCTTCAATACCTTCTTGGATTTTAGCTTTCAGTTCTGCTAAACGTTTTTCTCGAGCGCGTTGGCGTAGCCCGCCGCAGGTATCGCGTTCATCTAGCAATCTCAATGCTTCACCCATCACCTCACTTACTGAGTGATATCGACCACTATTAACCTTATCCTTAACCAACCGCTCCAGTTATGGGGTCAAAGATATATTCACAATTATTCCCTCATTCCGTTTACTCTATATCCTAACCGAAAGCAATTGGAGCAATGGTAAAATAATTCGTAATTGATAATACTAGGTGATTATTACTAATGACAAATGACAAATGACAAATTAGTTAATTCGCCGCTGTTTGGGCTTCTTGATAAATTATTTCTTGAAACTGGATCATATCTTTTTGTGGATCGGCGTGGCTAACTTTCACTACTATCTGTTCGCCCAAGTTCACAGAACGTTTGAAAACCATTGGTAACTGCAAGCCCAAATCTTCTAACAAAATTAGGGCTAAGTTGCTGTCTTCTCGCAACCACATCAACACTGTCACATCCCAAGTTTCTTCTGGATGACGGCGTAAATACTCTAGTGCGTAATATCTATTAGTTTGTCGTTCCACCATCGTCACCTCTTGGGTGATACTGCTGACAGTCATCATCACTTCTTTAAGTTGATCTGCGGAAAATGGCAGAACTTCACCCCGCAAATGGGCTTTAATTTGAAAGTGGGTGAGTAAGTCACTGTAGCGGCGGATGGGAGAGGTGGCTTGGGTGTAAGTATCCAAACCCAAACCAGCATGACGCAAAGGCGTAATGCTCATTTCACTCTTGGGCATACAACGACGCATGGCGCAAGCGCGAACGAATCCGGCTGGAAGTAGCAGCAATTCCTCATCTGGAGGTAATTCTGGTTGCGGTTGACCGCGAAAAGGCAAAGGTATGTTATGAGTTTTACCATAACGAGCCGCAACTTCACCGGCAACAATCATCATTTCTGCCACTAGTTGCCGCGATGGGGAATCGTCCAAAATATCAATGTGGATCTCTTCACCTTTGACTTTGATCGTCGCTTCGGGCATGGTGATGCTAATTGCCCCTTGGGCGTAACGCCAAGCTCTGCGTCGCTGTGCCCAAATAGCGATCGCCGCAATTTCCGGTTCTGCCTGTACCCGTAATTGCAGCATTTCATCGACATCTTCGTAGGTGAGGCGATAAGTCGGCTTAATTAAGCTGGTATGAATGCTATAATCTTCTACTCCCCCAGTTGTACCTAAAATAATTCCGAAACTGAGGGCGCAACAAATTCTTCCCTGAATCAGACTCATTGGCCCAGTTGCCAATACTTCGGGAAACATGGGAATCATCCCCGTCGGTAAATAGACTGTAGTACCGCGCTTTCTGGCTTCCAAATCTAATTCATCTTCCGGCACTAACCATCTAGTGGGATCGGCAATATGCACCCAGAGGCGTTCCCGTCCATCGGGTAGTACTTCCCAACTCAGACCATCGTCAATCTCTGTAGTCGTTTCATCATCAATGGTGTACACCTTCAGGTGAGTCAGATCAAGGCGGTTTGTATCTGAGTCAATTGGCGGGAAATCCAAACGCTGTTGCGCCACTTCTAATACCTTATGAGGAAATTGAATCGGAATTGAAGAACGACGCAGGAACAAGTTTTCATAAGGACTCCAGTAACCCAAATCTACCAATAATTGAAAGGCCCCTTGGGGCGTTGTGGGTCGTCCCAGCATGGTCATTGTTTCTAATACGGCAGCGCTGGGCGGATAAGCGCGAGCCAAGGAGTCATAATTAACCCCCGTCCGCACGGTATCAGCGATTAGCGCTGCGTATTTCTCTAGTCCTTCTAAGCGCTGGCGATCGTGACGCCCCCACTCTACGGCTTCACCTTTGAGCGCCTGCTCTACACGAACTAAAAATTCCTGCTGTCCTTTAGCTTTTAGTGCCTCTACCTCTACTTGGTGCTGGCGTTCTGCTACTTGAGCAGCAGTTCGCGGCTCGTAAGCGTCTCCTTTTTGCTTGAAGTAAAGTTTATCATCTGATAACAAGCAATAGGCGGCATAACAAAGAGGCGCAGCTGATTCGGAAAATAGCAGATTCGCCATTTGGTCGGGGGTAACAGTTTCCCCATCTTCAACTAGTAATTCCCAAGCTACTTCTAAGCTAGATGGGTCTAAATAAGGCTTGACCTGCTCCAAAAAGCTGGCAATCTCAGAGGTCTTGTAAGTCTGTCCGGTAACTGTATAGGTTATTTGTCTAGGCGCGAGGCTGTGGGATTGACCACGTTCGTCTACCACAAACCAGCGGGTTTTACCGTCTGGACGTTCTACGATGCCCAGACGGCGATCGCCTTGAACCCTAAATTCAACTAGCGTCCCCTTCTCCACAACTCTCGCACTTTAATTTGGTGAACAGTTTAAATAGTTTTAAGTTAGGAGTTAGGAGTTAGGAGTTTTGATTCTTAACTCATCACTCATAACTCATAACTCATCACTCTTTTTAGCCTTCTGCATTGATAAATGGCAACAAAGCCACAATCCGCGATCGCTTAATTGCTAATGTCAACTCTCGCTGTTGCTGAGATGTCAGCCCTGTAATCCGACGTGGCAGTATCTTACCCCGCTCGGTGACAAACTTACGCAATAAATCAACATCTTTATAATCGATTGGTTCTCCTGGCTTGATCGGAGAAAGACGACGACGGAAATAACTCATCTCTACTTAATTTCCTTATGAACGGTATGTTTGTTGCAGTGGGTGCAGAACTTTTTCAGTTCTAGCCTGTTGGTGGTGTTGCGGCGATTCTTGGTACTGGTATAACGTGAAACACCAGCAGAACGCTTATCTGAATTTGTCCGGCACTCAGTACACTCTAGTGTGATAATAATGCGGGCACCTTTACTCTTAGCCATAATCTTACAAACAGTGAAGCCTGAAGAGAATTAACACAAATGACTATCTTCTCACATTCCGCCGCATATTATCAACTAATCTTTTAATTTTTATATCGAGAGAGTAGCCACGGCGCGACGAAACAATGAAAGTTCCGCAATAGCGATCGTGTAAAGCCTGCCGCATCTGGGTATCAGAGAAGGCTGTGCCACAATCGATCGCTAGGGGAAATACTAGCAGTATAGCAGTGGGATTGGCTCTAATATTGCTCAGGGCAATTGACACTAATAAAGCACCCAAGCCGATAATCGCCTCTCGCTTCACCAGTGAGAGCAAATCTGGAATTCTACCCACTACTTCACCATCTTCGACTTCCAACACCTTTAAATCGAAAGCCCAACGCCCTAAACTTTGCCCTTGATTGTTGTATGGTACTAGCACCCGCGAAACTAGCCAAAGTATGACAAAAACTAAGATTTCTACAAATTGAATCCCGATATCGCCGCCTCCTAGCAGGGAACTGACTAACCAGACACCAAGGAAATCAAGTCCCAATGCCATACCTCGCCGCCCAATTTCAGCCTTGGGATAGTGTTTTTGGGGAAGTCGTTCGATAGTCATACAAAATAAGTATTTTTATTTAGGGGTTGGGAAATAACGATCGCTCCTGTTTTTTATATTAAGGTGAGGGCTATAACTTTGATCGCGATTGAAGTATACAGTAAGCACCCTAAATCACTGCTAGACTGGCTTTTAGATGATTTGTAGGAAGTTCTTGTGCCGAAACTGAAACCAGATGACATTTGTCAAGTGCGCTGTTTCAATGACGAGTTAGTTGTTCATGTCCGCGACGCAATGCCGATGGAGGAGACCCTTGAAGAAGCTAAAACACTCTTTACTGCTCTTGCTGACAAATCTCGGCTGAAGATACTCCATGCCTTGAAAGATCGCCAAGAATTGTGTGTCTGTGATATTGCGGAGGTTCTTGGTGTGCAAGTCTCTGTGGCATCACACCATTTGCGGAAGCTTCGTGACCTCAAAGTACTTAAGTATAGGAATGATGGGAAACTCGTCTATTATTCACTGCGAGATCAATTTGTAGGTGAAATTTTGGATCTTGTGTTGCAAAAGATTGTTCGGTAGTCTCTTTTTTTATCTTGTCATTATGATATTCTTTTGAATGTTGGAATGAATAAGCAAGTGACTAAGGAACCTAGATAATGTCTGACCACTGCTGCCAAAACAAATCATGTGAACTGGAAAAAATGACCAAGCGCCAGAGCAAGGTTTTGTGGATTGTTCTGGGTGTAAACGCAGTGATGTTCGTTGTAGAACTCCTCTCTGGCATTCAGTCCAAATCCCTTTCTCTGACGGGAGACTCTCTGGATATGCTAGGGGATGCGATCGCATACGGAAGCAGTCTTTACGTAATCAATAAGGGAGCAAAATCACAGGCAAAATCCGCCATGCTCAAAGGAGCTATTATGTTTTTGTCTGCTGTAGTGATATTTGCCAGGGCTACTCATCAGGTGTTTTTTAACACAACTCCTGACCTGCAAATCATGAGTACAGTTGGATTGATTGCCCTTTGTAGCAACTTGTTCTGTCTTTATCTTTTGACAAGGCATAAGAGCGATAACCTCAATATGTCTTCTGTGTGGCTTTGTTCTCGTAACGACATTATCGCCAACACATCTGTACTTGTGGCGGCTGGATTGGTGTTTCTAACAAAATCATCTTTGCCGGATTTATTAGTAGGACTTATGCTCACGTTTATTTTTGCGAAGTCAGCAGGATCAGTCCTCTCTAGGTCTTGGAGAGAGTTGGAAAGAGCTTAAGTCAGAAATCAGTGCTTTCATTCTGAATTTTGCAAAATATTGTATTGTTGTAGAAACTTCATTTTAATTAATTTGGAAGTTGTATCTATGACACATCTGTTTACTAAAACAGCTATTAGTCTGGTGACGACTACTGCTTTGGGGTTAGCGATCGCTATAACCACCACCAACAACCTAGTTCATGCTGCTGAATTCAAATTTAACTGGAAGGGAGACACCGGTTATTTAGCTCAAGGTTCATTTAACTACGATACAACAACTGCTCCCAACATCATTTCTGAGGTGGGTTCGGGAGCTACAAATAACTTACAGTCTCTCTCAATTTCCTTCTTTGATCCATTGCATAATCTCATAAATAGTTTTACTCCAGTGCTGAATGGTGTATCTGACTACAGCTTTTTGAGATTCAACTTTGATAACACTACGCAACAAATCTTTGGCCCCTTTGATGTTGGCAAGGATGATGAGCTTCCTGGTGACACATGGCTGAATAATAATCTCGCACTCATAGACCAAGGTTTTAGTAATGAGGTTCTAGTTAGAGAATTTGGTTTTAACAACAGAGATGCAGCAGGCATAAAGCAAATACTAGATTTAAGCAACAATTCGATTCAGGTATCCAAAGTCCCCGAAGGAAACATAATTATTGGTTTACTGGCAGTGTGTAGTTTAGGATTTACTCTCAAGCAGAAATCAATCCAAAATCCAAAATCTAAAATTGATCAGTGTTACTTTACAGAAGTAAAAGAGAAGTTTAACTCTTAGAGGATGTTTGAAAAGTTTTGGGCGAATAGAATGAGACTGTTGGTCAATTATCGATGGGTTTGACCCCTCACCCCTAAAACCTTGGTTTGGCGTTCCTTTCCACCCTGAAATAAATTTCGGGCTAATAGCTCAAGTCCGTTTCAACGGACTCCAATCAGGGAAATCAAGAGCGATAGATAATGATAGGTTAGACCCCCTATGAATTCGCCAACAGTCTTATAGAATTCGCTCCTACACAAAACTTAGTCCACCTCTGTTGATTAAGATAAAATCAAGAGTTTTTAACCTACGGAGGTGGGTTTGGGTTGTGTAAGCGTGACTTCCAGTCGCCCAGTGAGTAATAAATTAGACTTTTCAAACAACCTCTTAAGAAGTTTCTATGGAAAAAATAATTCATCCTATTAAATACCGAATTATCGAACGTAAAATTACCCCAGAAAAATCTTATTGGCATTTTCTAAAAGGTAAAACCTTTTATAACCCACTGAATCTACCAAATGAGGGTGATATAGAATTCATGTTCGGTACAACTAAAAAGAAAGTTGTTATTGAATTATTTCGCATTAATGGCGGGAAGGTAGGATACTATTTGGTAAACTTACTAGAGAAAAAATACTACTACTGTGGTCAAGAATGGGCAAGTATCAAAGTCAAGCTAAGAGAATTAGGTATTGGTAGAGATGAGCCAAATTACTCTTGACGTAAGCGTTTACGTGTATAGAGAAGACAGAAAAAAACCTCCAAAATCAAGCAGCTTTCAAAAAATCAGAATCATTAGAACAAAATGCTCTCTTGATTGAGTCCTCAGTGCTACTTTACAGGGATAAAAGAAAATTCGGAGGCGATCGCTATGTTATCAGTCAGCGATGCAGAAGCAATTATTTTAAATTTGGTACAACCGTTGGATCGTCAACGAGATACAGAAGTTGTCGATTTATTGACAGCAGATAGTCGCATTTTGGCAACACCTGTCACCAGTCCGCTAGATTTTCCTCATTGGGATAATTCGGCAATGGATGGCTATGCAGTCCGCTACGAAGATGTACAGCACTCTAGTGCCGAAGAACCAGCAATTTTAGAAATTGTTGAAGATATTCCGGCGGGGTATCAGCCTCAGTCAACGATTCAACCAAGGCAAGCTGCGCGGATTTTCACAGGTGCAGTGATCCCAGCAGGTGCGGATACTGTAGTGATGCAAGAAAAGACACGCCGGGAGGAAAACCGCGTGTTTATCCTAGATGCGCCAAAACCCCAAGGATTTGTCAGACACAAAGCATCTTTTTATCAAGCTGGAACACAACTACTGCCAGCAGGAATTAAGTTAAATGCCTCAGAAATTGCCATACTGGCAGCAGCAAAGTGTCCGCAATTAAGTGTTTACCGCCGTCTGCGTGTGGCAATTTTTTCCACTGGTGATGAGTTGGCGACAGTCGAACAACCGTTGAAACCAGGGCAAATTGTGGATTCTAATCAATATGCGATCGCAGCTTTGGTAAGAGAAAGTGGCGCAGAACCCTTAATTTTAGGCATTGTGAAAGACGATCCAGTTGCTCTGGAGAAAGTTATTAGCCACGCCGTTGCGATCGCTGATATAGTCATCTCCTCTGGTGGTGTCTCAGTGGGAGATTATGATTATGTTGACAAAATTCTCGAATCGCTAGGAGCAAAAATCCACATTCGGGCTGTAGAAATGAGGCCAGGAAAACCCCTCACCGTCGCCACACTTCCCACTCCCCAATCTCCCCCACTCCCCACTCCCCACTCCCCACTCTACTTTGGTTTACCAGGGAATCCTGCGGCTGTATTGGTGACATTTTGGCGGTTTGTGCTACCAGCAATCAAAAAACTTTCGGGAATTACTGAAGGTTGGGAATCAGTATTTTTGAAAGTGCGATCGCATGATGAATTGCGATCGGATGGCAAGCGTGAAACTTACCTTTGGGGTAAATTGCATTTAATTAATGGAGTTTACGAATTTCACAAAGCTGGTGGTAGTCATAGTTCCGGCAATTTAATTAATTTAGCTCAAACCAATGCTTTAGCAGTTCTACCAGTGGGTAAAACATTAATTTCGCCACAAGAAGAAGTGCAAGTTTTGCAGCTTGGGTAATGGGGATTGGGGATTGGGGACTGGGGAGATGAGGGAGAATAACCAATGACTAATGATTAATGACTAATGACTAAAATATCTGCTCAAAAGCCTCAATCAAACTGTTAACTTCCTCAATGGTGTTGTAATGCACCATACTCACCCGAACTATTCCACCTTGGGATGCTAACCCCAGGTATTCAATGAGCCGTTTAGCATAAAAGTCTCCATAGCGAATTCCTATATAGTGTTGGTCAATTTTTGCCGGAATGGTTGAGCTATTGATTCCATTTACCACAAAAGATATAGTTGGCACACGGGTTTGACGGTCAGCCTTTGATTGACCAATCACTCGCACATTAGGCTTACTGTTGAGGTAATTTAGGAGGCGATCGCTAATATGTTCTTCATGTATGCTAATTAAATCAAATGCTTGCACCATTTGATTTCTCAAATCTGGTGCTGTTTCATTCCCATAGTGTAATTGTGCTAACTCACTTAAATAATCACATAAACCTAACATTCCATAACTTAGTTCAAAATTGACATTTCCTAACTGAAATTTATAAGGTATATCTGTCTGCTCAATAAAATAATGGTTAAGACCAGGCAATCTTAATAAATGTTCTTCCTTACCATAAAGTAAGGCATGGTGTGGGCCATAGACTTTATAACAACTCAAAGTATAAAAATCAACATCTAAATCTTGGACATCAATTAATCTGTGGGGTGCATAAGCTACACCATCTACACAAATCATAGCGTTGCGATCGTGTACAAATGCAGCAATTTCTTTGATCGGGTTGATGGTTCCCAGAACATTAGAAGCATGAGTCAAGGATACCAGTTTGGTACGGTGACTCATCAATGGTTCTAAATCTGCTAAATGAAGTTCCAAAGTATCTGGACGAACTTGCCACACTTTAACCTTAATTCCTTGTTTTTCAAGAGCGACCCAAGCACCAATATTGGCCTCATGATCACAATTCGTCACAATCACCTCATCGCCAGGTGTAAAGGTTTGACCCAGACAAATTGAGAGAATTTTCAACATCATTGTAGTAGATGGGCCCATGACCACTTCTTTAGAAGAATTGGCATTAATGAAAGTAGCCATTCCCCTAGTTGCTTGAGCCAATCGTTCTCCTGCAAGTTGAGAAACCCCATAAGAAGCTCCCAACTGAACATCAGAACTCAAGAGAAATTCGCTAATTCTATCTACTACTTTTTTCAGGGTTTGTGACCCGCCAGCATTATCAAAAAAAGTCCATTCACCAGCTAAAGCGGGAAAATATTGACGAACTTTATCAAGATTCAGGAGCATAGTATAAGTAATCTAGAGAATGTTCTTTACCCTAGCTTACTTTTGGCAAGTCGCCCAGAGAGCATCTACATCCCCTTTTAGAGTTTACAGCTTGTTACTCTGTAATCATCTATCCAAGGGAGTATACAAAGAGTATCTTACTGACACACCTACATTTCCAGCAAGGGTTAATGTCTTGATTCTTCACAATTCTCGCCAATTTTATTTGATAAGTTTAAGGGAGAGTCAAAGCAAGTATTGTTTCCACTCTTAATTCCTTGATTGAAAACAAAGGAACAACCTATGAACACTACTGTTAAATACGACATCGAGGTTATCAAGGAAGAAGCACTTAGACTAGTTAAAAAAGGACTTCTTAACCGTCAACACCCGATTTATACCATCTGTAAATATATTCCTCATCGTGACTGGGTGAATTTTGAACTTGAGTTAGAAAAAAACGAATTTTTACTCAGAGATAGAATTATTGACCTACTGAATCACGAATTGTGGGAAGATGATTGAGGCTGCATTGAAAAGCTGAATTCTATTAGCAGCATTCCAATAAATCAAAATTACAAATTAGTTTTTCGGGATTAAAAGCCCTCGAATTAAATCGGGGGTTATCAACAAAAAAGTCTGAAGATACGCAATAAATCTTAATAGAAAGTAAAATGCTAATTGTAATAATGATATATTAACTTAGATTAAGAATTATTACAAAATAGTAAAAGATTTTTGGGAATATCGCCCAAGCTAATTAAAAGGTTTACGCCGAATGGATATTTTAATAGAATAATCTCATTAAAAGATTCGCAGAAATATCAATGGACTGGATTACACTACTGCGATCGCTACAGTCTGATTTTATTAAAAGGTTAGCATCTGGTTGTCTGCTTCATTGTGAAACAGAAGGTCAATATAGTGAATTAACTGTAATCTCTGGAGAAAGGTTAAAGGCACTACGGGAATTTTGCTGGCAGATGGCTGAAAAATATAAGCGTGTTTTACCAGTCCGCGATGTTTTTATTAGCTATCTTAAAGGGAAGTTGGGTGAGGAAGTTGTCAAAGAACGTTTAGCTGATTTTATTACCGAAGTCGATTATGAAAAGCGATTCGGCGGCGATGGCAATATAGATTTTACCTTGACTTCTGACCCATCTATTGGTATTGAGGTTAAATCTCGTCACGGTCGAATTGACAGAGTAAGATGGTCAATTAGTTCTGAAGAAGTTGAGAAAAATGCAGTTGTAGTTTGCATTTTGATTCAAGAGGATGTGAGTGAAGCACAATCTGAATATCACCTTTTTTTAGCAGGCTTTCTCCCAACCCGAATGATTAAGTTGAAAACTGGTAAAATTTCTTTTGGGATAGAACAATTACTATATGGTGGTGGTTTATGGTGCTATCTAGAACAATTACAATCTTCTATAAATAATTCTTCTAGGCAACAACCACCAATTTATAAATATCTCCCGAAACAGGAAATTCTATCTAAACCAACTATGAATCAGGTGGTCAAACCTTATTTTAAACCTGAATATAGTGGTGAAGATTTAAATCTAGTTTACGTAAAGCTAGGTGATGAATATTTTGAAAAAGGAGAATATATTAATGCGATCGCCAACTATAATCAAGCTTTACAAGTTAACCATAGTGATATTAGTATATATTATAAACGAGGTTTAGCTCACTATCAAATAGGAGATTATGAAACTGCGATCGCAGATTATTCTCAGGCAATTCAGATGAATCTCCATGATGCTAAATCTTATAATAAACGAGGTTTAGCCTTTTATCAACTGGGGCGATTAGAAGAAGCAATTAATGATTATACCCAAGCAATCAGAATTAATCCTAATGTTGCCGTAGCCTATAAAAATCGGGCTGAAGCTCGTTCTCATGCAGGAGATAATCAAGGAGCAATTGAAGATTATACCCAGGCTATTAAAATTAATCCCGATTATGCTAATGCTTATAAAAACCGTGGAATTGCTCGTTATTTATTAGGCTCTCAACCGGGATTTCCCCAAGCAATCAAGATTAATCCTCAAGATGCCATAGCTTATAAAAAACGTGGTAATGCTCGTTCTGACTTAGGAGATTTTGAGGGAGCAATTGAAGATTATACTCAAGCAATACAGATTAATTCTAATTATGCCGATGCTTATTATAACCGTGGTAATGCTCATTCAGATTTAGGAGATTTTGAGCGAGCAATTGAAGATTACACTCAGGCGATACAGATTAATTCCAACTATGCTGATGCCTATTATAATCGGGGCAATATTCGTTTAGAAATCGCAGATAAACAGGGAGCAATTGAAGATTTTCAAAAAGCGGCAGATATCTATCGTCAAGAAGGTAAGCTAGAAGCACTCAAAGATACACGAGAAAAAATATTAGATTTAGAAATAGAAGAATCATTAGATATTTTAAACTTCTAAACGATGAAAATTATAAATCTTAAAGACGCGATAAATCGGCGTTTATACAAGAGATTGATTATTGTAGAGACGGCGATTCATCGCGTCTCTTGTCTTAACCAAAAAGTATTGAGAGGAAGGCGAGATGCTCCCCTTGTTCTTAGCAAAATACACGATTACCTATGAGATTGCCTAAAACAAGGGGCTTAAGCCCCTTGTCTCACCAAGTCTGATTTTGTACAGTTTCACAAAGAATTTTGACAAACATCCTCTTAGCTGACTACAAAATTCACCAACTTTCCAGGCACCACAATAACCTTTTTAATCTCTTTACCTTCGATGTAACGTTGGGCAATTTCTGATTCACGCGCGTATTTCTCCAACGCGGCTTTATCTGCTTGTGCTGGTACTTGAATCGAGCCGCGAGTTTTACCCATAACTTGAATCACTAGAGTGATTTCATCAGCTACCAAAGCATCAGGGTCAAATGATGGCCAAGTCTGAGTATGAACTGAATTACTTTCACCCAATAAATGCCACAATTCATCAGCAATATGTGGTGCAAATGGTGCTAGTAAAACCACCAAAGTCTGAATACCTTCTGCGTAAATTGGTGAATTTTTACCATCAGCATCAGTTAGGGCATTACTCAACTTCATCAATTCGGAAATAGCTGTATTGAATTGATATTCGTCTTCCACGTCTTCCGTCACCGCTTGAATAGCTGTGTGAATCGCCCGTCGCAATTCTTTTTCTGCTTTAGTTAAATCAGATTGGGCTTTTTTACGGGATACCCCAGCCGCAATATAATCTGTCACCAAACGCCAAACCCGATTTAAAAAGCGGAATTGTCCTTCCACATCGGCTTCATCCCATTCCAAATCTTTTTCTGGCGGCGCTTTGAACAAGATGAACATCCGCGCTGTGTCTACACCATATTTGGCAATTACATCTTCTGGTGCTACACCGTTGCCCTTTGATTTAGACATAGTGGCATAGAGACGTTGCAACGGTTCACCTGTCTGGGGGTCGCGTGGGTCGGCTGAATTTACCAGATTAGAAGGAATCCATTTATCTTTACCACCCTTATTAGGATTTAGGTAAGTTAAACCCTGTACCATCCCTTGAGTTAACAAGCGTTGGAAAGGTTCGTCAAAATTTAACAAGCCTCTGTCCCGCAGAACCTTAGTAAAGAACCGCGAATACAACAAATGTAAAATCGCATGTTCAATTCCACCCACGTACTGATCGACTGGCATCCAATCGTTTATTTTACTGGAATCGAAAACCTGTTGTTCATTTTTAGCATCAGGAAACCGCAAGAAATACCACGAGGAATCAATAAAAGTATCCATCGTGTCAGTTTCCCGCTTCGCTGGAGTGCCACAAGTTGGACAAGGTACATTTACCCAGCTTTCCAACTGAGCCAAAGGTGAACCGCCACGTCCAGTAAATTCCACCTCTTCCGGCAACTGTACTGGTAAATCTTTGTCGGGTACTGGTACTATCCCACAGTTGGGACAATGAATTACAGGTATCGGTGCGCCCCAATAACGCTGCCGCGAAATCAACCAATCCCGCAAGCGATATTGCACTCGCACTTTCCCAAAACCTTGTTGTTGGGCGTATTCAATTATTGCTTGTTTCGCATCTGTGGAAGTCAAACCAGTAAAAGCCCCAGAATTAATTAAAATTCCTGGTTCAGTGTATGCCTGGTTATATTCAATTTGGATGAGTTGTGTGACTTCATCAACCTCTGATGTGGGAGTTAAGTCAAAACCTGCAACATCATCTGGGGAAACGATGACAAAATCAATTGGCAAATTGTAATTTTTGGCAAACTTAAAATCCCGCACATCGTGCGCTGGTACACCCATCACTGCTCCAGTACCATACTCATACAGTACATAGTCAGCAATCCAAATCGGCACTTCTTCCCCTGTGAATGGGTTAATTGCCTTACCACCTGTGGGGATACCCCGCTTCGGTTTGTCTTCAGCGGTACGTTCCAACTCACTTTGATGGGAAACCTCTTTAATAAAGGCTTCTACTGCTGTTTGTTGTTCTTTTGTCGTGACGCGCTTGGTTAAAGGATGTTCTGGTGCTAACACCAGGTAGCTGACACCATAAACGGTATCTGGACGTGTGGTGTACACGGCGATTTTTTCATCTATCCCAATAATAGAGAATTCTAAGTAAGCGCCTGTAGATTTGCCAATCCAGTTTGCCTGCATCGACTTGACGCGTTCCGGCCAACCTGTCAATTTATGCAAGTCATTGAGCAATTCTTCGGCGTAGTCGGTAATCTTAAAAAACCACTGGCGTAATAATTTACGCTCAACTATTGCCCCACTGCGCCAAGAACGTCCTTCGTTATCAACTTGCTCGTTTGCCAGTACAGTTTGGTCAATGGGGTCCCAATTTACAGCTGCTTCTTTTTGGTAAGCTAACCCCGCTTGCAAAAACTGCAAGAAAATCCATTGTGTCCACTTGTAATAATCTGGTGAACAGGTAGCAAGTTCGCATTCCCAATCAATAGATAAACCAAGACGCTGCAATTGCTGCCGCATCTGAGCCATATTCTGATAAGTCCACTTTGCTGGTGGTACACCACGGTCAATGGCGGCGTTTTCTGCTGGCAAGCCAAAGGCATCCCAACCCATTGGGTGTATTACCCGATACCCTTGCATTCGTTTGAGACGGGCAATCACATCAGTAATCGTATAATTACGGACGTGACCCATGTGTAGGCTGCCCGATGGGTAAGGGAACATGGAAAGAGCGTAGAATTTTGGCTTGTTGCTAGCTGTCGGTGTTTTATCTAAGCCAAGTTCTACCCATGTTTTTTGCCATTTTTCCTCAATTGCTGCTGGGTTGTATCGGGAATCAACAGAATCACGTATTTCCAATGGTTTCATGCCTGTTACACTTTACTTCTACTAATTTTCTAGTATTTGACTTTACTAGTACGTTTGAACCACTATACTGAGGGAATTATTTGTCTAGTAATTTTCTAATTTAATTTACAAAATTAATTTACTATTTCTTTCTACCCTCTATTTCTATCTATCTTATATCTCTAAAGTTCTTAGACTAATAGTCCAACAACTTTAGGTATATGGAACATAGAAAAGTCCCTAAGCTTAGGATACTGGGGACTAAATGTGTTATGGTTCTAAATTGATTTACTAGGTTAGTAATGCGATCGCCATTTCAAGGTGCATCTTAGCCTTGTACATGTTAAGCAAATTCTCTTGGTCGTATCTGTCAGGATAGCTCATGGCTTTGCCCTCCATCGTCAGCTTAATCAGCGCCGCTTGCTCATCAGTGGGTGAATTCATCTCATCTACCACCCCTTCAAGGAATTGAATAACGCTGAAGCCTGGTGACTTCAAGCCTCTTCCCTGCCAAAGTTTGAGTGAGTGCTATCTGTGGGAATGCCATCAAGGTGACAATCCAACTAGTCTTGTACCCTCCATTCCCAGTAGGCTTTAATCCGTAACGTCTACACAAGTCTCTCAACTCAGCAGTGGTTTTGATTTCGAGTTCTGCACGTGTGAACATAAAATAGAATTACCCATTTGTAAAAGTGGTATCGGTGGTGAACCATTTACCAGGATGAAAACACCATCGATTTAAAATCTTATTTACTCGCTTCCACGTAGATCAAGCTATATTTATATTTCTCAACAATGGCTAATCCTAAAGGAACTCCAGAAAATTTAAAAAAATTTACTACTGACAGAGAGGAGCCACTGACCGAGAAAATGAATATACGCATGACTAAGACAATGAAAGAAGAAGTGCAGCAACAAGATAACCCTCCTGAATTTTGTAGAGAAGCTATTCAAGAGAAGCTAGACAGGAATCAGGGCAAGAGTAGTACTTAACTACTTGACTATTAATCTGAGTAAATAAAAATACCTCTAGATATTAATATCTAGAGGTATTCACTATGATAAGTTTTTATTGCTGTCGATTCAGATGGTAAAAATAGGCGATGGTTGAATCAAATATAAAATCTTCTGATTTGGTGCGGGTTTTTGTTTACGGCACGCTCAAACCAGGTGAAGCTAACTATAAAAGATACTGTGCTGGCAAGGTAGTAGATGTAAAAAAAGCTTTTGTACAAGGACAATTGTTTGCTCTGCCAATGGGCTACCCAGCGATGACGCTAGGTGATAGCAAAGTTTACGGATATTTGCTCTCTTTTTCTAACCCAAAGATTTTGAATGAGTTAGATGTGCTGGAAGATTACCAGCCCCATAGACAAACCCCAGAAAACCTCTATAATCGGCAAATTATCGAGGTTTATGAGGCACAGTCGCTCTCTTATAGTTGGGCTTGGGTTTATTTAATGACTCTAGAGCAAGTTGAGCAATTAAGAGGCTTCCTCCAACCTGATGGCTGGTGGAGTGGCTGCGGTTTAACCCTAGAGTACAGTTATGAACTGTAAACTTTGAGATTAATTGATGTCTTGTTTGGGGTCGTGACCTTGAGGCTGTACCTGATGAATTGAATTTTCCGGTGAGGCTACTGCTGCTTTCGGAATTTCAATTACCGGGTTATTTAGTCCTACCATCAGCGGCGAAGGGGGAACTATAGACGCTGAAGAGGTTTGTATCGGTTCTGTTTCTGGTCGTTGTGCCAGTTGCGGCATTCTCGAACCACCACCGACGAAGCCAGATACAATGCCGATCGCACAAGCAGCAACGGCAGCACCTCCCACCATCCAGTTTAGACGGGAGCAGCGGTGCAAACGTGTCAATACTTGCTGAACTGTTACTTCTGGTGATTGTTGGGCTGTGGGCACTGGGAGCGTCCGCAAGCCTTGGCGCAGCTTTAACAGTCGGGCATACAAGCATTGAACTGAGGCATCATTTGCCAGCCATTCTTCTACTTGCTTGCGTTCGGTGGCTGTGACTTCACCATCGAGATAAGCACTCAATAACTCGAAGCGATCGCGCTTCACCATATCCATAAGACCCGTTGATTCATTGGTATGATTGGCCATTCCATCTGACAAATTTTGAGGAAGTTGCAAAGGAGAACGGTCGTAAAACTGAGAATCAGTAGTCATCTTAACATTATTACCAATTCATACACAGGTAAACTGGGCGGGAATTTTGGGAAAATTAGCCAATTTTCCTCCTAAAGGCAGAAGCGATCTACGTCTTTATGGTAATTCTTAATCTATGCTTAAATTCTGCCATTGGGCAGAGGCAAGATCCTGTAAATTAGGAGTCTAGATAATTCTGCAAGTGAGCTTGCAACCTCGATCTAGCTCTGGCTATTCTTGACTTCACAGTTCCTAATGAAACTCCAGTGATTTCGGCAATTTCTTCATAAGCCATACCTTCGATTTCTCTCAGGACGATGGTAGTACGAAAAACTTCCGGTAAATCCGCGATCGCTTCCCGCAATTGCTCGTAAAATTCTCTAGTTGTCAGTTCTTCCTCAGGGCCGGGAGTATCGCCAGCGATTTCCCAATCCATCTCACCGTCTTCTAACGAACGAGGAGCATCCAGTGACAAAGGACTCATCACCCGCTTGCGTTTCCGTAACTCGTCGTAAAACAAGTTGGTGGCAATACGGCTTAACCAGCCCCGAAATTTAGCAGGCTCTTGTAATCGGTTGATATTCCGATATACTCGAATCCAAACTTCTTGAGCCAAATCGGCTCTGTCAGCCCAATCTGGAGCCAGGTGGTATAGAACTCGATCGACTTGACTTTGATAGCGGCGTAATAGTTCTGCAAACGCAGCACGATCTGGTCGCAGTCCGGCTTGACAGCGCAAAATTAAATCGTGGTTAGGGAGTTTGTCAACTTGCACTGATGCTTCTGGATACTTTGCATCAACCGTTGACCAGGATACAGTAATCGATTGACTCATAGATCGTACTGGCTCTAAATCATCCCTATCTATTAGACCTGCTAATGGGGTAGAAGTTCCATGCTCAGGTGACGGATTTATTACTGGAACACTGAAGCATACAATTTTGGATACATTCATAGCAATAAGCAGAGTCAATTTTTCCTTATACTGCTCTCATTGTTGTCTTTGCAGGGGGCAGGGGGGAGTCCAGGGGAAACGAGTTTCAAAAGCCTTACATGAAAATGTTCTAGGGACTGGGATTTTTACTCAGCACTGGCTCAACCATAGCTATCTGCTCACAGCACTTTCAAGGTGAACGGAAGTTGCTCTTGCGACAGATATACACTGATAGCGTAGCGGTAGGGAGTCAGACGCTCGTGCCTCGCTAACGCTAACGTTGAGCTATCGAGCGCGTCTTGCAGGAGAACTGTGGCAGAGATTTGGAGAGTGGCTCAACTTCAACCCTTGTTTCCTTTGGGTCGCAGCAGTTTTTGCTAACAAAAGTTTTGTAATTATATGCACACTTTGATACTTTTAGCAACTGGGTATATACGCTTGATTAAAATAATTAAATCTGGTTATAAGGATAAAGATAAAATTTTGTAATTATAGCTTCTTGATACTTTTAAAATTCAGGTGATAATTTCTGGAAGTTGAGTTGCTGTAGTTGCTAGTATGGTGATTTATTTTTTTGATTTTGTTACCACAATAGTTACTGGTTGTTCTGGTTGTGGCCCGTAGGCAGTACTAGAGTTATGTTGCTCTGGTACGCGAACTTGAAAAAAGAAATTGAGGGAAAATGTAATTGTGACTGCTAGCAATAGTTTTTCAAACATGGTTTTTCTTTCACCTACACCATTAATGATTGATTGCTACATTTCAAAAGTTCTACCAGAAAGTCTTATTAAAGGCTTACAACCCGCAGAACTTCCGAGGAATGAGGTTGCTCACCTAGAGTTTTGCCTTTGGGACAATTCGCATAGTCTTAGTGTGCCCAGAGGTGTTGGCAGATTTATAGCAGAAATGATAAGTATTGATAAATTTTTGATGTTCGGATGATGAACTCACCCAATTACTCGGCTGAATATGTCAGGGATAAACAATAGGCGATGGCAATGGTAAGAAACGAATCTGTAGGGCGTATGGTAATGCTGCTTTGTTTTGGTACAGCATTTTTCTCCTTAGCTGTCCATTGGCGTATTACTACGGCGGAACGGCAGTCTGAAAAGTCTGCATCTACTTCGATGCGGCGAGATTCTATCCAAAGCAATCTTAAGGGAAGCCGGCCAGAGGGAGCCTATAAAAATCTTTCCCAAGTTAGTTTAGGGGAAATTGCGTTGGGTGCATCTGTGCCAGCTGATGAAGCTACCCAAGGCTCAACTGTCCAGAGGACGTTTACACTTAAGTCCTCTGCTATTAAGCCTCAAACTAAATCAAAAATAATTAAGAAGAATGTAGCGAAAGCAACTACTCGTAGGGGTTCTACACTCAAATCTTCTGCTATTAAGGCTCAAACTAAGCCAAAAATAATTAATAAGAATGTAGTTCGGGGGGTTTCTACACCCAAATCTCCTAATATTAAGCCTCAAACTCAGCCCAAAATTATTAAGAATAATGTCGCTAAAGCAGCTGAACTACCAACTCAGACGCGGTTAGTGGCGCAAGTAGAAAGACAAAATCCAGTTGCGGATAGTTGGCCAAAAGGTCTATGGTCTCAGGCTTCAGCCCAACAAGTACCATCTAATAAGTTGGCAAATACGAAGACGCAAGTGGTGGTTGATTTAAGCGATCGCCGCACTTATGTATATGCAGGAGATGAGGTAATAGCCAGCTACCCCATTGCTGTTGGTAAGAAAGGTTGGGAAACACCCACAGGGTCTTTTCAGGTGATCCACATGCGGCACTATCCAATTTGGCGTCACCCAATTACGGGTAAAGTATTTCAGGCTGGTACGGATAGTCCCTTGGGAGATAGATGGATTGGTTTTTGGTCAGATGGACGGAATGAAATTGGCTTTCATGGTACGCCAGATATTGACCTGGTAGGAACGGCTGTATCCCACGGTTGTTTAAGAATGCGTAATTCTGATGTCCGATTGTTGTATGAGCAAGTAACAATAGGTACAACAGTCGTAGTACGTGATTAATTAAGAGTCATTAGTCATTTGTCCTTTATCTAGAACAAATGACCAATGACCAATGACCAATGATCAATGACCAATGACCAATGACTCTTAAAATCATAATTTTTGCTCAAAGTTAGGTGCATAAGTTTGTAGTAAAGCACTAACTTGGCGTACAACTTCATTGCCACTGTTTTTACCCAAAGCTTGCCGTTCTGGGAAGAAATTGGGTCGATCGAGGTAACGGTTAATCGCCTCGCTTACTTGTTGAGAAATTAAGTCTTGGAGTTGTGCCTGAGCCGTTTGGCGCTGGAAGTTAGCACCTTCTTCTGTAGTAGCATATAAAGGTGGTAGCCGATTGAGAGCGTAAGCAGCAATATCCCCGACATCTAGAGAACTTTCGCTCGTGGCTTCAATTTCTGCGACTCGTGCGATCGCTTCTGTTAGCACCAATTCTTCCATAACGTTAATAAATTGTTTGCGAGGTACCGCCACTACCTCACCAGTCAATAGCGCACCCATCAGCCGATCCAGCGCCATATACTCTTCAATTGAGAGTTCAGAGGCGTTGTCACAGATTCTACCGACTTCTGCTTCCATTGCTGGTGTCAAATAACCATCCTGGAGAGCTTGTTCTACAATTTTTTCGATGCTCATAATGCTTATCATCATTTATGTTAGCCAAGCAAGGTAGGGACGGTATCAATTCAATTTGTTTTGCCTAATTATCAGCAAAAATATACAAATTATGCACAGACGCGATTAATTCCGCCTCTACTAGTTAACGACTTTAGTTTGCCAAGGTGTTGGGTCAACAGATTGTCCGTTGACATAAAAACCCCAGTGTAGATGTGGCCCTGTAGCAGCACCCGTTGAACCGACTGCACCGATTAGTTGACCAGCTTTCACAAAATCACCTTCTTTAACGTTAATACGACTTAGGTGCATGAAAATACTGGTTACTCCTTGACCGTGGTCAATGCCAACTACGTTACCGTGTATCCGAAACCCTTGGGATACCCTACCTACCAAAGCAACTCGCCCATCAGCTGGGGCAACGACTGGTGAGCCGGCAGCACCAGCGTAGTCAAGACCACGGTGATAGTAGTCCTTTGCAAATGTACCATTATAGTAGCGACGTACACCATAGTTTGTACTCATTCGCCCTGCATTTGGCTTTAGGAATACTCCATTCCAATACTTTTCTGGTGTTTGTAGCGCTTTAAAAACTGCCACGCGCTTCAGTTCATATTCTGTAGCATCCACTCCGGCTTTGCCAGGTGGCAAAGTAATGCGTTGTACGGGGAATTTGCGATTAAGCACATTCACTGCCAAGTTTTGTATTTGACCATCTCCCGCAATCCGAAGTGTTCTATTTCCAGCTGTTTCTAATGGAGTTGTCGGAACAAAAGCCCGATACTGATTGGGTGCAATTTCAAAGGCTGGGTATGTATTCTTGCCACTAGCTACTGTTGGGTTTGTACCATTTTTTGGATTATCTAGATTAATCTCCACTGAAAGTGTATCCCCTAATTTCGGATTAGTGGGAGTCACCTTTACTTGTAAGGCATCTACAGGCAATGCCAAAGCGATCGGGAGAACAGCAAATATTGCCTTGAACACATTGATTGCACGACGATTGGTTGTCAAAGTTTTGACATCAAAACCGAGCAAATTTTTGTTTGAACTACTAGCGCTATTCTCAATAATCATATAACTACAAAAAATCCCTTGCTTGTGTTGGAAAATAGACTAGCTTATAATCGCCAGTGTTTCCTGCTTGAAGCCGATGTTGTTGACAACCATAAATTTTCGGAAATTCTCCAGATACTTATGGATTGCAAGGGCTAATTATTTTATCTGTAATTTTATTGAATTGGTCTTAACTCTAATAACCAAGGTGTATGACATTGAGAATGAGCATAGAATTTAACTAGATTGATGGCAAAAATGCTCTCATGGCTTGTTATATGTGTCACTTGTTAAGCAACAAAGGAAACCCGTTGTGGTTACAGTCATTACATAAATAATACTTTAAGAAAATCTTGGAATCAACTGGACACTTTTTCAACTGGACACTAATATCACATTGTTGAGTTGAAATCGGTATGGGGAAATTACTTAAACTAAGTAAATTGACGAGGATAAATTAAACTAGATTAAAGAATGTAAATATATTAATATTTGCTCTTAATAGCGCTTTAACGCCAAAAAAGCCATGATTCTAATGCACAAATTTAGTTTGCCCTCCCACACTTAAGATTTACTTTATAAATCGACTCTGAATGATGGAATACAGTAATCAACTTTAGGTTGATAGTGTTACTTTTGATTTGAGTTTGCCATCTTCCATATCAACAATGCGATCGGCAATGTCTAGGATGCGGTTGTCATGAGTAACCATTAAGATGGTACAGCCTTGTTCTTTTGCCAGTTTTTGCATGAGATTAACTACATCTCGTCCCGATTGACTGTCAAGGGCGGCGGTGGGTTCATCTGCAAGGATTATTTGAGGATGACTGACTAAAGCACGAGCGATCGCTACTCGTTGTTTTTGTCCCCCAGATAGTTTATCAGGATAGTAATGCAAATGATTTCCTAATCCTACCTGCTCTAACATCTGGGCTGACATAGCTAGTATCTTTTTTGGCCCAAGATGTTTGTGTAATTCCAAAGCCATTTTGACATTTTGGAGTGCCGTTAAACTACCATGCAGGTTATGTGCCTGGAAAATATAGCCGTTACGCCGTCGCGCCTGCACTAGTTGTTCAGCACTCGCGCCACAAAGTTCTCGTCCCAACACCCGCAAACTACCAGATTGAGTAGAACGCAAGCCACCCACTAATGTCAGCAAGGTAGTCTTTCCCGAACCAGAGGGCCCGGTCATCATAATGATTTCACCGGCGTTAATCTCTAAGTTGATGTTAGATAAAACTTGCTTGCGGAGTGGGCCGTGACCAAAGTGATGGTCGAGATTCTGAATGGAGATGATGGATTGACTAGTCATAAATAGATCTGATTACTCGTGACGATCGTCATTGGTCATTTGTCCTTTGTCCTTTGCAAATGACCAATGACCAATGACGAATGACAAATTTAAAACATATCAGCAGGGTCGGTGGCTTGGAGTTTGCGGGTAGCGATCGCACCAGAAATGGTACACATAAGTATGGTCAACATTAATACCTGCAACGCCCGAATTGCAGTCATGTACATGGGCAAATTTGTAGCCTTGCGAGTCAATTGGTAAAGTGCTAAAGACACTCCCAATCCGGGAAAGAAGCCCAGTGCTGCTAATATCAAGGATTCTTCAAGCACTACACCTAGTAAGTAATAATTGCGATATCCCATTGCTTTAAAGGTGGCGTATTCCCGAACGTGGGCATTAACATCGGTGGAGAGGACTTGATAGACAATAATCACGCCTACCACAAATCCCATTGATACGCCCAGGCTGAAAATAAATCCAATTGGGGAATTTGTTCTCCAGAAATTATTTTCAAATTCAATAAATTCGGCGTGGGTTAATACTTTGACATCATTTCTGAGGTAGGCTTTGAGCATTGCTGCCACTTTTTTCGGGTCATAGCCTGGTTTAAGAACAATCAAACCTAAACTGACACTGTTGGACTGTCGCCCAGAAAATAGCCGCAAAAAGTTCTGATCGCTGGTAATCAGGTTGCCATCAGAACCAAAGGAAGCCCCGACTTGAAATAAACCACTAATGGTAATGGTACGCCGTTCTATTTCAGTAGTCAGGGTTTTACCTTGGTCAATTTGAGCGATCGCTTTTTGATAATCTCCTCTTGCACCACGGTCAAACAACACGGTATCGGGTAGTTTGATCGCTTGCAATTGCTGGTTAACATCTGGTAAATCAAAGGCTGGCTTATCTGGGTTAAAACCGATAACTAACACCCCCGTCTCCCGATGCGTTTGGGGATTTTTCCAGATTGTGTTGTTGAAATACATTGGTTCCGCCGACTTTACCCCTGGTATATCCATTGCTTGGTAAAGTCGCCGACGAGAAAATGTAGACAAGCTTGGCAAGTTGCGGGCTTGGGGACTAGTTAAAACAATGTCTGCTTGCAAACTGCGATGTAGTCTGGTGTTACTGTCATACAGCGCGGTCTGAAAACCCAGCTGCATGAACATGAGAAGATCCGCAAAGGCAATGCCTGATAATGCTACAAAAAGACGGCTTTTTTCATGATTCAGTTGCAGCCATCCTAGAGGGGTTCGCCGTTGCAGTTGTTTGAGCAATCTCATAATTAGGGACTGGGGATTAGGGATTGGGGATTAGGGATTAGGGACTTGTTCATCGACTTCAGAATCTCCCACTCCCAGTACCCAGTAACCAGTACCCAATCCCCTTTTCACAATTCAATTACTGCCTTAACCTGCATATTGCTTAAGGTGGCAGCTTTTCGGCTGGAAGTTTCATCTAGTCGGATATGGACTTCTACTACTCTGTTGTCGATATTGCTGACGGGATCTGTGTTAATGACATTCTGCCGTCGCACTTGCAAGCCTTTGCGATCTACGATTCCCTGTAATTCAATCGGTAGGTAATCACCAATTATTCGCACCTGCTGCCCTGAATGTACTTTACCGATATCACTTTCGTAGACTTCGGCGATGACATACATCTGGCTGGTTTGTCCAATATCTGCAATGCCATCATTTGAGACTAATTCCCCAGGATGGGTATGGATCTCAAATACCTGTCCATTTTGGGGCGATCGCACCTCTGCTTGTTCAAGATTGACTTTTGCCAGATTCATGGCTGCTACGGCACGATTAATTTCCGCTTGGGCAGCTTCTACATCCACTCCGCGCACTTCAGCGATCTCATCGAGTGTTGCTGTAGCTTCTTTGACCTGTTGTTGGCTAGTTGATTGGGTACGACTTAATTGTGCTTGGGCTTCTTGCAAGCTTTTTTGGGCAGTTTCCAAGTTTAAACGCTTGCTATCCCGTTGAGAAGCGGAAATTGCGCCCTGTTGATATAGTTGCTGATAGCGTTCGTCTTCTGCTTGGGCGTTACGCACTTCGGCTTGAAATCGCTCAATTGTCGCCGCTTGGGCATTAATATCACCTTGGCCTTGGGCTTCTAGACGAGCGATCGCAGCTTTTTGGGCGGCAATTTCACCGCGTTTAGCACCTGCTTTGGTGCGGTTTAGGTTGGCCTGAGCTACTTTTACCTGTTCTTGTGCTTCTTTTAAAGCTGCTTGGAGGCGATCGCGGCTGTTCAAAATTGCAATTATTTGTCCCGCCTTTACCCTATCTCCCTCCTTCACCAACAACTTTTCTACCCGACTTCCTTCAGCAGACACCGCAGCCGAGAGTTTAATTACCTTTCCCTGTGGTTCGAGTCGTCCTAAAGCCGTTACCGTTGTTAACTGTGGTAATTGTGTTACTGGCACTTGTGCCTCTGGATTTGCATAATTTTGCCAGCGTTTTACTATATAAAAACTTATTCCGCCAACCAATAAAGATGCAATTATACCTATAGCAACGGATGGACGCAGAATAGACTTAGGGAACGTTCTGTACCCTAGCTTTGAGTTTCGCACCATAGATTACCTCTTAACTAGTGGCGCAGAAAAAAGAACAGATTAGGCTTTTCTCTGTACTTGTTTACTAATTCCTACTTTTTGAGTCAGTTATTCTTGATTTATCACTTCCAAGTCCACAAAATAATTTGGAAATTGCTGAGATTTTACTTAGATAAAGTGATTTAGCTGGCTAGGATAATAACGAATATCTCTACCAAATTATAGGTTTATGTTTTTAGCAAACTACTTTTGTTTTATGAAAGTACTCAGGTATAGTAAACGGTTTTAAAATTCCGGGTTGTAACAGCGCCAACAATCATAATCAAATTAAGTAAATAACAAAAAATATTTGGTGTGATTGCGATCAGTAGAAATTTATATCAAATTTTGATGATAATAGCGTTTACCAATCGTATTAGGTACATCATATTTCCCTCAGGGTTAGCGCATCTCAAACCCTATTGATAGTGGGGTTCTAGGAGAGTGTTGAGTTTGAAAGAGCTGCCACCAACACAGAAATCATATACTGATCATTCATCGCGGCTCGCCGTGACTTTTGGCGAATACTGCGGCGGAAAGAGGATTCTCGCTCTAAGGCATTAAGAGCAATGCGACGTAGCAAAGAAAAATTCTGTGGGCTGTGCAGAGAACGAATCCGACATTCATCCT
>NZ_JBALFY010000020.1:0-7491 GCF_036916655.1 Nostoc sp.
GTCAGTGGAGTATGCTTTCATTCCAGATACACTTTGCTACAACATTCATCATCTTCCCACATTGTGTATTTCACTCAAGCGAGAACCGCTATAGTTAGTTTGCTCGGATTTGTACCAACAATTATCAAGTCATCTGTGATACTCAAACCACTACCAGTCAAACTGATGGTATGAGCTAGCCCATCTGTAAACAGCCCACCAAAATTGATGATATCTTTTCCTGAAAGAGCATTGGCATTTAGAACTGCCTGCCGCAGTGAACCTGCACCACTGTTGTTCGTATTAGTGACGGTAAATGTAGACATTCAGATTTCTCCTATTTTTTGACGTTGTATAAAATTTGATATCAAGACAACTGCGATCACCCTACTGGTTTACCAACCCCAAAATGCGCTTTTTCGGATTGGGGTGCTTATTTTAACAATTCGCTTTTTCTTAATTCGTAATGGACTTTGCCCCGCTCCGAACGCGAGTGCGTCTCGTAGAGAATAGAGAAATTACGTGAAAGTGACAGGGATTTATACCCCGAAACTTTCACATGCTGCTTGATAGAAGCTATGCAACACAATACTTGTCGGGTTTTGGGGAAAAGGGGAAGGGGAAAGAAAAAACCTTTAACCTTTTCCCAAAACCCAATTCCGAGTTAAAAATGCAAAACCTACGCAGTATTGCTATGCAACGTGATAAATTTAAGTAGACAATTATTGCCCCCTCTTGAAATAAATGTTTAGTTGGTCAGTTGTTAATTCTGGTAATTTTACTTACTATTTGTCTTATTTTCTGGCTCAAAATTTCTTTGCTTTAGATTAAACTGTGTTATGCAAGAAATACACAGTATTTTTACTGCTCTTTTACTATTTTTCATTATACGTATCAATAAGAGTGCCTTTAAAGGTCGCAGAGATAGCGATCGCTACATCTCACTTGAAAATTTTGCTGGTCAAACTGCAAACTTCTTTGTTTCCTGAAAAGAAAGGTGAGCGATTCGCTATACTCTTGCACCACTACTCGTTGAAGAATTAGAAATTGTTGAAGCTAACACAATCCCGACGGTAGAAGACAGATACGATTGGCAAACCCAAAAACATATTTGTTTCGGTTGGATGCTGTTTACTTTTTCTAGCTTTCTTGGGAGTGCTTCTTTTGGTGATGAGTTTCACTAATAACATTCATTGGACAAAGTTTATATTCTTGAAGAAGAATTCAGCTATTCCCAATACATCCGTCAGCAATCTTTCAGTCGCGGGTCAGAATCCCCCACTGAATTGTTGCACCACGCTTATCTTCGATGCGATCACTTTAGCGTAATAGAGCCGATTTAAAAAGCTAAAGGCATCGCTTGAGAATAAAAAAGAAAGGTTGAGGTATGTTTTTATGATCCATAATTCCTAACACAGTATTTTCATCTACTTTTTTGAAAGAATCATTGATTGGCAAATAATCATAAATCATTGTAGCAGTCACTTTTCCTCTATATTCCATCATCCGCAGTCTGGCTTGACTTTTATCGGTTTTAAGTAAAGAATTAATTGAGGTCAGCAATGGTTTGAGAGAATCATTTTTGGGGATCGGCAATTTTAAAACCCAGTTCATTAAAGTGGGGTTAGGCGCAACCTGGAAAATTTTTTCCTGACCATCTAAAAATAATAACGGATGAATATTGTCAGAATCTATAAATTCCTTCCCATACCAATTGGAAATTTCCAATAAACCATCCATTGGATGATTTGTATGCAGTCCAGACCCTTGCCAACGACCAAACATAAAGCCTAAATCTACGGGTTCAAGGGTGTCAAATAATTCTAAAGCTTTTTCTGTCGTAGTTTTACCCGTTTTCAGTATCAACTGATAATTCTTTAATGTTTCCATTGTGACTTTCCTTATACTTGTAATCGTGGCAACACGAGCTTTTAATGCTCATTCTTTCGTTCTGCGTTAGCGTTCGCGCAGCGTCTCTTCGAGAAGCTTACCGGAGGTATCGCTTGCCTCTAATGTTAGATGAGTATCATAATAGGCTCACTTGGAAAAAAAATATCCCTTTTCCGCCCGTCTCGGTGAGCGCAATTTCTAGAAGCTTTAGCAACCCTTAAAAATTAATGCGACGATAGATTTCAGTCAGGGGAATTTCTACATTTAAACTGTGCAGAACAATCGTCCGCTCAAGGTGAGAGTGAACTTGCCATAACCAGCGCTCGTTACTGTTACGATCCCGCGTTATGATACTGCTCAATGTAGGGTTCAGTTTGACTCACAAGCAGATATTCACAAAAGCTGGCAATCGAGCGATATTTTCTGAACTTGTCCCCGCGATCATAAGCAACAGTCAGGGGCGAAAAAACTTCGACAATAAGCATTGGATTCAGAATTTCATCATTGCGTAGACGCAAAGCGGCTTGTCGTAGACATTGCCATTGAACTCTGATTCGCCGTTAACAACCATCAAATCGGTATAAGTCCCACACTGATATTCAGGAATTTAAAAAAAGCAAGTCGCTATTATACAAACGAAAATCGGTGTCTCTCAGTAAAAATCCCAAGTAAATTAAAAAGTTGCTGGCGATGTCTCACGACAAGCCGCTTTGCGTCTACGCACTGTGAGTAACCGATCCTCCCGATATAGTAATAACCTCTCCGTTGCTGAAGTCAATGGCGTTCTGGGTTGGTTTCTTCCATAGCCCCATACTCGTCTAACCTCAGGCGAGTTGTTATTACATCACAGGGACTGGTTTGAGCAAAGACCACAATCAACCTCTTGAATAATTACCTCTAAAACTATTATCGGCAATGGAACAAAGAATTGTTAGTGAACGAATTCTCACCAAGCTATTGATTGGCTTGGTGAGAATTTTAATCGCTTTCTAAAAAATATTAAGGTAAATAGTTAAACTCTCACGACTGAACCAATGTTTATGAATTTACCTACGAGATTATCAAGCTTGATAAACTTATTTGAATCCTCTTCGGGTGTGTCAAAGTTACAAGCGATGGTGCTGTAGTTCAGTGTGGCAGTAGTATAGTCAGCAGAGTAATTGTAAATGCCGCCACCTTCACCAGACTCTTTTGCACCAGAACTGAGTTCGATCCCGAAAGCTCTATTGTGTCTGATAGTGCTGTTCCCCACCGTTAGGATGCCATTATTATAGATACCACCACCAAAGTGTGCCTGATTGCCACTAATGGTGCTATGACTTATAATCACATTACTTTCTGCGTAGATGCCGCCGCCACCAAAGTGTGCCGAATTGCCACTAATGGTGCTATGACTTATGATCACATTACTTTCTGCGTAGATGCCGCCGCCATTGCCCGCAAAATTGCCACTGATGGTGCTATAACTCACTGTACCTCCAACTGAAAAGATACCGCCGCCTATGCCATCGCTATCGCTATACACGGAATTGTCACTGATGGTGCTGTAACTTACTGTACCTCCAACTGAAAAGATACCGCCGCCTATGGGCGCAAAATTGCCACTGATGGTGCTGTGACTCATCGTACCTTCCAATAAATAGATACCGCCCCCAGCTCCTCGCGCTGAATTGTTATTGATGGTGCTGTAATTCACTGTACCTCCAACTGAAAAGATACCGCCCCCAGATTCTGCTGCTGAATTGTTAGTGATGGTACTATAATTCACAAATATCGAGTTGGAGTTGATACCAGTTTTCAAAGACTGTTCAGAAAAGATACCACCACCCTCGTATCCAGATGTGTTACCAGTAATGTTGCTACATTTCACTGTGAGGCTGCCAGTGCTGTAAATACCGCCGCCATAGCTGCTTTCGTAGAAGACATCAGTAGCCGAGTTGTTACTAATAGTACTGTAGTTTACTGTGAGGCTGCCAGCGTTGTAAATACCACCACCCGCGCCGATAGTGTTTCCGTCTAAATCTCTGGCATTATGGTATACTATGTTACCAGTTATTACGCTATTGTTTAAGGTAAGAACACCTTCATTGGAAATACCACCACCCCCTGGTGTGCCATTGTAGCTATTGTATGTATTGGTAATAGTCAGTCCATTGATTGCAGATGTTACACCACTGGTAATATCAAAAACACGATCAGCACTATCATCCTTAATAGTTAGTTTGCTCGGATTTGTACCAACAATTATCAAGTCATCTGTGATACTCAAACCACTACCAGTCAAACTGATGGTATGAGCTAGCCCATCTGTAAACAGCCCACCAAAATTGATGATATCTTTTCCTGAAAGAGCATTGGCATTTAGAACTGCCTGCCGCAGTGAACCTGCACCACTGTTGTTCGTATTAGTGACGGTAAATGTAGACATTCTGATTACTCCTGTTTTTTCGGTGTTTAAAAATTGATATCAAGACAAATGCGATCGCCCGACTAGTCTGCCAAGCCCAAAATGCGCTTTTTCAGATTGGGGTACATATTAGAGGTTAAAACAATTTCCCAAATAGCCAAGTTTACTCTCGTGAACTACTGAGAGCATTTTGAGATTTAAGTCTTAATTTTTTGACTTAATTGTGATGAATGTAAGTAGATTAATTCATTAACTAGCACTTCTTCTTTTTTAAAGATTTTATTTATATCTATGTCAATACTGTGTCATTAATATGTCAAATATGTATTGAAAATTTCCACTATAAATCTTTCTAAAGATAGATGAATTCTTCAAGCAAAGGGCATCGAAATCCTCATTAAAGAATAGTATTTTACTTTGTTTAAATAATTTAGCTGTGGTAGTTTACTTATCGTCTTGTCCGATTTGAAAATGAACAAACCACCTTTAGCTAGAATTTTATTTGCAGAGAGCAGATTTTCAGTTGCAGGTATTGGAGTGTAGAAAATTAAGAACAAACAAGCTTTATTTCAGATTTGGGCATCTTTAATAAATTTAAAGTGACTTAACTAGAAATTACTTATGAACCGAGCTTTTCGCAAATATCATCATCAGATTGCCATTATTCTATGTCTGCCCTTGTTTGTGACTGTGCTAACAGGTATGTGTTTTACTGTTGTCCATGGATGGTTTCATCAACGAAAACTAGGTCAATTTATTCTGCAAATTCATACCTTAGAAATCATCCATTTAGAAAAAATATATCCAATTTTAAACGGTTTGGGATTAATTGGTTTGTTGATTACTGGTTTGAGTATGACAGGCTTATTTCGTCAACACTCAAATTCACAAACCAAAGCATAGTTTTTAGTTTCAAAACGTGATACCAACCTGGCGGTAGACTTTCAGCAAAAAGAATATCTTCCCCTCAATCTATTTATGGGGATTATCTTTTTACTTCTTAATCATTTCGTCTCTGTCCTTCAAACCAATGTCTCGACGAATACTTTTGCCTACTTGCATAAATTTGAAATTAATGCTGATAACTACATACAAGACAAACTTGATTGAGACAAGTGAACTAATGGACGAGCCTAATCAGTCAGACAAAAACAAATTTCTTTACCCTCGCAGTCGCTACTACAGTCAATTTCAGCCGGATAACCTAGTATTTAATGCCAATCTCCAAGAATTCACACAAAAGGTTGGCTATATTACCTGTTTACAAACCAATGGTAAGCTTGCCCCAGAAGATGCTTACAACCAGATTAAAGCACTTTGGAAACAGTTGAAGCGCAGTAAAAAACAACTCTTGATTGGTAACGTGCAACCAGAGCAGCCCTAAAATTATAGCGTTCGCCTACCCCCGATGCGCCTGTTGTGCCCGTAGCCGAGCAACAAAAGGAATTCAATGATGAGATTAACTCCCTCAGAACAGAAATTTATGGGCTTCGCCTTGCTCTTATTAACGCGGGATTATCATCTCTCAGAGAGAGGGTTGAGAACATACCCAGAGGCAAAATCAAATTCTCACATTCTGATCATGATGCTAAACAGGGGCAACTAAGACTGAACTGTGTGAGCGGATAAACATCAACGACAGTCAAATCAATCAATGGGCAACGATACTCAATCTTGAAGAAAGATGAATACCTATTTCAATTGACTGGGTAGAAGAAGCCCATTACTGCTCGGGAGTACTTCCTGGTATTGGATGACGACCAAAAACTAAAAACTTGGGGCGAAAATTAATCAGTAGTCAGAGGGCGATCTTCCTTGAGGCAAAACGCGTTCCTTCTCTAACTACTACTTGTAGAGTGGGGCATCTCGCCCACTCTACAAGTAGTAATTTATTTGTTGTCAATTCCTAATGAGTAATCCTAAGCACATTGTGCTGTGGAGTAACGCCGAGAAAGTCGATTTGCTCAACATTCAAGACATTCAAAGTAAACTGATCACGCTTAACGGTGTAATTGTGGCAGCTGCCTGTAATAATGTAATCACTTTTGAAATCAGGCAGAATTAGCTTGTCCCATCCTGAACCACCATCAATGGTGGCATTACCATAACCAACATCAAATGTGTCGTTTCCAGATCCACCTTTAATTAAGACATCGGCAATATCGCCCCCTTGGTTTGAAACGGGATTACCGTTAGCATCAATTCGACGGGCTTTGAAGTAATCGTTACCGGTTCCTCCATCAATAGTGCCGCCTTGAATGCCAACACTAGTGCCATAGCCAGTAAGAATATCCGCTCCTGCCCCTTCATAAATAATGCCATTAGTATTAAGAATACCTGTGCCTTTACTAATGCCAGTACCAATGATAGTGTCATTGCCATCACCTAAATCGATGGTAGCACTGTTAAGAATGCCTATACCTATACCAGGTGGAACTATTCCAATTTCAGGATGAGCAGGAACCGAGTCCCCTGCACCGCCTGTACCCGTGCCAGAAATCAAGTCGTTTCCCTGCCCTGTACTAATTACGCTACCCTGGCTGTTGGAGATACCTATACCATTCCACGCAGAGTAATCCTGCCCATTTGGGTTTAGGGACCCACGACCGCCCTTGCCGATACCAGTAATAGAATCGTTTCCAAAGCCTCCACTAATCACGCTACTACCACTGTTGAAGATGCCTGTAGCATTATTACTGATTCCATAGCCAGTACCCACAGCAGTTCCAAAAATAGTGTCATTCCCTTTTCCTCCATCAATGAGGCTATGCTGAGTGTTATTGATGCCTGTAGCATCAGCTTGTCCCTCACCTTCTACAGTTCCAAAGATAGTGTCGTTCCCTTTTCCTCCATCAATGCGGCCATACTGAGTATTATTGATGCCTATACTTGAGCTGATTGTAAAATCGCCAATTCCCGCTCCGCTTCCCTTGATCAAATCATTTCCGTCTCCTCCATTAATGTAGCCATGTGTGTTAGAGATACCTATAGCAGGTGGTCCAAAGTTTCTATACCCGAAGCCACCAATCCCTGTACCAGAGATAGTATCGTTACCTGCTTGAGTATCAATGACTCCGTTTTTTAGAACCTCAATTCCGATTGCATCATTATTTGGCAATAATCCCGGATTTCTCACAAGCCGAAAAAAAATAGGGGTCAAAAACTGTCAAAATGTCTATTGCACATGAATTTCAGCAGTTTTAAGCATGACCCCC